>CALGLP010000013.1 GCA_937930175.1 uncultured bacterium
CATTGATCATTTGTCTCCGACACCTCGCACAATGCGGGGCGCAGAGTAAATTCGCTCGACAAACTTATATTCACTGTCGTTCTATAAGTAATTTTAAAAAGGAAACCCCACGGTCGCTAGCGCTACCTGAGGGTAAGTTCGCCTCGCTAGGGCGTGGCTCATTGATCATTTGTCTCCGACACCTCGCACAATGCGGGGCGCAGAGTAAATTCGCACGATTCAGTTATGTCGCTGCGCTCCATAACAGAAGTGCTCATTTATGAAATGTCCAGCATGTCGTTATAAGGAAACAAAGGTGGTTGATTCGCGGCTTTGCTCCCAAGGGAGTTCGATCCGTCGGCGCCGAGAGTGCTTGAAGTGCGAAAAACGGTTTACGACCTACGAATATGTGGAGCAAGTGCCCTTGATGGTCGTTAAGGCTGATGGTCGGCGACAGCCCTTTGATCGTTCCAAAATTTTGGCTGGCATTGTGAAGGCTTGTGAAAAACGACCGATCAGTATGGATCGCATGGAAGATGTGACCGCTGAGATCGAGCGTGCGGTTCAGAAAAAATATGACCGCGAAGTTGAATCTAAAGAAGTCGGCGAAGAAGTCATGGCGCGGCTGGCCACGTTGGACGATGTCGCGTATGTGCGCTTCGCTTCAGTTTATCGCCAATTTCGTGACGTGAATCAATTTATGAGCGAATTAAGTCATATGTTCAAGAAAGGGAAAAAGTAGCGCCATGGAGCTCATTCAAGTTGATTTAAGCAAGATTATTATTGATGAAAAGCGTCAGGACCAGGTAATTGTTTTTAAGGAAAAACAGGGTGAGCGCAAATTTCCTATTATGATCGGTTTTGTGGAAGCCTCGAGCATCAAGATGAGCTTGGCGAATTTGAAGGTGGCCCGTCCCATGACTCATGATCTGATTTTGACGATTCTCAAAGAGCTCGGGGCCCAGCCTCAAAAGCTCATTATTGATAAAGTCATCGAGCACACCTTTCATGCCAAACTCATTGTTCTTGATATCCGCGGAGACTTAAAGTCCATTGACCTTCGGCCTTCCGACGGCGTGGCCATCGCGGTGCGTGCCAAGATCCCTATTTTTGTGGATGAAGAAGTTTTAAGAACAACAGAGCTGCCCAAGGCGTAAGTGAGTCACAATCTTCGTAACGGTAACGCTCACAAAGCTATTGCGCACATTGACCTCATGAACAGACCTCAAACATTGTACACCATTCCGTATCTTAAAATGATTCAGGCTGTTGCCCGGACGCATAAAGCCAAAATTTTTTTGGTGGGTGGGGCTTTGCGCAATGCTTTCTTAGGAATAGAGAACACGGATTTTGATTTTGCAACGAGTGAGAAGGCTTTAAAGATCGCAAAAAGTTTTGCCAAGAAAATTCATGGCGCTTTTGTTCTTTTAGACGAAGAGCATCATTGTGCGCGCGTGGCGCGCAAAGAGCAAGGCAAGCTTTGGACCTTTGATTTTGCTGATTTTCGCGCCAAGGATTTTAAAGGGGATTTGGCGCACCGTGATTTTACGGTCAATGCCTTGGCTGTCGATGTTGGCCAGTTGCCTACACAAAAGCCGCTTGAAGATATCGTCATCGACGTCAACCAAGGGCTTAAGCATTTGCGTGCTAACAAGATCCAGATGGTTTCGGCCAAGGCATTCGCAGAGGATCCCTTGCGCATGGTGCGCGCCTTTAGTTTAAAGGCGGCTTTTCGTTTTGTCATTGAGCCCAAAACACTTCTTCAAATCAAGAAAGATGCCGAGCTTCTTAGCGCCGTAGCCAGAGAGCGTGTCCGTGATGAGCTTTTTAAGATTTTGGCATCGGAGCATGCTTTTGAGAATCTTAAGGCTATGCATCGCGTTGGGCTTTTGGAGAAAATTATTCCACAGATGACCATTATGTATCATTTGCCGCAAGGCGGGTATCATCACCTGTCGCTTCTTAATCATAGTTTTGAGTCAGTGCGTCAGCTTGAAAAGATTTTGCTCGACTTTAAAAGCCATCCGAAGGTTAAAGAATATCTTGAAGAAGCATTGGCCTTTGGCCGAGATCGCGCAAGCCTTTTAAAGCTTGCCGCGCTTTTGCATGATATTGGAAAGCCTGAGACTTGTCGCAAGGAAAAAGGGAAGATGACGTTTCATGGCCATGAACATAGTGGGCGTTATATTGTACGCAATGTCGCCAAGATGCTCAAGCTTTCTTCGCTCGAAAAGAATGCTCTTGAAGCCATGGTGCGTCATCATTTGCGGCCAGGATATCTATCCAATTTTAAAGTTCCTACGCCTCGGGCGATTTTTCGATATTTTCGAGATAGCGGGTCCGAGGCGATGAGCGTTCTTTTGTTGTCTTTGGCGGATCAATGGTCGACAAAAGGCCCATTGTCAACCGAGGCCCACGAGCGGCATCATGAGAAGATTGTGCGAAATCTTCTGGATGAGCACTTAAACAAAAGGGACGTGGAAAAGCGCGCGCGGCTTTTGACTGGTGATGATTTGATCAAAATCTTAAAGCTTAAGCCATCTATCATTTTTAAGAAAATTTTAGCTGCTATCGACGAAAAAAATGCCTTAGGCGAGATCACAACAAAACAAGAAGCGCTGGATGTTGCGCGGAACATGGTCAAATAGGATGCCGACATTCATAGGAAAAATTAACAATACCCATATTGAAGTCTTGCCCACGGATCCCAAGAGTCTTCGCTCGGATCGTGTCATTGATTTATCTTTTCTTGCACAGATTGATAATTCGTTGCCCATTGAAAAGCGAGAGATTCTTATCCGAGAGGCTTGCCGGGATATCTTGAAGAGCGCCACAAACGCCAAGCATAAGATGATTGTGATTTCTCCTGCGGAGATCAAGAATTTTCCGATGATCGGATTGACGCGCATTGTGACCCAAGAGATCCATCGATTTTTGACGCGGGAAACAACGCCGATCGGGCATATTGCGATCATGACGCTCGACAAGAAAGTCTTTGAGATTTTCCAGAAAGAGGTTTCCGGGTATCTTAATCATCTTTTGAAGACCTTGGCGGGGGAGCCGTATTGCACTGTGGATGTCATCATTGAGCTGCCTCAAGGTGTCGTGATCATTGAGCGCTCCAATCCGCCCTTTGGCTGGGCGCTCCCGGGAGGATTTGTTGATCGCGATGAAAGCCTGGAAACTGCGGTCAGGCGCGAGGCCATGGAAGAAACCCATTTAGAGCTAAAAAATTTGAGGCAATTTCATACCTATTCTGATCCTAAACGCGATCCGCGCTTTCACACCATTGATACGGTTTTTATTGCCCAAGGCGAAGGTGTGCCAAAGTCTGGCGATGATGCTAAGAATTTAAAAGTCGTGCCCTATGATGAACTTTTAAAGGGCACGTATGCCTTTGACCACAAACAAATACTTAAAGAGTATTTAGGACTTGCGTTACGCAAGCGATAGCGAGCGCAACGCCAAAGTCCGTGCTTGTCCCAGGGAGCGCGAGTTCGTTGACTTATTACTAAATGCTATTGAACAAGTTCTTGTTTGGGTAAGGCGTGCTGGCATTATCCTTCACTCAAACACCCTAGTCCTCAGATTTGATTAGAAAAATGAAAGAAATCTGAGGTCTAGGGAACTCGCGAGAGGACAATGCCAGCACGCCTTTCAACCCTTATTGATCTTTCAAGACTGTTGCCAAAGAAGAACGTTCGAAGAGATTGCTTTACTTTGAGCAGGACGTTGGGCAGGCTTCGCGGGTATGGTCTTTGCCACGTCTTTGGGCAAAGGAGCGAAGCCCAACACCGAGCGAAATGTTCCACGCTGGGGAACGTGAGCGCTCCTGCGAAAAGAAGACAATCTCGAAAAACAAGGTAACATTAATTATGAATCAACGAATCCTGTTTTGTTTTGCCTCGGTAACATTTAATGTGAGGTAATGCGTGAGCGACCGTGGGGCTGACAAATACTTAAAGAGTATTTAGGACATAAACGATAGGTGGCTTAATGCGTCGAGAAAATGTTTTCAAGCTGATTTCGTTCATTCTCCTTCTTATTCTCTTAGGGATTATTTTTTTACTTGGGAAAAGAATATGGCTCGCGGGTATGGAGAAGAAAATTGTGCAAAGCATGAAGATCGCCAATTATTGCGCGACAAGCAATGATTGCGCTTTGGTGATGTACGGATGTCCTTTTGGGTGCGGCGCTTATATTAATAAAAAAGAAACAGCACAAATCAGCAAAAGAGTTTCATCCTATTTTAGACTGCAAGCGCAATTAAGAGTTCCAGGATGTGTGTATGACTGCGCTTCGCGAGTGCCTCCTGTGTGCCAGCAGGGTAAGTGCGTGTCAAAGCCCTGCGCGCTTAATAAGGAATACAAAGCAAATTTTCCTGATAATTGCAGTTGCCCGCCAGGAAGCTTTTATGTTTCCAAGCCAGCATCATCTGGTCAAGCGGTCTTTGCGTGTGTTGAAGGCAAGAGGTAGCCCCAGTCTCCCCGATGCCTAAAAGAAACCTCCGATTGCAATCTAAAAATATTCTATTCCTAAGCTTGCTATTTTGATTTTATGTGGCATACTTACACTAACTTTTCAGCTTTTATGCTTTCCCTTAAATTTTATAGGCCAAAAAGGATATATGCAAAAGTCATATCAGCGAAGAATTTTATCTTTCTTTATTCTTGTCATCTTTGTCTGTGGCAATGTTGTTCCTGTTGGCGTGGGCAATGCCTTTGCTCAGGCTCAAGCAGGGATGCCTTTGTCTGCGGTCAGCACTCCTCTTGGCCTTACCCCAGCGTTTACCCCTGTTCTTTTAAGCGGGGTGAAGGTTGACCCCGAGCAACCCTTTCATTTTGAATTTATCCTTGATCGTGGCGATACCGCGTTGCATGGCGAGTCCCTAAAGCCCGAAGCTGATAAACTCGTTAAATATTTTATGGCCGCGCTTACCCTTCCTGCCAAGGATGTTTGGGTCAATTTGTCCCCCTATGAGCCTGAGCGCATTATGCCGCAGGCCTTAAGCGTCACCGATATGGGACGGGATTTGTTGGCCCAGGATTATGTATTGAAGCAATTGACCGCGGCCTTGGTTCATCCGGACGGAGAATGGGGCAAGAAATTTTGGGACGCGGTTTACAAAAAAGCTTATACCCAATATGGCACAACCGACATCCCTGTGGAAACGTTAAATAAGGTCTGGATCGTGCCGTCCAAAGCTGTTGTGGTCGAAGCGCCCCAAGGAGCCTCGATCAAAGAGGCCAGGCTTAAGGTGATGCTGGATACTGACTATTTGGCAATGGAAAAGAGCAAGGAAGATGGAAGGGAGAAGATAGAAGATAGAAAAAGTAACGACAGCGCGCTAGTAAATAAAAGCTCTGATTCTTTAGATGCTAAGACTCTTCCATCTTCCATCGTCCATTCTCCATCTTCTGTTTCTTCTCGAACTTCTAACCTCCAACCTCTAACTTCTATCTCTTCCGACATCATCCGCGAAATCATTGTTCCGCTTTTAGAGCAAGAGGTCAATGCGGGCAAACATTTTGCGCCGCTACGTCAGATCTATAGCGCGATCATTTTGGCATCTTGGTATAAAACGGCTTTGAAGGAAGCTGTCTTGAATCGTGTGTACAGCAATCAGGGAAAAGTTTTAGGCATTGACCTATCGGACAAAGACGCGCCTAAGAAAATTTATGCTCAATATTTAGAAGCCTTTCAAAAGGGTGTTTCCGCCATGATTCGGGTTGAATACGATCCGATCACAAACAAGAATGCTGCGCGCAAATATTTTTCAGGGGGGATCACAGAATTCGCAGCACTTATTGATCCTAATAATCCTCTTCTTGAACGCGTGCCAGGCCAAGGACTACTTTCAGGTCCTGTGGTTATCGTTGATCTTGAAAATCCAGGGACTTTAGGTAGTAGTGCGCTTTACGTTGACACCCTTGATCGTGATTCCCTTAACCAGCTTGCTCAAACTATTTCTGGCTCCAGGCTCTCGGGTGTTAAGGCCATGGTCGATGTCAGGGACCCTGATAATCCAAATGTTATTTTCTTCCCGAACAGTATTCATCATTTTGAGGCCATGAACGAGAATTTCGGTCCATCTGTTTCTGGGCCGTATGCTAAAGTTTTCGGTTTTGAATTACAAATAGATAAGACGAATCAAGTGGTCGGCATACAAATGAATTGGCAGGGGGTCAGGGGGCAGATGACGTCATTTCGATATCTTATTGAGGCCACTGCGGCATTAAAACAAAAGATTCTTTTACCTCTCCATGACAATATTGTGCGTTACAATAAGAATGTTCAATTTATTGTTCTCCCATCAGACTTTAGTGTCTTTGGCCAAGACGCTGAGGCGATCTGGGATTTTGTGGTTCGTGAAGGATATGTAAGTCTTTTGCCGGGCTTTACCGATGTCGCAGGGATTGCAACCGATCATTTTAAGAAATCGAACGCCAATACGATCAAAGTCCCGCTACAGTTTGCAGATCGAAAGGAGGCGATTCATAAGGCTATTAATCAATACGTAACTGATTTGCTCAGGAATAACAATTCGAAAAGCAGTGAGTCTTATTTCTTGGAGATGACGACAGATTTAAAGATGGAATATTTTAAGCAAAATAATGAGGCTTATCAGCGTCTAGTTAGGGAATTTTTAGAGATCATGCCTTTTGATCCAAAAGATATGATTCAGAGAAATAAACTTAATCGGGTCATTCGGCGGCATATGGCTTTAGCCTGCGCATTTGAATTTGAGCACAAAAGGTATTCCGCAGAGATTATTGAGCATTTTCTTAATGTTTTGTTAGCTATTGATTTTCCGCAAGACACAGAGGTGATCGAAACACTTGAAGCTCTTGTTGATGAGCTAGCAGATTTTCTACCGAGCTTGATGAATGATTTTAGTAATGCCGCAGACAAGGCGGTTACGCTGATCGGGGTTCAGGGTGAGAATTCTCAGGGAATTTCTAAGGATTGGAAAGAACACCTGCAAGCCTTTTTCCATGATGTGAGGAGCAGCACCGTTCAAGCTTTTAGTCGATATCAATATTCGGTGTTGCTTTGTTCAAATCCTAAAAACTCAGGTGATCCAGGGATGCCGATCCATGCTGACTTATTTAAAGGGATAGAATTGGATGGGTCGGCGATTTTGGGGAAATTGGCGGAATCAGGAGATGTGACCCTTGATGAAGAAGATCGATATAGCGTGTCGAAAGATTTTGAAGCGCTTAGCGGTCAATTTAAAGTATTTTTCCCAGGATACAGGGAAAATGATTTTCTGAAGATTGAAGCGATTTTGCATTATGCCCAGAGGAATCTTTTAAACGGCGTGCTCACATCTGCCTTGGCCAGGCAGATCGCACCAAATTTTAGCCTGGGGGCTATTTATGATTTCTCCCGGCAGGAAGTTATTTTTATTCCTGAGCTTAGCCAGGCAGATATCTCAGGAGAGATCTTGCGCTTTATTTTGTGGCGTAGGGGTCCTTTTGCTGTGTTTCGTATTCGTACGGCGCCGGAGGATCTCCAAGGCCGCCCTTTATCCGATGGAAAGATCTTGCTGAGCTCAATCGAGCCGCTGGCGCTTTTTGAGCTAGCACAAGGTCAAGGAGGAGCAAAGGTGTCAGACCTTGATACTAAGGAAGCGGTTTATAATGCAGAGCATGCCATAAGACAGCATATTTTTTTAGACAGATCGCGCCAAGACCTGCGGCGGTCTCCATCATTGACCCTGGATATCCCATCCCAGGAATTACTCGTTGCACAAGGGATCAGGGTGCAGTTGCATTGGCTCACCAAAGACCGTAGGGACATTCCTGATCTTTTATTTTATTTTCAAGAAGCGGTCAAAACAGTTTATCCGGCTGTCGTAAAGGAGCAAACGAGAATAGGCAAATTATTTAGCGAAGATGTTAACGAAAAAGTTATCCCTACCGGCGGTATTGATTTTGATACCCAGGATTTCTTAGAAACGGTGCAGCGTGAAGGCCAACGCGCCATTATTTTTTCCGATGCCTTTCTTTCCCAAAAGATCAACGGCCTGACGCCGGTGATCGTATCGATTCAAGATTGAGATATTCCTGCCAAATATAAAATTCCAAGAATTTTCTAGAGCCTTGCCTTTAAATGTATTAAACTATTCTTAATGATTCAATATACTGTTAAAATTATCTATATCTTTTTTGGTTTCTTTTTCTGCTGGGGAATAGCGACGGCGTCTGCCATTGACCTCATTACGATTAATAATGATTATTATGCGCAAAGCATTGACACCATCGAAGATGTTTTTGAGAATCTGCGCGAAAGTGGCCCTGCAGGGCAATCTCAAGCAACTTTTGATGATCTTAAAGAGTTTGAAGAGTCAGAAGAGGATTTTGATTCACAAGCCTTAGCCTCTTTGAGAACTAAGACTCCGATTTTTGCTTCGAGCGTTGAAGATATTGAGGGTGTTATGGAGGCCTTGAACCAGAAAGAGTTAGATAGGGCAGGGTCTGCGTCGAGTTCTCAAGAATCTCTTTTGGTTTTTAGCGAAGTCGTAGGTGAAGGTCAGGAATCCGCAGAAACGCCTTCGCAGATGGCCTCGGTTAAAGAGGAGCAGGAAAAAGTTTTAGAATCTTTTTCAGAAGAATCCTTAGATCAAGATTCTTTGTCGCCGAGTTATGAGCCTTCTAAGGAAGAGCCAAAATTGGTACGGACAAAATTTAATATGACTCAAGGGTATCGTCATGATGATCTTAGGGTAAGTCATGGTTATAGCAGTGGGGGTCCTAATATTTTATCGGAATTAACATGGACGGATATACAGAGTTATGAAGTTAAAGGTGAAGGACAGATTGTGTTTAAGGATTTTCTACGGCTTGAAGGGTCTTATGCGTATGGATGGATCCAGGATGGCGATTGGCAGGACTCAGATTATCTTGGAAACAACAGGACAGAAGAATTTTCTCGTTCGAACAATAGTAATGATGGCGATGAAGTGAAGGATTATTCTTTTGGAGCTGGGCTGGAATTTCCAATTACATCCGCGTCTGTTTTAGGTCTCCTTCATTCGGATAAAGCTAAGGTGACTCTTTTAGGTGGATATTCTGAATCGTGGCAAAATTTTAGGATGACGGACGGAAACCAAACTATTCCGGCCACAGGACCTTTTGGTGGACTTAACAGCACTTACAGGACTCATTGGAGTGGTCCCTGGGCAGGCGTTGAATTTTCTGGAGAAAAAGGAAAGTTGAATGCGACGTTGAGAGGTGAATATCGCTGGGCTCGGTATTATGGTGAAGGAAATTGGAATTTAAGAGAAAATCTTGAGCATCCTAAAAGTTTTGAGCAGATATCCTCAGGCGGAGGGGTAGATTTATCTTTGGGCTTAGGCTATTTCTTGACTCCAAACTGGCAGGCCAATTTTAACGTTGAGGGAGCCATGATGGAGACGAAGGCGGGTATGCATCGGCAGCATGTTATTTCAGGGCCCGTAGAATTGATTTTTAATGAATGTGTGTGGAATTCTTACTCTATTCGCCTTGGCGCAACCTATCTTTTTCCCTAACGAAAGTTTCATTTCTTAATATCCCCTCAAGATTGTATTATTTAACATGGAAGAACGCGCGCAACAATTGTCTGATTATCAAAGGCTTCAAGAGGCTCAAGCCAAGAGTTGGGAGGCGCAGTGTTGTTCATGTGGAGCGTGCTGCGGCATTAAGGATCAAGATACCTGTGAAGAACTTGTCGTGCAAGATAACGGCAAATTTTTTTGTCGGGTTTATGAAAATCGTTTTGGGGCGCATAAGACAAGGTCTGGCCAAGATTTTATTTGCGTGCCTATCCGTGATATCCTGCATGAACCTTGGCCCGGAGATCAAGGGTGTGCTTATAAGCAGGCACTCAAAAGAATGTTTTGATAAATTTATTCCCTTGTTCCTCAAGCCCCAAACGTGTAGAATATCTTTTACTTTGGTAATAGGGGGCATTGGCTTCTAAGCTAATAGTAATTTCTGAAATAAGTCTTTTCGAAACTGTTGAAATGGGTTATAAAAGAAAATTGATAGGGATGTTATTTAAGGATTCTTTTGAGTTGTTATTTTAGCTTTATTTTATATTGTAAGAGCGACTTTTAGAAAAAGGAGTCAAAGATGAAAAAAGGGATTTTCGTTTTATTGTTGTTATCCGTGGCCGGGTGTATGTTCATTGTGCGTGATGGAGAAGACATTAAGAGCGTTGGTATTAGCAAAGCAAAGGCTCAAGTTGAAGTGACGGCGCTCGAGGGTGTTATCGCTGCAGAACAAGCCAAAGACGCGCCTTTAGGAGAAAAAAGCAAATAGGGTAAGCGTTTTGAAAAGAATATATGACGGATAATAAACAGATCGGGATTTTTTATTTTGTTATCTTCCTTCTTGTTATTTTTCTTTTTCTTTTTTGGTTTCTTTTTTTAAGAAATAAATGGCAGCAGGAAGAGGTTTCGGTGATTGATTTGCAACCCTATCAAGTGGTTCAAGAGATCCCACCCCAAGAAACGTTGATTGAGCCAGTGTTTGTTCAGGCGCCTAAAGATATTATCGTAGTAGAAGAAGTGGTTGTGCCCGTTAAGAATGTTTTTGAGGGCAATCGAGGATATGTCATCAAAGATGGTCAGTCAACGTACCGGCCGATTGTTGAAAATCAGGATAAGGCGCTCCGTGTTGATTCTTTCTAGTTTCATTCGTGTCTTTCTTTTTTGTTGCTTTCTTTCCTCTTCCTTTTCATGGGCTCAGGATCAGGCGGCTCAAGAGTCTGGCCCCAACGTTCCTGTTGGTATGCAAGTTGTCCAAGTGACAGGGGGGTATCGGCTTCTTGTCCCCCAGGGGGCGAAGATCCGTCGCGTCGGCGCCCAGGTTATTGTTGAAGACGACAAAGAGTATTTTTCTCGTCGATTTTATGAGCTTTCTCAAGAGATTGAAGATCTTAAAAGTCAAATTAAACAGCTGCAAGATCTCGTTGTTGAACTTCAAAAAAAGGCGAATAGAGAGGATGGCAAGGCCCCTTAAAAGAAGGGGTGGTATTTAAGCATTTGGTTGATTTTCCTGTGAAAAAAGTTGTTAAGTTTTTAAAAAAGTTTATAATGAAAACCAATTGTATCAGTATAAGGAACGCGATCCATGGCCAATAAAAATTTATTTGTTTTTTTTGTTATTTTAGGTTTTCTTTTTGCTGCCCAGGTTGCAGCAGCTTCTCTTGAGGAAATCAAAACGGCTGTCTTGCAGGAAGACTTTGCTAGGGTTAAAGTTTTAAGTCAAGAGGATTTGGCGAGTAAGTCTTTGGCTGGGAAACAAGAGGAGGTTTTGTATTATCTAGCCTTGAGCGAGCTTTACACCGGAGAGCCCAATGCTGCCCGCGGGCGATTCCAGCGCATTGTGGATAGTACAAAAAACATGGATCTTTATGATCAGGCTTGCATTGGCGTGATCAATTCTTATTATTTAACGGGGTTTTATCGTGAGGCCTTAAAGCGCGCCCAGCAGCTGCTCGCGCAGCGTCCAGAATCAAACTATTTGAGCCTTGTTTATTTGAAGATCGCTAGGGTTAATCTCAAGCTTCAGCATTGGGAGCCGGCTCAACGGTTCTTAAAAAAGGTCATGAATGATTTTCCTGACAGCCTTGAGGCTTATACAGCGAAACAACTTCTTGAAGAAAAGCAATTTTTTACCGTGCAGCTTGGAGCATTTCTTGCCCAAGATAAAGCCTTGGGTCTTGTTGAGGCTTTACGCCTGAAGGGTCACTATGGATATATTGTTGAAACCGAGGACAAGGCGGGAAAGAAATTTTATCGTGTTCGCGTCGGCGAAGTGGGTTCTTTAGACGCTGCGGAAAAACTAAAAGAAAAGCTTTCCGCGCTTGGATATCCTGCTCTCATCTATCCTTAAGAAAAAGGTATTCTTTTGTCCTTACAGGACATAGAAAGGTATCGCGCATCCAGTTGCGGGGCTTTATGAAGAAAAAGATTGTCTTTATCGTCGGTCCGACTGCCACGGGAAAGACTGACATTGCGCTGATCCTCGCAAAGGCTTTGCGTACCGAAATTATTTCTTGCGATGCCATGCAAGTGTACCAAGAGCTCTCCTTGCTGACAGCGAAACCCTCCCCCCAAGTTCTCAAAACCATCAAGCATCATCTTGTGGATATTGTTTCGGTGGAAGAGGACTGTGATGTCTTTCATTTTCGTAAAAAAGTCTTGTCGTCCATCGTCTCTATGGAGCGTAGAAAGAAGATTCCTTTGATCGTAGGGGGGAGCGGCCTCTATATGTCAATTTTATTAGACGGTATTTTTGAAGAAGAAAGGCGTGGTCGAAACTTAAGTATGCGAAAGAAAATCGAAGATGAGATGAAGACCCAAGGCCCAGGCTTAGTTTATGAACGGCTTAAAATAGTTGACCCTTGCTCCGCAGCCAAGATCCATGCCAATGACACCCGTCGCATTATTCGCGCGTTGGAAGTTTTTGAAGTTTATGGAAAGCCGATCAGCGAGCTCCACCCTAAGCGTGAGGGGCTTTGGGACAGTCATGATGTGCGTATTTTTGCCTTGGCCATGAAACGCGAAGACCTTTATGCGCGCATCAATCGTCGTGTTGATTGCCTCTTTGATCAAGGCGTTGTTGACGAAGTCCGGAGTATTCAAGATAAAAAAATTAGCCAGACCGCGTCAGGGATGATTGGGCTCAAAGAAATCCAGATGTTGCTTAATGGGGATTTGGACGAAGAAGAGGCCAAGGAGCTGATCAAGCGAAATACCCGGCGCTATGCCAAGCGACAGTTGACGTGGTTTCGTAAGGAGAAGCGGATTACGTGGATCGACGTTTCTCCTGGGGAAGCGCCGCATGCGATAGCAACAAAAATTTTAACATGCTTAGGAGCCTCATATGCCTGAAAGAGTTTTATTAGTTGTTATTGATTTTCGCAAAACCCGTGATTGGCCTCTCCAGGATATTGCTGATGAGCTCAATGGCTTGGTTGTCTCCTGTGGCGGTGAGGTCGTAGATATCGTGCTTTGCAAGAGCCTTGATCCTAATCCTACGTTTCTGATCGGTGAAGGCAAGGTCAAGGAAATCGCGGAGCTGTGTCTTGTGAAAGATGTGGACACGGTGATTTTTAGTCAAGATCTGAAAGGCAGTCAGCAGCGCAACCTTGAGGAAGTCTTTGATACCAAGACCATTGACCGCACACAGCTCATTTTAGATATTTTTGCCAAACGGGCGACGTCGCAGGAAGGAAAAATGCAAGTTGAGCTGGCCCAGCTTGCCTATCTGTTGCCACGGTTAAGCGGCAAGGGCGTTGAGCTTTCTCGGCCCGGAGGCGGGATCGGAACCCTCGGTCCAGGCGAAACCAAACTTGAAACGGATCGTCGAAGAATCAATCAACGCATCACCAAACTTCAACAGGAACTTAAAGGTGTTTCAGCGGCGCGTAAAGTCAAGCGCAAGAAACGTCAGGAAAATAAAATCCCGATGATTTCTTTGGTTGGGTACACCAACGCCGGAAAATCAACGTTGTTGAATTGCTTGACCGACGCCCATCAGGAAACCAAGGATGGGCTCTTTACGACGCTCGATCCTTTGTCGCGGCAATATGTTTTACCGAGCCATCAAAAAGTTATTTTTTCCGATACCGTTGGGTTTATGCACCAGCTTCCCCATGGGCTCATTGAAGCTTTTAAGGCAACCCTCGAAGAAGTGGTTGAATCAGATCTGCTTTTGCATGTGATTGATGTGAGCCATGCCAAATTTCGCGATTATTACGAATCGGTTCTTGAAGTGTTAAGTGAAATTAAGGCCGAGCACAAGCCGATGATTACTGTTTTTAACAAGATCGATCAGGTTGCCAATCAAGAAAGCTTCAAGGACCTGGGCAGTCATTTTGAGCATGCGGTTTTTATCTCCGCGAAGACAGGGGCAAATATCGATGTCTTGGTTCGTGAAATTGAAAGGCTTTTAGGAGGTAGTTTTGTGGATATTGACACCACGATTGCGCTTAATCGTATGGACTTAGTCAACCTTATCCATCAGCATGGGCACATGCATAGCATTGAATATCTTCCTGATGGAATTCACGTTTGTGCTACGATTCCGCCTCGTATTGCAGATAAATTTTGATAATTTTTGGAGCAAGATAGTTGTAAATTGTTTATTAGCAATGAGTTAAGGCTTCTTGTAAAAGCGATTTCTCGGGAATGTCTAGGATACTTGTAATATGGCAAAGTATAGGATATACTCTAAGTACAGACAGGTCTTAACATATCTAAAAAGATTATTTTTAGTAAGGGAGAAAACTATGTCAAGGAATAGGAATTTCTTCTCTATCCTTATTTCAGTCCTTCTGCTTTCTTTGGTTCTTTTTTGCCTAGAAAGTGAAGCAACCTTGAGCCTGGATGCCAGCCCTGTACGCGGAGGCAGCAGCCTGAGGTTTGGTCGCGTTGATTCCTCTAAGATGGCTAGCCAGGAGGTTCGGATTCGTGCAAGCTCTGATGAGGGAAATCAATATCAGATTTTTCAAGCCATGATTGAACCTTTTTCGAATGAAAAAGGTGAGTTTTTGCATGCGTCAGCACTTCAGTCGTATGCGATCACAGGTTCTAATGCTTTTGGGAGCCTTTATAATCAGCAAATCGCCAATATGAAAAATGCAGATGATCTTTTGTATTCTTCGAGCCCAACAGGCCAGAGCGATTCCGTGACGATGGTCTATACGATTAATCCGGAGAACATTAATTTATCCGGTCGTTTCTCGGGGAAAATTCTTTACACGATGCGTCCGGTTTCAGGAGGCGCTCAGAAGCAGGCGTATATCGATGTGTTTTTAGAGATCTCTGAAGATTTTAAGATTCAGACACAGGCGTCATCAGGGAAGAGCCTTGTCAGATTAAAAACAAAAAGCCCGGTTGACGTGGAAGGATACTTGACCATTTCTTTTTCAGGTAATTTTGGGGAACGCGTTAATGTTTATCAAGAGATTGACCGGTTTCCAGCCAGCGAGCTTAACGAAGATATTGGTAAGGAGGCGATCCGTTTTTCTGTCACGGGATCTAAGGACGCAGATATTAAGTATTCGACGCCTTCAGCTCTTTCTAGGCGCATGCTGATTTATTCATCAAGCTTATCAAGCGATGAATTGACCGTCCACTATCTCCTTGATGAGCAAGCATTGGCTAAGGAAAAAGCAGCTGTTTACAAAGGGCAGATCAAATATATTGTGGAAAAACAAGGTAGCTTCCAGACTATTCTTTTGGATGTTGAAGTCGTGGTTGATCCTGTTTTTGAGCTTTTGGTTAGCTTTCCCCAGGGCGAGCCGCGCTTTGATAATCTGTTGCCTAACAGCCCTCCCCAGGTGCGGGAAGCGGTGGTTGAAGTGAAGACGAATTTAGGAAAGCCATATGCGGTGGTTCAGAAAATTTCATCGCCTCTGGCCAATGAAAAAGGATTTGTGTTCAAGAAGGATTTCTTTGATATGAAGGTTGAGGATGCCGATGGGGTTGGAAAGAACAATTTTGAGCAATTTGAGCCTGTTCCTCAAGAGGAGCAAGTGATCTTTACTTCTGATCTCAAAGGAAATTCTTGTAAGGCCAGAGTGTATTATCGTTTAAGGCCTTATCCTCAGATGGATCCAGGGAATTATTTGACATCGATTGTATATTCTTTAGGTGAAATGTAAAGGAGGTGTGTTTCAAACGAGAAAAGAAGCACAGAAGGTTGTAGGAACAAGTGTTAAACGTATAACAACATTAAAAAAAGGAGGATAACATGAAAAAAGTAATATTGATTCTAGCTGTTATCGCGTTTGTCGCGGTGGCAACAGCGTCACATTGCTTTGCTTTGAAAGAAGAAAAGACTTTTACGCTGTCGGCCTCGATTCCCTTGGCTCAAAGCATTTCCATCAATCCCTATAGCGTCGATACAGCGACAGGAGTGGAAACGCCTGTTACAGGGACGGCTTTAGGTTTTGATCCGATGACTTTTGACCCGGAGAATGAAATCTGGACACCCGATCATTATTTCTTTGTTGATGTTGTCACGGCCGGTGGAGCTGGGACTCCGACAACAACCCTGACCTTTACACAAGGACAGAATCCGAATGGTGCTATGGGCAATGGCCTTGGCCACAAAGGAAACGTTTCTTATACCAAGGTTGTAGACGGCATCCCTGTAGAAATTCCAACGCATCCCAAAGAGCTTTTTAAGGATGTCTCTGCGGATACGATTTTGCCTTCTGAGCTAACCGGTGGATACTTTAGAGCCTATTTAGGGATCAACACGGGTGATTCAGGAACGCCAACAGGCGGAGAGGTCTTTTCGAATGGCGATGCTGCGGGTACGTATGATGGTACGCTTTTAATTTCAGCAACTTTATAATAATTCAAACGCGTGTTGATATTTTAGAAACTTGTGCAAGAATTTTGCTGACAAGGGAGTGGTTTTTCGGAAAACAAAATTCTTGCACAAAAGAGAGGTTTGTTTATGAAGAAAGCGTTCTTTCAAATACTTTTAGCAGGTTTCTTTTGCCTATGTTGTTTTTCCTCTTTTGCTTTCGCTCAATTGTTGCTTGAGGAGGGAAAGGTCGTGCGGTCTTTGAAAGCGGGCGAGACCGTCATGGGGCAGGTCAAGATCAACAATACGTCAGAGCGCGAAATTTCTGTTAAGGCCTACTGGCAGGATTTTAATTATGTTTCTCCTTTTGATGGGGCTAAGAAATTTCTTCCTGCAGGAGAGACGCCTCATTCGTGTGCAAAATGGGTCAACTTTATGCCTCAAAGTTTTACGTTAAAACCATATGAGAAAAAAGAGGTTTCGTATACTATTAAATTTCCCCAGGATGCTCAAGGCGGATATTATGGGGTTTTATTCTTCGAGGATACTGTGGGGCAAAAGAATTCTGCTACAGGACTTAATGTTGTTGCGCGATTAGGATGCCTGTTTTTTCTTGAAACTGCTGGAAGCCTTCGGCAGGGAGCGGTGCTGAAGATCGCAGCCTCGGGAAATCGGATTTCTGGAGAATTTCAGAATAAAAGCCAAATCATATTGATACCGCGAGGAATCTTCTATATGATTAATAGTGAGGGCATGATTGTTGGCCGAGGAGAAATTGATCCCCTATATCTTCCGCCAGGTCAAGGGGCCCCCTTTTTTGTTAATGTTTCAGAGAAGGTCGCTACGGGTGCTTATACCGCAGTTGTTACTTTCGATCTAGGTGATGGAGAAACGCTTGTTAAAGAAATTGATTTTACGAAAAAACAAAATTCTTCTATTGAGGTCCTCAAAGTTCGGGATTGATGAAAATTTTTTTTCCAAGAAAACTACATTTTCTATTATCCTGGGAGCCTTTCTCCTAAGCTGTTTTCTTTTTCTTCCTTTTTCTTCTGCTGAAGAATTTGTCTCCTATTCCTTTTTTGAAAAAAAAGGAATGGAAGCCTTAAAAGATGGTAACTATGCTGATGCCATCGATTTCTTTAAAGAAGCCTTGCTTGTCAACCCTTCCGCCCAAGATTCTTTAAATTTCCTTAATGCTATTAAAAGACTTCAGCAAGGACGCGTGAGTATCGTTGAGTTTGAGGAGCGAACGCATTCTTTGGAGCGTGAAGCCTATTATACTCTTATCAAGAGAGAGCAAGATGAAGCGGTGGCCAGGATTGAGAAGCTTGCAGAGATTGAGGGTGGGTCTTTTCAAGAAGAACCTCCTTTAGTGAAGGCACCTGACAAGGAGGGAGATTTTTCGTCTGCGGAGAATCTCGCGCATCAAAAACAGCAGGAGACGGAAAAAGGTCTGGATTTCTTAGAGTTGATGGCCGAGCAAAAGTCTCAAGCAATCACAGAAGCAGGACCATCATCTGAAGAATCAAGTCTTTTAGAAAAAAAGAAAAAGCGTGAAGCCTTTATTGCAGATGCACTTTTGAGTTATGAATCAAGCTTGTCGGTTAAGAAGTCTCTTGCCCAGAAACCTCCCGTTGAGAAACCTCCTATCAAGAAACTTCTTCCTCAAGAGTCTCTTTCAGGGAAACCGTCTCAAAGCCCGCAAACGAATTTAATGCCGAGCAAGGAGGCAGTAAAAGCCAAGACAAGCGATTCTTTACTAACAAAAGCGGATACGATTGACCTTGATGATCGTCTTTGGGATGTTGCACAAAAACCAAAGCTCCATATTGATATGGGGACATCGATGGTTCTGCGTGGAAAAGACATTGAACGTTATTTGGTGATTTCTCCAGGGTTTATTCGGGTTGACCGCCTGGATCGTGACCATATTGTTTTGACAGCAGAAAAACGAGGAAAGACGGTTCTCCTTATCTGGGAAACTCATGGGCGATGGTCGTTCAATGTGGAAGCTGTCTTTCCTGTCCAGAAGGCAACGGCCGCAGAGCAAAATGTTTGGTCCCGTGATAGCGACCCGTTTCGATTTACATACTCAGCGGATTGGACGAATTATTATTCTAATGAGGGTTCTGATGAATTTGAGCGACGGACATTAACCTTTATGCAGCGCATGATGCTTGAGGGTGAAAGCCCCTATGGCTATTTTGATACATCAGTTGTTTTTGATAAGCTTGACGATACAACAGAGGCCACGGGATATTCCGTGGGATTGACAGATGGCCGTATTGGTCCTTTTTCGGATTTTAGTCTCCGCGGGTTTGATGCCAAGAAAACATTCTCCCCCTTGACGTTATCGTCAAAATATTTCCGCGGGATCTTGTATGATCAAAATCTCTTTAATAAGAATTTTTCCTATACTTTCTTGACCGGGCGCGATCGCTCCGCTTATGGTTACTTAACCCCAGAGCTGATGAACAAGCAGGACTTTTTTGTAACGGGTGCTCGTATGCAGCTTTTCCCAGAGGGCAAACATCGTTATGCTTTTAATTATACCGAAGGGAAGGGAACTGATCAGCCCTCAAATTTAAAAAGTACAGCAATGTCGGTTGAAACCTTTCAAGAGTTTGGCAACTTAGATCTTTCTGCAGAATTGGCTTACGCCCAAAAAGACTATGCCAGCATTGCTGCGATGGAGTACGCCATTAGCCCGGAGATGGATGTAGCGGTGAATTTCCGCAATATTGACAAAGATTACACGATGGTGACCTCGAATGTTTCTGGCCAAGGTGAGGTAGGAAGTATTCTTTCGTTTTCTTGGCGGCCAGAGGACTTTAACGTTGATTCAGCGCTTGATCTTTATCGCAATCGGCTTATTCCTAACCCTTTTAATGATGATGCCTATAATTATGATTGGTCAACATCGATTAGGAAAATTATCAACGATTCCTCATCGCTGAGCTCTAATATTTATTATTTGTATACCCCGGGAGTCTTGTCGCCGGCTCGCAACTTTAGAATCTATAATATGTATTCGAAAAGCTTTAGGATCGCTGAATCAAGGATGCTTTCTGCTTTTATTGGCCAATCCTATCAACGAAGCCGTTATGATTATTCTCCAGCATCTGAATTTGACCGTCTGGGCGCATCAGCTGGGATCCGGATTCCTTTTTTTGAGAGCCTGGCGTATTATTGCAATTATGAACATTTTTGGGTTGAGGAGATGCTTACCCAGAATCATATTCAGCCCCATGTTGTGACTACGGGATTTAATTATTCGAAAAGTATTACCGATCATATTACTGGCAATCTTGATCTTTCCTATCGTAGGGAAGAGGGCACCCAGAGTCCGCTTAGCTTTCTGGCTGGAGAGGATAGCGCAGGTTTTGCGGCGGGGATTACGTACCGACCAAGTTCAGATCTTGATTTTTATCTGGATAGTTCTGGTAGAAGAATTTGGCCTAAAGATGCATCGCGTGAAGAATATTTCGAGGCGGATGTCCGTTGCGGCGTGCGTCTTGGCTGGGAATTACCTTTTCACTGGAATCCCCAAGGCTATGTTGCAGGTGTTGTTTTTAAAGATATGAATGGTAATGGCAAGCAAGACCTGGAGGAAGAAGGGATCGCGGGCGTGACGCTTCAGGTGGGTAAAGAACAGGTGACCACAGGGGCAAATGGACGGTATTTAGTGCAAGTCAGGGCGAGGAGCGTTCAAGTCGGTCTTGATTTCAACACTCTTCCCCAGGGTTATATTCTGACAACGGCGCTGTATCAAAATGTTGAGATCGTTCCTCAGGGCACCGTCAAGGCGAATTTTGGCCTTACAACACAATCAGGTATTTATGGTGTTGTTTATTATGATGCCAATGGGAATAAAAAGCCTGATGAAAGGGATGAGTTTTTGCCTGGGGTTAAGATTATCTTAGACGGCAAGGATGAAATCTTTACGGATTTTGAAGGTGCATACTCTTTCTCAGGCATTGCTCCTGGAAAGCATGAAATCAGTTTTGATGTTAATTCCATCCCTGTGGAGTATATTCCGCTTGTTAAGCTTAAGAATGAGATTGAAGTCCAAGAAGGCACGACCTATATCTTTCATATCCTAGTGAAGAAGCAATAATGGATTGATGTTGGCTGGAAGAGATTCTTGAAATCTAAGAGGGCGTGCTGTCTGTCCTCTTATTTTGAAACAACGGTTTTGACCATCACCATTTCGTTATTGCGAATATCCTTTTCCATCGCAATCTGCATTGTTTTCCTCGAGGCCTGGGACAATTCTTGTGCTTTAGCCTGGACCTGAAATGTTGCAGGGATGGTCACCGATAACTTGTATGCCTTAGTTGCTCCTGCGCCAGCTTCTGCTATGGAGCAGAAAGCAAAGACCAAGATGAACAGACCTGCGATACCTTTGAAATAGCTCGTTCTCATTTTGATTCTCCTTTCATAAAAAAAGCCCTCCGAAAGAAATATTCGAAGGGCTTTTTTAAATCTACGTAATCAATACTTTTCCTACGTTCATGATTCACGGCAACCAGACAACCTTCTTCCTTTTTAAAGGAAGGTCAGGCTCACGGCTTTGTGCCCTACACTTTCGAGTAGTTTACCTTTCAATCCTATGAAAGAGCGAATCACTAAAATCTACACTTAAAATATAGCATATCGGCAAGCGCTTTACAAGGTGACGAGCAAAATAATCCAAGATTTTTTATACAAAAATAAAAACCATTGTTTCTTGCTGAAATAGGGCAATAAATAGTTCTTATTGATTGATAATTAGATAAACTAACTAAAATAGTAATTTAGACTTGACAAATTAATTAGCATATGATATATTTCTGGTGAGAAATGGAGGTTAGCGTGGATCAGAAGAGTTTACAAGATTTTGAGTTTAACATTAACCCTGAAGATCCTGTTTTCGTCATAAGCGTTGTTAGCAAGATAGTTCGTATTCCGATTTGGACTTTGAGAAAACTTGACGACATGGGTGTTGTTTGTCCAAAAAGAATCGGAACAAAAACGCGTTGTTATTCAAAGGCGCAAGTTGTTAGGTTAAATTATGTTTATCATTTGATGAATGAAGAAGGAATAAATATTAGCGGAATTAGATTTATTCTCGAAAAGCAGGAAGGAGGGGATGAGGGGAATAAGAAAATCTAAATAAAATTTTTTATTTTAATATTGGCACTCTACTTAAGTGAGTGCTAGGGTTAAGATTTGAATGGATCATATAAGTAAAGGAGGGTTGGGATATGTCATTAACACCATGGAAAAACAAGACAGAGGATTTTTTATTAAAAGATTTTTTAGGCATTGATGATATGGTTAAGCGCTTAGCGCTTGTTCCGTCAATGAATAAAACTTTGGCTGAGTTTGGGAACGTTTGGTACCCATCAATTGATGTTAGCGACGATGAAAAGAATATATATGTGCGGGCAGATCTTCCTGGACTCAAAAAAGAGGATATTCATCTTTCCATTGATAACGATATTCTTACCATCAAGGGAGAGCGCAAAATCGAAGAAGAAAAAAGGGGAAAGAGCTATCATGTTGTTGAGCGCGGGTATGGTAGCTTCCAGAGAAGTATCCAGTTGAGTGTGGGTGTGGATAAGGATAAAATAAACGCTAAATATAAAGATGGTGTTTTAGAGGTTATTTTGGTGAAAACAGCCAAGGAAGAAGGAAGAAGAATTAATATTGATCTTGGGTAATGGAAGGGCGCCCGGGCATAAAGCCCGGGCGCCCAACCCCCCGAGAATTAAAATCGTGGACAGAGAAGGATGGTTTCATTCGATGATCAATTTTGAGAAATTTACAGTTAAGAATCAGGAAGCGATCCAAAAATCGCTTGCCTTGGCTCAAGAGCTTCAGCATCAGCAAATCGAGCCGGAGCATCTATTGGTTTCTTATTTATATGATAACGAAGGAATCTTTTATAAGATGCTTGAGCTCAAAGGTCTTTCCACGGATCAACTTTTAAAAGATCTTGAAGAAGAATTGTCCAGGAAATCAAAGATTGAAAGTAGCACAGCGCCTTTCATGTCGCAACGTTTAAACAAAGTCTTAAGCGAAGCCCAAAAAATAGCGCAGCAAATGAAAGATGATTTCTGTGCTCAGGAACATGTCTTTCTTGCTTTAAATAAGGAAGATAATGTGTTTTCGCGTATGCTTAAGCAGAGTGGAATAGATAAGGAAACGATCTTAAAAATGATTTATCAAATGCGAGGGAGTCAAAAAGTGACGGATGCCAATGCCGAGGAAAAATATCAAGCTTTAGAAAAATATACAAGGGATTTAACATTGTTGGCTAGCCAGGGTAAGCTTGATCCTGTGATTGGCCGCGATGATGAAATTCGTCGCGTGATCCAAGTATTATCTCGCCGCACAAAAAATAATCCTGTTTTGATTGGCGAGCCGGGTGTGGGGAAGACCGCGATTGTTGAAGGTTTGGCGCAAAGGATTTTTACGGGGGATGTTCCGGAAGGATTGAAAAACAAGAAAGTTTTGACTCTTGATATGGGAAGTTTGGTGGCAGGGGCAAAGTTTCGAGGTGAGTTTGAAGACAGGCTCAAGGCCTTGTTAAAAGAAATTGAAGCAAGAAATGGAGAGATCGTCCTTTTTATTGATGAACTCCATACGATCGTTGGGGCTGGAAAAGCTGAGGGATCTATGGATGCCTCCAATATGTTGAAGCCCGCGCTTGCGCGTGGTCAATTGCGGTGCATTGGGGCGACCACCCTTGATGAATATCGTCAATATATTGAAAAAGATTCTGCGCTCGAGCGTCGTTTTCAGCAGGTGATGGTTTTGGAACCAAGTGTGGAAGACACGATCGCCATTTTGCGTGGACTTAAAGAACGTTATGAAATTCACCACGGTGTTCGCATCCAAGATGCCGCTATCATCGCTGCAGCCATGATGTCGGATCGTTACATCACGGAACGTTTTCTGCCGGATAAGGCGATTGATTTGATCGATGAGGCGGCCTCGACATTGCGTATTGAAATCGACAGCATGCCCCAGGAGCTGGATGTGAGCGAGCGTAAGATCCGCCAGCTTGAAATTGAGCGCCAGGCATTAAGAAAAGAAAAAGATGAATCGTCTCTGGAGCATCTGCGCAGGCTGGAATTGGATTTAGAGGCATTGAGAGAGGACAATAAAAAACTTCGTCTTCATTGGCAAGGTGAGAAAGCCATTATTGATAAAATCCGCCAGGTGAAGTCGGCTATTGAAAAGAAAAGAGTGGAAGAGCAGAACGCGGAGAAGCAAGGGGATTTGGGAAAGGTCGCGGAAATTCGCTATGGCCAAATGGTTCAGCTTAAGAAAGATTTAGAACAATATAATCAAGAGCTTCTCGCCCTTCAGAAAAATGGTTCGATGCTGAAAGAAGAAGTCGATGATGAAGATATTGCTGAAGTGGTGGCCAAGTGGACCAAGATTCCTATTTCGAAGTTGATGGAAGGAGAAACGGAAAAACTTGTTCATATGGAAGAGAGCTTGAAGGCCCGCGTGGTTGGCCAGGAAGCGATTATTAACACGATTTCCGCATGTATCCGCCGATCGCGGACCGGATTGAGCGACCCGCATCGGCCTTTAGGATCGTTCCTTTTTGTTGGCCCCACCGGTGTTGGAAAAACAGAGCTTGCCAAATCGTTAGCCTGGTTTTTGTTTGATGATGAGAGTGCCTTGATCCGTATTGATATGAGTGAATATATGGAAAAGCATAGTGTTGCGCGCCTGATCGGCGCGCCTCCGGGCTATGTGGGCTATGAAGAAGGTGGTCAGTTAACCGAGGCTGTTCGTAGGCGTCCCTATGCAGTGATTCTTTTAGATGAAATTGAGAAAGCGCATCGGGATGTTTTTAATACCTTGCTTCAAATCTTGGATGATGGCCGATTGACGGATGGCCAAGGTCGGGTTGTGAATTTTAAGAATACCATTGTGATCATGACCTCCAACTTAGGTAGCGACTTGATCGCGGAGCTCACTGACTCTAGGGAGATTGAAAAGAAAATTCAAGAAGTTCTTAAAGCGTCTTTTCGTCCAGAATTTTTAAATCGGGTAGATGAGATTGCTCTCTTTTCGCAATTGAAGCCTGAAGATATTCGCAAAATCGTCGATCTTCAGGTTTCTTATCTGGCCAAGCGTCTTGAGGAGCGGCAGATAACCATTGAGCTTTCGCATAAGGCCAAGGATGCTTTATCCCAAGCAGGATATGATGTGGTGTATGGAGCAAGGCCATTAAAAAGAGTGATTCAGCGGATGGTTCAAGATCCTCTGGCAATAAAGATCCTTGCCGGGGAGATTAAGCCCAAGAGTCATGTTGTCGTTGATGTAAAGAAGGGAAAAGAAGGTCTGTTCTTTGATATCCAATGATTTTTCTGAAACGAAAAAAAGTTTTGTGTTATAATGAGCCCCGATTTTTAGAGCAAAGGAGCCAGCATGATGAAAAAAGAAGAGGTTGTTCATCCAGGGTCTATGCGCGATGTGGCGCTTGAGGCCTCAAAAAGTTTTAAAAGCTCATGGGTGGAGCTGGGGCGCATTTTGTATTCGATTTGGAAAGATAAACTTTATAAGGAGTGGGATTATCAGCAGTTTGATATTTATGTCTCCAAAGAGCTAGGGATCAGGAAGCAGACATCGTTAAAACTTTTGCGTTCGTATTATTTTCTGGAAAAAGAAGAGCCGATGTATTTGCAAAAAGAGTATGCTGAAGACGCTGACTCTCGGGAAATCCCAAGCTATGAAGCCGTTGATGTCTTGCGCCTTGCCAAGAGTAAGAATATTGGCGAAGAGGATTATGTTAAGCTTAAAGAAGATTTATTTGTGAAGGGGAAAGATTCCCATGAAATGAAAAAAGATTTAACCGCGATGATGCGTCAACGCGAGGAGCTTGACCCGCAAGAAGCCTGGCAGAAAAGAAAAGAAACGAATATCCGGCGCTTCATTGGCACGTTACGATCATTAAAGCGCGAGATGGATGAAACCAAGATTCTTCCTTCGGCAATGGCTCAAGAAGTAAACGCCCTCATCAAGAAGCTTGAATCTCAGTTGTAGAGTAGAGGTGACCGATGTTGACAACAAAAAGTTTTTTGTTATAATCCTGTTTTAGCATTCGATTGCTTAGAGTGCTAATTCTTGCAAGATGTTAGTGATATGTAGGTTTTATTTGAAGGCAAGGTGAATAATGACGGCGAAAAGACTTGATCCACGCTATCGCAAAGAAAAGATCCTGGCGTATGTGATTGAGCAGTATATTCGTAATGTTAATCCTGTGAGCTCGAACCAAGTTGCCGAAGAGTGTTTTTCCGATTTAAGCTCAGCAACCATTCGTCACGTCTTGGCTGAGCTTGAAGATGAGGGATTTTTAACGCATCCTCACACCTCCTCTGGCCGCGTGCCGACCCAGGATGGCTATCGCTACTATGTCAATCATCTGATGCATGAAATTAAACTTTTAGCTGATGAAAAAGAGCGTATTTTGCACGAGTATCATCAAGGGATTTCAGAGCTCGAGGAGCTTTTGAAGAAAACCTCTGAAGTTTTGTCGCAGGAGGCGAAATATCCAAGCATCATTTCAATTGATGGCAATCAGGATAAAGTGTTTTGTCACGGGATGAGCTTTGTTGCAGGATATCCAGAGTTTCATAATATTAAACGCATCCATCATATCTTGCAGGTTTTAGAAGCCAAAGAGCGGGTCTTAGGGTTGATCAACCGGGATCTTGAGCAGAAGATGAAGATTTATATTGGGGACGAGGTAGGGTGTCAGGATATTGAGGGGTGTTCGCTTGTTATTTCAAAATTTGGCAAGAAAAACGGTCGGACAGGTCGCTTAGCGGTATTGGGGCCAACACGCATGGATTATGAAAAAGTGATTTCAACGCTAGAGTATTTTTCTGAGCTTATTGATCAGATGGTGGAAAGTGAAAGATTATGAGCCAAGATAAAGAATTTGACGACATCGTAGGTAAAGACGAAGGCGAAACGGTGTTGCCCCAAGAGGAGGAGAAGGGCGAAGAGAAAATGATTTCGCTTAAAGAATCTGAGCATCAGAAACTCTTGGCAGATCTTTGTGAATCAAAGGATAAATATGTTCGACTTTATGCGGAGTTTGATAATGTGCGTAAGCGCATGGAGCGGGAAAAGGGTGAGTTTATCAAGTACGCGAATCAAGAATTGATTACCGATTTTCTTGATATTTTGGATGATTTGGAGCGATCTGTTGAGGCGGCGAAAGCGAGTCATGAAGATTATGCTGCGTTTTTGAAAGGGATCGAAATGGTGATGGCGCACGTCTATGATTTGCTCAGGAAAAACGATGTTAAGCCCATTGAGGCTAAGGGAAAAATGTTTGATCCGCATTGTCATGAAGCCCTGATGCAGGAAGAGCGTGATGATCTGCAAGAGGGAACTGTGATCGATGAATTTCAAAAAGGATATATGTTGGGTAATCGGGTGATTCGGACCAACAAGGTTAAGGTAGTAAAGAAACCAGAGGCTGGAGAAAAGAAACCAGGGTAAAGCTTAGGAAATGAAAGAGTTTGAATTTGATTCTGAGAAGCTAAAGGTTTACCAGAGGTCTTTAGATTTTATTGATGCGCTATTTGAAATTTATAAGAATTTAAATCAGGAATATAAATATTTTATAGGGAATAATCTTGTAAGGGCGGGATTGTCTATCGCTAATAATATTGCTGAGGGCAATGGAAAGAAATCTAGAAAAGAAAAATAAAGATATTTTAGTATTTCGTCTGATTCCGCCAGAGAGTGTGTTTCTGTGTTTAATGTTTTAAAAAGGCAAGGTTTAATGAAGGAAAACGATTATATAAAATTAAAAGTGGATGCCAGAGAAGTTACAAGCATGCTTTATGGCTTAATTGATTCGCAGAATCTGGTTATGGATAACTAGTCTCTGGTTTTCTGAAACGACGAAAGGAGTTTTAATATGGCAAAAGTTATTGGAATCGATTTAGGAACATCAAATTCAGCCGCTGCAGTTATGGAGGGGGGGCGTCCTGTCATTCTTCCATCCGCCGAAGGGGCAGGCGTTTCTTCGGGCAAGGCCTTTCCGTCTTTCGTGGCTTTTGACAAGGACGGAAATCGTCTTGTTGGCGAACCAGCACGACGCCAGGCTGCTGTGAATCCACAAGGAACGATTTATGCCGCCAAGCGAAAAATGGGGACAAGCCATAAATTTCAAGCCTTAGGTAAGGAATTCACACCTCAGCAGATCAGCGCTTTTATTTTGCAAAAGATCAAGGCGGATGCGGAGAAATATTTAGGAGATACTGTTGAAGAGGTCGTGATCACGGTTCCTGCGTATTTTAACGATAACCAGCGTCAGGCCACCAAGGATGCCGGTGAGATTGCGGGCCTCAAGGTGTTGCGTATTATCAATGAGCCAACAGCCGCGTGTTTGGCGTACGGTTTAGATAAGGTGGGTAAAGAACTTAAGATTTTGGTTTTTGACTTAGGCGGTGGTACGCTCGATGTTACGATCATGGAAATGTGGGCGGAAGGCGGTTTTGAGGTCCTTTCCACCAACGGCGATACACAGCTGGGTGGTACGGATATGGATAATATTTTGATCGATTATATTTGTAATGAGTTTAAAAAGGAAAGCGGCATTGATCTGAAAAATGACAAAATGGCTTTTCAGCGTCTTCGGGAAGCAGCAGAAAAGGCCAAGGTTGAGCTTTCCTCGACGGTTTCGACCGATGTCAATCTTCCTTTTATTACGGCGGATGCCTCAGGTCCTAAGCATCTTACATTGAAAATTGAGCGTTCAAAGCTTGAAGAGCTTGTGGCTCCCATTGTGGATCGTTGCCGCAAACCTATGGAAGGGGCTTTAGCGGACGCTAAGCTTTCTGCTAATGATATCGACCGTGTGATCATGGTTGGCGGTCCGACACGCATGCCGGTCATTCAAAAGTTCCTTGAAGATTATGTTGGTAAGAAAATCGAGCGCGGTGTTGATCCTATGGAATGCGTAGCGTTGGGTGCCGCAGTTCAGGCTTCTATTATCAAAGGGGAAACTAAGGAAGTTCTTCTTTTAGATGTTACACCGTTGACATTGGGCATCGAGACCGTGGGTGGCGTGTTCACACATATGATCGATCGTAACACAACGGTTCCTACAAAAAAGAGCCAGATTTTCTCAACCGCGGATGATAATCAAACTGCCGTGACGATCCGTGTCTTGCAAGGGGAACGGCAGATGGCTAATGATAACACAGAGCTTGGCCGTTTTGATTTGGTTGGTATTCCGCCTGCGCATCGCGGGATCCCACAAATTGAAGTGACCTTTGACATTGATTCAAACGGTATTGTTCATGTCTCGGCGAAAGATAAGGCTACGGGTAAAGAACAATCGATCAAGATCACTGCACCGACGAAACTTTCGGATGCGGATATTGATAAAATGGTTAAGGAAGCAGAAAAATATGCCGATGAGGATAAGAAAAAACGTGAATTGGCTGAAACCATGAACGAAGCCAATAGCTTTGCTTATGCCACGGAAAAGTCGTTAAAAGATTATGGCGATAAGATTTCAGCGCAGGACAAAGAAAGCGTTGAAAAAGGCTTGGCCAACCTTAAAGAAGTGATCAAGACCGCTGATGTTGCCAAGGTCAAGGAAGCTATGGAAGCCTTGCAAAAGGTTAGCCATAAGCTTGCTGAGGAAATGTATAAGGCAACAGCTGCTCAGCAAGCCCAAGGCGGCCAAGGGCAGCAGCAGAGCTCTGGCCCGGGACAATCTGATGCAGGAGAGTCTTCTACTCAGCAAGGGCAGGGATCAACAGAGAAAAAAGAAGATATCATCGACGCGGATTTTAAAGCGGAAGATGAAAAGAAATAAAGGGATGATACTTGTGGGAGCTGCTAAGACGTAGCTCCCACAAGTATAAATTCGTACAGGCTAACTTGATGTTCGTCCGCCATCGACTTATTTGCGGACTCCATAAGTTAGGTGCTCATTTATGAAAAAAGATTATTACGACATTCTAGGTCTTAAGAAGGATGCGACGGAAGCCGATATCAAAAAGGCTTATCGTAAACTTGCGCTTTCGCATCACCCTGATCGTGTTGCGCCTGAAAAGAAAAAAGACGCCGAGGAAAAGTTTAAAGAGGTCTCCGAGGCCTATGCGGTCTTGTCGGATGCTAAAAAGAGGCAAACGTATGATCAGTATGGTCACGCGGGGATTGATCAGAACTTTACGCAAGAAGATATCTTTCGTAATGCCGATTTTAGTAGTATTTTTGAGAATATGGGATTTGGGGGAGATATTTTTGAGGATATTTTCGGAAGCTTTGGTTCTGATGCGGGCCGTTCTGGACGTTCGCGACGTGCAAGACGTGGTAAAGACATTCAGTATGAATTTGATTTAACTTTGGAAGAAGCCTATAGTGGAGTCACCAAGGCGATCAAAGTTCCGCGCCATGATCTTTGTCCATCGTGCGCTGGTTCTGGTGCTAAGCCTGGTACCCAGCCTAAAACTTGTTCGCGTTGCCAAGGACGAGGACAAGTAATCACGGATAGTGGGTTTTTTCGCATGGCCCAGACCTGCCCGCAGTGTCGCGGAGAGGGAAAAGTGATCGCAGAATTATGCTCAGGATGCCAGGGCCAGGGCACCATTCGTGTGACACGAAAAATTGATGTTAAGTTTCCAGCTGGGGTCGACACCGGATCTCAATTACGCGTGCAAGGTGAAGGGGAAATCGGCCAAGCTGGACGTGGTGATTTATATATTTATATTCGTATTCATGATCATGCGATTTTTCAGCGTCAAGGCTTGGATATTTATATGAATTTACCTGTGAGTTTTGTCAAAGCTGCTCTGGGTGCTCAAGTGAGTGTCCACACGTTAGGTGGCAATGTCACGATGGATATTCCAGCTGGGACGCAAAGCGGAAAAATGTTTCGTTTAAAGAATCAAGGAATGCCAAGTCTGCAGGGTGGGTCAAGCGGGAATCAGTATGTGCGCGTGATGATTTCTGTTCCGACAAAGCTTTCCGCTGAGCAAAAGAAACTTTTGGAAGAGTACGCGCGTGTTAGCGGTGAAGAAGTTGGTCATAGTACTGGTTCTTTTACGGATAAAATAAAGAAGGTTTTTAAGTAAGGATTTTTTATGCCGACATACGATTATGAATGTTCATCTTGCGGACACGTTTTTGAGTTTTATCAATCGATGCTTGATAAGCATTTAAAGAAATGTCCAAAATGCAAGAAATTCTCTTTGCAGCGCCTCATAGGCTCTGGAAGTGGAGTTATTTTTAAGGGAAGTGGTTTTTATCAGACCGACTATAAGAATCAATCGAGTTCTTATAAAGAATCTAGCAAGGAAGAGGCAAGCTCTCATCCTTGCTCGGCCGGATGCCCACATAAAAGTTGCCCTACCAATCCATCTTCTGGCTCAAAAAAGAAGAAATAAGCTCTAAGCCCGTTAAAAGGGCTGTGATGAAATTCTTAAGATTTTGGTTTCTTGTCATTTCTTATTCTGCTATGATTTTTGATGTCTTAAGATTGTTGCATCCTCAACCCATGCTTAAGCTGTAAAACTATGGCGCAAATAAGACCTTTTAAAGCTGTTTATTATAATCCTGCGAAGATCGATAACATGTCTCAGGTGGTTTGTCCGCCCTATGATGTGATCTCTCCCAAGGACCAAGTTGCCTTTCATCAAGCACATCCGTATAATTATATTCGTATTTTGCTTGGGCTTGAGAAAGCATCTGATAATGGCCATGATAATAAATATACACGCGCCAAGAAGACGTTTACAGAGTGGGTTGAGAAGAATATTCTGATTCAGGACGATAAGCCGTGTTTCTATATCTATAAGCAAGAATATAAGGTTTTTGGCGAGAAAAAAGCACGTGTTGGTTTCTTAGCCCTGATGCGCCTTAACGACAAGGAGCAAGCAAAGATTTTTCCGCATGAAAACACCCACATGGCTGCCAAGGTTGATCGTCTTCGTCTTTTACGTAATGCTAGGGCGAGTCTGTGCCCAATTTTTGTGTGTTATTCTGATCGCTATAAGAGAATTGATACCATTTTCCAGGATTATATCCATCAGCAGAAGCCTTTTGTTGACGTAATGGATCAGGACAGCGTTCATCATCTTCTTTGGCGCATGGAAGATCCTCTGCTTATTGAGCAGGTTGAAAACTTAATGGCGGATCAAGCGTTGTTTATCGCCGATGGCCATCATCGCTATGAAGTGGCGGTGGAATACCGTAAGTTGCGACTTCAGGGCAAGAAGCGTTCAACGGGAAAAGAACCGTTTAATTATTTGATGACTTACTTTACTAATCTTGAGTCCAAGGAGCTTGTGATCCTGCCGATTCATCGCGTTGTCAAAAAGTTACCTAAGAATCTTGATTTCTTGGAGGAATTTTTTAGGGTTGATCGAGTCAGTAGCATGGATGAGCTTAAGATTCTTTTGGCACGGGCTGGCAAGAACGAGAACGCCTTTGGGTTATATATGCGTGGGGGGATAAAGCTGCTAAGGCTTAAAAATAAAACACTTATTGATCAGCACATTCAGGAGGGTAGCAAGGATTATCGAAGCCTTGATGCTACGATTTTAAAATATTTTATTTTTGATCGTATCAAAGTTGCCAGCGAGAATATTATTTATAAAAAAGATTTGAAAGAAGCCGTGGATATGGTTGAGGCGAGCGAAGCAGCAGCCTGTTTTATTCTTAATCCCATTCATGTTGACCAACTCAAGGCTGTGGCCCTTAATGGCGAACGCATGCCTCCCAAAACAACATATTTCTATCCTAAAGTTTTATCTGGTCTCACTGTTTACACAATGGATGAATAGAGAGGTAGTTTTTTCCGATGGCCCTTTTTGGAAAAGAAAAATATACGCTTGTTAAAGTACGCAAGAAGCTTATTCCCGATGGCCTATGGGTTCAGTGTCCTGAGTGCCAGGCTCCGCATTATAAAAAGACATTAAAAGATAATCTCAATGTTTGCCCTAAATGTGCTTATCATCTTCAGCTTACAGCTTGGGAGCGCATTGAGTTGATGATCGATCCAGAAACTTTTCAAGAGCATGATGCTTCGTTGACTTCCGTTGATCCTTTAAAGTTTGAAGGCCCAAAAACATATCAGGAAAAGCTTGCTGGCGACCAAGAAGCCACAGGATTGAAAGATGCGGTGATCACCGGCACAGGAAAGCTCAATGGCCTGGATGTTGCTTTGGCCGTAACAGATTCGCGTTTTATTATGGGATCTATGGGGTCAGTGGTCGGGGAACGGATTACGCGTATTATTGAACATGGAACCGCGCATCGCTTGCCGGTTGTTATTATTTCTGGTTCTGGTGGAGGCGCGCGTATGTATGAAGGTATGTTTTCTCTGATGCAAATGGCCAAGACTTGTGCGGCTTTGGGACACCATCATCGCGCGGGGTTGCTTCATATTTCTGTTCTGACCAATCCTACTATGGCGGGGATTATGGCATCTTTTGCAGGGGTTGGCGATATTATTATGGCAGAACCTAGAGCCTTGATTGGTTTTGCTGGCCCTCGCGTGATTGAACAAACCATTCGTCAGAAACTCCCCGAGGGTTTCCAAAGATCAGAATTTCTTTTAGATCATGGGCTCATCGACATGATTGTTGATCGCAAGGATCTCAAGGAAACCATTTCTAAGATTATTCGCTATACGCAGAAAAGCTAAAAACGATTGGCGTAAAAACATTCCATTTCTTGCTCAAAGGTATTTTGTTATAATAAAAACTTATTATTATTAGCAAGGGCATTCTTGTATGGCACATATCATACTCAAAGACGTTAACAAGGTTTATCAAGGGAACGTCAAGGCTGTTATTGATGTTAATCTTTCGATCAAGGATAATGAATTCTTGGTCCTTGTTGGTCCCTCGGGCTGCGGAAAATCGACAACCCTACGCATGATCGCGGGCTTAGAAGAAATCTCTCAAGGTACGATCCAAATTGATAATCGTATTGTCAACGATGTCCCAGCCAAGAATCGGGATATTGCCATGGTTTTTCAAAATTATGCGCTCTATCCCCATATGACGGTTTTTGAAAATATGTCGTTTGGTCTTCGGCTTCGAAAATATCCTCAGGAAGAAATTCAAAGACGTGTGCATGAGGCTGCTGAAATTTTAAATATTAAGCATCTTCTTGCACGACGTCCACGTGAGCTTTCCGGTGGTGAGCGTCAGCGCGTTGCTGTGGGGCGCGCGATTGTCAGGAAACCAAAAGTTTTTTTATTTGACGAGCCTTTAAGCAATTTGGACGCCAAAATGCGGGTGCAAATGCGCACAGAAATTCATAAGTTGCGATTACGTCTGCAAACAACGTTTGTGTACGTTACCCATGATCAAACCGAGGCCATGACTTTAGGGGATCGCATTGCGGTGATGAAAGATGGTTTGATCCAGCAATGTGCTGATCCGATGACGATTTATGATCATCCTGTGAATAAATTTGTTGCTGGGTTTATTGGTTTTCCCCCGATCAATGTGATGCAGGGGAAGATTGTTCGACGTGGCGGAAAATTGTATTTTTCTGAGGGCAATTTTCAGGTCAAATTGGTGGATAGCATGATTCCTGTCTTAGCTTCCTATGAGGGCAAGGAAGTGACCTTTGGCGTTCGTGCCGAAGATGTTTATGATAAGCTTTTCGTTTCTGAATCGTCGCCGGACAACACGATCAATGCGATTTGTGAAGTCATTGAGCCCTTGGGATCAGAAGTGTATTTATATCTAAACACAGGACGGCATAATTTCATTGCACGCGTTGGTGCGCATAATCGACCAGAGGTTAATCGTGAGATGAGTTTAGTGTTTGATATGAATAAGGTGCATTTCTTTGACCCAACAACAGAACAAACTATTATTTAATAAGTCGTTTTGGCCCTTAACTATTCTTGTAGTTTTGTTGGTATCTTTTTTTGTCTACGCTGTCAAAATTGACGTACGTTTTTTCCCCCTCATCGTTATCCTCCAAATCATCACGCTAGGCATTTTGCTTTATTTTCGTTCGTATTTTGAGAATGAAATGACATCAATTAAGCTTAAGAAAGAAGAATATCTGGAGCAGATCAATCTTTTCAGTGCGGAGATCGAAAAAGAAAATAATGCCCAGCGTTCTCTCTTTGAACGTGTTGAGGCGTATTCGAAGCTCAAAAGCTTAGCGGAGAAGTTGAGTCTCTGCGCGACCTGCGCTCAAGCCGCAGAGATTCTTGGCCAGAGGACCGATGAGCTTTTTGGCCAGCATGATACCACGACCCTTCTTTATCTTTTTCATGTTAAGACTGGCGATTTTGGTCTTGCGTTTGCCATGAAGGCAGGGAGCAAGGTGGAGATTCGGTCAAAAAAAGGCGACACGTTCGATCATTGGATCATTAAAAATTTAAAACCTTTGTTGGTTGAAAACACAAAGAATGATTTTCGCTTTGATGCCACAAAAAGTTTTTCGCAGAAAGAAGAGCGATTGTGTTTATCGTTGATCGCGGTTCCGTTGTTCGTGGGTAATAAAGCGCTAGGGATTTTGCGCGTCGATAGCCCTAGTGAACATCATTTTACAACAGATGATCTGCGTTTTCTTTCTCGCATTGCCGATCTGGGTGCGGTTGCCATGGAAAGCGCTCAACTTTATGAGCATGTTCAGGATTTAGCGATGAAAGATAGCTTAACGGGTCTTTATCTTCGGCGGCATCTGATGGATCGTATGAACGAGGAGCTTTCGCGTCAATTGCGGCGCAAGAAAGAGTTGTCTTTTCTAATGATGGACTTGGATTATTTTAAGAAGTATAACGATCGTTTTGGGCATATTGCTGGTGATCTTGTGTTAAAGAAGTTAAGTGAAATTCTTGTGAAACATTTTCAGCATCCGGGGAATATTATTTGCCGCTATGGCGGGGAAGAGTTTGCTTTGATGCTTCCCGATTGTTCGAAGGAGGAGGCGCTTAAGCGCGCCGAAGATTTTCGTCAAGAAGTTGAAGGGACGGATATTTCTTTACGTCGAGAAAAAACACATATCACTATTTCGATTGGCGTTGCGAGCTTTCCTTCGGATGCTCAAATCAAGGAAGAGCTTATTCATAAGGCGGATCAGGCTTTGTATCAGGCAAAACGACAAGGAAGAAATCAGGTATGTTGACGGTCGTCTTTTTAATAGCAATTTTCTTTGTTGCCCTTGTTTTTTATTTTGTGCGCACATGGGTGTTTGACATCCGCGAACAAGAGCTTGAGAGGCTTTATCGTCTTCGTAATCATGTTGAAGAGGTGATGAACCAAAAGACTAGCGTTGTGATGCAGAGAACCTTAATGGCTAAAAAGGCAGAAGAGATGTTTACTCTTTATGATATGACTAAGGAAATCACCAAGAAGTCGCATGAGCAAGAGGCCTTTGATGTTTTTCGTTCTACATTAAAAGCAAATGTTTCTTTTGACGATTGTCGATTGATTCAGGCTGAAGGGGACCGCCGCAAACAAATCATGGATCCCAAGGAATATCTTGTTTTTCCTATCCGCGGACATCAAAGTCTTTTGGGGCATATCGGTATTAAGGGATTATTGGAAAAGGATAAGGATAAATTTATTATTTTGGCGCATCAATTTGCTTTGGCCTTACAGCGTGTCAAGCTTTACCAGGAAGTTGAGCAATCAGCGATTACGGATAGCCTGACAGGGACCCATACGCGACGTTATTTGATGGATAGGCTTGAAGAAGAGTTAGGGCGCTCAGGGGTGCATAGCATGGCTTTGTCGTTCTTGATGATTGATGTTGACCATTTTAAAAGTTTTAATGATCAGCATGGGCATTTGGTAGGTGATCAGGTTTTGCGCGCAATTAGTTTGATCATCGAAGAGAATATTCGCGAGATTGATTATTTGGGACGATATGGCGGCGAGGAATTCTGTGCTGTCTTGCCTGATACGGATTTAGATGGAGCTTTTTTTGTTGCGGAGCGTATTCGTAAAGCGATTGAAGAGGCCGGCATCGACGCGTATGATACAAAACTGAAAGTGACGGTCAGCATTGGAATCGCAACCTTTCCCGCAGACGCAAAAAGTTCTCTTGAGCTCATGGACAAAGCCGACTGTGCTCTTTATCGTTCTAAGAAGCGTGGTCGTAATTGTGTGACCTCTTTTGGAAGCTATCATGAAAAAGCTTCTTAATAATATTTATTATTATAAATATATATTATACTGTAAGTAGTTTTATGACTTCTTATGATGGGTTTCTGGTCTTGTTAAATCTTTACATTTTCTTGAACGGAATCCTTTTTTCAGGTAAAATAACGTCTCTATGGATCATTATGTTATCGGTATCGATGTCGGCGGTACAAATATTAAGCTAGGCTTGGTTGATAAAAAAGGCATGATCCGGGCTCGAGTGCATTTGTCTACGAAGGATTTTCTTTATAGCAAACAAGGGCTCGTGGATGCGATCATCTTGGGCTGTCAGAAAATCCTGAAGGAAAATCAAATAAAGAAATCTGATGTTTCAGGGATTGGCATTGGGTTGCCTGGCCTTGTGAATACAAAAAAAGGCCTGGTGTATTCTTTGACTAACATTCCTGGATGGAAGAATGTTCCTCTTAAAAAGATTATCGAGAAAAGATTAAAGATCCCTGCCTTTATTGATAACGATGTCAATGTCATTACTCTTGCAGAGTGGAAATATGGAGCAGCCCGGGGCATGAAGAATATGGTGTGTATCACGATTGGGACGGGTTTAGGCGGTGGATTAATCATTGATGGTCAGCTTTATCGTGGGGAAGGTTTTGCGGCTGGTGAACTTGGGCATATGCCTATTAATGAAAAAGGACAGCGATGTAATTGTGGGGGGTGGGGGTGCCTGGAAACCTATGCTGGCAATCGTTATCTTGCTGTGCAGGCGCGAAAGATTTTTCATAAAAACATAACCTTAGAAGAAATAACTGATAAAGCTTATCAAGGTCATCGGCAGGCGATTCTTTTTTGGAAAGAAGTTGCTGAGCACATTGGTAATGGCTTGACAGGTGCGGTTAATCTTTTAAATCCACGTTGTATTGTGATTGGTGGCGGTATTGCTAACGCGCATCAGCATATGTTTAAAACAATCCGGGAGACAATCAAAAAACGAGCCATGCATGTGCAGGGCAAGATGGTTAGAGTTTTTAAATCAAGGCTTGGTAGTGATGCCGGGATTATCGGGACATGTGTTTTGGTGAAGGAGATGCTTGGTCAGCATGGATAAACGATTTCTTAAAATTATTTTTTCTGTATTTTTCTTTTGTTTTGTCGTTTTTGATTTTATCGAAGCGCAAACTTCCATGGATGCTAATGCTACGATTGGCGTTCCAGAGCAGCTTTCCGTAAATCAACAAGCTCCGACCAGCTTGGAACAGCACACAGTTCATCCTTCAGAAGAGGCAGTGATCTCCGCTGAAGAATCTCTCCAGCCTGCTGTCGCGGAGAATCAACCATCAGAAAGTTTGAAACAAGTTGATCCTCTTTTGCCTGTTGCGGATGGCACACAAGGATCACTTGAGCCCGTTGAGATTGATGGGGATAATGTGGAGTTTATGCAGGAGGAAAATAAGGTTGTTATTGATGGTCATGTTTCGATTGTCAAAGGAGACACGACTCTGCGAGCTGATCATATGGAGTATTTTCATGCAACGAAGCTCGCGACGGCCAAAGGACATGTTATCTTGTCTCACGCCCAAGGGGAGATTAGAGGAGATGCTCTGACGTTTAATTTTGGAACCATGACAGGTGATTTTCAGGGCGCCACCATCGTGACCAAGCCCTACTATGGAAAAAGCGAGTTCATTTCAAAAGTCGATGAAAAGAGAATTGAGATGACACGTGGTTATATCACAACTTGTGATTTAGACAAACCTCATTATAAAATGTATGCGAAAAAGGTCACCATGTACCCTGGCGACAAGGTTAAGATGCAGAGCTTGCGCATGGTCGTTGGGAAACTTCCGTTATTTTATCTTCCTGAAATGACGCAGGTCATTAATAGTAAAAAGCCCATGGTGGTGTATACGCCTGGCTATGACAAGGATTGGGGGGCGTTTCTTTTAACGACATGGAGTTATTATTTTAATGACAATTTCAAAGGAAAAATTCATCTTGATTATCGGGAGAAAAAAGATTTTGCCAGTGGGATTGACTTAAATTATAAGATTCCAGGATATGGGGAAGGTTTGATCAAGACGTATTATATGAATGAGCGTAATCTCGTCGATCGTATTTGGGAGTCGAGGACAACGCCCACGGTAGAGCGTGAGCGCTTTAAAGCGCAATGGCGTCATCAATGGCAGGTTGATAAAACATCTCAGGTTGTTTTGCAATATTATAAGTTAAGCGATCAAGATTTCTTAAAGGATTATTTTGAAAGAGAAAATGATCGTGATCCAGAGCCAGATACATACTTTTTGTTTACCAAAAATCTTGATAAGGGGACCTTTAGCTTTCGCCTGGATAAGCGGGTTAATCGTTTTTTCTCGAGTGTGGAGCGCTTGCCGGAGCTTGGCTATACCCTTAGTAATCAGCAAATCGCTAATTCGAATTTTTATCTTGAAAGCAATACTTTGCTCTCAAGCCTTCAGTATCCTAGCGCTTCTCCTTCAGACGTCAAGCCGCATACGGTACGTCTTGACCTCGTTAATCGCATTTCGTATCCTACGAAGGTAGGCTTTGTTGAATTTACGCCATTTGTTGGACAGCGAGAGACATTTTATACAAGGACTAAAGATGGAGATCAATCGGATATCATTCGAAGTATTTTTGAGACAGGGGCGGTTTTTAGTACTAAGTTTTACAAGACATTTGATGTTGAAGGCGATTTTTGGGGGATGACGATCCATAAGTTGAGGCATATTATTAATCCTAAAGTCCAGTATCAATATATTAACGCGCCAACCTTTCCTTCGGATAAGCTTGATATTTATGACAGCACCATTGATAATATTGTGCAAGGACATAAGGTTAAATTTTCTTTGGAAAATCGATTTCAAACAAAGCGTAACAAGCAAAATGTTGATTTATTGCGCATCATCGCTGAAACAGATTTTCTTTTAAAAGAAGATCAAACAAATGATGGCACAGGAACGCCTACGACGATCTCCAAGGGTGGTTTTAATACGGTTAAAACCGATGTGGAATTTAGGCCGATGGATTGGCTCACTTTTCATAGCGATAGCGACTATAGTGCTCAAGAGGCAGAGTTGACCTCTGCTAATTTTGAGATTTATCTTAATCATGGTAAAAAGTGGGGCGTGAGTCTTGGGAAGCGTTATCATGTGGATGTCGATGATGAGATCACAGGGCAGCTTTCTTACATGATCAATCCCAAATGGCGATTTTCTGTTTATGAGCGTTTTGACGTTGGGGGCGGGGGGCAGAAAGAGCAGGAGTATACAATCACCCGTGACTTGCATTGCTGGGAAGTGGATCTTAGCTTTAATGAGACGATCAACGAGGGAAGCGAAATATGGATGATTTTTCGTCTTAAGGCTTTTCCTGATGATTCTCTTAAGTTGTTTGGGGCGAACTTTAATCGAAGCAAATCTGGATCGCACGCAGGCGAGGACAACTAATGCGTATTGCCATTATTGGTTCAGGATATGTTGGTCTTGTGACCGGTATTTGTTTAGCGGATATAGGGCATAGGGTTGTTTGCGTCGACAACGACCTCAAAAAGATCCAAAGCCTTAAGGCTCTCAAACTTCCGATTTATGAGCCAGGCCTTGAAGCCTTATTGAAATTAAATGTTGCCAAAAGACGTTTATCTTTTGCCATTTCTGTGGTTGAGGCGGCCAAAAAAGCGGAGGTTGTTTTTATTGCTGTGGGTACGCCGTCTAAGAAAAGTGGCGAAGCTGATTTAACCTATGTTGAAAAAGCTGCGCGCGAGATTGCTAAGGGCATGAATGCCTATAAAGTCATTGTTGAAAAGTCAACAGTCCCTGCGCAGACTGGGCAGCGTATTGAACGGGCGATACGTTTGACGCTCAATGAAAAATACAAAGGGCGCAAAGCTAGCCACATTGAGTTTGATGTTGCGTCTAATCCTGAGTTTTTGCGTGAGGGTTCTGCGGTTGCTGATTTTATGAATCCCGAGCGCATTGTCCTTGGTGTTCAATCGAAAAAAGCTGAGAATATTTTGCGAGAAGTCTATAAGCCCTTGAACGCGCGTCTGATCGTGACGGACATGAATTCTGCAGAGTTGATTAAGCACGCGTCGAATTCTTTTTTAGCCACGAAGATCTCTTTTATTAATGCGATCAGCCAGGTTTGTCATCGTGTCGGTGCGGATGTTATGAAGGTGGCTGAGGGTATGGGCTATGATAAGCGTATCGGCAAAGAATTTCTTTGCGCAGGCGTTGGCTATGGGGGCAGTTGTTTTCCTAAAGATGTGGATGCCTTTATTCGGTTAAGTGAGAATAGCGGGTATGATTTTGCGCTTTTGAAAGAAGTGCGCAATATCAATGAGGCGCAGAAGAAATTTTTTGTCAAGATGGTCGAGCATGTTTTGTGGAATGTGAAGGGCAAAACCATTGGGGTTTTAGGGCTTTCGTTTAAGCCTAATACTGACGATATGCGAAGCGCTCCATCTTTGGATATTATTAAAGATTTGCAAAAAGAGGGTGCTAAGATCAAGGCCTATGACCCTCAGGCCATGCGTAAAGCTAAAAGCCTTTTAAAATCCGTACAATTGTGTAGAGATCCTTATGCGGTTGCTAAAGGTGCCGACTGTCTTTTACTTCTTACCGAGTGGGAAGATTTTCGTAGCCTTAATCTTGTGAAAATGCGGAAGCTCATGAATCATGCTCTGATCTTCGATGGCCGAAACTTTTTTTGCAAAGCAGAACTCGCAAAATTTGGTTTTGAGTATTTTGGCGTCGGGATTAAAAATGAACAACCCCAGCGATAAAGCCATGAACATACTTGTGACAGGCGGAGCCGGTTTTATTGGTTCGCATTTTATTGAGTATCTTTTAAGAACAAATACTCGCTGCCGCGTAGTGAATGTGGATAAGTTAACATATGCGGGGAATCTTCAAAATCTTAAAAGTATTGCTAAGCACAAGCGTTATCATTTTGTGCACGCGGATATTTGTGATCAAAAGAAAATGGATGGTATCGTTAAGGGGTGTGATGCGATCATTCATTTGGCCGCGGAAACGCATGTTGATCGTTCCATTAAGAATTCAGCGGTGTTTGTCGAAACGAATGTGGTTGGGACACAGGTTCTTCTCGAGGCTGGCTTGCGGCACAAGATCAAGCGGTTTGTTCATGTGAGCACCGATGAAGTGTATGGTAGCCGGGTGAAAGGCTTTTTTAAAGAAACGGATGCGCTTCATCCAAGCAGTCCCTACTCGGCGAGTAAGGCGGCATCAGATCTTTTGGTCTTGGCGTATGCAAAAACATATAAGATGCCTGTTGTGATCACGCGTTGTTCCAATAATTTTGGCCCTCGCCAGTATCCTGAAAAAGTGATTCCTTTGTTTGTGACCAACTTGCTTCATGATAAGCCAGTTCCGCTTTATGCCAAGGGTAGCAATGTGCGCGACTGGATTTATGTCGAAGATCATTGCGAGGCCATTGACCTTGTTTTTCGCAAAGGGAAGCAAGGGGAAGTTTATAATATCGCTGCGGGATATTATCTGACAAATCTCGAATTGACCAAAGAAATCCTTAAGCTTTTGGGAAAGCCTTTGACAATGATCAAGAACGTAGAAGACCGTCCTGGTCATGATTTTCGTTATGCGATTGATAACACAAAACTTTGTAGGCTTGGATTTAGACCAAGGCATTCTTTTCAGCAAGGGTTAAAGTCAACCATCAACTGGTATCGTGAACAATGTTAGTGAAGACATTAAAGCAAAGGATCCAGACAAAGAAAGCCAAAATTGCCGTGATTGGTTTAGGGTACGTTGGCCTTCCGCTTGCAGTGAGTTTTGCGCGCGTTGGGTTTAAGGTGTCTGGCCTTGATAAAAGCCAGGCGCGTGTTTTGCGTATTGCCAAGGGAAAGAATTATAATGAAGATGTTTCGCTCTTGGAGATCGCGACGCTTCTGAAGCGAAAAGTTTTTGAGGTTTCAACCAATCTTGCTTTGATGGCGAATGCGGATGTGATTATTATCTGTGTTCCCACACCTCTTAAGACAAAATATACTCCGGATATTTCCTATATTGTCGGCGCGGTTAAAGAAATTCGAAAGCATGTCCGCAAGGGGATGCTGATTGTTTTGGAAAGCACGACGTTTCCTGGCACAACCGAGGAGTTGATCAAGCCATTGCTTGAAGAAAGTGGCCTGAAGGCTGCGGAAGATTTCTTTCTTGTGTTTTCGCCAGAGCGCATTGACCCCGGGAATAAACATTTTTCTGTCACTAAGATCCCTAAAATTGTTGGGGGGTGCACGCCCCAGGCCGGAGAGCTTGGCAAGGCCTTGTATAGCCAGATCATTAAGAAGGTTCATCTTGTCTCTTCACCCCGCGCTGCGGAGATGACGAAGCTCTTAGAAAATTCGTTTCGTTTGATCAATATTAGTTGGGTTAATGAGCTTGCCATGATGTGCCATAAGCTGCATATCGATATCTGGGAAATCATTGAAGCTGCCAAGACCAAGCCTTTTGGTTTTATGCCGTTTTATCCTAGCTTGGGCGTCGGAGGCCACTGTATTCCCGACGATCCACTGTACCTTTATTGGAAAGCCAAGCATCACGGGATCAGTTCTAAGTTTATTAAGCTCTCTGCTGACACCAATGATCGCGTTCCGGAGTATGTTTTGTCTCGTCTCAGGCATCTTCTGCGCCATCAAGGTCAGTGTCAAGCGCGGGCACGTGTTCTCCTGGTCGGCGTGACATACAAAAAAGATGTCAAGGACCTTCGTCGCTCATCAGTCTTGAAGTTTATGGAGCTTCTTAAAAAAGAAGGCTACGATGTCCAGTATTTTGACCCCTTAGTTCCGTTTTTGAAGATGGGGCCCCTTGATATGAAATCTGTTAAACTTAATCGTCAGGAGATCTGCAAAGCGGATTGCGTTGTTGTCGCGGTCGCTCATAGCCAAGTCAACTACGGTCTCATTTTAGCTCACGCGCAATCGATTTTTGACCTTTGCAATGTTTATCAGGGTCAAAAGAAAGCAACGATCGATCGATTATAAAGGATACAGCCATGGATAAAAAAATATTCTTGATCACTGGTGGTGCAGGATTTATTGGAAGCCATTTGTGCGATCGTTTTATCAAAGAAGGTCATCGGGTGTTATGTCTTGATAATCTCATCACAAGCGAGAAACAAAATATTGAACATCTTCTTAAGAATCCGGATTTTAAATTTATTGAGCATGATATTTCAAAAGAAATTGTGATCGATGAAGATGTGCATTATGTTCTGCATTTTGCTTCTCCGGCAAGCCCTATTGATTATAGCGAGCTTCCGATCGAGACCTTAAAGGTTGGCTCTTGGGGCACCTACCATGCCTTAGGCATTGCGAAGGCCAAGAAGGCAAGATTTCTCTTGGCGTCGACCTCTGAAGTTTATGGCGACCCTTTGGTTCATCCACAAAAAGAAGAGTACTGGGGGCATGTGAATCCCGTTGGTCCGCGGAGTGTTTACGACGAGGCTAAGCGTTTTGCGGAGGCTATGACCATGGCCTATCATCGCAAGCACAAGGTGGATACCGCGATTATTCGCATTTTTAATACGTATGGCCCACGCATGCGCTTGCGTGATGGCCGCGTGATTCCCAATTTTATTTATCAGATTCTCAATAACAAGCCATTGACGATTTACGGGACAGGTCAGCAGACACGCTCTTTTTGTTATGTGGATGACTTGGTGGAAGGCATTACACGATTACTTTTTTCTCAGGTTGACACGCCTGTTAACATGGGCAACCCTAAAGAATTTTCGATTCTTCAGTTAGCGCAGCTTATACAGAAGATTAGCGGCGAGAAAAAGAGGCTTCTGCGCAAGCCGCTGCCTCAAGATGATCCTCGGCAGAGACGCCCAGATATTTCTTTAGCAAAAAAATATTTTTCGTGGGAACCTAAAGTACAGCTAGAGCGAGGCCTTAAAAAAACGTTTGATTGGTTTAAGTGTCAAGATTACAAATAATCCCGCCTGTGCTTCAGGGGTGGGATTATTGGCTCCGAGCAAGCGGCAAGGAGTTTGATGATTTTGTAGATTGAGCCTATCAGCAGTTGTACGTGAGTATGAAATATGAACAAAGAATCTAAAATTCTTATTGTTGGACATGGCGATATTATGGAGCAATCCTTGGTCAAGGCGTTGCGGGCTAAAGGCTTTTTAAAGGTTGTTTCAAGCTCAGACATTGCCTTGGATACAACGATTCAGAGCTCTGTCTACGAGTTTTTTTCTGAGGAGCGCCCAGAATATGTTTTTTTAACTTCTATCAAGTCCGGTGGGATTGAGGCCAACGAGAAGAATCCAGCAGCATTTTTCTATGCCAATAGTGAAAGTCAGAATAATATTGTCTACGCGGCGTATAAGTTTGGTGTCAAGAAGCTGATGTATGTTGCAAGCTCCTGTGTTTATCCTAAGGACGCAGCGCAACCCATGGTTCCGGAGTGCTTGATGATGGGCGCAATGGAAAAAACAAGCGAGGCCTATGCCATGGCCAAGCTTGCCGGGATCACGCTTTGTCAGGCATTTAGAAAACAATATGGTTTTCATGCGATCATTGTTATTCCGGCAACAGTTTATGGTCCTCAAAAGAAGGCTGATCTTGCAACGAGCCATGTCGTTGGAGCCTTGATTCAGAAATTTTATCAAGCAAAAGCAGCAAGCCGAGGGGAAGTCATCGTCTGGGGGACAGGAAAGCCAAGGCGAGAATTTCTTTTTTCGGATGATTTTGCCCAAGCGTGTTTATTTTTGATGGATCATTATGAAGGGTCAGACGTTATCAACATTGGCACTGGGGAAGATGTGGCCATTCAAGATTTAGCGCAAATGATCAAGGACATCGCGCAATTTCCAGGAAAGATTGTCTTTGATCCAGCAAGGCCTGATGGCGCCATGCGTAAGCTTTTAAATAGTGATGCCATAAAACATTTAGGGTGGAGTCCTAAGGTTTCTTTGCAGGAAGGTGTCCGCCAAGCCTGGGATCATTATGCGCAAGAACAGGGAAAGGAAAAAGGAAAATGAAGATCTTTGTCACAGGGGGAGCCGGGTATATTGGATCGATTCTTGTTCCTGAACTTTTAAAGGAAAAGCATCAGGTGACGGTTTTGGATAATTTTATGTACAATCAGTCATCGCTACTTGATTGCTGCGCGGATAAGCATTTGACCATTGTTCGCGGCGATGCTAGGGACAAGGCGATTGTTGCACGGCTCACCCAAGACGCTGATGCGATTTTTCCTTTGGCCTGCTTGACAGGTGCTCCGTTGTGTTCCAAAGATCCTTTAGCTGCGCAGTCTATTATTGTGGATGGGGTGAAGACGATCCTGGATGCGCGTAGCCGGGATCAAATGATCATTTATCCAACAACCAATAGTGGTTATGGGGTTGGGCAAAAGGATAAGTTTTGTACAGAAAAAACACCACTGCGTCCCATCTCCTTGTATGGAAAGCTAAAGTGTGAGGCTGAAAAGATGATCCTCGATTCAGGCCATGGGATCACCCTGCGCCTGGCCACAGCCTTTGGCGTAAGCCCTCGCATGCGACTAGATCTTTTAGTCAATGATTTTGTGTATCGCGCGGTGTATGATCGGTATGTAGTTTTATTTGAGGCGCATTTTAAGCGCAATTATATTCACGTGCGGGATGTGGCGCGTGCGTTTATCCTGGGGCTTACGCATTTTGACCGCATGAAAAATGAGCCCTATAATGTTGGCATTAGCAGTGCCAATTTAAGCAAATTGGAATTGTGCGAAGAGATCAAAAAGCACGTGAAAGAATTTTATTTTGTGGAGTCAGCCGTCGGGGAAGACCCGGACAAGCGCGACTACGTTGTCAGCAACGAAAAGATTGAAAAAGCGGGTTTTAAACCCGAGGTCTCATTGTCGGATGGCATTGAAGAGCTTGTGAAAGGGTATCAGGTCATCAAGCGCAATCAGTATGCCAATATCTAAAAAAGGGGAGTGTATGAACGATCAGCTAAAGAAAAAGGCATGGGAGATCCGTAGGCATGTCCTTAAAATGTGCGTTAAGGCTGGCACGGGCCACGTCACATCGTCGATGTCGTGCGTTGATATTTTAACAGTGCTCTACCGCGGGTGTGTGATGCGCCATGATCCGGCAAATCCCACATGGCCAGAGCGCGACCGGTTTATTTTAAGCAAGGGTCAGGCCTCGCCTGCGCTTTACGTGGTCTTGGCGGATTGCGGTTATTTTTCGATGAAGGATTTGGATGGATTTGCTCAAGAGGATGGCAAGTTTGGCGTGCATCTTCAAAATAGTGTGCCGGGTGTCGAAATTACTTGCGGGTCCTTGGGGCAGGGTTTTGGTTTTGCTGCCGGGGTTGCCCTGGGTGCTAAAATGAACCGAGATCTTTTTCTTACCTTTACCCTCTTAGGGGATGGGGAGTGCTACGAAGGCTCGATCTGGGAAACCGCAATGTTCGCGTCACACAATCATCTTAATAATTTAGTGGCTATTGTTGATCGTAATTATTTGTGTGTTACGGATTTTACGGAAAATATTGTTTCTTTGGAGCCGATGGCTGATCGTTGGCGTTCGTTTGGTTGGGATGTGATTTGTGTCGACGGGCATTCGATCCCTGAGCTTCTAAAAGCGCTGGATCGTGTTCGTTCGCGTAAATCAACAAAACCCACCGCGATCATCGCCGATACCGTTAAAGGGGAGGGCGTGGAATCATTTTGTTATCAACCTGTTTGCCATGGCATTGCCCCTAAGGGCGAGCAAGCCAAGAAGGCGCTTGAAGAACTTGAAAGAAGGTGTAGCTATGAATAATCTGACACAACGCGATGCTTTTTGGGAGAAAGTGTATAGCCTAGCCAAAGACAACAAAGATATTGTTGTTGTCTCCGCGGACATGGGCGCGCCGTCTTTGGATCAATTTCGAAGAGATCTTGCCGCGCAGTTTGTTAATGTTGGCATTGCCGAACAAAATGCCATCTTGGTGGCCTCCGGTATGGCCGCTCTTGGCAAGCGAGTTTTTGTCTACGCGATCGCGCCCTTTATTACCTTGCGCTGTTTAGAGCAAATCAGGGTCAACAATGCCATGATGAAATTTCCTATCACCATTGTCGGTGTTGGCGCGGGTTTTGGGTACGAAGATTCAGGCCCGACGCACCATATTACTGAAGATATTGCGATTATGCGTTCGATGCCGAATATTATTATTAACAGCATTTCGGATAGCGTGATGGCGGAAGCTGTCGCGCTTATGTCATGCCAGATGAAGGTCGCCAATTATGTTCGCTTGGATCGTTTGACGCTGCCTTCCCTTTATAAAAAGGGTGAGGACTTTTCTCAAGGTATTGCTGTTTTGAAAAAAGGTGATAGTTATATTGTTTCGACAGGAAGCATGGTTCATGTGGCGCTTGAGGTTGCAAGGCAATTAAAGAAGAAGGGCTTACATGTCGGCGTTATCGATGCCTATACGATCCCGTTGCAGGAGAAGAATTTGATCTCCGCGATCAAGGGAACAAAGAAGCTAATCGCCCTGGAAGAGCATTTTCTCGCCGGAGGTCTCAGTAGCGCGGTGTGCGAGGCGTTGCAAGACCATGGCGTTGTGATCCCTGTTTTGCGTATTGGCCTTGATCCTCACAAAGGATATTGTTATAAATACGGCGGGCGCGAGATCATTCGTAAATATTACGGTATCGATGCCGCAAGCGTCACCAAAAAGGTATTAACCTTTTTAAAATAAGGAAGGCCGCTTGGCGAAAATCGATCTTGTCCTTGTTAATCCCAGCAATAAAAAACAGATGTACGGAAGCCTAAGCGAAGGCCTCGTCGGGATTGAGCCTCCTTTATGGATTGGGCTCTTAGCGGCGTATGTGCGGGATAAGGGTTTCATCGTCAAGATCATTGATGCCGATGCGGAATCTTTAGGCGCGCAAGAAACGATTGAGCGGATCAAAGAATATGATCCCCTGGTTGTTGGCCTTGGTGCGATCGGAGCCAACCCCTCGGCTTCCTCAACACCCAAGATGGTTGGTGTTCGACATATCTTAAATCTCGTCCATGAGCAGAAACTTTCCTTTCAAACATTTATTTATGGCATCCATCCGTCAGCGCTTCCTGAGCGAACCTTAAGAGAGGAGGGATGCGATTTTGTTGTCAGGGGCGAGGCGTTTTATCCTGTGGAGAAACTTCTTGCGACTATCAAGGCCAAGCGCGAGGATTTGACTATCAAGGGTCTTTGGTATTTAAAAGACAATAAAGTCGTTGATCAGGGATGGGCTGATGTTATGGATGATTTGGATGCGCTCCCTTTCGTGGCATGGGATTTATTGCCCATGGAAAAATATCGGGCGCACAACTGGCATTGTTTTGGCGACATCCATCATCGCGCACCCTATGCGATTATTTATTCAAGCCTGGGGTGTCCTTTTCATTGTCATTATTGTAATATCCATGCCCTTTATGGTGGAAAACCAGGCATTCGCTTTCGCAGCCCAGAGCATGTTATTGCCGAAGTGGATTGGCTTTATCAGAATTATCATGTTCGTCACGTGAAGATCTTAGATGAGCTTTTTGTTATTAACAAAGAGCGCATGTTTGAAATTTGTGATCTTTTGATCAAACGTCACTATGGCATTAATTTCTGGGCCTATGCGCGTGTGGATACAGTTTCTGAGGAGATTTTAAAAAAGCTGAAAAAGGCCGGGGTCAATTGGCTCTGTTTTGGGATCGAGGCTGGCTCGCGGGAGGTGCGCCAAGGTGTAGATAAAGGGCGATTTGATCAAGAGACTGTTAAAAAGGCTATTGCCATGACGCACGCGGCGGGGATCCATGTGATCGGTAATTTTATGTTTGGCCTGCCTGATGATACTCTTAAGACGATGCAAGAGACTTTGATGCTTGCCCAAGAGCTTAACTGTGAATATGTTAATTTTTATGCCACCATGGCGTATCCGGGTTCTCCCCTTTATGAGGATGCTCTGGCGCAGGGCGTGGAGCTTCCAGAAAGCTGGAATGGATTTTCTCAATTTAGTCCTGAGACATTACCGTTGCCAACGAAATATTTGAAGGCCGCAGAGGTTTTGAAGTTTAGGGACGAAGCCTTTGATGCGTATTACAAGGATCCTCGGTATCTTGCCATGATCCAGGAAAAATTTGGTCAAGAAACGGTTGATCATATTTACCAAATGTTGCAAAGTAAGCTTCAGCGCAATATTTTATCCCATAACAAGACAGGAGCTCTGCGATGATCATAAGCCGCACACCATTTCGTATTTCTTTTTTTGGAGGAGGAACGGATTATCCCGCATGGTTTGAAGAGCACGGCGGGGCAACCCTGGCCACGACCATCGATAAGTATTGCTGGATCACGTGTCGACACCTTCCGCCATTTTTTGAGCATAAATCACGCATTGTTTATTCGAAGATCCAAGATCTTAAAGAGGGCGACGTCATCGAGCATCCCGCGGTGCGCGAGGTGTTTCGCTTTATGAAGATCAAGGAAGGCATCGAGATTCATCATGATGGTGATTTGCCGGCACGCACAGGGCTTGGGTCCAGCTCGGCTTTTACGGTGGGCCTTTTGAATGTGCTTTATGCTCTCAAGGGTACGATGGTAAGCAAAGAGCGATTAGCCAAGGAGTCGATCTATATCGAACAAAAAATGTGCAAGGAAAATGTTGGCTGCCAGGATCAGGCCTTGGCGGCGCATGGAGGATTTAATTATATTGAGTTTGGCGGTGCGCATCATCTGCGCGCGACTAAGGTGATCATTCCTGAGGAGAAGATGCATGATTTGCAAAGTCATTTGATGTTATTTTTTACAGGATTTTCTCGCAATGCCTCTGAGATCGCGAAACATCAGATTATCAACATTCCTCAAAAGAAAAAAGATTTCAAGGGCCTTTATCGTATGGCACAAGAGGGATTGGATATGCTTAAAAGTCATGATCTGATGGCTTTTGGAAGGCTCCTTGATGATTCTTGGAAGATCAAGCGACAGCTTTCTGACAAAATTACTACTCCGCGCATTGATGAAATTTATTCCGCGGCTAAGAAAGCTGGGGCTTTAGGTGGAAAACTTTTAGGCGCTGGCGGCGGGGGATTTGTCCTCATTTTTGCCCAGCCGCAAAAACAGGCGCGCATACGTAAAAGCCTTCAAGGATTGCTTGAAATTCCTTTTCGTTTCGAACGATTAGGATCGCAGATCATTTTCTATCAACCGGATTCAGAAAAAACAACATGACCGCACGTGATTTAAACAAGATCGATGTCGTTGTGTTAGCCGGAGGGCTTGGGAAACGCTTGAAGCCTAAAACCGGAGATACCCCTAAGGTTCTTGCTGCTGTGAAGGGTATTCCCTTTCTTGATCTCTTGTTGAAAAATATTTCTTCTCAAGGGTTCCGACGAGTGATTTTGTGCACAGGCTATAAAGCGGAGGTTATTGAAGCGCATTATCAGAAATCCAAGCTTGATCTGGAGATTGTTTTCTCACGCGAAGAAACGCCTTTGGGTACCGGGGGAGCCTTTAAGCTTGCACAAAGCAAGATCCAGAGCCCTCTTTTTTTAGGTCTTAACGGGGATTGTTTTTGTTCTGTGTTGTTTCGTGATTTTATTTTGTTTCATCAGGAAAAAAAAGCCAGAGGTTCTTTAGTTTTGACAAGGGCGGAAGAAAAAGGTGACTTTGGATCTGTGGTGATCAACCCGCAAGGGGAGATCATGAGTTTTCAGGAGAAGGCGAATCTTGCGTCTTCGCCTTTTGTGAGTGTGGGTATTTATTGTTTTGAGAAAACGATTTTTGATTGGATGCCCTCGAAAAATAGTTTTTCCATCGAGCATGATCTTTTCCCAAGTTTGATTGGTAAGTCTTTTTATGGTTTTGTAACTGAGAAAAAGTTTTTAGACATCGGAACCCCAGATCGCTACGATCGCGCTCAAAACGAACTCTGCTAGCTGTTTTCCGCAATTTTTTAGGCCTTCGCGTACCTTATAACTGAATCGTCATTTCTTTGATAAAAGAAAGCAAAAGGATTTTTTCGCAAGAAAAGGGCAGTTTGCTGGTATGTAAAATAGCTGATAAAGTTATTGAAAAATACCATGCCAAAATTATACTGATAAAGGATGTCTGCGCGTAGGCATTCGACAAGAAAGTTGTTTTAAGGATAAAGAAAAGAGTTTCTTTTTATCGACGAGACATCACTCTCCTTGATGGATATCATTGGTGAAAAGTCATCTGGGGTGTGTTGCCTGGTCGTTGGAGACGGTTGTGTAGCGGCGGTTAAGATGTTGTGAAGAGAAGAGGAGTATTGTGATGAACGTTCCATTTGTTGACCTTTTTCCTCAATACCAAGAGACAAAAAAAGAGATTGCGCTTGGGCTTCGGGATGTTTTTAAAAAAGCTAATTTTATCCTCGGGCAGCCCGTCAAGGATTTTGAAACAACGTTTTCTCAGTATTGTGACGCGACCTATGGTGTTGGGGTCAATTCGGGCACGGATGCGCTTCATTTAGCCTTGCGTGCACTCGGTATTCAAGAAGGCGATGAGGTGATCGTCCCCGCCTATACCTTTATCGCGACAGCCTTGGCGGTGAGCTATACAGGCGCAAAGGTTGTCTTTGTGGATATTCAAGACGACATTTATAATATGGATCCCAAGGCCTTAAAGCGCGCGATTACCTCAAAGACCAAGGCGGTGATCGTTGTTCATCTTTATGGCCAGGCCGCGAACCTGGAAGAGATTATGGCGATCGCCCAAGAAAAGAATATTGCGGTCATTGAGGATTGTGCGCAAGCCCATGGCGCAACATATCGAGGTCAAAAGGTCGGTTCGTTTGGTTTGGCCGGATGCTTTAGTTTTTATCCCACCAAGGGGCTTGGGGCTTTTGGTGACGGGGGAATGGTTGTTACCCGCGATGAAGTTTTCTACAAGAAAGTCGTGATGTTGCGAGACTATGGGCGCAGGGATCGTTACGAGCACGTGATCAAAGGATACAATTCCCGCTTGGATACCTTGCAGGCCGTTATTTTGTCCGCTAAATTAAAGCGATTTGATCATTGGAATAAAAGGAGGCAAAAGGTTGCCAAACAATATATTAAGCTTCTTCGTAAGATCGATGGCATTGTGACTCCCATCACGCGTTGTGAGCGGACGCATGTGTATCAAACCTTTACGATCCGGGTAAAAAAGCGCGATGAAATTTGTCAAAAGATGCAAAGCCAGGGCATCGGTGTTCTTATCCACTATCCTATCCCGCTTCATCTGCAGAAAGCGTATGCGGAGCTTGGATACAAAAAAGGAGATTTTCCTGTTGCAGAGCAGGTGGCTCAAGAGATTTTATCGATCCCGATGTTCCCTCACATGACAGGCAAGCAAATTGAATATGTATGCAAAACTTTAAAGGAGCTTGTCTAGAATGAAAGCCCAAATAACATGAAAATTGTTTTCTTTGATCGCGATGGTGTGATTAATAAGTTTCCAGGCTTTGGTAATTATGTGACCAAGGTCAAAGAGTTTCAATTCTTGCCTGGGGCTATTCCTTCTATCGTTGAATTGACTCACCGTGGATATTCTATTTTTGTTATTTCCAATCAAGCGGGTATTGGGAAGGGACTGTATTCACGTGAGAAACTTAAGGCGATCAATGATTACATGCTGCGTCATGTGCGTAAGGCCAAGGGGAGGATTCGCAGGACCTTCTATTGCACCCATCGCTCTGATGCTGGGTGCGATTGCCGCAAACCAAACATTGGTTCTGTCCGTCGCGCGATGAAGATCATGAAGACGCCGTTGGCCAAGGCGCGCTATGCCTATTTTGTCGGGGATGATCGTACGGACATTGAAGCGGGGCATAATGCTAAATGTAAAACAATCCTAGTCTTGTCAGGGAAGAACAAGAAAAAGGATATTAAAGGTTGGAAGATCCAGCCTGATTTTATCGCTAAAAATATTTCTGCGGCAACCAAAATTATTATTCATGAAAATTCTCATCATCCACGCAACAGCCGGCGCCGGACACAGCAAGGCCGCTGAGGCCATTTTTAACGGCATTAAAAAGCACACCACCCACGATGTGCGCTGTCTTGATATTCTCGATTACACAAGCCCTTTTTATAAAAATTTTTATCCCAAGATTTATGCGCTTTTGATTTCACGTTTTTCTTGGGCCTGGGGATTCTTTTTCTGGGTCGCGGATCTTCCATGTTTGTTGCCGCTCGTTCAGCGGGTGCGTCGTTTGTTTAATGGGCAGAGTGCCAAGGCTTTTCATCAATTCCTCGAGCAAGAAAATGCCGATTATATTTTTACGACCCATTTTTTCTCTAATGAAGTTGCCTCAGCCCTCAAAGAGCAAAAAAAGATCACGTCAAAGCTTGTTTGCGTAGTAACGGACTATGATGTCCACAGTATTTGGCTTGCCAAGAACGTGGATTATTATGCGGTTGCCTGTGATTATACCAAGGATAAGCTTAAAAGTTTTGGCGTGATGGAAGAAAAAATAAAAGTGACGGGGATCCCAACGGATGAAAAGTTTTCAGCCTTACAGGATCGCAAAGGTCTTCGTACGCGACTTGACCTTGATCCATCGATGTTTACGGTTTTGATTGCTACGGGTTCTTTTGGCATGGGTCCGATCGAAGAAATCCTCGGCTATCTGCAGGGTATTCAAACGGTTGTGATTTGTGGCCGCAATCAAAAGCTTGCCGATAAGATTTCGGCGAAGAAGGGAAGCCATGTTAAGGCGTGTGGTTTTGTGAATAATATGCAAGATTACATGATGGCCGCCGATGTCTTGATCACCAAACCTGGCGGGTTGTCGATCTCTGAAGCCCTCGTCGTTGGATTGCCGCTTATTTTCTTTAGCGCTATTCCAGGTCAAGAAACAAATAACGTAAAAGTCCTGAAAACCTTTGGTGTTGGGATCAGTGGCTTGAAAACATTTGAAATTGCCCAGGAGATCAAAACGTTAAGCGCGTCGCAAGAATACCTTCAGGCAGCAAAAGAGAAGGTAAAGAAAATAGCCCGTCCCCATTCTGTTTGTGATATTATCAAGCTAATCGTTTAATCATCGAATCTCGTCTTTCATCCTATGAATAATAAAATTGCTCAGGTTGTCGTTGATCTTCCTGTGGAAGGTCCTTTTGATTATGAAATTCCCTCATCCTTGGCCTCTGGCGTTGCCCTGGGACACAGGGTCCTTGTTTCTTTTCAGACAAAAACACTCATTGGTTATGTTGTTGGCTTGAAAGCAACAAGCGCTTTTAAGCGTCTTAAGCCCATCCTTGAAGTCTTGGACAAAAACCCTGCTTTGTCTTCTTCGATGCTTGATCTTGCGAGAGATTTTGCGCACGATTATTGTTGTTCACTCGGTCAAGCCATTGCGACTTTTTTGCCAGCCTATTTTAAGAAAACAAAAAAAGCTGTAGAGTTTTCTATAAACGACGAGCGTTGCGAGAACAAGCGTCAGAACCAAATAGTGGTTGTGCAGGACGCTTTGTTTAAATATTTTTGGCCTCTTGTCGTCGAGCGTATGCACAAAGCGATCGCGGACAACGCAGATGTGATTGTCCTTGTTCCGGAAAATGATCGCATCGCTTGGGTTGTTGAGCAGCTTAAGAGCGCTGGCCTTGATCAGCCTGTAGCCATTCTTGATAAACAGCTTAAAGAGAAGGACCAAATCGCAGATTGGGTTCTTGTTAAAGAGGGAAAGGTAAAGATTGTTATTGGAACGCGTTCTGCTATTTTTGCTCCAGTGGTTTCGTTAGGACTGATCGTTGTTTTGGATGAGAATAATTTTTCCTATAAACAAGACCAGTCTCCTTTTTATCATGCACGGCAAGTCGCGTTGATGCGCGCCAAGCAGAACAATGCGGATCTGCTTTTTGTCGTGCGCTCGTTAAGTCTTGAGCTGTATTATTTCTTACAGAAAAAGAAGGCTCAGCTTTTTAGCATTCCTCTGCGTGATCAGGTGTGCCTGAGTCAGGTGATCGATATGACGAACTATAAGTATGGAAAAAGTCAGCTTATTTCGATCCCTTTGTCCCATGCAATAGAAAAAGTCTTGTCTGCGCAGGGAAAAATTCTCTTGGTGATGAATAAAAAAGGATTTGGAAGTTTTGGTGTGTGTGCCAAATGTCAGCACATTCTTAAATGTCCTCGCTGCGACGTCCCGTTGACATTTCTATTTGAAACCAAGGAAGTGGTCTGTCGCTATTGCAATCATCGCGCCCCTTATCCGACGGCATGCCCGCAATGTCACGGCGCCTATCTTCATTTTTCAGGTATGGGCATTGAAAAGCTTGAAAGCGAGATTGCACGCCGCTTTCCATCGGCCCGCGTGCAGTGTTATGCCAAGGAAAGTGAAACATCCCCTAAGGATTTTGATATTTTGATTGCTACGCAGGCGGTTGTCCGTCTTGACGCGCAGTTATGCTTTGATTTGACATGCGTTGTTCAAGTTGATTCCGAGCTTAATCGTCTAGATTTTCAAGCAGGCGAGAGCGCCTTTTCTTTGCTGACTCATCTGCAGGCCATGACGAAAGAAAAGCTTTTGATGCAGACGCATCTAAGGGATAACTATTGCCTCAAGGCAGTGACGCAGCAGAATCCAACGTTATTTTATAAGAAAGAGCTTGCACTTCGCCGAGAACTTCAATTCCCCCCGTTTACGCATATCGTGGAAATTGTCGTGCGTTCTACGGACCAACCATCCGCTCTGGGTCAGGCAGAGTTTCTTTTTACAACTCTGAACGAGAAAAAAATCAAGGGTATTGAAATTTTGCCTGTGCAAACTCTTGCGCTTGCGCGATTGCGTGATCAATATCGTTTTGTTATAGTAGTTAAAGGGAAGTCACGCAAGGCCTTGGTAGGGCTTATTCGTCAAGCCTTAGCCATGATCCCACGAGGAAGCAAAACCATGACGACTGTTAATGTGAGCCCGTAGGACGCTATGAAGATTGTTTTTTTTGGAAGCGATGATTTGGCCAAAGAAAATCTTGAGGCGCTGATCGCCTCAGGGCAAAGGGTTGTGGCTTGCGTGACACAACCTGATCGTCCTAAAGGAAGAACACTTCAGTTGTCGTCGCCTCTTCCCAAGGAGTTTGCGCTTAAAAATAATATTGAGGTTTTTCAGCCCCTAGATTTAAAGGATAAGGTTTTTTTAGAAAGATTGCGGTCTTTTGAAGCCGACCTTTTTGTGGTGATCGCCTACGGCCGTATATTGACAGACGAGCTTCTTGCCATTCCCAAGATTTTTTCTATAAATCTGCATACATCACTTCTTCCTCAATATCGTGGCGCAGCACCTATCCAATGGGCTATCTTGAACGGGGAGGTGCAAACAGGTGTCTCTATTATCAAAATGAATGCGCAGCTTGATGAAGGGGATGTGATCGCGCAGAAAATAATGACGATCGATCGCGAAGAAAATGCTGTCAGTCTTAAGGAAAAGATGAAAAATCAAAGTCCGCCGTTTCTTCTGGATACGATCCAAAATATTGAACGTGGGGAATTTTGTTTCATGAAACAAGATCATGATAAGGCAACCTTTGCGCCTAAGCTCACCAAGGAGATGGGGCGGATCGATTGGACAAAGGAGGCGCATGTGATTCATAATTGTATCCGCGGCCTTGTTCCTTGGCCTAACGCTTATACGTATGTCGAAAGCAAGATGCTTAAAATTTTGCAGGCAAGTGTTGTTGAGATGGAGCAGCTTGGAGGAGTTCCTGGAGAGATTTTAGCGATCCTTAAAGATGGTTTTATTGTGCGCGCAGGGCGCGGGGCGCTTCTTATTAAGAAAGTCCATCTCGAATCGTCTCGCTTGATGGATGCCAAAAGTTTTATTTCTGGATACAAGATGAAGGTTGGGTTTCGCTTTCGGTAAAGTAACTAAAAACTTTCAAGAAACAGTTTCCTCTGAACATCCTTTGATGTTATAATCTCATCCACAAGCAGGAAAACGTATGCAAGAACTCCGTAAAGATCCTATCATTGGTCGTTGGGTGATCATGGCCACAGGCAGAGCCAGAAGGCCTGGCACTTTTATTGCTTCTGATAAAAGTAGCGTCGATCTCAAGTCTGTTAAAAAATGTCAATTTTGTGAAGAGCATGAAAAAGAAACGCCTAAAGAGATCTTTGCGATCCGCAAGGGTGCGTCTAAGGCCAATACCCCAGGCTGGCAGATTCGCGTTGTCGCGGATAAGACCCCTATTTTTGAAGCCGATGTGAAGCTAAGCCCGAAAATGAACGGACTTTATGAAGTTTTGCAGACGCGAGGGGCCCATGAGATCGTTGATGAAACGCCAGAACATATCGCGAATATGGCGGATTTGGATGTTAAACAAATCAAGCAGGTGATTGAGGTTTATGCCGAGCGTATTCGTGATTTAGAAAAAGATGCAAGTCTTTGTTACGCATTAGCCCATAAAAATTATAATTGGTCGCGCGATAATCAAAATATTCCGCATGCTCATTCGCAAATCATTGCGACCCCTGTCATCCCGATGAGAATTCGTGAGGAGCTCAAGGGTGCTCAAAAGTATTATGATTATCACGAGCGGTGTATTTTCTGTGACTTGATCAAACAAGAACTCAATGATCGCAGCCGTGTTGTAGTGGAAAGTGATCATTTCTTAGTGATCGTGCCGTTTGCGTCACGCTTTCCTTTTGAGATGTGGATTTTGCCTAAAAAACATCATGCTCATTTTTGGAAAGGTGTTGTTGGCCAAGAGCAAGATTTAGCTAAGATCTTAAAAGAAGCTTTGCTGAGACTGAAGTTGGGAGTTTCAGATCCCGCGTATCATTATGTGATCCATACGGCACCTTTTATCCGGAAAACGGGTGAGAGAATTGGTTTTACCCGTATTGAGGAAGATTATCATTGGCACATCGAGATCATTCCTCGCCTCACACACACGGCCGGATTTGAAAAAGGAACGGGTTTTTATATTTGTCCTATTCCGCCAGAAGAGGCGGCTGGTTATTTAAGAGGAGTGGAAATTTAATGGGAGAACTTCGCAGGGATCCTGTTGTTGGCCGCTGGGTCATTGTGAACACGCAAAATTCTTTGAAGCCAGAGGCCTATGAAAAAGAACAAAGAACCTTTCATCAAAAGGAAGTTTGTCCTTTTTGCCCTGGACGTGAAGGGCGAACCCCGCCGGAAATACAGGCTGTTCGACTTGACGGAAGCTATCCCAACACCTCCGGCTGGAGCGTGCGTGTTGTGCCTAATCGTTTTCCTGCCCTTGATGTTCGCGGTGAGATCGAGCGTAAAGCCATTGGGCTTTATGATATGTGCAATGGGATTGGCGCGCATGAAATTATTATTGAAACACCCGACCATCTTAAAGATTTTCCTGAACTCAATGAGCACGAAATGTTTCATGTGGTGAACACCTATTGTAGTCGTGCTAGTGATTTAGCGCGCGACAAGCGCTTTGAATATGTGCTGATTTTCAAGAATTATGGCGCTGATGCAGGGGCAAGTCTTGAGCATGTGCATAGTCAGATCATCGCGCTTCCGATGATCCCGAAGGCTGTCGCGGAATCGATTGAAGGATCGCGGACTTATTATGAGCGCGAAAAGCGTTGTGTTTATTGTGACATGATGGCTCAGGAAAAAAAGGACCAGTCTCGGATCATTGCTGAAAATGATGATTTCATGTGTTTTGCGTCTTTTACGTCGCGATTTTCATTTGAATCTTGGATCATGCCGAAATATCATCAGGCTAATTTTGCGGAGATGAATGATGGCCAAAAGCATAATTTAGGGAGAATGCTTAAGGATATTTTACGGCGCAATAAGGCGTGCTTAGGCGATCCGTCCTATAATTTTTTTATTCATACGTCGCCGACGAAGTATAAGCATATGGAAAGTTATCATTGGCATATTGAGATTATTCCTAAGCTTACCAATATGGCTGGTTTTGAGTGGGGTACGGGTTTTTATGTTGTGACCACAGACCCTGCAGATGCGGCCAAATATTTAAGACAAGTCGTTTAGTCTCGCCTTTTGTTTTTCTGTTGATTCCTTTTGATAAGCGCTTGACTTAACATAAACATTGATTATAATAATTTTCTTGGAAGAGGGATCTTAATAACATTATCCCGGTTCGTTCCTTTTAAGCGGGACTCACGGGATCAATTCGTTCGCTACGGTTTTCTTGGCGGACTCATTTAAGGAGGAAGAAGATGAAGATAGGAATTAATGGTTTCGGGCGTATTGGCCGATTAGTTTTTCGCGCCGCGATGGAGCACAAAGATGTTGATGTCGTTGCTATCAATGATCTTTTTGATGCGGAGTATTTGGCCTATATGCTTAAGTATGACTCGACTCATAAAGAGTTTAAAGGAACGATTAAAGTGGAAAGCCCAAGCTGTATTGTGGTTAATGGGAAAAAAGTTCGCGTGACCGCAGAAAAAGATCCTGCCAATCTCAAATGGGGTGAAGTTGGCGCTGATTATATTGTGGAATCCACAGGTCTTTTTACAGAAATTGAGAAGGCGCAAGGACATTTAACTGCCGGGGCTAAGAAAGTCCTTATTTCTGCTCCATCGAAGGATGCCCCGATGTTTGTTATGGGTGTTAACGAGAAGACGTATAAGAGTGATATGCATGTCTTTTCTAATGCGTCATGTACAACCAACTGTTTGGCTCCGATGGCCAAGGTTCTTCATGATAAGTGGGGGATTGTGGAAGGATTGATGACCACGTGCCACGCGATCACAGCGACGCAGAAAACCGTTGATGGTCCTTCCAAAAAGGATTGGCGCGGCGGTCGAGGAGCTTCGCAGAATATTATCCCATCATCGACGGGTGCGGCGAAGGCTGTGGGCAAGGTTATTCCTTCGTTGAATGGAAAATTAACAGGGATGGCTCTTCGCGTTCCTGTGGCTGATGTGTCCGTGGTTGATCTGACATGCAAATTAGCAAAACCCGCGAAATGGGATGAGATCAAAGCGGAAATGAAAAGAGCTTCTGAGAATGAGCTTAAAGGTATTTTAGGGTATACCCAAGATGCTGTTGTTTCTAGTGATTTCATCGGCGATTCACGCACGTCGATCTTTGACGCGGATGCGGGGATTGCTTTAAATGATACCTTTGTTAAGGTGGTGGCGTGGTACGATAACGAGTGGGGTTACTCCTGCAAGGTTATTGACCTTTTGAAATATGTGGCTTCTGTTTAATATGGCTTGTTGAAGGAATGAAGAATAAGTCATGAAGAAGGGGCGCGATCGCATGCGATCGCGCCCTTTTTTTCTTATCATTTTGATGTTTTGCATTGAAGAAATAAGATATAATATCTTTTAGCCAGATGAGGAAACTTTTTATGCCTATGATCAAGTTGTTTAAAAATCAAGTCAACACGCTACTTTTTGCCCTTCTCTCTCTTTTTTTCTTAGCGCCGGCCTTAGAAGATAGCCGGTTTGTTCTCCTGACTTCTCCTTTTGCCATGCTGGTTGTTGCTATCTTGTCGCTTCGGGTTATTTCTTTACGCCCAAAAGATTTCTGGACGATGATTCTTTTCGTTGCCCTTGGTTTTGGTTTAGACTTGATCCTGACTTTCACGACAGAGCCTATTCTTGAAGGGGTATTGACGATCGCTGTGCGTATGATCTACATTTCGACCCTGGCCCTTGCAGTTGTTTTGTTAATCAAAAGGCTATTGACTGCAACTACGGATAATCCTGTTGTTTCTTTTAAGCTTGGCCTATGCGGATACTTGTTGATCGGGGTTTTGTGGTCTGTTGTCTATGCACTTATTTATTGGCTGGATCGCGGAGCCTTATCGGCGCGGGAATCTGCTCAAATACCATTTTTTTATTTTAGCTATGCGGTGCTCACGGGTTTAAAGTTTTCTACGGTTTTTCCTCTTACGTTATGGTCTATTACCGTATGCTTTCTCGAAACGATTATCGGAAAGGTTTTTCTCGTCGTCTTTGTCGCCCGCATGGCGGTTTCATTTATTAGGCAGCAGATGTATTCTTAAGGATATCCTCATGACCCCTGTGTTAAAACTCGTTTTATTAAGACATGGCGAAAGTATATGGAATAAGGAAAACCGCTTTACAGGTTGGACCGATGTTGATTTATCTCCCCGGGGTGTTGATGAGGCGCATGCTGCTGGAAGAGCATTAAAGAAACAAGGTTTTATTTTTGATATTGCTTTGACGTCCGTTTTGCTGAGAGCTACACGTACTCTTAACATTGTCCTTGAAGAGCTTAACCAGGTGAACATTTTGACTTACAAATCGTGGCGTCTTAATGAGCGTCATTATGGCGCTTTACAAGGACTTAATAAATCCGAAACAGCTGCAAAATATGGCGAAGCCCAGGTTCAGATTTGGCGTCGTAGCTATGATACTTGTCCACCTGCGTTGACTAAGGAGGATGATCGCTATCCTGGGAAAGACTTAAAGTACAAAGACTTAAAAGAGTACGAATTTCCTTTATGTGAAAGTTTAAAAAATACGGTTGATCGGTTTCTTCCGTATTGGCAGGATGTGATCGTTCCATTGCTTAAAAGCGGGAAAAGAGCTTTGATCGTTGCTCATGGCAATAGTCTTAGAGCTTTAGTTAAGCATCTTGATCACGTTTCTGATGAAGACATTTCTAAACTTGATATTCCCACCGGTATCCCGCTTGTTTATGAGCTTGATCAGGATCTTAAGGCCTTAACGCATTATTATCTTGGAGATCCTCAGGCGATCGAAGAGGCTAGGCAAAAGGTTGCGCGTCAAGGTAAGGCCTAAAGAAGTCTTCTGCAAATTAGCGGCCATTTCAAGAGTTTAATTCCTTGTTAATCAATAGGTTATAGTTTTTTTATCAAATATTCGGCCGAAATTTGGCCTTAAGATTATTATTGATATATAAAATGAATATTTGTATAATATAACCCTTGATCAACGGATAAGCAAAGGAGGACTTATGGGATCTCTTCATTTAACTGAATTGGATTTTGACAAAGAAGTTCTGCAATCGAGCGTGCCTGTTTTGGTTGATTTTTGGGCAGAGTGGTGCGGCCCTTGCCGTATGATGGGTCCTGTTGTTGATGAAGCCGCGAACGAACTTGCAGGAAAGATCAAAATAGGAAAAGTTAATGTCGATGAGGCTCAAGGCCTTGCGGCTCAGTATGGTATTATGTCAATTCCGGCGTTATTGGTCTTTAAAGGCGGAAAAGTTGTCGAACAGTTTGCTGGTGCTATGCCTAAAGATCAGCTTTTGCAGCGGCTTAAGAAATATGCTTAACATTAAAGAGAAGAGGACAAAATGTTGCTTACATTGTTAAAGGCTAAAATTTCAAATGCGAAGGTTACGCAATCTGAACTTTATTACGAAGGAAGTATCTCTATTGACAAGAAGATCCTTCAAGCGGCAGATATTTTGCCTTTTGAAAAGGTTGAAGTTTTAAACGTCAATAATGGCTCCCGCATCGAAACCTATGCGATTGAAGCTAAGTCTGGATCAGGGGTCGTTTGTTTGAACGGTCCGGCGGCAAGGTCAGGTTGCGTTGGAGATCGTCTTATTATTGTGAATTATGGATGTGTTGAAAGAAAAGACATAGGGCAGTATCAACCAAGGCTTATTCATTTAGATGATCAAAACAAGATTAAAAATTAGAACATTTGGTGATCCTTGCCTGCGCAAGAAATCAACGCCTGTGAAGGTTGTTGGCGCGCCTGAACGCATGCTCATTGAGGCTATGTTTGATACGATTGCGCAGAAAGAGACAGAGATCGGCTTAGCGGCATCTCAAATTGGGATTAATAAGCAGATTTTCGTTGTTGATCTTCCTGATTTTCCTCATGTTTTTGTAGATCTAAAAGTGATACGCACTCAAGGGCGAGAAGCCATGGAAGAAGGGTGCTTAAGTTTCCCCGGTATAGTTTTTAAAGTGACGCGCCCTCGAAAGATATGGGTTGAGTATCTGGACGAGGATAACAAAAAATGCCAGCTTACTTGTGAAGGGCTTCAGGCGCGGGTTATTTTACATGAAAATGATCATGTGCATGGAAAGCTTATTGTTGATTATGCCCACAAAAGCGAGATTGCCAAGCAAAAAGAGGCGCTTGTTGCCCTTGAGGAATCAACAAAAAAAGCGTTAAAGATCAATAGCTAATTTCTTTATGCCCTCATCGCCACGATTACCTTTGTGGTTTCAGCAGCCTGTGCCATCGGCTAAACAAGTGAATGTCTTAAAAGATTTCTTTAATGAGCTTCATGTGAATACGGTTTGTCAAAGCTCGCATTGTCCAAATCAAGGTCGTTGCTGGGAGAGAAATACAGCGACATTTATGATCTTGGGTCATTTTTGCACGCGCGCGTGTCGTTTTTGTGCTGTTTCTTCGGGGATGCCCAAGCCCGTTGATGTCCAGGAGCCGTTGTCTGTGGCCATGGCCATCAAGAAATTAGGCCTTGATTATGTTGTTGTGACATCCGTGACCAGAGATGATTTAAAAGACCAAGGGGCATCTGTCTTTGTTGAGACTATTAAACAGGTACGTGTATTAAATCCTGGAATCAAAATAGAGGTTTTGGTTCCTGATTTCTTAGGCCAGAGAAAGCATGTTGAGCAAGTGGCTTTAGCGTCGCCAGAAGTTATGGCCCATAATATTGAGACGGTCAGACGCTTAACACCTCTTTTGCGGCCTCAGGCTGATTACAAGAGATCATTATCACTTTTAAAGATGATCAAAGAAATTAATTCGGGCATTGTTGTTAAGTCGGGAATGATGGTTGGGCTTGGGGAAACGTTTTCTGAAGTAAAAGAAGCCATGCAGGATTTGCACCTTGCGGGTTGTGATATTTTAACGATTGGCCAATATCTTGCTCCTTCAAAAACAGCTAGGCATATTCCCGTGGAACGATTTGTTCTTCCTGAAGAATTTGAAGGCTATCGAGAGAAGGCTTTGGCTATGGGATTTAAGCATGTTGTTAGCGGCCCTTTGGTGCGTAGTTCATATTTGGCCAAAGAAGCTTATCAAGAGTGCTTAGAAAAGGTTTGTGTATGAAAGAAAGAGTTAAACAAGGGCTATCGTTTTTGTTGCGCTTTGGCTTAAGTGCCGCACTTCTTGTGTACCTTTTTCAGAAAGATGATCTGATCGCTGCGGTAGCCGATATTAAGAGTGCGGATTTGATCTATCTTGGGTTGGCCTTGGCGTGCAACTTTCTTATCTATAGTATTCTTTTGTTGCGGTGGAACATCATTATTAAGGGTTTGCATCTTTCACTTTCTTTGGCCAGCATTGCCAAATGGTTCTGGATTGGCATCTTTTTTAATTTGACGTTGCCAACCTCCACAGGCGGCGATATCATCAAGGCGATTGGGCTCTGCAAGGGGACTTCTGATCGAGCCAAGGTGATCGCCTCTATCTTGCTTGACCGGATCTTTGGTTTTATAGCGATTACACTTATTGCCTTTGTATCCTATTTTTCTGTTCATCAGGTGGCGAATAATTATTTCTTGTTGATAACGATTGTTGCTTTGTTTGTTGTTTCTTGGGGAGGGCTGCTGTTTCTATTAAATGAAAAGCTGTATATGTTTGTTTGCGGGATCTTCAATCGATTGCCGCGCGTGAAAGAGAAGCTTTTGAAGCTTCATCAGGCGATTGCTTTGATTAGGGGTCAGGTTAGCCTGATGGTTGTTGTGATTGCGCTATCCTGTGCATGCCAAATTCTTTTAGGTTTAGCGTATTTTCTGACAGTGAAAGGGTTGCATCAAGAGATCAGTCTGATTTATTGCATTGCCTTTGCGCCCTTGGTGTGCGTGGCCTCATCCTTACCGTCGGTGGGGGGATTTGGTTTTCGGGAGTCCGCGTTTGTTTATCTTTTTATGAAGGTAGGATTCCTCGAGGCCAAGGCTAAGAGCATTGCGTTGTTAAATTCGTTGTATATGATTTTCTTTAGTTTTGTCGGAGCGTGTGTTTATGTCAGTTCAGTATTTACTCGACGGGTACAACGCAATCCATCAGATTCCACAGATGGTGGGGCAAAAAACCATTAAAGAGGCGCGCGAAAGCCTTTTGCGTTTTCTTGCGAAGGAAAATCTTTGTGGAAGCCCGAGCAACAAGATGACGGTTGTTTTTGATGGGCAGCCAGGTATTTGTTATCCTCATAAGACTTTCGCGATCCGCGTGATCTTTTCGTCGCATGGCACTGCGGATGATCTGATTAAAAAGATGGTCGAAGAAGCGAAGAATAAAAAAAGTCTTTATGTGATTACTGATGATAAGTCTTTGCAGCAAGGCGTTCGGGGGTTAGGGGCGAAAGTTTTAAGCATTAAGAGTTTCTTTGGTCGCATGGATCAAAGCCGGCAGCGTTTAACAAGGGTCAAGATGCTATCCCAGGAAAGAACTATTTCAAAAATAGAAGAATGTAAGATTAATGATGAATTAGAGAAAATTTGGGTAAAGTAGAGGCATGGATAAAAAACAAATATTTTTATTTTTTCGTCGATTTGCTGCGGAAACCATGGGTAAAATTGCTGGGCTTGGAAGAGCTCTTTATTTTTTGGGCGAGGTAATCGCGCTTATCGCGAAAGGAAAAATTCGTTTAGGTGAGGTTGCCAAGCAAATTTATGAACAAGGGATGCAGTCGGTTGTTGTGATTGCCTTGACATCGGCAGCAACGGGGATTGTTTTGGCCCTTCAAGGATACGTGATGCTTGATCGTTTTGGGGCGAGGGAAAAGGTCGCGTCGCTTGTTGCTCTTTCGCTGGTGCGCGAGCTTGGCCCTGTTTTTGGTGCACTTATTTTTTCTGGTAAGGCAGGATCGAGACTTACTGCTGAGCTAGGTGCCATGAGCGTGAACAATCAAATTGTAGCGACCAAGGCGATGGGCGTTGATCCTATGGAGTTTCTTGTTGTTCCTAGGATGTTGGGATGCTTTTTGGTGCTCCCTATTCTTATTGTTTTTGCTGAGGTTATTGGAATTATGGGCAGCTATCTCATTGCTGTGTTTGAAGCCAATATCCCGGGCTCGTATTATATTAATCAGACGTTGGCGTCGCTTAATTATGTTGATTTTTTTAGTGGGTTTATTAAAACAATCTTTTTTGCTGTTTTGATTGGTTGGATTTGCTGTTATCAGGGGTTTTATGCTCAAGGCGGTTCTTTGGGGGTTGGCCGTTATACGACCAAGGCCGTGGCGCTTGCGTATATCTTTATTGTCGTTTCGAATACCATTTTAACAAAGATTATTTTAACTTTTTGGGGATAAGGAGGTTTCTGTGAATGGCATGATAAGAAGGCTTTCAGTCGTTTTTGCGGGGGCGATGATTTCTTTTCTTGTGGGCTGCAGTGGAGCATTGGTCGGGAGCAGGAATCCGTATGCGATTCCTCAGTCTGAAGCTCAATGGATTCGCGATGGCGAGCCGATTGTCTTTGAGAATGAGGCTTGGTACCCTAAGGATGATGTTGACGTCTTGACCAATCAGGAAGTTTATTTGCTGGGCGAATACGAGGGTGTTCAGTTTTTTGTTGAAAAGGCAGATGTTCGTCCCTACAATCGCCTTTACACTAAATTTGGGGAAAATCGTTTCCGTGTTTTTGTCAAACAGCGCCATGATTAAAATTACACATTTGTCTAAGAGCCTTAATCAGCAGGCGGTTTTGAAAGATGTGAGCCTCACGATTCAAGCAGGTGAGATCTGGGTGATTTTAGGTGAGAGCGGTGCGGGGAAAAGTGTTTTGTTGCAACATATGATTGGGCTCTTCGAGCCTGATGAGGGTACTATTGAAATTGATGCAGTTTCTGTCAATGGCTTTTCGGATGCGCAGTGGCTCCTTTTACGCAAGAAAATGGGTTATTTGTTTCAGGAGGGTGCCTTGTATGATTTTATGACAGTCTTTGAGAATGTTGCTTTTCCTTTGCGTGAGCATACAGCACATACTGAAGAAGAGATTAGAGGGAACGTCAAGAGGATGTTAAAACTCGTTGGGCTTGAGGGCGTGGAGAACAAAACGCCTTCTCAACTTAGTGGGGGGATGCGTAAGCGTGCGGCGTTAGCGAGAGCGGTTATTTTAAACTCTAAAATTCTTTTTTGTGATGAACCAACCTCAGGGCTTGATCCGATTCGAAGCCGGGATATTATGGATTTGATTAAAGATATTTCGCGTCATTTTCAGACAACAACGGTGATCGCTTCGCACGATATTCAGAATGCGTTTCGAATTGCTGATCGGTTGGCGATTATACGCGACGGAGCGATTGTGGTCCAGGGGACGCCCCAAGAGATTCGGGGAACGAAGAATGATTTTATTCAAGCATTTATTCATTAAACAAAAGAGGTCAATGATGATGGAACAAAAAGAATTTTCGAGGAATCTTTACGCGGGTTTGTTTTTTGTTATTGGTGTTATCTTGATTTGCGTGGTTGTGTTATCGATTGGCATGGAAAAGGGAATCACCCAGCCTAAATTTAAAATTCAGGTGTTGTTTCGGGAAGTTGGAGGCCTAATGGTTGGGGCGCCGATTCGATTTTCAGGGGTGAATGTTGGCAGTGTCGGCAAGATTGATTTTCTTAAAGACGAGGTTGTTGGACGCAATGTTGCTGTGACGCTTAATCTTTTTGTGCGGTATAAAGATCAAATTGAGCATGGGTATAGCTTTAGGATCAAAACCGAAGGCGTGTTGGGTCAGAAATTTATTGAGATTAGCAAAGATCGGACAGGACAAAAAAGAACCATGGATTTTCATGCTCCTATTATTGGGGATGACCCCTTAGACGTGCAAGATTTAGCAGAGACTTTTGGCAGCACAGCGCTTTCTTTGCAGCAGACGGCCAAATCCACCGATGCGGCGATGATGGAAATGCGAGACCGTTTTCGCACGTTAAAGCGGATTTTTAATCGCGTTGAGCAGCGATTGATCAACGGGACATTATTTAAGGTTTTTTAATCAATTTTTGAATCTGTCAAATTAATCTATGAATTATACGATTTCGATCTTAGGCTTTGAAGCGTCGACGTGGCTTTATTTTCCGCTCGCGTATTTGATCTGGGTTTTTTTCTGGCTTTCGATCAAGCGGATCTTTTTTGCTCTGCTTAAGCGCGTGACCGAGCGGACAAAAACGCATTTAGATGACATTTTCATAAAAGCTGCAGATGTTCCTTTATTTTTATTGATCTTTTCTAGCGGCGGTATTTTGGTGCAGAAGATTTCCTTGCTCAAAGCAGAAAGTGAATGGACAAAATATTTCCTGCTTGGATTCAAGGCGGTGACAATTTTAGCGATCATTTTGTTTGTGGATAAATTTGTCCGCTTGCTCATCGTTGAGTTTACGCCTAGGCATGATGTTTTGAAGGCCTCCTCTGGTATTGCTAAGGTTTTAGCGCGTGTCTTTATTATTGGCATAGGCCTTTTAATTTTACTCGATAGCTTTGGGGTTTCCATTACGCCTATTTTGGCTTCTTTGGGGGTTGGATCGCTTGCCGTAGCCCTTGCGTTACAGCCAACGCTTGAGAATTTCTTTTCTGGGGTCCAGATCATTGCGGATAAGCCTATTAAGGTTGGTCATTTTATTAAGCTTGAGTCGGGGCAGGAAGGATATGTTGAGAAAATTGGATGGCGCTCCACCTGGATCAAATTGTTGCCCAATAATACGGTGATCTTGCCCAACAAAACCGTGCTCAATTCTGTGATCACGAATTATAATTATCCTGATAAAGAAGTCGTTGTTCTCGTCGATTGCGGTGTTCATTATAAATCGGATTTAGATCATGTAGAGCGGGTTACGCTCGATGTTGCACGTGATGTGATGACCACTGTTGGCGAAGGCGTCCAAGAGTTTGTTCCCGTAGTTCGTTATCATACGCTTGCGGATTCTTCGATTGAGCTAACTGTGGTGATGCGCGCCAAAGAGTTTGCAGGTCGATTCGTGATTGTTCACGAATTTATTAAGCGATTGATTCGTCGCTATGCGCAAGAAGGGATCGTGATCCCGTATCCGATTCGGGCTACCAATGTTAACCAGGAAAAGGCATTTGAAGATTCATAAGATGCCGAAAGGATGGGTTTATGTTTATTTTGAGTAATTTTATTTTTTCGTTAGCCAAGGTTATTGAAATTTTGTTAACTATTTTTTATTGGTTGATTTTGATCAGGGCCTTGATCAGTTGGGTCAACCCGGATCCTTCCAATTCGATCGTTCAGCTCTTGTATCGTACGACCGAACCAGTCTTGGAACCCATTCGACGGTTTCTTCCTGTGTCGGCGATTGATCTTTCTCCGGTTGTTGTGTTCCTAGCGATTATTTTCTTAAAGTCTTTTCTTGTGTCAACCTTGTTTGATTTAGGGTACCGCTTACGCTAAACATTGCTATGTAAAGGAGTATTCATGTTTGATCAGATGAAGAAATTGATGGAAATGAAAAAGCAGGCTGAGAAGATCAAGCGGGAGCTTGAGGCGTCGTTGATCGAGGTTAATGATGTTGCGGGCATGAAAATTGTGATCGATGGATCACAGCAGTTTCATTCCATTGAAGTTGACGAGAGTTTTTTGTCGTCTGATAAGAAGCAGTTGCTTCAAAAAGAATTGCTTAAAGGAGTGAACAAAGCGATTGCAAAATCGCAAACGCTTGCGGCACAGCAGATGAAGCAAGCCATGGGCCTGGGTGGTTTGCCAGGATTTTAAACGGAGAACTTGTTAATAACCAAATCATAACATAAAAGGAGTAGAGTATGCCTTACGATAAGTCAGTTGATATTGATGTTTTTAAAGAAACTAAAGAATTCGAAGATAGTCGCATTACCGTTGGTGTTTTTTCTTATAATGGGGGAGAAAAAAAGATTCAGATCTCGCGTGAAAACAGAGCGGCCGAAGAATGGCGTTTTGCGAAATTAGGACGCATGACCAAACAAGAGTTGGTTGAGATCTTACCTTTAATGACAAAGGCCTTAGAGAAAATGTAATTGATCAGATTTGGTTGGTGGTTTTCTAAAGGGATTGTTTATTAACATTATTGATAAAGTGAGGCAAATATTTTATGGCAGGAGAAGTCTATTTAACAAAAGAGGGTTTTTATAAGCTTCAAGAAGAGCTTGATCGTCTCAAAAGCGTGGAACGCCTTAGGATCTCAAAGGCTATTGGTGAGGCAAGGCTTTTAGGGGACTTGTCCGAAAATGCTGAATATGATTCGGCCAAAGACGCCCAAGCGCATTGTGAGGCGAGGATCGCTGAGCTTGAGGATAAGTTGGCGCGGGTGAGGATCATTGAGAATGAAAATATTCCTAAAGACAAGGCTTTTATCGGCGCAACCGTGACTTTGATTGATCTTGATACCGAAGCGCAAGAGCGTTACATGCTTGTTTCCCACGAGGAGGCCAATTATGAACAAGGGAAGATCTCGATCCAATCGCCGATTGGAAAAGCCTTGCTTGGTCATCAGGTTGCGGATGTGGTCGATATCAAAGTTCCAGCGGGAAATCTTAAATATAAGATAACGAAGATTGAGCGTTAAGATTGAGGAGAAAGCTATGAAAAAATGTCCACGTTGTAAGGTTGTTTTTAAGGATGATGCGCAGTTTCATTGCTTGTATTGCGAAGGATCCTTGATGAGCGCTCATGATGTGGATTTTGTGGAGGACGAGCAGGCCTCGTCGGGAATGGCCAAGGCTATGGCGAGTGCCAAGGAGCTTACGTTCAATGAGAAATTGACCCATGATCGCAAAGATTATTTAATGGGAACTTTTTTCCGAGGCTCTACGTTTTTGTCCTCGTTTCGATTTAATCTTAATGATCTCAAGAAAGGGAAAGAGTATAAACGGTTTCTTATCCGTCCTATGGACATAAGTTCTGTTATCAAGATTCCATGGATATTTGTTAATGTCATCTATTCTGCTTTTTTTTATTTACTTCCTAAAAAATATTGTCCAACATGTGGGTGGAAATATATATCCTCACATGGTGAGACTAAGCATGACAAAGATGAATGTTTGTATAATCAAGAATATAATCTCATAGAAGAAGAGGTCTTTTCTGGCAAGGTTTTTGTGGATCTCGATCCTATTCGCCAGATTTCTGATGCAAGGATTAAGCAGGGCAAGCCAAGCGCGTTGCGCGATTTGCTTAAGCGTAATTTACGATGGGAAAAAAGTCTTGATTTAGTTGCGATATTAGCTTCGATTATTATTTATGTGTACATTTTGACTCTTTTGGCTATGCCTATTTTAGATAATATTTATCAGTTTGATATGGTTTAAATACGATGCGTCTCTACGGAAAAAATCCAGTATTGGAACGACTTAAAGCCAATCCAAAAACAATTTTACGAATTTTTGTTCAGGAAGGTCATGTCGATTATGGCTACATTAAAAAGAAGGCTTTGAAATGGGGTATCGCGGTTTGTTCTGTCCCGCAGACAAAAATGCTTAAGCTCTCGCGCAGTGTTAATAGCCAGGGCGTTATGGCTGAGGTTGAAGACTTTCAATACGCGGATTATCATGAGCTGCTTGGGCTTGCCGAAGAGAGAAAGATATCGCTTGTTTTTCTCGACGGCCTGATGGATCCGCAGAATTTAGGGGCCATTATTAGAAGCTTGGCTTGTCTGGGTGAGTTTGCGGTTGTTTTGCCGCGCAAAGATTCGGTGGATATGACAGAAGCCGTTTTTCGTGTTTCTTCGGGAGCGGATAATTATGTGCCGGTGGCTAAGGTTTCCAATTTAGTCCAGGCGGTGAGTGAAGCTAAGAAAAGAGGATTGTTGATGGTCGGTGCTGTTGTGGAAAAGGGTGAGGATGTGATGGCCACGCGCTTTACATTTCCTTTGGGGCTCATCATTGGTTCTGAGCAGAAGGGGATTCGTGATATTGTCAAAAATCAGCTTGATCTTAAAGTTACAATCCCGATGAAACAAATACGTTTATCTTTTAATGCGGCTCAAGCAGCAACCATTTTAGGCTATGAAATCACGCGTCAGAAAAAACAACGCTAAGAAGCGCTTAAGCCCTGAAGCTGTGGCGCTTAATTTTTTTGCAGAAGCTGGGCTTCTTAAAAAAGTCAAGCGCAGCGGCTGGTGGGTCGCCGGCATCAAGGATCCTGAAAGCGTTGCGGACCATTCTTTTCGTTGCGCGATGATTGCTTATTGGATGGCGCACGCGGAGAAGGTTAGTCCGTATCGTTGTCTTGTCATGGCTCTTTTTAATGATATTCATGAAGCCCGTATTAATGATCTGCACAAGATGGGGCATTATTATATTGATTTTAAGAAGGCCGAGCAAAAAGTCTTCCAAGATCAGGTGAAAGATTTTGGGCCTAGTTTGAAAAAAGAAATGATTCAACTGCGTGAAGAGTATGATGCGCAAAAGACAAAAGCGAGCCTGATTGCCCGCGACGCGGATATTTTAGAGTGCCTGATCCAAGCCAAAGAATATGATCAAGAGGGATATGCTAAGGCCAAGACGTTTTTAAGGCGAGCCCCTTTTTATTTAAAAACTAAAAGCGCGCAAAGGCTCTGGAAACAATTAATCAATTGGGATAGTGCTTCGTGGTGGCAACATGTTGTTAAATTTGAGCGTTAATCTATGGGTTTGATTTCTTTTTTAAAATGTAGTGTTGTTGTTCCTTTGTGCTTCTTTGTCATGGGATGTACAACCATTTATAACCCTGCCACAGGTAAGCAGGAGTCCCTTTTTCTTTCCACGGAAACGGAAGTTTCTATGGGGCAAGATCTTAATAAAAGTCTTGTTCAAGAATACACTTTTTCAACCAATACCAAGAAGGTAAGTCGGCTTAAAGATATAGGATGCCGTCTTTCTGCGGTGTCTGATCGTCAAGACTATGGGTATCATTTTTATTTAGTTGAAAAAGAGGATTTGAATGCCTTCACAACTCCTGGTGGATTCGTGTATGTTTATACAGGACTTTTTGACAAGCTTAAGACGGATGATGCGATTGCTGCCGTTGTCGCGCATGAGCTTGGTCATTGCGCTGCGCGCCATATTGCAAAAAAGTTTCAAGCGTCGTTAACGTATAATATCATTGGTGCTATTGTTTTTTCCCAGGTTGATGCTCAGGCGAGGGCCCTTGCCGCACAGTCTGCGGATGTCGCCATGAATCTTGTTTTTACGGCATTTAGCCGCAAAGATGAATACCAAGCCGATAGCTTAGGGATTAAGTATCTTTTCTTGGCAGGGTATAACCTAGATGGTATGATAGAGGCATTCGAGCTTTTGCAAAAAGAGGCCAAGGGTGATCAAATGCCTCTTTGGCTAAGAACACATCCTTATATTGAGGATAGGATAAAGCGCGTTAAAGATGAGATTGTTTTGGCGCCTTCTCGTTATGGTCAAGGTCAAACAAAGTCGCTAACTCCGTAAAATTTATGCGAAGAATTGGAACCGCTGCTAGTCATATCGCCAAAGGAAATCTTGTTCTTTATTATTTTTTTGTTGGCTTGATCTCTTTTCTCTTTTCATTGGTTGTTTTTCTAATTTCAGGCTTAGCGATTGCCTTAGGGCTTGTGATCATTGCTTTTTTGACACGTAATGCGTCGATTATTGATTTGAAACATGGGGTGAGCTCGCCGATCTTGATATGTATGATGTTTTTAGCCGTGGCGATTGGGCTATTTAATCTTTATGCAATTGGAATGAATATTAAATTAAAATAAAATAAGACATCCATGGCCGAATCCTTTTTTAAGTTTGAAAATCTCATTAATAATCTTGATATCAGTATTTTTCGCTGCTCACTCGATGCCCACGGACATTTTCTTTTTGCCAACCTGGCTTTTGGGCGCATGCTTGGATTTTCTGCTCAAGAGTTATTGTCGATGAATCTTAAAGGCGTTCTTGAGCATACAGACGATTTAAATCGCTTAACGACCAAGATTTGTAGCGAAGGCTATGTCAAAAACGAGTGGATCAATTTTAAAAAAAGCAACGGCCAAATTATTCAGTGCTCGATGAATGCTGTCTTGGTCAAGGACAAGGAAGAAAAGAATTTGATCATTGATGGTGTTGTCGAGGACATTACAGAGCATAAAAAAGCTCGTGAAGGTCTTTTGCAAGCAAAAATTGCTGCGGAAGAAGCCAATAGCGCCAAGAGTATGTTTTTGGCTAACATGTCCCATGAGGTTCGAACGCCGATGAACGCTGTTATTGGCATGTTGGATATGACGCTTGAGACGGACTTGACGGAGGATCAAAAAGATAATTTAAATACGGCTAAGGAGGCTGCGGATAATCTTTTGAATTTGCTTAATGATATTTTGGATATTTCTCGCGTCGAAGCTGGAAAAATTAAGCTTGAGCATATTGAATTTAATTTGTGGAAAGTCACGGAAAGCGTTACGAAGGGGCTTTCGGTTTTAGCAAACAAAAAAAATATTAAATTATCGTCTTGCATCCATCCTGGTGTTCCTCGTTTTGTGATTGGGGACTCAACCCGATTGCGTCAGATTATTATTAATCTGGTGAACAATGCCATTAAATTTACCCATGAGGGGAAAGTTGAGATTGGCATGGAGGCTGAGGCCGTATCCGAAGATGAAGTGAAGATTACGGTTTCCGTTTCTGATACAGGTATCGGTATTCCTAAGGACAAGCAAGCTCTCATTTTTGATGTTTTTACACAGGCGGATACGTCCATTACGCGTAAATATGGCGGAACTGGCTTAGGACTTGCGATTTGTAAAAAGCTTGTTGAAATGATGGGCGGCCAGATTTGGATTGAAAGCGAGGAGGGCGTGGGAAGTACCTTTCGTTTCACGGTTCTTATGAGGGTCAGCTTAAAGTCTGAGTCAACGCTTGTTCCTGGCGAAGATATGGTTCCTGCGCCTTTGAAAAAGGATATTGGGTCCAAGGGGTTGCGCATATTAAATATTTTATTAGCTGAAGATAATCCCTTGAATCAGAAAATCGCTGCGAAGCTTCTAGGAAAAAAGGGATGGCTCGTTACAGTTGCTCTGAATGGTCAAGAGGCTTTAGATCAGCTATCTGAAAAAAGCTTTGATCTTGTTTTAATGGATGTCCAGATGCCAGTTTTGGATGGGTTTGAAACAACAAAGATTATTCGTCTTAAAGAGCAAGAGTCAGGAGGACATATCCCCATTATTGCGATGACGGCTCGGGCTATGGCAGAAGATGAGAAAAAGTGTCTTGACGCAGGCATGGATGCCTATATTTCTAAGCCTATTGATGCCGCAAAGGTTTATGATACCATTGAGAAGATGATGGACAAGACTGAAGGGTCAGGGTGATGGATAGCGAGATTATTGGAATCAAGGATGTTCTTTATCGGCTTCAAGGGGATAAGGAGCTTTTGCTTGAGCTTGTTCAAATCTTTCTAGAGGATGCCCCACAGAGGTTTAAAGACGTTGCTGCGCTCATTGAAAAGGGTGATTTTCTTGAGCTGGCTGATGCAGCGCACTCGGTTAAGGGTGCCGCGAGTAATATTGGCGCCAATAAGCTTTGGAAAACTTTTCGCGAGCTCGAAGAAGCGGCAAAGCAAAAAAATTTAAACCACGTTAATGACCTTTTTAAGCGGGCTTCGTTAGAGTTTGTTGAGTTGCAGGAGTATATTGTGCAGCTTAAATCCCAATTGGCTGCGTTAACTTAAGGAAAAGGAAAACGCTAGGGCATCCCTAGGCGTTTCTTGTTTTGAAGATATCCTTCCTTGCCAAGTAAATTCATAATCATCTTGTCTTTACTCTGGCCATTGTCAAAATCATATTCTAAAATCGCAACAAGTTGAAGGACGTTCTTAAAAGGATTCTTGAGCATCCCTGGGTCTTGGGCGGTCATGCCGTCCACAAGATCGACATAATAGTCTGCAGGTTTCTTGATTAAGATTTTTTGGGATTTAAAATAATCAATATACTTAAGGATAATAAAGGCCTTGGGTTCTCTGTCGATGATAAGTGACCAAGCCTTGCTTGATGTCTCTAGGGACTTAAGGATGTCGTTCATTTCCACGATGGATTCTTCACCGGTAGGCTGATAAGGCGCATTAAATGTCGCGCTCACGGGGATTTCTTGATCGATGAAGAAACCTTGTTGTACAATTTGCTCTGCCATGTGTTGTTGCGCTTGTTGTGCCATTTGTTCCGCGATTTGTTGTTCCATGATGGCTTTTTGGATCATTGCCTCTTGCATTTTCTTTTGTTGTTGTACCATTTGGGCAGCTCCAGCCCAGGCGAGATCTTGAGCATTTAAGAGTAGCAGGGCAAATAGGAGCAAGATTTTCATTGCAGTTCCTTGATCTTTGGTAAAATAATATCGAGAGGGTGAATTTTGTTTAAAGGGTAGAAATGAATTCCTGGAGCCCCGCGTTTTAAGAGTTCAACGCATTGATCTACACAAAAATGAATGCCTTCTTGTAGGACAGCGTCTTTATCGTGAGCGATCGGGGCAAAGCGCTTGTGCACTTCTTTAGGAATTTTTGTTCCACATTTTTCACAGAAGCGAATAACCCCTTGATAATCTGTAATCGGCAGGATCCCTGGCAAGATCGGATTTTGAATTCCTAAGGCGCGCAATCGTTCAACATATGTAAAATAATCTTTGTTGTCAAAAAAGAGTTGTGTGATGACAAAGCTTGCGCCGGCGTCAAGTTTCATTTTTAAATATTGCGCATCGCGTTGTTTGTCCGGGCATAAGACATGGCCTTCGGGAAAGCCGGCAACGCCGATACAAAAATGTTTGGTGTCGTTTTCATGAATAAAGGCACATAGTTCATAGGCGTAGTGAAAATGATCGTGAGTGGGCTGCCAGGTTGGATTATCGGCTGGCGGATCGCCTCTCAGCGCCAAGATATTTTGAATGTCGCGGCGCTTAATATCGTCGAGGATGGATGTGATCTGCTCTTTGGTATTGCCAACGCATGTGAGATGGGCTAGGGCTGGAATGCTATGGGTGTCTTGAATATGTTCCACAATATCTAGGGTTTTGTCGCGATTGCCTCCGCCTGCGCCATAGGTGCAGGAAATAAAATCGGGTCTTAATTTTGCTAAAAGGTCAATCGTAGATAAGAGCTTTTCATATCCTTCGCTTGTTTTAGGAGGAAAAAGTTCGAGGGAAAAAGTTTTTTGTTTCGTGTTAAAGATTTCTGAAAGATGTTTCATCGTAGGAAACATTATAGCATTTGAAGTCTTTGAAGGCTAATTTGTTATGCATTTTCAAGAAATTTGATATAATAAACCGACTTTTAACGAAAGGAATTGTCATGAGGGGAATTATTCTAGCTGGTGGCAAGGCAACACGTCTTTATCCCATTACGAAGGCCGTTTGTAAGCAGCTCTTGCCGATTTATGATAAGCCGATGATCTATTACCCTTTGTCTGTTTTGATGCTTGCAGGCATTCGGGATATCCAGATCATTTCGACACCTAAAGACTTGCCTCGGTTCCAGGATTTATTAAAAGAGGGAAAAGATTTTGGGATCCGTTTAAGCTATGCGTCACAAGAGGAGCCTAATGGCATTGCAGAGGCGTTTCTGATCGCAGAAGATTTTATTGGGAGAGATAGGGTTTGCTTGATCTTAGGCGACAATGTCTTTTTTGGCCAAGGTCTTTCAGGGATTCTGCAAAAAGCCGCAAATCAGAAGAAGGGTGCGACAATTTTTGGTTATTATGTCAACAATCCTCAGAGTTATGGTGTCCTTGCTTTAGATAAGCATAATAAAATCCTTTCGATTGAAGAAAAACCTAAGAAACCAAAATCTCATTATGCTGTGACGGGGCTTTATTTTTATGACAATGATGTTGTTAATATTGCGAAGAAGATTAAACCGTCGAAGCGTGGCGAGAAGGAAATTACGGATGTCAACTTGGCCTATTTCAAAAAAGGTGATTTACATGTTGAGCTTTTAGGACGCGGACATGCGTGGCTTGATACCGGGACTTATGAATCTTTGATTGAAGCATCTGTTTTTATCAAAACCATTGAGCAGCGTCAAGGGCTCAAAATTGGGTGCTTGGAAGAAGTGGCGTATCACAAGGGCTTTATTTCCAAAGAAAAATTGGTTTGTTTGGCTCAAGAGTTTCACACCAGTTATGGCGAATATTTATTAAAGGTTGCAAGCGAATAGGAGTAAGGTTTATGCCATTTGATTTTCAATCTTTTGATATCCCTGGATTGTTGTTGGTTACCCCTAGGGTTTATAGCGATGATCGGGGATTCTTTAAGGAGATTTATAAATTCTCAGAATTTTTTGCCGCTGGGATCCAAAAACCTTTTGTTCAGGCCAATCATTCGTTGTCCAAGAAAAATACCCTGCGTGGCCTGCATTATCAAAAGAAACCTTTTGCTCAAGCCAAGCTCGTGCGAGTTTTGCGAGGTGAGATTTTTGATGTTGCGGTGGATATCCGCAGGGGATCTCCATTTTATGGAAAATACGTGAGCGTCTCTTTGAGTGCTGATCGTGCCAAGATGTTTTTTATTCCTGAAGGGTTTGCGCATGGGTTTCTGACCTTGTCCGAGGAAGCTGAGGTGGAATATCTTTGTTCTGAGGTGTATTCACCTCAACATGAACAAGGCATTATGTTTAATGATCCCACTTTGAATATTTCCTGGCCTTTAAAAACTCCAATTCTTTCTAAGAAAGATAGCCTTTATCCTGCGTTCAAGCATGCGGATAATCATTTTATCTTTGCGAAATGAGAAAAAAGATGATCACAAAAGCAGAGTTTGAAAGTAGCGCTACGGGTCAAGAAATTTATCGAGTTGAAGGCGTAAGAGATTTTAAGGCCTTGGAAGAAGAATTGGCGGCGTGCCCATATCATGTGATCGTAAAGGTCGACTCTGCAGAGACTGATGCGATTCGTTTCTTAGCTTCCCAAGGGTTTTGTTACAACTCAACGATTTTGCATTTAAAGCGCGATCTTCAAGATGTTATTTGTGCGGAAAATAAAAAGATTCAAAAGCTTTCCTTAGCCCACCAAGACCAATTGTTTAAGATTTGTGATGAGGCATTTTGTCATAATCAAAATCGATACACCGACGATCCTTTATTAAGAAATTTTTGCGCGCAGATTCATCGCGCGTGGATCTTAAATAGCCTCAACGGATTTGCAGATTATAACATTGGTTATTTTGAGCAGGAAAGCCTTGCAGGTTTTGGGACGCTGCACTTTAAAGAAGAGTGCGCGATCATTGGCTTGATCGCAACAGAGCAAAGTTATCGCGGAAAAGGGATTGGCACGCACGTGGTTCAGGGTCTTATTGCTTATGCGATTCAGAATCAGAAAAAAATACTGATTGTGAAGACCCAGGCAACAAATGTTTTTGCGCTTAACCTTTATGGTCGTAATGGTTTTTTTCTTTTTGGTTCTGAGGTGACTTTGTACCGTGAAAGGCGAAATGTTTTAGCGCCATGAAGAATCGATTTCTTGTGTTAGGATCCACGGGGCAACTTGGTAGGGCTTTTCAGAAAGCGTTAACCAGGGAAGATGAAAAACATTTTTTCCTATCCCACCAAGATTTAGATATCACCGATATCGATAAGCTTACTCGCTGTATCAAAGAGATCAAGCCAACCGTTGTGATTAATTGCACGGCTTACAATGATGTTGATCTGGCGGAGAAGAAAAGTGAGGACGCTTTTCGTATCAATGCGACGGCGGTTCAAAATCTTGCGGATGTCGCCCATAAAAGTAATATTTTTTTGATTCATTACAGCACAGACTATGTCTTTGATGGCGCGAAGCATACTCTTTACACCGAACAAGATACGCCAAGCCCTCTGAATTGCTATGGCCAAAGCAAGCTCGCCGGAGAGAGGGCGCTTGAAGGAATTTTAAAGGATTATCTTCTTTTTCGTGTTAGTTGGGTTTTCGGAAAAGGCGAGCGTAATTTCCTCGCCAAGGCCACCAAGTGGGCGAGCGCGCAAAAGGAAATACGTATTGCCCAAGATGAAGTCTCCATCCCCACTTTTACCGACGATATTGTGAATGCTACGCTTTTGGCTTGTACAAAAGGCATGAGCGGGCTTTATCATCTGACCAATACGGAGCATTGTTCGCGTTATGATTGGGTAAGATTCTACTTTGAAAAAAAAGGCTTTAATAATAGAATAATACCTGTTTCGTCGGATGATTTTCACCTCGCAGCCAAACGGCCAAAATTTTCAGCCATGGCCAACAGCCAGTTGTGTTTGGCTTTGAAAAGCAGTATTCCGTCTTGGCAAGAGGCGGTCATGCGTTTTGTTCAAATGGAGGAAAAATAATTTTATGAAAGTCCCTTTCGGAACCATTAATATTAATCAGCGGGCTAAGGATTTGGTGAATGAGGTTTTAGATTCTGGGCGTGTCTCAAATGGTAAATTTGTTGGTGAATTTGAAGAGCGTTTTGCGAAGCTTGTGAATGCCAAGGAGGCGATTGCCGTGAGCAGCGGTACGGATGCTGATATCATTGCGCTAGCGGTGCTGTATGATTTCGGGGCCCAGCGTGGTGATGAGGTTATTGTCCCGGCACTTTCGTTTGTGGCTACAGGCAATGCTGTCTTGCATGCAGGATTTGCGCCGGTCTTTGTTGATATTGAGCGGGAGACGTTAAATATTGATCCCTCAAAGATTGAAGCGGCCATTACCTCAAGGACGCGCGCAATCATGCCTGTTCATCTGATGGGTAAGCCTGCGAAGATGGATGCTATTATGAAGATTGCCAAAAAACATCATCTTCTTGTTGTTGAAGATGCCGCAGAAGCCCATGGCGCTGTTTATCAAGGGAAAAAAGTTGGAGAGTGGGGAGATCTTGCAGCCTACAGCGTTTATTTAGCGCATATCATTACAGCTGTTGAAGGTGGAGTTGTGACGACCAATAATGAAAAGATGGCGGAAATTGTGCGGTCACTGCGCTGTCATGGCAGGGCCTGCAAATGTAAGGTTTGTGTGGTCAATACGTCTAATAGCTATTGTGAGAAACGTTTTGCCAAGGGAAAAGATATTCGTTTTATTTTTGAGCGCGTTGGCTATTCGTCGAAAATGAATGAGCTTGAAGCCGCGGTTGGTTTGGCGAGTCTTGATCTTTATCCGGAAACGATTGCGAAGCGACATCATAATCTCATCACCATGATCGAACGTTTAAAAGAGTTTGAGTCCTTTTTGACAACGATCAAAGAAGAGCCAGGAGAAATCATTGGCCCTCATGCTTTTCCTATGATTGTGAAAGAAGGTGCACCGTTTACACGCGATGAGCTTGTTGATTATTTAGACAAGCATGACATTGACACCCGTGATCTTTTTTCCTCGATGCCAACGCAGTGCCCAGGCTTTGCTTTCCTTGGATTAAGACAGGGTGATTTTCCCCATGCAGAGTTTATTGGCAACAACGGTCTTCACATTGGTGTGCATCAGGATATTCATCAGGAACATATTGATTATGTCATGAAAACGATCAAGGATTTTATTGCTCTAAAGACGGTGGGTGTTAAAGCGATAGCGAGGAAAAAGAAGGTGTAGTTTTTTGTATTCTATTTGGAGGTTTTATGAGTATGAAGCTTTCTGTTCTTATTCCCTGCTATAATGAAAAAAATACGATCGCGGCACTTATTGACGTTGTCCGCAACTCTCCGTATGGGAATAAAGAAATCATTGTGATTGATGATTGTTCTAGCGATGGAACGCGTGAGCTGCTTAAGGGTGGCTTAGGGGTTAAGGTCGACAAGGTGATTTATCAGGATCGAAACTTAGGCAAAGGAGCAGCCCTTAGGGCGGGTATCAAGGAAGCATCCGGAGATATTGTGATCGTTCAGGATGCCGATTTGGAGTATGACCCTGGTGAATATCTTAAGGTTATTTCACCGATTTTGCAGAATAAGGCCGATGTGGTTTTTGGTTCTCGCTTTATTAGCGGTGAGCCTCATCGCGTTGTCTATTTTTGGCACATGGTCGGTAACAGCTTTCTGACGTTATTATCGAATATTTTTACTAATCTTAATCTGACGGACATTGAAACCTGTTACAAGGCCTTTCGACGGGAAATCATCCAATCTATCAAGATTGAGGAGGATCGTTTTGGTTTTGAGCCAGAGATTACGGCAAAAATCGCTAAGAAAAAATGTCGTATTTATGAGGTTGGGATTTCTTATTACGGCCGAACTTATGAAGAAGGCAAGAAGATTGGCTGGAAAGATGGCGTGCGGGCCATTTATTGTATTTTTAAGTACAATCTTTTTCGGCACTAGGCGACGTGTGCGCACAAGGAGCTTTGGATGATTGAAAATAAAAAAGTTGTTGTTGTTCTGCCAGCATATAACGCGGAAAAAACGCTGCAACGCACCTATGACGAGATTCCTAAAGGTATCGTCGATGAAGTGATTTTGGTGGATGATCATTCGGGGGATAAAACCGCTGAGCTTGCTCGACAACTTGGCATTGAGGTGATTGTTCATCCTGAAAATAGAGGTTATGGTGGCAACCAAAAGACATGCTACCAGGAAGCCCTGAAAAGAGGAGCAGATATTGTTGTGATGTTGCATCCAGATTATCAATATCCTCCAAAACTTGTGGCTCCTATGGCTTCGTTGATTGCCTCGGGGATGTTTGATGTGGTTTTGGGGTCGCGTATTTTAGGTGGATACGCGATTAAAGGGGGAATGCCTTTTTATAAATATGTTGCCAATAGGCTGCTGACAGCTTTTGAGAATATTTTGACAGGGCAGAAGCTTTCAGAGTACCACACAGGGTTTCGCGCTTATTCAAAAGCTGTGCTTGAGCGTATTTGTTTTGAACGCAATTCCGATGATTTTGTTTTTGATAATGAAATGCTGACACAGATCTTTTATTTTCAATACCGCATTGGAGAAATTAGCTCGCCGTGTTCCTATAACCAAGACTGTTCTTCGATTAGTTTTCGTCGGAGTGTTATTTATGGGCTGGCTGTTGTGAAGACGACGCTACGCTTTTTCTTGGCAAAACACAAAATGGTGCGTGACCCTCTGTTTGATCCCAAGATATGAGCTTTCTTAAATTGGTTCGACAGCGACAAAGTTGCCGTAGCTATGCTAAGACGCCCGTGTCGCAGGAAGCACTTGCGCGCTGCCTCGAGGCAGCGCGCCTTTCACCTTCGGCGTGCAATTCCCAGGCCTGGCGTTTTATTATTGTCAGCGATCCGGTGTTGCGCGTGCGTCTGGCCGAAAAGGCTTTTGGCGGTGTTTATGCCATGAACGCTTTTGCCAGGGAAGCCCCAGTGTTGGTTGTTGTGGTTACCGAGCGTTCCAAGTATGTTGCGCAAGTTGCCGGCGCGACACGCGGTACGCAATACAATTTGATTGATATTGGCATCGTGTGTGAGCATTTTATTCTCCAGGCGACGGAAGAGGGTCTGGGCACTTGCTGGATCGGCTGGTTTGACCAGAAAGGTGTCCGTGAGGTTCTTGGATTATCTAAAAAAGACTCACTTGATATCATGATCAGTGTCGGTTTTCCTTTAGATACCCCGCGAGAAAAAGTGCGTAAGGATATTAAAGATGTGGGCGAGACAAGATAGAGATCCACAGCAACAAGAGTACAAGCTACAAAAAGAATTACAATTTATCCTGACAGCACTGAAGACCACGCGTCATTGACAAACCATCAGAAATATATATAATATTCCTAATTTTACTAAAGCATTTTCTTCACGTGAAATCATTCAGAGGCCCCTATTAACCCAAGGAAGGTTTTTATGAGCAAGATGACCATTAAGGATTTAAGTGTTAAGGGTAAGAGAGTTATCATTCGCGCGGATTTTAATGTCCCGCTGGATAAGAGTCTTAAAATTACCGACGACAGGCGTATTCAAAGTTCGCTGCCAACGATTCGTTACGTCCTTGAACAAGGTGCCGCGAAAGTTATTTTGATGAGTCATTTGGGCCGTCCGGATGGGGCTGTCTTGGAGGAGGCGCGATTAACGCCTGTGGCCAAACGTCTCGCCGAGCTCTTAAACGAAAAAGTTTTAAAACTTGATGATTGTATAGGTGAGGATGTCAAGGCCAAAATCGCGGCGAGTCACGAGCGTGTTGTCTTACTGGAAAATCTCCGTTTTCATAAACAAGAAAAGAAAAATGACCCTGCCTTTGCTAAGGAACTCGCTTCCTTGGCGGATGTTTATGTCGATGATGCCTTTGGCTGTGCGCATCGTGCGGATGCCTCGGTTTCAGCGATTACCCAATATTTGCCTTCGGTGGCAGGTTTTTTGATTGAGAAAGAAATTCAATATTTGGGCCAGGCGGTTAATAATCCCAAGAAGCCGTTTGTGGTGATTTTAGGCGGCGCCAAGGTGTCGGATAAGATCGCTTTAGTGGAGAATCTTTTAAAAAAGGCGGATGCGATCTTGATTGGCGGAGGCATGGCATATACTTTCCTTAAATCGTTAGGAAAAAATATTGGTAATTCAAAATTGGAAGCGGATAAAGTGGACATGGCTCGATCGCTGCTCGAGAAGGCCAAGCAAATGAATGTCCAGATTGTTTTAAGCTCGGATTTTGTGATTACCCAGGGCTTTGATAAGCCGGAAACCAAAAAGATTTCAGCCGATATTCCCGATGGATGGGAAGGCTTGGATATTGGGCCTGAAACACGCAAAGCGTTTAAGAAAGTTTTGTCCACGGCAAAAACCATTGTTTGGAATGGGCCGGTGGGTGTTTTTGAAATTGATGCTTACGCGCAAGGGACCAAGGAAATCGCGGAATATTTAGCTACTTTAAAGGGTGCTATCACCATTGTGGGCGGCGGGGACTCGGCGGCTGCGGTTAGTAAATTTGGTGTTGAGGATTCGATGTCACATATTTCCACAGGGGGGGGAGCATCGCTCGAATTTCTAGAAGGCAAAGAGCTTCCTGGTATTGCCGCGTTGAATAATAAATAGAAAAAAGTGGATAGTATTTAGTATATAGTATATAGAAGGTTGATGGATGGAAGGGAAGATTAAGAGTTTCAAAGATCTTAGAATTTGGCAAAAGGGTATTGAAGTCGTAGCGGATTCATATCAATTAACAAAGAATTTTCCTAAAGAAGAGCTTTACGGGTTAACGTCTCAGATTCGCAGATCGAGCGTGTCCATTCCTTCAAATATTGCTGAAGGGTTTAAAAGATACCACAACAAGGAATACAAGCAGTTTTTATTTATTGCTCTTGGTTCCTTGGCAGAACTGGAGACGCAGTTGATTATCGCCGAGAAACTGAATTTTGTTAACCTGCAAGACCTTCAGAATGTTTCTAGCAAAATAGAATACTTGTCAAAGATGATTTCTTCGCTAATGAAAAAATTGTCTTAAGATCGGCATTTACACTATATACGATATACCATATACTACAGACTAATTAAATGGAGCAAATCATGAGAAAACCGATTATTGCAGGAAATTGGAAGTTAAATAAAAATATTAAAGAAGCTGTGGATCTTGTTAATGAGATTAAGGCTAAGTGCGCTGGCTTTGACAAGGCGGATATTGTGGTGTGTCCTGTGTTTACTGCGCTTTCTAAAGTCGCTGAGGTGTTAGAGGGGACAAAGATTGGCCTTGGAGCGCAGGATCTTTATTGGCAGGATGCGGGTGCGTTTACCGGCGAAGTTTCAGCGCCTTTACTTAAAGATGCAGGATGCCAGTATGTGATCATTGGGCATTCGGAGAGGCGACAATTCTTTGGCGAAACCAATGAAACTGTGAACAACAAAATCAAGGCGGCGCTTGCGCACGGATTGATTCCTATTGTTTGCGTAGGGGAGAATTTACAAGAGCGCGAGGCAGGCAAAACTTTTGATGTGATCAAGGACCACGTAGAAAATTCTCTCAAAGGATTTACCGCGCAGGACATGGGGAAAATGGTTGTGGCTTATGAGCCAGTTTGGGCGATTGGGACAGGCAAAACAGCGACCCCAGCTCAGGCTCAGGAAGTCCATAAATTTATTCGTGGCCTTTTAGAAAAAAACTGTGGTAAGGGTGTGGCCGAAACCATTCGCATTCAATATGGTGGAAGCGTGAAGGCAGATAATGCCCAGGAACTTATTTCTCAGCCAGATATTGACGGCGCTTTAGTTGGCGGTGCAAGCTTGAAAGCCGATTCGTTTGCTGGTATTATTCAAGGATCTTTAGTAAAGTAAAGATTTCTAAAAATGTTCTTTCTTGTGAGAAGTTTTTAGTTTAACGTATCTCGTTTTTTTTGAGCAATAAAAGAAGCGGGGTTAATTCAGGAGTGTAATTTCTTGAGCACATAAGCCCGGGGAGTTATGTCTCATTAAAAAAGGGAGTTGGTATGTATCAATTGGCATTAGTTGTTCATGTTTTGGCTTGTATTTTGCTTCTCATTGTTGTGTTGATGCAATCAGGTCGTGGCGGTGGCTTGACGCAGGCCTTTGCCGCAGCAGAAAGTGTCTTTGGACCAAAGACCAATTCGCTTCTGGTTCGCGCAACAACTATTTTGGCGCTTGTTTTTCTTGTGACTTCGTTAAGCCTTGCGTATTTGTCCGCGCAAAAAGATAAGTCCTTGTTGATGCATGAGGCGCTTAAGGAGCAAACGATTGATCCTAACAAGCTTTTTGATGATGCTTCAAAGAATGTGCAAACCATTGAAATCAATGCCATGGAGGCGCCGGACACCAGTGAGCCACCTCCCGCTGTTCAGTAAACAAGCAGTTCTTTTTCCGCAAGGTGCAAAAAAACTACTAACGTGTTTAGTAGTTTTTTTGTTGTTTGTCTTCTCTAGGGCTGCGCTAGCCAAAGATATCGTGGGTGACAAGCACGGCGGCCAAGTTGTTTTTACCTCTATTTCTGATCCTAAATCTTTTAATCCTATTGTTGCCCAGGAGACATCCTCGACGTCCATTATTGGTTATTTGTTTGAAGGCTTGACGCGGACCAACGGCTTGACCCTTGAGGTTGAGCCCAATTTGGCCAAGCGTTGGGAGGTAGACACGGAGGGCTTGCGCTGGACATTTGATTTGCGTAATGATGTTTTATGGTCGGATGGTGAACCTTTTACCGCGGATGATGTTGTTTTTACGTTTAATGATTTGATCTACAATGACCAAATCCCGTCTTCTGAGCGCGATATTTTTACTATTGATGGAAAAAAGTTTGAGGTGGTAAAGCTTGATACTTACAGAGTTCAATTTATCTTGCCCGTTAAATTTGCTCCTTTTTTGCGTTCCTTAGGCACGTCTATTTTGCCAAAGCATAAGCTTGCTGAGGCTCTTAAAAAAGGGCAGTTTAATTTTACTTGGGGCGTGGATGCGCCGGTGTCTGAGATTGTTGGGACAGGACCTTATGTGCTTGAGCGTTATGCGCCCGGTGAACAGGTGGTGCTCAAAGCCAACGCGCGGTATTGGAAGAAATCTTTTGCGAATGAACAACTGCCTTTTATTGCCAAGATTATTTTTGTGATTGTTCAGAATCAAGATGTCGCCTTACTTAAATTCTTAGAAGGGGAAATTGATGCCTTGACCCTTCGTGGTGCAGATTATTCGCTCTTAAAGCCGATGGAGGCAAAAAAGAATTTCACGATTTATAATTTGGGTCCTGCTCCGGGGAGTAATTTTATTGTGTTCAATCAGAATGCGCGTCTTAATCCTCAGACCGGTAGGCCGTTTGTTAACCCTAAAAAGATTGCCTGGTTTTCTCATCCTCTTTTTCGCCAGGCCGTGGCGCATGCGATTGACAAGAAGAAAATTATTGATATTGTTATGAATGGATTTGGTTACCCTCAGAATTCTCCGGTTGATCCCAATAATAATATTTTTTATAACGCGTCGGTGCCGACTTATGATTATAACTTGAATAAGGCCCAGGCGCTTCTTGCCAAGGCAGGCTTTCGTGACCGTGATGGCGATGGCCTCCTTGAGGATAGCCAGGGGAACAAGGTCGAGTTTAATCTTTATACCAATTCTAACGCCGTGGAGCGCATGCAAATCGCTGCAATTATCCGCCATGATTTAAAGAAGCTTGGCATGAATGTCAACTTTCTAGCCCTTGAGTTTAATAATCTCGTTTCCAAGTTGATGGCTAATTATGATTGGGACGCGATTATTTTAGGCTTGACCGGTGGGCTTGAGCCGCATTTTGGGAAAAATGTTTGGGTTTCCGATGGTCAGCTTCATTTTTGGAATCCAGGGCAGAGGACGCCAGCAACGTCGTGGGAAAAGCGTGTAGATGAAATTTTTACTCAAGGCGTCCAAATCCTAAATGACAAAGAGCGCAAACCTCTTTACGATGAATGGCAGGAGATTGTGGCTAAAGAATTACCGCTGATCTATACGGTTTTAGGATCGTATTTAACAGCAGTCCGTAATAAGTTCGAGAACCTTCAGCCCTCCAGTTACAGCGGTGTGTTTTATAACTTGGAAGAAATTTATTTAAAAGAAACCTTTCGATAATATGCTGAAATTTATTATTCGTCGCGTGTTGATTGCGATCCCGCTTCTCTTAGGCATCTCCTTGATGACCTTTCTTTTGATTCAGCTCACGCCGGGAAACTTTTTTGATGCCCTCAAGCTGGATCCGCGTATTTCGCCAGAAACCATTGCACACTATGAAAAGCTTTATCGCCTGGATCGGCCCTTGATGGAGCAATATGGGGCGTGGCTCAAGAATCTTTTTCTAGGGGACTTTGGATATTCCTTTTATTATAGTTGTCCCGTTGGAAAGATTCTGCAAGGTCGCTTGTTTAATACTTTTGTCTTGTCGCTAAGCAGTCTTCTTTTTACCTGGTTTGTGGCGATTCCACTGGGCATTGTCATGGCCATGTATCGCAATCGTTTGATTGATAAGTTGCTGTCATTTCTTTCCTTCTTGTGTTTATCCGTTCCTAGTTTTTTTCTCGCTATTCTCTTGCTCTATGTGGTTTCGATCGTCGGTGGACTTCCTTTAGGCGGCATGCAGAGTGTGGATACCGAGCAAATGGGATTTTGGGCCAAGTTTTTTGATCTTGTGGCACATTTGATCATTCCAACCATTGTGATTTCGATTGGTACCATGGCAGGGCTTCAGAGATTGATGCGCGGTAACATGCTCGAGGTGTTAGGGCAGCCCTATATTTTAGCAGCTCGGGCCAAGGGGTTATCGGAGCAAAAAGTGATTTTTAGGCATGCCCTGCGTAATGCTCTTAATCCCATGATTACGATTTTAGGATATCATTTCTCGGAGTTGTTAAGCGGTGCGGCCTTGGTTGAGATTATTTGCAATTGGCCCGGTATTGGTTCGCTCATGTTGACTGCGGTTCGGGCCAAGGATGTTTATCTGGTGATGGCGAGCATGATCATGGGTGGGGTCTTGTTGCTTGTTGGAAATCTGTGCGCGGATATTATGCTGGCGTGGGCTGACCCAAGGATTCGTCATGAATAAACAAGGACAACACGTAAGTCAGTTTCAAGCGAGTTTTAAGGTTTTTCAAAGAAACCGATTGGCAGTTGCGTGTCTTAGTGTTTTAGGTTTGCTTTATTTTCTCGCGATTTTTGCTGACTTTTTTTCTCCCTATTCTTATGATAATGAAGATCGCAACTATTCGTATTGTCCGCCGATGAAGGTGCACATGGTGAATCAAGACGGTTCATTAAGCTGGCCCTATGTCTACGGCACTTCGTTTGTTTTTGATTCTTTTCATAAGCGGATTTACACTGAAGATAAGACTCAGAAATATACGATTCGTCTTTTTCCCAAAGGAGATGCGTATCGACTTTTGGGTGTGATTCCTTGGGATCGGCATTTCTTTGGTGTGGAAACAAAAGGGCGGCTACATCTTTGGGGCGCGGATTCGCGAGGACGAGATTTGTTGTCACGGCTTTTGTGGGGGTCGCGCGTTTCCTTGTCGATTGGGCTTATTGGTGTTTTGATCTCATTTGTTTTTGGACTTTTTATTGGAGGGATTTCGGGGTATTATGGCGGTTGGATTGACACATTGGTGATGCGCCTATGTGAAATGTTTATGATGGTCCCGGGATTTTATTTGATGCTTGCCTTGCGCGCTGCGTTTCCGCCTAATCTTAACTCGCTTCAAATTTATCTCTTGGTGGTTGTGATCTTTTCTTTTATTGGTTGGGCGTCCTTGGCGCGGGTCATTCGCGGCATGGCTATGACCTTGAAGCAACGCGAATATGTCCTCGCTGCTAAGGCCATGGGCCTTTCGGACTTGAGGATTATTCGCATGCATATTTTGCCGCACACGATGTCGTATTCGATTGTGGCCATCATGCTTTCCATTCCTGGTTATATTATGGGAGAGTCTGCCTTGAGCCTTTTGGGCCTGGGCATTCAAGACCCTTACGCCAGTTGGGGCAATTTGCTTTCTGAGGCTATGGGCATTGTGCAGATCCGATTTGCCCCGTGGATTCTCTTGCCAGGACTTTTTATTTTTATCACTGTGATCTGTTTTAATGTTGTGGGTGATGCCTTGCGCGATGCCTTGGATCCTTGGCTGAAAGCAGAAGGACAATCATAAAATGGCGACATTGTTGAAAATATCTAATCTTGGGATAACCGTAAGAACAGATGCGTCCTCGAGAACGCTTTTAAAGAATATTCATTTGGATGTGACTCCAGAGGAAATTGTTGCCTTGGTGGGCGCTTCTGGAGGAGGCAAAACAAGCCTAGGGTTGTCTATCTTGAGGCTGCTTCCTTTAGCTATGGAGATTGACGAGGGGAGTATTGTTTTTAAGGAAGAAAATATTCTCGCCATGCCGTTATCGGGGATGCGTCAGATTCGTGGAAAAAAGATTGGGATGGTTTTTCAGGAATCGTTAAGCGCTTTTAATCCTGTTTTTAGAATTGGGGATCAAATCGCTGAAGTTACGCAAACGCATTTAGGCCTTTCAAGAGCCAAAGCCATGAATAGAGTCGATGAGCTTTTGGACCTTGTGGAAGTTGGCGACCCTAGAAAGGTAGCTAGGAGTTATCCCCATGAGCTAAGTGGCGGGCTTCGTCAGCGCGCCATGATCGCGCAGGCGATGGCAGCCTCGCCGGATTTAGTGATTGCGGATGAGCCCACAAGCAATCTTGATGTGACAATCCAGGCTAAAATCTTAGAGCTTTTTAAAAAGTTAAGAAAAGAAATGCATCTTTCGATCTTGCTCATTACCCATGATTTAGGCTTGGTGCGTTTTATTGCGGACCGTATATTTGTTTTGTATGATGGCCGTATTGTTGAGTCGGGGGAAGCAAAAGCAGTTTTAGATGCGCCGGTCCATGATTTTACAAAAAAGCTTTTAATGGCGACGAAGATATGAAATTGCTTGAAATCAATAATGTCAGAAAATATTTCTCTACGTCACGTCATTTTCTGGGAAAAGCTCACCACTTGACCCGGGCTGTCGATGGGGTAGACATGACCATTGACCAAGGCGTGAGCCTAGGCCTTGTGGGCGAGTCAGGTTGCGGCAAGACAACGCTTGCCCGGATCGCTATGAATATGATCAAGCCAGACACAGGCGATGTCTTTTTTGAAGGGCAAAATATGGGGCATCTGCCGCGAATGCAAAGACGCCTTTTGCCAAGTCTTATGCAGATGGTTTTTCAAGATCCCTTTAGCAGCCTTGATCCTCGTTTTAGTATCCGGAATATTCTCAAAGAGCCTATGGCGTTTTCTTCGCTCACGCGAGGAGAGCAAGAACAAAAAATGTACGAGCTTTTGGCTGCGGTGGGGTTTTCTGAGCATATTTTGGAACGCTTTCCCTATGAATTTAGCGGTGGCGAACGTCAGCGTATCGCGATCGCGAGGGCCTTGATGATGCAGCCCAAACTTCTTATTCTTGACGAGGCTGTCTCGTCGTTGGATGTCCTGGTGCAGGAGCAAATCCTTCATCTTTTGTCGTTGCTCAAAGAGCGATTTGGGGTCACGTATTTTTTTATTTCCCATAATTTGCGTGTGGTGAAAAAGCTTTGTCCAAAGATCGCTGTCATGTATCAAGGAAAGATAGTTGAGATGGGGCCTGCTGAGATTTTATTTAACAATCCTTTGCATCCATATACCAAGCGACTTCTCTTGGCCGCCATCAGCTATCGTGCCCAAAATGTTGTGGCGGAGCAAGAGGTGTTGGATGAAAAACGACTCTGCGAGAAGGAAAAAGGGCATTTTGTGCTAGAATAATTTAAACTTTGGCTTTAAAAGGATTTTTTATGGCAGAATTTTGGTGGAAAAAAGGTTGTTACGTAAGCGGGATGATGGCCGTGGGCGTTTTGCTGGGGCTGGTCATCTTCCTGTGCAATTTTGAGATTGCGGATTTTGATTTGTGGTTGCATCTTAAAACAGGTGAGGTCATTGTTGAGCAAGGTGTGATTCCTTTGCAAGATATTTTTTCTTGTTCGGTTGCAGGAAAGCCTTGGAATAATCACGAGTGGCTGTTTCAAGCTATCTTTTATTTGTTCCTTTCGCTGGGTGGTTATGAAAATCTTTTTACAGCCCAGGCCATGCTTGTTGCGTTGACTTTCATGACGCTTATTTTCTTAAGCGATCTGAAGCGACGACACTATATGACAGTTTTTTTGCTCTTTTTGCTCACGTTGGTTTTTAAAACACGTTTAACCATGCGGCCGGATCTTTTTAGTTTTTTCTTTCTCGCGTTCTTTCTTTATATCTTGGCAATTCATCTTGAGAAAAAGATGAGCGTCTGGCTTCTTTTTATCGCGCAGATCTTGTGGGTCAATATTCATGGGTTTTTTATTTTTGGCCCTTTGCTCATTCTCTTGAGCATTGTTTCGGAGCTTATCAAGCGGCACTGGCGATTGCCCTGGGACTGGAACACGGTTGGCCGTTTGACGGATCAAGAGCTTAAGAGGCTTAGCTTTGCGTTTGTGGCCACAGCCTTGGCATGCTTGGTGAACCCTCAGTTTGTGAAGGGGGCTTTGTATCCGTTTACGATTCTTTTCCAAATGGCAGGAGAGTCCTCGATTTTCTTTAACCATATCCAGGAGCTTCAGAAACCGATTGCTTGGGGTACGATCTTAACGCAGCGTTATATTTATTATAAGCTTCTCATTCTCATTTCAGCGTATAGCTTTTTTGTGAATCGCAAGCGCATTGACATTTCTGCGTTGTTGCTATGGGTGTTCTTCCTTGCGTTTTCTCTTCAAGCGATTCGCAATATTATTTATTTTGGGATCGTGGCGTACTTAGTTACAATTCTTAATTTCTCTGAATACCGCCTCGAAGATATTTTGCCGGTCAAGTTTAAACGAAATATTCTAAAGTTGATCACGATTTTTTTGCTTAATATTGCGATGATTGCTTGGATGGTGCGCTTTGGCTATCAGGAGTCTAAGGGCGTGTATTTTGATTTTGACAAATATGAAATGAAAAGCACCTTTAGCGGCATTAGCCAGCGTAATTATCCATGGGCCGCCACAGACTTTATCAGGAACAATAAGATCCAGGGAAACTTTTTTAATGATTTTAATTCTGGGGCTTTCTTGATTGGTCGATGTTCTCCCAACCTTCGTGTGTTTATGGATGGTCGCACTGAGCTTTATGGTCCGCGGTTTTTTAAAGAATATGTGCGTATTTTGGAGGGTGATCAGGCGGCTTTTTTAAAGGCAGTTGATCAATTTCAACTAACCGGTGTTTTTTTGGGATCAGCCCATAATCGTCTTTCTGAAAAAACCCTCCAGTGGTTGTATCAGGATAAGGATTGGATTCTTGTTTATTTAGATTATGATGCGGTGATTTTCTTAAAAGATGTTGCGCAGAATAAGGCTTGGATCGAGGCGTTTCGCAAGGATAAGAAGGGAATTGTCTTTAGCGATTTTGACTTTGAACGCCTTGGGCCGCGTGGAGTTTTTCCTTTTCGGGAGATCAAGCGCGCTTACAATCTCGAAGCCCTAGGTCTCAACGAGCTTGCCCTTGAGCAAATCACTCAAGCTCTTTTGATTTCTCCTGGTTCGTCGGAGCCGTATTACATTCGTGGAAGGATTTTGGAAAAGACTGGAAAAACCCAAGAGGCCTTTAAGAATTTTCGCTTGGCTGTTATGATTTCTCCTGATGATGCTGATCATCGTTATCATTTGGGACTTATGTATTTTGATTTAGGAGATTATAAAAAGGCTCTCAGAGAGTATGATCGCGCCTTGAGCAATGAGGCGAAACGATCGGATATTCTTTTGAGCTCTGCGTTAGCCTATCTTGCGGATGAGCAATATGATAAAGCCATGAAAGCTGCGCGTAAGAGTTTTTCTTTTGGGTCTAAGAATGTCTTAAAAGGCCTTAAGTTCGTTGATGGTTTAATTAGCAAGAAAAGATATGCTGAAGCTTTTGACATCCTTGGGGTCATGGTCAAGGCGCAGCCAAGCCATGGGGCTGTGTATCATAAAATTGGGCTTTGTTTCTTGGATCTTGGGGAAAAGGCCAAGGCTCAAGAAGCTTTCTTAAGGGGATTAAGGGTAGAGCCTGCGTCGCAAGAACTTAAAGAAGCGCTGCAAGAAGTCAAGGGCTTAAAAAAGTAATCGCGCAGAAAGAAATTTCCTATTAGCAAAATGAATGCGCACAGAGTATAATCTAAATAAAAGAAAGGTTTTTTCATGCGTGACATACTGACATTTATTTTAGCCGGAGGCAAGGGCGAGCGACTTGACCCTTTGACCCGTGACCGTGCCAAGCCCGCAGTTCCGTTTGGTGGCATTTACCGCATCATTGATTTTACCTTAAGTAATTGCATCAATTCTGGGCTTCGCAGGATTTTTGTCCTCACCCAATACAAGTCGTTTTCTTTGCAAAAACATCTTTTAGCGGGCTGGGATATTTTTTCAAGTCAATTAGGGGAGTTTATTGACGCTATTCCGCCCCAGCAGCGGGTGAGCTCGGACTGGTATAAAGGTACGGCGGATGCGATTTATCAAAATATTTATGCGATTAAAGATTATAATCCTAAGAAAGTCTTGATCCTTTCCGGGGACCATGTTTATCGCATGGATTATAGTCGTGTCATTGAGTATCATAATGTTAAGGGCGCGGATGCCACCGTTTGTTGTGTCAAAATGCCAAAGAGCCTGGCCTCACAGTTTGGCGTTGTGGAAGTAGATAAGCAAGGGTTGATCTGTGGTTTTCAAGAAAAACCACAGAATCCCAAGACTATTCCTGGAGACCCGAAACATATTTATGCCTCGATGGGGATTTATTTGTTTAATCGCGAGGTCTTGGTCGATGAGATGACGCTCGACGCTAGCGATAAGGACTCAGGGCATGATTTTGGCAAGAATATCATTCCACAGATGATTCAGAAAAAGAAAAAGGTGTTTGCGTATAATTTTGCGGATCGCGATGGCAAGCCGCGTTATTGGCGGGATATTGGAACACGCGACTCGTATTATCAGGCTAATATGGATCTTTTAAAGCCACAGCCAAAATTTGATCTTTTTCGCAAGAGTTGGCCTGTGCGCACCTATCATGAGCAGTATCCGCCGATTCGTATTCTTTCTTCAGGCTCGGGAATCCAGGCTAAGGCAGGATTGATCTCGAATTGTTTTGTGTCGGGTGGATGCATTATTAAGGGCGCGCAGATTAAGCAGTCGATTTTGTCACCCAGTGTGCGCGTGGAAAATGGAGCGCAAATCAGCGATTCCATTCTTATGACGGGGGTTGTTGTTGGGCGAGGGGCAAGGATTCGTAACGCGATCATTGACAAAGAGGTTGTTATTCCTGATCAATCTGAGATCGGTTATAACCTGGAGCTTGATCGCAAACGTTTTGCGGTGACGACTTCGGGGATTGTCATTGTGCCCAAAAAGACGTCGTTTGACCGGTAGATTCCTGGGTTGATATTTTGAAGGGTTTGTGAAAAAGGGCTGGCCCCGCGCTTTCGCGGGGCCAGCCCTTTTCTAATTCTTCCATTACCCCTTTAAAATACCTCTAGCAGGCGCTTAACGCGTGTTCGGGCTTTTGGGTACAAAATGAGCCGTAGCAATCCGATTATTTGTAACACTCGGAATATTAAGCGTCAGTTCAGCACCCTTACCTGCTCCTTTGCCTTCCACTTCCCATTGGACGAATTCATAGTTCGCCGGGGTAATCGGGATGAATGTTTCATTAAAAGAACTTCCTGGGGCAACAAGATACGCTAAGATGGTGCCTTCCTCAGGAGTATTGCTTATTTTCTTGACCAAGGCCCCTAGTGTGCCGTCGGTTTTAACAATAATCGTGTAGCCTCCGACAAAATGCTTCACAATCGAATTAGTTACTTGCCCTTGCCAGTCAGGGTTATCTGCGCCTGCCCAGGCAGGGAAAGCAAATCCGGGAGCTGAAGGAGTTATTTTCACTTGAGCGCCTGGAGGAACGTTCAGCGAATAATTTATGTTCGGAACGGGAATGACTTGAGTTGTTCCGTTGACTACCGCGGTTAATATTGCGGTTGGGATCGCTCCACCATTTTTATTCTTAATCGTTCCAGATACGGTTATGTACGCATTGCTGTTAACTCCTTTAAAGTGTTTGGCAATGTTGGCAACTCCGACTGTTCCTGACCAGCTAGGGTTATCAGCGCCAGCCCAGGCAGGGTAGGTGTAGCCGTTAGGCATATTATTCTGAGGGATCAAAGCAACAGAATCTCCCGTAAAAACGTTGAAGGTATATGTGCCGTTGGAGACATCGATTAGCTGAGTATTTCCATTAATGACTCTGAGCAGTTTAGCCCCCGGGATAGGCTGATTGGTATAGTAATCACGGACCGTTCCCGAGATGATGATGTTGCCGACAGCAGGTACACCTTTAAAATCTTTAATGGTGTTAGCTTGCACATAGCCTTCCCAGTTTGGATTCGCACCCCCTGCCCAACCGGGAAACGTATAATGAGGAGAGTTAGGCGTATAAGGGGTTATCTTAACGTAATCGTTAGGATGAACAGTAAAGCTGTAGGATCCATTTGATTGAACCGAGACGACAGATTGCTGGTTATTAACATACGCGGATATTTTTGCGTTTGCAATAGGTTGGCCTGTTTCATAGTGCTTAACTGTTCCAGATACTGTTAGATTAGTTCCGGAAATATTCACTCCCCTAAAATTCTTAACAGTGTCTTCAAAAACAGTTCCTGACCAGCTAGGGTTGTCCGATTCCTCTGCCCAGGCAGGATAGGTGTAGCCGTTAGCCGGCGTAGGTGTTACGGATACCTGATCACCCGGGTGGACATTAAAAGAATACGTGCCATTTGAAAGAGTGAGAACTTCAGAGTTTCCGTTGATCGTTTTCGTTAGCTTTGAATTCTGAATTAATGCATTGGTATAGTGATCGCGTAGCGTTCCGGAAACTGTCACGGTCGTCGCGTCGCTGACCCCTCTGAAATGTTTGGTAACATTTGTCGTAACACTCCCAAGCCATGAGGGATTGTCCTGTGCTGCCCAATCAGGAAAAGTATAGCCTTCAGCAGACGGGGTTAAAGATACGTTAGAACCAGCTCGGACGGTGAAAAGATACTCACCGCCAGGAACATTATAAACTTCAGTAATGCCGTCGGCTACCACGGTTAACTTTGCGGTGGGGATCGGGTTTTCCGTTTCGTATTCAAGGATCGTTCCTGAGACAACAATCCTTGAGGTGTCTCCAAAAATATAGGCTGATCCCGAATCTTGGCCATTGTCATCATCATAGGGGCTTCCTACGATAACCGCATTTCCTGAAATGCAAACTTGGAATCCAAAGCGATCAAGATCGCTAGGGCCTGCATCCGATAAAAGAATCCGATTTTCAATCCACTCTTCATTGAGGTCTTTAGCAAAAACATAAACACCGCTTGTGTCAGCACCTGGTATCCAATGAGGATTGCCTTCTTGAAAATAGGGGCTTCCGATGAGGGCGTACTTATTTGAAAGCGAAACGGATAGTCCAAACTGTGTTACAGCGCTTGCATCTTCGGGTACGACTTTTTGGTTAGGGTACCAGTTGCCGTCTTCATCTTTGATGAGGAAATAAGCAGCGCCGGAAGTGTTTCCGTCTTCTGTATCAAAAGGAGCTCCGACAAGGACCTCGTTTTCCGACATATCAATGGACACAGATTGGCCAAAGTAAGCAGCTACAGTGTTGTCATCGCTTGAAACCGGGGGTTTTTCATCCCAGCCGTATTCACCTTTTTTGAAGAAATAAACTGCTCCGGCATCAAAGACTCCATTACTGTCATGTTGAGGAGCTCCGACAACGGCTGTATTTTCAGAAATTGCTACCGAGGTGCCAAAGGCATCGTATGCGTCAAGTCCGTTTGGAGAAAGCCAGCTTTTTTGGGTCCAGCCTTCGGCATCAGTTTTAACGAAGATATATGCGGCTCCGGGAGGGTTTGGATGTCCGTAGCCTGGACTTCCGATAATCGCTGTATTTCGGAAAATAGAAACTGATTCGCCGAATCGTGCATTTGCACTAGCCGGGGTTGCAAAAATTTTCTTTACCCGTTCCCATACTCCTTGAGCATTACGCTTAAAGATGTATGCAGCTCCGGCACGATAACCTTTTTCCCCATCGTGAGGAGCTCCGATGATCACCGTATCTTTTGAGATAGCAACAGATCTCCCAAAGAGTGATCCTGCGGCAGGAACATCAGGGAAAAGTTCAATGATTTCTTTCCATACCTTGTCAGCATCTAGCTGAAAAATGTAGGCAGATCCATTGTCCGTTGCTTGTGTGAGTGGTGATCCGACAATGGCAGTGTCGCCTGAAATAGAAACAGATTTTCCGAAGTATTCAACAGGATAGCCATATTCGGGCAAGATTTTCTTTAATCGTTGCCATCCAGGAGCTGTTCCATCGCCAGGGCCTCCAGCTTCTTTTTCTGCTTCCTTAAAGAAAGACTCCGGGATGCGGTTAGGGGTTGTTGATTGCTCTACGGCAGCGGGTGCTGATTCAGTTTTGGCATTGCGGTTAAAAGCTTTTGAGCCGTCTACGGCAGCCGAAAAGACCTGGCCGGGAATAGAGAAGTTGACAAAGATAACCAAGGTTAACAGCCTAGCTAAAAATTTGTTTCTCATTTTTTCCTCCATTGTAAAGGGTTATAAATAAGTTGGGCCCTATTCTCGAAGAGGTGAGAATAGGGCCCATCAAATCTATTCTTCTTTCGGTAGCCAGGCTCCCCATAAGAATCTGTGGGGCCTTTGGTTCGCCACTAAAGCATTGGCGAAATCTTCGGCTTTGCGTCCCCGCCTTACAGCGGGTTTGCCTTTTCGAGAAGTGTAATAATCCTGTATTCACAAAGAACATTTCTTATATCTTCCCAAAGGATAGCATGAGAATGATGAAAAACAAGGTCATTTAAGGGGGGGGCGAGAAACCGCTTTCTTTAGGCCAAGAACATAGGTGCGTAAGAGTCCTGGTTATCGTCGAGAAATTACTTTAAGTTAATAGAAAATCGTTGTGAAGGAGGGTGAAAAAAGATGAAAAAAGGGCCGCAAAACAGTGTTTTGCGGCCCTGGAAAGTATTTTTGATTCTTTTTAGTTATCGATTGAGTGTAGCTTTAAACTTCTTTGTTAAGAGGGGAACAACTTGGAACACATCCCCCACAATACCATAGTTGGCTACGGTAAAGATCGGGGCATGGGGATCCTGATTGATCGCAAGAATGATGTTGGAGGATTGCATGCCAACCAGATGTTGGATCTGACCGGAAATTCCGCAGGCAATATAGAGCTTGGGGCAAACCGTTTTTCCCGTTTGGCCAACTTGATGGGAGTAGGGCATCCATCCCGCATCGACCGCAGCGCGCGAAGACCCAACAGCCCCACCTAAGACCTGCGCAAGTTCTTCGAGCATGGCAAAATTTTCAGGGCCTTTAAGTCCGCGTCCTCCAGAAACAATGATATCCGCTTCCGCGATATTGATTGTGGAGGTGATTTCCTCAACAATATCCAGAAGTTTTGTTCGTGAGGTGAGAAACGTTTTGGGAATGGCTTCTTCGATGATCTTGCCTTTACGCGTTTTATCAACCGCAGCTTCTTTGAAAACTTTGTGACGCACGGTGGCCATTTGCGGACGATGATTCTTGCTTAAAATGGTCGCCATGATATTGCCGCCAAAGGCTGGTCGTGTTTGCATCAGGAATTTTTCTTTTTCATCGATATCGAGTCCCGTGCAATCGGCGGTGAGGCCGGTGTGCAGCTTAACGGCAACTCGTGAAATGAGCGACCGGCCGATAAAGGTTGCCCCGCACAAAAAGATTTCAGGCCGATATTTGCGCACTAGGTTAACAATGGTTTTGGTGTAGGGCTCGTCCAGGTAGTGTTCAAGCTCGACGGTATCAACGATATAGACATTATCTGCCCCACGGGAAATAAGTTCTTGCGCTTTGTCTTTGATGTTGTGGCCCAAGAGAACGCAGGAGACATCGCTTCCTAATTTTTCACTTAAATCGCGTGCCTTGCCAAGAAGCTCGTAAACAACGGATTGGATCACGCCTTTTTTCTGCTCAGCAAAAACCCAAATGCCTTTATATTCTTCGATATTGGGTGTTTTGCTGGAATCTCTCTTGAGATCGATGGCATTAAATTTACAGGAATCAACGCAGGCGCCGCAGAGGGTGCATTTATCGTAATCAATCACCGCTTTTTTATTGGTCATGGTCAAGGCGCAAAAAGGACAGACCTTGACGCAAAGACTACAGCCAGTACATTGTTCTTTGATGATTTGAATGCCCATGTTAGATCAGCCTATCCTTTAATGCTTCGATAATCTTGGTGGTTGTCTCTTCAGGATCCCCCTCGAGAATGTGCCCTTTGGGGCGTGGTGGAGGTGTAAAAATTTTAGAAACCCACGTGGGAGAACCCTTGAGGCCTAGTTTTTCTTCTTCGAGATCGAGATCAATAGCTTTCCAAGAGAGAATTTCGGCTTTTTTGGCCTTCATGCGTCCTTTGAGCGACGGAATGCGAGGTTCGTTGATTTCTTTGACAACGGTCAAAAGGCAGGGCAGGGATGTTCGAACAATTTCAAAACCTTCCTCGGTCATGCGTTCAACCGTGGCATGATTGTCTTTGACATCTTCAATCTTTTTTACATACGTGACTTGAGGGATGTCCAGTTGTGTGGCGATGCCGGGCCCAACTTGCGCTGTATCTCCGTCAGAGGCTTGTTTCCCACAGAGGATGATGTCGTAGTCCTTGAGTTTGCGAATCGCCATGGCTAGGGTGTAACCTGTGGCCAGAGTATCCGATCCAGCAAACGCACGATCGCTTACCAAACAGGCTTCATCGCAGCCCATCGAGATGGCTTCACGCAAGGCCGCATCGGCTTGCGGGGGCCCCATGCTGATCACGGTTGTCTTGCCGCCGTATTTTTCTTTAAGACGAACACCTTCTTCAATGGCGTACATGTCAAAGGGATTAATGATCGACTGGACGCCTTCGCGAATCAGGGTATTGGTAACAGGATCAATGCGCACCTGGGTTGTATCAGGAACTTGTTTAATGCAGACAATGATATTCATTAGGATTTGGATGTTTCCTTGATCAAGTTGAGCGCGATAATGTTGCGTTGAATCTGATTGGTGCCTTCATAAATTTGCGTGATCTTGGCATCGCGCATATATTTTTCAACCGGGTATTCTTTCATGTAACCATAACCGCCAAAGATTTGCACGGCATCGGTTGTGACCTTCATAGCGACATCCGAGGCAAAAAGCTTGGCCATCGAGGAATCTTTAGAAACCGTTTTGGTGCTGCCTGCATCGATTTGACGTGCGGAGGCGTAAATCAAGGCACGGGCGGCTTCAATTTGTGTGGCCATGTCGGCGAGCATGAATTGAATGCCTTGAAAACTGGAAATGGATTTTCCAAATTGTTTTCGTTCTTTGGCATATTTGACCGATGCTTCAAAAGCGCCTTGGGCAATACCCACGGCTTGGGCTCCAATGCCTGGGCGCGACATATCAAATGTTTTCATGGCAATCAGAAATCCTTGGCCTTCTTTGCCGATCATATTTTCTTTGGGAACGCGGCAATCGGTAAAAATAAGCTCGCGTGTCGCTGATCCGCGAATACCAAGCTTGTCTTCTTTTTTGCCAAAGGTAAACCCGGGAGTTCCTTTTTCAACGATAAAGATGCTCGCGCCACGAGCCCCTCTATCTTTGTTGGTCATGGCAACAACGGTGTAGATTTCAGCTTCGCCGCCATTGGTGATGAAATGTTTTGTTCCATTGAGGATATAGTGATCGCCATCTTTTTTGGCTGTGGTTTGCATGGCACTCGCATCGGATCCAGCGGCGGGCTCGGTAATCGCAAAGGCTGCGAGTCTTTTTCCTGCCGCAATGCTGGGAAGATATTTTTCTTTTTGTTCTTCACTGCCAAAAAGAAGAATGGGATCTGTCCCTAAGGCTGTTGCCGAGAAGGCGAGGGCGATGCCTGCGCACCCTCGTGAAAATTCTTCCGTCGCGATGCAGAGCTCTAGAAGACCGCCACCCATGCCACCGTATTTTTCTTCGATGTAGACACCAAAGATGTCTGATTCTGCCATGACCTTGACAACTTCCCATGGAAATTCTTCACTTTTATCAAGCTGAGCCGCAATGGGCGTTATTTTTTCATCGGTAATTTGTCTGCAGAGATCTCTGAGCATCACTTGTTCTTCGGTGAGCAAATAATCCATTTAATCCTCCGTCTTCATTGACTTTGTTAAAACATTGGGTGGAAATCAAGGCATTCCAAGGTTTTTTGCATTTCATTAAAGAAGCCTGGAGCCATGATTTCATTGTTGAAACTTTTTCAATACTACCATAACGGGCAATAAAAAAGCAATATTTTTTTATTTTCTTTTTTCTAGCTTGTTCTTTCCTTATATAGGGGTTTCAGTGAAGGTTGAAGATGATTTTATATGATGAAAGGATGTGATCAGTTTTATGTTTTTGAATTCTCCAAAAATGCCAGGAGATGATTAGAAATCGTGATTATTCAGGTTTATAATGTAAAATTGGATAATGTTAGAGGATGTAAGTTTATGTAAGTTAAAGCATGCCTAAAGCATCAAAGTGATAAATAGCGCTTAATAGAGTTTATTTATGTTATTTTATGATTTAATACTTGACAAACAACATTCAATGTAATAAATTAGATAGCGAAGTCAGACTAACGTATCAAATTGATAATAATTAACAGAAATGATATAAAAGCGAAAGAGCGCGATGGCATTTGAATCTTTAATGACAATTGATGAGATTGCCGATTATCTTAAGGTTAAGAAGAGAACGGTTTATGATTGGGTTAAAAAGGGCAAAATCCCAGCCATTAAGACCGTTGGACAGTGGAGATTTAAAAGAGACCGAATTGATCAATGGCTTGAAGCTCAAAACCAAGGAGGAGGGGCATGGCACATTTAACAAAAGAACGTTTGGAAAAGGACCTTCGCGGGATGATTGCGGAGATCCTGGAGGTTGAGCCAGGCACGATCGATGGGGATGCGGGATTTGTGAAAGATCTGGGCATGGATTCGATGATGGCTCTTGAAATCCTTGCCGGGATTGAAAAGAAATACCGTATTGTTGTTCCTGAAGATACGCTGCCTAAATTTACAACGCTCAACAAGACCGTCGAGATCGTTTTAAATATTATGATCAATAGCATGAACGATAAGTTTTCCACATAACGACGAACGATGATTTTTAATAGAAAGGTTTTTTATGTATCTTAAGCGACTCGAAATCTTTGGTTTTAAATCATTTGCTGACAAGACAGTTCTTAATTTTGAACCTGGGATCACCGCCGTCGTCGGACCTAATGGATGCGGCAAAAGTAATATTTTTGACGCGATTCGCTGGGTTTTAGGCGAACAAAGCATTAAAGAACTAAGAGGCGCTGCCAAAGAGGATGTTATTTTTAATGGAACAAACCAACGTCAGGCTCTCAATTTTGCTGAGGTAAGTCTTACCTTTTCGAATGAAAACAAAGTTTTTCCTGTGGATTATGAAGAAGTGACGGTTGCGCGTCGATTGTTTCGATCAGGGGAAAGTGAATATTTGCTCAACAAAACGCCTGTCCGGCTAAAAGATATTTTGGAGTTGTTGATGGGGACAGGCATTGGCGCTGAGGCGTATTCGTTGGTTCAGCAGGGACGCGTGGATTTGATCGTGAGCGCTCGACCTGAAGATCGCCGTGTCCTTTTTGATGAAGCTGCCGGCATCACGAAATATAAAGCGAAAAAACGCGAAGCGTTAAATAAGCTCGCGGACACAGAAAACAATTTATTACGTAGCAACGATATTATTGTTGAGGTCAAGCGTCAAATCGCCTCGATCGAACGCCAAGCCAAAAAGGCGCAGAAATTTAAAGAAGAGCATGAGCGCTTAAAAGTTTTAGAATTCTTGGGTGCCCAAAAACAGATTACAGGCTTTAGCCAAGAACGAGGAGACCTTGAGAGCTCTTTACAAAGTTATCGCGAAGAGGAACGGCTTTTAGCGCAAGAAATCGAGAAGCTTTCTCAGCGTCTTGCCCAGGAAAATCATCTCTTAAGCGAGCTTGATGAGAAATCCAATGAGTTGCAGCGTGAACATATTAAGCTTGAGAATCAGATTGATATTGAAAACAGGCAAATCCATTTCAATGAAGAACGTATTACGCAGATTGACGCGAGTCATTTGCGCTACGAAGAGCAGAGGACGCAGCTTACAGATCGTTGCCGTAGCCAGGAAGAAAAAGTTTTAGGGCTTAAGGCCTCTTATCAGACCCTCGTGGACCACATTCAAAAGAATACAGAAAGCCTAAACGCGAAGAATGAACTTTTGCACGCGATCCAGAAAATAATTCATGAACACAAAGAGGCGATTAAGAAGGAAGAAGAGGAGATCCTTGATCGCACCACCAAGCAGATCCACTATAAAAACGAATTGACCGAAATCATGAAAAGTTTTCAAGGGGCGTTAGCGCGCAAACGTCGTCTTGATATGGAAAACGATAAGGTTAGTGTTGAAAAAGAAGAGGTGGATCACAGGTTGCGTAGCATTGCTGAAGATTTTGACCGTTGCGCAGGCCGCATCAACGAGCTTCAGGGGGAAAGAAATATTCAGGAGCAATCCCTGCAACAGCTTAAAGAGGGCATGGCGACCCTTGATCAAACGATCAGCGATCTCGAAAATCGGACCCTTGGCCTTAAATCCAAGCGTGAGTTTATTGAAGAGATGCGTGTCCAGTATGAAGACGGAACTGGCGCGATCGCCCAAGGGGCGCTTATTGTTGCGCATCCTCCGTCAGAAGATATCAAGGGGATGTTTGGTAAGATCACCTCTGTTGAAAAGCTAGACGAGGTGCGTACCAAGGCGATTTGGGAGCAGATGCCCAATTTCCAAGGCCAGGCATTGTTTGAGGTTAAATGCGAAACTAAGTTTATTGAATTGGATCCAGAACAAATTACCGCCAAGATCAATGAGTTGACTGCAGAGATTAGTCGACACCTCGAGGAGAAAAAAGCAGTTGTTCTTCAGATTACCGAATCTGAGAATCAAGTCAGCCGCATCAATGTCTCTGTGCATGAGCAGGAGCGTGAACTTTCTAAGCATGAGGCGCACAAAAATAATATTTTGCAGGAAGCGAGCAAGCTTTTTGAAGAATTAACTGTAATCACCCAAGAACTGGATGAGACCAAGACCCTGTTGACAGATCTTAAGGCCCGTGAAGATTTCCTTAATCAAGAGTTGAGCGGTGTCAATCAAGAGGTTGAGTCTTTTCAGGGCAAGATTCGCGCGCGTCAAGAGGATATTGTGATCAAGTCCCAAGAGCGGGAAGTGATCTTGCTTGAAATCACGCAGCTTGAAACCGAGATTACAGGTTTCCGCGGGCAAGAGCAATCGTTTCAAGATGATCTCAAGATGTTTGAGGAGGCCTTGGCTCAAAGCGTTGAAGAATTGCGGCGCTTAGAAGAGGATGATCAGAACGGTCAAGTCAAGAAACGCGAGTTTTTGGCATCGATTGAAAGTTTAAAGCTTCGGATCGAAGAGGTCGCTGTTAAAAAACAAGCCTTACAAGATGCCTTGAAAGGTTATGCCGAGCAAAAAGAAGATATTTTCAAACGTATTGCGGATGTGCGCGCAAAGATCAAGCAAGGCGACGAGAGCTTGGAAGAAATTCGTGGTAATGTGCACACGCGTGAACTTAAGCGTCAGGAAATTTCTTTTGCCGAGCAAAGTTTAAAAGACCGCTTAACCCAGACGTACAGGATTGATTTTGATGAAATTGTTCATTATCGCGAACCAGAAGGTGTTTTGGAAAATCTTGTGGTCCCCGAGTCTGTGGGGAACAATATTGATAGTGAACAAATCGTTCTTGAGCAAAAACATCAAGATGAGGTCAAGGGTTTTGTTGCGCGCATGAATACGATGAAAGCAGAGCTTAATTTTGAAACCTTAGATCAAGAGATTGAACGTTTACGCAAACATTGCGAATCTTTTGGCACGGTCAATCTGGTGGCGATTGAAGAGTATGAAGAGCTGAGAGGGCGCTTTGAATTCTTAACAAAGCAGCAAAGTGATTTGATCGAGGCCAAAGATGCCCTGATGCAGACCATCAATAAGATCAACAAAACTACCCGGCAGCTTTTTGTCGACACCTTTACAAAGGTGAGCGAAGAGTTTCGCATTTATTTTCGCATGCTCTTTGGTGGAGGCGAGGCTGATCTTATTCTCGTTGATCCGGAAAATGTTTTGGAGTCTGGGGTGGACATCATCGCGCGGCCCCCAGGCAAGAAATTGCAGAATATTACGCTTCTCTCTGGTGGCGAAAAGACTATGGCTGCGATCGCGCTTATCTTCGCGGTGTTTAAGGTCAGGCCAAGTCCATTTTGTGTTTTGGATGAAATTGATGCAGCCCTTGACGAGTCTAACGTCGGGCGATATAGTTATTTGTTGCAGGAATTTTCCAAGATCGCTCAATTTATTGTGATCACGCACAATAAAAAGACGATCTCCGCGGCCAATGTGATGTATGGTATCACGATGCAAGAGCGCGGGGTCTCCAAGATCGTTTCGGTCAAGCTTTCCGACGATGAGAAAGAGGCGCCGAAGCCGATCGAAGTGCCGGTGGCGGTTTAGCGAAATTGTTTTTGCTACAATGGAAATTTAAGTTTTAATACCCTCAAGGTAAGGAGCCTGTTATGGAAAAAAGACGATTTTTGCGATTTGATCTTCCGGGCCGCGCGGATCTTGTTTTTGGAAATTCGTCACAAGAGCATCTGACAGCACGGACACAAAACTTTTCACGTGACGGGATATCCTTTGAAGCCGAGGCTGACAGCATTCCAGATGACGAGACTGTGCATATGGACATCGCGCCAGCTTGGGACACGTCAAAAAAAGTTTCGCTTGATGGTCATGTGGCATGGCGTCGTATGGAAGGGAATCGGTGCCATTTTGGTATCTTGATCCAGGGAATGGATGCGGCTGAAAAAAGTGATTTGTTAGACCAGAGTTATTCGTTTTGGCAGACAGTTTTACACGCGCGATAATATGCCCTCATCAGAAATTAAACGCATTGGCGATTTGCTTGTGGAGAAAGGGTTGATCACCTCAGATCAGCTTAGCCACGCGTTGACGGATCAGAAAAAGAGCGACAAGAAGTTAGGCGAGATTTTGATCCACAAGGGATATGTCCGCGCCCCTGACTTGGTCCGTATGTTGGCTGAACAATTTCACTTGCCCTTTGTTACCCTCAAAAATGAACCCATCGATGATAAAGCGATTGCGGCGATCCCTCCTCTCAAAGCCCAGGAGTGGCATATTTTTCCTTTTCGTTTGCAGGAGGGGGTTCTGACCGTCGCTGTTGTGAATCCTCTGGATGTCGCGCTTTTTCAAGAATTGCGTTATTTGACCGGGTTTAAAATTAATCCTGTTGTTGCCTGTTCGGAAGATATTGATAATTTTATTTCACGGTATTTTGGCGCAAGCCATAACATCGAGGAAGCGGTTCTGGATGCCGATAACGAGACGCTTGCCAAGGATGGCGCGCATCAAGCCGCGAGTGATGGCGATGTTGATCAGGCTCCGGTTGTGCAGCTTGCGCGAACTGTGATCCAGGACGCGATCAAGCTCCATGCGTCTGATATCCACATGGAACCCCAGAAAAAAGATTTGCGCGTGCGCTATCGCGTGGATGGTGTATTAAAGGAAGTCTTGCGCGTTCCCAAGAAAATCCAGACGACCTTGACCTCCCGCATCAAGATCATTAGCGGCATGGATATCGCCGAAAGCCGCAAGCCTCAGGATGGCCGCCTTCAAGTGGAGCTCAATAAAAAGAAATATGACTTGCGCGTTTCAACCCTCCCAGATGCCTTTGGAGAAAAAATCGTTTTGCGTATTTTGGATAAAGAAAATGTCAATTTGAGTCTGGAATCGATCGGCCTTGAGGAGAGAAATCTTTTATTCTTGCGTCAGATTATTAAAACACCGTATGGCATTATTCTTGTTACAGGTCCCACAGGAAGCGGCAAGAGTACGTCGCTCTATTGCATGCTAGGTGAGATCAACGACGAGAGCCGCAATATCGTAACCTTAGAAGATCCCATTGAATATGAGATTGACGGCATCAACCAGACCGCGATCAATGTTTTAGCAGGGTATACCTTTGCTAAAGGCATGCGCCATATTTTGCGTCAAGACCCAGATGTCATCATGGTTGGAGAAGTCCGTGACGTGGAAACCGCGGAGATCGCGGTGCAAGCCGCGCTGACAGGGCATTTGGTGCTGTCCACATTGCACACCAATAATGCGGCTGGCGCTGTGATGCGATTGCTGGACATGGAAGTAGAACCATTTCTTATTAGCTCGTCAATCGTGGCGGTCATCGCACAGCGCTTGGTGCGTCGTTTATGTCCCCACTGCAAGAAGCCCGCCGCATTATCAGATAATTTAAAGAAAATGGTGGAAGGTTATTTTCCAGGGCTAGCGCAAAAAACATTTTTGGCTGCGGTGGGATGTGAAAAATGCAATCATATTGGTTACAGCGGACGAACAGGTATTTTTGAAATTATGCAAGTCACTCCTGAGGTCAAAGATATGATCTTACGAAAGCCCACGGAGCAAGAAGTAGAAGCCCTGGCCATGAGCCAGGGGATGCAAACCTTACAACAGAGTGCAATGGATAAGGCGATTGCGGGAGAAACATCTCTCGAGGAAGTCGCGCGTGTCACCTTTGTCAAGAGGATTTAAACGATGAAACAATTTATTTATAAGGCCAAGGATATGACGGGCAAGGTGTTGACCGGCGCTGTGGAGGCGCCTGATCGACGCAGTGCCATGGCCACGATCAGTAGCAAAGATTGTTATGTTTTGCGCATGGCCGAGGTCCATGCCGGGCGAGATCTATTCCGCAATCCTGTGACGACAGATACGCTTTTGGCTTTTACACGTAAGGTGAGGGTGATGCTGCAGTCGGGTATTGATATGCTCACCGTTTTAAAGATTGCTTGGAGCCAGACGGAAGATCGCGCCATGCAGCTTGTCATTAGCGAATTGCGGGCCTTGCTCTCCAAGGGTATTCCGTTTGCCAGTGCGCTTAAGCGCTTTCCTTTTGTTTTTCCTGAAATTTATATCAGCTTGATTGCCGTCGGAGAGCGTGGTGGCGTCTTGACCTTTGCGCTTGATAAAATCATGGATCAACTCATTCGTCAAAAAGAAACCGCGCAGAAAATAAAAAAGGCTTTGATGTACCCTGTCATTGTTTTGGTTTTTGCCCTGCTCGTCGTCATCGGCATGTTGGTGTTTTTTATTCCGATGTTTGAGCAAATTTTTAAAAAGATGCGCATTGAAATGCCTTTCATCACCCAGTGCCTGGTGAACACCTCACATTTTTTTATTAAAAGTTGGTGGATATTGTTAATGATTTGCTTTATGATATTTATTGGGATCAAGAAAATGCAGCAAACGCGACAAGGTCGCTATTGGCTGGATAAAAATATCTTGAAGATCCCCGTTGTTGGAGAGCTCATTTTTAATATTGCGTTATCTCGGTTTTTGCATACGTTTTCTGTTCTTTTAGAGAGTGGGGTTTCCCTCATCGATACCATTAATGACGCGACGCGTAGCACCGGCAATGCCTTTTTGCGTGATAAGCTTTCCGATGTTCAGGTTTATTTGAACAAAGGTTCTCGATTGCATGACGCGCTTGAGAAAAGTAAACTTTTTCCAGACTTTGCTTTAAGCTTGATCGCGATTGGTGAGGAGACTGGGACCTTGGCAAAAAATCTAAAGGTTGTGGCGGACATGGTGGATGAAAATGTTGATAACCAGATTACCAAGGTGACAACGCTGATCGGTCCGATCTCGATTATGATTGTGGGAACGTTTGTTGGTGTTGTCATGATCGCGATTTATTCACCACTCTTTTCGTTGTGGAGTGGATTAGAACGTTAGAAGATTATAAAAATAAAGGGAGGAAGAAAATGAAAAGACATGGGTTTACGCTGGTTGAAGTTTTGGTTGTTATGGTGGTTATTGGTATCTTGGTCGCGCTGATCGTTCCTAATGCCTTGCAGGCGATCCGCATTGCCAACGAGAGAAGTTGTCAGAACAACGTGCGCACGCTTAACTCCGCGATCCAGTTACATTTTGCTGATACTCGAACATGGCCGGCAGATACAGATGCTCTTTGTCCGTATCTTGATGATTCGGCTTGCTCTGACCCTGGTGTTACTGGGTTTCAGATGCTATGTCCCGTAGATGGCGCAACGGAGTATCAATTTGAAACTGGTGATGATGATGACCGTCTTCGATCAGCTATACCATGCACGCACGGGGGTGGCGCAGCTGGGACTACGACTCCGACTCCGACAACGTAATGAAAGGTTAGTAAAACTTTTAAATATATGCTTTCTATTCTATTAGGTCACAAGGTTATCAAGGTCGCGCATTTTAGCCTCAAAGGCAAAAAGATTGCTTTGTTTAAATGTGGCCAGATCAATTTTGACAGCGATCTCTTTGAAGCAGACAGGGTTCAAGAGGCTGCGGACAAGCTGAAAGGGTTTCTTGTGGCAAACCGTATCAAGCCTCAGAAAACAGTTTTTTGCTTGTCGCATCATGATATTGTTTCCCGCGAACTTGTTCTTCCTCTTCTGCCGCGTCATGAGGCCGAGGCGATCATTGTTAACGAAATCGAAAAAGCCCCGCGCTTTGCGAGCAATCCTTATGTCTACACCTATCAACTGCAGGTGTATCCCTTTGACCACAACACCAAGGTCATTTATTATGTTTTTCAGAAATCACTTTTACAGACAGCGGAAAGTATTTTACGTCGCTCAGGCTGCCAACCGGTTGCTTTTGATGTCGCACCTCTAAGCATTCTTAATGCCTTTAGGTCGTCTAAGCTTGAGCAGGTTGTGGTTTATGTTGATGATAAGCTTTCTCACTTGATGGCGTGTCGTGGCCAGGAATGCCGGGCGAGCTATTTATTTAATACGGGCGCGGAAGATTTGTCCTCAGGTTCAGGTATCGGGAAAGAAGGCGCGTTACGCAATTTCTCCCGTGATATCGCGAGCCTGCTTAAGAAATTTTATGATAGCGAGAATACCCATCAACTGCCCGTTGTTTTTGCAGGGGAGTATCCTTTGGGTGATGATTTCTTTAAGCAGATGACGACTTTGACGAGCCATCAGTGTTCCTCCTTTTCTTTTGATGAGAAGCTTCTCGTTCTTCCTAAAGACATTACGGCGCTTGATGTAACACGTCGCTACGCACCAGTTGTTGGCGCAATGTTTCGCTTGCAGGGAAAAGGGCATTATTTTAATATTTTTAATATTTGGGATTTTCGAACAACACAAGACTTCTTGAAAGGTTTTTGGTTTAAAATTGGTATTTTTGCTTGTTTTTGCGTCTTTGTGGGTGCTATGTTTTTTTTGCCTGGCCTGAAAAAGATGAATACGCTGGAAGCCAAGCTTAAAACAATCTCGAGTAAAACAAAGGAATTGGAAAGCATTACGAGCGATCTGAAAAATAAGCAAGAGCTTGTGGAGAGCTTGAGAAATGAGTTATTTAATCAGGCAGAGATCGTCAGCCAGGTTCATTCTAAGTCCTGGAGAGATTTATTCCAATCCTTTAATGACAATCTTCCGGATGATCTTTGGCTTGAGAGCATTTCTCACGATCAGCGCGCACGAATCGTTCTTAAAGGTGTTGCCCTTAATTTGGATTCGATCGCGCTGATGATCCAGCGTTTTAAGGATGATTCGCGCTTTTTAAATGTTAAGCTTGCATCAACGAATGAACGCAAAATACAAAAAGATACATTGTATCAGTTTATTATGGAGTTCACGTTTTCACAGAAGCCCGTGACCAAGGAATAAGTTATGTATCATGATAGCAAAATTGTGATTTTATCGAAACCTGTAAGCTCTCAACTTGTGGGAGGAGTCGTCCTCATTGTTTTCTTGGCTTTAGGATTGGGATTTATGTCTTATAGTGTTTCAGTACGGGCAGAGAAAATTCAAAAGGATATTGTTCGCAAGACTGCTGCGGTTGAGCGTCTCGAAGAAGACAAGGCGCGTATGCATGTTGATCTTCAGGCTTATGAGGATGCGATTAATGAGTTTAAGCAGATCTTGTTTAAGGAACGGGATGTATCCTTATTTTTAACGGGTATTTCAGAAATATCCCAAAAGAATAAAGTTGCTGTTTTGGCGATTAAGAATTTAGCTGAGAAGAAGATTGCGATCGATACGCCGGCTTCAGGGAAAAAGGGGTTGGATACGTTCCTCGAGGAAAAGAAAATGATCTTTACCATTGCCGTAACGCCCCTTCAAGTTGAAATGGAAGGAAGGCTTGATGATGTTCTTACGGTTCTTGGGGCCTTGGAGAAGACGCGCCAGCTATTAACGGTCAGTGATTTCAATTTTACAGCCCGAGGGTATCCTAACATGAGGGTTTCATTTAAGATTGATCTTTACGGCTTAGGAGAAAAAAATGTCAAGAAGTAAGGACAAGACTATTTCTTACGCCTCTTTTGTCCTTGTTGTCGTTATGGGATGCGTTCTTTTATTGTGTTCTAGCGGATGTGATAAGCGTGCAAAAAGATCTAAGAAATCTTCTAAGCCTGTTGCCGCTCAAGAGGCACCGGCGCCTAAAAAGATTCAAGATATTGATTTGGCAAAATCCTTGATGATGCCAATCGTTCAAGATGTGCGCCTTAAGCGTAATTTTTTTAGGCCATTGGTTGGCCCGGAGTCTCTCGCGGAAGAGTTGGCAAGAACAAATCCGCAAGCGGCTTCAGCCATCCCTGGCTCGATCACGCCTCAAAGTTTGAAATTAACGTTGAAAGGCGTTGTTATGGGGGAGAATAAAATCGCGTATGTTGCTTCACCGGAAGATGATTTTGTGTTGCGCGTCGGTGACGCTGTATCGACGATGCGGGTGCAAGAAATTCGTTCGGGAGCAGTTGTCTTTGTACTTGATGATGGCCAAATAAGCATTTTAAGTAATGATAAGGAGGAATAAGAATGGTTAAAAAAATGGGCTTTCTGCTTTTGATCGGTTTGTGCGCGTGTTTTTTTGTGATGGCCGCAGGCGGTGGTGGTGCCGTGAATGCCCAGGATAGCACAGCAGATGAGCTTACCTCAGTGGAAGATCTTGAGCAAGAAATTATCAATGCTCGTCAGAGTCAGGTGATATCAGAGGTTGATCTAGATGACGACACATCGGATTCTTTTGAGAATCAAGATATGGAGGATCCGGCTTTTGAAGATGAGCAGAGCTCTGATGTTAACATAGAAGAAGAGATCGTTGTTCAAGAAGATAATATTGTTCAAGCAGAGGATGAAACATTAGATCAACAGCCTGAATCTGATTTGCCCGTTGAGGTGGTTGTAGAAGCTCCAAGTCAAATTTCTGAAATTCCGGCCGATCCATCAGAGGCAGAATGCCTAACCTGTGACCTTTCAGACAAGTCTGCTACAAAGCCTGAGCTTGAGCGCGTGAGTGAAGCCAGCAAGCGTTTTGCCAATCTCAAAGGATCTGGCGAGCGCATGACCATTGATTTTAAGGAATCCGAAATGAGTAAGGTTTTCCGCCTCTTTTCAGAATGGGCCAATACCAATATTATCCTTGATCCAGAACTCAAAGATGTTATGGTTACTCTTCATCTTAAAGATGTGACCTTGCCCGAGGCCATGGACATTGTCTTTAATTCCTACGGTCTTAAACATGCTGAGATAGGTGATAGTATTTTTGTTGCCTCAGCCGATAAGATCAACTCTATGGATGCTGTGACCAAAACCATCCGTCTTCGTAATGTTAATGCCGGCAATGTTGAGAAATTGCTTAAAGATGTTATTAAGACTTCTGTGGCAGATGAAGAGCTTGGCACGATTGTTATTACTGGATCGCCATCTCAGGTTGCAGAAGCTGAAGCGCTCATCAAAGAGACTGACAGGCCGCAGAAGCAAGTCTTGTTAACTACTCAGGTTTTGGAGATTAAGCTGACCTCAGGTGAGCAAACAGGCATTGATTGGAGCGGTTCGACATCTTTTGCTTTTCAAGAAACTGATCGGCCGGGTGTTATCACTGGTTTAGGTACTGTGGCTTCAGCGCCTCAGCCTTTTCAGATTTATCGTTTGGCGCGAAATGCTCTTAAGTTTAACATGACGATCAATCATCTTATCGAATCAGGCAAGGCTAAGGTTTTGGCGAATCCTAAGATTTCAACCGTGGTCGGTAAAGAGGCGCATATCTTTATCGGAGATGTCGTTCCTTATGAAGTCACGACGATTTCTGGCGGGGCTACGAGCACAGAGGTTCGTTTTACAGAGGCGGGTGTTAAGCTCTCCTTGACCCCATCGATTATCGAAGATGATTATGTTGTGGTGACCGTTGCGCCGGAAGTGAGCAGTATTACAGGCTGGCGAGGGGAAAATGATCAATACCCAGAAGTGTCAACGCGCGAGGCTGAGGCAAGCATGAGGATTAATAACAATGAGACCTTTGTCTTGGGCGGGCTTTTAAGCGAAGAAGAAACTCTTACAAATGGCAAGGTGCCTTTCTTGGGGGACATTCCGTTGATGGGTGCTCTTTTTAGGTCAAAGACTAAAGAATTTGTTCGTAAAGAGATTATTATTACAGTCACACCGCAGATTATTAACAATTAGTTTTTGTTAAGCATTTCTTTTAAAGAAAAGTTGCTTGCTGTTTTTATGTGCAAAAATATTTCTTTAAGAAAGCGCTTTCCCAAATCTTCTGTTTTAGCCCCTTTTTCCTCTTTAGGCATGCTATACTTAATAATGAATGATATGTGGAACGTACTGAAAGGAGATTGTTATGAAGATTTTTTATTCCAAGCCCAAGATTTCTCACCTTGGTTTTACACTTGTCGAGGTTTTAATCAGCGTAGTGATTCTGGCCATCGCGTCATTTACCACCTATAGGGTATTTGAGAATTTTTCTGCTTCTGGGGTGCGTACTCAAGATGAGATTGTGGCCAAGGATATCATCAGTTCAACATTTGAGCAAATTAAGCATGGGATAGAGGTCCAGCCAGCTACGTTTGGAAATCTGGTCAGCTCAAATTGGACACCGGTTAATGATTCTTCTTATCCTGATGGGTATTATAATCAACAGATAACCTATACTCCTCGAGGTGATGTGGTTGATGCCCTTATTCAAATGCAATGGAACGATCAAAGAGGCACTCAGCATGAGACAAGCAATGTTTTTACGCTCTCTCAGCCTTCTAATTTCATTTTTGGAAATATTGTCGGGAAGGTTCAAAATTGCAGTGTAAATCCGCCAGAGGACTTGGGCGAAGCAACGGTTACCATTAGTGAAGCTCCAGCTGGCTTTCAGTGGAAGATTGGAGCAGCTGCCACAGTTGACGATTCCGGCAATTATACTTTTCAGGATGCCCAAGAACGTAATACCTTGCCGGTTGGTCTAGGCTATAAATTGAAGGCGACGCGCGCCGGTTTTTTCGATGCTATCGTTCCGGCCGATCCCGGGATTGATTTGCCAGCTGCTCCAGACTCTGAACAAGATATCTGCATGTTTCTTGCGGAGGCCAAGATTAAGGGAGCTCTTGTCGATGCCACTGATACAAAGATCGGAATACCAAACAGAAAGGTTAAGGCCTATCGCAATGGAAGCGAGCGCGGGGTTGCAACAACGACTGACAATGGAGGATTTTCCATCACTGTGGATCAATTTGATTATGATGATGTGACTGCGGATGCTTGTTTTACGATCGCAACCGGAACTAATAATTATGCGGATTCTCCGTTTTTTAGCAGATCAAATAGTCCAGTCAGCTATTTTGGGCAATTCTGTAACCCAGCCTTTAGTTTTTACAAGGGTTGGTCTTCATCGGTCTTGGGAAACAATCCGTCTAGTCCCATCTGTTCACCAGATCCAAGCGAAAGCGGAACTACGCCATGGCAGGGGAGGGCGAGCATCGAAAAACCGGACTCGAACCGTAGCGTATGTCTTGGCTTGGGCGACCCGGATTTTGACCTAGGCAACATCCCGCTAAGACCTTCCACTCTAGCGACGCTGACTGTGAACATTACAGTAGAACCTGCTGTGATCATTGATCCTAGCTATATAAGCGTCAAGATTACTTATAATAATGGTGTGGAATTTGCAACCTTTACCAAGGATACTGTGCCGGCTGTGATTGGCGCAGCCTCTCCTTTTACATTGACGGTGCAAGTTCCTCCACTTGATCAATTTTTCACTGATGATACTCGAAAGATGAAAATTCGTGTTAATTTAAAAGAGATCGTTGGCGGTTGTTGCGGGAATGCTACGCAAACAAAAATTATTTGGAAGGATATAGAAAAGATAATTGATGCACCTATAAATTCAGTGGATGCAATGTTTGACACGCCAAGCTCTGGTGTTGCGTGCGGCAACGCCGAGGGAAGAGTTTTTGAGCTTGATACAGAAATGCCGTATAACGTTGCCCTTACATCAGGGGTAGGCGCTCAAGCCACCACAGCGTCTAAAACTTACAATGCGACCAATATAAGTGGTAATCAGTGGAAGATCAAATGCAATCCGCAGAAAAACCCGGACCCGGGGTGTATGATTATAGACACTTATTGTATTGATGTATGGGCTGCAAATCATTACCATCGATCTTCCTGCCCGATTAAATCTTGGCCGCATACCCAGACTGATCCTTTGAAGGTTGAAAGCCCAACGCTTTTTACAAAGCACCCTTCTACTAATCCGAATATGAGCTATGATGTGGAGCTCTATCGCAGGGGGGTTGGCAATATTACAGGGCGCGTTGTTGACAGCAATCATAATCCCTGGCAGAATGCCAGAGTAGAGCTTGATATATACAATGATGGCGTTATTAGTGCTACAGATCCTGTCGTAGATCCAACTCCTGCTGATGGCATTTTCACGTTTAGCAACGTTGTGGAAAGCTGGCCTCCGACTATTATTGATCATGGGCCTAACCCTGATACAGCTATGAAAGTAGGTGAGTTACAGTTGCCTGCTGACACCCGCTCTGACAAAGCTAAAGAGCATACCGTTAATGATCAAAAGACGCACAGGGTCAAGGTTACGCTTATTCTTAACGAGGGAACTATGTTTGAGGAGGAAGGGACGGCTGAGATGGCTTCGATTTATGTTGAAAATGGTGTAACCACGGACATCGGCGATATCGTGGTTACGTTTCCTGGAGGAGGGCTTTAAACGTGAAGAGCAATCGCGGATTTACCTTAGTTGAAGTTCTTGGTGCGGCGATCACGATGGGGGTACTGTCTGCGATGATGTATTCATTGTTTTTAGGCGCATGGATGAATTTTGAAATGGAGCTGACGCGCACTGATTTGGCAGAAGAAGCCGCAAGGATTTTCCGTGTTATTGAGGAGGATATTATGGAGTCTCGGAGAGTAAGCCTTGTTAACGACGGAACAGATTTGCATATTGATTTTCCTTTGCCACAGCTGAAGGATCCCACAAATCCTGGTTCGGATCCCTTGTTTGGGCCTAATCCAAGGGGGAATTTTCCCGAGGAATGGATTGAGTATCAGGTCTCAGCCCTGTCGCCTGCAGTGAGTCAGCTAGAGCGAGTTGGGGAGACAGAAGGTAGCGTTGTTCTTTCAACAAGAATTGGCCCTGGAACGGGATTTCAGATCGACGGTTCTGGCGCGCTTGATGGGCGACGGGTTGAGGTAACTTTGGAGTTAAGCGATCAAGTATTTCGTCAGCAAGTATTTTATAGGCAACAAAAGGAGATTATTGCACGCAATTAAAAAAGCATTTATCTGAGAGCGGAGGTTTTTATGAAAAAGAAAATAAAAAATAAAAGAAAGGGAATCGCGCTTCTTGGAGTCTTGATTGTTGTCATCTTTTTGGGGATGTTGATGGCAACCGCATTTCTTAGCGCGAGCACTTATCGAACCAGTACCTTGGTAAAATCAGGCTCTGACCGAGCGCTTTATTGCGCTCAAGCAGGGGTTGAGGAGGCCTTGCGGGTGCTTCGTAATGGCGCAGGAGGCCTAGGAGTTAACTGGGCAGGGGTTCCCAATCCTACAGATGTTTTTGGCACTGATCCAGCTGGGAATACGATCACTGTTGGGCAATATACTATTGTGCCAGATCCAATAGGTCCAGTCCCTGATGGTGTTTGGTTTAATATTCCCTATCAGATTACAGGGCAGGCGGAAAGCTTGGATGGCCCCGATACAGTTCGGCGTCTTGATGTTGTTCTTCGGGCCATGAATCCATCGAGTAATATGTTCACGTCAAGCTCTGTGGTACGAGTTAGGGGTGGAAGGACAATAAATGGAAATGTTCTAGGAGATCGAATCTTTTTTGATCAAGCGTCGTCCGCAAATCCGACACAAGTCAGCGGGAGTGTAAATTTTATTACTTCTGTTGACGGCGTAGGTCCAGAGAGTAATGTTCAGGTAGGTGGGCAGGTTAATCAAGTCTCGAATGTTGTTTTTCCGGTCATTAATATGAGTAACTTTACGGGTGAGGGTATCCTGAGAATTCCTGACGGCGAGACGCTTGATCTGAGTGCTATTAATCCGCTCACGGTTTCAGGTGGACGTGGGATTATTTTTGCAGAAGGAGTTTTGCGTGTTAAAGGAATTTTGTCTGGAGGCCCTCTGGCTATAGCCGCTGCCGGCAACATCTTGATTACCGATAGCGTTGGGGGAACCTTTGATACGTCAGCGATTCCTTTTACTCCCGATGATCCTAATGTTCAGCTTGGGCTTTTTTCTCAGGGAAGCGTCATTATTGATTCTACAGCTCCGCAAAATCTGAATATTAATGCATTTATCATGGCTAATCAAAGCTTTGAAACTAATGGAGCTCCAAATTCAAAGACTCAGCTAAATATTTTGGGATCTGTGTGTGTCTATGGTAACAATGGAGGCGATGCTTCGGTTTTTGAAACGGGGGCTTATACGAACGCAGCTTTCGACTACAATACTAACTTTCAAAATAATAATAGGATCCCGCAGATGTTTTATTTTGCAAACTTGCTTGAGTTGGCGATCACAGGGGATCCTGTGTAGGAAGTAAGCAGAGAGACGAGAATGTGAGGTTGTTGGGCCGTTGGAGTTGTAAGTTTAAGTGTTTTCTATCCCCTTTCTTCTAACCCTAGAATTAATTCGCGATCTTTTCTTAGGTACCCTCTTGACAAGTCATAAGCCTTTCATTAGCAGTGTGTTGTGACTTTAAGCCTGTGGAAGCGCTTTCTTGACACACCCCCAAACGTGTGTTATACTTTGGCAAATTCAACTAAAAAAATAAGAGCGAGGATTTGCTTATGCTTCTTGAAATCATTCAGCAACTGAATTGGATTGATGTTGTCATCATTGCGATCATGTTGCGGGCGTTGTATATTGGTCTTAAGCGTGGATGCGTTAATGAAATCCTCCAGCTTCTAGCGATCCTGGCCGCGATCTTGGTCGTTTTTCATTATTATCCTTTCTGTGCGAGATTTCTAGAAAATAAGGTTTTCTTTAAGACGGAGATTGCTAAGTGTTCGACCTTTCTTGCTTTGTGGATGGCTGTTGCCTTGGTGGCAACCTTTGCGCGTAGTGGATTTTATCTTATTTTTAAGATCGAGGCCAAATCCTTTTTTGATAAACTTGGTGGTTTGTTGATCGCCATTGTCCGCGGGGCTTTGATTGCGAGCATGATTTTATTTCTTTTGACGCTAACAGGGTCAAAATACCTTGACCGCAACATTCAAGGGTCGTATCTCTCGCCACGGATCACGTCGCTTGCTCCGGATGTTTATCGATTTGTTTTTAAAGGATTTATCAGCCAGTATTTTTCTAATGAGATTTTAAATCAAGATCTTTTAAGCCCCGGACACGAAAGTGTTCCAGACACACAGAACGAAAAATAATCATACGACATTGTATTTAAAAGATATCCACCAATTTTTTATTCAGCAGGGCATCATTGAAGATTTGCGCACGAAAAGCCAGATCCGCGCGCATGTGTTGTCTGTGCAAAAAAAGTATCGCGGCCTTAAAGGTATTGAAAAGAAGTTCTTTGATAAACAAGATTTGTCCAATCCTTACGCGGATACGCGCATTCTTTATACGGGCCAAGATCGTCCGATTAAACGTATTTTTGTCGGCGTTGACATTGGTATCGGTGAACTTTTGCTCGTCGATAGTCTAGCACGCAAGGGACAACGAGTGGACTGCGTTCTTGCGCATCACCCTCTAGGGGTGGGCTTGGCTGGGCTTGGGGAAGTTATGGGTTTGCAAGCACAGATGCTTGAGGCCTTAGGGCTCGACAAGACGATTGCCGAAAAGCTTATGCAAAAACGTATTGAGGAAGTGGATAATAGTATTCACGGAGAAAATCATTTGCGTGTTGTGGATGCGGCACGGCAGCTAGATATTCCTTTGTTGTGTTGTCATACGCCCGCGGATAATCATGTGGCGCGTTATTTGCAGTGCCTAATGGACCGTCAAAAACCAAAGACACTGAAACATGTGGTTGATCTTCTTTTGAAAGAGCCGGAATATCAATCCGCCCTTACGGTAAAGGCTGGTCCACGTATTATTGTGGGAAAGCCAGGCGATAAAGCAGGAAAATGCGTAATTGATATGACTGGAGGGACCGAAGGTTCCAAAGAGGCTTTTGCTAGGCTTTCGCAGGCAGGTGTTCAAACCCTGATTGGCATGCATATGTCGGAAAATCACCTTAAGCAAGTAAAAAACGAATATATTAATGTTGTCATTGCAGGGCATATCGCGAGCGATAATTTAGGACTCAATCTTTTGTTGGATAAATTGGCTCGGCGCGTAAGCGGCTTAGAAATTATTGAAGGCTCTGGTTTTAGACGAGTGAGGCGTTAAATGGGATTGATCCCGGAAGAGACGATTACCCAGGTCTTGGACCGTTGCGATATCGTGGAAGTTATTTCGGAATATTTGGCGCTGAAGAAAATGGGTCGTAATTTTAAGGCGTGCTGTCCTTTTCACAATGAGAAAACACCATCGTTTGTGGTCAATCGCGATAAGCAAATTTATCATTGTTTTGGTTGCGGGGTCGGGGGCAATGCGATTAGTTTTGTGATGAATCATGACCACCTGGATTTTCCTTCCGCCGTTCGTCAGCTGGCTCAAAAGGTCGGCGTGTCTGTTCCGGAATTCTCTCGTGAGACAACGGATGTTGGTAGCGGTGTGCGCGAGAGCCTTTTTCATGTTAATGCGTTGACCGCGGAATTTTTTCATGATGTGTTGGTGGCAGGCAAGAGTGGTTCTCAAGGTGCCCAAGAATATCTGAAAAATCGTGGCATCAAGCTTGCGACGGTGCAGAAGCTCAAAATTGGTTTTGCGCCAGAGAGCTGGGATAGCCTGATCAATTTTTTGCGGGACAAAAAGATAAGCTTGACGTCAATGGAAAAGGCAGGTGTGATCATCCCCAAGGACAAGGGGGATGGCTTTTATGACCGGTTTCGCGACCGGATTATGTTTCCGATCTTTGATGTGCGTTCGCGGTGCCTAGGTTTTGGGGCGCGAACCATGGAAAAAACCGCCTCGGCAAAATATATTAATTCGCCAGAGACCATGATCTATGCGAAGCGTGAACACCTGTATGGATTTCATCTTTCTAAACAGGTCGTGGCGCAAAAAGATTGCGTGGTTGTGGTCGAAGGGTACATGGATTTTTTAACACCCTTTCAAGCTGGCTTTGAAAACATTGTGGCGTCGCTGGGGACGGCTTTGACGAGCGAACAGATCCGCTTGATCCGACGCTATACTAAAAATGTGGTGATGCTCTACGATGCGGATGCTGCGGGACAGGCCGCGATATTGCGTAGCTTGGATCTTTTGATCGAAGAAGACATGAGTGTTAAGATTGCGCTTTTGGCAAGCGGGGAAGACCCTGATTCGTTTGTCCAAAAATATGGGATTGAAGAATTTGGCGTGCGTATCGATCACGCCCAATCGCTTTTTGATTATAAGATGAATGCCCTGATGCAAAAGTATGAGGGTAAAACACCTGAGGGCAAGGCCAGGATTTCTGCGGAAATGCTCTCGAGTATTGCGAAGTATAAAAATGAGATCGTGCGCCAGGAATATATTCGTCAGTTGGGCCATGTTTTGGGGATTTCGGAGGATGCCCTGCGCGTGGAATTTAGGAAAATCAGCGCTCCTGTGTCAAGGGAAGAGACCGTGGCCGTGGTGCGTCGTAGTAAAAATGTTATTCGGGCTGTGGAACGTGATTTGCTACGGCTCATGCTTGAGGAGCAGCAGATGATCCCCTTGGTCGAAGAAGAAGTGCGCTTAGATGATTTTCAAGACCATCAGGTGCGCTCGGTGGTGGAATATATGTTTGATCTTTCCAAGAAAGAAAAGATCGTCAATATTGCGCATCTCGTTGAGTGTTTTAAAGATCAGGAAACGCTCCAGTTTCTTTCGGAGCTGGCATCGTCAGGAGAAATGGTCGTCGAGGATAAAGATTCCCTGCGGCGCGATTATGTCAATCGCATCAAAGGGGATCGGTTAAAAATGGAACGCAAAAATCTTTGTTATGAGATTCAAAAAGCAGAATTAGAAAAAAATTATGAACGTCTTGAAGAACTCAAGCAGAAATTCCATCAACTCATGAAGGGGTAATCTATGGCAAAAAAAGTCACCAAACAAAAAGGGCTTCAGGACGGGTTAGAAAAACTCTTGACGCTTGGGAAAAGCAAGGGGTTTTTAACCTACGACGAGGTCAACGATACACTAGCTGGTGATGTGGAGTCTTCGGAGATCGATCAGGTCTTTGATTCGCTGGAAAGTAAGGGGATTCGGATCGTCAATTCTGATGATGATATGGAGATCGCCGAAGAGTCGCACAATCCCGAACTCAAAAGCTCTAACGAGGAAGAGGAAAAAGAAGAAGTGGATTATGGGGATAAATTTATCCCCTTGGATGATCCTGTTAAAATGTATCTCAAGCAGATGGGTTCGATCCCTTTGCTTTCGCGTGAAAAAGAAATTTCTTTGGCTAAGCGCATTGAAGAAGCGGAAAATAAATTTGCCGAGGCGCTTTTTAAGCTTGTGTTTGCGCGCAAAGAAGCCATGGAGATCGTTAATAAGATCTTTACCGAAGAAATTAACGTTGAGGACGTGATCAAAGATGAGCTTGAGCGTCGTGAACGATTGCTGAAGGATTTAAAGAAGATTTTGGAGAAGGCGCGTTATTCGCGCAAGGGCACCGATGACTCAGGAAAAGTCATTGCGCAGTTTAAGCTGACATCGACGGTCAATGAAGATATTGTCCGTCAGATCAAACACATCCTCAAGAAAATTGATAAGCTTGATAAGCATATCAAGGCGCCGACCAAGGGCGGGGCAACGATCACGCAAATGCGTCAAGAGCGCAGCGAACTTTTGAAAAAGCTCGGTGAGCCGCTGCAGCGTGTCAAGAATCAGATGCGTTTTATTCGTGTGCGTCAGGTTAGGTTTAATCATGCCAAAAAGGCCTTGGTGGAAGCGAACCTCAGGCTCGTGGTGAGTATTGCCAAGAAATATATTAATCGCGGGTTATCCTTCTTGGATCTTATTCAGGAAGGGAACATGGGGCTTATTCGCGCGGTTGAGAAATTTGAATATCAACGCGGTTATAAATTTTCAACCTATGCTACGTGGTGGATCCGTCAGGCCATTACGCGTTCGATCGCGGATCAGGCGCGTACGATTCGCATTCCGGTTCATATGACGGAAACGATCAACAAGATTATTCGCATCTCGCGGTTATTTGTTCAGGAGAACGGACGCGAACCAACGCCTAAGGAAATTGGCAAGCAGATGCGTATGTCGGTGGCGAAGGTTAAGGAAATCTTAAAGATCTCCCAGGTACCGATTTCTCTGCAAACACCCATTGGCGATGAAGGCGACACGCATTTTGGTGATTTTATTGAGGATAAAAAGGCTGTTTCTCCGGCTAACGCGACTGTGCATTCGATGCTCAAAGAGGAAATTATTGAAGTATTGAGAACTTTGGATGATCGTGAGCGGCAGATCTTGGAGCTTCGTTTTGGGATTCGCGATGGGTCGACCAGGACCTTGGAAGAAGTAGGAAGCGTGTTTAAGGTCACGCGGGAACGTGTCCGCCAGATCGAATCCAAGGCTTTGCGCAAGTTGCGTCATCCGACACGTTCGCGTAGGCTCAAAACCTTTTTGGATATGACGGTTAAAGAAGGAGAAGGGCTATAAACCTAAAACGGGTTTTTACGCGAAAAAGTTGATCAAAAGGGCCTGTCGTTGTACACGACAGGCCCTTTTTAAGACCTGGGAGTGCGAAGAAAACTTTCTATGCAGGAATATGAAAATCTGGTATACTGACATTCAATTTTTATAAAGAGCGTTTCTTTATTAAGAAGTAGATTATTATCATACTATTAGGTACTAAACTTGCGGGCCCATAGCTCAGGCTGGTTAGAGCAGTTGACTCATAATCAATTGGTCCCAGGTTCAAGTCCTGGTGGGCCCAGTGAACGAGCGGGTGCATAGCTCAGCCGGTTAGAGCGCTGCCCTCACATGGCAGAGGTCGAAGGTTCGAGTCCTTCTGTACCCACCATTTATTTAAAAAAGAGGGGTTGATCTATGGTAGGAACATCGGTGCGTGATCAGATCAAACGGCTTGTTGAGCTTCAAAAGATCGACGCTGAGTTTTATGAGGTGCAAAATAGCCTAAAAGAAAAGCCACTTAAGGTAGAGCAACTTAAAGATGCTTTTGAACAGAAAAAAGGTGGGTTTCATCAACTTGAAGAGAGCCTCAAGAAAAAACAGTTGGAGCGTAAAGAGCGCGAGGGGGATCTTCAGGCCAAAGAAGCGGAAATCGCCAAAACCAATGCCCATTTGTCTTTGTTGAAAACTAATAAAGAATACAAAGCGAAGTTGACAGAAATTGAGAGCTTGAAAGCGGATAAATCAATTATTGAAGAGAAAATTTTGATCTTATTTGATGAGATTGATAATGTTCAGGCTCAATGTCAGAGGGAAAAAGATGTTGTGGCGCAAGAAGAGAAAAAGTTTTTAGAAGAGAAGAATAAGATTGAGAATGATGTAAAGCAGCTTGAGGATAGGGTGAAGGTGCTGGCCGCGCAGCGTGACCAGAAGGCTAAGGAAGTGGGAGTGAAATTTTTAACGCAATATGAGCGTATTTTAAAAGGGAAAGAGGGTTTAGCCCTTGTCCCGGTTGTGAATAATGCCTGTGGCGGTTGCTATATGAATACCCCAGCCCAGATTATGAATGCCATCAAAGCCCATGAGGATCTTGTCTATTGCGAGTCGTGCGCGCGCATTCTTTATATCGAGGAAGATCTTTGAGCAAGGCATTAACTATTTTTATTGATGGGGCATGCCATGGGAATCCTGGTCCTGCAGGCATTGGCGTTGCGATTTTTGAGAAGGAAAAGCTTATCAAAGAAATTGCTTTACCTTTAGGCGAGGCCACTAATAATATTGCAGAATACAGCGCTTTGATTTACGCTCTTTTGGAAGCCGCAGCGCTTAAAGTCGATTCCGTAACGATTTTTACGGATAGTCAGCTTGCCTGTCGACAGGTCAATGGTCAGTATAAAATAAAGAATACACATTTAAAGTTTTTGCACGGCCAAGTGCTTTTATTGATGACGTTGTTTAAAAATGTTCATGTTGAGCACATTGCGCGGGAAAAGAATCAGCTAGCTGATGCCTTGGCTGGACGTTCTTTGAAAATACAAAAGAGTAGCCAAGATGATCGCCCTGAGGAGTTTCTCTTCGGGGAGGAAAGTCCGAGCTCCAGAGGATAATGCATCCCGGTAATGCGGGACACCCTGCGTTTTGTTTTACGAAACAAAACGCTAGGTAGGATTTCCGCCACAAATCGTGGCGGACCCGCCAAGTTGTTTGGCGGGAGAGCTACAGTGACGATGCCCTGCCTTCAGGCGGGGAGTGAAACGCCGCAATCTCTGCATGGAGTAAGGCCAAATAGGAGAAGACATAAAATCGTAAGATTTTATGGCGAAGCATCCCCTTCGCCACGATTCTCGGGTAGGCTGCAAGAGTCTGGAGAGCAATTTCCGGAGTGAGTCAAATGATCGTCTACCTCGCCAATAAATAATCGGGGGACACAGAACTCGGCTTATTGGCTACTCGCTATTATATGGATTTGGGGTAAAAGCGCATGCGCTTTTACCTCCTAGGGTGAACACCTTTCTTTCGCTTGAAATGGCGAACGAAGCAATGATTTAAAAAATACAAACAGAGAAGACACGGAGGATGATATGTCAGGACATTCAAAATGGGCAACGATTAAGCATAAGAAAGCAGCCACGGATGCAAAACGAGGAGCTGCCTTTACCAAGATTATTAAAGAAGTCACGGTCGCGGCTCGCGAGGGGGGCGGGAATCCAGAAACCAACCCGCGATTGCGCACAGCGATGCAGCGAGCTAAGTTTATCAACATGCCTTCGAATAATGTGGAAAACGCGATCAAGAAAGGAACCGGTGAGCTTCCTGGGGTAACCTATGAATCCTCAACCTTTGAAGGATATGCTCCTGGAGGTGTTGCTATTTTGATTGAAACCTTGACGGACAATAAAAATCGTACGGTGGCGGAGTTGCGTATGATCCTTAATAAAAAGAATGGAAGCATGGCTGGCGCAGGAAGCACGGCCTGGATGTTTACCAAAAAAGGATTGATCACGATTGCAAAAAATAAGGCGAAAGAAGACGAATTGATGGACATTGTTTTGGAGGCAGGCGCTGAAGACTTAAACAGTGATGGTGACCTCTATGAGATTACTACAGAAGCTTCGAAGTTCGAAGCTGTGAAAGCGGCTTTGGATGGCAAAAAGATTCAACCCGATACTGCGGAAGTGACGATGATTCCTAATTCGACGGTTAAGGTTGTGGGCAATGATGCCAGGCAGGTTTTAGCGCTTATGGAAGCTTTAGAAGATCAGGAAGATGTCCAGGCGGTGTACGCGAATTTTGATATTCCCGATGAGGAAATGGAAAAGATTTCTGAGTAGGCCTTGATGAGAGTTTTAGGAATTGACCCGGGATCGTTTATTACCGGATATGGCATGATCGAATCTCGTGCCGGGAGCATTAAGTTGCTCGAAGCAGGGATCGTTAAGCCTAAGCATGCGGATCGTCTTGAGTATCGCATCAAGAAGGTGTATGAGCATTTAGGTGATGTGATGGCGACGCATAAGCCAGAGGTGTTGATCCTTGAAAAACTTTATACGCATGGACAGTATTTGACAACCGCGTCGGTCTTAGGGCATGTGCGTGGTGTGATTTGTCTTTTGTGCGCGCAGAAAAATATTTTGCTAGAAGAGAGCAGTGTAAAAAGGATCCGTAAGGCTGTGACAGGTAATGGGAATGCCACCAAAGAACAGACGCAAGCCATGGTTGCGCATATTTTACATATTAATCCAGATCAATTAACCGTAGATGCCTCTGATGCGTTGGCCTTGGCCTTGGGGTATTTAAGTTTAAATCCTGATAAACGATGATCGCTGAAATCAAAGGTAAACTTGTTCGCAAAGATGAGCATTCGATTCTCTTGGAACTGGGGGGGCTTTATTATACCGTCCTTATTCCTGGATCGGTTTTAGCTCGCATTGACGAACAGCACGACCCGCAAGGCTATGTGCATCTGATTACCTATCATTATATTCACAATGATCCATCGCGTGGTGTGCCGATGCTTGTGGGTTTTTTAAGCGAGATTGAGAAAGATTTCTTTCTGGAGTTTATTAAAGTTTCTGGCATCGGACCGCGTGCTGCGGTTAAGGCGCTCAGTCAGCCCATCTCAGAAATTGTTCGAGCTATTGATAACGGAGACGTCAACTTTCTAAAGACCTTGCCTGGGATTGGGATGCAGCGAGCTAAAGAAATTGTGGCGAAGCTTCAGGGTAAGGTAGCAAAATTTGGCCTTATTCAAGATCAAGCAACCGCTACGACGTCATCGGTCAGTAAGGCTCCTGAAGGTTTCCAAGAAGAAGTGTTGACGGTGCTTTTGCAATTGCAATATAAACGGCAAGAAGCCTTGAATATGATCAAGGCCGCGCTAGAACGCTCGTCTGGGATACAGACGGCTGAAGAGTTATTAAATGAAATCTATAAACAGAGGATAAAAAGTCATGAGTGATCAACCGTCCCAGTATGTTCAAGGGGTTGTCGAAGCTCTTTTGTTTGTGAGTGAAAAACCTGTTACGATCGAGGAAATGAAAGAAGTAATTGGCGACGTGGATGGCCGTGCTTTACGTGAGGCCTTAGACGTGCTTAAACTCAAATACGAGAATGAAAAGCATGGCATGGTGATTGTGGAAATTGCAGGCGGATTTCAGATGTTGAGCAACCCAGAATACGCCAATGCGATTCGTACGTTTTATCGTACCCAGAAAAAAGAAAAGTTGTCGAAGCCCGCTCTTGAATCGTTGGCTATTGTGGCGTATAAGCAGCCTGTGACGCGTTTGGATATTGAGTTGATCCGCGGGGTGAATTCTGACGGGGTGGTCACGCATCTTCTTGAAAAAAATCTTATTAAAATGGCAGGCCGCAAGGATGTTCCTGGAAAACCATTTTTGTATGCGACCACCAAAGAATTTCTAGAATATTTTGGTTTACGTTCTCTTGACGATCTTCCTAAGCTCGAGGAGTTTGTTGCGCTTGAGGAAAATGCCACGGAGAATATCAGAGCGTTTGAAGGCGTTTCACAAGAGTTTAAAGAGCAGGCCGCAACCGCGTCTTTAGTGAAGACGCCAAGCGAAGAGTCGACTGTTGTGCCAAGTCAGTCCCAAGAGGTTGTCGCAGATGTTCCAATCCCGGGATCAATCCAGGCAGAGGAACGCAAAGCTGTCCCCATCACAGAAAAAGAAGTTAGCGATCAGGCAGAGCCTGCTGTTAACGAGGGAGGATTCGATGAGCATTCTCAAACTGCGTAAGAAAATTGATGCTATTGATGCGCGGATTATTTCGCTACTCAATGATCGTGCCAAGACAAGCCTGGTGATTGGAGCAGAAAAGAAAAAGGACAAGAAGGGGATCTACGCCCCTGACCGTGAAAAACAAGTTCTTGATCGCATTAAAGAACTTAATAAAGGTCCTATGACTGCGAGCGCGCTCGATGCTATTTATCGCGAGGTCATGTCATCGTCGCTGTCATTGGAAAAGCCATTGCGCATTTCCTTTTTAGGGACGCAAGGATCTTTTACCCATATGGCTGCAAATAAAAAATTTGGTTCTCAGGTCGAATATGTTCCTTGCAACAGCATTGATGAAGTTTTTCAGAAAGTCGATCATGGAGATTGTGATTATGGCGTTGTTCCTGTTGAGAATTCAATTGAAGGGGCCGTGACCCATACCTGCGACATGCTGGTCGATTCTGATCTAAAGATTTGCGCGCAGACAACGATTAAGGTTGAACAACATCTCTTGTCCAAAGAAAATCTAAAAGACATTCGGACCATTTATTCCAATCCGCAGTCGTTTGGGCAATGTCGCCATTGGTTGGCTGCAAATGTACCGCAGGCTGGGCAGATTTGGGTAGCCTCAAATACCGAAGCGGCGCAGAAGGCTGCGAAGCAGCGTTACTCCGCGGCGATTGCCTCAAGCCTGGCGGCCAAGGTTTACGAGGTGCCTGTGATCCGAGAGAATATTCAAGACATGGCGCACAACATGACGCGTTTTTTTGTGATCGCACGGCAAGATGTTCCTGCGACGGGAAAAGATAAGACATCGCTTATTTTTTCCATCAAAGATAAGGTGGGTGCCTTGCATGACATGCTCGTCCCTTTTCGAAAGCTCGGGATCAATCTAACCAAGATCGAATCGAGGCCATCGAAGAAAAAGGCGTGGGATTATTATTTCTTTGTTGATTTAATTGGGCATCGTGATGATGCGAAGGTCAAGAAAGCCTTAGATCAATTAGAAGGCATGTGCAAATATCTTAAAGTCGTGGGATCGTATCCCCTTGAGGACATATGAAAAATTTAGTGAAAAAAAGTATTTTGAGCGTTAAGCCTTATCTTCCAGGAAAGCCTATTGATGAGGTCAAGCGTGAGCTGGGGATTAAGGATGTTTGCAAGCTTGCCTCTAACGAAAATCCTTATCCGCCACCTCCTAAGGTGTTGAAGGCTATCAAAGATGAATTAAAGAATTTAAATCGTTATCCGGATGGTAATTGTTTTTATTTGCGCCAGGCCTTGGCCAAAGAGTTAGGTGTTGATCAAGACCAATTGATTTTTGGTAATGGTTCTGATGAGATCATTGTGATGGCGGTCCGTGCTTTTGCCGGTGAGGGTGACGAGGTTTTGACGGCCCGGCCCACGTTTATGATCTATGAGATTGCGACCAAGATTTCTGGGGCGGATATTCGCATGATTCCTTTAAAAGATTTTCGTTTTGATCTTATGGCGATGCGCGAGGCGGTCACCTCGAGAACGAAAATTATTTTTATTGCGAATCCCAATAATCCTACGGGGACCTATGTAACACATGCCGAAATGGAAACATTTTTAAAAGGGTTGCCGTCGAATATCATTGTTTTTCTTGATGAAGCGTATTATGAGTTTGTGGGTAAAAAAGACTATCCGCAGAGTTTGATGTTGTTGCCTCGCTATCCAAATCTTATTTTGACGCGCACTTTTTCCAAGGTGTATAGCTTGGCAGGCTTGCGTGTAGGCTATGGCGTTGCGAGCCAAGAAATGGTTGAGCTTTTAAATCGTATCCGGGAACCGTTTAATGTTAATTCTTTGGCGCAGGTGGCAGCCTTGGCAGCTTTAAAAAATAAGGCGTATTATCGAGGGGTTAGCCAAGAAATTGCGTCTGAAAAGAAGCGTCTGTACAAGAATTTAAAAAAGATGAATATGGCTTTTGTTGAGAGTGCCACGAATTTTGTTTTGGTTGATGTCAAAGGTGATAGCCTGCAGGTTTCGCAGCAACTTTTGCGTCAAGGGGTGATTGTGCGGGACATGGGATTTTGGGGACTTGATCAATTTATCCGCGTGACGATCGGGACTCCCAAAGAAAATGATAAATTTATTAAAGCGCTCAAGGAGGCTTGTCCTGTTAGAGATAGTGGGAACAAAGTTTAAATTAACAATGGGCGCTTCGGCGTCCTATCTTTCATGAGGTTAATATGATTATTGTTTTAAAAAGGAATGCAACAGAAAAACAGATTGAACATATTCTCGAGAAGACAAAAAATTTAGGCCTGCGCGCGCATGTATCGCGTGGCGTCGAGCGAACCATTATTGGCCTGATCGGTCCTGAAGATGTCTTGCGGGTGACGCCGTTGGAAGTCTTTCCTGGCGTCGAAGAGGTTATGCCTGTTTTGGCGCCGTATCGTTTGGTTTCGCGAGAGTTTAAGAAAGAGTCCTCTAAGGTTACCCTTCGCAAGAATCTCAAGATTGGGGACAAGAAAATTGTTATTATGGCGGGGCCATGCGCCGTGGAAAACAAAAAGTCTTTTTTATCTGTTGCAAAGAAAGTCAAAGATGCGGGAGCGAGCGTTCTCAGGGGGGGCGCCTTTAAGCCAAGGACCTCGCCGTATGATTTTCAGGGACTTGGAGAAGAAGGGCTCAAGTATTTAAAAGAAGCCTCGGAAAAATATGGCATCGCAACGATCTCGGAGGTTATCGATCCTCGTCACGTGGAGTTGATGAACAAATATGTTGATATCTTGCAAGTCGGGGCGCGGAATATGCAAAATTTTACACTCTTGCGCGAAATCGGTATGACAAAAAAGCCTGTGATGCTTAAGCGTGGTATTAGCGCGACAATTAAAGAGTGGCTTATGTCGGCGGAATATATTCTTTCTGAAGGCAACTTTAATGTGATTTTGTGTGAGCGTGGGATCCGCACCTTTGAAACGATGACCCGTAATACGCTGGATATTAATGCAGTGAGTGTTGTCAAAGAGCTTTCTCATCTGCCGGTTGTTATTGATCCAAGCCATGGCACAGGCCGTTGGGGGCTTGTAGGTTCTGCGGCGAAAGCCGGCGTGGCTGCGGGCGCTGATGGGCTTATGATTGAGGTTCATGAACAACCCGAAGATGCTATGTCGGATGGTGTTCAGTCTTTGGTTCCTAAGAAATTTGGAAATTTAGTTAAAGAATTAAAGAAGATCGCTCTTGCGATTTCAAGGGATGTTTAATATGCGATTACGACGACCACCGTTGACGTTTCGCAAAGCCACTGTTGTCGGGATAGGGCTTTTGGGCGGCTCGATCGCCCTTGCGCTTAAGAAAAATCATTTGGCGCGAGAAGTTGTTGGTGTTTCAAGGCGGCAGGCCGCGCTTCATTTTGCCTTGAAGAACAAAATCATTGATCATGGGACAAGCGATGTGGTTAAGGCTGTTGAAAATGCTGACCTTGTCATTCTCGCAACGCCCATTCAAACGATTCTTTCGCTTTTGGTAAGCCTTGGAGGCCGCTTAAAGCGTGGATGTATCGTGACCGACGTGGGGAGTACCAAGACGAGTATTGTTTCTGCGGCGCAAAAACACTTGCCAGGGCATGTTTTTTTTGTGGGCGGTCATCCTTTGGCCGGGTCAGAAAAGAAAGGTGTTGAGTTTAGCGATGCAGGGTTGTTTGCGCAAAGTTTTTGTCTTTTGACCCCAACGGAGAAAACCAATAAAGATGCCTTGGAAAAAGTCTCTGAGGTGTGGACCAGGATCGGTTGCACGCTTAAAACCGTTTCTCCTGATGAGCATGATTCGATTCTGGCTTTTACAAGTCATGTTCCCCATATTTTGGCCTATGGGTTGATCGATGCGATTCCTGCGGATTTTATAACCTATGGCGCCAGTGGGCTTAAAGATACAACGCGGATTGCCTCTTCGAGTCCGCAATTATGGAATGATGTGTGTATGCAGAATTCCAAGAATATTTTAAAGAGTCTTGATGAGGTTATCAGGGTTTTATCGACGTATCGTAAGGCCATTACCGCCAGAGACGAAGGAACGCTTACCGAGGCCTTTAAGCGTGCCAAGGATAAAAGAGATACTCTCGAAAAATAACATGAAGAAGCCTGTGGTTATTGCCATTGATGGGCCTGCGGGGGCTGGCAAAAGCACTGTTGCCAAGGAAGTCGCCAAGCGGCTAGGTTTTGTGTATTTGGACACCGGTGCGATGTATCGCTCGCTCACCTTAAAGGCGTTGCGTAACCGTGTTGATTTAAATGACGAGCCGCAGCTTGTTGATCTTGCGCGCAAAACAAATATCGATCTTCAGATGAGCGAATCGCATTGTCTTAAGGTTTTGTTAGATGGGGATGATGTTACTGAGGACATTCGCACCCCGGAGGTCACCAACAACACTTTTCATATTGCCCGGCTTGCTGGTGTTCGCGAGGTTATGGTCGAGCGACAGCGTCTGATTGGAGAGCAATCTAATGTTGTGGCGGAAGGTCGGGACATTGGAACGGTTGTTTTTCCTTGTGCGTATCGCAAATTTTATCTGGATGCTAATTTTGAAGAACGCGCCAAACGTCGCGTGAAAGAAATGCAAGCCAAGGGAGGCCTTGTTGAGGCTGTCCATGTTCAGAATGATCTCCAGGAGCGCGACACCAAAGATTTTACACGAAAAGTTGGACCGCTTAAAAAAGCCGATGATGCCATCGTGATTGACTCAACTCTCATGTCTATCCCTGAAGTTGTCCAAGCGATTATTGATCGTATTGAACGCCATGAATAAATCCCTGATTCGAAATTTTTCTATTATTGCACATATCGACCATGGCAAGTCAACTCTGGCGGATCGCCTGATGCTGCATACCGGTGCGATTGACGAGCGTAAGTTTCAAAATCAAGCCCTTGATGATATGGATTTGGAACGCGAGCGTGGTATTACGATTAAAGCCTCGGCTGTGCGCTTAACTTACAAAGCCAATGATGGGAAAGAATATATTCTTAATTTAATTGATACTCCTGGGCACGTTGATTTTACCTATGAGGTGGAGAAATCACTGAAGGCCTGCGAAGGGGCCTTGCTTGTTGTGGACGCCTCCCAGGGTGTTGAGTCGCAGACGATTGGTAACTATTATTTGGCCGTTGAAAATAATTTGGAAATTATTCCGGTGGTCAATAAAATTGACATCGCAAATATTGATTTGAATATTGTGAAAACAGAGCTCAAGGACATTTTTAGTTTTAAAGAAAAAGATATGATCTTTGCCTCGGCCAAAGCGGGACTGGGGATCAAAGATGTTTTAGAAAAGATCGTTGCGTTTATTCCAGCGCCGGAAGGGGAAGACGCGGCCCCAACGCAGGCTCTTATTTTTGATTCAAAATATGATAATTATAAAGGTGTGATCGTGTATGTGCGCGTGGTTAATGGGGTTTTGAAAGAAAACATGCGTATTAAGATGATGCACGGTAACAAGGAATTTACGATTGAAGAGATTGGTGTGTTTAAGCCCGAAGCAGAACGTGTACGTGAGCTCACCAGCGGTGAGGTTGGATATATTACTTGCAACATTCGTGAGCCGCGTGAAGTGAGCGTTGGTGACACGATCACGGACATGGCCAATCCCACGACGCAGGCCTTGGCAGGGTATCGGCAGCTTAAGCCGCTTGTCTTTGCAGGGGTTTATCCAGAGAACGCCAAAGATTTTATTCCTCTGCGTGAGGCGATGGGAAAGTTGCATTTAAATGATCCCAGTTTTGTTTATGAGCCTGAATCCTCACAATCGTTTGGCCATGGCTATCGGTGTGGCTTTTTAGGCCTTTTGCATATGGAAATTGTTCAAGAGCGTCTTCAACGTGAATACAACCTTAATCTGATTTTGACCACCCCCAACGTCAGCTATCGCGTTGTGCTTCGTAACAATGAAGTCCTCGAGATTGAAAGCCCGATGGCTTTGCCGGATTGGACCTCAATTGCCAAAATTGAGGAGCCTTACCTGTCCGTGGCTATTTTTTCGCCAGTGACGATGATGGATGCGATCATGGATTTGGCCAAATCTAAGCGTGGCATTTATCAAGAAAGCACGTATGTTTCAGATCGCATGAAGGTGGTTTTCGATATTCCGCTTTCGGAAGTGATTGTGGATTTTAACGATTGTGTCAAGTCCGCGACGAGGGGGTATGGTTCGATTGACTATGAATTTAAAGGTTTTTTTGCTACCGAGATCGTGAAGCTCGACATTCTGATCAATGATAAAATTTGTGATGCTTTTTCATGTCTTGTGCATAAAGAGCGTTCGTATGAAAAAGGTTTAAGCCTTGTTTCCAAACTCAAAGAACTTATTCCTCAGCAACTTTTTGAAGTTAGGATCCAGGCGTCATGCAATGGACGGATTATTTCAAGCGCACGCGTGAAGTCTGTTGGTAAAAATGTAACGGCGAAATGCTATGGTGGGGATATTTCGCGCAAGCGTAAACTGTGGGAAAAACAAAAGGAAGGAAAGAAGCGTCTCAAACAAATTGGCCAGGTTGAAATTCCTCAAGAGGCTTTTTTAGCGGTGTTAAAAATATGATGTGGAAACAATATTTTGAGAAAAATGCTGTGGCCCGTGAATGGATCGAATCGATTCTCGTTGCATTTATTTTAGCGATGGTTATTCGTACCTTTGGGATTCAGGCCTTTAAAATCCCCACCGGATCTATGCGCACGACGCTTCTTGAGGGAGATCGCATTCTTGTGAATAAAGTTAAATATGGCCCTCAAGTCCCTTGGACGCATTGGCGCCTACCTGGTTATGGCAAGCCTGAGCGTGGCGATATCATTGTTTTTCGATATCCGGAGGACCCTAAGCGCGATTTTATTAAGCGTCTGATTGCGTTTCCAGGTGAGACTGTTGTCATTCGTGATGGTGGCATTTATGTTAATGGGAAGAAGATTGAAGATCGAAAAATTCTTAATCAGTATTATTATAATCGCGGGGAGTATGGGGTTAAAGGACAGGCCGTCAAAGTGCCTGAAGGCTATTATTTTGTTTTAGGTGATAATAGTGCCTCAAGTATGGATAGTCGTTTTTGGGGATTTGTTCCTGAGTATTATTTAATTGGCAAGGCGGAAGTTATTTATTGGCCCCTTCATCGTATCCGGATGATTCAATGATTAAGATTCTTGTTATTTTATTATGTATTTTTTTGCTGGGGTGCCAATCGACCATGCCTTATCAAAAGCAAGGTGAAGGTGCTTCGGGTAAGAGCGAAACACCCCAAGATGTGCGTCGCGCCATTGAGTCGGTCGCTGGAGCGGTTTCGCAAAGTCCGATACGGGTTAAATATTGTCCTGTGTGTGGGCGAAGATTTAGTCCCAGTATCGTGCAATGTCCATTTGATGGAGCTCAACTGAAAGAATTGGAATAGTGCTATGCCTCTTAATATTGCTAACATGATGACACTCATCAGAATGCTGTCCGTTCCGTTTTTCATTTCATCAATTGTGTATTATCATCTTGATGCGGATTATTTACGTTATGTGGCGTTAGGGATTTTTTTGCTTGCGATTTGTACTGATGTGATTGACGGTTATGTGGCGCGGGCGTATCATCAGAAAACAAAGATTGGTGCGATTCTCGATCCCTTAGCTGATAAATTTCTTTTGATGAGCGCATTTATTTGTCTTTATCATGTTCAAGAAATTACTGCTGCCATCGAGGTTCCGCTGTGGATCCTTTTGATCGTGATTAGCCGGGATGCTATTTTGTTGATCGCAGGTGCCGGCATTTACTTGACGCGCGGGAGCATTGACGTTGCCCCTTCTCGGATTGGGAGGGCGACTGCTTTTTTTCAAGTCGTTTCCATTGTGGCGGTGCTGTTGCATTTACCGTTTTTTCCTTGGCTTTGGTTTGTTGTTGGTGTGCTTTCGCTTGCTTCCGGATTAGATTATCTTCGAGCAGGTATTAAGGTGCTCAATGCTTCTTCTCATTAAAATCGTTGGGGGGCTTTTTTTAGCATATTTTCTGGGTGCTATTCCAACGGCCTATCTTGCCGGACGATGGTGCAAGGGCATCGATATTCGCGAGCATGGATCAAAAAATGTTGGCGCAACCAATGTGTTTCGTGTTTTGGGTAAGGGGCCGGGGGTCATTGTTCTTTTTATCGATATTTTGAAAGGTGTGCTTGCGGTTGTGGCGATTCCTTTTATTTTGGGGCTGCAGCCTATTATCTATTTTATCCTTTTTGGTCTTGCTGTTGTTTGCGGTCATAATTGGACGATTTTTCTGAAGTTTAAGGGAGGCAAAGGAGTTGCTACAAGCCTGGGAGTTTTGATCGGCCTTACGATGACGATTGCTTCCATGCGGCTTATCGTTGTCTTATGTGTTCTGATTTGGCTAGGTGTATTTGTGGGTTTTGGTTATGTTTCCTTGGCTTCTATCGTGGCTGTTTTTTTCCTTCCGTTTTTGACCGTTCTTTTCGTTCAGCCTTTAGAGCTTGTGATCTTGGGTGTTCTTTTCTGCGCTTTGGTTGTCTGGCGTCATCGTCCTAATATCCACAGGCTTCTTCAGGGTCGAGAATCCCGCGTTCGCTTTCCTTTTCGTAAAACCGCATAAATCTTTAGTATCTGATTTTTTATTCTTTGTCATGGCCTGCCTGCCGTGTAAGTAGGTGGGGGGTCCTTGCGCCCGCAAGCGATTGCTAACGTATCTTTGAGAGAAGCTTAGAAAACATTCTTGTTTTTTGGATACATTCGCACCTGTGACTTGTGGTTACGATCGTTTCATAAATCACGTGTTTATTTAAAGGAAGCGCTTTCTTTTTCAGATTTTGACACCCCGCCTCTTTTTCTCAGATTTTCTCCGGTTATTTTCGACTATTTTCTTAGTGATTTTTTATGTTCTATTCATTTCCTCGTCGGAGAGTAAGTCTTATGGCTTCTTAGAGGGAAGCGTTTTCTTGCATGTTCCTAGAATGCCTCTTTTTGCCAAAAGGCGATGCTATACTTTCAGTAGATAAGAAGTTGGGAGCGGATTTTTGAGAAGCAATTGTTTTGATAGTCTCCACCAGCCATGGAGGAGCACGGCTAAGCGCCTGAGGGTACCCATGAATACCCTTAGGCGGCTTGGCCAACAGAAAGGAAAGCGATGCGAGAAATAGCTTTTAAAAATCTAACGTCAACAGCCAAGCGACGCAAGGTGATATCGCTTGTTGAGAAGACGCAAAAAGAAGGCTACCTGATCTCTTCGCAGAAATCAATCGTTTATATTGTCACGGCTGCAGGATCTCAGGTCCGAGACTTGTCCAAGCCTGAGTATCATATTTGCAAAAGCTATGATTCTAAAGAAAAGATTGAAAAGTTTTCTCTTCGCGTGAAGGGGGCATCCTATCTTATTCAAGAGGGAACTCTTTTGAGAGTGGATTTTTGTCACTCGTTGCGCATTGATATTCGGCCGATGATATCCGCTGATACGCATTTGGCTTAATGTTTTTCCCCACCATAAAAAGAAAGGACTATGTCATATGTTAAAGCACGCTACAAAGATTCTATGCGTTGTTGCCGCGTTCGCTATTTTGACCGGGGGCGTCTGTTCTTTGGCGAGCGCGCAAAAAGATCCTATCGACGGAACCATTGCTATTTCAGGATATATTAAAGATGGCAATGATCCTCTATCAGGCGTAACTATGAAGGCTAAGGATAGCACTGGTAATATTATTGCACAAACGACAAGTAGCCAGTATGGATTTTATTCGCTTGCGATATCAACAACATTTGCCAGTTTTATGGTCGTTCCCGCGAAGGAGGGATATTTTTTTAATCCGAGCATGCGCACTTATTCGAGTTCCGGCGGAAATAAAACTAACCAAAATTATGCCGTCACTTCACTTATCGAAAGTGCTACTCTTTTGGGGGTCAAAGATGCATCTGTTGATTGGGGTGATTTTGATAACGATGGAAGGCTTGATCTGACGGTTATAGGACAAGAAGGGCAATCTGATAAATTCTGGACCATTTATTATAATAAAAGTACGGCTGTTCAGACGTCATTTACGCTTGATCATATAATTACTGGGGACGTTCTTGTCCGAGGCAAAATCGCATGCCTCGATTACAATAATGACGGCAATTTAGATGTGATCATGACGGGTGATGACGGGCCTTCGCCGTATCAAAATCATTATTGTGCAAGATTAAGGAAAAATACTGGAAACGGTTTATTTGTGGACGTTCAGTCTGATTTCTTTAGAATTTATGACGGAGGGCTTTTTAACAGTACGCTTGCTGTTGGTGATTTTGATCATGATGGTTGGGTCGATGTGGCGATCGCTGGTGAAATGAAGGACGGCCCCAATAAGAATAAATTTTTTCTCAAGGTTTTCAGAAACAACAAAGGGACTTTTGAGCTTCACTCCCAATTGCTTAATGCAGGAGTGCATTGTGGCGGCATTGCTTGGGGTAGTCTTGCTTGGGGTGATTACGATCGAGATGGCGACCTGGATTTAGCTGTTACTGGTCGATATAACCATTTTAAGAATAATTGGCCATGGAATACATGGACATATACGGATGTCACTAAGATCTTTAACTATAATAGTCAAAATAAACTTTTTAGCGAGCTTTCTGGCACGAATTTTATCGGGGTTGAGGAGGGTGCAGTTGTATGGGCAGATTTTAATAATGACGGTGATTTAGATTTAGCCATAGCCGGAAACAATGCGAATAATGGTGGTGGGTCCGTTATTGGCAAGACTTTGAGAATTTATAAAAATGGGAAGAACGGCAATTTTAGCTTGTATGCCGCATTGCCGGGTGTTCGTCAGGCTTCACTTTCGTCTGGTGATTATAATAATGATGGAAAGATAGATTTGGCAGTCTCAGGGTTGAGCGCGAATGGTCGCATCTGTAAAGTATATAAAAATAAAGGTAGTGGTTCTTTTGAGGACATTGGTACAAATCTGCCCGGAGTTTCGGTGGGGACTTTGAGCTGGGGCGACTACAATAACGACGGGAAGCTTGATCTGGCATCGACCGGGATGCTGGACTCAACTGGCACGATTTGTAATGTTTATAAAAATCTTCGTTTGACCGCGAATACACCTCCCCAACCGCCTGCACAACTTGAGCAGGCGATTTATCCATTGCTTCATATGGCCTTGCTTAAATGGAGCCAGGGGTTTGATGTGCAAACCAATTTTCAAGGGCTTAGTTATAACCTTTGCGTTGGAACAAATCCTGTCTCATGTGATGTTGTTGGGCCGATGTCTATTGTTAATGGCTCTTTAAATGGCAAAAGAACAGTATCTGCTTTAGGCCCTGTCGTGCACAAACTAGAACCTCTTAATTACTGGATTTTGTCTGGTCTGCAAGATGGCGCAACTTATTATTGGAAAGTTCAAGCGATTGACCCAGGGCTCATGGGCTCGACCTTTTCTGTCCAGAAATCTTTTACTGTGCCGGCGAAAGGGAAATTGGGGAAATAGATTGAATAAAAATAGAATTTAGAAAGGAGTGAAAAGGAGTGTGTGGTGAGGGGCGGGCTAGTAACTAGCCCGCCCCTTTTTTCGATCCAAGACTTCTTGCTTTCTTGACTTTTTCCGCTGTTTCTTTTGATTAGTGTTTGACGAGTAATTTCTTTTGTGATACTTTAGGGCAATGATTTCCGAGAATATTGCTCGACTTAAAGCGTCTATTTCTGATATTTGTCAGCGTATTAAAAAAGACCCCCAAGAGATTATTATTATCGGCGTCACAAAGTATAGCGATCGGGCAAGCATCGATGAGGCTGTTGGGGCAGGAATAGCGCATATCGCAGAAAATAGGCTTCAGCAGGCGATTGTCAAATATGCAGGCCTTGTCGGTGTGACTAAGCACATGATCGGTCATTTGCAGACCAATAAGGTGAAGTCAGCTGTTGAGCTATTTGACGTGATTCAGTCTGTGGATTCCCTAAGATTAGCCAAAGAAATTGATACTCAGGGCATAAAGATTGGTCGTTGTGTGGACATTCTTGTGCAGGTCAACACTTCGGGTGAAGAGCAAAAATTTGGTATTGCGCCAGATCAAGTTGCAGATTTTTTAAAGGAAATGGCTGATTTAAAAGCTATTAATGTCCAAGGACTCATGACGATTGGGCCTTTGACGGAGGATCAGGTAAGGATTCGTGATAGTTTTAAGCGCTTGCGTGATATTTTCATAAAAACGCAGCAAGAATTTTCTTCGTATGATAAAATTCGGATGCGTTATTTATCCATGGGGATGAGTGATGATTACGCGATAGCGCTCGAAGAGGGTTCGAATATGATACGCATAGGGCGAAGTATTTTTATGCGTGATAGTGGTTGAAGAATTTCTAAAAAAGGAAAGAGGATGGTAAGAAAAGTTGGTATGATTGGCTGCGGAAACATGGGAGAAGCTATTCTCTTAGGCTGTCGCGGCCATTTCAATCTTTATGTGGCTGAAAAAAGTATAGCGCGGCAAGAATATTTGCAGCGTCAGTATAAAATCAAAACACGTGATTTGGCTGTCGTTGTCCAAGAGTGCTCCGTTCTGCTTTTGGCTGTGAAGCCGCAGGATGTTGATGAGATTTTAGCAGCACTCAAAAGTTTCAGGACTCCTAAGTATCTTGTGATTTCTATGGCAGCAGGTATCACGACAACATATGTCGAGCAGCGTCTTGGCCGAGGCATAAAAGTTGTGAGAGTCATGCCCAATCTTCCTGCCTTGGTTGGTCAAGCCGTGACTGCGGTGACGAAAGGCCGATATGCATGCGCAGGTGATGTCGCTATAGTGTGCCAGATATTTGATTGTGTTGGTACAACCATGGTTGTTAAAGAAAATTTGATGAACGCGATTACCGCAACTTCGGGAAGCGGTCCAGGGTATGTTTATTTTCTCATGGAGCAGATGATTGCCGCGGCCCAAAAGATTGGCTTGAGTGAGAACATGGCAACGGATTTGGTTGTGGAAACATTCTTGGGTAGTCTTCATCTTCTGAAGACAAAAAAGCAAGACCCAAAAGTTTTACGCGAGAAAGTAACATCAAAAGGTGGGACAACCCAAGCCGCCATGGATGTTTTTATAAAACAGAGCATGGGTCGCATCTTTGACAAAGCGTTAAAGGCAGCTGTTGTGCGTGCACAACAATTATCCAGGAGATAATGTTATGAGAATAGTAGGCATTATTGGTGGAAGTGGCCTCTATGATATTGATGGTATTAAAAATTTAAAAGAAGTCAAAGTTTTGACACCGTTTGGCAAACCTTCGGATTGTTATCATTGTGGTGTTCTGGAGGGTGTGAAGGTTGTGTTCTTGCCGCGGCATGGTCGAGGACATCGCGTGTCGCCTAGCGAAATCAATTATCGCGCGAATATTTATGGTATGAAAAAACTTGGCGTGAGCGCGATTATGTCTGTTTCGGCGTGCGGAAGTTTGAAAGAAGAATTGAAACCCATGGATTTTGTCATTCCTGATCAGTTTGTGGACCGCACGATGAAGCGCCAATCCACATTCTTTAGTAATGGTGTTGTCGCGCATGTCGGGTTGGCTGCGCCGGTGTGTTCTAAAATTTCCGACATTCTTTATCGTAGCGCTAAGGTGTTAAATATTCCGGTTCATCGTGGTGGAACTTACCTTAATATGGAAGGCCCACAATTTTCTACTAAAGCGGAGTCCTTGCTTTATCGAAGCTGGCATATGGACATTATCGGCATGACCAATGCTACCGAGGCCAAACTTGCGCGCGAGGCTGAAATAGCCTATGCGACGCTCGCCGCGATTACAGATTATGATTGCTGGCATGCAACCCATGAAAGCGTGACCATGGAGATGATTATTGCGTACTTGACGAAAAATGTTGAGAATGCAAAAAAGATTCTTAAAAAAGCTATTCCTCAGGTTGCCAGCGTTGATGCCTTTGATGCGGAGCGTGCGCTGGCCTGTGCGATCGTGACGCAGAAAGACAAGATTCCAGCGAAAATAAAAAAAGATCTCAAAATCATTATAGGTAAATACATTCAATAGCATGAATTATCAAGATACTCTCAATCTTCCTAAGACCTCTTTTTCTATGAAGGCTGATTTGGCTCAAAAGGAGCCAAAGCTTTTAGAGCATTGGGAAAAAAGCGGATTATACAAGGCAATTCGCGAAAAGTCTCAAGGCAAGCCCACGTTTGTTTTGCATGACGGGCCGCCTTATGCCAACGGCAATATTCATATCGGCCATGCCTTAAATAAAATTCTCAAAGACATGATTGTCAAAGTGAAAACTATGCAGAGCTTTGACAGTCTTTATGTCCCTGGGTGGGACTGCCATGGCCTTCCCATTGAGCATCAACTTTTAAAAGAGCTTAAGACCCATAAATCAAAAGTGGAGCGCGTGAGTTTTCGTGAGCAGGCCCATGCGTATGCGTTAAAATATGTTGATCTTCAGCGTGAACAGTTCAAGCGCTTGGGTGTTTTTGGGGAATGGGACCATCCATATTTGACCCTTGATCCGTCTTACGAATATTGGATCTTAAAATCGCTTGCAGATTTAAACAGTCAAGGGTATCTATATCGTGGATTAAAGCCTGTTAATTGGTGCGCGAGCTGTGAGACCGCCTTGGCCGAGGCTGAGGTAGAGTATGAAAATCATGTTTCCCCATCGGTGTATGTCAAATTTAAGGTGGAAAATCCGGAAGCCTTGAAACATGATTTTAAGGGTAAGAAAATTTCTTTGCTGGTGTGGACCACAACGCCTTGGACGCTTTTGGCCAATGTCGCGGTCGCGGTTCATCCAAGTTATACGTATCTTTTTGTCGACACAGGTCATGAGATCCTTGTTCTTGAAAAGACCCTGGCGCAGGCTGTGCTGTTAAAAGGCGGTATCGCAGATTTTAAAATCTTAAAAGAATGTCTTGGTGAGGATCTAAGGCAGGTTGTTTATCATCATCCCTTTGGCTCACGTCACCATTGTCCGGTTGTATGCGTTGATTACGTCACTCGAGAAGATGGGACAGGACTCGTTCATACCGCTCCGGGCCATGGCCAGGAAGATTTTGAAACGGGTTTAAAATTTAAGCTTGATGTAGTTGTGCCTGTGGATGCGCGTGGAATTTTCACCGATGAGGCAGGGGAATTTGCAGGCCAGCATGTGTTCAAAGCTAACGATGCGATAATTGCTAAGCTAAGCGCACAGGGTGTTTTGCTCGCTCAGGAAAACATTGATCATTCTTATCCGCATTGTTGGCGTTGTAAGAAACCGGTGATCTTTCGCGCAACAAGGCAATGGTTTGTGAAGATCGATCATTGTGATTTGCGTCAAGCACTGTTGAATGCTGTTGAAGAAAAGGTGCGTTGGATTCCTGAAGCCGGAAAAGAACGCATTGCGGGCATGGTTAAGACTCGGCCGGACTGGTGTCTTTCGCGTCAGCGCTATTGGGGTGTTCCGATTCCTGCGCTTATTTGTCATGGGTGTAGCGGCGAGCAGAAACTTTTTACGGAAGTTGTTGATCATTTTGCCACGATTGTTAAAAGTGAAGGGACGGATGCCTGGTTTAAGCGTGATGTGGAAGCGCTCATTCCTCAGGGCTTTGTTTGTCCGGATTGCAAAAAGCACGATTTTGAAAAAGCTGAGGATATTTTGGATGTGTGGTTTGATTCTGGGGTGAGCCATCAAGCGGTTGTGAAGGGGATGATGGGACACGAACTTCCCGTGGATTTATATTTGGAAGGATCCGACCAGCATCGCGGCTGGTTCCAATCATCTTTGATTCCTGCTGTGGCTATGGAAGGCAAGCCGCCATTTAAAGCTGTGTTGACGCATGGATTTGTGGTCGATGGCCAAGGCCGAAAGATGTCGAAGTCCTTAGGCAATGTTGTTTCTCCGCAAGATATTATAAAGAATTACGGCGCGGATTTCTTGCGGTTGTGGGTTGCGGCCAGCAACTACAACGACGATATTCGTATTTCTAAAGAAATTCTTGATCGCCTTGTTGATGCGTATCGTAAGATCCGCAATACATTTCGATTTATTTTGAGTAATGTGTCCGATTTTGATCCGGACAAGGATCGCGCTTCTTGCGACAAACTCTGCGCGATTGATCAGTGGGCTTTACATGAATTAGCGACGATGAAGGCCTCTGTTGAGGCGCATTATCAAGCTTACAATTTTCTTGAGGTTTATAAGACGTTGTATGCCTTTTGCAATGAGACATTGTCAGGCATTTATCTTGACATCCTTAAAGATCGGCTGTATACTTTCGCGCCGAAATCAACAGAGCGCTTAAGCGCCCAGACTGTTCTTTGTGATTTGTTGGATACGATGGTACGTCTCACAGCGCCCATCCTAACATTTACTTCCCAGGAAGTTTTTGAAGCGATGCCAAAGACGCAAGAGCTTCAAAAAAGAGTGAATGTCCATCTTTTGGAATGGCAGCCGACGCCGTCGTCTTGGTATCATCAAGACCTGGCCGATCAATATCGTTTTCTGTTGGTTGCTTTTCGTCCGCATGTTTTGAAGGCGCTCGAAGAGCAACGGCAAATAGGTGCCATTGGTAGTTCGCTTGAGGCTCAGGTCGTGATTGAAACAGCCAGCGATCAGGATTTTCAGCGCTTGCACGTCTTTGATGACAACGTTTTGAAAGCTGCTTTTATTGTTTCGCAGGTGACGGTCAAGAAAGTTGCTTGCGTTGAGCAAGGTCTGAGCGTAGATTTTTCGAAAACAACAATCAGCGTCACAAAGGCGAGCGGGACAAAATGTTCACGTTGTTGGAATTATAGCTTGTCTATTGGGATGGATAGCGCATATCCGGAGCTTTGCGCGCGATGTGCTCCGATTGTCCAGGAGATTAAAAGAAATCAATAGTTTTTGTTGAAATCAGGTAAGGTTGTGGCATAGTAATCATTTAAAGGAGCAAACGAATGACAAAAGGTAAAATGGATAAGAAAAAAATTGCCAAATATCAAGCGATCCTTGTTGCCCTTAAAGAAAAAATTGTGACCGATATTAAACAGATTTCGGATCATGCCTCACCCTCTGAGCGCAGTGATTCCGGAGATGTTTCCGGTCACGTGATGCACTTAGCCGATGTTGCCACGGATATGTATGATCGAGAGTTTTCTCTTGGACTTGCTTCGAACAACCGCGAGCTTTTAGAAAAAATTGAGAAGTCGTTAAAGCGTATTGAGGCTGGTCAGTTTGGTCTTTGTGAAGAATGTGGTTGTGAAATTTCATCGGCGCGTCTCGAAGCTCTCCCGTATGTCGCTAATTGTTTGAAGTGTCAGGAAAAATTAGAAAAGTAAATTTATCGTCACGCCAGCGGCAGAGATCCTAGAACTTTTATCATGAGAACATTTCAAGAAAACTTTCTGATTTCAGGCGCTAGCATTTTTCTTGTTGTCTTTCTTGATCAACTGTCCAAGTTGTTTTTCATCCACTTGCTCTCTTTAGGGGAATCCATCCCCGTGATTCGCAATATCTTTCATCTTACCCTTGTCCATAATACCGGGATTGCCTTTGGTCTTTTTAAGAATCAAGGAATCTTCTTTTTAGGTTTTTCTCTTATCGCAATTTGTGTTTTTAGCTGGCTTTTATATAAACAAGCAAGGGCTCAAGCTCTCACGCGTGTATCGCGGCTTGGCTTTTCACTTATTATTGGCGGGGCCTTGGGCAACTTTGTTGATCGTTTACAATTTGGCTATGTTGTTGATTTTATCGATTTTCGTATTTGGCCGGTGTTTAATGTTGCTGATAGTGCAATCACTATCGGTGCTTTCATTTTGATTTTAACATGCATCCCATCATCTGCAAAATAGGCTTCCTAACCGTTTATTCGTATGGCGCTATGATGGCCTTAGCGGCTGTTGTTTGCGCTTTATTGTTGCAACGTGAAGCGAAAAAAAATCATTTGAATGGGGATGTGATTTTTGATCTTATTTTTTGGATCGTCCTTTCCGGCGTTGCTGGAAGTCGATTTTTCTTTATTGTTCTGCACTGGACCTATTTTATGAAAAATCCCATGGAAATTATTTTGATTAATCAGGGAGGTTTGGCTTGGCAGGGTGGGCTTGTTGGGTCAACGTTGGCAGCTGTTGCATTTATTCGTCATAAAAAAATGCCACTTTTAAAAACGTTGGATTTTGTTATTCCTTATGCCGCCTTGGGGCAGGCTTTAGGGAGGGTGGGTTGTTTTTTCAACGGATGCTGTCAGGGCAAGGAATGGGTTCATGGTCTTTATTTTCCTGTTCATCAGGCGCGTTTGCATCCTACACAACTTTATTCTGCGCTGAATTTGCTGATCATTTTCTTTATTTTAAAATTTTTCCAATCGCGGAACAAAGTTGATGGGCGCGTTTTTACTTGGTATTTTATATTTGCTTCACTGGAACGTTTTGGCGTTCAATTCTTGCGGGCCGATTATAACCCTTTCTTTTTTGGTTTAGGTATCTTTCAAATTATTAATCTTGTGATGATCGCGGTAGCCCTTTATGGAGACATTTACCTTTTGCGTCGAGCAAGACGGTGTCGATGAGCGTTTAGACGTTTTTCTTGCGAAGCGTATTGCTGATTGTCCGTCGCGCGCCTTTGTCCAACGACTGATTAAGGAGGGGTCTGTTCGTGTTAATGGCAAGAGTGTCAAAAGTCATTATACGTTAGCCTTGAGCGATCAGATTGAGGTTGTTCTTGAGTTTTCGCTTTCCGATGGCATCAGGGCGGAGAAGATTCCTTTAGATATTTTTTATGAAGATGCTGATTTGGCGATTATTAACAAGTCTGCAGGGATGACTGTTCATCCCGGGGCAGGGTGTCCCTCGGGGACTTTAGCCAATGCGCTTTTATATCATTGTAAAGAACTCTCGAGTTTGAACGATGCGTCGCGGCCCGGGATTGTACATCGCCTTGATAAAGATACTTCTGGGCTGATGGTTATTGCCAAAAATAATAAGGCGCATGCCTTGTTGGCGAGACAATTTGAGAAGCGAACGGTGCAGAAATGCTACGTGGCGCTTGTTGAAGGGGATGTCCAGTTTGACGAAGGGGTCATTGATGCCCCTTTGGGTCAAGATCCGCACCATCGACAGAAACGTTCGGTTCTGGCATACGGGACCAAAAGCGCTCAAACATTTTATAAAGTTTTAAAGAGGTTTGCCGGGGCGTCCTTAGTTTTGTTGACGCCCAAGACCGGCAGGACCCATCAGTTACGTGTCCACATGGCACATCTGGGGCATCCTATTCTAGGCGATGAGAAATATGGAAAGGTTTTTTCGTTTGCTCGCCTTGCGCTCCATGCGAAAACCCTTTCTTTTGAACATCCCTCAACGAAAAGGAAGGTTGAGTTTTCTTCACCCACCCCAGTTGAATTCTTAAGCTATTCGCAAAGCGATCTTGATTTTTTTTAATATCCTCTTTACTTCACTATACTTTAATTTATAATAGTCTTAATTATTGAGGAATTAAGCGTTAACAAGGAGTTATCTATGAGTCGATCAGGAAAAACATTAACGGTATTTATTATCGTTTTCTTTCTTTTGCTTTTGTCATTGACAGCGATTGTGACTTTTTTTCTTATCAAAGAGCGTGAAATACGTGCAGCAACAGAACAAAAACTTGTTGTTTCAGAGAAAAGCCGCGAGAAAATTCAAGGAGAGCTCAAGGCGGCTCAAGAGGAAATAACTGTTTTAAATAATAAAATTAAAGATCAAGATGATAAAATTAGCGAGCTTTTAGATGATTTGGAGCTTGAAAAGGGTTTACGTGAAGAAATTAAGAATGAAAATATAACGCTTAAAACTCAAGTTGATGCTGTCAATGCTGAGCGAAAGAGTTTTCAGGATGAAGTGATTGGCCTGCGCGAGAAAAATACATTTTTAGAAAATGAATTATCGGCAGCCAAAGATTTAAGAGCGCAGATGGCGGCCAATTTTGAAGAGGCCCAGACAAAACTCAAGGATTTAGAAGCTCAGTTGTCCTCGGCAGCAGCTGTAAACTTGGATAAAATTGTTGTGACACCTGTTGAACCAGGTGTTGAAGTTTCTAATGGTGTCGGACAAATTCTTAAAGTAAATGTAGAAAATAATTTTGTTATTCTTGATCTAGGATCTTTAAACGGGATGGTTGAAAATACCATTGTTGAGTTTTATCGCGATGAAACTTTGTTGGGCGAGGGGAAAGTGGTGCGTGTTCAGAATATTATGTCCGTGGCTGATCTTTTGCCTCCTCTGGTCGGGAGTAAACTTCGCGTCAGCGATCGAGTGATCATCAAGAAATGAGGCTCGTTGTTTGTCCTACGCCTTCATTAAAAGGGATCCTGAGACTTCCTTCTTCCAAATCGTATTCTATTCGTTCTGTTCTGATTGCCGCTTGCGGAGGGCAATCAATCATTTCCAATCTTTCACACTGTAAAGATGTTCAACAGGCTCTTAAGGCTGCTCGAGCCCTACGCGCGAAACTTTCTTTTTCTTCTGATCGGAAGACCTTGACGATTTGTGCTAATCGTCAGTTAAGTCAGGATACGATCAAAGTTCATGTTGGAGAATCAGGAACAGTTTTACGTTTTCTTCTTCCTCTCTTGGCGCTAAGAGAATCTTCAAGTTTGGTTTTAGGTGAGGGAACATTGCGTTTTCGTCCGAATCGATTTTTAACCCAAACGTTACGTGCGATGGGAAAAGAAGTTCGTGGTAAGGGTTTCCAAGAAACGATTCCGATTCGATTAACCAAGGGTGCTTTACGGGGGGGCGATGTTACCATCGATGGGTCGTTAAGTTCTCAGTTTATTTCAGCGCTGCTCATGGCTTGTCCCTTGCTTGAAGAAGATACACGCTTAAGGATTTCAGGAAAAACAATTGTTTCAAGACCGTATGTTTGTATGACACTTGAGATTTTGAAAAGAGCTGGTATTGCGATTAGCCGGCGTTCGGATGCGCTTTACTTTATCAAGGGGCGTCAAGTTTTCAAAGGGTTAAAGTGCTTTACTGTTCCCTCGGATTATGGGCTTGCTGCGTTTTTATTAGCTGCGGGAGCCTTGATTTCAGCGCGTCTTATTTTTAAAGGATCTTTTGATGACACGCTTGTTCAGGCAGACGGACAGATTCTTAAATTTTTAAAACAGATGGGTGTTAAGATTGAGAAGACAAAACAATCATTAAAGATCTATGGGCCGTATTCTTTAAGGGGTGGAAGCTTTTCTTTGAAGGATTGCCCCGATCTTGTTCCGATTATGGCGGTCTTAGGCCTTTTTGCCAAAGGCCCTGTACGGCTTTGTAATATTGCGCACGCACGTGTTAAAGAATCAGATCGTATTAGCGATTTACATCGGGAGCTTGTCAAGGTGGGAGCCAAGATTCAGGAAAAGAAAGATGAGCTAATCATTTTTCCCCAAGCGGTTTATCGTGAAAATGTTGTTCTTGATCCCCATCATGATCATCGTTTGGCCATGGCCTTTACGGTTTTAGGCCTTAAAATCGGCGTGACGGTTAAAGATATGCAATGTGTTGCAAAATCTTATCCGGAATTTATCGAAGATGTTCGTACAATTGGTTTTAAGCTCCAAAAAGGATAAAAACCTTTAACATTGACAGGTTTTTTGTTTTCCGATATGATTTCTATAAATATATTTACTACCTAGGAGCCAAATATGTGGGAAAAAATCTGGAAGACAGGAAAAAGCTTTTTTAATTATATTTTAGGTTTCTTTTCAAATGATATGGGCATCGATTTGGGAACCGCCACCACGCTTGTTTATATCAAGGGTGAGGGGGTTGTGCTTTGTGAGCCTTCGGTTGTGGCCTTGAATAAAGTTACTGGAGAAGTCAGGGCGGTTGGCGAGGAGGCCAAGCGTATGTTAGGTCGAACTCCGGGGCATCTTGTGGCGGTACGTCCGATGAAAGATGGCGTTATTTCTAATTTTGAGATTACGGAAGCTATGATTCATTATTTTATTGTTAAGGCTCAGCATCGTCGTGTTCTCGTTCGTCCAGCCATGATGATTGCTATTCCTTCAGGTATTACGGAAGTTGAGAAAAGGGCTGTGAAGGATTCTGCCGAGCGCGCTGGCGCCCGGTCTGTTGATTTGATTGAAGAGCCCAAGGCCGCGGCAATTGGTGCGGGCCTTCCAATCGAGGATCCTGCAGGAAACATGATTATTGATATCGGTGGAGGAACAACAGAATTTGCCGTGTTGTCTTTGGGGGGCATTGTTTGTGCTCAGTCGATTCGCATTGCCGGCGATGAGATGGACGATGCGATTGTTGATTATTTAAGTAAAAATTATAATTTGATGATTGGCGAACGGACAGCGGAGGAAATTAAGATCCGTATTGGCTCAGCGTATCCTTTGGATGAAGAGCTCTCGATGGATGTTCGCGGTCGAGATCTTATTTCAGGATTACCAAAAACAATTAGTATTACATCCGTTGAGATTCGCGAAGCTCTTCAGGGGCCTGTTCGAGCCATCGTGGAAGCGACGAAAACTACTCTTGAGCGCACACCTCCTGAATTGGCATCGGATTTGATTGATCGCGGTATTGTCATGGCTGGAGGCGGAGCGATGCTCAGAGGCCTTGATAAACTCATTTCAGAAGAAACAGGACTTCCGGTGCATATTGCTGACGATCCCCTGACAGCGGTTGTTTTAGGCACGGGACAGGCATTAAATTTGTCAGCGCGAGATCGACGCGGCCTGATCATTCCTGCTCGTTTTGAGTATTAATCGCGAGAGTGAGTTGATGTGTTTAGAAAATGGAAGAAAACTTTAGCCTACCTGTTGATCGCTGTTGTTCCGTTTGTTTTTCTCTTTTTTAATCAAAATGCGTTTGTCCATTTTAAGGCTGAGATTGTTGCTTCAAGCTCCTGGCCTGTTCAAGCCATGCTTTTTCCTTTTCGTGAATTAAAGAAGATTGTTTTTTATCATCAAACGTATGCGGAGTATGAAAAGCTAAAGAAGGAAATCAATCCTTTAAAACAGCGTCTTTTTGATCAAGAACAAATGATCAAAGAAAATGCTCGTCTTGGTGACCTTCTTGATTTTAAGAAAAGATCTTCTTTTGCTTCAGTTGCTGCAAAGGTTATTATGCGGGATCCAACCAATTGGGCGGCTGTGATTATTATTGACAAAGGAGCAAGGCAGGGGATCAAGCAAGGGATGCCGGTTATTACACCTTTAGGTGTTGTGGGAAAAATAGCGGAAGCTGGAGAACGGCTTTCTAAGGTTACTTTGTTGACTGATCCTCGTTTTAGCGTTGCAGCTGTGATTGAGCGTACGCGGGAGCAAGGATTGGCGTCGGGAACGTTGCGTGGAAGTTGTCGCATGCAATATCTTCCGGTGACAGCCGATGTTGAAGTCGGGGATAACGTCCTTACTTCAAGCATCAGTTCTTTTTTTCCTGAAAGCTTGCGCGTGGGCAGGATCGTGAGCATTCAAGAAAGTTTTACGAGTCCAACGTTTGAATGCGTGATCAAGCCTGCGGTGCCTCTTTCACGGATTGAAGAAGTTCTTGTTGTTTTAAGCCATGAATAACGGTAGCGTCCGTTAGCAATTCTCTACGATGAAAAAGATTCTCTGGGTCCTTTCAGGTTGCATCCTTTTGTTTCTTGCTGAAGCGGTTATTGCGAATGTGTTTGGACATTGGCTTAAGCCGAACTTCTTGATTCTTTTTATTGTTTTTGTGAATCTTTATTTTGGTGTTCGCCAAGGCCTTTTGGCGGCGGTTGTCGCAGGGCTTTTGAAAGATAGCTTTGCTGTTGGTATTTTTGGTGCGCATATTTTTGCTTTTATTTTGTCATCCTATCTTGTGATCCTGATTAAAAAATATGTTTTTCGTTTTGAAGCTTTGTGGTTGAAGTTAGCCTTGGCTTTTACGTTGAGCTTGCTTAACGTTCTTATTCTTTATTTGATCCAGGTTCTTTTTACGGAAGTTCATTTTAATGATGTGCTCTGGGTCGTTGCTCTTCCTGAATTGACCTGGACTACGGCTATTGGTCCTTTTGCCTTTATCCATTTTAAAAAATGCGCCTTAAAATTCTTAAAATAATTATTATCTGTTGTTTTGTCATCCTTGTCCTTGGGCTGGGGCATCTTCAGATCGTGCGTGGGTCTTTTTATGAAAGCTTGGGCATCCATAATTGTATTCGTGTCGTTCCCGTGGAGCCTAATCGTGGGCGGATTTTTGATCGCAATGGGATTGTCTTAGCTGATACCCAAGTTTCTTTTGATGTCATGGTTGTTCCTCAGGAGATCAAGGATCAGGAGAAGATATTTTCTTTTCTCTCAAAGACCTTAGGAGTTGAGAAAAAAAAGCTCTTGGGTCTTTATCAAAAAAGAAAGCTTGCCTCTTTTGCTCCGGTGACCATCGCGGAAGATATCGCTCGTGACCAAGCGATTGTTTTAGAAGAAAATAAGTTTCGTTATTCAGGTCTTTTGGTTGAAGTTCGTTCCAAGCGTCGTTACCCTTGGGGGGAAATTGGCGCGCATGTTTTAGGGTACGTGGGTCGCGTGAGTCCTGAGCGAGCTGAACAATTTAAGAATTATGGATACACGATCGAGGGTATGACGGGATATTCAGGGCTTGAAGAATATTATGACTCTTTTTTGCGCGGTAAAGAGGGCGGGGTTCAGATTGAGGTGAACAATCGTGGCCAACAGGTGCGTCTTTTGGGTATGAAAGTGGCCGCACCGGGACAAGACATCACGACAACTTTGGATCTGCGGATTCAACAGGTTGCGCAAAATTTATTGGCTGGTGAACGAGGGGTTGTGGTGGTTATGAATTTGGATAGTGGGGAAATCTTGGGGATGGTGAGCGCGCCGAGTTTTGACCCAAATGCTTTTTTAAGTAGCGCGTCTTCTAAGCAAAGGGCATCGTATTTTACCAATGTCGATGCGGTCTTGCTTAATCGCGCCATTCGCGGGCAATATCCTCCTGGATCTGTTTTTAAGATTCCGATCGCGATCGCGGCCTTGCATACGAAGAAGCTCACCCCGCGGACATCCTTTTTGTGTAATGGTTTTTATACTTTGGGTAATCGAGTTTTTCGTTGTTCACATGCTCACGGGGTGCAGGATTTTACTCAGGCTATTGCGCATTCGTGTAATGTCTATTTTTTTCATACCGGGCTCATTTTAGGACCAAAGATCATTGAGGAGTATGCGCGTCTTTTTGGCCTTGGAGCTTTGACGAATATTGATTTGCCTTATGAAGAGAAAGGGAATATTCCCCGCTCAGATCTGTTTGCCAAAAGGAGGTGGAGCAAAGGAGATACGCTTAATTTCTCGATTGGCCAAGGAGATCTTCTTGTTACGCCAATTCAGCTTTTGAAGATGATGGCCGTAGTTGCTCGCGATGGAAAAGATATCCTGCCTTCGGTGATTCAATTCATTGGTCCTAGCCCTGTTCGTCGGGAAGCAACCTTGCGGACCCTTGATATTCCTAAGATGTATTTTGATAAAGTCAAGGTTGGGATGCGGGGTGCTGTTGCCGATGAAGCAGGAACGGCCCGTGTTTTATTGAGGGACGATGTGGTTGTTTTTGGGAAAACAGGGACAGCGCAGTCCTCGGGTAACAAGCCTCATCATGCGTGGTTTGTGGGTTTTTGTCCGCAAGCAAAGACAAGGATTGTTTTTTGTGTTTTCCTGGAAAATGGTGGCTCGAGCTACAATGCGTGCCGCGTGGCCGCAGACCTTTTAAAAGAAATGAAATTGCAGGATATTCTCTAAAAGCCTATGTTTTACAATTTAAAGAAAGTTATTTGGACTACGATGATCGCGATTATTGTTTTTGGGCTGATCATTCTTTATAGTGCCTCATCGCAAAGTACACGCGTTAACCATCAGGTTTTTTATAATCAATTGTTATTTTCTGGGTTGGGACTTTTAGCTATTTTTTTCCTTAGTCGCGTGGATTATCGCAAGTATTATGATCTCGCGTATGTGTTTTATGGGATTAATATTTTCTTGCTTATCGGGATCTTTCTTTTTGGATATTATGCCCTGGGGGCTAAGCGCTGGATTGAATTCTTTGGGTTCAATTTCCAGCCATCAGAATTTATGAAGTTTTCTTTGATCTTAGCGCTTGCGCGATATTTTGCAGATCACAAGCCAAGGGTTTCTGCTCATCGTTCATGGGCGAGACCCGCATTCTTTCCAGAATTTGGCATTCCTCTTTTAATGACGCTGGTTCCCACACTTCTCATTTTTAAGCAACCTGATTTAGGGACAGCGCTTCTTATTCTTGGTATTTTTTTTGTTGTTGTTTTTGTTGCCGGTGCATCGGTCAAGTACCTCGCGAGTTTTTTGGGGATTTGCGTTCTGGCTACACCGGTTTTGTGGCATATGATGAAATCTTATCAAAAAGATCGGCTGATGGTTTTCTTGAATCCTAACATTGATCCCCTTGGGGCTGGGTATACGATTATTCAGTCGAAGATCGCTATTGGATCAGGTCAATTCTTCGGCAAGGGATGGCTTGCCGGAACGCAGAATCAGCTTAATTTTTTGCCTGAGCGACATACAGATTTTATCTTTTCTGTGATTGGCGAAGAATGGGGTTTTATGGGGGGGATGGCTCTTTTAGCGTGTTTTTGTCTTTTAATTTTTGCGAGTCTTCGCGTTGTGGAACAAGCCAAAGACACCTTTGGGTATTTAGCCGGAGTTGGATTTGTTACCATTTTTGCCTTGCAAGTAGTTATTAATATTGGAATGGTTTTAGGGCTTTGTCCGATTGTGGGTATTACGCTTCCCTTGATAAGCTATGGAAGGTCTTCATTTCTCGTTTTTGTTTTTATGTTTGGTTTCTTGATCAACGTGGGTAAAAAGAACAAACTCCTTTAATTTATTTTTTTTAAGGTTTTTACGTATATTTTATTTTTCGTAATATAATAGTATTAATATTATGACTGGCTATAAACGTGTTAATAAAAAGTTTATCGGGGATCTTCTTCTTGAGCGCGGTGTTATTAATAAGCCACAGCTTGAAGAAGCGATTGTCTTTCAGAAAGAAAAGGGTGGACTCTTAGGAGAGGCGTTGTTACAGTTAGGCTATGCCTCCGAGGAGGATATTGCCCAGGCGCTTACCTCGCAGTATGGTTTTCCTTATCTTCCTCTTGCCAACTATGAAATTGAACAAGATGTGGTTGCTGCTGTTTCTGCGGAGATGTGCAGGAAATTTTGTTTAATTCCCATTGATAAAATCGGCGCCAGCCTCACCTTGGCCATGGCCAATCCTCTGAATACCGAAGCGACGGAGGAAGTCGAAGCGGCGAGCCAATGTTCCGTCCAAACCTTTGTTAGTACGGCAACGGATATACGTAACGCGATCAAAAAGCATTACGGATAAAGGAACCATGTTTTCACCAACAGATTATTTAAAGAAGATATTGATCGATGCGAATATCGTTGATCAAGCGATCCTTGATCAGCTGGTCATGCATGCGGATGCGGATGATGAGCTTTTGACAGATCAGCTGATTGCCCAGGGCCTTGTGACCGAAGACAGGCTTGTTGCGCTCCTCATCGAAAAATTAGGCACGGAGTCTATCGATGTTTCTGAGATCAAAATTGAAGGGAAAGTTTTACAGACGATTCCTAAGCCGATTGTGACCAATTATCAAGTTATGCCGATTGCTCGTTTAGGCCATACTTTAATCTTGGCCATGCAGAATCCTTTTGATATTTTAACGATTGATCATGTCAATGCCTTAACAGGTTTCCGCGTTCATCCGGTTTTGTCTTCGCTTAAGGATATTGAGAAAGCGATTAGCCTTTTTTATTCTGAAGACGCGAATGTGGCTTTTGAAGAAATTATGAAAGATATTTCTGACCTTGAAGAAGTTGAGCTTGTTAAAGAAAGTCATAAGTCAGGAGAAAAAGAGCGCATTGAAAATCTTTTTCAGGATGCCCCTACCATTCGGCTTACCGATGCCATCATCAAGCAGGGTGTCGCGGCCAAAGCCAGTGATATTTTTATTGAACCATTACAAAAAGCGTTACGTATCCGTTATCGCGTCGATGGCATTATACGTGAAGTTGATCGGATGGCTAAGGGGTTACATTTTCCTGTTGTGTCGCGCATTAAAATTATGTCGAATCTTGATATCGCGGAACATCGTCTTCCACAAGATGGACGTTTTAAGATTGTCACGGATCGCAAGAGGGAAGTTGATTTTCGTGTTAGCGTTCTTCCGACGGCTTTTGGAGAAAAGATCGTGTTGCGTATCCTTGATAAAAATGCCGCCATGCTTGATCTGACTAGGCTTGGTTTTGATGGAAAAGCCTTGGATATTTTAAAAGAGTGCGCGCTTAAGCCCCATGGGATGATCTTAACCTGCGGGCCTACCGGAAGCGGGAAAACGACGACGCTTTATTCTATTTTAAAATTTATTGATTCGCCGGAAAAGAATATTATTACTGTTGAGGATCCCGTGGAATATCAGATGAAGGGGATCAATCAGGTTAATATTCGGCCCCAGGTGAATTTAAGTTTTGCGACAGCTTTGCGCGCAATCTTACGTCAAGATCCCGATGTGATTATGGTTGGAGAAATTCGTGATCATGAAACATTAGATGTGGCGGTCAAAGCGGCCTTGACAGGACATTTGGTGTTGAGTTCTTTGCATACCACAACGTCGGCAGGCGCGATTGTGCGTATGATGAATATGGGTGTTGAGCCTTTTTTAATTTGTTCTTCTGTTTTGGTTGTTATTGCGCAACGGTTGTTACGTAAACTGTGTGATAAATGCAAGGAACCCTATGCGATGCCTGATTATGTAGCTAAGAAGGTTGGGCTCGTTAATCTTCATCTTGAAAGGCCAGGGACCTTTTTTAAACCCAGGGGATGTAAGCATTGTTTTGATCTAGGCTATCGAGGTCGTGTTGGGATTACGGAGATCATGGTTTTGTCTCCTTTGGTTAAAAAGCTTGTTTTGGAGCGGGCTGGGGAATACAGGATCAAAGAGGCGGCGCGTACTGAGGGCCTCTTGACGATGCGGGAGGATGCGCTTAAAAAGGCAGCAGTAGGTCTAACATCCATTGAAGAAGTTGTTAGGATTACTTCATCCGACGAAGAGGCGGTCTAAACCATGGCCCAGTCCATCAAAGAAAAAGTTTTTGAAGCGTTAGCACAGCTTCACCAGATTAAAGAAAAAGATATTGAAGAGGCTGTGGCGATCCATAAACGTAAGGGGATCAGTCTTGAAAAGGCGTTTGTAGAAAAAGGGCTTATTTCTGAGCAGGATCTGTTGAGCCTCTTGGTCCGAGAGTTGAATATTCCTACCATCAATCTTGCTAAATATAAAATTGATCCCAGCCTCAAAGAAATTGTTTCTGAGCGCATTGCCCGTCAATACCACATGATTCCTCTTTCGAAGCTTGGCGGCACTATTACGGTTGCCCTTTCAGACCCCTTTAATATCTTTGCGATTGATGATTTACGGGTGTTGACTAACAAAAATATTGATGTTGTTCTTAGTGAAAACGCTAAGATCACTCAAGCTTTGGATGATTATTATGGTTCTGTTGATGTCAAAAGTGTTGCCGAGGTTAGTCGTGATATTGATACCGAAGATTTCCAGGTTGTGGATGAAAAAGGGTCGCAAGAGTTTAGTGACGTCAGCGTCGAAGAGAGCGGCCGGGCGCCTATTGTGCGCATGGTTGATCTTATTATTCGGGAGGCCCTTAAACAGCGCGCCTCAGATATCCATATTGAGCCAGGGGAATCGGATGCTCGTGTTCGCTATCGGGTGGACGGTGTTCTTCGCGAGGTTTTAAGTATTCCCAAGGTTAATCAAAACGCGGTCGTTGTGCGCATTAAGATTATGTCGGGAGTGGATATTACGGAAATGCAGTCTCCTCAGGATGGGCGCTTTAAAATGCGGATGGCTTCCCGTGAAGTTGATTTTCGTGTCTCCCTTCTTCCTACAACCTTTGGGCAAAAGGTTGTTATTCGTGTTTTGGATAAAACGAGCTTGGCTTCAGGGTTAGATGGGCTGAACTTCTCCTCGGGGCCTGCGCAGTGTCTTAAAGACGCTATTGCCAGGCCTTTTGGCATGATTTTAGTGACGGGTCCAACCGGTAGCGGAAAATCGACTACGTTGTATTCTATTGTCAATCAGCTTAATACAGTGGATAAGAATATTATTACAGTGGAAGATCCTGTGGAATATTTAATTGATGGATTAACCCAAATTCAAGTGCGCCCTGATATCGGTTTAACCTTTGCTTCGGGGTTGCGCTCTATTTTACGCCAAAGCCCAGATGTTGTGATGCTTGGTGAGATCCGTGATTCTGAAACCGCTGACATCGCGATTAAGGCGTCTTTGACCGGGCAGCTTGTTTTATCAACGCTTCACACCAATGACGCTTCAGGGGCTTTGACGCGCCTGGTAGACATGGGCGTGGAATCATTTCTTGTGGCTTCCAGCGTTATTGCCATTTGTGCGCAGCGTCTTTGTCGAACGATTTGTCCTAAATGCAAAGAACCTGTGGATATTCCTGAAAAGATTTTGAAAGATTTTAAGAATAAAATTAAACCTGGCATGACGTTCTTTGCGGGTAAGGGATGTGATTTTTGTCGTCATACGGGTTACTATGGGCGACAAGGTGTGATTGAGGTTTTAGAAGTGGATGAATTGATCCGCGAAATGTTGATCAAGGGAACGTCCTCATCGGTCATCAAAGAGTATGCGATGAAGAAAGGAATGACAACGCTCTGGGATGATGCGGTGGAAAAATGGGTTGCAGGCAAGACGACCGCTGAAGAGGTTTTGCGTATTACCAGTGAGGATTGATTGTAAAAATTTTTAATGAAGGAGAAGTTTGACATGGCCAATTATCGATATTTAGCAAAAGATGAGAATGCTGCCACGATTACAGGTAAAGTTGCTGCAGAAGATAAAGAGACCGTGGTCAGAGAGCTGCGCAAGCGTAGTCTTGTTGTGATTTCGGTTGAGGAAGTCAAGGGATTTAGATTGCAGGATGTTTCTTTTGGTCAAGAGTCGGTTAAGCCTGACGACCTAGTCATTTTTACGCGACAGCTTGCAACGATGATCGAGGCTGGCATTCCGATTTTACAAACCCTGGAAGCACTAGAAGAGCAATTGACCCAGAAATACTTTAAAACGGTTGTCGGTGCCATTCGCCAAGATGTTTCTATCGGCAATAGCCTTTCGTCCGCTTTTGGTAAACACACACACGTTTTTGACAATTTATTTATTAGTATGGTGAAGGCTGGCGAGACAGGTGGGGCGCTTAACGTCCTTTTGGATCGTATTGCCGGCTACATGGAAAAGGCTTTGAAACTTAAACGCAAGGTCCAGTCGGCCATGGTGTATCCTACGCTCGTGATTGTTATGGCGATTGCGATTACGTTCTTTCTTTTGATTAAAGTTGTCCCTACCTTTAAAAGCATTTATGATTCTCTTGGACAGAAATTGCCACCGATGACACAAATTTTGATTTTTGTCAGTAACAATTTGCGCGCGAGTTTTTTATGGCTTTTGGCGGGGGGTTTTGTGATGTTTGTTGCTTTTATTAATTATCGAAAGACAGAATCGGGAAGTCTTCAGGTTGATCGTGCTATGCTTAAGCTTCCTATTTTTGGTTCGCTTGTCCAAAAAGTTGCCTTGAGTCGTTTTAGTCGTACATTGGCAACGCTGATTCAAAGTGGCGTGCCGATTTTGACAGCTCTTGATATTGTTGGTAAAAGTTCTGGTAATCGTGTTATCGAAGTTACTGTGCGGGACGCGGCGGCACATATTCAAGAAGGAGAAAGCCTTTCGGATCCTTTAACCAAGAGCGGCATGTTCCCTCAAATGGTAACGCGTATGATCTCGGTTGGGGAGAAAACAGGTAAGCTTGATGCAATGCTTATGAAAGTTGCTGATTTTTATGATGATCAGGTGGATACTGCTGTTTCAGGATTGACGAGTATGATTGAACCATTGATTATCGGTTTTTTGGGCATTGTTGTTGGTTTTATCGTTATTGCATTGTTTTTGCCGATTATTAATTTGACGACAGTCATTAAATAGCCCTAAAGGAATTTGACTTGCGCATATTCAGCAAAGAAAATCGTGTTCTTGGCGTGGTTGTTTGCATTCTACTCATGCCTGTTTTGGTGAATGCCAAGGCGGATCCATCAACGTCTTTGCTTGACCTTGTTGATCGTTGGGCCCAGAATGCCGCGGAGCTTGATCAGATGACGAAGAGCCTTTCTGCGGCTAATGCCTTATTGAAGGAAGAAAATAAGCGTTTCGATGATAGTATCAAGATACTAGCGAAAAGAGACCAACGGTTGTCCAAAGACCTTTACGGGTTATCTCTTCAAGAAAAACAGTTAGGGGTCCTGCGGGATCAGAAAAAGAAAGAGGCCTCTTCTTTTTTAAGAAAGACAGCAAAGATTTCAAAAAAGATTTTGGTTTTTCAAGCAGAGAAAGAAGCCCTTAGCGCCCAGTTGGCAAGCGAGATCAAACAACAAAATGGCATCAGCGATAAAGTTGTTAAGCTCCATCAAGAGATTAAGATTCTTGAGCAGAAGTCTTTTGCGCAGCAACGCCATGATGATGCGATGGTCGATCATTTTAAAGACTCTCAGGGAGTGGTTGAGCAATTTTTTGATCATCAAGATCATGCGCGAAGAGCGTTGAGCTATTTGCTGGGAGACTTTAATAATGCGTTGCTGCGCTTTTATGAGCGCATTGCAGATGTGAGCATGCAAAAAAGAAGTCTTGAGATTGATTTGTTGAAAGCACAGGAAGAATGCTTTCTTTTGGAAGCACAAGAAAAAGAATTGTCTTGTCGGCGCGCAGGATTGAAGGCGCAATCCTCGCGAGGGCTTGAAGAGCGCGCGTCATCGCGGATAATGCTTAAAGAAGAAAATAAAGAGCTTCAAGATGATTTTATCGCCCAGGAGTTCGAGATTTCAAAAGCGCATTCATTAATAACGAGTCCTCGCGTAGAATCTTTAGCGTTAACTCTTAAGGATCATCAAGAAGAAAATAAGTTTCTTAGGAAAGAAATTGTTCGTTTGACTCATATTCTCCATCGTCTTGAAAAACAGAAAAGTAATATTCAGAGCATTCTCACCAAAGAGTAGCTTTGTTTAGCCCGCCTCAAGGTTTTTAGATAATTTTATTTTTCGATGGTATACTTATAGTAGAAGGGTTTTTAGGCTAAGGTTTATTTTAAAAACAACCTTTGACATCGAGAGGAGGTGAGCATAGAATAAATTAAGATAGGATTTGAGCTCGGGCTTTGAAAGATAAGATTGAGAGAGAAGGACAACCCTTCAACGGCATCATCTGTTCTGTTATTTCTTTCTCTTCAAAAGATCTTTCAGGCTTCAAAGCTTAATCTAAGTCCTGAAAGGAGGAGAGAATAATGAATAGAAAAGGTTTTACACTCGTTGAAATCATGATCGTTGTCGCGATCATCGCCTTATTAGCTGCCATTGCTATTCCTAACTTGCTTCGCGCAAGAGTTTCAGCTAATGATAGTTTAGCGCAGAGCACGCTTCGCGCGCTTTCAACAGCCGCTGAAACTTATGGAACAGCCAATTCCGGTAATTATCCAGAAGATATTACGGATTTGACGAATGCAACACCGCCATATCTTAACGTGGCGTATTGTGGCACGACTGTTTCAGGTTTCGTCTATGATTGCGATTTTGAAGTTGGAGGCTATACGCTGACAGCATCACCTGTGACAGATAATGTCACTGGAACAAAGACGTTTACAATTGAAACGGGAGGCGTTCTTAGCCCTCAGTAATCTTGTAGCGTTGGTTGTTATGAGGGGAGCTTGAAAAAGCTCCCTTTTTTTATTTCTTCTTGTTGTGCATCCTCAAAGAAATCCTATTTAACATTTGATTGCAGTGGCAAAATCTTTATAATACTAATATAATAAGTGCTTTAAGTACTAAATTATGATACCCTTATATGAGTTTTTGTGTCAGGAGATACTTTTTTGGTGATCAGGGGATCTAGGGATAAATTGCGAGACCTATCTTTTATGCATATTGATGATTTGAAACAGACAATACAGAAAATGATCACACAGTATTTTTCTGTGATCAAGAAATACGCTCCTTCGCATTCATTGGAATCGTCGATTGGTTTAGACATTGGCGCATCTAGGTGTAAAGCCGTTGAAGTGGTGCGCACACAGAAAGGTTTTAAGATTCTTCATTGGGTTATTGAGCCCATTGAAAAAGGAGACATTGCGTCTTGTGTGAAGAGGGTCCTAGAGAAAAGCGGTAAAGAGTGCAAAGAGGTTTATACGGCTGTCTCTGGCCAGGGAACCCTTATTCGATTTATTAAGATGCCGCGCATGCCTGTTGCGCAACTCAAGGAATCCCTTCGGTTAGAGGCAGATAAATATTTTCCTTTTCCAAGCAGCGATATTTATATGGATTGTCAAATTCTCGATGACGACAAGGTTAAGGAGAACAAAATGGCTGTGATGGTGGCTGTGGCGAAGAAAGAGATCATCAAAGAGCGTCTAGCTCTTGTTGCGTCCTTAGGGCTTCCGGGTTCGTGCGTTGGATTAAATGCGATTGCGCTTGCTAATGCCGTGATTGAGCTTAAGCAGGAGGGAAGCAAGGATCCCTTTTTGAGTGATAAAAAAGAAGCCTTTGCGGTTATTGATATAGGTGAGGTAAAAACAACCGTTGTGATTTTTCGGGAATATGTTGCGCGTTTTACGCGAGAGATTTCTATTGGGGGCAAGGATTTAACGCAGAAAATGATGGGGATTCTGGGAAGTCATTTTGAAGAGGCGGAAAGAGTTAAATGTAATCCTGGCAATCGCGGTGATGAAGTTTTTGCGGCGTGTCAGCCGGTGTTGTCAAGTCTTGCATCTGAAATTCGCCTTTCTTTTGATTATTTTAGTTCGGAAGATGGGGCCAAGGTTTCTAAGGTTTTTCTAACCGGGCAGAGTGCGAGCTTGATTCACATTAAGGATTTTTTTGCTAAAGAACTTGAGATCGATACTGAAGAATGGAAGCCTTCGCGGGAGTTAGAATTTGGTGAACACGTGTCTGCCGAGGCCTTTTTTGCCAATATCAATCAATTATCCGTTGCCTTAGGATTAGCGGTGAGTCACGATGATTAAGATCAATCTTGTTCCAGAAGAGCTTATAAAAAAGAAGAAGTATCAATTTCTCAGCAAGCTTGTCAAGAGCCTCCCCTTAGAAATTTTTATTGGAGCCATTGGTGGGGCAGTGGCGTTGCTGTTAATGATCAACATTGTGCTGCAGTTGGTTATTTTTATTCAACTCGCCAATTGTCAGAGATTGCAAATCACGCGCGATTTGATCACTCCTGAAAAGCGTCAAGTCGATCAAATTGTGGGCCGCCTCGATGTATTGCGTCAAAAGCTTGATCTTATCGAGGGTATTACCAGCGGCAAGCGTGTTCTCTGGGCTCAGAAATTAAATATTGTTAGTGATCTGATCTTGCCAGGAGTGTGGCTTGAGCGCATGATTCTTGCTCCAGGTTTTTTCTCTCTCGAAGGAAAATCCGTGTCGAATAAGGGTGATCAGCTTGCCTTGGTTGACAGCTTTAACAAGCAATTAAGAAGTAGTCCTATTTTTATGAAGGGCATTAAGAGCGTTGATATTGGATCTGTTGATCGTACAAAAGTCAAAACCCTTAATGTGGGTCTTTTTACCATTAAGGCCACGCTTAATGCGAGAAGCCATGAATAAAATAGCATTTCCTTCAACCGAAGTTACAAAAAAAATTAGCTATGGCCTTTTAGCTTTGGCGATTATTTTTATTTCTTTTCTCGATTATTTGATTGTGATGCGTTTGCAGCTGAAAACAATTTCTTCGCTGGGGCAAAAGGCATCGGGCTTTGGAAAGGATATTAAAGAGACCCATTCGAATATTGGAAAGATGGATCAACTCAAAGCCGAGGTGGTTAGGCTTGAAGAGAAAATTGGTAAAAATGAAAAGAGTATCTTGCCGACGCCAGACATGGTTATGATTGCGGACTATGTTTCTAGTCTCGCGGCGCAGTATGATATTGCGATTAGTCAAGTTGTACCAGTCAAAGAGCTTGAGACGAAAGGCTCTAAGAGTGATCAGGGGCAGTACGCGGGCGTTCCTATTTCGATACAGGCTGAGGGTGGTTATCATAATATAGGTCTTTTTTTTAGTAGTTTGGAACATGGGGAAAAACTTATGAATATTGAAAGTTTTGAGATATCTCGAAACCCAAGGACGACTAAGAAGCATTTGTTAACAATGGTTGTGATGGTATTTGTGCTTAAGAAGGATTAAAAATGAAGAAGAATTGTTATCGAAGATTTCTTTTTTTGCTCATCGCTATTATGGTGGTATCATTTGATTTGTTGTCCGCGCAAGGGGCTAATTTTATTTATCAGGACAATGGCCGGCGGGATCCTTTTTGGCCTTTGATTTCTCCTGGCGGAACGATTTTGATTTTCGATGCGAATGTGACATTCTCAGACATAATCCTTGAAGGTATTATTTATGATCCAAAGGGTCAAACGTTGGCGATCATTAATACGAAGGTTGTTAAAGAAACGGATACTATTGGAGGTTTTCTTGTCGTCACGATTGGGTCGGATCATGTTCTTTTGCGTAAAGAAGGTCAAGAATTTATGCTTCGATCGAAAAAGGAGAAATAAGTATGAAAAAGTATGTCATCATTATTTTTAGTGTTGTGTGTATCGCGATCATGATTCAGCAGCTTTTAGCCCAGCAGGAGACTGTTCTCAAAACAACTCTCGCGCCTACAGAAGTAAATGGAGAGATTGTTGCTGATGAGGAAACATGCAAAGGGTGTGTGACCTTGGATTTTGAGGATGCGGATATTCGCAATGTTTTAGAAATCCTTGCTTATAAAGCAGGGGTTAATATTGTTCCGAGCCCCGATGTTCAAGGATTAGTGACGATTAAGCTCAAGAATGTGACGTGGCAGGATGCCTTGAATGTTATTTTGAAAAGTTATGGCTATGGATATAATCAGCAAGGCAATGTTATCATCGTGACAAATATTGCAAATTTAAAAAAGTTGCGTGAAGATGATCTTGTGCTCGCAGATCAAGAATCTGTTAGCACCAAGACTTTTGTTTTGGCGTATGCCACAGCCTCGGATGTTGTGGGATCTATTGAGAAAATGCTAACTCCCCGAGGGAGTATTAATTTTGACAAGCGTGCCAATGTTCTGATTGTGCGTGATACGCCAAGCAATTTACAAGTGATTGCCAATGTTGTGGAGAATCTTGATGCGGCTACGCCTCAGGTTTTGATCGAGGCGAAAATTATTGAGACAACCTTAAGCAATACAGAAAATATGGGTATTGATTGGGTTGTGCAAGCGACTGTTGAGGGGAGTAAGCGGCCCACGGTATATCCTTTTACATCGACTTCGTCTAATAAATATGTTAGGGGGATGGCTTTTCCAGTCCCTGATGAAGCTTTGTTTTCATTTGGAACATTGGATTTTAGCCAAATGAGCGCTGTCCTTGAATTTCTAAAATCACGATCGGGAACAGATATCTTGTCAAATCCACGTATTGCGACTTTAGATAATCAGAAGGCCAGCATTGTTGTTGGTACTCAATATCCCTTGCCCCAATATACGTATAATGAAGAGCAGGGCAAGCTTCAGGTTTCGGGGTGGGAATATAAAGATATTGGCATTATTTTTAACGTGACGCCTCACGTCAATAAGCTTGGCTATGTGACATTGGATGTTGAGCCCAGGATTACGGCGATTTTAGGACCAGTTATTGTTGAGGGAACATCTGTTCCCGAGTTGAGTGTAGAATCTGCCTCCACGCGGGTTATGATTAAAGATGGACAGACGCTTGTTATCGCTGGGCTTATTAAAAGTCAGTGGACTAATACAAAAAAGAAAGTACCTTTTTTAGGAGATATTCCTTTAGCAGGCCTCCTTTTTCAGAAATCAGATAAAACTTTAACAAAAACAGAACTCTTCATTTTCATTACGCCTCATATTATTCAGCCGGATCAAAACGATTCAAGCGCAGACTTAAGCGATGCAATGAAACGGTTCGAGAATCGGGAATAGAAAATAAATCATGCCAAAAGAAATTTTAGTAAATATTAAAGAAAATGAAACGCGTGTCTCTATTACAGACAACGGGATTTTAGATGATTTTTATATTGAGCGCGACTCTGAGGATGTGTTGCTAGGAAATATTTACAAGGGGCGCGTGGAATCCATCTTGCCGTCGATCAATGCGGCCTTTGTGAATATTGGACAAGAGAAGAACGGTTTTTTATATCTGACAGATATTGTGAGCCCTTTAGTGGAAGAAGAGTTATCCGGAGCAAGGAAGTTTCTTGATAATATTTTTAATCTTAAGAAAGATCCGAAAAAGAAACAGCTTGCAGCGAAACCTTTGGCGAAAGGTGATGAGGTCATCGTGCAGGTGGTCAAGGAGCCCTTTGGAACCAAGGGTGCGCGACTGACAAGCCATGTGAGCCTTCCTGGGCGCTTTATTGTGTTTATGCCTTATGATAAACATCTTGGTGTTTCTAAAAGAATTGAAACCGCCCCAGATCGTCAGAGGTTGCGGGAAATTCTGAAAGAGTTAGATTTTGCAAAGAATAGTGGTTTTATTATTCGTACCGTTGCGCTTCAGAAAGGCAAGAAGGAAATTGTTCGTGATGCTAAATTTCTTTTTGATGTTTGGCAGAAAATCAAAAAGCAAGCAGAGGAAAAACAAGCCCCGTCGCTTCTGTACAAAGAATATGACCTTACCTGGAGAGTTGTGAGGGATTTTTTAAGAGAAGATGTCACGAGCGTCATCGTTGATTCTCAGGAAGCCTATGAGCGCATTCGGAAATTTGTTTTTATGTTGATTGGTAATGAGATGATTAATCGTATTCAGCACTACAAGGGTGAAGTTTCTTTGTTTGATGCTAAGAATGTAACGAAGCAGTTAAATAAAATTTATGAACCGAGGGTTTCTTTAAAGTCCGGAGCGTATATTGTGATCGAGCCGACCGAAGGGCTCATTGTTGTGGATGTCAACAGTGGCCGCTTTAAAGTAAATGCGTCTCCTGAGGATGCGGCTTTTATGGTTAATATGGAAGCTGCCTTGGAAATCGCGCGCCAGTTGCGCTTGCGCGATTTAGGTGGTATTATTGTCATCGATTTTATTGATATGACCAGAGAAGGTCATAAGCGCCAGGTTCTTCAGGCTCTTGAAAAAGCGCTTGAAAAAGATCATGCCAAAACCGAGGTGACAAAAATTTCTCAGTTGGGTTTGCTTGAGATGACGCGCGCTCGGACAGGAAAAACAATCCAGTCGATGTCTTTTGAGACTTGTCCCTATTGTAGCGGACGAGGCCAAGTCAAGATCGGGTAATCTGTTCTTGAAGACACATTAAAGGAGGAGTACATGTACGCAATTGTTCAGGTGGGATCACAGCAATATAAAGTCTCCGAAGGCGATATCGTGAGCGTTCAAAAGCTTGATGATAAAGGACCTTCAGTAAGGCTTGAGAAAGTTTTGCTTTTTGAAGACGGCGATACTGTGAAGATTGGCCAACCTTTTTTAGATGATGTCAAGGTCACGGCGTCGATCGTTGCCCAAGAAAAAGATGATAAGGTTGTGTCGTTTAAATATTCCAAGCGAAAGAATACGTCCTGGAAAAAAGGACATCGACAAAAGTTAACGACGCTTAAGATTTCAAAAATAGAGTCTAAGGGATAAAAAGTTCTTTTAAAAAGAGGTTTGCGCATGGGAGCCTTCGTTGACGAAGCACGTATTTATGTTAAAGCTGGAGACGGAGGGAAGGGTTGCGAAAGTTTTTATCGCGATAAGTTTATGCGTTATCCTAAGCCTGATGGCGGTGATGGTGGTCGAGGTGGAGATGTTGTGGTTGTCGCTAACCGCTCGATTCAGACATTGCTTGATTTTAAGTTTCGGCAGCATCATGAGGGCGAACGCGGCGGCCATGCCAGTAGTAATGCCAAAAAAGGCAAGCGCGGTCAAGATTGTCTCTTGAAGGTTCCGCTGGGGACTATTGTTCGTGATTATGATACGAAGCTGATGATTCGCGATTTAAGCGAAGACGGTCAAAGCGTCATTGTAGCTAGAGGTGGCTGCGGAGGCATTGGGAACAATAAGAACCGCACGCCAAAACCTGCAGGTTTTGGGGAAAAGCGAACTATTCATTTTGAGCTTAAGACGGTTGCCGATGTGGGGCTCATTGGATTTCCTAACGCTGGAAAATCTACCATTATTTCGAATATTTCAAAAGTTAAGTCCAAGATTGCCAGCTATCCGTTCACAACCCGACAGCCTATTCTCGGCTTTGTTCAGGATGAAGATTATTTTGAATGCGTTGTTGCGGATCTTCCAGGGCTCATTGAAGGGGCTCATCAAGGTAAGGGCTTAGGGGATCGTTTTTTGCGCCACGCGGAGCGAACGCGTATTCTTGTCCATGTCATTGATATGGCAGGCGTGGATGGGCGTAATCCCCTAGAAGATTATGCCAAGATCAATCATGAGCTTGAAGCGCACGGCCAGGATCTTTTTTTAAAGAAGCAGATTCTCGTTGCGAACAAAATGGATTTGCCGCAGGCTAAGGAAAATTTAAAAGAGTTTAAGAAAAGCGTGAAAACCAAGATTCTTTTAGTTTCTGCGTTAGAACAAAAAGGCTTGCAGATGTTAGTGAAGGAAATGAAGAAGATTTTATGTCGCGAACGCTCTCCAAAAAAATAAAACGTCTTGTTGTGAAATTGGGCTCAGGCACGATTGCGCATTACTATAAGAACCCTTGCGCTTGCGGTTTGGCGTCTTTGATTGAAGAGATAGGTATTGTTCAGAAACAAGGCATTCAAGTTGTTCTGGTAAGCTCTGGATCCATTGTTTTAGGATTAGGTGAAATTAATCAAACCGTTCGACCGGCGGAGCTTTCGTCGTTGCAGGCGCTTGCCGCGATTGGTCAGAATGTTTTGATGAATGTTTATACGCAATTGTTAGAGAAAAATAAATTGCGTTGCGCGCAAATTCTTTTGACCTGGGATGATTTTAGTGATCGCGTGCGCTACAACAATGCGCGTAATACGATTGGGAAGATTTTAGATTATGGCATGATTCCGATTATTAACGAAAACGATACGATTTCAACGGAGGAGATTAAATTTGGAGATAACGATAAGCTTTCGGCGCTGGTGGCGACTTTGATGGGCGCGGATTTGCTTTTGATACTTTCTGATGTTGATGGGCTCTATGATACGAAAAGCACAGAGCGCAAAGTCTTCTGTGAAATTAAAGATGTGACCAAGGATGTCGAAAGTTTAGCACTGGGGACATCCAAAAAAAATGTTTCCAAAGGTGGCATGATCACAAAGCTTGAAGCTGTTAAGATTGTGACGCACGCCAACATTCCTTGTATTATTGCTAACGCTCAAGCTCCCCATGTTATTCAAGATATCCTCAAGGGCGAGCATGTCGGTACGTTGTTTGTTGAAAAGGAAGAAAAGCTCTTAGCCAGGCGCCATTGGGTTTCTTTTGTTGCTAAGCCCAAGGGTAAGATTGTTGTGGATGCGGGTGCCAAGCAGGCTTTGCTCAAGGCTGGTAAAAGTCTTCTGTTGCCTGGCGTTCTTAGCTGGGAAGGAACGTTTAAGAAAGACGATGTTGTTGTGATCTTAAGTCAAGAGGGCCAGGAGATTGGCCGTGGCATTACTAATTATTCTGTGAGTGATTTATTTCGTGCTGAAGACAAAAAGCAGAAAATAGAAGTGATCCATCGCGATGACATGGTTTTATCCGCGCGATAAATAGGAACATGGTATGAATCTTGAAAAGCATATTTTAAATGTTGTGCAGTCAGCAAAAAAAGCTTCTTTGGGTTTGTCTTTGGCGTCAACCCAAGATAAAAATAAAGCCCTTTCTTTAATGGCTAAGGCCATCATGGCCAATCAAGCCTTTCTTATTAAAGAGAATCAAAAGGATGTGCGGTTTGCTAAGCAAAATAAATATCCAAGTGCTTTGGTGGATCGTTTAATGCTTAATGGGAAACGTATTAAAGCCATGGCGGACTGCCTTTGGGATACAGCACGTCTCCAAGATCCGGTAGGTGCTGTGATGAAATCGTTTAAGCGTCCTAATGGGCTTTTGATCAAAAAAGTGAGGGTTCCCATTGGCGTTGTTGGTATTATTTATGAATCTCGACCCAATGTGACCAGCGATTGCGTCGGTCTGTGCTTAAAGTCAGGCAACGTTGTTATTTTAAAGGGCGGTAAAGAAGCTTTTTATTCTAATAGAGCGATTTTTAAAGTTTTGCAAGAAGCGCTTAGGAAAACCAAGATTCCTCAAGGCGCGATCCAGTTCATTGAGCCAACAGATCGTCAGGCGGTTTCAATTCTTTTACGTCAAGATCAATGTATTGATGTGATCATTCCTCGAGGAGGAGAGAGTTTGATTCGATTTGTTGTTGAGCATTCCTTAATTCCGGTTGTTAAGCATTATAAGGGAGTTTGCCACAGCTATGTGAGCGCTCATGCGAATTTACAAATGGCCCAAGCGATTTGTTTAAATGCTAAGACGCAACGCCCTGGTGTTTGCAATGCCATGGAAACCATGCTTGTTCATCAGGCTGTTGCCAGGCGTTTTTTGCCAATGATTGTCCAGGAAATGATCAAGGCGGGTGTAGAAATACGCGGATGCGTTAAAACGCGTGTAATTTGTGGCGAAACGGTGAAAAAAGCGACCGAGCAAGATTGGGCGGAAGAATATCTTGATTTGATTCTCGCTGTGAAGGTTGTCCAAAGCACACAAGAAGCGATTGATCACATCAATCGTTATGGAACACGGCACTCGGATGCAATTATTACAAATCATAAGTCTGAGGCGCAGCAGTTTTTGAAAGCTGTCGATTCTGCCTGCGTGTATGTGAATGCCTCGACACGTTTTACGGATGGATACGAATTTGGCATGGGAGCGGAGATTGGGATTAGCACCGATAAGCTTCATGTGCGCGGGCCCATGGGCTTAGAGGAGTTGACTATTTATAAATATCTTGTGACGGGTCAAGGGCAAATTCGCGTGTAGTTTTCTGAAAGGAATAATGTGGATCGCATAGGAGTTTTAGGAGGGACGTTTAACCCGATTCACGTGGGTCATTTGGCAATGGCGCAAATGGCCCTTGAGCGCATGCATTTGACTAAGGTTGTTTTTGTGCCAGCCTATATTCCGCCGCATAAAAATCCAGGAGTTGTTGCAGGTGCCAAGCATCGTTATCAGATGGTTAAACTTGCGATTGACGGCAATGCCTCTTTTGAGATTTCAGATTTTGAAATGAATAAACAAGATAAGTCGTATACTATTGATACGATGAATTATTTCTTTGAATTTTATCCCAGAGATACTAAACTCTATTTTATTATTGGGGGAGATACTCTTGGGCATTTGCGCAGTTGGCGCTATATTGACGATATTTTAAAAATAGCAGAATTTATTGTTGTCAATCGTCCGGGCTGTGTTAAAAAAAGTAATGATGTTAAGCATCATAGCGTGATTATGCCGGGGATCGATATTTCATCGTCGTATGTACGGTTGAGGCTTCTTCAGGATAAAACAATTAGGTATTTTGTTCCTGATAAGGTGCTCGACTATATTAGTCAACATCAACTTTATCAAGGGGTATAACATGATTAAAAATAGAGAATTTGTTGTGAGTGAAGAGGCAAGAAATGAAATTCGCTTTGGAACCGATGGTTGGCGCGCTGTTATTTCCAAAGAGTTTACTTTTAAAAATGTCGCGATCTTAGCCCAAGCGATCAGCGAGTGGGTCAATCGCGACCTGCGTAAGCCAACGGGTTTACGTAAGCGTGTGGCGATTGGTTATGATACGCGTTTTTTGTCTGAAGAGTATGCCAAGGCAATCGCATGCGTTCTCGCAGGAAATAATATCGAGGTTTTTCTTTCTGATGCGGCCATTCCTACGCCGACGCTAAGTTTTGCTGTGACCTGTCATCATTGTGTGGCTGGCCTGATGATCACGGCGAGTCACAATCCAGGACAGTTTAATGGCGTGAAGATTAAAACAGCGCAGGGGGGAGCCGCCTCGCGCGAGATCACGGATATCGTGGAAGAGTATATCGCAAAGACAGAGGTCAAGACCGTTGATGCCCTTGTTGCGCAGGAGCGCAAAGATCTTTTTATCCAGGACTTTAAGACGGAGTATGTAGCTTTTTTACGTAATTATCTTGATTTAAAAACCATCAAGAAGGCGCGTTATAAAATTTTGGTAGATGCGATGCATGGAAGTGGAAATGCTTTGTCGCTTCGCGTTTTGCAAGGGACAAGCATCCGCGCCGACGTGATGCGGGGAGATGTTAATCCTTCTTTTGAAGGGGGGAAGCCTGAACCTATTGAGAAATATGTAACGGGTATTATGCAGCGGGTGAAAAAAGAAAAGTTTGATTTAGGACTTATTTTAGATGGCGATGCCGATCGTATTGCGGCTGTCACCTCCGATGGCGAATATATTAATCCTCAGAAGATTTTGGGTTTGATTATTTTGCATTTTGTCCGTAATCGTGGAAAGACGGGTGGTGTCGTTAAAACTATTTGTGGAACTACGATGCTCGACAATATTACTAAAAAATTGGGATTGAAGCTTTATGAAACACCAGTAGGATTTAAATATATTTCGGATTTGATGACCTCTGAAGATATTTTAGCAGGAGGAGAGGAGGCGGGTGGGATTGGTGTTCAGAATTATATTCCTGAACGTGATGGTACACTCGCAGGGCTTTTGCTTCTTGAAATGATGGTATACCAGAAAAAAAGCATTAAAAGGCTCATTGTGGACATGGAAAAGGAATTTGGCCACTATTATTATGAAAGGGCCGCCCTTCCTTTAGGCACGAAAGCCCTTGATGTCCAAAAACTAAAGTCTGTGAAGCGTATATTAGGGAAGAAGGTTATGGATATTAAGACGTTTGATGGCGTTAAATTGATCTGCGAGGATGAAAGCTGGGTCATGTTTCGCCCTTCTGGCACAGAGCCGCTTGTGCGCGCTTATGTGGAGGCCAAGTCGGTCAGTAAGGCCAAGGCCATGATTGAGTTTGCCAAAATGATGCTTAAGAAAAATTAAGATGATTTACTGGATTGCTTTTTATCTCCAGAAAGCTTTTTATAAAGCGTATCTATCACTTAAGTCTTATCATCACGAAAAGATTCCTAGACGTGGTGGTTATATTATTGCTAGCAATCATTTGAGCAATCTGGATCCGATGCTTGTTGGTATTGCCGCAGGTCGACGCCTCAGTTTTGTCGCTAAGAAATCACTTTTTAAAAATCCTTTTGTTAATTTCTTTCTTGATCAGTTTGGTGCTTTTCCGATTAAGCGGGGGGCTTTTGATTTGCAAGGGATCAAGGAGGCCTTGAGGCGCTTGGAAGCACATCAGGGCGTTGTGATGTTCCCTCAGGGCGGTCGGCGCTCGGATAATCTTGATGCCTCAGAGGTCAAAGCGGGGGTCGGTTTTTTAGCTGTTAAAGCTCAGGTGCCTGTTGTTCCAGCCTTGATTATTGGATCTGATAAAGCCATGCCTCCTGGAGTCAAAGGTATTCGTAGGGCTAAGGTTACTGTTATTTTTGGGGATCCCATTGAAGTTTCAAAGAAGACGTCCTACCAAGATATGGCCGAACGGGTCCGCGATGCGATCAAAGCGATTGCTGCCCAGCACGCCTGTTAGCCGTTTTTGTCTTAGCTTGTTCCAGTTGTTCTTATCTTAATAAAAGATTTTAGTTGACAAACATAACCTTTTCACAGATAATTTGTTACTTTTGTTAAAGGAAAATGTTACTATTTCTTAACGCAAAAGAATTTCTCGATAAAGGGGTATTAAAAAAATGACAAATGAAAATCAAGTTTCAATGGCTGAGCTTTACGAAAAATCGATGCGTGAGCTCAAAGAAGGGGAAATCGTCCAAGGAGAGATCATTGGGATTGCCTTAAAAGACATCATTGTGGATGTCGGGTATAAATCCGAAGGTTTTATTTCTGTTGATGAGTTCCGCGATCCAGAAAAAGTTAAAATTGGTAATTTTGTTGAGGTTCTCGTCGAATCTGTTGAGGATGAGCATGGACGCCTGATTTTGTCGCATACCAAGGCCCAGAGGCTTCAGGGCTGGCAAAAGATCGCTGACCAACTGGATGAAGGTTCTTTTGTCGATGGACGAGTGATCAAGCAGGTCAACGGCGGTTATATTGTTGATATCGAAGGCGTGGATGCCTTCTTGCCGCGTTCGTTATCGGCATTCAAGGGTATTCCAGTCAAAGATACCATTGGCACCAAATACAAGTTTTTTATTACTAAGATGAACAAGCCTAGACGTAATATTATTCTTTCGCGACGAGAAGTTATTCAGAAAGAGCGCGATGAAGTCAAGACCAAACTTTGGGACAAGCTTGAAAAAGGCCAGCGTCGCACAGGCATGGTCAAGGGGATTACGGACTTTGGCGCTTTTATTGATTTAGGTGGCATCGACGGACTTTTGCATATCACGGATATGAGCTGGTCACGCATTAATCATCCCTCCGAGCTCGTCGCCATCGGGGACAAGATTGAAATTCTTGTTTTAGATTTTGATCGTGAAAATTCAAAAGTTTCATTAGGTTTAAAACAGATCAGTGCTAATCCCTGGGAGGGTGTGGAAGATAAGCATCCTGTGGGAAGCAAGATCAAGGGGAAGATTGTCAATATTATGCCCTATGGGTTATTTATTGAGATTGGTAAAGGCATTGAAGGTCTTTTGCACTCTTCAGAAATTTCTTGGCAAAAGAAGATGGTCAATCCTCAAGAGATGTTTGCCATCGGCGACATGGTCGAGGTTCAGATTATTAGCATTGACAAGGATACCAAACGCATTTCCCTTAGCCTGAAGCAGCTTGAGAAAAATCCATGGCTTGAGGTTGAAGGTAAGTTTCCGGTGGGAACAAAGATTTCTGGTAAGGTTCGTGGGTTTACGGATTATGGAGCCTTTGTTGAGATCGAAGGTAGTGTTGAGGGCATGATCCATGTTTCTGATATGTCATGGACCCGTAAGGTCAATCATCCTCAAGAAATCTTTAAGAAAGGGCAAACAGTCGATGTGGTTGTCTTGGCTGTGGATCCTGAACAAAGAAAAATCAATCTAGGGTATAAACAACTGAAGGAAAATCCGTGGGCGGAGATTGCCAAGCGTTATCCGATTGGTTGCGTTATGGATGCGGAAGTTGTTTTGAACACCGATTTTGGTGTCTTTGTTAAACTTGAAGAAGAGATTGAGGGCTTAATTTATGCTTCCGAGATTGAGAAATCAAGAGCTGATAGCCTCAAAGCTGGCGATAAGGTTTCCGTTAAAGTCATCAAAGTCGATGTTGACCAGATGAAGATTGGCTTGAGCGCAAAGGTTTCTGAGGCCTCTGAAGAAAAGCCGCAATAAAAATCTGATTTTTTAGTTCAGACTTAAGCGCGACTTAATAGGTTGCGGTTAATCCTGAAGCCATATCTTCGCGGTAATCAAACAGCACGCTGTTTTCAAAAGGTCTCAAGAAATTAGGGTGTTCTTATGGATTCCGTTGACTATCTTTATGATAAAATTGCTTCCGGAACTGCTGAAATTATTAGCGAAGATATTCTCAGAAAAAAGCTTACCCTTTCTCAAAAAATAAGAAAACCCCTGCATATTAAAGCTGGTTTTGATCCAACAGCTCCTGATCTTCATTTAGGTCATGTGGTCCTGCTACGTAAACTTCGTCAATTTCAAGACTTAGGGCATAAAGTTTTCTTTATTATCGGTGATTTCACAGCGCAGATCGGGGATCCTTCGGGAAAAGATCAAGCCCGTGTGCGCATGACGCCTCGCCAAGTTGCCCAGAATGCCAAGACATATCAGCGTCAGGTCTTTAAGATTCTTGATCAATCCAAGACAAAGGTTGTTTTTAATAGTCGATGGTTAAAAAAACTCAATGCGCAAAACATTTTAGAGCTTTCCTCGTGCTGTACGGTTGCGCAGATGCTCGCACGTGCGGATTTTAAGAAGCGTTTTGAAGATCAAAAAGAAGTAAGTATCCTTGAGTTTATTTATCCGCTTCTTCAAGGGTATGATTCGGTTTATCTTAAGGCCGACGTTGAGCTTGGGGGCTTAGATCAGAAATTTAACTTACTCATGGGGCGTCAGCTTCAGGAAGCTTTTCATCAAGAGCCGCAGGCTGTAATGATGATGCCGCTTTTAGAAGGCACCGATGGTGTGCATAAGATGAGCAAGTCGTTGGGAAATTATATTGGAGTTGATGAGGCACCTAAAGATATTTTTGGAAAGACGATGTCAATCAGCGATGAATTGATGATTCGCTATTATGCGCTGTTGACCAATATTGATAAGGACGAAGTGAAAATGCTTCATCCTAAAGAAGCGAAGCTTAAACTCGCTGAAGAAATTGTTCGACAGTTTTATTCTTTTCAGCAAGCGCGTCAAGCGCGTTTAGAATTTGAAAAGATTTTTTCAAAAAAAGAGACTCCGGACGAGATGGAGATATTTTCATTATCTTCGGGGGAGGCCAAAGTCTTGATCGATGTCTTAGTTTTTAAAAGGCTAGCCGATTCAAAAAATGAGGCCAGGCGCTTGATTCAGCAAGGGGCCGTGAGTGTCGATGGTCAAAAGATTATCGATGAACATTGGCCGTTGAAACCTGGAATTCTCAAAGTTGGCAAACGTCGATTCTTAAGGCTCGCCGAGAATACCTAATTTCTTTCTTTTTGTGGTGTTTTATTTATATTATAAAGAATTTTCAAATAAAGCACTTGACAAAATAAGGTTTGAACCGTATACTTTTGGCTTACATATTTGCCCTTGTAGCTCAGTTGGTAGAGCACGTCCTTGGTAAGGACGGGGTCACCGGTTCAATTCCGGTCGAGGGCTTAAACTGATACAAAACTATAATACTTATGCGCGAAAATATCCAATTTCAATGTAAAGAATGTGATCGACTCAATTATTGTAGCACGAAGGATAAGAAGAAAAAGCCTGAGCGCATTGAATTAAAAAAATATTGCCGTTTTTGTCGTCGACATACGATACACAAAGAAACGAAAAAATAATTAGGATTTAGGCCTGTAGCTCCAATGGCTAGAGCGACGGTCTCCAAAACCGTGTGTTGTAGGTTCGACTCCTACCAGGCCTGTGGAAGGTACTAACAATGCTAGGAAAGATTCAAAGTTTTTTTTCAGAGGTTGTCATTGAGCTCAAGAAAGTCAGCTGGCCGACACGCGCTGAACTCTACGAAGCTACATGGATTGTTATTGCCAGCACGTTTTTCTTGGGTTTGTTTATCGGTGCAACTGACTTTGCTCTTTCAAGGCTATTGGGATTGATAATTCGCTAATATGATGAAATGGTACGTTGTCCATACACAAACAGGTTGTGAAGATCGAGCCAAGGTTGGCTTGGAGAAGCGCATGGTGACAACGGAGCTTAAGAAATATATTGGCGAGATTGTGGTTCCGACCGAACAAGTTTCGGAAGTGCGTTCTGGTAAAAAGTGTATATCGACGCGAAAATTTTTTCCAGGATACATCTTGCTTAACATGGAAATGAACAACGAGAGCTGGTATCTTGTAAAAACTACGCCAGGCGTAGCTGGTTTTATCGGTCCTGGACATAAGCCTTCGGCACTCTCGGATAAAGAAGTTGAGAATATTTTAAAACGTAGAGAAGAGACAGAGGCCAAGCCAAGCCCCAAAACCATTTATGATATTGGTGAGGCAGTTCAAATTATTGAAGGACCTTTTGCAAGCTTCAATGGGTCTGTGATGGAGATTCATCCCGATCGTGGAAAGCTTAAGGTGAGCGTTTCAATCTTTGGGCGCTCGACACTCGTAGAACTAGAATATTGGCAAGTCGAGAAGGTTTAATATGGCAAAAGAAGTTATCGCACAAATCAAGCTTTATGTTCCTGCAGGGCAAGCAAATCCTGCGCCACCCGTCGGTCCAGCGCTAGGTCAGCATGGGATCAATATCATGATGTTCTGCAAGCAGTTTAATGAAAAGACCAAGGGTCGTGAAGGTCTGATTTTGCCGGCTGTTATTAAGGTTTATAAAGATAAATCCTTTGATTTTATTATTAAAAGTCCACCGAGTTCTGTCTTGATTAAAAAGGCGGCTAATCTCGCGAAAGCCTCTGGTCAAGCTGGCAAGGAAAAGATTGGGAGCATTACGGTTAAGCAGGTGGAAGAAATTGCTAAACAAAAAATGCAAGATTTAAATACAGCGGATATGCACAAGGCCATCATCACCATTAAGGGGACGGCGCGAAGCATGGGCGTTGAGGTGATTGACTAATGACTAAAATATCTAAACGCATGAAGCAAGCTTACACTAAGGTTGAAAAAACGAAGACTTATTCTTTGCAGGAAGGCATTTCTGTTCTTTCTGCTTTTCCAAAAGTTAAATTTGATGAAAGTGTTGAATTACATTTTAATTTGAATGTTGATCTGAAGAGTTCGGATCAGGCTGTTCGAGGAACTGTCTTATTGTCGCACGGGACTGGAAAAAAGATTCGCGTTATTGCTTTTTGTAAGGGAGAGCATGCTCTTTTAGCTAAAGAGGCAGGTGCGGATTATGTTGGGGCAGAGGAATTAATTGAAAAGGTAATGAATGGTTTCTTTGATTTTGATTGCGTTGTCGCGACGCCGGACATCATGCGGGAGCTCAGCAAACTAGGACGTGTTTTAGGGCCTAAGGGTTTGATGCCTTCTCCCAAGGCAGGGACTGTAGCGGCTGATATCGCCAAAGCGATTCGTGAGGTCAAAGCGGGTCGTGTCGAGTTTAAATCCGATAAGCAAGGCGGTATTCACGTGGGTATCGGCAAGCGTTCATTTGCAGAAAATCAACTTTATGATAATGCCAAGCAAGTCGTTGATGCGATTGTTCATTCAAAGCCTGTCGCTATTAAAGCGGATTTTATTAAAAGCTTGTATTTGTCAACAACGATGGGGCCTGGGATAAGGATTGCGTTATGAAAAAAGTCGGACAACTGATTCGTGAAAGCATAGCTGAAAAGATTCGTCATAATGTTCAAGAGTATGCAGCGACGTTTCTTGTGAGTTATTCGAAGATTTCGTCCTTGAAGATGAATCATTTTCGTAAAGCCTTGAGTGCTGCGGGAGCCAAGGTTTATGTTTCGAAGAATCGCGTTGCTAAGAAAACGCTCACCGCGATGCAACTTGAGGAGATGAGCAGCAAGATCGATCAGCAAACCGCTTTTGTGTGGAGCAATACTGATTCGGTGGAAGTTGCTAAAGTTTTGATTAAGCTCGCAAAAGAGTTAGAGGGGCTTAAGATCCAAGGGGGAGTCCTCGACGGCAAGGCTGTTCAGCAGGCGGATGTTAAACGAATGTCAGATCTTCCTTCCAGGGAAGTTCTTCTAACGATGCTGGCTCAAACGATCCAGTCGCCGCTGACGCGTTTAGCAGGTGCTTTGAATGCCAAGACGAGGGATTTAATATATATTTTAAAGCAATTAAGCGAAAAATCAGGAGGAACGTAAAATGTCAGAAACAGTTCAAGAAAAAGTTGAAATCAAACTCTCACCAAAGCTTGAAGAGGTTGTTAAGACCATAGAGGGCTTAACCGCGCTAGAGCTTTCCGACCTTGTTAAAGGTCTTGAGAAAAAGTTCGGGATTACTGCTGCAGCTCCTATGATGGCCGCTCCCATGGCCGGTGCTGCTGCGGGTGGCGCTGCTGCTCCAGCTGAAGAGAAGACAACCTTTGATGTTGTCCTTAAAGAAGCTGGTGCTAACAAGATCGCCGTTATTAAAGAGGTCAGAGCTGCAACAAATCTAGGTCTTAAAGAGGCCAAAGATTTGGTCGAGGGGGCTCCGAAGACAGTCAAAGAGTCCATCGCTAAAGACGAAGCCGAAGATCTCAAGAAGAAACTCACCGCCGCTGGCGCTGTTGTTGAGATCAAATAATAAAATCCTGGATAAAACTCTAAGACCCTGATATGAAAAAAAGAGAAATTAGAGACTTTAGCAAGTTTAAGGATACCTATGTCCTGCCCAATTTGCTTGATGTCCAAGTTGTGCATTATGAATCTTTCTTGCAGCGATTTGTAAAGCCCGAAGAACGAAAAAATCAAGGGCTTGAAGAAGTCTTTCGCGAAACATTCCCTTTTGAGAGCTATGACGGCCAAGTGCGTATGGAGTACATGAGCTATCAGTTGGGAAAGGAAAAGTATTCTTCACGTGAATGCCAACGCCGCAGCATGACCTATTCCGCTCCCCTCAAAGTAGGCTTAAGGCTTGTTACTCCTTTGGAGATCAAAGAGCAAGAAGTATATTTTGGCGATTTTCCTCTTATGACGGAAACGGGAACGTTTATCATCAACGGAGATGAGCGCGTTGTTGTTTCACAGATTCAGAGACCGCCAGGGGCTTCCTTTGAGCAAGAGCTTCATCCGACTGGAAAAAGTATTTATCAGGGGCGTATTATTCCTTCGCGTGGCGCTTGGTTTGAAATCAAATATGATCTCAATGATGTTTTGCTTGCCTATGTTGATCGTCGCCGTAGTTTTCCAGCGACACAGATTTTGCGCATCATGGGATTATCTGGCGAAGAGGAGATGCAAAAACTTTTTGGTGAAGATTTTCTGAAATTAAAGAATACCCTTGAAAAAGATCATACCAAGACCAAGGAAGAAGCCCTGTTAGATTTTTATCGTAAAATGAGACCGACTGAGCCTGCTACGATTGAGGTTGCTGAGGCTCTATTCTTCCGTTTATTCTTTGATGTGAAGCGCTATGAGTTAAGCAAGGTTGGACGTTATATTATCAATCGCAAATTAGGGATGAATGTTGATCTCGAAAATCGTATTCTTGATTTGGCTACTGTTGTTGAAGTTATCCGTTATCTTTTCAAATTACGGGATGGGCATGGCGATATTGATGATATTGATCACCTTGGTAATCGACGTATTAAGACGGTGGGTGAACTTGTTCAGAATCAAGTACGTATCGGGCTTGCACGTATTGAGCGTTCCATCAAAGAGCGTCTCGTTGTTATCAATAGTTTTGAGAATTTGACTGCGCATCATTTGATTAATTCTCGCCTTTTTTCAAGTCAGATCCAAGATTTCTTCGCGCGAAGTCAGTTATCCCAATTTTTAGATCAAAGCAATCCTTTGGCCGAGACAACGCATAAGCGAAGAGTGAGCGCTCTTGGTCCTGGTGGCTTGTCGCGTGAGCGTGCGGGATTTGAAGTTCGCGACGTTCATCCTACGCATTATGGTCGCGTGTGTCCGATTGAAACTCCCGAGGGTCCCAACATTGGTCTCATTGCGTCGCTGACTAACTGTGCTCGTGTTAATGAGCTTGGCTTTGTTGAGACGCCTTATCGCAAGGTTGTGGATGGCCGGGTGACTAACAAAGTTGAATATCTTACTGCGGACATTGATCAATCTAAATATATTGCTCAAGCTAATACCCCTATTGACAAGGGTGGTAGTTTTCTTGAGAAAGAAATCTCTTGTCGTTTCCGTGCTGATTTTCCTTATGTCGGACCCAACAAGGTTGATTACATGGATGTTTCGCCTAAGCAACTTGTTTCTCCAGCTACTGCGTTGATTCCCTTTCTTGAACATGATGATGCGAATCGTGCCTTGATGGGATCGAATATGCAACGTCAAGCTGTTCCTTTGATGAAAACAGAAGCTCCTCACGTTGGAACAGGTATGGAAGGGGCGTTGGCCAGAGATTCAGGATCCGTTGTGATTGCGATTGAATCAGGCAAAGTCACAAAGGTAGATGCGCGAGAAATTATTGTTGGTAAGAATGTGTATCCCTTAAAGAATTTTTTACGATCGAATGCTAATACGTGTGTGCATCAGAAACCGATTGTTAACCTGGGGGATTATGTTCAGCAGGGGCAGGTTATCGCGGATGGTGTTGCTACGGATCGTGGTAAGCTTGCTTTAGGGCGTAATATTTTAGTTGCGTTTATGTCGTGGCGAGGATATAACTTTGAAGATGCTATTATCCTAAATCGTCGTCTTGCTCAAGAAGATACGTTTACCTCTTTGCATATTGAACGTTTTGAGGTTGAGGCGCGTGAGACACGTTTAGGGAATGAAGAAATTACGCGGGATATTCCCAATGTTGGCGAAGAAGGGCTTAATGATTTAACTGAAGAAGGCATTGTGCGTGTTGGTGCTGAGGTTAAAGCAGGTGATATCTTAGTGGGAAAAGTAACGCCTAAGAGTGAAAAGGAGCTTTCACCTGAGGAGCGTTTATTGCGTGCGATTTTTGGTGAGAAAGCTGCGGATATTCGTGATACTTCGTTAACGCTTCCTCCTGGGGAAGAGGGTGTGATTGTGAATGTTGAAGTTTTTCAGCGTAGTGAGCGTGGACGAAAGTCGAAAGATGATAAAAAGAAGGAAATGGCTGAGATTGATAAAATAAAGAAATACTATAAGCAAGAAATGGAATTTCTGAAGACAGAAAAAGATAAGCGTTTGTGTAAACTTTTGAAGGTTGACAGATCAACGCTTGATAAAATGACGGATCGACAGATTAAAGAGGATGAAGAAGCTGCTAATGTATTGAGTCTTTTTGATGATCGTATGCAAGAGCTTGTTGATGAGCAAGAGCATGAAGTTGAAAAGGTTAAGTGTGGTGATGAATTGCCCGCGGGTGTTTTGAAGCGTGTAATTGTATACGTGGCTACAAAGAGAAAAGTTTCCGAGGGAGACAAAATGGCTGGCCGTCATGGCAATAAGGGTGTTGTTGCGCGTATTTTGCCTGAAGAAGACATGCCTTTTCTCGCGGATGGAACACCTGTGGATATTGTTTTAAATCCCTTAGGCGTTCCTTCGCGTATGAATGTGGGTCAGCTTTTAGAAACGCATTTGGGCTGGGCGGCGCATGCCTTAGGGTTAGAATGCGAAACGCCTGTTTTTAATGGTGCCAGTGAACAAGAAATTCGTGCTCTTTTGAGGGAAGCTAAACTTCCGGAAGAGGGTAAGGCAGTCGTTTATGATGGTCACACTGGGAATCCTTTTGATCAAAAAGTGACGGTGGGCTACATCTATATGATGAAGCTGATTCATCTTGTGGATGAGAAAATTCACGCGCGTTCTATTGGTCCGTATTCTTTAGTTACCCAGCAACCTCTTGGCGGAAAGGCGCATTTTGGTGGTCAGCGGTTTGGAGAAATGGAAGTCTGGGCCCTGGAAGCCTATGGTGCTGCCTATACATTGCAAGAAATGCTTACCGTTAAGAGTGATGACGTCAATGGACGAAGCCGTATTTATGAAGCCATTGTTAAGGGTGAACAAAAATTGACGCCTGGAACGCCGGAGTCTTTTAACGTTTTGATTAAAGAATTACAAGGTCTGTGCTTGGATATCCGCATGGAAAGCTCTATGCCTGTCCTTGAAGATAAGAAAAAGGAAAAATAAAAACGATGAATCCAGAAAAAGTTTACGATTGCATTACGATCAAGGTTGCTTCTCCGGATATTATTCGCTCATGGTCCAACGGGGAAGTTAAGAAAGCCGAGACGCTGAATTATCGAACTTTGAAGCCAGAAAAGGATGGTCTTTTTTGTGAGAAAATTTTTGGCCCTGTTCGAGATTGGGAATGCAATTGTGGTAAATATAAAGGTATTAAATTTAAAGGGATTGTCTGTGATCGCTGCGGCGTTCTTGTGACGCGCTCGGCTGTTCGTCGTGAGCGCATGGGGAATATTGAATTAGCTTGTCCTGTAACCCACATCTGGTTTTACAAGGCGGTCCCAAGCCGTTTATCGTCTTTGCTCCAGGTTGGCTTAAAAGATCTTGAAAAAATTATTTATTACGAAGAATATATTGTCGTTGATCCAGGGGATACCCAGTTAAAGTATAAGCAATTCTTAAGTGAAGATAAGTACCAAGAGTGTCTTTCGAAATATGGAGATTCTTTTAAGGCTAAGATTGGTGCTGAAGCCATCAGGGATTTACTTAAAGATGTCAATCTTGACAAGCTTTGTGTTGAATTGCGTGAAGCCTTAGACAAGGCGACACCCGCAGGGGCTAATGCGAAAAAGATTGCCAAAACTCTTAAGATTGCTGAAGATTTTAAGAAGTCTGGCAATTCCATTGAATGGATGGTTTTGGAATCCCTGCCGGTTATTCCTCCCGATTTAAGACCGCTTGTTCCTCTGGAGGGTGGGCGCTTTGCGACCTCAGATCTCAACGATCTTTATCGACGCGTGATTAATCGTAATAATCGTTTAAAAAAATTGATTAATCTTAATGCCCCTGAAATTATTATCCGCAACGAGAAGCGTATGCTTCAAGAAGCAGTGGATGCTCTTTTTGATAATGGCCGTCATGGACGCCCTGTTTTAGGATCCAACAATCGTCCTCTAAAATCGCTTTCTGATATGCTTAAAGGAAAGCAGGGTCGTTTCCGTATGAATCTTTTGGGCAAGCGCGTTGATTATTCTGGACGATCGGTTATCGTGGTTGGGCCAGAACTTAAACTTCATCAGTGTGGATTGCCGAAGCGTATGGCGCTTGAGCTTTTTGAGCCGTTTATTATCCGTAAGCTTCGCGAGCGAGGCTTTGTTCATACGATTAAAGGTGCTAAGCGCATGGTGGAGAGAGCTAAAAATGAAGTTTGGGATATCTTAGATGAAGTCATTCAAGATCATCCTGTTATGCTTAATCGCGCTCCAACACTTCACCGATTAAGTATTCAAGCATTCCAGCCGATTCTTGTGGAGGGCAAAGCTATTCAGCTTCATCCTTTGGTGTGCGCTGCTTTTAACGCGGACTTCGATGGTGATCAAATGGCTGTTCACGTTCCTTTATCCCTCGAAGCGCAGTTGGAATGCCGACTCGAACTTCTTTCGATCAATAATATTTTCTCGCCAGCTGATGGGCGCCCGCTCCTTTCTCCGACGCAAGACATTGTTTTAGGACTTTATTATTTAACGAAAGATAAGGCTGGTTGTAAAGGTGAGGGAAGGCTCTTTGCAACTACCAATGAAGCAAAGATTGCCTATAATGATGGGTTGATTGCGTTGCATAGCCGTATTAAGCTTAGACTGGAAAATCAAAGGGTTTGGGGTGACGAGAAGCCTTCATTTATTATTTCTCAGAAGCGAGAGCTTGATAGTGGGAGTGCGCAGAAAGAAAGTGAAAAGAAAAGTATTATTATCGAAACAACGGTTGGCAAGATTTTTTTAAATAGCCTTTTACCACAAGAATTTGGATTTGTGAATGATCTTTTGAATAAAAAGAAGATTGGTGCTGTTATTTCTGATTGTTATAAGCGTTTTGGTCAACACACGACGACGATTCTTTTGGATGATCTCAAAGCGCTTGGTTTCCAATCGGCGACTTCTGCTGGGATTTCGATAGGTATCGACGATATTACAATTCCAGCTGAGAAGCAAGTTTTGGTTAAGAATTCTCGTCAAGAAGTGGCCAAAGTTGAGGATCAATATCGCAAAGGTATTATTACTGCACGTGAGCGTTATAATAAGATTATTGATATTTGGACCCATACGACGGAAGCTATCTCTGATTTGGTTTTTAAGGGCATGGATTTGTTTAATCCTGTTTTCATTATGGCGGATTCTGGCGCGCGAGGATCGCGCTTGCAGATTCGCCAGCTTTCTGGGATGCGTGGGTTGATGGCGAAGCCATCGGGTGAAATTATTGAGAATCCGATTACGGCCAGCTTTCGTGAAGGGTTAACTGTTTTGGAGTATTTTATTTCGACCCATGGTGCGCGTAAGGGTCTTGCGGATACAGCATTAAAAACAGCTGATGCTGGATATTTGACGCGTCGTCTTGTTGATGTTGCTCAAGAAATCGTTGTGAACGAACTTGATTGCGGTACGGTTAACGGGATCACTGTTTCTGCGATTATTGAGGGCGATGAAGTGGTTGTGAGCCTCAAGGAGCGTATTGTTGGGCGCGTTGCGTTAGATAATATTGTGGACATTGTTACAGATCAATTAGTTGTTGAGGCTGGACAAGAAATTACCGATGAAAAGGCGGAGATTATTGAACAGCTTGGGATTGAAAAAGTGCGTATTCGTAGCGTTTTAACGTGTGAAGCGGATCGTGGTGTTTGTGTGCGATGTTACGGCCGGAATTTGGCTACGCAGCGTTTGGTTGAAGTGGGTGAGGCTGTTGGTTGTATTGCGGCTCAAAGCATTGGTGAGCCTGGAACACAGTTGACGATGCGTACCTTTCACATCGGTGGAACCGCAAGTCGTGCCGTTGAGCAATCATTCATTCGTTCTAAAAATGACGGTACGATCAAGTATCATGGATTGCGTGTTGTTGAAAAAGGAAAAGAATATATTGTTCTTAATCGTAACGGGACAATCAGCATCAATGATGAATTTGGCCGTGAACATGAGCGCTATCCACTTGTTCAGGGTTCGATCATTAAGGTCGCCGATGGTTCTGTGATTAAGAAAGGTGCGATTTTTGTGAGCTGGGATCCGTATACGGTTCCCATCATTACGGAAGTTGAAGGAATCGTTAATTTTGAAGACATTAAAGATGGTGTCACGATCCAGCAAGAACAAAATCCGATCACAGGCGTGACGGAACGCGTTGTTGTCGAACATAAGCAAGAATTTCATCCGCAGATCATTGTTACGGACGAGCGAAAAGAAGTTTTGGGAATCTATTCGATTTCTGTGGGTGCGCATATTCTGGTTCAAGATAAGCAGAAGGTAGGAGCTGGTGAGCTTTTGGCCAAGATTCCACGCGCTTCAGGAAAGACACGCGATATTACCGGTGGTCTTCCTCGGGTCGCTGAGCTTTTTGAAGCCCGACGACCTAAAGACCCTGCCATTATTAGTGAAATTGATGGTTTTGTTGAGTTTGGTGAGGACCGCAAAGGATCGCGCATGATCATCATTCGAAGCCAGACCGGGATGAGCGCTGAATATGTTATTCCCCACGGCAAGCACCCTAATGTTTACAAAGGGGATCGAGTTTTTGCGGGTCAGCAGCTGACCGAAGGCCCTGTTGTTCCTCACGATATTTTGCGTGTTTCTGGAGATAAAGTGTTACAAGAATATTTGCTCAATGAAGTTCAAGAAGTTTATCGCCTTCAGGGTGTGCGTATTAGTGATAAACATATTGAGCTTATTGTGGGGCAGATGTTAAAGAAGGTTAAGATTGAAGAATCAGGGGATACGGAATTTCTAGTCGGACAACAAATTGATAAGACGGTATTTAAAAAGGCTAACGAAGCGGTCTTAAAGAAAAAAGGGAAACCCGCATCGGCCACGCCGTTATTATTAGGCATTACAAAAGTTTCTTTGTCGACGGAGAGTTTCATTTCTGCCGCGAGCTTCCAAGAAACGACAAGAGTCTTGACAGATGCAGCAACTTCTGGTAAAGTTGACTACTTACGTGGCCTCAAAGAGAACGTCATTGTAGGTCATTTGATCCCCGCAGGGACTGGTTTTAAAACTTATAAAGATATTGAAATGGTAAAATATGCCGACGATCGCACAATTGATCAGAAAAAGCCGGAGACAGAAAAGCAAGAAGGGTAAGTCCCCTGCTTTGACGAATTGTCCCCAACGGCGTGGTGTTTGTTTGCAGGTGAAAACAATGACGCCTAAAAAACCGAACTCTGCGTTACGTAAAATCGCTAGAGTCCGCTTGTCCAATAAGATGGAAGTTACCTCTTATATCCCCGGAGAAGGACATAATCTGCAGGAACATTCGATTGTTCTAGTGAGAGGCGGTCGTGTTAAAGATTTACCTGGAGTGCGTTATCATATTGTCCGCGGCACACTAGATACCACCGGCGTCAAAGACCGCAAGAAATCACGCTCGAAGTACGGAGCCAAACGAGATAAATAATGAGAAGAAGAACGGCACAAACACGTCAGGCTCGACCTGATCCGAAGTATAATGATTTAATGATTGGTCGATTTATTGGCATTATTATGTATGAAGGCAAGAAAACATTAGCCGAGCGTATTGTTTATAATGCACTTGATATTTTGAAGAAAAAGTCTACGGATGAAGATGTTGTTAAGGTTTTCGCCAAGGCGATTGAAAATATTCGCCCCCGTGTTCAGGTTAAGTCCCGTAGGGTGGGGGGGTCGACGTATCAGATCCCTATGGAAGTTCCGCCATTAAAAGGTAACACCATTGCTCTACGATGGATCCGGGATCTTTCGCATGCCAAAAAGGGAAAGCCCATGGAAGTCAAGATCGCTGACGAGCTTTTTGCAGCTTTTAAAGGTGAAGGTCAAGCAATTAAAAAAAGAGATGAAGCACATAAAATGGCAGAAGCCAATCAGGCGTTTGCTCATTTGAGATGGTAAAACTATGGCAGATATTCCTCTAAATAAAGTACGTAATATTGGTATCATTGCGCACATTGATGCTGGAAAAACAACAACGACAGAGCGTATTCTTTTTTATACGGGTGTTATCCATAAGATGGGAACCGTGGATGAAGGCAATACGGCGATGGATTGGATGGAGCAAGAGCAAGAGCGGGGTATTACCATTACTTCAGCTAACACTACTTGTTTTTGGCGTGATTGTAAGATTAATATCATTGATACTCCTGGGCACGTTGATTTTACCGTTGAAGTTGAGCGATCGCTCAAAGTTTTAGATGGTGCTGTTGTGGTCTTGTGTGCTACGAGTGGTGTGCAACCTCAAACAGAAACTGTTTGGCGTCAAGCCGATCGTTATCATGTTCCGCGCATTGCGTTTATTAATAAGATGGATCGCATGGGAGCAAATTTTGAGAACGTTTTACAGCAAATGCATGATCGCTTGGGAGCTGTGGCGGCCGCGATTTCTTTTCCTGTTGGCTCAGAGGATAATTTTAGCGGGATCGTTGATGTTATTGAAGGGCAACTTGTCACGTATGAAGATAAAGAGGGTATGAACATCAAGCGTCAAGAGGTTCCTGCAGAACTCAAAGAGCAGTTGGCGAAATATTACCATGCTTTGATTGAAAAGATTTCGGAGGTTGATGACATTCTGATGCAAAAATTTCTTGATGAAAAGCTTCCAACAACCGACGAATTACGTCAAGCGATTCGTCGCGCTGTTGTCAAAGGTGCCTTTGTTCCTGTTCTTTGCGGGACATCATTGCGTAATAAGGGTGTGCAGGCGGTTTTAGATGCTGTAACCGATTTTCTTCCTTCTCCTCTTGATGTTCCTGAGGTTAAAGGAATTATTCCTAAAAAAGGAACAGAGATTACGCGCAAGGCTTCTGACGATGAGAAATTAGCAGCTTTAACATTTAAGATCGCGATGGATCAGTATGTTGGAAAGATTTTCTTTACCCGTATTTATTCGGGAAAGATTGTTTCGGGCACTCAGATTTACAATTCAACACGTCAGGTTAAAGAAAAAATTTCGAAGATTGTGATGATGCACGCGAACAAGCAAGAGATTGTGACTCAGGCTGGTGCTGGAGAAATTGTGGCCTTGGTGGGACTCAAAGAAACAAAATCTGGAGATACGTTGTGTGATGAGTCAGATCCCATTTTGCTTGAAAATATGAGAATTCCTGAGCCGGTTGTTTCGATGTCTTTGGAGCCGATGTCTAAGGCTGATCAAGATAAAATGGGGATGACCTTAAGAAAATTTCTCGATGAAGACCCATCTTTTAGAGCCCGCTACGATAAAGAAACCGGAGAAACCGTTATCTCAGGTATGGGTGAGTTGCATTTGGAAATCATTGTTGATCGTATGAAACGTGAATTTGGCCTCGAGACAAGAGTTGGACGCCCTCAGGTTGCCTACAAAGAAACAATCAAAGAAAAAGTCATGGGGGTGACTGGAAAACATATTTCTCAGTCAGGTGGTCGTGGTCAGTATGGCCACGTGATCATTGATGTTGAGCCTCAAGAAGAAAAAGGAAAAGGCGTGACTTTCATTGATAAAATTAAAGGAGGAGCGATTCCTCGTGAGTTTATTAAGCCTGTTGAAGAAGGAATTCGTGCTGCGGCTTTAACAGGTATTTTAGGCGGTTATCCCGTTGACGATATTCAGGTATCTCTGGTTGATGGATCATATCACGATGTTGATTCGAGCGAACTTGCTTTTCATTTGGCTGCCAAAAATGCTTTGTATGATGCGCTGCGTAAAGGAAAATCTGTCTTTTTGGAGCCCATTATGGACGTGGAGGTTGTTGTTCCCGAACAAAACATGGGAACGGTCGTCGGTGATCTTAATACGCGAAGAGCGAAAATTAATGAAATGGGCAACCGTGGTTTATTAAAAACAGCGCGTTGCGATGTCCCCTTGGCAGAAATGTTTAACTATGCCGGCGCTATTCGCTCTTTATCACAAGGACGTGCTACATTTTCTATGGAGCCTGCGTATTATGCGGAAGTTCCAGCCTTTGTAGCCGAGAAAATACAGGGACGAAACGCAGGAAAAAAAGCAATTGTTTAGAACATTCTAACGGGAGGAAAAAAGAACATGGCTAAAGGAAAATTTTTAAGAAATAAACCTCACTTGAACATTGGAACGATCGGTCACGTTGATCATGGTAAGACGACTTTGAGCGCTGCTATCACGATGGTTTTGGCAAAGAAGGGTTTAGCGGAAGCTCGTGGCTATGACACTATTGATAACGCTCCAGAAGAAAAAGAGCGTGGCGTTACCATCAACATTGCCCACCTTGAGTATGAAACTGACAAGCGTCATTATGCGCACATCGATTGCCCTGGACACGCGGATTATATTAAAAATATGATTACGGGCGCAGCGCAGATGGATGGCGCCATTTTGGTTGTTTCTGCGGCTGACGGTGCGATGCCTCAAACCAGAGAGCATATCCTCTTAGCTCGTCAGGTCAATGTTCCCCGCCTTGTTGTTTTTATGAATAAATGTGATCAAGTAGAAGATAAAGAACTTCTTGAGCTCGTTGAAATGGAGTTGAGAGATCTTTTGACCAAATATAAATTTGATGGTGATAAAACACCGATCATTAAGGGAAGCGCGTTAGAGGCGATGAATAATCTCGATGATGCAGCTAAGATTCAGCCGATTCTTGATCTGATGAAGGCTGTTGATGATTTTATTCCAGAACCTACGCGTGAGCTTGATAAGCCGTTTTCGATGGCCGTAGAAGATGTCTTTTCGATCTCAGGCCGTGGAACCGTTGCGACGGGTCGTATTGAGCGTGGTGTTGTTAAGGTCGGCGAAGATATTGATGTTGTCGGACTTCGTAAGGATGTTCAAAAAACGGTTGTCACGGGTGTTGAAATGTTCCGTAAGGAGCTCGAACAAGGTCAAGCGGGAGACAACGTTGGACTTCTCTTGCGTGGTGTTGATAAGACCAATATTGAGCGCGGCATGGTTTTAGCTAAGCCTGGTTCAATTACGCCACATACAAAGTTTAAAGCACAGATCTATATTTTGAATAAAGAAGAAGGTGGACGACACACGCCATTCTTTAATGGTTATCGTCCCCAATTTTATTTTAGAACAACGGATGTGACTGGAACGGCTAATCTTCCTCAAGGGGTTGAAATGGCGATGCCAGGCGACAACGTGATGGTAGAAATCGAGCTTATTACGCCCGTCGCTATGGAAAAAGAGCTTCGTTTCGCTATTCGTGAAGGTGGCAGGACCGTCGGCGCAGGCGTTATCTCTGAGATCATAAAATAGTTGGAACTATGCAAAAAATTAGAATAAAACTTAAAGCCTACGATCATCGCTTGATCGATCAATCAACACAGGAGATTGTGGAGACCGCCAAAAGAACTGGGGCAAGGGTTGCAGGTCCGATTCCTTTGCCGACCAAGAAGGAACTTTATACGGTTTTGCGCTCACCTATGGTTGATAAAAAATCACGCGAGCAATTTAGGCTTGCAACGCATAAACGGTTGATTGATCTTTTAGACCCGACAGCTAAAACAGTCGAGGCTTTACGTAAGCTCAACCTTCCTGCGGGTGTTGACGTCGAAATTAAACAATAAAAGAGAGCATTTTCCATGGTTCGTGGTTTATTAGGAAAAAAAGTTGGCATGACGCAAATCTTCGACAAGGACGGGAATATGGTTCCTGTTACGGTTGTTGAAGCAGGTCCTTGCTACATCTTAGAACTCAAGAATTCTCCTTTGAAGGTGACCCTTGGTTTTGGTGAAGCTAAAGAGTCACGTCTTAATAAGGCACGTTTAGGTTTTTTTAAGAAAAATAATCTTAAACCTGTGAAGATGGTCTGTGAGTTTGAGGCGAAAGATATTAAAGATTATCAAGTTGGCCAAGAAATTAAAGTCGATCTTTTTCAAGCTGGTGATTTCGTTGATGTAACTGGAACATCCATTGGCAAAGGTTTCCAAGGTGGTATGAAACGTTGGGGATGGGTGGGTGGGCCTGGGGGGCACGGCTCGATGCACCATCGCCGTATCGGTTCCGTGGCTTCGAGTACTGAGCCTTCACGCGTTTTTAAGGGTAAGACGATGCCTGGCCACATGGGAGACCGACGTATTACAACCCAAGGGTTACGTGTTATGGGTGTTGATCTTGAAAAGAATTTGCTGCTCATTAAAGGTTCCGTTCCTGGATGTAAGAGAAATTATCTGCTGATCAATAAATCTCAGAAAAAAGCCTTTAAGTCGTTTGATGAAGTGAAACCAACGATTGTTAAGAAGATTAATCCGATGAAACAAAGCAAGAGTAAGGCTAAGGGTAAATAAAGGTTCAATATTATGCCCACTTGTCCTATTTACGATAGTCAAGGAAAAAAAGTTGATGAGCTTAAGCTTCCCGACGCCATTTTTGATGGAAAAGTCAATGCGATGGCTCTGCATCAAGCGGTTGTGATGTATCAAGCTAATCAGCGACAAGGCAATGCTTCAAGTAAAGGGCGTGCTGAGGTTTCTGGTGGTGGAAAAAAACCTTTTGGGCAAAAGGGAACAGGGCGAGCCAGAGCCGGATCGTCTCGATCACCTCTGTGGAAGGGTGGTGGTGTCATTTTTGGTCCCGAGCCAAGAGATTTTACATATCAGGTTCCACGAAAAGTTAAGATTGTTGCCCTTGCGGCGAGTTTGAATTCGAAATTAAATGACAATGATTTGCTGTGTATTGATCATCTTAGAATAGAGTTTACCAAGACGAAAGATTTCGTAAATATGCTTAAAGGTCTTAAGCTTGAAGGAAAAATTCTTGGGATTGTGGATAAAGTAGATGATAAGTTTTTAAAGGTTTCTCGCAATGTGAATTCGTTTTGTATGATGCGCTCCTCGGATGTGACAGGGTATGATATTTTACGTTACAAGAAATTGCTTATTACTAAAGCCGCCTTTAAAGAGCTATTAAAAAGAGTTGAGCTTTAGAGAAAGTTTTAACCCATGAATCAATACGATGTTATTCGCACACTCATTCGCACCGAAAAAGGAACGGTCCTTTCTGAGAGCCGTAAGTATCTTTTTCAAGTCGATCGTCGATCAACGAAGATCGATATTCGTAAGGCGATTGAAGAGATTTATAAAGTGAAGGTTCAAAATGTTAACACGTGTGTTGTTCCTGGAAAGAAAAAACGTGTTCGTCAGATTCTTGGCCGCGTTCCCGATTGGAAAAAAGCGATCGTGACGCTGCAAGACGGTCACAAGATTGAGGTCACATAAATGGGTTTGCATAAATTTCGTCCCACAACAAATGCTTTACGACATACAATTATTTCGGATTTTGCGGAGATTACAAAATCAAAGCCCGAAAAGAATCTTTTAGAACCTTTAAAGAGTTCTGGGGGACGAAATAATCGTGGACGTATTACGCTGCGTTTTCGTGGTGGTGGTCATAAACGAATGTATCGCGTGATTGATTTTAAGCGTAACCGTATCGATGAACCAGCGAAAGTACTTGCGATCGAATATGATCCAAACCGTTCAGCACGCATTGCCTTGATTGAGTATCCAGATAAAGTGCGTTCCTATATTTTAGCGCCCTTGGATCTTCACGTTGGGAATGAAGTCATTAGTACTTTTAGTTCGAACGTTGACATGCGTCCTGGCAATTGTATGCCTATAGAAAATATTCCTTTAGGCACGGCGGTTCATAACATTGAATTAAGACCTGGGCAGGGAGGACAAATCGTTCGCTCGGCAGGGGCTTCGGCGCAGATTATGGCTAAAGAGGCTGGCGAAGCGCATTTACGCCTTCCTTCGAGTGAAGTGCGAAGAATCAAAACAAATTGTCGCGCTACCATTGGACAAATTGGTAACGTGGAGCATGATTCGATGTCTTTGGGAAAAGCGGGACGCTCGCGATGGTTAGGGCGACGAGGAAAAGTTCGCGGTGTTGCGATGAATCCTGTTGATCATCCCCACGGTGGTGGTGAAGGAAAGGCGCCGCAAGGAAATCCGCATCCAGTGACTCCTTGGGGTAAACCGACTAAAGGATTTAAGACCAGAAGTAAACGAAAATATTCAGATCATAGTATTATCCGAAGACGTAAAAAGGGAAAGCGATAAGATATGCCACGCTCGATCACTAAAGGCCCATATGTAGATGTGCATCTGGTGGAAAAATTTGAAAAGATGCAAAGAACAGGTCAGAAGATTGTTATTAAGACATGGTCGCGACGTTCAACGATCACGCCAGAATTTGTCGGCGCGACGATTGCGGTGCACGATGGTCGCAAGCATGTCCCAGTTTTTATTACAGAAAATATGGTTGGTTATAAGCTAGGCTCTTTTGCGCCGACACGTACATTTAAAAAGCACGGCGGTGTTAAGGCTAAAAAAGCAGCAGATAAGACATAAAGGATCAAGACATGATTGCATCAGCTAAAGGAAGATTTATCCGTGTTGCCCCTGCCAAGGTGCGTCAGGTTATTGATTTGATTCGCGGCAAAGATGTCAAGTCCTCATTGGTTCTTTTGCAGCAGGTTCATAAAGGATCGCGGGAACGCATTATTAAGCTTTTAAACTCAGCCGTTAGCAATGCTAAGCAAAAAGGTTTGAGCGAAGATCAACTTTTTATTTCTAAAATTACAGCGGACATAGGTCCATCATGGAGTCGTTTTCGTGCCGCAGCGTTTGGCCGAGCACAACCCATTCTTAAACGAACAACACACTTAACCGTCGAATTAGACGTCAAAACGAAATAGCGAGGAATTCCCGTGGGGCAGAAGGTCAGTCCATTAGCATTACGTATCGGATATATTAAGGATTGGAAAAGCCGTTGGTTTGCCGATAAGAAAGATTTCGCATCCAACGTCATTGAAGATAACAAGATCCGTCAATACATCAAAAAGAAATTTGCTCATGCCGCTGTTTCGCATGTGGATATTGAGCGTTTGGCGGCTCAGGTTAGGGTGAAAATCGCTTCCGCGAGGCCAGGAGTGATCATTGGTCGACGAGGAGCAGATATTGATAAGCTTAAGGAAGAGTTAGGCAAGTTGACACCCAAAGAATTAGCTATTGATATTCAAGAGATTAAGAATCCTTCGGTCAATGCTAATCTCGTTTCTCAAGGGGTGGCGTTGCAGCTTGAGAAACGCATTGCGTTTCGTCGCGCGATGAAACGTTCGATTGAGCAGGCCTTAGGTTCTGGGGCGAAAGGTATTAAGATTAGTTGTTCTGGTCGTCTTGGTGGAGCTGAATTGTCCAGACGTGAAACATATCGCGAAGGAAAGCTTCCTTTGCAGACATTTCGCGCGGATATTGATTATGGCTTTGCTGAAGCCCATACGACCTACGGTGTTATTGGCGTTAAGACATGGATTTATCACGGAGATGCGATTCTGGATGAACCCAAAGAGCAAGAAGTGAAGGCGCCTGTAGTTGAGCTTAAGCAGGAACCGGTCAAGAAGGAAGCTGAATAATATGTTGATGCCAAGGAAAGTCAAATACCGTAAGGTACAAAAAGGAAAGACTCGCGGCATTGCGACACGTGGAGCCACTCTGTGTTTTGGTGAGTTTGGCTTGAAGGCTCTTCAAAATGGACTATTACGTGCGAATCACATCGAAGCTGCGCGTATTACCGCGGCGCGAAAAATGAAGGGTGCGGGACGTCTATGGCTTAATGTTTTTCCTTATAAGCCTGTAACAAAAAAGCCTGCTGAAACACGTATGGGAAAAGGTAAGGGTGATTTGGATCATTGGGTGTGTCCGATCAAACGTGGAAAAGTTCTCTTTGAGATTGGTGGTGTTCCTGAGGATTTCGCCAAATCGATTTTCCGCTTGATTGCTTTCAAGATGCCCATTCGGACAAAATTCATTTCACGTTCTGGGGCATCCCAATAAGAGGCACTATGATAAAAATTAAAGAATTCCGAGCTATGGACACAGCTGATTTGATTCAAAAGGAAAAGGCTTTTAAGAAAGAGCTCTATGACCTTAATTATCAGCGAAAATTTGGTAAGGTTGAAAAGCCTGCACGCTTTGGTCATTTAAGACGTGGGATTGCACGCATTAAAACGATTTTAACGGAAAGAAAAAGTCAATGACAGAACGCATTAACCGACGAAGAACCTTGGCGGGTATCGTCTTAAGCGACAAGATGAACAAAACGCGCGTTGTTCAAGTCGCGTGGCGATCTAAGCATGAAAAATATGAGAAGCAGATTCAACGTTTTGTTAAATATAAGGCCCATGATGAAAATAATGAAGCTAAAGCTGGTGATACAGTCGAGCTTATGGAGTCCAGGCCGCTTTCAAAAGATAAGCGCTGGGTTATTATTAAGATTATAAAAAAGAATGCTGAGCAATGATTTATTTAAAGACAATTTTAGATGTTGCAGACAATACCGGAGCCCGTAAGGCATCGTTTATTGGGGTTTTGCGAGCCCGCGGACGAAGCTTTGCTCAAGTTGGTGAATTGATTCGTGTTAATATCAAAGAGTCTGCTCCCAATGCGGCTGTCAAAAAAGGGGAAGTGGTTAAAGGGATTATTGTGCGTCAAAAGTTTCCGTTACGTCGTTCGGATGGGTCGTATGTACGATTTGATAGCAATGCGATTGTTCTTGTTGATGATAATGGAAATCCTAAAGGAACTCGAGTTTTTGGTCCTGTGGCGCGCGAGCTTCGTAATTTGGAACATATGAAAATTATTTCATTAGCACCTGAGGTTGTTTAAGATGATTAAAATTCGAAAAAATGATCAGATCGAAGTGATTGCAGGAAAAGACAAGGGAAAAAAAGGAAAAGTGTTGCACGTTTTCCCAAAGCTTAATCGCGCCCTTGTTGAAAATATTAATTTGATGAAAAAGGCCCAACGCAAGACCCAAGATAATCAAAAAGGTGGGATTATTGAAGTTGAGGCGATGATTGCGTTAAGCAATTTGATGTTGGTTTGTAAGCAGTGCAATAAGCGCGTACGAACCAAGGTTGCGATCATGAAAGACGGCACAAGAAATCGTGAATGCAAAGAATGCGGAGCAGCGAATTAAAATGAAATCTCGATTATTAGAACGATGTCAAAAAGAAGTGATTCCTGCGGTTCAGCAGAAGTTTGGGATTGCGAATGTTATGGCGGTCCCGCGCTTAACAAAGATTGTGGTCAATATGGGTGTTGGCGAAGCCATGACCGACATCAATATTTTGGAAACAGCGGTTAAAGATCTTGGGTCGATCACAGGCCAGAAGCCGATTATTCGGAAATCTAAGAAGGCCATTTCTAATTTTAAGCTGCGTGAGAATGCTCCGGTTGGTTGTAAGGTGACGCTGCGTGGCAATAAAATGTATGAATTTCTTGATCGTTTGGTGAGCATTGCTTTGCCGCGTATTCGAGACTTTAATGGTGTTTCGCGGAAATCATTTGATAAGGATGGAAATTATACACTAGGGATTACGGATCAGACGATTTTTCCAGAGATTCAGACGGATCAGCAACTGCAGAAATCGCAAGGGATGGATATTTCCCTTGTTTTTAATCATGGCCCCCAAGAGCAGACACAAGAAGTGTTGACTCTTCTCGGGATGCCTTTTAGAAAGAAATAAAATCTATGGCACGCAAAGCACTTGTATTAAAAGCAGCACAAAAGCCAAAATTTACCGCACGTCAGCATAATCGTTGTCGTTTATGCGGGCGACCTAAGGGTTTTTTAAGACGTTTTGGAGTTTGCCGTATTTGTTTTCGGGAACTCGCCTGGAAGGGTGAGATTCCTGGAGTGAAGAAAGCTAGCTGGTAAGAAGAAAGGGCAGAAAAGAAGATGTCGCTTACAGATCCCATCGCAGATATGTTAACAAGCATTCGTAATGCGGCGCAAACCACAAAGCAAACGGTGGATGTGCCAGCATCAAGATTAGTTGAAAAGATTTTAGAGATTTTCAGAACATATGGTTATATTGAAGATTTCCGACTGCTTAAGGATAGTACTCAGGGAACACTCAAGATCTATCTAAAATATGAAAAGGGTAAGAAGTCGGTTATTATGGGGCTGAAGAGGATTTCGAGGCCGGGGTTGAGGGTTTATGCCACGTGTGATCGTATTCCAAAAGTTTTAAACGGGCTGGGCACTTCCATCCTTTCAACATCCAAGGGCGTTATCGATGATAAAAAAGCCAGGGAATTGAAAGTTGGCGGTGAAGTCCTTTGTTATATCTGGTAACTAACTATGTCAAGAATCGGAAAAAAACCAATTCCTGTTGTTAAGGGCGTCAAGTTTTCTCTTCAGAGTGGTACTGCCGTTGTTGAGGGGCCAAAGGGGAAGCTTAGCCTTGCTGTTCCAGCCAAAATTGTTGTTGAGGCTAAAGATGAAAAGATTTTTGTCACGCGTCAGGCTAACGATAAGCAAACTCTGGCGAATCATGGGACTATTCGAGCCCGTATTGCGAATATGATTGTCGGGGTGACCGAAGGTCATAAAAAAAGGCTTGAAATCCAGGGCGTGGGTTTTCGTACTCAAGTTCAAGGGCAGAAAATCACGCTTAATTTAGGATTTAGCCATCCTGTTGTGGTTGATGTTCCGATTGAAGTGAAAGTCAAATCGGCGACACCAACAGAGTTAGAGTTTGAAAGTTTCGATAATGTTATTTTAGGTAATATTGTTGCTTCAATCCGTAAGATTAAGCCGCCTGAGCCTTATAAGGGTAAGGGTATTCGTTATGCAGGTGAGATTGTTAAACGTAAACAAGAAAAGACGGTTACTAAATAGGTATGTTAAACACTAAAGATCAAAAACGTATTTATCGTCATACGCGTATTCGTAAAAAGCTTCATGGCACGCCGAGCTGTTTGAGGTTATGTATTCATCGAAGCCTTAAAAATATTTCGGCATCTTTAATTGATGATGATCATCAGAAGACGTTGTTTGCGATCTCAACGCTGGATAAGAATTTAAGAACAAAGTTAAAAAGCGGTGGCAATATACAAGCGGCTTCAGCCTTAGGAGAAGCATTTGCTGCTAAGGCATTGGAGAAAGGAATCAAAAAAGTGTGTTTTGATCGAGCAGGCTACCTTTATCATGGACGTGTAAAGGCATTTGCTGATGCGGCTCGCAAAGGTGGAGTAGATTTTTAATGAGCGATGATAAAATAAAACAAAATGATGAAGTGACCCCTGTTAAGGCGAGCGAACCGAAGATCGTAGCTGATATGCCTGTAGCTGAGGCTATTGATCCTAAAACTGGTCAGCCTTTGAAAGTCGTTGCGGAAGAGGAAGAGTTTCATACCGCTCCGGATCAAAAAAAGAAACGATGGGCTATGAAAGGTGCGCCGATTCGTAAAAAGGAAGAATCGGAATTCATTGAGAAAGTTATTTCGATTAACCGTGTTACTAAAGTAACCAAGGGTGGCAAGAAGCTGTCCTTTAGCGCTTTGGTTGTTGTTGGAGACGGGAAAGGAAGAGTCGGTTTTTCTCATGAAAAAGCAAAAGAAGTTTCGATTGCTATTCAGAAATCATTACGTATTGCTAAGCGACAGATGATTCGCATTCCTGTGGTTAAGGGAACGATTCCTCATGAAATTATAGGCCGATGCGGTGGAGCTGAGGTTTTACTTAAGCCAGCTTTTGAAGGAACTGGTGTTATTGCGGCAGGTCCTGTGCGCGCGATTTGTGATGCGTGCGGCATTCATAATGTTTTAAGCAAATCCCATCGTTCGAATAATCCGATTAATGTGATTAAGGCGACCATTGATGGATTGACGCATTTAAAATCAGCCCCTGGGATAGGAGAATAACGCGATGTTTTTACATGAACTTAAAGCTCCTCAAGGATCACATAAATATAAGAAGCCTGTTGGCCGAGGCCAGGGTTCAGGGAGTGGAAAAACTTCAGGTCGTGGAAGTAAGGGGCAAAAATCTCGTGCTGGACGTGCGATTTTGCATGGTCTTGAAGGTGGTCAGATGCCGCTTATTCGACGCTTGCCAAAGTTTGGTTTCCGTCGACGCAATCCTACGGTTCGCCAAATTGTTAACTTGGATGACCTTGCTGTGTTTAAAGATAAGGATGTCGTGACGCTGGATCTTTTACGTTCTAAAGGTTTGATTAAGAGCTTGAACAAGGCTGTTAAGATCTTAGGAACTGGTGAAATCAAGAAAGTATTAACGGTGCAAGCCCATAGTTTTTCAAAATCCGCGGAAGAGAAAATCAAGCAGGCTGGCGGAAAAATCGAAATTTTAACATCATAATAGAAGAAAAAAGAGATAATGCTGCAGGCCTTTGCCAATTGTTTTAGAATACCAGAATTAAAGAAGAAAATCCTTTTTACGCTAGGGATTATTGTTTTTTATCGTCTGGGTTGTCATATCCCGACACCTGGCGTTAATGGCGCAGTTTTAGCTGAATTTTTTCGACGTATTAATGAATCTTCTGGTGGTGGAACGATCTTTGGCATGATGAATATGTTTTCTGGAGGCGCGCTTGAGCACATGACCGTCTTTTCGTTAGGGATTATGCCTTATATCTCAAGCTCTATTATTATGCAGCTTTTGACTGCGGTTATTCCTGCCCTCGAAAAGCTTTCTAAAGAAGGTCAGGCAGGGTATCAAAAAATTAATCAATACACGCGCTATGGAACTGTGGGTTTGTGTATGATTCAGTCTTTTTTTATTGCTCTTTGGCTTGAGAGTCCTCAAGCGTTTCAGGGTTTGCAGGTTGTGAATAATCCTGGAATGATGTTTCGCCTGACAACTGTCTTTACATTATCCTGCGGAACGGTTCTCTTGATGTGGTTGGGTGAACAAATTCAAGAGCGAGGCATTGGTCAGGGGATATCGCTTATTATTACGGCAGGTATTTTGTCTCGCGCGCCAAGTGCGGTCCAGGCATTAATGGTTTTACTTTCACCTAAAACAGCCTCGATGCGTCAAATTCAGCCTTTTACGTTGTTAATCATGGTTGTCTTTTTGATCGGCGTTATTCTTTCCATTACCTTGATCACTCAGGGACAGCGACGCATTCCTGTGCAGTATGCGCGACGTATCGTGGGGCGAAAAGTGTATGGTGGTCAAAGTACGTATATCCCCCTTAAGGTTGATACCGCGGGTATCATCGCAATTATTTTCGCGCAATCCATTTTGATGTTCCCGGCTACGTTGGCGAGTTTTATTCCACAACAAGGGTTGCAAAGCTTTGCAAATTTCTTCTTGCGTGGTCATTGGGCTTACTATACCCTTTATGGATTATTGATTATTTTCTTTTGTTATTTTTATACCGCGATTGTTTTCAATCCTGTCGATGTTGCAGAAAATATGAAAAAACACGGCGGTTTTATACCGGGCGTTCGTCCAGGGGTTCCTACAGCGGAGTTTCTCGATTTTGTAATGACGCGTATTACGCTTGCCGGGGCGGTCTTTATGTGTGCGATTGCGGTTATGCCTGACGCAATTATGTCCGCGTTTAAGGTTCCTTATCTTGTGGCGTCGTTTTTTGGTGGTACGAGCGTTTTGATCGCTGTTGGTGTTATGCTTGATACCGTTAAGCAAATGGAATCGCAGCTCTTGATGCGACATTACGATGGATTTATGAAGTCAGGGCATGTTCGGGGTCGACGATGAGATTGATCTTGTTGGGTGCTCCGGGAGCTGGAAAGGGAACGCAGGCAAAACTTCTGGAGAAGCAGCTGAATGTTGCGCATATTTCCATGGGCGATATTTTACGCGAGGAAATGAAAAATAATAGCCTCCTCGGCCAAGAAGTCAAGCGTTACGTGGAAAGTGGCGGTCTTGTCCCAGATGAGGTTGTCACCAAGATCATTGAAAATAAATTTAAAAGTAGTACGATTGCAAACACGGGATATTTGCTTGATGGATTTCCGCGAACTGTCAAGCAAGCGCAGGATCTCGATGTGATTTTGAAGAAGATCGCGCAGCCTGTTGATTATGTTGTTTACATGGAAGTTGACTCTGAGATTGTGATTCAGCGTCTCACGGGGCGTCGAGTTTGTCGAAGCTGTGCAGCACTTTATCATATTAAGAATATGCCATCAAAAAAAGAGGGCATTTGTGATCTTTGCCAAGGGACGCTTTATCAACGACCGGACGACAATGAAGAGACCATTCGCAAGCGTATCAGCGTCTATGTAGAAAGTACCGAGCCGATTGTTCATTATTATGTTGCGCAGGGAACATTGCTTAAAGTTGACGGCAATCAAGATGCTCAGAAACTTTGCGATCATTTGCTTGCGATTTTTAAAAAAGACGGAAAAATTGATACCTGTCAGAACAAAAAAAGACATTGAGGCAATGCGAAGGGCCGGAAGGGCTCTAGCGCAGGTTGTAGATCGATTACGAAGTTCTTTGAAATGTGGCATGACAACTATCGAGGTTGATAGGCTCGGTGAAGATTTTATTGAGAAGCAAGGTGCCAAGCCTGCTTTTAAGGGTTATCGAGGATATCCGTGTGCAGTGTGCACTTCCATCAATCAAGAGATTGTTCATGGTATCCCAAGTCAGCGTAAGATCAAAGACGGCGATATTCTAAGTATTGATGTCGGGCTTGTTATCGATGGATGGTTTGCGGACATGGCGTTTACTAAAGGCTTTGGTAACCTTGATGCAAGAAGGCAAAAACTTGTTGAAGTAACTGAGGCGTCGCTGTATAAAGGGATCGCGCAAATGGTCGCAGGCAAGTATCTTTCGGATGTTGGATTTGCTATTCAAAGCTTTGTTGAACCTTTTGGATTTTCGATCGTTCGTGATTTTGTTGGTCATGGGATTGGGCGATCTCTACATGAAGACCCAGAAGTTCCTAATTTTGGACTTCCTTGTTCTGGGCCGATCTTAAAAGAAGGTATGGTTTTTGCCATTGAGCCGATGGTCAATATGGGAACGGCGAGAACAAAGATTTGTGACGATCACTGGACTGTGGTGACTTGCGATGGGCAACCATCTGCGCATTTTGAACATACTGTTGCGATTACGTCGAACGGTCCAGAGATTTTAACGCAGTAATAAAATGATATGGCTAAAGAAGATTTAATTGAAGTGGAAGGTGTTATTAAAGAAGCGCTACCTAATGCTATGTTTCAAGTTGAGCTTGAAAATGGGCATCGGGTGTTAGCTCATATTGCAGGAAAAATGCGAGTTCATTTCATACGGCTTCTACCTGGCGATAAAGTGAAGCTAGAACTTTCGCCGTATGATTTAACCAGAGGCCGTATTACGTATAGGGAAAAATAATATGAAAGTCAAATCGTCCGTTAAGTGTATTTGTAGTCATTGTAAGATTGTCCGACGCAAGAGAGTCCTTCGCGTTATTTGCACAAATTCAAAACATAAGCAAAGACAGGGATAACGTATGCCAAGAATATTAGGTATTGATCTTCCAAAAGAGAAACGCATTGAAGCCGCCCTTCCGTATCTTTATGGCATTGGGCGTAAAAATGGTTTAAAGATTTTAGAGCAAGCCAATGTTGATAAAAATAAGCGCGCTAAGGATTTGACGGAAGAAGAAGTTTCTAAGATTACAGCGATCATTCAGCGCGAATATAGGACCGAAGGTGATTTGCGTCGTGAAGTAACGCAAAATATCAAGCGTCTTATTGATATCGGTTCGTATCGTGGAATGCGTCACAAGAAAGGTCTTCCGGCCCGTGGGCAGCGTACGAAAACTAATGCACGCACGCGTAAGGGTAAGAAGAAAAATTTGATGGCAGCGCCGAGCAAGCCGCCAGCTAAGGAGAGCAAATGACGGATCAACCTCAACAATCCAGCGCCAAAGACAGCAAGCCAAAGCCAAAAAAGAAAATGCTTCGTGGCTTTACCAATGGTGAAATTCATATCCAGGCAAGTTTCAATAATACGATTGTTTCAGTTACGGATACGCAAGGACGCGTCATTGTATGGTCAAGCCCTGGGCATATGGGATTTAAAGGGTCTAAAAAGTCAACACCTTTTGCTGCGCAAATTACAGCTAGCGATGCGGCCAGGAGAGCCAAGGAGTTGGGGCTTGAGACCGTGGATGTTTTTGTTAAAGGTCCAGGGGCTGGACGAGAATCAGCGATTCGCGCTGTTTCCGCAGCTGGGTTAAAAGTGTTATCGATTCGCGATGTAACGCCTGTGCCTCATAATGGTTGCCGGCCACGTAAAAAGCGAAGAGTTTAAGCTAAAGGGAGAAATGTATGGCGAAAGATCTTCAAGCCTATTGTCGCAAATGTCGACGCGAAGGCCAAAAGCTTTTTTTAAAGGGAACGCGTTGTTCGACCCATAAATGTTCATTGTCCAGGCGAGAATATCCGCCGGGTCAGCATGGCACTAAAAGAGTTAAGCTTTCTAACTTTGGTCTTCAGCTACGGGAAAAGCAAAAGCTTAAAAGAATTTATGGTGTTCTTGAAAAGCAATTTCGTAATTATTTTTCGAAAGCCGCAAGCGCCAAAGGCGTCACCGGACACACCTTGCTTCAAACCCTTGAGCGACGTCTTGATAATGTGATTTATCAACTGGGATTTGCTTCTTCGCGTGGGCAAGGGCGTCAGCTGGTCAGCCATGGATATGTGTGGGTCAATGGTCGCCGTGTGAACGTGGCATCTTTTTTAGTGAAGAAAGATGATGATGTGCAGATTCGTTTTCAGAAAAAAGGTGAGAAGCTTGTTAAAGAAAATATCGAGCTCACAAAATCACGTCCTGTGCCAACTTGGTTAGTTGTTGATGGGGCTCAGTACAAGGCAAAGGTTGTCCGTTTGCCGGCGCGTGAAGATATACAGGTTCCGGTCAACGAGCAGCTTATCGTTGAACTTTATTCTCGATAGCGAGAAATACGTGAATATTAATTAACGGCAGGAGGAATACACATGGGTGTTAAGTGGAGAGATTTTCAGATGCCAAAACGACTCGAGTGCGATGAGTCGACCTATACAGAGACATATGGCAAGTTCGTCGCCGAGCCGTTTGAAAAAGGATATGGAGTCACCTTAGGAAATTCCTTGCGTCGTATCATCCTTTCTTCGCTTGAGGGTAGTGCGATCACAGCAATGCGCATTGAAGGCGTTCAACACGAATTTTCAACCATTGCTGGCGTCATGGAGTCGGTGACGGATATTGTCCTTAATGTTAAGCAATTGATTTTACGTTCACACTCCAAAGTGGCTAAAACGATTTACATCAAAGCGGATAAAAAAGGTGAGGTTCGCGCTAAAGATATTATTTGCGATGAGACAATCGAGGTTTTGAATCCTGAGTTATTGATCGCGACTTTAACTCAAGATGTGAAGTTTTTTGTTGAGCTCGAGGTGGCTCGTGGACGAGGTTATGTTCCAGCGGATGCTAATAAAAAAGAAGGCGTCCCGGTCCATACGATTGCGGTTGACTCTATCTTTACGCCGATTATCAAGGTCAACTTTTCTGTTGAGAATACACGTGTTGGACAGCAGACGGATTATGACAAGCTAATCCTTGAAATTTGGACCAATGGTGGCGTTAATCCTAAAGAAGCTCTTTTGTACGGAGCGAACATTTTGCAGCGCCATTTGGATGTTTTTGTTAGCTATGGTCAGCTTCCTGAAGAAGAAGAAGAGCAAGAAGAGGTGTCGGCTGAAGAAAAAGCTCTTTATGAAAAGCTTCGCCTGCCGATTTCTGAACTCGAACTTTCTGTGCGCAGTGCTAATTGTTTGCGTGAGTCAAATATCAAGACGATTGCAGACCTTGTGCGTAAGACTGAGGCGGAACTTTTGAGCTTTAGGAATTTTGGCAAGAAGTCATTGACGGAAATTGATGATATCCTAAAGGCTATGAGCCTTGAATTGGGTATGAAAATTGATTTGAAAAAACTTCGACAAAAGGAATAACAAGAGGACTCTATGCGACACGGAAAAGCTGGAAAACGATTTGGACGAAAATCAGGTTGGCGCAAGGCAACGGTTCGTGATATTGCTAAGGCCGCTTTGATTTGCCAACGAATACGAACCACCGAGTCTCGCGCTAAAGAGTCACGGAAGCTTGTTGATCGGCTCATTACTTTAGGCAAAGAGGGCACTCTTGCTGCTAAGCGAAGGGCATTTGCCATTCTTTGTGATCATCAGATCGTGAGCAATCTTTTTGATCATATTGCCCCGCGGTTTAAGAATCGTGCGGGAGGTTATACGCGTATCATTCCTCTTGGAGAAAATCGTAGGGGAGATAATGCGCGCCTTGTTTTTCTTGAATTAACAGAAATGGAAATCAAGAAGGTTTCTAAACTTGATAAAACTTCGGTGAAGGGTAAAAAAGACGTTGTTTTGGAGAAATCCAAGCCTGATCATAAGGAAGCCCATGTTCCGGACGCCAAGATAAAAGAAGCTCCTAGGAAAGAAGACAAAGCCGCATTAAAGGTTAAAGAAAAAGTTTCAAAATTTGCCTCTGGCGGAATACGCAAGATCTTTCGAGCGAAGAAGCCTGAATAATCCAGGAGTCTCTTGATGCCTGTTTCTTTAAGAGCAAAAAATGTGATTGGTTCATCGACGCTCGCAATCACCGCGCGCGCGAAAGAGCTTCGTGCTCAAGGGCATGATGTTGTGAGCTTTGCGGCCGGTGAGCCTGATTTTGACACGCCTGATTTTATCAAAAAAGCTGCAATAGACGCCATCCAAAAAGGATTTACGAAGTATACCCCCAGCAGCGGAACCATCGAGCTTCGCGAGGCTATCGCGAAGAAATTCCTTAAAGACAATCATCTTTCGTATCAGGCCAAGGATCAAATCGTTGTTTCTTGCGGAGCCAAGCATTGTTTGTATAATCTGATGCAAGCCTTGGTTGAGCCAGGTGATGAAGTTTTGATCCCGGCGCCTTATTGGGTGAGCTATCCTGAAATGGTTAAGCTTGCAGGAGCGACGCCTAAATTCTTAGAAACATCCCAAGAAACGCACTTCAAGATAACTGCTAGACAGCTTGAAGAAAATATTTCACCTAATACAAAAATGCTTATTCTAAACTCTCCCTCTAATCCGACGGGAACTGTTTATGCGCGCAAGGAACTTGAGGGTATCGCTGAGATTTGTGTTAAGCGCAATATTGTTGTCATCAGTGATGAAATTTATGAGAAACTTTGTTATACCGATGAGCCGTTTACCTCCATTGGATCTCTTAATAAAGATATTTATAATCTCACTGTTACGGTTAATGGGGTTTCAAAATCTTATGCGATGACAGGTTGGCGTATTGGTTATTTTGGCGCCTCCAAGGAGATCGCGCAGAATGTGGGCAAGATCCAGGACCATTCTACGTCGAATCCGACGTCGATTAGCCAGGCAGCATCGCTCGCGGCTTTGAATGCAGATGAAAGCACATTGATGGAGATGAAGCAGGAGTTTAAGAAGAGGCGAGATTTTATTATTAAATGTTTAGACAAAATTCCTGAAATTAGTTATATTTATCCTGAAGGTGCCTTTTACGTCTTTTGTAATATTAGCAAGATTGGCTTAGGTTCTGATATGATTGCCAAGCAGGTGTTAAATGAGAAAAATGTTGCGTGTATTCCAGGATCAGGCTTTGGCGCGGATGACTATATCCGCTTGAGTTTTGCAACCTCGATGGAGCGTATTGAAGAGGGCACAAGCCGTTTGGCAGAGTGGTTTAAAAAGAATAGCAAAGGAGTCTTATGACAAAGGCTGCTACAGATATTCGTGAATTACTGATCATGGCCAGTGATCGCAACGCTTCTGATTTGCATTTAACTAACGAAACCCCACCTGTCTTACGTATTAATGGAAATTTGACCCTCGTTAAACATGATCCTTTAGATCGCGATACGCTGAAGCGAATGATTTATGGTCTTTTAACAGATGACCAAAAAGAACAATTTGAAAAAAAGCTTGAGCTTGATTTTTCGATTGCGCTTCCCGGGCTTGATCGTTTCCGTGCCAATGTGCATATGCAAAGAGGATGTGTTGAGGCTGCGCTTCGCCGCATTCCTTTATTTCTTCCGTCGATCGAGGAGCTCAGTCTTCCTAATGTTGTCCGAGAGTTTGGACAGCGTAAAGATGGCCTTATTCTTGTCACGGGCCCAACGGGAACAGGTAAGACAACGACTTTATCGGTCATGATCGACCTGATCAATAATCAACGATCGGATCTCATTATTTGTATTGAAGATCCAATTGAGTACATTCATTATAACAAGAAGTCGATCATCAAGCAGCGTGAAGTTTTTAGTGATACGCATTCCTTCGCGGAAGCCTTGAAGCGTTGTCTTCGTCAAGATCCGGATGTTATTGTCGTCGGTGAAATGAGAGATTTGGAAACGATTTCAACCGCTTTAACCGCGGCGGAAACAGGACATTTGGTTCTTGCGACTTTGCACACCCCTGACGCGCCTCAAACCGTTGAGCGCATCATTGATGTTTTTCCTCCGCATCAGCAAGAGCAGGTCAAGATCCAGCTTTCGTCATGCTTAGCGGGTGTTCTTTCACAACGCTTACTTCCGCGTAAAGATGGATCTGGCCGTGTTTTAGCGACGGAAGTTATGATTGCCACTCCGGGTATTCGTCATTTGATCCGCGAACAAGCCATTGAACAGATCCCTACGGCTATTCAGACAGGCCACCGCTATGGGATGAAGACCATGGACAAGTCCCTGCAAGAATTATATCAAGCTGGCGCTGTGAGCTTCGAAGAAGCCATTAGCCATGCCAAAAACCCCGAAGAATTTCAACGTCTCGCACAATAAAGGAAATAACCATGAGTTATCTCGTGACACTGCTTCCAGGTGATGGCATTGGGCCAGAAGTTTCATTGGCGATGAAGCAATGCATTGACGCTACCGGGGTTGTCGTCGATTGGGATGAGCAGCTTGTTGGCGAACCTGCAATTAAAAAGTATGGGACACCGCTTCCCGCACAAGCGGTAGCCTCTGTTCGGCGCAATAAAGTTGCGATCAAGGGGCCGATCGTGACGCCGGTGGGCAAAGGCTTTCGTTCTGTGAATGTACAGCTGCGTCAAGAACTTGATCTCTTTGCGTGCGTTCGTCCTGCAAAATACATCGAAGGGACGTCATGTCGTCACAAGGGTCTTGATCTGATGATTTTTCGTGAAAATACCGAAGATCTGTATATGGGCGTTGAGTTTGAGCAAGGGAGCCAAGATGCGCTTTCGCTTATCAAAAAGATTAATGGTTTACAGCCTAAGAAAATTCGTGTTGATTCTGCGATTTCTATTAAACCGATTTCTATGTTTGCTTCGGAACGCATTATTCGTTATGCCTTTGAGTATGCCCTCTTGCATCATCGTAAGAAAGTTTCGCTGGTGCATAAGGCTAACATTATGAAGTTTACCGATGGTCTTTTTTTACGCGTTGGACGGGATATTGCTAAAGAATATGAAGGACGTGTTGGCTTTGAAGATGTCATTGTGGATAATATGTGCATGCAGCTTGTTCAGCGGCCTACTAATTATGATGTTTTGGTGTTAACAAATTTGTATGGTGATATTATTTCTGATCTTTGCGCGGGGCTTGCTGGTGGGCTTGGGATCGCCCCAGGAGCTAATATAGGCGACGGCATTGCGCTTTTTGAGCCTGTGCATGGTTCAGCACCAAAATATGCAGGGAAGAATAAAGTCAATCCAACAGCGACCATTCTCTCGGGTGTTATGATGCTCGAATATCTAGGGGAGCAAAAGGCCGCCCAGAGGCTTGAGCGGGCTGTTTTTGACGTTATCAAAGAAGGCAAGGACGTCACCTATGATCTTAAGGCTAACCGCGACGACCCGACCGCTGTGGGAACAAAAGAAATGGCCAATGCCATTTGTGTGAAGCTAAGAGCTTCCTAGGTTTTCTGCCTTCTTTTAAAACGCATCTCGTTTTTTCTAATCGCATACCTTCAAATCATTTTTAACTGCTATGAAGTGTTCAATTGTTGATCTAGGCCTCATTGATTACCAAGATGCTTACCGTTTTCAGAAAGAAACCATTCAGAAAGTTTTAGAAGATACAAACAGCCGATTATTGATCTGTGAGCACAGGGCTGTTTTTACTATGGGCCGCAAGGCTGATGAGAAATTTCTTCTTGTTCATCCCAATGACTTTGTTCAACAGAACATATCTGTTGTACGTGTTGATCGCGGAGGAGAGATCACCTTTCATGGACCAGGGCAGATGGTGATCTATCCTATTTTTGATCTTAATGCGATTAAAGATTTGAGAATATTTTTGTGGAAACTTGAAGAGGTCGTTATTGATTTATTAAGATATTTTGGTATAGTGGCTAATAGACAAAAAGGTTATACTGGAGTGTGGGTGGGTGAGAAAAAGATCGCTTCGGTTGGCATTGGTGTCAAGAAGTGGATCAGCTATCATGGGATCGGCTTAAACGTAAGCACGGATTTAAGGTTTTTTTCTATGATCAAGCCTTGTGGTCTTGATGTTGTCATGACGTCGATGGCGCAAGAGCTTGGCCAGGTGGTTGATCCTGCGAAGGTCAAAGAAAAGCTAATTGAAATAATGGCAAGCGAATTTAAACTTGAAATAATTCCTTAATTAGTTATGAACGAAATCAGAGTTCCTTTCTTAGGCGATGGCATTGATAAAGTTATTGTTTGCCATTGGCATCACAAGCCCGGTGACGTGATCGCTCAAGGCGAAGACTTAGTTGAGGTTGAGGCGGACAAGGCGATCTTTAATATTCCCTGCGAACACAACGGTCGATTAACCAAGATATTGATCGCGCAGGGGCAAGGCGCGCTGATCGGCCAAGTCATCGCTACGGTTGAAAATACATGAACGAACATCCGCGCATCCTTTTAATGCATATTACAAAAACTTCTGGGCATCATCGCGCGACCTTGGCGATTGAAAGCGCGCTTCGGATCCTTCATCCACAGACAGAGATCATGAATATTAATGGTTTGGCCTATGCCTATCCGATCTTAGAAAAGATCGCCAATGGTATTTACATGAATATTATTAAGCGACGGCCTCAGATCTGGGAATATCTTTATGATAATCCCAAAGTCATCAAGAATACAGCCACGGTGAAACGTATTATTAGTAATTCTCGTCATGGTAAGCTTGCCAAACTTTTTCGTCAATTTAACCCTACCGCGATCGTGTGCTCACAGGCTTTTCCTTGTGGCATGGTGGGTGATTTTAAAAAACGTTACAATTATCCTGTCAAACTGATTGGTGTGTTAACGGATTTTGCTCCGCATCATTATTGGGTTCATGAAAGCGTTGATGCGTATGTTGTTCCCACCCAAGAGGCGGCCAATCGATTAGTGAAGGAAGGCATTAAGCGTGAGCGTATTAAACTTTATGGCATTCCCGTTGATCCCAAATTTACAGCTACCGTTGATCGTGAAAAAGTCGCCCAAGATTTAGAGGTTAAGTTGGACGTGCCGATTATTCTTGTTATGGGCGGCGGGCAAGGGCTTGGCCCTATCAAAATGATTGTTAAGGCCTTAGCGCGATTGCGTAATGATTTTCAGCTTGTTGTTCTGGCCGGAACCAATAAGAGAACTTTTCGCCGCGTAAAGAAAACCAAATTTCCTCATGGGCAGAAGGTAATTGTTCTTCCACACGTTGAGAATGTTCACGAATTGATGGAAATAGCCAGTTTTGTGATCACGAAACCTGGTGGCATGACTACCGCGGAAGCCTTGGTCAAGGGTTTGCCGCTTGTGACCGTTAATCCTATTCCTGGCCAGGAGGCAAGAAACACGGAGCTTCTTTTAGAGAAGGGCATTGCGGTCAAGATCGATGACCTGGAAACCATTGGAATTCAAGTTAAAGCCTTGCTGGAATCGCCACAGCGATTAGTGGCCATGCGCCAGGCGGCTCAAAATTATGGCCGGCCCCAGGCCGCCATGGATATTGCAAGGTTAGCACTCGAATAAATGATTCAATACTATTTTTACAAAATTGGGCAATTTTTTGTTGAGCGGCTTCCGCTGTCGCTAAGCTATAAGCTTGCGATTTTTCTTTCTGATATTCATTATTATCTTTCATTTCGTGATCGGCGAAGTGTTAAAAATAATCTTCATGCCATTCTTCCGTTGTCTGACGATATTCCGCATTTATCGCGAGAGGTTTTTCGTAATTTCGCAAGATACCTTGTTGATTTTTTTTATGTTCCGAGGAAGTTAAGCGAAGAGTATATTCAAAAACATGTCACCGTTCAGAATTTGCATTATTTGCCTGAAGTTCTTGAAAAAGGAAAAGGTGGGATCATCCTCACGGCGCATATTGGTAATTGGGAATTAGGAGGTTTTATTATTAGTCGTCTTGGGTATCCTTTAATCGCGGTGGCTTTGCCGCACAAAGAGCGATCCATCAATAACCTTTTTAATAGCCAGCGTCAATCGCAAGGGATCACGATTGTCCCTAACAACGTAGCGATCCGCGAATGCATTAAGGGTTTGCGAGAAAATCGGATGATCGCGCTTTTAGGTGATCGTGATTTTAACGCGACTGGAGAGATGATGGATTTCTTAGGTAAAAAAGCCAGGATGCCTAAGGGCCCGGCCTCGTTTTCTTTAAAAACAGGAGCCGCGATCATTCCTGCGTTTTTAACACGCGAGGGTAAGGATTGTTTTACGTTGATCCTTGAGCCGCCGATTTTTCCTCCCGAGGACCCTGAAGATCCACATGCCTTAAAAATCATCATGAGAAAATATATCGCAACCATCGAGCGGATGATCTTGCGTTATCCAACCCAATGGTATATGTTCCAGAGGTTTTGGCTCTAATGAAAATGTGCATTGTGATCCCTGTGTATAACGAGGCGCGCATGATCGGCACGATTGTGGAAACGGTTAAGTCTCGTGCCTGGGATATTGTTGTTGTCAATGATGGATCTACGGATGGCTCAGGTGCGATTGCCAGGTCTAAAGGTGCGATCGTTCTTGATCATCACGAGAAAAAAGGTAAGGGTATCTCTTTGCGTGATGGGTTTGCTTATGCTTTGGCCCAAGGATTTGATGGTGTTCTTGCTATGGATGGGGATGGCCAGCATCATCTTGATGATGTGGAACGGTTTATGCTCAAGGCTCAAGAATGTCCGCATACGGTCATTAGTGGTAACCGTATGCTTGATTGTCAGTATATGCCTTTTGTGCGTCGCGTCGTTAATCGTATGATGTCGTTGATGATCTCGGCTTTGTGTCACCAGTCGATTCCTGATTCTCAATGCGGTTTTCGTTTTATTGGGGCGTCGGTTCTTAAGGCGATCGAGCTCACATCATCTGATTTTGAAATTGAAACAGAAGTTCTTGTTAAGGCAAGCCGCAAAGGTTTTAGAATCCACTCTGTCCCTATTCAAACGATCTATCGCGATGAATCAAGCAAGATCAATCCTTTTTTGGATACGATTCGCTTCTTTAAATATATCATTAAAGAGCTTTTAGCGTCGCGTTCACACAAATAAGGCGTGACCTTTATGGACGATAAGATTTTCCGATATTCTTTAATCATCTCCCTTGTTATTCATATTCTTGCTTTATGGAAGCTGTCTTATTCTAATCTGCATTTTAAAGTTAAGACCGTGAAAAATATTGAGGTTGTTTACCCTGCTTTTGCTCTTCCAAAGAAAATACATCAGCCATCTTTGCCGCCTCAAAAGGGCATGAAGGTTGATCTCCTGCAGCAGGCCAAGGGGGTCGCGCAAGAACAAAAGAATATTTCCTCGTTTATGAAAGATCTTTCTAAAATGAAAGATGAGTTTATTGAGCAAGTGCAAAAACCTAAGGCTGTTGATGAGTCAAAGCATAAGCGTAGGGTTACGGTTCCCGCGATCGAAACCAGTCAGATCAAAAATCCTCAATATATCCAATATTATCAAATTGTGCGAAATCGTATTAAGGATCGTGCGTATGCCAATTATGCCAAGCTAGACGCAGGGGAAGTGTATTTAACGTTTATTCTTGATGCGAGCGGCGCTCTTCAGCGGATTAAAATTCTTGAGGATCGTACAAGGGCCAATCAGTATTTGCGCCAGATCAGCATGCGTAGCGTTGAGGAGTCCAATCCTTTCCCCCCTTTTCCTCAAGAATTGCAATATCCAGAGCTTTCTTTTAATATTATCATTGCCTATGAGGTTGAGTAGGCCGCCGGCTAAGATCTTTGCCTTGAGGCGTGTTGACAGAAAACACAAGGAATGTTATTCTACACACTATGGATGAAACTATTAAAACAGGGAATGAAGATCCTTCTTCTGGAGGCGTTGATTTCTTAGGTTATCTTGCGAGCTTGGCCTTTCAGGCTATGGTCTTTTTAGGTGCCATGCCAAGTCCTGTGATGCATAAAGAAGAGAAAAATATTCCTCAGGCCAAACTTTTGATCGATACGCTTGTTGTCTTGCGGGATAAGACAAAGGGTAATTTAAGCGATCAGGAACAACGATTTTTGGATAGTTCGATCTATGAGCTTCAGCTTAAATATGTTGAGCACATGCAGGGAAATGAGAAGATATAAATTTTGTAAAAAGGAAATTTGATGAAGAATCTTGATCGTTCTATTCTAGCCTTATTTTTCATCTTTTGTTTAATGGTTTTTTCTTCTCGCTTTGCTTTCGCCAACGCCCTTACCATTACTAATTTTGCTCCCTCATCGGTTGACACCACTAATCGTACGATGACCTTTACTTTTGATATTGCCTGGGACAATAGTTGGAGGGATGCGACCAATTATGATGCGGTGTGGATTTTTATGAAACGAAAGAATACCTCTACAGGCGTTTGGTCCCATGCTACCATGGCTGAAAGCGGGACAAACCCATCAGGCTTTAGCGCGCCCACTGATAGCGAGATCATTGTTCCAACGGATCTCAAGGGCTTTTTCTTCCAACGCACAGATACAGGGGCGGATGATGTGTCGTTTGAGGGTGTTCAATTTGTCTGGGATTATGGGGCTGACGGCTTTTCAGATACCCAGGCCAACTCCACAACATCAACGTTCAAATTGTTTGGCACAGAGATGGTGTATATTCCAACTGGGAGTTTTTATGCAGGAGATGGGACGACATCGAGTATTAGGTGTCAGTTCGAAGATGCCGCAACGAGCAATCCAAAACGTATTGTTAGCGAAGATCAATTAACCCTTGGAGGTAGCGGAACAGGTAGTTTAGGCAATAATAACGGAACTGGTTATGCTATCACTGGTGATGATTTCAACGACTCAACATCAAAAACATTGCCTGCGGCATTTCCTAAAGGTTACAGCGCGTTTTATATAATGAAATACGAAATTACACAAAGTCAGTACCGTGACTTCTTGAATACTTTAACTCGTGATCAGCAAAACACGCGCACAGCAACAAGTCTTGCCTCAGGTGTTACAAGTGTCACCAATCGTTATGTCATGAGCAATAATTCATCCAAGCAATATCGTAACGGGATTCGATGTGACGCAACTATCCACACATCAGACCCTATTACGTTTTATTGCGATTATGATGGTAACGGAACAGGCAACGAAACAACAGATGGCCAGTGGATTGCTGCAAATTATCTTTCTGGCTCTGATTTGACTGCCTACCTTGATTGGAGCGGCTTGCGTCCCATGACCGAGCTTGAATATGAAAAAGCTTGTCGAGGGCCGCTTACACCTGTGACGGGTGAATATGCGTGGGGCACTATTAATGTTGCAACATCAGCGTATAGCTTGTCATATCCTGGAGAGGCAACCGAGGTTATCTCGGCTAATTATACAACGGGTAATGCGCTTTACACAACAACAAAAGGAAGCGGTACGAGCGAGGGACCTTTTAGGGTTGGCATTTTCGCTGGTACTAGTGGCAATACTGGCAAAGAAACAGCTGGTGCTTCCTATTACGGGGTTATGGAGCTAACAGGAAATATGCATGAACGACCCATTTCCGTTGGCAGCAGTTCAGGGCGCGCATTTACAGGATTGCATGGCAATGGATCTCTTGACGCAACGGGTGACTCAGATGTTACATATTGGCCTGCAACAGACAACGTCGGTTTAGGATTTCGTGGAAATAATTGGAATGTGGGTATTAATCTTGAAGTCTCCCAACGTCCGACGGTAAATTATGCCTATAATGGACGTCTTTACACGCTTGGCGGGCGGGGGGCGCGCACAGCACCTTAGCTGGTGTTAGTGTTTTAGGCATGGACACCTATTGGACGTAATCTTATATTAAGAGATGGAGGGTAGTGTGAAAAAAGTTTTAGTCATTCATGGTCCCAATCTTGATCTTCTTGGCAATCGCGAAACCAATGTTTATGGAACAATAACCTTGAGCGAGATCGATCGGATGCTTTTGGACGTGGCTAAGGAAGCGGGTATCATTCTTGAGATCCTTCAAACCAATCATGAAGGAGAAATTGTGGACGCGATTGGTCAGGCCCCAGCCAATCATTTTAACGCGATTTTGATCAATCCCGCGGCCTACACCCATACGAGCGTTGCCATTCGCGATGCGATCGCGGCAATCGAGCTGCCAGCTGTTGAAGTACATTTATCCAATATTTATGGGCGTGAAGAGTTTCGTCAGACATCGCTAGTTTCTGCTGTGTGTAGGGGGCAGATCTGTGGTTTTGGCCCCTTTAGTTATGTTTTAGGCCTTCACGCGATCATAAAGACCATAACAAAGTGAAAACTCCGCTTTATCATCTTCAGGATTCCTTTCAGGCAAAGGGGATCAAGGCTTTTCTTGTTACCAAAGATGAGAATATATTCTATCTAACAGGGTATCGTAGCGAAGAATCTTGGCTTTTGGTCTGCCCGCAAAAGACTTTTTTCCTAACCGATGGCCGGCATAGTCTAGATGCCAGGCGGTCTTTAAAAGGTATCAAGGTTGTTGAGTGTAAGAAATCTATTTTTAGTGAATTGGCGCAGATTACCCTTAAGCAAAAAGTTCATCATCTTGGCTTTGATGATCGCTATATGACGGTTGCCTCGTTTAAAAGTCTTGAGCAGGCTTTGGGCAGGAATACAAAGCTTGTGGCTGTTCAAGGGGCTATTGAAGAGATTAGATCCATCAAGCGCAAAGATGAAATGGCTAAGATCACAAAGGCTCTTGATTTTCACCAAAAATGTTTGTGTTATTTAAAGACGATCATGGCGCCTGGCCAAAGCGAAAATCAACTTTTTGAGAAACTCGAGCGTTATGTGCGCAGCCATCATCAGCGGTTTTCTTTTTCAACAATCATTGCCTCAGGGGTGAACTCGTGTTTTCCGCACGCACGCATCACAGACCGCAAACTCCGACGGGGAGATCCGGTGCTTGTGGATATGGGAATCGATGTCGAAGGCTACAAGTCTGACTTGACACGTATGTTCTTTTTGGGTAAAATACCGCATCGCGTGAGGGAAGTTTATGATGCTGTCGCGCAGGCAAAACGTTGCGCGATCGAAAAGATCAGACCAGGCATTTGTGCCAAAGAAATTGATGCGCAGGCACGAAACGTCCTTAAACAAAAGAAGTTAGATAGCTTTTTTAACCATTCTTTAGGGCATGGTGTAGGCTTAGAGGTGCATGAGGCTCCAGGGATATCCCCCAAAAGCTCTGCTGTGATCAAAGAGGGAATGGTTTTTACCGTCGAACCTGGAGTTTATCTTCCTGGTCAGTTTGGTATCCGCATTGAAGATATGATTTTGGTGACGCCGCGAGGCGCGAAGGTTCTTAGCAATTTTTAATAGTATTAATATATAGTAAGGTAGGAATGACCATTACAATCAATGAAATTAAAGGTGGACTCGGCCTTCGTATTGATGGCAATATTTATGTGGTGACCGAGTATAGTCACGTCAAGCCTGGCAAGGGCAGCGCCTTTGTGCGCGTGCGATTAAAAAATCTCAAGACTGGCCTTGGCCTGGAGCGCACTTTTAAAACGTCTGAGAAATTGGAAGATGTGTATGTTGAAGAAAAAGATTTTCAGTATCTTTATAAAACGGGAACCGACCTTCATTTTATGGATCAGGTTACCTTTGAAGAGGCGTCGGTGCCTGAAAGCCTTTTGGGTAATGATATTAAATATCTTCAGGATAATTTAGTGGTAAAGGGTTTTATGCTCGATGGCAAGCTTCAAAAAATTGAATTACCAAATTTTATCGAAGCCCAAGTCATTGAGGCGGATCCAGGGCTCAAAGGAGATTCTGCGCGTTCTGGGACAAAGATCGCGCGCATTGATTCTGGTGCGGATGTTCAAGTTCCTCTTTTTATCGAATCTGGGGAAAGGATTAAAGTGGATACACGAACAGGTGTTTATGTTGAAAGGGTAAGAAAATGAACCTTAAAGAAATTAAAGAAGTTATTAGCTTAATGAATGAAAATGAATTAACCGAGATTGAGATCGAGAGGGAAGGTTCTAAAATCAAGATCAAAAAAGGATCGCAAGGAAGTCCTGTTGTGATGTCTGCACCTTCTGTGGAGTATCATTCTGCGACGCCTGTCTCTGGCACGCGTCAAGAACCTCTTAAGCCTGAAGTGTCCCCCACCAAGGGGTCCAAAGAGATCAAGGCTCCGATGGTGGGGACTTTTTATCGATCACCGTCTCCTGATGCGCCACCGTTTGTGGATGTTGGGCAGGTGATTGAAATCGGGCAGGTGGTTTGTATTTTGGAAGCCATGAAGCTCATGAATGAGATCAAGTCGGATGTTCGTGGAAAAATTGTCGAGATACGGGTGGGCAACGCTGAGCCTGTTGAATTTGGAACTGTCATGTTTGTGATTGATCCGGTCTAATCTATGTTCTCAAAAATTCTTATTGCTAATCGTGGAGAGATTGCTCTCCGTATTATTCGCGCGTGTAAAGAATTAGGGGTTCGTACCGTGGCTGTTTATTCGGAGGCCGACCGCAATTCTTTGCATGTCCAATTTGCCGATGAATCGGTTTGCATTGGCCTTGCCTCAAGTAAAGAGAGCTATCTTAATATTCCTGCTATTATTTCCGCTGCAGAAATCATGAATGTTGAAGCTATTCATCCTGGTTATGGATTTTTAGCGGAGAATGCCCATTTTGCGGAGATCTGTGAATCCTGTCATATTGTCTTTATTGGGCCAACACCTGAAGCCATGCGCTTGATGGGGGATAAAGTCACGGCACGAAGTGTGATGACGAAGGCTGGCTTGCCGGTGACCCCAGGCGGTAATTCCATTATCAAGGGCAAAGATGAGGCCTTAAAGCTTGCCAAAAAGATCAAATATCCTGTGATTATTAAAGCGACTGCTGGGGGTGGTGGCAAGGGAATGCGTGTTTGTCATAATGATGTAACCCTGGTTAGCTCGTTGACCATGGCGCAGACCGAAGCGGAGGCGAGTTTTGGCAATCCTGATGTGTATATAGAAAAATATATTACCAATCCCCGTCATATTGAGATCCAGATTTTAGCGGATCATTATGGTAACGTGATTCATTTGGGCGAGCGTGACTGTAGCATTCAACGGCGTCATCAGAAGCTTCTTGAAGAAGCCCCCTCGCCTGGATTAAATGCAGCCACCCGAAAGAAGATGGGAGAGATGGCGGTCCGAGGTGCTAAGGCGGTGAATTATCGTGGGGTTGGAACCATTGAGTTTTTGTTAGACGATGATGGTTCTTTTTATTTTATGGAAATGAATACACGCGTACAAGTAGAGCATCCAGTGACTGAGATGGTGACGGGGGTTGATATTGTCAAAGAGCAGATTCGCGCGGCAGCTGGGGAACGACTCAAGATCAAGCAAGACGATGTTAAAATTACTGGCGCTGCTATTGAATGTCGTATTAATGCTGAGGATCCAACCAATAATTTTATGCCATGCCCTGGAAAGATCGAGGAGCTTAATCTTCCCGGAGGCCCTAATGTGAGAGTGGACACGCATATTTACCAAAACTATGTGATTAGCCCTTTTTACGATTCTATGGTGGCGAAACTCATTGTCCATGGGAAGAATCGCGACGAAGCGATCAAGACCATGGCGCGGGCGCTGGAAGAATTTTATATCGCGCCGATCAAGACAACCATTCATTTTCATCAGCAGATCCTTCAACATCCGTTATTTTTAAAGGGCACTGTCAATACGCATTTTCTGGAGCATATGGCGAAAAGCGAGCACGAGCTCGTTCAATAACTGACCTTTTCAACAAGGAGACATTCTGATGCGTGAAGAACAGCGAATCGATTACGGCTCCATCCATATTCATAAAAAAGCGCTCGCGGATATTGTGGCGACGGTCATTGAAGAGACCGAGGGAATGTCGCTTGCCTCTGACAATGTCGTGCAACGTTTCTTAAAGATTTTTGTTCCCACCAAACATTTTGCTATCAGTGTCTTTATTGACCGAGATAATGAGGTGAGTGTTGAGGCGCGTATTTGTGTTCGCATCGGCCTCAATATCCCGGAGGCGTCGCGTTTGCTGCAAGAGGTTATTCGGGAAACCATTGAAAAAACAACAGATATTGAGCTCAAAGATATTCATATCAATATTCAAGGAATCAAAGGAGGGGTTTCATGAGAGTGATCACGCATCTTGCCATGTTTTTTTATTTAGCGATCATTACGATGATGGCCGGCGTCGCGGTATCGTTTGCCGCGCATTGGATCAAGATGGAAGAGCTTACGTATTTTCTTGGACTTGCCTACGCCAATAAAAATATTTGTATTTTGATCATGGTCGGAAGCGTTGGATCTGTGCTCTTGAGCTTTCTTTTTTCGCGGATCATTATGGGTGTTCAGAAAAAAGAACGGACCATTGCCTTTGATAATCCTGCGGGCAGAGTCAGCATTTCTTTAAGTGCTTTGGAAGATATGATCAAGCGTAATGTTTTAAGGATTGCGGATGTGAAAGAGATTAGATCGGTTGTTCGTGCCACGAAAAAAGGTATCGATGTTAGTTGCCGTCTTATTTTAAAAGCCGAGGGCAATATTCCAGATACAACTTCACGTATTCAGGATTTGATTAAAAGTCGTGTTCAGGAAATTCTGGGTCTTGAAGAAAACGTGACGGTTAAGCTTCATATTGCTAAGATTTTTTCTCAATTGGACAAGGCTAAAGCTGATCAAGGCGAAGAAGGTCGCGATTTCCCAGAATTATCTGTTCCATTTAAAGGGTATCGGAAATAACATTGCCGAAGGGGATGTGATGCGAAAAATTGGTGTTTTAACAGGTGGCGCGGATTGCCCAGGGCTCAACTCTGTCATTCGCGCTGTTGTGCGCAAGAGTCTTCAGGAAGGCTTTGTCGTCACAGGCATTAAGAACGGATGGCTTGGCCTCATTGACAATGATATGAAGGTCATGGATTCCAAGATGATTTCGGGGATTTTGGATCGTGGTGGAACTATTCTTGGAACAAGCCGTATCAATCCTCTCAATGATCTTGAACAGGTCAAGAAAATAGCTGAACATTATAAACGTAGCGGTATTGATGCCCTGATCGCGGTTGGCGGGGAAGAGACGCTTAGGGTTGCCTTAGAATTATATAAGAAAAAAGTTATTAAGGTCGTTGGCGTTCCCAAGTCGATCGATAATGCCCTTTCTGGTACCGATTATGCCTTTGGCTTTGATACAGCCGTGAATATTGCGACCGAATGTATTGATCGGTTGCATACCACAGCCGAAAGCCATCATCGGGTCATGGTTATTGAAGTTATGGGGCGTTATACCGGATGGGTTGCTCTTGAATCAGGGATTGCTGGAGGCGCGGATATTATTCTTGTTCCAGAAATTCCTGTTGATATTGGTGAGGTGTGTGAGGCTATTCATAATCGGCACAAGCGGGGTAAGAGTTATAGCATTATTGTTTTGGCTGAAGGGGTGCAGTGCAAAGATCGTCCGGAATTTCGTGAGGATGTGGATCAGGGGCATAGTTTTGGTGGGATTGGCGAGTTGATCGCCCAGGCCATTGAACAGCAAACAGGGTATGAAACGCGCGTGAGTGTTTTAGGGTATATTCAACGTGGAGGAACGCCCTCGGCCTATGATCGCCTGATTGGGACGCGTTTTGGCGTTGGCGCTGTTGATCTTGTAAAGGAAGAAAAGTTTGGCCATATGGTCAGTTTGCGTAACAACATGATCCAGTCGGTGCCTATTGCCGCAGCGATTGAAAAACGTAAGACCATTGATATGGATATTTACGATATGGCGCGTGTCTTTTTTGCGGAATAGGTGTAAGGAATATTTATGAAACAGATTGTCCAGAGACTTTTCTCTGATTCTATTGCTGTTCAACAAGCAACGCTTGAAAGTAATCGTGACCATATCGTTGCTGCTGTTAAGCTTATTTTGAAAACTTTACGTAAAGGTGGCAAGGTGCTTCTTTTTGGAAACGGGGGATCTGCAGCTGATAGCCAACATATCGCAGCGGAATTGATTGGCCGATTTCAAAGAGAACGTAAAGCGATTCCTGCCGTGGCTTTGTCTACAGATACTTCGATCCTGACCGCTTTGGGTAATGATTATTCCTTTGATATTATTTTCGCCCGTCAAGTGGAAGGATTAGGATCTCCTAAAGATGTTGCCGTTGGTTTTTCTACGAGCGGTAATTCAAAAAATGTCATTGCTGGTTTAAAGGCTGCGCAGCAAAAAGGTATGGCTACAATTTCCTTCACAGGGCACAAGGGTGGCAAAATTGCTTTGATGACGGATGTTAGCCTTGTTGTTCCATCAGATATAACCGCGCGTATCCAAGAGGCACATATTTGTATGGCGCATATTATTTGTGAGCTCGTTGAAAATCATGCGGGGACAACGTGACAACAAAGAATAAAATTGTCAGTTTGAGCGTGTTACAAAAGAAGGTTTCTGTCTTAAGAAAGGCTGGCAAGACCATTATTTTTACCAATGGGTGTTTTGATCTTTTGCATGTTGGCCACGTGAGTTATCTTGAGGAGATGAAGTCCAAGGATGGGGTTGTCATTGTTGGGCTCAATAGTGATGCGTCGATTAAGAAAATTAAAGCTAAGGGTCGGCCGATCCAGCCTCAAAATGCGCGCGCACGTGTTTTAGCGGCACTTGAGTGCGTTGACTATGTTACGATTTTTTCGCAAGAAACGCCTTATGCTTTGATCAAGGCTTTGCAACCCGATATCCTTGTGAAAGGCGCTGATTGGAAGGGAAAGGCTGTCGTGGGAGAGGATATTGTGAGGGCTAAGGGCGGAGAGGTGAAGCTTGTATCGTATGTGGACCACTTTTCAACAACACGTATTATTAAAAAGATTCTGACACAATGCGCAGTATAGCAAACCAAAAGATTGCTCGGGTGATCGATGCCAATTTTAATCGGGCCAAAGAAGGTTTGCGGGTTTGTGAAGATGTGGCACGGTTTGTTTTAGACGATCAAGAGGTGACCGGGCAGTACAAGAAGATGCGGCATCAAGTATCGCAGATTTGTTCTTTGGTGTTTAAGGGTTCCCTGATGGATGCGCGTTCGACGCAAACTGATGTTGGCACGCAAAGTAGTGCTTTAGAAGTCAAACGCAAAACGATCAAAGATATCTTTTACGCAAATTCTCAGCGCGTGAAAGAGTCGGTGCGTGTCTTAGAGGAGTTCTTAAAATTGGTGAGTCCTTGCCAAGCGCTTGCGTGTAAAAAAATGCGTTATCAGGTTTATGCGCTTGAGCAAAAAGTTTTTGAAACGATGGGGTGATAGCTGCGAGGGTAATTCAGTGGTAGAATGTCAGCTTCCCAAGCTGAACGTCGCGGGTTCAATTCCCGTCCCTCGCTTTGGATTCTTATTTATGCCTTTAAAACGTTTTTATTTATATATATGCGTCATTTTGTCCCTGCTTATTTATGGTTGTGCGGCCCCGCATGAAGCCATCCGTATTGATCAGCCGCAGAATAAAGAGGGTGTTTATCACAAGGTCCAACCTAAAGAAACCCTTTGGCGGATTGCTCAAGTCTATGCTATTCCTGTCGATGAGATTGTGCGGGCCAATAATATTCCTGATGCCGCCCATATCCAAGAAAATCAGTTAATTTTTATTCCTCGGGCAACAGGTCAGAAGCAAACGGTTTCAAGCCAAGAGGCTTTTGGAGCTCAAGATTTTAAATGGCCGATTAAAGGAAAAATTGTTGCTTATTTTGGCGATGCCAAGTCTTCTTGGGTTAACAATGGCATTGATATCAAGTCAGAGCCAGAGCAAAAGATTTTTCCTGCGCGTGGCGGCGAAGTTGTTTTTGTCGATTATTTGAGCGGTTATGGGCATACGGTGATTATTGATCATGGGGATGGTTATCAGACGGTTTACGGAAAGAATGCGAGCACCTTGGTTTCTGTTGGCGAATACGTGACGCTTGAGACGCCCATCGCCATGGTGGGAGGAGACGATGCCTTGGCTTTTTTGCATTTTGAGATCCGTAAAGATTCGACACCAAAGAATCCCTTGCATTTTTTACCATAAAGCGTGAGAGAACAAAAGGAGCGTTGTGTTAGATATTGAAAAGAATTTTTTTGGACGGCAAGATATTTTAGGCCTCCTCAAGAAGCGTGTTATTGATCTTAAGGATGGGTATCGCCAGAATCTTGCCTTTTTAGGTCCACAGTATATTGGCAAGACTTCTATTTTACAGAAATTTGTTTGCGATCTCGATGATCAAGATCTTGTTACTGTGTATGTCAATTTTGAGCGTAAAGATTTGCCGTATTTGTTTACGAATTTTGTTGGGAGCATCCTTTATCATTTTTCAAAGAACCAGGGTCTTACGCCTCATCAAGATGTTTGCTTATTGATGGAGGCGACAAAGAACCGTCTTCCTCTGACGGTTACGGCGATCAAGCATGTCCAGGCTTTACTCGAGAAGAGACGCATGGCCGAAGCCTATCAGGGCTTGATTTCTTTGCTTGAAACCTTTAGCATTGAGTCCAATAAATTTTGCCTTGTGGTCTTTGATGAGTTTCATCACCTTGAAGATTTTGATATTTCGGAAGTTTTTCAAGAGCTTGGTCAAAGGATCATGACGCAAAAGCGTTGTCTTTATGTTATGGCGAGTTCTTCAGGGCATCTCGCGCGAAAGATCTTGTCAGAGAAGCTTTCTCTCTTGTTTGGTCATTTCGAAGTTATTGATGTGCAACCGTTGATGCTTAAGACTAGTCAAGAATTTATTGCACATGCGCTCAAAGATGTTCAGATCAAGGATTCGTTAAAGAATTTTCTCGTTGATTTTACCGGAGGGCATCCTTTTTATCTTAATATTCTTATTGGCGAGCTCGTGCAGCTATGCCAGGCGCATCGACAAACAGAAATCTTTTTGCCGTTGTTATCGCAGGCGATTGAAAATACGATTTTTAATCGTTGGGGCACTTTGAGCCGTCATTTTGAAATTCTTACCGAGAGTTTGGCTTCACCTAAGGATGGCCAGGAGACGTCGCGTTTGCTGATCGCGCTCACAGAGCCTAATAATGGTAAGGACGGTTTTTTTGCCTCAAAGGGTCTCAAGAAAAATGGGATTAAACAAAAAATAGCAAAATTAGTCGAGCGTGATCTTGTGGATCGCAACGGTCATTCTTATTATCTAAAGGATAAGCTGTTTCGTTATTGGGTCAAGTATATTTTAAAGCAACGCTTGTCTTTTATTGGACTGGATTTTAAGGAGGAAAAGGATTTCTTTCGCAAGGAATTAGCTCAGGCGGTGAGCGATTTTCATCTTGCATCTGCGAAAGATTTTTCTATGCGTGTGATTGAGCTTTTAAGTTGTTTTCAAGATGATATGTTTACTCTTCATGGACGCCGTTATCGGTTGGCGTCCTTTCAAAAGTTTAAATCCACAAAACTACGCGTGAGTCCCCAACGGCAACTTGACACGATCAAGGCCTACACTACCGATGGCCCGTGGATGATTGTTTTAAATGATGGGGATTTGTCAGAGCAGGAGATGAGTACGTTCTTAAGTGAGATGAAAAAGACAGGACAAAAGACGCAAAAGCAAATCATTATTTCATTGACGCGTCTTGATGGTCCTGTGCGCTTACGAGCGCTTCAGGAAAAAATGTGGATTTGGAGTGAAGGAGAACTCAATCTTCTGCTTAACATGTATGATCAACCCTTTATTGTGCAATGAATATCGGCGTCATTTCTGATACTCATTCGCGTGCCGTGCCCGAACAGGTTTTAAAGGAGCTTAAAAAAATGGATTTTGTGATCCATGCAGGGGACATCGGATCTAAGTCTTTTTTTGATGAGTTTAAGAAGATTAACGATGTGAAAGCCGTTTACGGCAACATGGACGATGGTACGCTGAGGTCTGTTCTTCCTAGGAGTCAGATCATTTTGTGCGCATCGTTTGCGATTGGCCTTTTTCACGGAGAAGGACATCCTGGACACTTGGTGGAGTGTGTACAAAAAGAGTTTAAAGATAAAAAAGTTGATGTGATTGTTTTCGGCCATTCGCATCATCCGATGAATGAGATCAAAGATGGCATCCTTTTTTTTAACCCTGGTAGCGCGACGGATACGGTTTTTGCTCCTTTTCGGTCCTACGGCGTTTTGGAAATAAGTGATGTCATCAAGGGAAGGATTATCAAGATTGATGAAAAATAAGCGTTTGTGGGCTCCGTGGCGAGCCGCGTATGTAAGCGCGATCCATAAGAAAGTCAAGGGATGTGTTTTTTGTCGCATTGCGAAAGAGAACAAAGATCAAAAGAATTATATTTTTAAACGCCATCGCTATTGTTTTGCGGTTCTTAACATTTTTCCTTATAACAATGGCCACGCCATGATTATTCCTAATCGTCATGTTAATGACTTGAAGAAATTGCGTAAAGAGGAAAAGGCGGATCTTTGGGCTCTTTTGGAAGACGTCAAAGATCTTCTTGATCGTGTTTTGAAGCCTCAGGGATATAATATTGGTATCAATATGGGTAAGAGCGCTGGAGCTGGATTTCCCGGGCATATTCATATTCATATTGTCCCCCGATGGCAAGGGGATGAGAATTTTATGCCGGTTATTGCCCAGACGAAAGTTGTTTCTCAATCGATGGATATTTTGCTCGAAAGGTTGTGCTATGCGGACCAGAGAAGAGATTGAAGGGATTGAAAATGTTGTGCTCGCTCCCTACGCGATGCATAGTAAAGATTCGGCGGGCCGATTTTATGATGAGCCATCCCATCCAACGAGAACCTGCTATCAGCGTGACCGCGACCGTATTGTTCATTTAAAAGCGTTTCGTAATCTTGAATATAAAACACAAGTTTTTCCTATCTTTGAAGGTGATTATTATCGCACCCGCTTAACCCACACCATTGAAGTTGCTCAGATCGCGAGGACCATTGGCCGTAATTTAATGCTCAACGAAGATCTGATTGAGGCCATTGCCTTGGCGCATGATTTAGGACATCCGCCTTTTGGGCATGCTGGGGAACAAGCCTTAGACGATATTATGAGCGGGAATAAGACACAAGAGTTTTGGCGTTTTGTCATTCATGCTAAAAATACGCGAGGATTTAATCATAACAAGCGAAGTTTTGAAATTGTGACGCGCGAGCGTCGATATCCTGAGTTTGAAGGCCTCAACCTAACCAAAGAAGTTCTCGTTGGCATTTTAAAACATAAAACAATTTATGATGATCCTTCCGGGGATGAGGCTTTGCTTGCGGAGGGGCCGACTTTGGAGGCGCAAGTTGTGAATGTGGCTGATGAGCTAGCATATCTTAATCATGATATTGATGACGGGCTTGAGTCGGGATATATTGGTAAGGAGGATCTTAAAGCAAGCGTGCTTTGGGCGCGTACAATTGAAGGTATTCAGCGTCAGGCTAAGGGTACGACCGCTGTTCTTGAGCGCAACTTGATTGTTAAGACGTTAATTGATCTTCAGGTGAGAGATCTGCTTGAGAATTCGGATCAAGAAATTGGCAAGCGGCATTTTACGTCATCTCAGGATGTTAAAAAATCCAAAGAGTTCGTGATTGGCTTTAGCGCCTTGATGGCGCAAGAACGTAACGAGCTTCAAGGGGTGATCAATCAGAAGCTGTATCATCATTATTTGGTCGAACGCATGACGATGAAGGCCAAGAGGGTTGTCCAGAAGCTTTATGATATTTACAGTAGCAATCCTCGTCAGCTTCCTTATGAGGTTTATGACCCTAAGCGTAAATATACCCCCGAACAAGAAAAAGAAGTGATTTGTCACTTTATCGCGGATATGACGGATCGATCCGCGCTTGAAGAATACCGAAAGTTTTTATAATGGATAGGGAAGGCAATAGCCATGATGTATCGATTAACTGCTAAGGAAAAATATAAGCGCGTGATCGCTGCCGTGCATATGGTTTATCGGTTGGTCAATTCTACCTATAGCACGAAGGAGCTTCTTATCCGTTTGACGCGCATCATTTGTCAGTTGGTTGGCGCGAGCTCGTCGTGTGTGCATGTTTTGGACGATCATGGGAAAAAGCTCAAGCTTATTGCGATTTTTAACGGCAAGATCAATATTCTTTATGAGAAGAAGGCTGATCTTGACCGCGCGACCAGTGATGAGAAGCGCGTTGTGAAAGGGGATACCATTGTGCATGAGCGTTTTATTGGCTTGCCGTTGGTGAGTGATGAAAATATTGGAGCGGTGTTTATGCGGCGCAAGCCTGGCGAACGCGCTTTTGAAGATTTTGATCGCGAGGTTTTGGCGGTGTTATCCGAGCAGGTTGTGACTGCGGTTAAGAACTTGCAGCTGCATGATCTGCAGCAAAAGGTGATTTTAGATAGTATCAAGTCGATGGGAAAGTTTTTTGAAAAGCAAGGGCCCCTTGAATTTTATCAGCATGCGCCAGTATATTGCAAAATTATTAGGCGCTTAAGTGAAAAATTGGGGATGAACGAGAAAGACATCGAAGCCTTAGAGTATGCCAGTATTTTGCATGATGCCGGATCCGTCGACGTGCCGTATGATATCCTCTCTAAACGAGGGCGTCTAACCGCGCAAGAATTTAGGATCTTGAGGAATCATCCCAAGAAAAGCGTTGAGTTGATTAAGCCCGTGGCATTTCTAAAACCCGTTTTGCCGATTGTTCTTTATCATCATGAACGCTACGATGGCAAGGGATATCCGTCGGGACTTAAGGGTGAAGAGATTCCTTTGGGGGCGCGGGTGATGGCGGTCTTAGACGCGTTTGAGGCTATGGTCGAGGGACGTCCATATAAAAAAGGTAGGACGTTTGAGGAAGCTTTACGAGAAATTAGGCGAAAGAAGGGCACGCAGTTTGATCCTCTCGTCGTTGATGTCTTTTGTAAACTATGTCATGAAACAAACTTTAGAAAACACTTGAGCATGATGGGGACCTAACTCTATAATATATTTATGGATATCAATTATCGGCAAGATCAGTTTGAATTATTTCCTGGGAAGGTTGAAGGATCGTCAGCTTCTCAGCCTATGCCACGTTTTATTTTCTCGAGTATGACTTTGAGCGCGGAAAATATTATTATCTTGACTGTTTTTGTTTTCTTGGGTATTATCGTCTCTTTCTCGATGGGCGTTGAGCGGGGTAAGCGCCTTTCTCTTGCGCTTGTTAATAAGCCTGTGGAGAGAATAGTTGCTGAGCCGTCTTCTGGGGTTGCGCCGTTACTGCAAAAAGAATCTGTTAAGAAAATAGACGCGGCGGTTGTTGCTAAAAAAGAGGTGATTGTTCCAGCGCCTAAAGTTGTGGCGCCAGCTCCTAGTTCAACGGAGAATTTTTATACGGTTCAGGTCGCTTCGTTTAAATTGCGCAAGTTTGCCGAGGATGAAGCGCAAGGGCTTAAGAAAAAGGGATACGAAGCGTTTATTGTTGCCAAAGGTCAGCATTTGATTGTTTGCGCTGGACGATTTCTTGATGAAAGCGCTGCCAAGATTTTTTCAGGGAAGGTTAAAAGTAAATACAAAGATTGCCTAGTAAGGAGATTATAGCATGTCATTGCATCCATCATTAAAGGTCGATTTAGCCGGAGCTCAACATAAAACGGTACACTCCCGTCTTCAGCGCGTCAAGAGTTTGCTTAGAAAAGGAAAATGGCAAGAAGGTCAATCCGTCACCGGTCTCCCCAAGACCAAGATTCTTAAGATCAAGACGAAGAAAACAAAGGCTGCTGCTCCTGATGCGGCAACTGCCGCTGCTGGTGGGGCCGCTGGTGGGGCCGCCCCCGCAGATAAAGCCAAGAAGGCTTAGCATTTTCTTAAGTATCTTATTTTTCTTGCTCAACATTCAGATGATATTGTGCTGGGATTCATGAGCGTTTATTATATTTTGACGATTGCGTGTATTCTCTTTTTTTCGGTCATCCTTCATGAGATCGCTCATGGCTGGGTGGCTGATCGACTTGGAGATCCGACGGCAAAGCTTGCCGGACGCCTGACTTTAAATCCTATTCCACATATCGATCCTTTGGGAACGATTGTCTTGCCCATCATTCTTCTTCTAACCCAATCCCCGATCATTTTTGGCTGGGCTAAACCCGTACCTGTTAATTTTGCTTTGCTACGCCATCCCAAACGTGACATGATCTGGGTTGGGCTTGCGGGGCCAGGTGTGAATATTCTTTTTGCGTTTCTATTGTCCGTTCTCATGCAGATTGATGCTTTTGTTAGTATCGAACCTTTTCTTAAAATGGGATTAATGGTCAATCTTGTGCTTGCGGCATTTAATTTGATCCCGATCCCGCCCCTGGATGGATCAAGGCTTGTTTTGGGCGTCTTGCCATACAAGATTGCGCGCTGGTATGCCAAGCTAGAGCGTTATGGCATCGTGATCGTTTTTTTGTTATTATATTGGGGAGTCCTTGATCATCTTCTTTGGCCTGTTGTGAATCTTTTGGCACATGTCCTCGGGGTTAAATAAGAGGTATTTAATGAAAAAGATTAATGTAAAAATAAACGAGCGTATCTATCCCATCGTGGTAGGCCAGGGGATCTTGTCCAAGCTTGGGGGAGTGGTTGCCGCGCTTAATATTGGTAGCGATGCAATCGTCATTACCAATTCCCGTGTTAAGAAGCTTTACGGCGTTCATGTCGCGCGCGCGCTCCTTAAGAACAAGATTTCTGTGAAGTTCTTAGAAGTTTTCGATGGGGAGCAAAGCAAATCGCAAGAAACGGTCTTTGATCTTATCGGAAAAATTGCGCGTTATGATGTTAAAAAGAAAATATTGATTGTTGCCTTAGGAGGCGGAGTCATTGGTGACTTAGCTGGATTTGTAGCTGGGATTTATAAACGTGGGATTCCTTTGGTGCATGTCCCTACGACTTTTTTGGCACAAATTGATTCAGCGATTGGAGGAAAGACCGCGATTGATCTCTCTGTTGCCAAGAATCTTGTTGGTGTTTTTCATCAGCCCAGGCTTGTTTTGAGCGATGTGGCAACGCTTACGACTTTGAGCCTGCGTCAGATCCGCAATGGTTTGGCGGAAGCGATTAAATATGGCGTTATCAAAGACCAAGCACTCTTTTCTTATATTGAAAAGTATTGTCAGGAGCTTCTTGCCGGTGATGTTAAGCGGTTGGGTTATGTCGTTGAGGCCTGCAGTGCTATCAAGGCGCGCATTGTTGAAAAGGATGAGCGTGAGGTGCTTGGTATTCGCACGATTTTAAATTTTGGCCATACGCTTGGACATGCGATTGAGACAGCTTGTTGTTATGGTTCTTATCAACATGGAGAAGCGGTAGCGCTGGGGATGAGAATGGCCGGGGCCATTTCTTTGGATTTAAAGTTGTGTTCGCGTGAGGATTATCAAAGGCTTGAAGCCCTTTTGACAAGCGCAGGATTGCCTATAAAAATAAAAAAGGTCAAGATATCTACGATTTTAGACTCCATGGCTCATGATAAAAAGAATATTTCTAAGAAGAATCGCTTTGTGCTTATGAATAAGATTGGTTCAGTCAAGATTGTGGAAGGTGTTGCGCTTGATCTGATTAAGAAAACTCTTCAAGAATACAGCTGCTAAAATTTGTTGAGCCTTAAGGATATTGTTTCGCCCTTGTTAAAAATTTTAACTTCATCTTTATTGATCCGCAAGATTCTTCGTTCCCCCAAGACATCACCTTCTTTAACAATTTTGTTATTGATGAGGGCAACGTATTCATCGCCCATCTTGACAATGCCTGTTAGGGTCAATCCTGAGATGTGATTTTTTGTTTTGGCGGTCTTTGGTTGTAGGGGCGCCTTAGGCAAGGGTGCCGGGGGTGGGTCTGTCTCAAGGGTGGTCTGGGCAGAAACGCTTTGATCTTTCTTTTCTTCTGTAGGCATCAGAGATTTAACTTTATCTTGTTTGGGAGAAAAAAGAAAAAACGTGGTTAAGATAAGAAGAGACCCTAAAAAACTTGCAATGATGATGGCTTCTGAGATATCAGAGAATTTTTCTTTTTGTAGAGGTTGGGGAGTCAACCCGTCGGACTTGATCCCTTTTTTTTGGCGATCGCGGTTTTGTTGAACTTTTTTTAAGGCGTCGTTAATAATGCTCATCGTTAGTTGATTTCTTCAATACATCGTTTAATAATTCCATAGTCGATGGTAAAGGTTTCTGCGACAAATCCCGCCAAGAGGGCCCGGTCGCAGATAATGTTGATGAGTCGCGGGGTTCCGCAGGAGCAGAGGTAGATTTCTTCGATGGCTTCACAGGTAAAGAGGATTGGTTTTTTACTTCCGGCAATAGCCAGGCGATGTTCGATATAGCTTTTGAGTTCTTTTTTTTCAAGCGGTTTGATGTGGTTGCGGACGGTGATGCGTTGGTTGAGTTGGCGCAGGGAGGGGAGCCTTAGTTTTTCGCATAATTCCGGTTGGCCGACTAGGATGATCTGGAGAAGCTTTTCTTTTTCTGTTTCGAGATTTGAGAGCAGGCGAATTTGTTCAAGCTGGCTGGCCTTAAGATTTTGCGATTCGTCAATGATCAAGACGACATTGTGCCCCTGGGCAGTTTCGGCCAGGAGAAAGTCATTCAAGGCGTTGATAATAACAGATTTGTTACTGGATTTTGTTTCAATCCCAAAGTCTTTGATAACCATTTGTAATAGCTGAACTTCTGAAAAATTGGGGTAGAGAATAAAGGCGGTGCGTGTTTTTTGGTCAAGTTTGTTGAGCAGGGTGCGGCAAAGGGTTGTTTTCCCGGTTCCCACCTCACCGGTAATGAGGATAATTCCTTTGCGCTGTTGAATGCCGTACAGAAGATGGGAAAAGGCCTCAGCGTGATACGTGCTGGAGAAAAAGAAAGAGGGATCTGAGGTGACGTTAAAAGGGTTTTCTTTGAGGCCGTAAAATTGCTTATACATGGCGAGATTATAACACGGGAGAAGTTTTTGGTAAAGACCTTACGTGCTCAATTATCGCTCATTTTTGTTATTGGTGTGGTGTTTAAAGATTGCAGAGGGTCTCTCTAAGAAGAGGGCGTTTGTTTCTTTGGGTAGGGGAATTCGCCCGCCAACAAATCGATAGCGGTATGTATGTGCATAAGTAATTTATGCTTTTTGTCATGGTTGTCCGTAATTTCATTTGCTTGCCTTGCCTAGGGTTAATCTATCTATTGGTAGACAGGTTTAAAAATAAATTGTCATGAGAATAAAATATGCTATACTTGAACTAGCCACGGATCCTAAAAAAGGAGAGTGGTATGCTTTCTGAAGATCAGAATAATATTGACCGACGTAGGTTTTCCAGAGTTGATTTTCGTGAGCCGATTAGTTTTCAGCTGCCTGCGCATGCGCAGAGCGGGGGATGCCTAGGTCGTGATCTTAGCGAGCGGGGTTTGCGTATCAATTTTGAGCATTTTGTGAAGCCTCAAACGACCATGGCTTTTGAATTACGATTGACTCCTGAAAGAAGGACAACAACCTTAGAAGGACGCGTGGCTTGGGCCTCTCAAGTTCCGTCTTCTGACCGTTATCAACTCGGGATTGAATTTACGGAAACCAATGAAGACAATCAAAAAGATATCCGCAAATACGTCATATCAAATCAAATAACATAATTTAAAACGATTGATCAATCTTTTGATGTAAAGAAAGGAGTATGATTGTATTATGGCTAATGAGGCTGCTGCCCCCCAAGAGGAAGTACGAAAGAATTGCCCTGCCTGCAAGAAGGCGTTGAAAAGATCTAAGAAGTATTATCGTGAAGGTGATTATTATTGCAATAAGAATTGTTGGGCTACAGTCAAAAAAGGTGTTACGGGCGAAGCGGACGAATCTGCTGCATCGTAAAGAAAAGGAGCTAGGTTAAAGTGATTGCTTCCACTAAAGATAGACGACGAAGTCCTCGCGTTGATACCAGTATTCCTTTAAAAATTTCTTGTGAAGATTTTGATCTTGTCGCGGAAACTAGGAATATCAGCTCTTTAGGAGCCTATTGCACGATGAGCCAGTATCTTGAGCCGATGACTAAGCTTAAGATTCAGCTGCTTCTTCCGTTTAAGAAAAATAATCAATTGATCCCTAAAAAGATTTTGTGCCAAGGTGTTGTTGTGCGCACGCAGGCTCATCAAGAAAGCAAGAGTTTTGACGTGGCGATTTATTTTAGTGAGATTCATGAGAAAGACCGAAAATTGATCGTGGAGCACATCACCGGGGTTTTAAAACAAGAACTGGAAACTCATTCAAAGTGACCGTTAAGGATTTTTTATGGAAAATGCCGTTACCGTTTCTATTTCTCCGCTGCAAATGATCTTATCCGTCGCCTTCCAGGCCTGGATTATTATCTTTCCGATTTTGATTATCAAAAAATTAAATTATTTGACAGAGCTTTTGCAGGCTCAGTTTGAAGACGACGAAAAAGAAGTGCAAGCGTAAGCAAAAAGACAAGGCGCATGCCTTAAGAATTGGATAAAACGCGTGAGGCCTGTTCCCACCGTATATCAAGATGAGGCTTATTATATTTTCGACAAGCCTGCTGGTCTCGTGGTGATCCCCGCACCACATGAGGAAAAAACATTAACCGATGTTGTCAATGCGCAATATGCGAGTAAGAACAATGAAGGATCGTTGTATCCTTGTCATCGGCTTGATCGTGATACCTCGGGTGTGATTATCTTTGCGCGTGGCAAGAAGAATCAAAAATTGATGATGGATGAGTTTCATCAAAATAGAGTGCAGAAGTATTATTTGGCCCTTGTGCATGGAAGGGTCAAGAATGTTAGCGGTGTGATCGATTGGCCTGTGCAGAGCCTGGATGAGAAGAAGTTTAGCCGTTTTGCAAGGCCCAAAAGGGCCGTTACCAAATATAAGGTTATTGACCAGCGTAATGGATACAGCCTAACAGAGATCTTTATTGAAACAGGGCGAAGCAATCAAATCCGTATTCATTTTAGTCAGATGGGACACCCTTTGGTTGGTGAGCGCAAGTATGCCTTTGCCAGAGATTTCCTGCTTCGTTTTCGTCGCACAGCCTTGCATGCTGCAGCCGTTACTTTGCGTCATCCCATTACTCAAGAGATGATCGAGGCCAAGGCGCCGCTACCTGAGGATATGCGTTTGTTTATGGAAACCCACAGATAAAGGAAGAAAAGGATGAATGAACAGCAAACATTATCGTTAAGTGAGTGGAGCAAGCTTTGTCATGACATTGCGGTTGAAAAAGGTTTTTGGGATGAGAAGCGTAACATCGGGGAGGCCTTAATGCTTATTGTGACAGAGCTCGCTGAGGCCATGGAATCTTATCGCGTGCAAGACGACGCGAATTTCAGGGAAGAGCTGGCGGATACTTTTATCCGTCTTTTTGATCTCTGCGGTGGGCTAAACATCGATATCACGCAAGAAATTATTAAGAAAACAGAAAAAAATAAGAACCGTCCGTATAAGCACGGAAAAATTTGCTAGGAGGATTTATGCTCAAGTTTGTGAAGCTATCACATTGTGTTCTTGCTGGATTGTTGCTTGTTTCTTTTGGGTGTGTCACCGTCCAGATGCCGCAATACTTAAAGGATAAAAATCCTTATCATAAAGAATTTTACGTTCATTATGACAAGGCTTTGAGCGCTACGATCATGGCTCTTGAACGACTCGGATGGAAGGTTGTTAAGCAATCGAATCCGATGGTTTTTGAAGGCGATTCGGTACAGTCTGAAGCGACACCCCGTCAAGTTCTTTTGTTTACTGATATGCGGCAAAATGGGATGCTTTTTGGTTCTCGTTACGCGACCATTAATGTTTTCCTTAAAGAGAATAACGAGAAAATCGACGTGGAGATCCGCTATTTTTCTATTTTTTCAACGGCGTTAAAGAATTTTGAGAATTACAAAAATGATGAGCTTGTCAAAAAGATATTTGATCAGATCGAGAAGGTCATCGCTACGCCGTAATACTTACATTGTGCATTTAGAGTGGGTGTAAACACGCGATGGATCGTTTTGTCTTAAAAAGTCCGTTTAGGCCAGTTGACGAACAAACAAAAGCGATTGAGGCTATTGTTGCGAAAGTGAACAAAGGCATTCCCGCGCAAGTCCTTTTGGGCGTCACCGGAAGTGGAAAAACATTTACCCTCGCTAATGTTATTCAAGAAATCAATCGTCCCACCCTTGTCATTTCTCACAATAAAACCTTAGCCGCGCAACTGTATGGCGAGTTTAAAGAATTTTTTCCTGACAATGCTGTGGAGTATTTTGTTAGCTATTACGATTATTATCAGCCTGAAGCCTATATTCCGCAAACGGATGTTTATATTGAAAAAGATTCTTCAATCAATGATCAGCTTGATCAGCTGAGACTTTCGGCCACGACATCCTTGATTAGCCGTAGGGATGTTCTGATTGTCGCGAGCGTCTCGTGTATTTATAATTTGGGGTCTCCGAGTGATTATCGCGAGCGACTTTTGTGTTTAAAAAAAGGGCAGGTGATTGATCGCGACAAGGCTTTGATTCAGCTCTTGGATATTCAGTATGAGCGTAACGATTATGAGTTTACGCGAGGTAAATTTAGAGTTCGTGGTGATGTGGTTGAAATTTTTCCCGCGTATCGTCAGGATGCTGTCCGCGTTGAATTTTTTGATGATACCGTTGAGCGTATCACGCAAATTGATCCTGTCTCAGGCAAAGAAATGGTGACTCTTGATCAGATGGCGATTTATCCTGCCAAGCATTTTATTATGGCGCCGGAAGCGGTTGATGAGGGCATCGCGATTATTAATCGAGAGCTTGAGGCGCATTTAAAATATCTCCATAGCAAAGGAAAGCTGTTGGAGGCCCAGCGATTGAGTTCGCGTACGCGTTATGACATGGAAATGCTTAAAGAGGTGGGGTATTGCCACGGGATTGAGAATTATTCACGCCCGCTTTCTGGCCGTCCGCAAGGAAGCCGGCCATTTACTTTGATTGATTATTTTCCGAAAGATTTTTTAACGATTATTGATGAATCCCATGTCACCATTCCTCAGCTCAACGGCATGTATGAAGGTGACCGTTCGCGCAAGGAAACCTTGGTGGAGCATGGCTTTCGGCTTCCATCCTGTTTAGACAATCGGCCGTTAAAGTTTCATGAATTCCAAGAGGTGATCGGTCAGCGGATTTATGTTTCCGCCACGCCAGGACCGTTTGAGAAAAAAGAGGCGGCCCATCATATTTCTGAACAGATTATTCGACCAACAGGTATTGTGGATCCGCCCATTGAGGTGCGTCCTAGCAAGGGGCAGATTGATGATTTGGTCCGTGAAATTCGAAAACGTGCTAAAAAGAACGAACGTGTTCTCGTCACCACGATGACCAAGCGCATGGCGGAAGATCTGGCCAATTATCTTGAAAAGGAAAAGATTAAGGTCAAATATATGCATTGCGATATTGAGACTATTGAGCGAACAAAGATTCTGCAGAATTTACGCATGAAGCATTTTGATTGTCTGGTGGGGGTTAATCTTTTGCGTGAAGGCCTTGACTTGCCAGAGGTCTCCCTTGTGGCGATCTTGGACGCGGACAAGGAAGGATTTTTACGTTCCCAAACATCATTGATTCAGGTTTCCGGGCGAGCGGCGCGGCATATGAACGGCCGGGTGATCATGTACGCGGATCGTGTTTCGAATGCCATGAAGGCTGCCATTGAGGAGTGTGAGCGACGACGCGTGATCCAGTTGGCGTACAATGTTAAGCATGCGATCACACCGCGATCGATCAAGAAAGCGATCCATCAGGGTATTGAACAATTTAGCGAGGCCCAAGAGCTTGTGCGCGACGTGGTTGGGCAAGGCGATGAAGAGGGAGCCTTTTGTGATTTGATCGCGGAGATGGAGAAAGAAATGGAGCTGGCGGCGCGTAATCTTTTGTTTGAAAAAGCCGCAGCCCTGCGGGATAAAATCAAGGAGCTTAAAACCTATGGCGTTTCTCAACATAAAAAGTAATTGGTTGGTGTTTCTTGCTCTTGCGCTTGTGATCTTCACGGTCTTTGGCAACGCGCTTTTCAATGGCTTTAGCTACGACGACCATTATTTGATCCTTGAAAATCCTTATATTAAGGATTTTTCTTTTATCAAGCAGGTCCTGACAAGCGATGTGACCTTGGCCACGCCGCTACAAAAGGCCAGTGGTTATTATCGGCCGGTTTCCATGGTGTATCTCATGGGGCTTTATCAGATGTGGGGACTCAATCCCGCGGGCCTTCACTTGATGAATCTTTTGTTGCACTTGCTCAATGCGTTCTTTGTTTTCTTGATTGTTGGGGCCATGGCTCAAGATCGGAGGGTGGCATTCTTAGCTGGCCTACTTTTTGCTATTCATCCAATCCACGTTGAGGCGGTGGCGCCAATCTTTAATTATATGGGGCTCTTGGCGTCGTGTTTTGCTCTGGCGTCATTTTATATGTTTATTAAAAGTGAGGGGATGCGCAAGGTCCCCGCAACGATCGCAAGCCTTGGCTTATTTTCTCTTGGCCTTTTTTCAAAAGAAGAAGTCATCATCTTGCCGGTACTTTTTGTTTTGTATGATTTCATCTTTATCCATCAGCTTTCTTTTGCAAAGGCATGGGCCGCCATCAAGAAGTATTTATGGTTTGTTTTACCAATGGGGGCCTATTTATTTTTAAGGTCTCAGATCATTGAATCTAAAGCGGCTTTTGGATTCTGGGATTTAAGTTTGAGCTTAAACGTCACCTCGGAGCAATCAGTTTTTTCTGCTCTTGTTTCCGTGGCGAGGACCTTTGCCTCCTACATCGGGCTTTTTGTCTTTCCGTTTAAACTTTCCGCGTTTTATTTGTTTGGGCCCGTGATGGCAATGGGATTCTTCGCAATCTTTGCCTCGGTGTTCCTCGTTTTGGGGCTGTTGGCGTATGGGATTTTTAACGCGAAAAAACAACCCTTGATCGCTTTCTTGATCGGTTTCTTTTTTGTCAGCAGTTTTCTGGTTTCTAATCTGATTCCGATCGGAGGGCTTTTTGCCGAACGGTTTATGTATTTTCCTTCGGTAGCGTATTGCGCGCTTTTTGCGTTTATGTTTTTCCGCTTTTTTGATCAATGCCGCGGCGATTCCGGGCGAAGCCAGCGATTCTTCTTGCAGATGTTTTTGATCGCGATCATTGTCCTTTATGGGCAAAAAACAGCAGCGCGTAATTACGTTTGGCGCAATGATATTACCTTGTGGGCGGATACAGCGTTGAAAACGCCTAACAGCATGATCGTACATCTTTTTTTAGCCGACGCGTATCATGCCCGCGCGAAATATGATGATGCGATAAAAGAATACAAGATTGTCCTTCAGCTTCCCAAGGTGCCGGCAGCGCGTATCCACAATACCCTGGGAAAGATTTATGGGGGGCGTAAGCAATATGATCTAGCGATCGAGGAGTTTGTAAAATCATTGAAGGCTAATCCGCGAGATGTGGAGACATATTATAATCTAGGCATCACGTCGCTTTTTCAGGATAAAGTTGATGCGGCGTTAAAATACTTTGACGCGGCAAAAGCAGTGGACAAGGATTATCCTTGGACTTATTATGGGATAGGACTCGTTTTTGAAAAACAAAAGAAGTTTGAAGAGGCCAGGGAGATGTTTCACAAGGCCTTAAATTTAAAACCTAATTTTAAAATGGCGCAGGAAGCGCTCAAGCGTTTACCATGAAAAAGAAGATCAGCAAAAATCCATTCTTCTTGGCGATCGATATCGGAAATACAACCGCGTCCTTGGCTGTGTTTAAAGGCAAAATAATTGTTTCGTGCAAATCGATCCCGACGTTGGGCCTCAGCTCATCGCCTAAGGATCTTGTTTCCGTGCTTAAACATTTTAAGAAGCAATATCCTCTCCTTGAGGTTTGTCTTGTTTGCAGTGTTGTGCCAAAAGCTTTAAAAATAGTGACAAGCCTGTTGCGCGTGCACACTCGATTAGTGCCTCTTGTTGTTGGGAGGGACATCAAGGTTCCTTTGAAAAGTCGCTACGCAAAAAGCCAGATTGGTCAAGATCGCTTGGTCTGTGCCTATGCTGCCAAAGAACTTTATGGCGCGCCCTTAATCGTGATTGATTTAGGGACAGCCATGACTTGCGACGTTATTTCTCCTCAAGGCGTGTATGAGGGAGGCGTGATCATCCCAGGATTGCGTCTTTCCGCGGAGTCGTTATTTAGCAAAACAGCGCTTTTGCCCAACGTATCGATTGAACGGCCCCAAGAGTTGATCGGTCGCACTACCAAGGCGAGTATTTTGAGCGGAATATTTTTTGGTTATGGCGCGCTTTTAGACGGTCTTGTCATGCGCATTGAACAGCAAGAAAAGATGAAGGCGAAGGTGATTTTAACCGGTGGCCACGCGCGGCTCATGCACGGCTTTATGCAGAAAAAGGTTGATCACGTTAACGCGACGCTTGTTTTTGAAGGCTTAAGGCTTTTAAGCCGTAGATTCTAAGAAGAAAGTTGAACGCTTTTTTCTGTCTCCCGCCAATCCTTCATGTACCACGACTTATCCGCATGCTTTAGAAAATAGGGCAGGTCTCCTAAGATAAAAACAAAAGAAACGATGAGGAAAAGGATGACTTTTAATGCCTTTTTCTTAACGGCGAGCATGAAAGACGCAAAGAGAAAGACGATGGGGGTGATCACAGGAAAAAGATAGCGTCCTTGTAAATTTGCCTCTACGTAGCCGGAGTTTAGATAAAATATCTTGTAGCTGACGTGATAAAATAGCACCCAGCCGTAAAGTAGCACGCTAAGGATGCTGTAATTAATCCAAGGGTCTTGAAAGCGAAAATGTCTTAGGAAAAATAGGAGAAAGACAAGTAAAAGGATGTTGTAGGCGAGCAAATCCTTTGATGTTTTGAGCATCACCTTGTGGCCAAAAATTCCCAGAATAGTTTTTTCGATCCTCTTAATCCAGGGGCCAACATACCCATGCATTTTTAAGAAGCTCGCCGGAGGGATCTTCTTGGCGCGATCACCTAACATTGTATCAATGTGAAAATTTTTCTTTTGCATGCATTGCTCAAAAGGCAGAACTTGATCGCAGCGAGGAAGGATGCGTTGGTAGCGAACGATATTCATAAGATAGAAACTAGCGTTTAAATAAAGTAAACCCGCGATGAGCGCAAGGGCTGCGCCATTCTTTGGGGTGAGTTTCCATTTCTTGGGGCTGAGGAGATCCGAATATTGTTTTTTATTTTTTATCCAATCGAGCACGCCAATAAGCATAAAAATGATGAGAAGGAGCAAAAAAGGAAATTTGGTTAATGTTCCCAGAAGAGAAGTGATGATCAGCGCAAAGAGATCTTTAGCTTTGTGTGTCTTGAGAAATTTAAAAAGAAAATAAAAGGATGAGGCCGCAAGCAGACCTAAGAGATTGTCGTAGGTCACAAAGGCTCCCAGGAAAGAATACATCGGGATATTGGTAAGGACAATGACTCCAAGCAGGCTGATGAGCTTGTCGTTGGTAAGAAGCCGGAAAAGTCTGAAGCTGATCATCAGGGTTAAGATGCTCATGAGAACATGAAGGAGGCGTAAAAATAGTAAGGTAGGCAAGGAAAAGAAATTAAAAAAGAGCAGTTTTCCCATGAGCCAAAAGTAGAGATTTGGTCTGTGCGTAACGAGGTCAATCTCTGCTGTTGCCCGGGATTCAGGAAGACTAAAGCCGTCGTATTGGGAGTACAGCACGATGAGTTTTGTGTGATCAGTTTCGTCGGGTGCGATCCCTGGGGCAATGCTTGTGGCAAAGAAGAAAAGCCTGAGGGCAAAATAAAACACGACAATGCAAAAGAGGATCGCGTCCCCATGAGGGAGTTTTTGCTCAAGCCATTTTTCAATTTGCTCCATGATGCTTATTATGGAGAAGCCATTTTTTTTGTCAAGGATGAATCAGTCAAGTTTATCAAAATTTTTTCTTGACAAAAAATCTCTTTTTGGTATATTTAGCACTCGTAAATCAAGAGTGCCAATTATTTTTTGGAACTAATTTAACAACAAAACTCAAACTAACATACATCAAGGAGGTGTAGGGATGAATATTCAACCATTAGGCGACCGCATTATTGTAAGGCCTTTGGAAGCCGAGGAAAAGACCAAGGGCGGCATTATCCTTCCGGATACAGCCAAAGAAAAGCCTCAAGAGGGCGAAGTCTTGGCTGTTGGCAAGGGTAAAGTTCTTGAGAATGGAAGCCTTCAGGCTCCAGAAGTTAAAAAAGGGGATCGTGTTTTGTACGGTAAGTATAGCGGGACCGAGATCAAGACTAAAGAGGGTGATGATCTTTTGATTATGCGTGAAGAAGATGTGCTTGCAATTATTACTGTTGAAAAAGGCAAAAAGTAATCGTAATCAATGGCTCAAACTTTTTTGCTAAGTCGCAGAAAAATTTGAGTATCCGCCAAGGGCGGACCCGCCTCAGGCGGGAATTCAAACTCGCACGACTGACTTGACGTTGCCAGAAGGCTCTGTAAGTCAGGTGCTCATTTAAGGAGGATGCAGATGGCAAAACAATTATTATTTAATGAGGAAGCACGACGCGCTATTCTTGCGGGCGTTGAGCAATTAGCCAAGGCGGTCAAAGCGACCTTAGGCCCTAAGGGACGCAATGCGGTTTTGGACAAGAAATTTGGATCACCAACGATCACCAAGGATGGTGTCACGGTGGCGAAAGAAGTTGAGCTCAAGGATCCTTTTGAAAATATGGGCGCACAGATGGTCAAGGAAGTTGCTGAAAAGACTTCAGATTTGGCTGGCGATGGGACAACCACCGCAACTGTTTTAACTGAGTCCATCTATCGCGAAGGTCTCAAGAACGTGACCGCAGGTGCTAACCCGATGGCTCTTAAGAGAGGCATTGAGAAGGCTGTTGAGATCGTTGTCAAAGAGCTTGAGAAATCTTCCAAAAAAGTCGATAGCAAGAATGCCAAAGAAGTTGAGCAGGTTGGCGCGATCGCGGCTAATGGTGATGTGACCATTGGTAAGAATTTAGCCGAAGCCTTTACCGTTGTTGGGAAAGATGGTGTGATCACGGTTGAAGAATCAAAGACCATGAAAACCGAGCTTAAGGTTGTGGAAGGGATGCAGTTTGATCAAGGATACCTTTCCCCTTATTTTTGCACCAATGCGGAGAAAATGGAATGCGAACTCGAGGAGCCTTTGATCCTTGTTTATGAGAAAAAGATCTCCAATATTAAGGACATGGTTCCTCTTCTAGAGCAAGTGGCTAAGACAGGCCGTTCGATTCTCATCATTTGCGAAGAGGTTGAAGGCGAAGCGTTAGCTACCTTGGTTGTGAATAATTTGCGTAAGACCATTAGCTGTGCCGCTGTTAAAGCTCCAGGCTATGGTGATCGTCGTAAGGCGATGCTGGAGGATATTGCTATTTTGACAGGCGCCAAAGCTATTACCGAAGACCTTGGGTTAAAGCTTGAGAATGTCACCCTTGCGGATCTTGGATCAGCCAAGAAGGTCAAGATTGATAAAGAAAATACAACGATCGTTGAAGGCAATGGCAAGAAAGACGCTTTAAAAGCACGCATTGCTCAGATCAAGAATCAAGTTGAAAAGACCGATTCTAATTATGACAAGGAAAAACTTCAAGAGCGTCTCGCAAAACTTTCTGGTGGGGTTGCCGTGATTAATGTAGGCGCTGCAACAGAATCAGAAATGAAAGAGAAAAAAGCTCGTGTTGAAGACGCGCTTCACGCGACACGCGCAGCGCTTCAAGAGGGTATTGTTCCTGGAGGGGGTGTTGCCCTTTTAAGAGCGATCCCTTCTCTTGAGAAATTAAAGCTGGAAGGCGATGAACACACTGGCGTTGCGATCGTCAAACGCGCCATTGAAGAACCTATTCGTCAGCTCTGTGCCAATGCGGGCCTTGATGGCTCTGTCATTGTGCAGAAGCTTAAAGAAGAAAAAGGCAATGTTGGCTATGATATCAGCACCGATAGCTATGTGGATATGTTTGAGTCCGGCGTGGTCGATCCTGTCAAGGTTACACGCACGGCCCTGCAGAATGCGGCAAGCATCGCGTCATTGCTTTTAACCACGGAAGTTCTTGTGACCGATATTCCAGAGCCTGAGAAGCCAATGCCTCAAATGCCAGGTGGCATGGGTGGCATGGGCGGAGGGATGTATTAAGCGAAAATGATCAATGACCAAGATACAATGACCAAACAATGATTAAAAAACAAACCATAATAAAGAAATAAAAAATCATAGGAAATCTGGTTGTTGGTTATTGGCATCTGAAATTTGTTTGTATTTTGTTTTTTGGGTATTGGTTATTTGAAAAGAAGGTGATTTTTGATAAATACCTAGTATTCGAAGCTAACAGGGCAAGGGTCGCGTTGCGACCCTTGCCCGTTCTCGTTTATTGAAGGAATTGTCTTACCAAAATCACTAAAATCATAAAGAACGTTATGAAGGAGTAGCAACGTGGTTACAGTTAATGAGTATTTTGAAGGCAAAGTCAAGTCGCTCGTCGTTCATTCTGCTGAAGGCAAAAAGACCGTAGGCGTCATACAAGCCGGTGAGTATGAATTTAATACCGATGGCAAAGAAACCATGACGGTTGTTGTGGGCATGATGTCCGTTTATCTTCCTGAATATAATGAATGGGAAGATTTTGGTGCAGGATCGTCGTTTAGCGTTCCTGAGAAATCAAAATTCAAGGTTAAGGTCACCGAAGACGCCGCCTATCTTTGTGAATACAAATAATTTGCTAAAGATTTAAGCTTAAGGAATATGTCTCTGTAGGGCAAGCCCACCATTAAACCAATGGCGGGCTTGCCCTTTTTTATCATTGACTTTTGGTCTATATATAAGTATATTGTAGTATTCATATTTTTCCCATTTTTATACTCAATTTTATTAATTTGGAGGGTTTTTCATGGCAGAATGGATAGGAATTGAACGCAGAGCAAGACGATGTTATGGTTTTGACGAAGTAGCCTTAGTTCCAGGGCGTCAAACAGTCAATCCAAATGAAGTAGATACCAGTTGGTCTTTAGGTAAGCTCAAGTTTAAGATCCCCATCTTGGCCGCAGCTATGGATGGGGTCGTGAGTGTTGATTTTGCGGTCGCCATGGGAAAATTAGGTGGGATCGCGGTGTTAAACCTCGACGGTGTTCAAACCCGTTACGAAAATCCTGATGAAATTCTTGATCAGATCGCCAAAGCGAGCCCTGAAGAAGCCACCAAATTGCTCCAAGACCTGTATCTTCCTCCAATCCAAGAAAAGTTGATTAGTAAAAGAATTGAAGAAATTAAAAAAGCCAAGGTTCCTGCCTTTGCAAGTTGCATTCCGCAAAACGCTAAACGCTTTGGCGCTCTGGCGCAAGAAGCAGGATGCGATGTTTTTATTGTTCAATCCACGGTCGCAACGGTCAAACACGTTTCCACAGAATATAAAGTCCTCGATATTCATGATTTTTGTAAAGAGATGAAGACCCCTGTTGTTCTTGGAAATTCGGTGACTTATGACATGGCCCTTGAATTGATGGAACAGGGCATTGCGGGACTTTTAGTTGGCGTTGGACCGGGAGCCGCCTGTACTACGCGTGGCGTTTTAGGGATCGGCGTTCCTCAGGTTACAGCAACGGTTGATTCTGCGGCGGCGAGAGATCATTTTTATAAACGTAATGGACAGTATATTCCGATCATTACCGATGGCGGGATGCGCATTGGTGGAGAAATTTGCAAGGCCTTTGCATCGGGCGCTGATGCGGTCATGGTGGGATCTGCGTTTGCCAAGGCGGAAGAAGCCCCGGGACGTGGGTATCATTGGGGGATGGCGACATCCAATGCCAATTTGCCGCGAGGTACGCGTGTGAAAGTAGGAACCACAGGGACGCTACGTCAAATTCTTTTAGGCCCAGCGAAGGTTGATGATGGATCGCAAAATCTCGTGGGAGCTCTTAAAACATCCATGGGATCTTTAGGCGCGTCCACAATTCCTGAAATGCACGATGTGGAAATGATTATTGCTCCTTCGATTCAGACAGAAGGAAAAGTTTTTCAAATTGGCCAACGTATTGGCATGGGTAAATAATTAAAAAAGGTGGAAAACACATGAGAAGTAAGGATATTATCCTCGTTTTAGATTTCGGGTCTCAGTATACACAGCTTATTGCGCGTAGGGTTCGCGAGAGCAAAGTATTTAGTAAGATTGTTCCTTATAATATTCCGATGGACGAAATTATCAAAATGAATCCTAAGGGTCTGATTCTCTCTGGCGGGCCTTTGAGCGTTTACGATAAAGGAGCCCCTTTACCACACAAAGATATCTTTAAGCTAAAAGTTCCTATTCTTGGCATTTGCTATGGTGCTCAGTTGATCACCCATATGTTTGGGGGAAAGGTTGATAAGACCCAAGAGCGAGAATACGGTCGCGCGGAACTTTTTATTGATAGCCCTAAAGATATTTTCTTTAATCTTCCTAGCAATATTACCTCATGGATGAGCCATGGCGATGAAATTAAAAAGTTGCCTCCAGGATTTCGATCAATTGCCCACACGCTTTCAACACCTAACGCTGCGATTGCTCATCCGCAAAAGAAAGTATTTGGCGTGCAATTTCATCCTGAAGTTGTGCACACCCAGAGGGGAACACAGATCATCACGAACTTTGTTTTTCAATCGTGCGGGTGTTTAGCGCGTTGGACCATGGATAAATTTATTAAAGAAAAAGTCAAAGAACTCAAAGAAGTAATCAAAGATAAAAAGGTTGTCATGGGCTTAAGCGGCGGCGTTGATTCATCGGTTGCGGCGGTCCTGCTTAATCAAGCCATTGGAAAGAATCTTCATTGTATTTTTGTGGATAATGGCTTACTGCGTAAAAATGAAGCCTTGGCCGTGGAGCGAACCTTCAAGGCACATTTTAAGATCAGCCTTGTTTGCGTGGATGCCCAGAAACGTTTTCTTCAGCGTCTCAAGAATGTGACCGATCCTGAGCAAAAAAGGAAAATTATTGGTGATGAGTTTGTCAAAGTCTTTCAAGAAGCCGCAAGCCGTAGCAAGGGCTTTGAATTTTTAGGACAGGGGACCCTGTATCCTGATGTCATTGAATCTGTTTCGCCTACAGGCGGACCTTCGGCAACGATTAAGAGCCATCACAATGTCGGCGGGCTTCCTAAGACCATGAAATTGAAGCTTGTGGAACCTTTTCGTGAACTTTTTAAAGATGAGGTGCGTCAAATTGGCAAGCATTTAGGTGTTCCAGATACGGTGATCAAGCGCCAACCTTTCCCTGGTCCAGGGCTTGCGATTCGTATTATTGGCGAAGTCACGCAGGAGCGTTTAGATATTTTGCGTGAAGTCGATGAGCGCGTCTTGGAAGAAATCCGCAAGGCCGGCCTTTATGATCAAGTCTGGCAGTCATTTGCCGTGCTTCTTCCGATCAAGTCCGTTGGTGTGATGGGGGATCAGCGGACGTATGAAAATGTTGTGGCGATCCGTTGCGTGAATAGTGTTGATGGTATGACCGCGGATTGGGTGGCTCTTCCGCATGATCTTTTGGGAAAAATGTCGAATCGTATTATCAATGAAGTTCCTGGTGTTAATCGTGTTGTGTATGATGTGAGCTCAAAGCCTCCGGCCACGATCGAGTGGGAATAAAATATCTTATCGTTTATTAATTATATTTCGTTTTTAGCATTTAGTTATTAGTTTTTGTTTGATTATTGCTTTTTGATGTTTGGTCATTCTTTGGTCATTGTATCTTGGTTTTTTTGGTGATTTTACTTATAAGCCGTGGAGCGAAATCCTTGGCCTAAACAATGTATCATACCGATTTTGTCCATCTCCATGTCCACACGCAGTACAGTCTTCTTGACGGCGCTTGCCGTATCCCCGAGCTTCTTGCCAAAGCTGTTGAATATCGTATGCCGGCGCTGGCTATTGCGGATCATGGTAATATTTTTGGCGCAATTGAATTTTATGAAGCCGCGGTACGTGCGGGGGTAAAGCCCATCATCGGGTGTGAATGCTATGTTGCTCCAGGTAGCCGTTTTGATAAATCTCCCACCCAGGGACGAAAAGGCATGTCTCATCTTGTTCTTTTTGCCAAAGATGAAGCAGGGTACCGCAATCTCCTTAAGCTCATTTCCTTAGCGAATATCGAAGGTTTTTATTATAAGCCGCGCATGGATAAGGAATCGTTGTCAAAATACGCGCAAGGATTGATCGCGACTTCCGCGTGCCTCAAAGGGGAGGTGGCCTGGACGCTGCGTAACGAAGGATACAACAACGCGCTCAAAGTTGCCGATGATCTTGAGCAAATCTTTGGCAAAGGAAACTTTTATCTTGAGCTCATGGAAAATGGTATCCCAGAGCAAAAACAAGTCAATGAAGGCTTGATTAAAATTGGCAATGAGCTTAAGATCCCTCTGATTGCCACCAACGATGTCCATTATCTTGAGCGTGCGCACGCCTCAGCGCATGAGGCTCTCCTGTGCGTCCAGACGCAAACCACCCTCGACGATCCCAATCGCATGCGTATGACGACGGATGAATTTTATTTTAAAAGTCCTGAGGAAATGAAAAAGGCTTTTGCGCATATTCCCGAAGCGATTACTAATACCTTGGAGATCGCGGAGAAATGCAACCTTGAGTTTGATTTTAAGAAAATCCATCTTCCTCGCTATGACCCTCCCTCCGGAGAGACCAAGGAAGCCTTTCTTCTTCACCTTTGCCAAGAAGGTTTGAAGCGACGCTCCCTTCAAGAAACCCCTGAAGTTGAGGAACGCCTTACCCACGAAATTGCCATTATCAAAAAAATGGGATTTGTTAGTTATTTTTTAATTGTCTGGGATTTTATTCATTTTGCCAAACAAAATGGTATCCCGGTTGGTCCAGGACGCGGCTCTGCGGCTGGAAGCTTGGTCAGCTATCTTCTTGGTATTACCGACCTTGATCCCTTGCGCTACGGCCTTCTGTTTGAACGCTTTCTTAATCCGGAACGCTTAGGGATGCCAGATATTGACATTGATTTTTGTTATGAGCGCCGTCCTGAGGTGATCAATTATGTCACCAATAAATATGGCAAAGATAGCGTGGCGCAGATCATTACCTTTGGAACCATGCAGGCGCGGGCCGCGATTCGTGATGTTGGCCGCGTGATGAGCATGCCCTATGCGGATGTGGATAAAATTGCCAAACTCGTTCCCGCGGAACTTGGTATTAAAATTGATGATGCCCTGAAGCAAGAACCGCAATTGCGCGAACTCTATACCCAAAATGAACAAGTCACGAAATTGATCGAGACCGCTAAGGTTTTGGAAGGGCTCAACCGTCATGCCTCGGTGCACGCCGCGGGTGTTGTGATTTCGGATAAGCCATTAACGGAACATGTCCCGCTCTTTAAAACAAGCGATGATCAGATCACGACGGGTTATGACATGAAGGGGATTGCTAAGATTGGTCTTTTGAAAATGGATTTCTTAGGGTTAAAGACGCTGACCGTCATTGACAAAACAATCAAGCTTGTCAAGGCCATCAAAGGCATTGATGTGGATATTGAGAAAATACCGATTGACGATCAAAAGACGTACGACCTTTTAGGCCAGGCGAATAGTTTTGGGATCTTTCAGCTGGAAAGTTCAGGGATGCGCGATCTCTTAAAGCGTATTAAGCCAAGCCATTTAGAAGATCTTATTTCGATCTTGGCGCTTTATCGTCCAGGTCCTATTGGCAGCGGTATGCTTGAGGATTATATCCGGCGTAAACGTGAAGGCCAGCAAATTCGTTATGAACATCCCAAGCTTGAACCGATCCTCAAAGAAACCTATGGGATCATTATTTTTCAAGAGCAGGTCATGATGATCGCCAGCCATCTTGCGGGTTTTACCATGGCTCAGGCCGATGGCTTACGCAGTGCGATGAGTAAAAAGAAGCCAGAGGTTATGGATCGGATGCGCGCGGATTTTGTGGGTGGGTGTCATAAGGCCTCGGCCATTAAAGAAGGGTTGGCCAACCGCATCTTTGATTTGATTGATTATTTTGCAGGCTATGGGTTTAATCGCAGTCATTCCGCGGCCTATGCCCTTATTTCGTATCGCACCGCGTACCTGAAGGCTAATTTTCCAACAGAGTTTATGTGTGCGCTGCTCACCAGTGAAAAAGATAACACCGATAAGATCGTCGAATACGTGAAAGAATCGCAAGCCATGGGTATCCAGATCTTGCCTCCAGATCTTAATGCGAGCAGGCTTGAGTTTAGTTTTGATGGAGAGCGCGTGATCCGTTTTGGGCTCATTGCGGTTAAGAATATTGGGGCTGCGGCGATTGAATCCATTCTCGAAAAAAGAGCTGAGGGGCCTTTTCTAAATATTTTTGATTTTTGCAAGCGCGTTGATTTAAGAACGGTTAATCACAAAGTCATTGAAAGCTTGATCCGTTGCGGGGCCATGGATGCCTTTGGGTGCCGCCGCTCGCAGTTAATGGAGGCCTTAGGCCAAGCCTTGGAAGCTGGCGCGCGAGTGCAGAAAGAGCGCAGCGTCGGGCAATTTTCTTTCTTTGATATGCTGGGAAGTAATGGCTTTGAAAAGGAAACAGAAAGTTATGCGGATGTTGAAGAGTGGCCTAAGATGAAGGTCTTGGCCGATGAAAAGGCGCTCTTGGGATTTTATATTACCGGACACCCGCTGACACATTACCAGATGGAAATTAAGGAATTTACGGATTATTCAACGAGTGATCTCATCAAGGCCAGTGAGAATCAGGAAGTGAAGCTGATTGGCTTGATCACACAGGTTAAGCTGACAAATACGCGCCGCACCGGAGAGCGCATGGCGATCCTGAAATTTGAAGACATTGAAGGAGAGATCGAGGTGGTTGTTTTTCCGTCGACTTATCCAGAGGTTGCTTCCTACTTAAAAGACGGGGCTGTGGTCGCCTTGCGGGGACGCGTCAGTTTGCGTGAAGAGCAGCCCAAGATTATTGCCGGCGAAATAAAAAGCCTTCAGGAAACCTACCAGCTGATTAAGAGTATTGATATTGATTTATCTGGGGTGAGCGAAGAAGGCCTTGAAACTCTTAAAGAGCGGCTTTCACGCTTTCCAGGCAAGATTCCCGTGTTTCTGCATCTCAACACCAATGCCCATAAAAGTGTACAGATTTTAGTTGGTGATGGCTTTTTTGTCCAGCCGAGTGAGATGTTGATTGATAATTTGAAAGAATTGTTAGGGGAAAATAAGATTTCGCTCAAGCTCTAAGTTTAACTTGACACCATAACTTCTTGTTGATACTATGTTTACAACATAGAGGGTAAATCAATGACCAAAAAAGATATTGTCTTAAAGATCACAGATATGACCGGCATTAAGCAGGTGGATGTCAAAAAGGTTGTTCAAAAGACCTTTGATGCGATTATTGACAGTCTCATCCGCTCTGAGAAGGTTGAGCTTCGTAATTTTGGGGTCTTTAAGGTAAAAGAACGCAAAGCGCGATTTGGACGCAATCCTCGTACAGGCGAAGGCGTCCCAGTTCCTCCTCGCAAAGTTGTTGTTTTCAAGTCAGGTTTGGAAATGAAGATGAGGATCAAGTAGCGTTTCAAGTCGTTTAAATATTATGAAGGAAAGAATAAGGGCGGAGTGAAACTCCGCCCTTATCCCTATAAAAAGAGAACATCATGGAACAAAAAGCCTTTTCTTTACCTCGAGGAACAGCAGATATTTTGCCAGAAAATATTGCCCAATGGCAGGAGATTGAAGCCAAGGCGCGAGCGATCTTAAAGAATTACAATTATCAAGAAATCCGTACCCCGCTTTTTGAGGAAACAGAGCTCTTTGCCAGGTCTATGGGATCGACCAGTGATGTTGTTCAAAAGCAGATGCTGACTCTCCAGCCAAACCAGCGCGAAGGTGAGACAGGCCAGTCATCCAAGATGTTTTCTTTAAGGCCTGAAGGCACAGCCTCGGTTGTCCGCGCGTATATTGAAAATAATTTTGATAAAAAAGAGCCGCTCACAAAACTTTTTTATATGGGCCCGATGTTTCGTGGGGAACGGCCGCAAAAAGGACGTTTACGTCAATTTCATCAGATCGGTGTTGAAGCCATTGGCCCAGACAGCGCCTCCCCCTATCTCGACGCTGAAATGATTGGCCTGAGCATTGAACTTTTAAAGGCCTTAGGTGTTGCGGAATATACGCTTAAGATCAATACCTTGGGTTCTGTCGAGGACAAGAAACGTTTTTCAGAAATGTTGCGCGGCCTTTTGATCAGTGAACAATCGAAGCTTTGCCCCACATGCCAAGAACGGCTTGAGCGCAATGTTTTTCGCATTTTGGATTGTAAAAACAAAGAATGCCAGGTTGTGGTTCAGGGTCTTGAGCTTGGAACATCCTTTTTGTCTGAGGACAGTCAGAAATATTACGCTCAAGTTAAAGAAGCCCTTCGCAACTTAAACATCTGTTTTCAAGAAGTCCCAACCCTTGTCAGGGGTCTAGATTATTATACGCAGACTGTTTTTGAAATAACGAGTGTGAGTTTGGGCAGCCAGGATGCGTTAGGAGCTGGCGGCCGTTACGACGGGCTGATTGAAGAGCTTGGGGGCTCAAGCCAGGTCGATGGCATAGGGTTTTCGCTAGGGATCGAGCGGATTATTTTGGCTCAAAAACAATCTCTGGATGTCCAAAAAGAGCAGGGCATTGATGCCTTTATCGTGACCCTGGATGCGCCGTCTTTTGAGAAAGGATTTGGACTTCTCAATCTGTTGCGACAAAATAATATTGTGAGCGATATTTGCTATAAAGGATCATCGCTTAAAAGCCAGATGCGCTTAGCCGATAAAATGGCGGCGCGCTATGTCGTGTTGTTGGGTCAAGATGAAATCGCCAAGGCGGTTGTGACATTAAAGAATATGGCAACAGGGGATCAGGAGCAAATTCCGCTTGATCGCGTTGTCGCTAGGATAAAGGAGTTAGGGTAAAGAAATCCCGTTTTTCGCGATGCGAAAAAGTGGAATTTATTAAAATCATTTGCTCCGCAGCTTTCGTTTTGTGTAAGGCTTGCGGAGTAAATTCGCACAGCTAACTTATGTTCGCTGCGCTTCATAAGATAGGTGCTCATTTATGCTAAGAACACATACATGCGGAGAGTTAAATAAAACATACAAGGATCAAGAGGTAGTGCTTTGCGGTTGGGTGCACAAGCGTCGGGATCACGGTAAGCTGATTTTTATTGATATCCGTGATCGTTATGGCATTACACAGGTAGTTTTTGTTCCGTCGGTGAGTAAAGAGGCGCACACCGTTGCCCAACAGCTAGGGCCTGAATTTGTTGTACGGATCACCGGCAAGGTCAATGTCCGTCCGGATAAAAATGCAAATCCCGATGTTGCCACGGGCGATATTGAGCTTTGCGCAACGGGGCTTGAAATTCTCAATCCTTCGGAAGTCCCTGTTTTTGAAATTGATGATGCGGCGGCACAGCCATCGGAAGAGCTTCGCTTAGCGTATCGGTATTTGGATTTGCGTAAACAAAAAGTTTTAAACGCCTTGCGTGTTCGTCACCAGCTTTGTGCATGCATTCGCGAGTTTCTGAATGCGCAAAATTTTACTGAAATTGAAACGCCGGTGCTCACGAAATCAACGCCTGAAGGGGCTCGAGATTTTCTTGTTCCTTCGCGCTTAAGCCCGGGAGAGTTTTTTGCCTTGCCACAATCGCCACAGTTATTCAAGCAGATTTTGATGGTGTCGGGGCTTGATAAATATTATCAAATTGTTAAATGTTTTCGCGATGAAGATTTGCGTGCGGATCGTCAGCCGGAATTTACACAGCTCGATATGGAGATGTCCTTTGTCGAGGAAGAGGACGTGTTTAGCTTGACGGAGGGATTATTCCAGAAGATTTTCAAAGAGATTAAGGGCATCGACCTTCCTATTCCATTTCCGCGTATGACCCATGCCCAGGCCATGGCACAATACAAAACAGATAAGCCTGACATTCGCAAGAATAAGGAGGAGTTTTCTTTTCTTTGGGTTGTGGATTTCCCCTTATTCAAATATAATGAGGAAGAAAAACGTTGGGAGAGCGAACACCATCCCTTTACCTCGTTTCGTGCTGAAGACGCACAGTTTATGGAGACAAAAGAATTTGATAAGATTCGTTCACGCTCTTATGATCTTGTCTTAAACGGAAATGAGATTGGCAGTGGATCGATACGTATTCATAAACAAGATGTACAAAAGAAAATCTTTGATATAATAGGTTTTGATGAGCAAGAAGCGGAACGGCGATTTGGATTTTTGCTCAAGGCTTTTCGGTACGGAGCCCCGCCTCACGCCGGCGTAGCCTATGGGATTGATCGGTTGGTGACGATTCTTTTAGGATTGGAATCGATTCGTGACGTGATCGCGTTTCCTAAGACACAAAAAGGAAGCTGTCTTTTGACCGAGGCTCCAGCGCATGTGGATCAAAAACAATTAAAAGAACTAGGAATCATGGTGATTAACAAAGGAGGAGCGTCATGAAGGGTGTTATCAAAGGGGTAGGGCTTGTTTTAGCTGTACTTTTTATGTCAAGCTGTGTGACGAGAACCTATGTGCAGGATAAAGGGCGCGTGGATCAAGAGATGATGGGTAATGGTGGATGTATTCAAGGGACGTGTCCTCAGGTTGATCGTAGTAAGTTTCAGAAAACGCGAAAAACCTATGTCCTCGAAGTGACCACAGGACCAAAAACGATCAAAGCGGCTCCATCGTCTGAATCTATGTCGATGGATTCTTCAGAAGAGTACGTGACTCCGGCTCGAACAACCAATTTTGCAAAGACCAGAAGCCTTTCCACGGAAACAGTGATTGCTCAGGAAGCCGCTGTTGAGCCAACGTTTGCGGAATATAAGATTGAAGAAGGCGATACGCTTCAGAAGATTTCCAAGAAGTTTTATAATACTGTTCGCCGCTGGAATGACATTTATGAGGCTAACCGAGATGTCCTTTCCTCGCCGGATCGTATCAAGCCTGGAAAAGTCATCCGAATTCCACAGAATTAATCGAGCTTTATGGAAAAAATCATCACACTCACAAGTAATCATGATCTCCAACTTATTTTTGGTAAGCATGATCAAAACTTGAAATTGATTGAAAGCGAGCTGGGGATCCAGATCTTTCGCGTTCAAGAAGGCTTACGTGTTGTAGGCAATGAAGAAAAAATTCATAGGGCGTCTGGTTTGCTAGAATATCTTGCGGGTTTTGTGGAGAACGGCCAGGAGGTTAAGCGCTATGATATTATTTACGCTTTAAAACTTGCTGAACCTAGCCAGGGAGTTGATTTTCAGCGGTTATCCAAGCGTAAGATCCCTGTAGCTGCCAAAAAGGGATCCGTGGTGACCCCTAAGACCAAGGGACAGGTGGAATATGTTGAAATGATTAAGCAACACGATATTGTTTTTGGGATCGGTCCTGCGGGAACAGGAAAAACGTATCTCGCCATGGCTATGGCCGTCAATGCCCTTCAAAAAGGCCTTGTGCGCCGTATTATTTTGACCAGGCCTGCGATCGAGGCAGGGGAAAGCCTTGGTTTCTTGCCCGGGGATATGGTGGAAAAAGTTTCTCCGTATCTTCGTCCTTTATACGATGCGCTCTACGACATGATCGAGGCAGAGCGCGTGGAGCAATACGCGGAAAAAGGGATCATTGAAGTCGCCCCCCTTGCCTTTATGCGTGGACGAACGCTTAACGATGCCTTTGTCATTCTTGATGAGGCGCAAAATTGCACCTCGGATCAGATGAAAATGTTTCTTACTCGCCTGGGTTTTGATTCGAAGGCTGTGATTACCGGGGATGTGACGCAAAGCGATCTCCCTTCTGGTGAAGAGCCAGGGTTGGTATCGGCGCAACGCATTTTAAAGAATGTTGAAGGTATTAAATTTGCTTATTTGACCGGTGAAGATGTTGTTCGCCATGAATTGGTCCAGCGGATTATTGAGGCCTATGAAAAGTCCAATTCTAAATAACTTTCGCTTGACTCATTTTTCTCTGGTTGCTTTTGTTTTTCTCGCGCTGGGGTTTTTTTGTTATGGCGCAAACCTGTCTTTAAGCATTCCTCTTTTTCTTGTCCTCATCGGGTTTTATCTTTGGTATCAGAAACGTGCTAGCCGCACAGTTTTGCTCAACTTAGGACTGCTGTTGGCTTTGATCGTTTTTGTTTCTTATACCTTTATCAAATATGTTCCTTTTTTTCATTTGCTTATTCCAGTTTCTGCGATAGGGCTTCTTGTCATCCTTTTATACAATGATTTGCAGCTGGCCTTTCTTGCGTCTTTTGTGGCGAGTGTTTTAGTCGGGTTTATTCTTGGCAATCGTTTTGATCTGATGATCGTGTATTTTCTTGGAAGTTTGGTTGGCGCTTTTTCTGTCAAAGAGGCCAGGACGAGGGGTCAGCTCATTAATGCCGCCTTTATGATCAGCCTTGTTCAGGTTTTTTCTATTGTCCTTTTTAATCCTTATCCTGCGTTTCTTTTAAGCAGAAATTTTTTGTTTAATTATTTCTGGCCTTTAGTCTTGAATGGCTTTTTCTCCGCCGTGATCGTTATGGCGACATTGAAAGTTTTTGAATATCTTTTTGGCGTGGTGACTAATTTTAGCCTTTTGGAACTCTCAGATTTTAATCATCCCTTGCTTAAAAAAATGATCTTGGAGGCCCCGGGAACGTATCATCACAGTTTATTTGTCGGTAATTTGGCGGAAGCCGCTGCCGACACCGTTGGCGCCAACACGCTTTTGTGTCGCGTGGGAGCGTATTATCATGATATTGGTAAGATTGATAAACCGGAATATTTTACGGAGAACCAAATTTTTGAAGCCAATAAGCATGATACCTTGGAGCCCACCATGAGCCGTTTGGTGATTTTTAATCATGTCAAAAATGGCGTGGAGATGTCCAAGCAGTACCATTTGCACCCGGTCATTGTTGATTTTATTGAAGGTCATCATGGAAAAAGTTTGATGCACTATTTCTATCAGAAGGCTGTGTCTGAGGCTCAAGAAGGGGAGATCGTGGATGAGCAGACGTTTCGTTATCCTGGGCCCAAGCCTCAAACACGGGAAGTCGCCATTGTGATGCTCGCTGACTCTGTGGAGGGAGCCTGCCGTGCCTTGGAGGATCCCACGCCTTCGCGCATCGATGAATTGGTGCGTAAAATTATTAATAATAAATTTATTGATGGCCAGCTTGATGAATGCGCTCTGACACTTAAGGATCTTGAGCTCATTGGGATGACATTCACGCGTGTCTTAAGTGCGATGTATCACACGCGGACCAAATATCCTGAAAAGAAAAATGACAATACAAATCGACGTTCAAAACCTTCAGAAGCAAATTCTTCTAAGGCCCAGCCAGATCATCTCAACGGCCGAAAAAATACTTCATCATGAGCGTGTTTCTAACGCGCAGTTGTCCGTTGTTTTTGTGACGGATCAGCGGATGAAGTTTCTTAATAAGACCTATCTTCATCATGCCTATACCACAGATGTTTTGGCTTTTGATTTCTTAGATCCCACGAAGAAAAGACTGCCGTTAAGAGATGTGAACGGTGAGATTGTTATTTCTACTGGTGCAGTTTGTCGTCAGGCCAAGATATTCAACACGACCCTCAAGCGCGAACTTTTGCTTTATGTGATTCACGGCATTCTTCATCTCTTAGGCTTTGATGATCATCGCCCTTGCGACATCACGAGGATGAGAAGGAAAGAAGAGCAGTTGATGGAATTAATAAAAACAAAATGACCCATGACCAAGCCTTAATGTCGAATGAAATTCCAATGACTAAAAGATTTATTGATGCATTCGGATTTGGAGCATTGATTCGTCATTAGGATTTGGACATTGCTTTATTCATCTTTCTTTAAAATTTCTTATTATGATTCTCCAAACCCAGGCCATCGTCTTAAAGCGTTTTGATTTTCGTGAAACCAGTCGGATCGTTACCTTTTTTACCCGTGATCATGGTAAGGTCAAAGGCGTTTTAAAGGGGATTCGCAAGGATCATAAGAAATTTGGCAGCAGCGTCGATCAGTTTTCTGTTAATCATCTTGTTTATTACAGTCATCGCGAGTCGGATTTGCATCTTGTGGGCCAATGCGATTTGAAGGCTTTCTTTTTTAAGATTCGCCAAGACGTCAAGCGTACCCTGGCCGCGAGCTATGCCTTGGAACTTGTCGATGCGATCATGCCGACCGAGGAGAAAAACACCGAGATCTATGATCTTTTGATCGCGTATTTGACTGCTTTGGAAGATACCGACGATGTGAGTAAACTCGTGCACGTTTTCCAAATCAAGATTCTTTTGTTGTCAGGGTTTCGCCCTTTTCTTGATTCGTGCGTGGTGTGTCAAAAGAAGATTTCGCCCAAGATGCAATTTAGCATGAAATTAGGTGGGCTCTTGTGTGCGGATTGTCGGGTCAATGACCGCACAGCCACAGCAATTTCTCAGGGAACGATTGCCTCGCTTGTGCATATTGAACGCAATACCTGGGAGCATGTGCTTAGGCTTAAATTGACAGCCCTTTCCCAAAAAGAATTAAAATATATCCTCAATAATTTCCTTGTGTATCATCTCGAGCGTCATCTCAAGGCGACAAGATTTTTAAGCGCATAAATAAAAGATAAAGGTGTGAGTTGATAGCGCTTCGTATCTGGTATCTCGTCGTTAGTTTTTAGCAAGAAGGCTGGAAAAAGATTTCAACAAAAGAATATGATTGTTTTCTCCACAATCCTTTTCTTTTAAAGCTCTCCTTCCTAGCTCTTCTCTTTTTCACTAAATGCTATTTACTAGATGCTAACTACTTTTAATTATTTTCTTTATTTGTTCTAAAATATCTTTGGCAAGGGATTTGCCGATTTGAGGGACTTGGGAGAGATCATCGATGGGTGTGAGGCGGAAATCGGTCAGACGTTTAAAGCCTTTGTCAAAAAGATGGCGCGCGCGGATACGGCCAACGCCTTTGAGCAAGACAAGCTCCAGGAGCTCAGCCTGAATGCCGTAATGGACGCGTGTTTTGAGATCATCCGCCACAAAGATTAAGCGTTTAAATTTGAAAAGTTCCGCGATGACGGAGGTCGCGTAGAGGATCCACTGGGCGGCTTCGACGTGCCGATGGATATCGCCGGGGCCAACATTAAAGCGGTCACAGAGATTTTCTTCCCGTTCTTCCTCGATCCATTGGCTGAGCATCCAGGTTGTTTTAAGGACGCTTAACTGAAAAAACACATCTTCAAGCTCTGCAACATCATTTTGATTGACGATAAATTCTTCCTGAAAACTTGCGGCAAAGGTTTGAAGTTCGTCATAATCGCTTTTGGTAATACTGCGAAGCCGTTCCATATCCGGCGTGCAGGAAATAAGATGCAAGAGCCCTGTTGTGGTAAAAGGCGCGCCGTGATGCGCCTTGGCGAGACCCATGTGCAGCATGATGCCGGTTAAGGGATCGATGTAAAGACGGCTTACGCATTGGCCAAAAGTGGTGGCGAAATAGCGAAACCCGCTTTTTTCAATGAGTCCATGTTTTTCAAGAAAGGTAAAAATATTGCTGATGATCTCGATTAAATTTGGTGTTAGTTTTTGGTGTGCCAAGAATGTATGAGAAATAAACTCAAACATGCTGTTGATGTCATGCACATGGCCTGAGGCGAGCGCCGCCAAGACATGGATACGCAGAACAGATTCATTACCCAGTTTTGAGATGACAGGCTCTGCCTTGGCTTCGATATAATGTTCAAAGAAGAAGCGTGCCTCAGAAAAGGATTTGGCGATCATGACCGCCTCGCCAAAATCATCGTAGCCGGGACGACCAGCGCGTCCTGCGCATTGTTTGTATTCGGAGGTGGGGATATATGCGGCTCCTGTGCCTGCTTCGTAACGCTTGGAGTCTCTTACGATCGCGCGTCTCGCCGGAAGATTAACCCCTGCGGCCAAGGTTGGCGTGGAACAAATCACACGGATAAGGTTGGAACGAAAAGAATCTTCAATGAGTTTTCGCTGTTGAGGGCGCAGCCCAGCGTGATGAAAGGCCACGCCTTGTTTAACAACATTGGCCAGTTTGTGGCAGATTTTGGTTGTTTCGCCAGAGCCTTTGAGCATCTCTTGAGATAGAAGGGTGAGTTGTCTTTTTTCCTGTGGGCTTAAGAGCGGCCCAACCTCGTGACACAACAAAAGGCTCGAGGCCTGGGCAGAGCGTCGGCTGTTGACAAAGACAAGGACTTGTCCTTTGCCGCGCAAGGTGTCGATGACAAGTTTGCTCAAATCGTCGGGGGGCTCCTCGCTGATTTTTTTTATTCCAAAGCCGTCAAATTTGATTTCTTCATTAAAATAAACTCCCTCGCGCAAGGGGATCGGCCGCCACGTGCTTTCCACACACTCAGCCTTAAGCCAGGCAGCCATCTCTTTGGCATTACTGACGGTGGCGCTTAAGGCGACGATCTGAATGTTGGGATTGAGCTGTTTAATGCGCGCGGTGAGGATCTCAAGGGTCGGCCCACGTGAGCCATCATTGATAAAATGAATTTCATCTAAGACAACAACCGATAAGCTATCAATGAGCCATTTGGCGCGTGAGCGCAAAAGCGAGTCAACTTTTTCCGCTGTGGCGATCAAGATTTGATAGCGATTAAGATTGCGGCTGGGGCTGTCTAGGTCGCCGGTGGCGATCCCTATTTTGATGCCGAGGGGTTCGTATTTTTTTTGAAAGTCCTGATATTTTTCGCTAGCTAAGGCTTTCAAGGGGGCAATATAAAGGCATCGACCCGAAGATTGCAAAACAGCTTTGATCATGCAGAGCTCGGCGATAAATGTTTTTCCTGCGGCTGTGGGAATCGCCAAGAGAAGGTTTTTGTTGTCGAGCGCGCCAGCCTTGATGGCGTCTTCTTGCGGAGGAAAAAAAGTTTTCATCGTGCCTGAGGTGGCGGCTTGGATAGCCTCCTCGGAGAATTTGTGCTTGATCAGGGTTTTGCGGATGTCCATCATAAGGAGCACTACTTGTAACATAAAAGGTTTTGGGCTTCAACTAAAAGTTTGTCTTGTTGTAATTAGAATGCGCGCTTGGCTAAGGTGTGCTAGCATTATTTATTTGTGAGATTGCCTTCCTTTTATAGGATGTTTGTTTGAGGCGTGCTGCCATTGCCCTTCGCTCAGACATCGCAGTCCCGATTTTATTTCAATTTAGTATTAATGAGAAATCGGGTCTGCAGAACTCGCGAGAGGACAATGTCAGCACGCCTTTTAATTCGGCTTTTTTTCTTATATTGACCTTACTTGCTGGGTCATTTATACTTTATATAAATACATATTAAATTTAAAAGTATGAAAATCGTCCTTCAAAGAGTTAAAGAAGCATCGGTAACCGTCAGCGGTCAGACTGTGGGCCGCATTGGTCATGGTCTTTTGGTTTTTCTAGCCATTGCCAAGGACGACACAGTGGCTGATATTGATTATTTTGTTAAAAAGCTCGTCGAGCTTCGTATTTTTGAAGATGCGCAAGGAAAAATGAACTGCTCTATTGTTGAGGCAGGTGGAGAGTTTTTGGTTGTTTCCCAGTTTACACTTTTAGGTGACTGCGAAAAGGGGAGGCGCCCCTCGTTTGATAAGGCCGCGGATCCACAAAAAGGTGAAGAATTTTATCATGCCTTTGTCGAAGCCCTCAGGGTTTCGGGCCAAAAGGTGCAAACCGGCCAATTCCGCGCGATGATGGATGTCGCGCTTGTCAACGACGGGCCGGTGACGTTTATTTTGGAGAGCAAGTTTAAGGAAAGAACACTTTAAGCGGAAGGCTTAGCGGGTATAGAGGATTGATAGAGATTTTCTTGGATTTTTATTGAGGACATGATGAAAGAGAAGAGATCTTTAGGCGTGACAATCTTTGCTATGGGATATTTTTATATCTCAGCCATGTTTTTTGTATTTTTGTTTGATATGTTTTTCGAAACATTTGCCAGAGAATTTGGCGAAATGCTGGTTGTTACGGCGCATAGTTTTTTATTGGTTTTTCAGTTTAATGGAATTTCTTTTCTAATAAGTTCGGCAATCTTTCTGCCACCATCCATTTTATTTTTTGTCCTAGGAAGAGGAATGTGGAAAATGGAGCAATGGTCAGTCAAGCTTTCGTTTTTTGCTAATATTCTTGGGATCATCGGCTTTCCAATGCTATCTTTCCTTTCCGTGTTTGATGCAGATCCACGTGATTGGCATGTTCGTGTGATTCTTGTTCACGGCGTTTTATCCACGATTTTTTCTATCATTGCTTTGATCTACTTTTCATTTTTAAACATAAGAAGAAAATTTGAAAGGAATAATTTTGGGGCTGGCCTATGATCTCCCTCATCGACACCCACGCACATCTGGACGGTATGGATGATGTTGACGCAGGGCTTGCTGCGGCAGCGCAGGCTGGTGTCAGCGGTGTCGTGGCCGTGGGTGTTGATCTGGCGGCCAATCGCATCGGCCTTGAGATTAAGAAAAGAACTCAAGCGCCAGTAGTTTCTTTAGCGTTCGGCATTCATCCGGGTAACATCATTCCCGAGCAAATCGACGAGACGCTTGAATTTACCAAGGATCATCGGGCGGATATTGTGGCCATTGGTGAGATTGGACTTGATTATTGGTATCCGTGGGTCAAGAAGGATGATGAAAAAAAACAAGAGCAATTAAAGGTTTTTCAGCTACAATTAGATTTAGCTAAAGCCTTAGGCCTTCCTGTGGTTGTACATAGTCGTGGGGCATGGGCTGACTGTCTTGCGATGGTCAAAGCTGTGGGCCTTAAAATAGCTGTCTTTCATTGGTATAGTGGGCCGACGGATGTTCTTAAAGGTATTCTTGAGTGTGGCTATTTTATTTCAGCGACACCAGCCTTGAACCATAGTCCGCAACTGCAAGAAGCTGTCAAGCAAGCGCCGATCGAGCAGACCTTGATCGAAACTGATAGCCCGGTCGTATATCGGTTAGGCGATGGAAAAAGTTTTAAGGCGGGCCCCAAAGATGTTTTTTATACCCTGGACCTGTATGCTAAGATCAAGGGCGTCGATAAAGAAGAGGCCTCTTTCATTTTAAACAATAACGCTAAAAAAGTTTTTGGATTATGAATCCTTTTCAAGTCGTAAGCAAGCAAATTATCGCCCAGGATATCAAACGTATGGATATTGCTGCGCCGGAGATCGCCAAGAGTGCGAGGCCAGGCCAATTTGTCCTTGTGATGGTGGACGCTGGATCTCTGCGATTGCCTCTGCCCATTGTTGAATCAAATCCGCAAAAGGGTTCGATTACCATTGTCTTTAAAGAGGAAAGCTTGTCGGAAAAGAAATTGGGAAGCCTCTCCATTGGTCAGGGCCTTTATGTTGTGATGGGGCCTTTGGGCAATCCAGCCTTGCCTCAAGAGGTGGGGACAAGCGTTTGTATTGGCTATGAGGTTGGCATTGCGCGGATTATTTCAGTGAGTCGTTATTTGCACAAAGAAGGAACTAGGAATTTTGGCATTCTTGGCGCGGCGACGAAGCGAAGCTTGATCATGGAATCACAGATGCGTTTATCTTCTCAGAGTATTTTTGTGATGAGCGAGGATGGGTCTGTTGGGAAGAAAGGTTTTGTTACCGACGCGCTTTACGATGTCCTTGGCCGATACCCTGTTGATCATATTTTTGTTGCCGCACCTTCCAAAGTGATTCAAGAAGTCCTTCGCGTTGTGGGCGATCCGAAGATCAAGATCAAGGCGGTGATGCCGCCCTTGGCCTTAAGCGGGATAGGGCTTTGTGGCAGTGATCAAATAAAAGTTAATCATGCCTATGTTGCCGTGTCGCTCGATGGACCGATTTTTGACGCGCGGGACATCGATTTTAATCTTTATGATGCAAGGCTAAAACGAATTTATGGCTAATTTGCGAAAAAATGAATTTTCTGTGCAACCGGTTGCAAAACGCCTTAAGAATTTTTCTGAAGTGGCGTTGGGCTTGACCAAGGCGCAGGCCATGGTGGAGTGTCAGCGTTGTCCGCAGTGTTCCACCCCAGAGTGTGTGCAGGCTTGTCCTCTGGGCGTGGATATTCCAGGTTTTATTCGTATGATCCGTGAAGGTGATTTTGCTGGCGCTTTGCAGAAAATTCGTGAGAATAATAGTTTGGCAGGAATTTGCGGGCGGACATGTTCGGCGCCATGCGAGATTGCGTGTATTTTAAATCGTGAGAAAAATCCTCAGCCGATCGCGATCCGAAGCCTTGAGCGAGTTGCCTTTGATCATGGCCAGGGGAAGTCGCGGGAAATATTGAATGCGCAACGGACCAACAAAACAGGAAAAAAAGTCGCCATCATTGGCTCAGGGCCTGTAGGGCTGATGGCGGGTGCGAATTTGCTCGAAGATGGTCATGACGTTGTGATCCTTGAGGCCTTGCAGAAAAATGGAGGATTTTTGCAGTATGGCATTCCTGAGTTTCGGTTGCCTAAAAAAGTGCTTGAGGCAGAGCTTGCCTATGTTTCTTCGCTGGGTGTTGTGCTTAAACATAATGTTATCGTGGGGCAAACAGAAACCTTGGTTCAGCTTTTTGACCAAGGTTTTGATGCTGTGTTGCTGGCAACGGGCCTTTGTTTTAATCAAGATCTTGAATTTTTGAGTTGTGAAGCCCAAGGCGTTCTTGCCTCGCAAGAATTTTTATTCCGGATGAATTTTATGAATGCTCATTTACATCCTAAGGTGATGATGACTCCCGGTGTCGGAGAGAAGGTGGCGATTGTGGGTTCTGGATTTGATGCGGTAGATTGCGCGCGCTTAGCTTTGCGCCTTGGAAAGAAGGTTACTCTTGTTCATGACTCTAGCGAAGAGGATTTACAAGTTTTTTCTGTCGATAAACTTTTTGCGCAACAAGAAGGCCTTGTTCTGGAAACTTTCGCAAAGCCATTAGAGATTGTGAAGGATGCGCACGCAGCTGTGCGAGGCCTGCGTTGTGTGCGGGTTGATTTTGCGGATAAGGATGGCGCCTGGAAGCTCCTTGCGGTTAAAGATTCTGAATTTGTTGTTGAAGCGGATACTGTGATCGTTTCGGGTTTGTACAAAGCGAATTGCTTGATCGCGAATTTTACTCCGGAGCTTAAGGTTAATCGTCAAGGATTTCTCACTCTTAAGAAAAATCAACGCATGACGACCATCCCTAAGGTTTTTGCCGCCGGTGGCGTGGCCCAAGGAATCCTGCCTTTGGTTGAGGCCTTGGCCGATGGAAAAAAAGTTGCTGAAGAGATCGATGCCTTTCTTCAAGGCCGGGGAAACAAGAAATGATGAGGCAGCTTAACGCTAAAGAATTTCTTTTAAAGAAAAAGAAACACCAGAAGCTTGCCTTACTCACGGCCTATGATTATGCCTTTGCTAAGATGATCGACGAAGCAGGTATAGACATCATCTTGGTGGGTGATTCTTTGGCTAATGTTGTTTTAGGTCTTGACTCAACCAAGGATGTTACCATGGAGCAGATGATTTATCATGCCAAGGCGGTTGCGCGAGGGGTCAAGAAGGCCGTTATTATTGGGGATATGCCGTTTGAAGCTTATCAGAAAAATCCTAAAGACGCGGTAAAGAATGCCAGGCGTTTTATAGGCGAGGCGGGATGTCATGGGGTTAAGATTGAGTGGTTTAAAGATTGTTTGGGTGTTGTGCGAAATATTATCAAGGCTGGAATTCCCGTGATGGGACATGTGGGGCTCACGCCGCAAACAGCTCAAGCCTTGGGTGGCTTTAAGGTTCAGGGCAGGGATGCGGATTCCGCGAAGAGGATTATTGATCAAGCCTTGAAGCTTGAAAGTGTTGGATGTTTTAGTCTTGTTCTTGAGTGTATTCCCGACAGGATTGCAGGTTTGATCACCCAAAAGTTAAAGATCCCGACCATTGGCATTGGCGCGGGGCCGTTGTGTGATGGCCAGGTTTTAGTCATGCATGATCTCTTAGGCCTCTTTGATCGCTTTCATCCTAAATTTGTCAAAACATATGTGGATCTTCGTCCTTTGATCATCAAAGCCGTTGGACGTTATCGTCGTGATGTCACGACCGGAGCTTTTCCAGCAAAAAAGCAAAGTTTTGCCATCCATCCAGATGAATTTAAGAGGATTGATACCCTATGAGAAAGTGTCCTTTTTGCGCAGAAGAAATTCAAGATGAGGCCTTAAAGTGCCGTTGGTGCGCAGAATTCTTGCAACCTAAGATCGTAACGCCATGGTATTACAAAACAGCGTCGATTGTATCAGGATTTCTTGTGGTTGGGCCTTTGGTCTTGCCGCTTGTGTGGATTCATCCGCAGTATTCGTTAAAGAAAAAAATAGTGATAACGGTGATCATGGTGTTTATTAGTTTCATGCTTTTTAAAGCCTTTAGCAATTTTCTTGATATGATGAAGGGTTATTATCAGCCTGTCTTTGATGCTTTGTCTTAGAGGATGGATTTTTTATAATGTGGATTATGCGGATGGTTGATTGCAAGAAGAGGAAAAAGCTTGAAGCCTTCATTGATGTATAAGCGAAAATTTTATCGTGAAAAAGATTTGGATTCAAAAAATGATATTTCTTTTGGAAGAGATTTCTTCATTATTGGCGTTGGCCTTGCGCTAACCTTGCTCGGTTTCTTTCTTTTTGGTACGGTGTCGGGTTTAGGGCTTAAGGTTGATCTTCCACGGAAAATTCGTGTTTTAATCGGTGATGATGGCCGCGTCCTTGATCTCAAAGATACAAAAGTCGCTGCGGAATCTGTCCAAGGATATGTACAGATCGCGATTATTTTAGGGGTTGCGGCATTTATTATTTTCGTGAGCACGTTTATTATTTTACGCTGGATTAAGAACGAAAACTCTCCCCCAACAAATGAAAAGTCTCCGCCGAGTCTTTTTAAGAGATAAGAAATCTCCTGAAGCGATTCCGCGATTGCACAACAACACCGACCTTTTTCTCTGTGCGTTTTGGTGACGCCCTTATGGTGTCATGCAAATTCTGGATTTAACTTTAGCGACAAGGAATCTGTGATATACTTAAAATAAGGAGGTGAGAAGACTCGCCCAAGCCTATGGATGTACACGTGTTGCCTAGGATTTTAGTGTATTTTTTTGGCGTGGGGGGAGTTTTGCTCATTTTGATCCTTTTGTGGACAGCGCAAAAGGCGATCGCTTCTGCTAAAGATCGCTCCAAATATAAAAGTCAGAAAATTGTTGAAGATTACTATGCCCAGGATGGGAAACCAATTAATTATTCTGTGCTCAGTAGTCAGCTAGTAAAGCGCTGGAAAGAAAACGCAGAGTCGTGGAACGACTAGGTTTTGGTAATTGCCCGACGTGAATGATCTCTTGTCTATAAACATAGTTTATCCTCTCTCAAGATGACCTCTTTAAGTTCGATGAAAAATCAAACAAACAGGCGAGGTTGTGTTGTCGCTCTTTGCATTTCCAAGCAAAAGCATGTTGCCAAAACTCAAGTTTCCAGCGTTTATTTAAAGAAAAATTTTGGTTTGGAACACGATGCCCATGCGGGAGCAACGCATCGGCAGGTGAGTTTTTTAAGTGACGAGTCCATTTTAAGAATGAAGAAGGATGGCGCCATTGTTTCTTATGGGAGCTTTGGCGAGAATATCGTTGTCAAAGGTTTTGCTTGGGAAGAGCTTAAGGTCGGTGACCATCTCAAAATAGGAGCAGCTGCTGTTGTGGAAGTTACACAGCTTGGCAAGGAATGTCATGCTCCCTGTGCTATTTCGCAGCAGGCTGGCTACTGTATCATGCCAGTGGAGGGCGTTTTTGCCCGCGTGATTACATCGGGGGTTGTTAAAACTATGGACCCGATCGCGCGGATTTAGATCGATCTGAAAAAGCCCCATTTTTTTATATCAAAAAGCTTGATTTTGTTAAATCTTTCCGATAAAATACAACTTCAAATCGTCTAAGTTGATCTAGTTAAAATGAAATCGGCATACCACCGATGGTAATCGGTGGTTTTTTCTAACAGGAAAAACCCTCAATGTCTCAAGACAATCTCATGGAAAAGATCGTTTCCCTTTGCAAGCGCAGAGGCTTCATTTTTCAGTCTTCCGAAATCTATGGCGGGCTGGGAAGTGTTTGGGATTATGGGCCCCTTGGGGTTGAGCTCAAGCGTAATGTGAAGGATGCCTGGTGGAAGGCCATGGTTCATGGGCGCGATGACATGGTTGGACTCGACGCGGGCATTTTGATGCACCCTAAGACCTGGAAGGCCTCTGGACACACGGAAAATTTTTCTGATATTTTAGTGGATTGCAAAACGTGCAAGAAGCGATTTCGCAAGGATCATGTGGGCGATACCTGTCCTGAATGCGGGGCCAAAGATTTTACTGAAGGCCGCGCTTTTAACTTGATGATGAAGACGTATTTAGGCGCGGTGGAGGATGAGAATAGCCTTTCTTATCTTCGACCCGAAACGGCCCAGGGCATTTTTGTTAATTTTGCCAATGTCGTGGATACGATGCACAAGCGCTTGCCTTTTGGCGTGGCGCAAATCGGCAAATCGTTTCGTAATGAAATCACCCCAGGCAATTTTGTTTTTCGCACCCGTGAATTTGAGCAGATGGAAATTGAATATTTTACACAGCCTGAGGACGCCGACAAGATGTATGAAGAGTGGATTGCCGAGCGTTATCGCTGGTATTTAGATTTGGGGATCAAAAAAGAAACGCTTCGCCTGCGTCCCCATGCCCAAGATGAGTTGGCGCATTATGCCAAGGGATGCACGGATATTGAATATTTATTTCCCTTTGGATGGTCCGAGCTTGAAGGCATTGCCAATCGCACGGATTATGATTTGAAGCAGCATGCCAAGCATTCGGGTAAAAATCTTCAATACAAAGACCCCGTGAGCGGTCAAGAGTTTTATCCGTTTATTATTGAGCCTTCTGGTGGCGTGGATCGCGCGACGTTGGCGTTTCTAACCGACGCGTATTGCGAAGAACAGGTCAATGACGCTACACGCGTTGTTTTAAAGTTTAGCAAGCATTTGGCTCCAATCAAGGTCGCGGTTCTTCCGCTCTTGAAAAAAAACGCCGAACTTGTTACAATGGCAAGGCGCCTTAAGGGCGATTTATCAAAAATCTTTACCACGGTCTATGATGATACGGCGTCGATTGGTAAACTCTATCGCCGTCAAGATGAAGTGGGAACGTTTTTTTGTGTGACTGTGGATGTGGATTCGCTCACCGATCATCAGGTCACGGTACGGCATCGGGATACGATGAAGCAGGACAGGATTTCGATTGAACATGTGAAAGAGTATTTAGGGCAACAATTCTCAACCAACAATAGCTAGTCCCGTTAGAGAGTAGTAAAGCATTTACGGGGCAAGCTACGGTAGCTAAAATCATAATTAACTTTTGTTGAGATGACTGCTTTTCAAGTCTGCAGGCTCTCTAACGGGGTAAAGAAAGGTCAAGGGCAGAAGCAATGGCAAGTAAGGTAAAAAAGTATGTGTACGCGTTTGGGGGTGGAAAAGCTGATGGCAATGAATCGATGAAAAATCTTCTTGGCGGTAAAGGGGCTAATCTCGCCGAGATGGCAGGCAATAAAAATTTAAGACTTCCCGTTCCTCCAGGCTTCACAATCACAACTGATGTGTGTACGTATTATTATGCTAATAAAAAGAAATATCCTTCTGAGCTCAAGGCGCAAGTTAAGGCCGCAATGCTTACCGTGGAAAGCATTATGGGTAAGAAGTTTGGCGATGTCAAAGATCCACTTTTGATGTCCGTGCGCTCTGGCGCAAGAAAATCGATGCCGGGCATGATGGATACGGTCTTAAATGTGGGTTTAAACGATGAGACTGTTCAGGGATTGATTAAGAAGACTAATAATCCACGCTTTGCCTATGATGCCTATCGTAGACTTGTGATGATGTATGCGGATGTTGTGATGGAAAAAGCTGCCGGTCGAGAACCAGCCCGCGGCAAGGGGATCAGAAAATTGATGGATGAAAAATTAAGTGAGCTTAAGTATTCCAAGGGTTACAAATTGGATACGGATCTCTCCGCTGAAGATCTCAAGGGTTTGGTCGCCGAGTTTAAAGATATGGTGAAAAAAGAAATGGGCCAGGCCTTCCCGGAAAAACCTGAAGATCAGCTTTGGGGTGGAATTGGCGCTGTATTTATGTCATGGAATGGTAAGCGTGCTATTGATTATCGTCGCATCGAACGCATTCCAGATGAGTGGGGAACCGCGGTTAATGTGCAGGCCATGGTTTTTGGTAATATGGGTGACAACTCAGCGACGGGTGTTGCCTTTACGCGAAATCCCGGGAATGGTGAAAAGTATTTTTACGGTGAGTATTTGGTCAACGCTCAGGGTGAAGATGTTGTCGCGGGGATTCGTACACCAGCTCCCATCAACGATCAGAGCAAAAATGCCCAAAGCGCGAATTTGACGACGCTCGAGAAATTCATGCCCGCGATCTATCAAGAGCTTTTCGATATCCAGAAAAGACTTGAAAATCACTACAAGGACATGCAGGATATTGAGTTTACCATCGAGAACGGAAAACTGTTCATGCTTCAGTGTCGTGTTGGTAAGCGCAATGGTACCGCCGCTGTTCGTATTGCGATTGACATGTATAAGGAAAAGTTTATTGATGCCGCGACCGCGGTTCAACGTGTTCCTTCGCATCAGCTCGTTGAGCTTCTTCTTCCGATGACAGATCCTAAGGCTGAGGCCGCGACGAAGATTATCGCTAAAGGACTTCCAGCCGGGCCTGGTGGCGCGGTGGGACGCGTTGTTTTTTCATCTGCCGAGGCTGTCAAATGGGCGGAGCGAGGCGAAAAAGTGATTCTCGTACGCGAAGAAACATCTCCAGAAGATGTCGATGGTATGCATAAATCCGAAGCCATTTTGACCTCTAAGGGTGGGATGACATCGCATGCGGCGTTGGTTGCCCGCGGCTGGGGCAAATGCTGCATCGTGGGTTGTGAAGGTCTTGAAATTGCCGACGATGAAAAATCGTTTACAACGAAAAGTGGCGTGGTCGTTAAAGAAGGGGATTGGATTACTTTAAATGGAACCAAGGGAACTGTTTGCGCTGGCAAGCTCCCATTGGTGGATCCAGACCTGGAACATAACGATGCGTTTAAAGAGTTGATGAAGCTTGTGGATAAGTTTCGAACTATGAAGGTGCGTACTAATGCTGACACACCTAAAGACACTAAGAAGGCGATTGAGTTTGGTGCTGAAGGGATCGGTCTTTTCCGTACCGAGCATATGTTCTATGGCGAAGGAAGTGACAAGCCATTATTTTTGTTGCGAAAAATGATCATGTCGAAAACGATCGAAGAAAGAAAGGCCGCTTTGGCGGAGCTTTCCGTTTTCGTGAAAAATGATATCAAGGCCACCATGGAAGCGTTGAATGGCTTCCCGATTACCATCCGTTTGCTTGATCCGCCGCTTCATGAGTTCGTTCCCCATAGCGAAGATAAGATCGCTGATATGGCTAAGGAACTTGGCATTAGCGTTGAAGAAGCCAAGAAGCGCGGCGAAGGCTTAAAGGAAAGCAATCCGATGATGGGTCATCGTGGTGTTCGCTTAGGGGTGACCTATCCTGAAGTGACCGAGATGCAGGTGCGTGCGATTCTGGAAGCCGCTGCTGAGCTTGTCAAAGCTGGCAAAAAGGTTAATCCAGAGATCATGATCCCTGTTGTCTGCACGGAGAAAGAACTTTTGGATCAGAAGCTGATTGTTGATCGTATCTATAAGGAAGTCTGCGTTAAATATAGTCTTAAGAAGTTTAATTATATGTTTGGGACTATGATTGAAATCCCACGCGCGGCCTTGCAGGCTGGTAAGATTGCTGAAATTGCTGAGTTTTTCAGCTTCGGCACCAATGATCTCACGCAGATGAGTTTCGGGTTTTCTCGCGACGATATCGGTGGATTTTTGCAAGATTATATTGGCAGGAAGATTCTTCTTGATGATCCGTTTGGAACGATTGATCAAGACGGTGTCGGTGAGTTGATGAAGATTGGTATCGAGCGTGGACGTAAGGTCAAAAAAGACCTTAAAATTGGTATCTGCGGTGAGCATGGCGGAGAGTCAAAATCCGTGGAGTTCTGTCATGCCGTTGGCATGGATTATGTTTCATGTTCACCGTTTCGAGTTCCGATTGCACGTTTGGCTGCTGCCCAAGCGGCGTTGAAAAGTACGAAAAAAGGAAAAAAATAAAGCATGGATCCAGTTCGCGCGTATTTTAAAGATGTCCGGACCATTCCCTTGTTAACTCCTGAGGAAGAGATTGATCTTGCCAAAAGGATTAAAAAAGGAGATGAAAAGGCGCGTGAACATATGATCAAGGCGAATTTGCGCTTGGTGATCAGCATTGCTAAGCGTTATATGAATCTTGGGATCCCTTTGAGTGATCTGATTGAAGAAGGCAATATCGGTTTGATGCGTGCCGTCGATAAATTTGATCCTTCCAAGGGATTCCGTTTTTCTACTTATGGGGCGTGGTGGATTAAACAAAGCGTGTCCCGCGCGATTGTCGATCAGGGCAAGATGATCCGCATTCCTGTGTATATGAATGAAGAGCTTGCCAAATATAAAAAGGCTATTGAACAATTAACACACAAACTTAAGCGTAAGCCGCGCATCTCAGAGATCGCTAAAAAAATGCAAGTTGGCGTTGATAAGGTGCGCGATTTGTTTCAGTGCGTGACTAAGATGTCAAGCTTAGACGCGCCTATTGGCGAGGACGGGGAAGGCCAGTTTATTGATCTGGTGGAGGATACAAGTATTGAGGCTCCTCACGAAGAATTGGATAGTTTTCTTAACAAAGAGCGTACCACGGACTTTCTTGCTATGATCACCGATAAAGAGCGAGAGGTTTTGGAAATGCGCCATGGCATCATCGATGGCGATAAAAAGACCTTGGCTCAGATTGCCAAAGCTATGGGCGTCTCCCGTGAGCGTATCCGTCAGATCGAATTTATCGCTATTCAAAAATTACGTAAACTTTTTAAACGCCATGAAAAAGGACCAGACGATCATGTTTCTGAAGAAAGTATTGAAACCGAAGATTAAAACGGCCAAGACCTTTGCATTGATTATGCCTCGCTTTGAGGACGTGGATCATTCATTTTATGCTGAAGAGATTCTAAAGGGTATTGGCTTGACCGCTAGCCGTCTTAAGGTAGATATCTTATTTCATGTGACCGAGCGCTATGATCATCAGGATTGGCTTAATAGTAAGATTTTGGATCCCCAATACATCGACGGTATTATCTTTGCGGATATTGATAATGACGTGCAAACTCTTCAGAAGGTGATTGCGACTGGCATTCCTTATGTGGTCTTAAATAATATTTTTCAAGAGCCGATCAACAGCATTGCTGTGGATAATTTTAAGGCTGCTTTTGATGTCATTGAGCATTTGATTGCCTTGGGCCATCAGAGGATCGCGATTGTCTCTGGGGATCAGCGCACCCAAGCCGGACGCCTTCGCTTGGAAGGGTATCAAGAAGCCTTGAAGGCTCATCAGATTGACGCCAAGAAAGAATATATCAAATATGGAGAATTTCTACGTACGCCATCGCGCAAGGCTGCGCAAGAACTTTTTGCTCTTACCGAGCGTCCAACCGCTGTTTTTGCGTGTTCCGATGTCATGGCCATGGAAGTGATTGCCGAAGCCAAGACGCGGACCATCAGTGTTCCTCAAGAGCTTTCGGTTGTGGGTTTTGATGACAACCCAATTAATATTCATAGCTCGGTCAAGCTTGCGACGATTGCCCAGCCTCTTAAAGAAATGGGACGGCTTGGACTTGAGAAACTTAATCTTATTTGCGAGGGCAAGATCGGCGTGCCTGTCCAGGTCTTGTTGGGAACACGCTTAATTGAGCGTGATTCCATGACGCGGCTTGCTTGTTAAGAGGAGATAAGAACTCATGAACGCAAAACTTTTGAGCGCCTGCATTCGCGACATTCCCGATTTTCCCAAAAAAGGAATCCTTTTTAAAGACATCACGACCCTTTTGAATAGCCAAGAAGCGTTTAAGGCGTCCATTGATTTATTGGCCGAAAAAGTGAAAGGCCAGAATATCGATTATGTGATTTCCGTGGAATCCCGCGGTTTTATTTTTGGTGCAGCCTTAGCCTATAAGCTTGGCGCAGGTTTTGTCCCTGTGCGCAAGAAAGGCAAATTACCGTCTCAGACCAAGAGCGTGACCTATGCGCTCGAATACGGCACTGATACTCTGGAAATGCACGAGGATGCCATTCGACAAAAAGCCAAGGTGCTGGTCGTCGATGATTTGCTCGCAACCGGCGGAACCGTCGAGGCTGTCATGAAACTTCTTGAAACCTTTCAAGCTTCTATTGTGGGTATTGTGTTTTTGATTGAGCTAACCTTTCTGCATGGCCGCGACAAGTTAAAGAAGTATCCTGTACATTCGATCATTCAGTATTAGCCCTGGTGTTTTTCAAGCCCGCTTATTGATAAGAGGAAATATCATGCTTAGGCAATGGTTGCAAAAGTTCTGGCCATCAAAAAAGAATGATGTCTCTTCCGTCAAAATATTAATCATTGAAGACAATCTTGTTGATGCACGGATGATCAAAAAGGCTGTTGATCTTTGCGGTTTTAGCGCACTCATCGCTTATGATGGCAAAAACGGCATTGCCATGGCTCAGGCGCATAAGCCGGATTTGATTATCTTGGATTATCGCCTTCCTGATATGAATGGTGGCGAGGTCTTAGAAGCCTTGCGCTCCACAAAAGAGACCTCCACGGAAACCGTGATGGTTTTGACCGTGTTTGATACCTCTGAAGTTGTCATTGATTCCTTTATCCATGGCGCGGATCAGTATTTTACCAAACCGATTAGCGTGGCGTCTTTGGCTAAGCAGATCAAAGCGATGCTTCGTCAGCCGCATGAAGATTAAGGCACGAGGGAAAAAGGCGCGCAAGTTTATCTAGATCTTTGAAAAGTGTTTTCATTTTGCGCCTGCCCCGATTGCTCTAGAAAGGCATCATGGTCCTCGGGACAAGCGCAAAATTTCCTAGAAATGATAATAATGAATCTTGCGCCTTGCTCACAGCCTTCTTTGAATTTAGATTTCAGAGAAGCTGGAGCAGGTGCATCCTTCCTTGAGAGGACATTAGCGTAGATGCGCCTTGTCCGCAACTGTCCTTGAATTTAAATCAGAGGAAGTTGGGGCAGGCTCATTTCTTCTGGAAGTTATATTTAGGAAAATGCGCCTTGCTCACAGCCTTCTTTGAATTTAGATTTCAGAGAAGCTGGAGCAGGTGCATCCTTCCTTGTGAGGACATTAGCGTAGATGCGCCTGTAGCTCAGATGGATAGAGCGCGGCTCTCCTAAGGCCGGCGTGGGCGGTTCGAGTCCGCCCAGGCGCACTTAATTCTTGCGAAGCAAGAATTAAGTAGAGCAATCGAGAATCGAGATTTGAAAATGGATTGTTAAGCGACTCGATTGCGATCAATTCTCAATTATCAATTTTCAATGTCTATGGCATTTATTTTCGAAAACCTCGATGTTTATCAGAAGGCTGTTGATTTTGCAGATGAGGTTTCTTCTTTAGCGGAAAAGTTCCCTAGAGGAAGTTACTACTTAGTTGACCAGCTCAATAGGGCCGCACTATCGATAGCCACTAATATCGCAGAAGGAAACGGAAAATATCACAAAGCCGATAGGATTAATTTTTTTAGGATTGCTCGTGGATCTGCTTTTGAATGTGTTCCTATCCTGGAAATTTGCAAGCGTAAGTCTTTGGTTGAAGAAAGAACACATGCCGATTACAAGAAGAAGCTTGAAGATATCTGCAAGATGTTGTCCGGTCTTATGAATTATTAAATAGAGCCATCGAGAAAGGTATCCTTCATTTCATGAAAATCATAACACAAAGTATCACCCTTAATGAAATCAAAGCCATGGCCACAGCCATTTTTGGTGATTTAGTTAAGGCTGTTGTTGACATTGATCGGGAGCTGATCGCCGTTGACGCTGAGCTTCATTCGGATCTTGAGGCGTTGCTCCTGGAAGATGGTTCAAAGCAAAAAAGCCTTTGGGGGATCAACCTTTACCCGGATATGCAAGGGGATGATTTTATTGAATTTGATTCGATGATCAATGTGCGTCCCTCCCAGGGCAATCGAAGCCGCAATGTTGAGGATGGCGCCTTGCGCAAGCAAATCATGGAGATCGTTTCAAAGAGAGTCAGGGTATGATTTATCAGCATAAAAGTCTTGCAGCGGGAGGCTGGGATAAGCTTTCGCTTGTAGAGCAAATGGCCAATATTGGTAGCGAGGTTGAGCGAGCGCTTAGCTGGCGAAGCAAGAAAAATGAGGATTATGCCCGCAGAGCGCTTGAACGGGCCCTTGAGCTCATCGATCTCTCCTTGGGGTGCCACAAGAGCTATGCCCGGCTTAAAGAGTTTGCCCGTATGCGAGAGGCCCTTGTTGATGATTTTTTTGGAACAAACCAATGGATGACCTCGGAAGCCTCTTGGCGAAAGTACTTTTCCCCCTTTTTCTTTGCCTCGCGTAGGTATTGTTAGCTAAGTTTCCGGAAATCATTGGATTGATTGGGTTTGTAGAGGTTATGGGATCCAGTCTAGCAGGTGCAGAGTCTCAATCTAGTGCTAAATAATTCCAAAATCCCTTGCTATTTCCCCTAAAAAAAATTCTAAAAATTCTTGACATGGCTTTGTATCTATGGAAGAATGTACTCAACTGAACCCAGAGACGATTTAATCTAAACTCGAAAGGAGGGGATGGTAAACCTAACGTTTAAGATCGTCGCTCAGCTGGGAATATGATTATTTAATCTAGAATCTCTTTTATAGACTAGTTTCATATATATAAAATACATGGCTGGAAAAATTAACAAAAGGAGATTACAAATGAAGAAATTATTAATCGCAGTATTGCTGGTGGCTGTCATGGCTGTCCCAGCTTTTGCTAGCGTACAAAATGTCAAAGTAAGCGGCGACCTCCAGACCACTTGGGCTGTCCGTGACACCTTTGATTTCACAGACACTGGAGATCAAGTTAATCAGAATCTCAATGACGTGATTTCTTATGCACGCGTTCGTATTGATGCTGATTTAACTGACAATGTTTCAACCACAGTTCGCTTGCTCAATGAAAGAGCTTGGGGAGATGATACCTCTGGCAGCGCTAATGCTGATGTTGAACTTGATTTAGCCTATGTGCAGTTAAGAGAAATGCTATATTCACCTCTTACTGTAACATTAGGTCGTCAAGAATTGTTCTACGGCAATGGTTTCATCATTGGCGGTAATGGTCCAAATAATAACACATATACAGGCAGTCCTCTTGCTGAGAATGGTTTAAGAGATCTTAGCATGAGAAACAGTCTTGATGCTGTTAAGGCGGTTTTAAATTATGACCCTTTAACCATCGATATGTTTGCTGCTGTTGTTGATTCTAATGATACGGTTCTTCAGGCAGAGAAGAATGATGATGTTAATCTTTATGGTATCAATGCAAACTATAAGTTTTCTGATAAGTGGAATACTATTGCAGAAGGTTATTTCTTTTCAAAGTATGATCACAAGGCAGACGGAGAAAAAAAAGATACCATTTATGTTCCTGGTATGCGTTTAAGCACAAATCCTATCAAGGGTTTGAACTTGCAGGGTGAATTGGCTTGGCAGCGAGGAAATCAATCTCCATTGGTTGGAACTCGTGGTGAGCGTGAAGCCGTGGCTGGACAGTTTATTGCTGGCTATCTTCTTCCATTTGAGAAGACAGCAAAGTATCAGCCAGTTGTTTCCTATGCCTTTACCTATGCCTCAGGTGATGATAATTATGCCTCAGGTGAAGTTAAGGGTTGGGATCCTATGTATGAGCATCTTTCAGGTGGCAAGATCTACAACGCGATCTTGAACTTTACCAATGTATCGTGTCATGAGCTTGCACTTTCTGTAAAACCAGTTGAAGATATTACATTAAAAGGCAGCTGGTCAATGTTGTACATGAATGAGGATCTCAATACAACGTTAAACATCTCTAGCCCAATGGGTGCCAGCGCGTATCCAGCAAATGGCAAGAAGGATTTAGGCGATGAAATCGACCTTGATCTAACCTATGCTTATACCGAAGATGTCTCTATCGGCATGAGCGCTGGTTGGTTTTTCCCAGGAGAAGCCTTTGAGAGAAATGGTGACAGAACTGCAACACAGTTGTTGACCAGTTTGTCAGTTGCTTTCTAAAAGTTAGAAAAAGTTAGAAGGTAAGTATTATTGAGCCCCGCCTTGAAAAAGGCGGGGCTCTTAACTTGTCCGCCTGATTTTTGGCGGACAAGTTATCCCAAGCGAGCGTTAGCGAAGCGGGGGATTTCCTCTTTAAAAGTCCTTCCTCGCCAAGAGGCGACGTCAAGTCAGCCGCACGAATTTACCCCTTTAAGGCTGCGGCCTAGCAGTCGAAAAGGGGATGGCAGCCATTTCCCTTCAACCACCTTCTCTCAAAAAGTCCTTTCTCGCCTTGCTCGTCCGTAAACTGTGCGCCTATTTATCCCAAGCAACCGTTAGCGAGAAGCAAGGAATTCCCTCCTAAAAGACATTCAAACAAATTTGTAAATATCCTTTGCACCCTATTTTTATCTTGTATAATAAATAGTAGTTATACTTATTTTTATACAAGATATTGTATAAAAGTAGAATAATGAGAGAGACAACTCAAGCCAGCTATTTTAAGATGACCAAAGAAGAAATCTATGAGCATCTTGCGCAAGTGTACTTGGGCAAGAAGTCACAGGATAAAAAAGATTTACCTAAAAAGACATTCTTTTCGCGATTTCCCAAAGAAGCTAAAGTCATAGCAACGGTGTTAGCGATTGGCGTTGCGTTTTATACCCTGACTGCGTTTCTTTCTCGTCGAGATGAAGCCATGAAGGCCACCATCCTTTTTGCCTTAAACAATTCCCCGATTCGCGTGACCTATGACCTTAATGATCCTTTTCCGCAAGTCAAAGATTTTTCTATTGCGATTCCTCAGGCGGATATGGCTAAGTATAAGAGCCTGGCCTTTTCCATTCGCGGACTTGAAGAAGGGTATCCGGGGGTTGTTAAAGTGGTTTTGCGGAATAAGAAAAATGAGTTGGCTTTTGTGTATGTTGAGGATGTCAACATGAAATGGAAACATCATGTGGTCGCGCTTACGGATTTTTCAACAATTACAGACTGGACAAGTCTTAGTGAAGTTGCGTTTGTGTTGGAAGGATGGAACGTTAAAAAGAAAAAGGGCAGTATCTTAATCGATGACATTTGTTTTTCAAAGTGACCCCGTTAGAGAACTTCATACTAACGGTTTGATTGTCAAGGGTGATACACCGCGAGCGGTGTAGGGCCATAAACGGTATTATTGGTAGTTTTCTCTAACGGGGCTAAATTAATCAAAAGCGGAGGATAAGCTTCATGCGAATTATTGCCATTGCGAATCAAAAGGGCGGATGCGGCAAAACCACAACGGCGATCAATCTAAGCTCGGCCTTGGCCATCAATGGCCAAAAGGTTTTGCTCGTTGATTTGGACCCGCAGGCGCATGCGTCGCTAGGACTTAACATTAATGCGCAGAATACCATTTATAATGTCATCTCTAAGCTTGCTCCGCGCAAGCTTTCCCTAAGTCAGATCATCGTGAAGGTCAAGGATCAGTTTGATCTTGTGCCATCCAATGTTTTGGTGGGTACCCTTGAGCAAGAATTGGCTGATGAGATTGGCCGCGAGCTCAAACTTTTTTCCATTTTGAGCGAGCAAAAAGAGTATGATTATATCATTATTGATTGCCCTCCGAATTTAGGCTTTTTAACGATCAATGCCTTGCGTGCGAGTCAAGAGGTGATTATTCCCGTCGAGGCGAGCCGTTTTTCCATTCAGGGTGTTGGCCGGTTGATTGATATTATTGAACTCGTCAAGCAACGCCTCAATCATACGATTGACTATCGTGTCTTGGTAACGATGTTTGATTCGCGTCTGCGCCATTCGTTTGAGATGCTGGCCAAGATCAAAGAAGATTTTGCGAAAAATTTAGCAGGGACGATCATTCATCTTAATGTCAAACTCAAAGAAGCCGCGGCCGCAGGCGAGACAGTATCCTGCTATGACAAATATTCGCGGGGAAGCAAAGATTATTTTAGCTTGGCGAAAGAAATGATCATGGTTGGACAAAAGGATGGTCCTCGCGAGTCTTCGTTGAGCGCCCAGCCTATGGCTAAGTCTGTATCGCAGCCGATGTCTAAAGTGATGCGGGAGACGATTAAGGAGAAGGCCAAAGATTTTTCTCTTGCGAGCTTTACCTTGGTTGCCCCCGAAGCCAAGAATGTTTATTTGGCTGGCGATTTTAACAATTGGTATGTTGATGAGTCTTGCCGTATGCAAAAGACGGATGGGCGTTGGCAGTCGGAGTTGAAATTAAAGCCGGGGGTGTACCAATACCGTTTTATTGTGGATGGTAAATGGCAAAATGATCCGGCGAACACGAGGCGTGTTGAAAATGCCTTTGGGGATTCTAATTCAGTTTTGGAGGTTCACCCCGTTAGAGAATTGCACACTAGCGGTCTGACTTTAAAGGGTGATGCACCGCCAGCACTGTAAGATTGTTAATGGTATTATCGGCAATCTTCTCTAACGGGGTGAACCCCATAGAGAAATAAAATCTTTCGCGGTTTCCGTTGAAGGTGAAAAGAGCCTTTAGTCTTATAGGGTGATAACGATTAACAAGTTGTTGGTTTTCTCTAATGGGGTAAACTATAATGGAAACAGTTCAAGGCCAAGAAATCAATGAGGGCAAGATCTACGCTGTGATCGGGTATTTGTGGATTTTTTGTGTGATCCCATTGATTCTAAAAAAAGACAATAAGTTTGTCTTAAATCACAGCCGTCAGGGGCTTGTCATCTTTATTGGTGTTGTTGGAGTATTTATTTTGAGCATTCTCGTTGATTGGTTCTTGCGTCCAGGTCTATTTGTCTTTGGGATTTTATCGCTCTGGGGGATTATTGCTGCACTGGCGGGACAAGACTTGCGCATTCCGCTTATTCGTGATTATGCGGATAAAATTATTTTGTAATAATAATGCCTGACTTTCGTAAAATTCTATTTGGCATACGTGACAAGAATTATGTGGATGTTACGACTCTTTCGGCGCCTTCCCAGAGGAAGGCGCCTTTTTCTTTAAAGAGTGTTAAGATCAAAAAGATCGTTGCTTCTAAGTCGCTGGCCAAGAAGAAGATTCTTAGAGTAGGCAAGCCCAAGGCATTGAATTTCTTTAGCAAGACCAAGAAGCCTTCCCAAAAGGTTGCCAAGCCTTCCTTAGCGCCCATCAAACTCGTTAAACCTCCTAAGGCAGTCCTGAAGACTCCTAAGCCTCTTAAGCCTGCAAAGCCACAGGCTCTCAAGGAAACTTTGGCCGGCGAGATTGTTCATTTTTTTGATAAGATTCAAGTTTGTGTTGTGAAGCTTGCATGTGACTTAAAGGTCGGGGATCAGCTGCATTTTAAAGGAAAGGGAACAGATTTTGTGCAGGCGCTTGATTCGATGCAAATTAATCATCAACAAGTGATGATGGCCAAAAAAGGCCATGAAATCGGCCTTAAGGTCAAAAAAGAAGTGCGTGTTGGAGATAAAGTTTTTTTGAGCTTAAGCCAAAGGGTTTAAGAAATCAAGGCCTTGATTATTTTTTTATTAGAATTGTGGTATACTTAAAGTAGAGAACGTTAGGCTAACGGTTTGATCATCAAGAGCGATGCATCTCTAGCAATCTAGGATGATAAACGATATTATTGGCAGTTTTTTCTAACGGGGTGAATATGAATAAAGGCCAGAGTGCGATTGAATATATTTTATTGGTGACCTGTATCATTGCGGTCTTGATTGCTTTTCTTGCGCCCAATGGCATTATGTCGCGCACGATTGATTCAGGGATTAACGCGACTGTTGATCAGATTGCTTTGATGACGGCTGGAACAAATTTCGAGTCTGGGGTTCAGCACGGTCATTGCGGAGACGGTTTATGTGTGCCCCCTGAAACTCTTGTTAATTGTCCACAAGATTGTCTGCCGTCTACTCCTGTTTGCGGGGATGGTGTTTGCGAGTTTCCTCCGGAAACAATTGCCACGTGTCCTCAGGATTGCAATTCTTCCTCTTTTAACTGTCCGTTTAAATATACTCCCGCCGCATGTAATGCGGAATTAGGTTGCCGATGGGTGGTCGACTGTCAAGAATCTTCTGGGATGTGCACGCAATGCAGCTATGGGGTTTGTAAGCCAAACAGCTGGCAATGTCCATCGGGGTCAACAAGTTCATTTGATCCATGTGCTGATTGTAATCAGACCGCCTGTTGTGGACAGAATTGTTATGCCTGTCAATATTCAGGGGGATCGTTTTGCGGAAACTATCTCTGCGAATGGCCGCCAGAAAATCCAGATAATTGCCCGGTTGATTGCCAAGCGACACCAGTCTGCAATAATAATGGAATATGTGAGCCACCCACAGAGACTTGTGCGAATTGCCCGGATGATTGTTGTGTCGATTGCTCAGAAGGAACGCAAGCAAACTGTGGGATATCTTCTGGCTTTGAAAATTGCTATAGGTTTATTATGACAGAGTATCAAGGGTTTTGTGTTGATAACTATAAAGGATGTTACGTGGACGGTGCTTCAACTGGCTATACGACTTATTGTAGCGGTCAGACATGTCGATGCGTTTTGCAGCCTAGTATGTGCGGGACAGCCTATCCGGATTGTGAAGCATGCAATAATAATGGTGTATGTGAATCAGGAGAGACTTGCACGAATTGTCCGGATGATTGCTGTCCTCCCCCACCTGTGTGCAATAATAATGGTGTATGTGAATCAGGAGAGACTTGTGCGAATTGCCCGGATGATTGCTGTCCTCCGCCACCTGTGTGCAATAATAATGGTGTATGTGAATCCGGAGAGACTTGCGCGAATTGTCCGGATGATTGCTGTCCTCCTGACTGTGCTAGCTACACGAATCCTTCCGCATGTAATGCTTTCAGCAGTTGTCAATGGATCAACCTTCTTTCATGGAATTCAGTGACTAGCTCTTGCGTTCAGGGTGCAAATTTTTGCAGTTCTTCCAGCAGTTGTCCATCAGGATATCATCCTGGAGGTATTTCGAACCCATGTATTTGTAGCGGGATCAACCCAGGCTGTTGCAGCGGAGGTAATTGGACGAATCAATGCCTTGCTTGTACGCAGAATTAATAAAAAAAGGCAAGCTGTGGATGATAATATGAAACTAATAAAACGTTATCTTCTTTGGTGCTATAAAATGACCAGGGAGGAGCTTGAGCGTATTGACCGTAAGTTTACTCAACTGGAAGTTGATGAGTTTGTTTTGCGCGAGCTTCAGAAGAAGCTTGAGCCTTTAAAGGGTAGCTATCGTGAAGCTTTTGCCAAAAAGGTTGACGACTTTAAAGAGTATATGGCTAAAAAAGAACAGAATGCCAAGGCAGAGAAATTCTGCGATGTCGCTGCGAAGCAATTAAATCCACATTATTTTTATTTGACACAGCGTCTTGGCGCGATTGAAAAGGCCATTGTTTCTTTTTGTGGGAAGAAAGCGCTTCGCGAGATTCAAAGCTGTTATGATGGGGAAATGACTCGTCGGATTCTTGAGTCAAGAGAGCATACCTAGATTTCAGCGCGCGTTATTCATGCGCTGCATATCCTTGATCTGCCGTTTTTGATCTTCCATAAATCTTTTTTGAGCGTCTTGCTGGGATTTGTACGAGGATTGTTGCGCTTTATAATCGCTGACTTGTTGGCGATAATCGTCCATAGCCTTTTTTCGATCGGCTTCAACTTTTTGGGGCGAGAAGTCGCCGTAATCTACTTTAATGGCCATTGCATCACGGCCTCTTTGTTGCAGATAGCTGATGCCCATGCCAAGGCCCCAGATAAAAATAAACGTGCACAGGAAAAAGACAATAAGACCTTTCATGCTTTAAGTATAAACAATGAAAACGTGGATGGCAATTAAAACTTTATTTGCTGGATCGCTTAAAGCTTGGGGATTGCCTTATTTTTGTTTGACGGATAATGGGTTTAACGATAATCTATTGCCTATGGCCAGACAAAAACATCCGCCATTTCTGTTTGAGCTTTTCTGTATTTTGCAAAACGATACTCATGGGCAAACCGATATTGCGCGAGAGCTATTGATCAATTCTGGCGTTAAGCCTGAGGACGTCATTGTCGTTGCCAAGGCCGAGACTTTTCGTGTTGTCGTGTATTTTAATAATTGCAAAAAGGCTGATCTTGTCCGTGCGCAGGTGAATCAGCATTTAAAAGGCGCCTTTCGCTTTAAAGTCAAAAAAATCAAGAATGAAAACTGGAAAGTAAAAACAGCAAAGATTTTTTCTGTTTTCGCTCTCACAAACAAGTTTGATATTGTTCCGTCATGGAAACAAAAAAGTTACCGTCGGACTCCGCGCATGCCGATCATCATTGATTCGATCAATGCGTTTGGAACTGGACTTCATGAAACTACAAGTTTTATGGCCAAGCTCATTGAGCGCAGGGAAGGCCGTTTTCAAAGTTTTTTAGACATTGGTACGGGAACAGGGCTTTTGGCTATGATTGCTTTGAAGTGTGGCGCACGACATGTGTGGGCCATTGATTTTGATCCAGAGGCGGTTGTGGCCGCTAAGCAAAATCTGAAGGTTAATGGATACTCGCAGCAGATGGTCCGTCGAGCAGATATCAGATGCTTTCACGCGCCTAAGCGTTTCGATTTTGTGGCCGCCAATTTGATCACGCGCGATCTCATTAAATATAAACGCCAGATTCTTTCGACGGTAGAGAAAAATGGATTCTTGGCTATTTCGGGGATCATGATTGAAAATCTTTCGCTCCTTCGCAAGGCGTTTGGTATTAAGAAATTACGATGTGTCAAGGTGCACAAAGGCGCGCAATGGGTTGCGCTTCTTTATAAGAGGATTTTATAATATGGCTTTCTTTGATGTGACAGCGCATAAAGAACATGAACTTGATGAGCGCATGTTGAAGCTTGGCGTCAAGGAAGGTGATATCGATGAGACATTTGTGCGTTCTTCGGGTCCAGGAGGCCAGAACGTCAATAAAGTGTCAACGTGTGTTGTCTTGGTTCATCGACCCACGGGGCTCATGGTTAAATGTCAGCAGTCACGCTTTCAGGGTCTCAACCGTTTTTATGCTAGACGTCTTTTGCTCGATAAGATTGAACAGAGGCAGATAGGCTTTGTGCAGGCCGAGCGCGATCGCGTGGAAAAGATCCGACGGCAGAAGCGAAAACGTTCCAAGCGCGCTAAGGAAAAGATGTTGGATAACAAGCACAAGCATTCGGAAAAGAAGAAATTGCGTGGACGTTTGTCAGAAAAGAGAATGCAGGCGCATTTTTAATATGATCTCTATTGCGAAAGCCAAAAAACTTATACTTGAAAACACCAGCGTTTTGCCTGTTGAGTCAAAAGATTTTGAGGCAACCCTTGGCCAGGCTTTAGCCCAAGATGTCGTTGCTGCCACCGATTGGCCACCATTTTCGCGATCGACCATGGATGGTTTTGCCCTCAAGATTTCTGATGTTCAATCTTTTAAATCTCAAAAAGCTGTTGCTTTAAATGTAGTCGGCGAATCAAAAGCGGGGCAACCTTTTTTGGGAAAAATTGGCAAGGGGCAAACCGTTAAAATTAGCACGGGAGCGCTTTTGCCTCAAGGTGCTGATAGTGTTGTTATGAAAGAGTATGTGAAAATCACAGGAGACAAGGTTGTTGTTCTTGGAAAAGCTTTCAAAGGCGATCATGTTCGCTGGAAGGGTCAAGACGCTAAGAAAAACGAGATACTTATTAGCCAAGGCACGCAAATCACGCCTGGCATTGTTGCGATTTTGGCGAGTTTTGGCCAACGGAAAATTAGGGTTTTTAAAACACCACGAGTTGGCATTCTGACAACTGGTGATGAATTGGTGGGCTTGAAGTCAAAACTAAAGCCAGGACAAATCCGTAGCGCCAATGAACATGCTCTTGCGGCTCAGGTTAAGCAGTTGGGTGCCGATCCTTTTGTTCTTGGCCATGCTAAGGATAATCTTGCTAGTGTTGTAGAAAAAATTCGGCCAGGGCTTGGCTTTGATATTCTTCTTGTTTCTGGAGGCGTATCGGTCGGGGATCATGACTTTGTGCGCCAAGCTTTAAGAAAGCTTGGCGCCAAAGAGATTTTCTGGAAGGTCGCGGTTAAGCCTGGCAAGCCTTTGGTTTTTGCCAAAAGAGGGTCTTGTCATGTTTTTGGACTTCCTGGCAATACGGTTGCGAGCACGGTCTCTTTTTTGACCTTTGTGCGCCCGTGCATTCTCAAGATGTCCGGGCACAAGGCCTATTTACTCAAAACCGCTGAGGCTATCTTGGACCATGATATTTGCGATCAGGATTCACGGGCCAAGATCCTGCGCGGCATTGTTTCTGCAAAGAAGGGAAGGCGTTGCGTGCGTTTAAGCGCGGATCAAATTTCTGAGAATGTTATGTCCATGGCCCAAGCGAATTGTTTTTGGACCGTGGAGCAGGGTGTTGATTTTATTCCTAAAGGAAAAAGTATTACGTTTGAATATATTTAAATTGAAAAGGAATGGTGCAATGAGAAAGATTTCGGGGATGGTAGATGTGAGCCATAAAAAGGCAACCAAACGTGTTGCGCGAGCAAGATGCCACGTGCTACTGACAAAATCAGTTTTTGTTAAAGTTTTAAAAGAAGGTTCTCCTAAAGGGGATATTTTTGAGGCGGCACGAATTGCTGGTATCATGTCTGCTAAAAAGACGCCGGAATTGATTCCGTTGTGCCATCAGATCAAGATTAATAAGGCGCGCATTGATTTTCAGATCGATCATGAAAATTGTTGTATCATCGTCGAAAGCGAGATCGCGGGTGTTGATCAAACAGGATTTGAAATGGAGGCGCTTGTTGCCGCAGGCATCGCTGCCTTGACGATTTATGATATGCTCAAATGCTTTGATAAGAAAATCCTTATTTCTCAACTCCATCTTATTTATAAAAGTGGGGGTAAAAGCGGATTATTTAAAACATGAGCAACGCATTCTTTAAGATCTCGAGATTTAGAATTTTCTTTATGATTGTCGTGGGCGTTCTTTTTACGTGGAGCTTTTTATATTCCTTTCTCTCCCATCGTGTCATCAAGTATAGCCAAGCACGCGTTCTTTTGGGGACGCTTGTGCAGATTCATATTTGCGCAGCGCCTCAGGAGAAGCATACGGTCTTGCAGGCTTTTGATCAAGCGTGGAAGCGTCTTGAAGAAATCAACACACGGATCAATGTTTATAACGAACAAAGTGATATTGCTGCGATCAACCGTTCCTATCCTCATCCGATCAAGGTTCATAGGGATGTTTATGAGCTTCTTGCACTGTCCAAAAGATATCACGCCCTGACCCAAGGCGCTTTTGATATTACGATTTGGCCGCTTATTGTTTTGTGGAAAGAGGCCCAAACCAAGCAAGCATTACCTTTGCCCGGCGACATCAAGTGGGCTAAGGAGGCTATGGGGGTTGATAAAATCAAACTTCTTGCGGATCATTATGTCCAGCTCATGCACGCAAGGACAAGAATTGATTTAAGTGCGATTGGCCAAGGTTATGCGGCCGATGAAGCCGCAGCCATTTTAAGAAAAGAAGGCATGAAGAATTTCTTGATTGATGCTGGCGGGGAAGTCATGGCCCAAGGATTAAATGACAAGGGTCGTCCATGGAGTGTGGGCGTTAAAGATCCTTTGCAGCCAATGCAGATGATCGATATTATTCCTGTTGCTGATCGTGCTGTTTCAACATCAGGCGATTATGAAAAGTATTATGAAATTAACCAGAAAAAATATTCTCACATTATTGACCCGGTTACGGGTTATCCTACCAATAGCGTTGTAAGCGCAACCGTTGTTTGTAGCAATGCGACAGAGGCGGATGTTTTTTCCACCGTTCTTTGTGTTCTAGGAAAACAGGGTATCAAGCTCCTTGAATCTCTGTCTCCAGGGGTTGCTATGGCTGTGATCGAGCAAAATCTTGATCAAGCAACGAGTCTCTATCAAAACAACGCCTATCAAGTCATGACTCGCTGATTCTTAAGGTTTTTAGAAATTTAGGATGATTTTGGGTCGAGATTTCCTGCTTTGGTCGGCGCGAAAAGACCAATAATCCGTTTGCAAGGGATGGATTTCTGTTATAATAAATTCACCAAAATAATATTTCATTGAACCCAAAATTGAGGAGACCCAATGTCTGACCAGAGCCAACAAAAAGAGTTTTCTTTTCATGATTTTGTTGATGGGATTGAGACCTTTGAGGAGAATTACTCTAAGGAAATCAATGAAAAAGAATATTTTGGTTTTCCCCTAAAGACGATTTTAGACGCGGAACGCAAGCTGCGTGCCCACAACGTCCCTTCGATCGGTTATTTTTCCATGGAGTACGGTATCGCGCCGAGTATTTACAACACGTTCTCGATGAAAAAGCCTTTGTCTGAGAAGAATAAATTTTATAAGCATGAAGTTTTTTCGAATAATTGGCTTTGTGATTATATTTTTCGTATTGAAATTAATAAAATGTTAGATATTCCTATCTATAGCGGCGGATTGGGTGTCTTGGCCGGGGATAGCATGAAAAGCGTGGCCGATCTAGGCATCTCGCTTGCCGCGATCGGTATTTTGTGGAACAAAGGATATTTTAAGCAAAATTTTTGGTATAAACACGGACAAGTCCCTGAAGAATTGCAATGGGATCCCCATTCTTATCCAGGCTTGATCCCTTTGAAAAATATTGTTACTCTGGGCACTCGGGAAGGGCCTATTTATTTAAGGCTTTGGAAATATTATGTCTATAGTTTTGATAAAAGCCATGTGGTTCCCCTGATCCTTCTTGATTCCAATCTTCCGCAAAACAAAGAATATTTTCGGCAATTAACAGGACAGCTCTATCGCAGTGACAATGCTTGGTGGAAAATTATGCAGCGAACGATTCTTGGCATTGGCGGGATGAAGGCGTTAGAGAGCTTAGGATATTCGACGAATCGCTATCATTTAAACGAAGGACATGCGGCCTTTGCGATCCTTGAGAAGTATATGAATCTGCAGGATAAGAACAATCTGGATCAGATCCGTAATAATTTTATTTTTACCTGTCACACACCGGTGGCTGCGGGGCATGACCGTTTTAGCATCGCGGATGTGAGTAACGTTCTTGAGCCTCATTATGTGCAGGCAGCAGAGATGTTTGGTAAGGAGAGTCCACAATCGGGAGAGATCAATCTCACCTTTATGGCGCTTAACAATTGCAATAAGGTCAACGCGGTTGCGCAAAAGCATGGCGAGGTCATGCGTCTTCAGTTCCCAGGCTATGCCGCGAAGATCCAGGCGATCACCAACGGTGTCCACACGTATACGTGGGCGTCAGAAAGCTTCCAGAAGCTTTTTGAGAAATATAAACCAACTCTTGGGGCTTGGGATGAAGATCCTCAGGCGCTTGAAAATATCCGCAAACTTTCTGGGGACGTTAAGTTTAGAAAAGAGCTATTTGAAGCGCATCAGGTCAACAAGAGAAATCTTCTAAATATTATTAAGCCTTGGAAGTTTAAAGAAGATGTCTTTACGATTTCGTGGGCACGGCGTATTGCGAATTATAAACGTCCAGCTCTTATATTGCAGAAGATCGAGCGCTTGATCGAGCTTGCCAGAGAAGTCGGGCCGATTCAGATCATCATGGCCGGCAAAGCGCATCCCAATGATAATCTCGGAGGAACGCGTCTTGATCAGATCTTTGATCATATTGATAAGCTCAATCATTATAAGGACATTATTAAAGTCCTCGTCCTTGAGAACTATGATACTTATTTTGGAAAGCTTTTAAGTAATTCTGTGGATGTCTGGTTGAATAATCCCTTGCCGCCCTTTGAGGCTTCTGGAACAAGTGGCATGAAGGCGATCATCAATGGTGTTTTGCAAATGACGACGCTGGACGGTTGGGTGGTCGAGGCCGAGCAGGATGATATTGGATGGATCTTTGGCTATCAGCATCATGGATCTGATATCGGCAGCGAAGCGGATTTGCGCTTGGATGAAGATGCCGATGAACTTTATGATACCCTTGGCACCGCAATGAAGCTATATTATGAAACGATCAAGAATGGCCGCATGAATACACAAACAGCTTGGGTTGATAAGATGATCAATTGTGTTGCCCGAAGCGCTTTCTTTAGCACGCAGCGTATGGTCGAAGAATACAATACCAAAATGTGGCAGACCACGAGGGCCTAGATGGAGAGTGGTCGATGAAACAATATCTTGAATTGATCGATGATGTTTTGAAAAACGGTGAGCGTAAAAATGACCGTACCGGCACAGGAACCATCGCCATCTTTGGTTGCCAAAAGAAATATGACCTCAGGCAAGGCTTTCCTCTTTTAACTACAAAAAAAGTTCTTTTTGACGCTGTTGTCCGCGAGCTTCTCTGGTTTCTTAAGGGATCGACCAATATCAATGATGGGTTAAAGCAATATACACCTATTTGGAATGCCTGGGCCAACGAGCAAGGCGAGCTTGGCCCTATTTATGGTTATCAATGGCGTAAGTGGGAGAAATTTGTTGTTGATCCCAAAACACAGACTTACACCAAGGAGTATGTTGATCAAATTGAGGGCGCGCTGCATTTGATCAAAACAAATCCTGACTCACGACGCATCATTGTGAGCGCGTGGAATGTGGCCGATATTGATCGCATGGCCCTTCCTCCATGCCACATGATGTTTCAATTTTATGTTGTGAATGGCCGGCTGGATTGTCAGTTGTATCAACGTTCTGCGGATTTAGCGCTCGGTGTTCCTTTCAATATCGCGAGCTATGCCTTGCTTATGGCGATGATGGCCCAAGAATGCCGTCTGACGCCGGGTATTTTCACCCATACGATTGGGGATGCGCATATTTACCTTAATCACGTTGATGGATTAAAGATGCAGCTTGAACGATCTCCGAAACCTTTGCCTGAGCTTGTTATTGCGCGTAAACCACTCTTTGATCTAACTTTTGAAGATATTAAGATCATGCATTATCAGCATGATGCATTTATCAAATTTCCTATCGCTGTCTAGGTAAGAAAATCATGAAAACATTTGACCTTATTGTTGCACTGGATGAAAAAAACGGTATCGGTAAGGAAGGTCGGTTGCCTTGGATTTTGTCGGGCGATATGCAACATTTCAAGTCAGTTACGCTTGCCACAGCCCTCAAGGGGTTTATGAATGCGGTGGTGATGGGTCGGAAAACATGGGAATCGATTCCTGAGAAGTTTCGCCCTCTTGCTAACCGTCTTAATGTGGTTTTAACGAGAAATAAAGATTCTATTTTACCGGCGGGTGTCTTAAGGGCTTCAAGCTTTGCCAAGGCTTTGGAGCTTTTAGGGACGCAGGACAAGAAAATTGACCATATTTTTATTATTGGCGGGGCGAGCGTTTATCAGGAGGCGATTGTTCATCCTTTTTGCCAAAAGATTTATGTGACCAAGGTCCAAGGGGATTTTTCCTGTGATACTTTTTTTCCAGAATTTAAATCAACATTTAAAGAAATAGAGTGTTCGTCAAGCTGTTGTGAGTGTGGCAAAACATATTCTTTTTCTGTTTACGCACGGGCTTAAGATTTTAGTAAAAATTGTATTTTAAGGATTTTCTAATCTCTATTCCAAGATAAGTTTTTTTAGAAAGGATGTATGAACAAAAAGAAAGTTTTGGTTGTCGATGATGAGAAAAGTATTACCAAGACCCTTGCGCTTCTCTTGGAGACACGCGGGTATGAGGTTGATATTGCCGAAACCGGTACGCAAGCCTTAGAAAAGGCTCGTAACAAGCCAGACATTGTTCTTCTTGATTTGCTCCTGCCGGATATCCCCGGATTTGATGTTTGCCGTAAACTCCGGGAGCAAAAAGACACACGGCATCTACCGATTATTATTCTTTCGGTGCGTTATCTTTATGAAGATAAAATTGAGGGTCTGTATTTGGGGGCCGATGATTATATCACCAAGCCTTTTGAATACGAGGAGCTTTTTGCCCGCATGGAGGCTGTGTTGCGTCGGCGTCAAGCCTTTAAGTCGGGTGAAGAGCAGGATCGGGGGGCGATCGTTGTTGAGTTGCGGCGGATCATTGATCATAAGCTCATCGTTCCTTTTTTTCAGCCGATTTTCTTTTTAAAACCTTTTCGTCTGTGCGGTTTTGAAGTCTTAAGCCGTCCACCTACTAAAAGTATTTTAACGAATCCAGAAATACTTTTTGAGGCAGCACTACGGTTTGGATTTTATTATGATCTTGAGATCTTAGGATGGACCAAAGCTTTTCAGGCTATTGTGGCGAGCGGTTACAAGGGCCAAATCTTTCTTAATTCCAACCCATATTTGATTGAAAGTGTTGAGTTTTCTCGTATTAGGACCTTGATCGAGAATTTTAAGCTTGATAACAGCCATATTGTTTTTGAGATTACTGAACGTTCCGCGATAACTAACTATCAAATGTTTTTTGAGCGCCTCAAGGAGTATCAGCGGGTGGGTTTTGGGGTTGCCATTGATGATCTTGGTGGAGGATTTGCAAGTCTTGAGTCGATTGTCGAGGTTTCTCCAGGGTATGTTAAGATCGATATTGGTATTATCCGTAATTTGGATAAAAATCATCTGAAATTGAGTGCTGTTCGATTTATTATTGATTTTTGCAAAGAAAATAATATTGTTTCTGTGGCGGAAGGTGTTGAGACCAAGGAAGAGCTTGACATTCTTCTCTCTCTTGGGGTGGATGCGGTTCAAGGTTATCTTTTGGCGAGGCCAGCCCCGGAGATCGACGCAGAAGCGATTAAGCGTATAAGCATTTAGGCCAAAAAGCGTAAGGTTTTTTAATGATCGACACAGAGTACGCAATTGATACGGGGAGTCACTAAACGATGTTTTCTTTATTATTTTTATTTGCGAGTGTTTTAACCGCTTCAGCGTTTTGCTCGATGGCAGAGGCGGCTGTGCTGAGTTTGCCATTTGTCCGCGCAAAAGTTTTGCATGATCAGGGAAAGGCTGGCGCAAAAGATCTTTTATATTTAAAAGACAACATTGATAAAACACTAGCGACGATTGTTATTTTAAATAATATTATTAATATTATTGGATCGATCTTTGTTGGCCAGCATGCAGCGGTGTTATTTGGAGAGAAATGGCTTGGCGTTATTTCTGCGCTCATCACATTTATGGTGATTATTTTTGGTGAGATTATTCCCAAGACTATTGGTGAGCGTTATAAAACAACACTTTCGCTTTTTTTGGCTAAACCCTTGCACTGGCTTGTCTGGCTCATGCAGCCGATCGTGAATTTTGTGATGGGCGCCACAAAACCTTTTTTAAGAAAACGAAATCTGCCTAGGATCACTGAGGAAGAGATCAAGATGATGCTTAAAATGGGCCGTGACGCTGGAACGGTGGAAAGTGATGAAGAGATTTTGTGTAATCATGTGTTTCGCCTCAACGATTTAAAGGCCTATCAGATGATGAAGCCGATCGTTCAGATCTTTGCATTGCATTCGAAGAGTAAGCTTTCTGAGATCAAAGAGGCGGTGATCGCGTCACGTTTTAGCCGTATTGCGGTTTACGATAAGAATCCTTTGGATTTGGTTGGCGTTGTACAGCAACGTGTCTTGTTGCGGGAAATCGCTAAGGACAATGACACGGCGTGTGTGGGAGATCTGATGACGGATCCTATTTTTATCAGCCATATGACGAGCGCGGATATACTTTTAGAAAAGTTTCGCACGTATCATCAGCATCTCTTTATTGTGCAGAATGAAGTGGGGAAAAATATTGGGCTGATCACCATGGAAGATGTGTTAGAGGAGCTTTTTGGGGAAATTTATGATGAGAAGGACACGTAACGTTTGGGTAGGCTTTTGCTTGCAGCGGGGAATGGTGCTTAGGCGAGAAAAAGCTCAAGAGAAGGTTTTCCTGGAACCTCGGCGGATTCCATGTCTTGTTTTTTTGATTGTCGCCTTCTTTTCTATTTCTTGCGCGCGATGGATGCCTAAGGCTAGGCCTCAAGCTTCAAGCGAGATAGTTGATTTTAGCGCCCAGATCGTTGATCCTCATTGTTTGCTAAAAGGTAATCTTGTGATCGAGCCTTTTAAACCTGGCGAGGGTGTTTTTGCGGATGCTCAAGTTTCGCAGGCCTCCTTAACGATGGTCAAGGGCTTTGTGGACACGATGAGTCAAGGCTCTTCTGATCTTAACGTGATCACTGATGATCAGACCGAGAAGGCCCTCTTTTTTATCAAAGGTTATGTGATAAAATTTGAAAATCCTTTGGGATTGATGGATCGCGTTAAAAAGGCGCGCAATACTTTTGCTGTGGAAGGGAAGGTCATCAATTTAGAAACAAATCGTGTCCTTGTGCTTTTTTCTTCGGTGGCCAGATCCTCGCAGGAAAAAAATATCAATGATTGCGCGTATGCGACGGGTAAGCGTTTGGCGGACTACCTTTTGAGCCAAAGCAAGGAGCAACCGTGATTATTGTGACTGGGGCCGCAGGTTTTATTGGTAGTTGCATTTTGGCTGCGCTTAATGCCGCAGGCCGATCGGATATTCTGCTTGTTGATCATTTGGATAACGATTTGAAACCCAAGAATCTTCGCAACAAGAAATTCTTAGAATACGTGGATAAAGCTGATTTCTTAAAATCTGTTAAGGATAATCAGATACCAGCCGATGTGGAGTGCATCATTCATATGGGTGCGTGCAGTTCAACGATTTTGCAAGATGCCGCCTATTATGAAGAAAATAATTTTCTCTATACAAAAACACTGGCCCAGTGGGCGCTTGCGCGTAAGGTGAGATTCATTTACGCGAGTTCCGCGGCGACTTATGGTGATGGCGCCCAAGGGTATAGTGATGATCACGCGCTTCTTAAGAATTATAGACCGCTTAATTTTTATGGTGATTCAAAGCAAAAATTTGACGTCTGGGCGCTTGAGCAAGGCGTGCTTGACCAGATGGTGGGGTTGAAGTTTTTTAATGTTTTTGGGCCTAATGAGTATCACAAGGGGCCGATGCGCAGTGTTATTTTAAAGGCTTATAAGAAAGTTAAAGACGAAGGCAAGATGCTTCTGTATAAATCTTATAAACAGGCTTATGCACATGGGGAACAGAAACGCGATTTTATTTATATTAAAGACGCTGTAGATATGGTGATGTTTTTTTTCACTCATCCTGAGGTGCGCGGGATTTTTAATGTTGGGACGGGCAAGGCGCGAACCTGGAATGATGTCGCGCATGCGCTTTTTGCGGCTACGCATCAAAAGCCTGTGATCGAGTATATCGAGATGCCAGAGCCTATGAGGCCACAGTATCAATATTTTACACAAGCCGATATGACAAAGTTGCGCATGGCTGGCTACGCCAAGCCCTTGATGGAGCTTGAGGATAGTGTTCTCGATTACGTGCGGTATCTAGAGCGTAAAGATTATATTTAATCTTATTGATAAGGAGTCCTTATGATGATCATGATCTTAAGCTTTGTTGCGATAGTGTTGTTGGTGATCGGCGTGTCGATCGTCTGGCGGGCATTTTGTGCTGTGCCCAAAGACGATGAGATCGTTTTGAAAAAAGTTTATGAAGAGAAACAAAAAGCTTTAGATCTTGCGCTGAAAGCTGAAGAAAAGGCCAAGAAAGATCTACAACTTTTGAAAAATGAGCTTGTGGCCTCGCGCGAAAGCCTCGAATTGACACGTAAAGAAACAGATAGGATTGCAAGTCAATTGCAAGGTGCGGATGCCAAGGCCAAAGAGATTGAGAGCAAGGCCCGCATGCAGATCGAGCAACTTGAGCGAGAAATGCTTGAGTTAAAGCAGGAGAGCGAACAATCCAAGACGCAAGCTGTCGAGCCCTTAGAAAAGATAAAAGCCTTGGAAGAAAAGATTGCGGACATTGTGCTCAAGGCCAATGAACAGGCCAATGGTGCCGTGGAAGTCATTGGCACGTTACAATCTCAGCTTGCGGAATTAAAGGAAAAAGAAAATTCGTATCAGCAAGAAATTAAAACTCTTGAGGCCAAGGTATCAGATGTCCAGCAAGTTGCGGGAGCGCAGGAGAAGATAAGAGAAGAAAATGAACAGTTAAAGAAAGAAAATCAGGAGCTTCAGACAAAATATCAGAAAGAGATCGAAGGGCTTCACGTGATCGAACAAGAGCTTTTTAAATTACGGCAAGACAATGAAGCCTTAGAAGTAAAGGCCCAAAATAAAGATGGTGCCTCGCAAGATTTTGAAAAAGAAACCAAACGGCTCAAGGAAGAATTTCAAGCGCAGACACAGGAGATCGCCCAGCGTATTAAAGAGCTTGAACAAGAAAAAAGTGTTTTGGAGAAGAAGGCGCAGCAATCAGGTAGTAGTAACGGACAGGAAGCGGAAGTTTTGAAGAAATCCAATGAGCAGCTTGCCCAGCAGAACAAGCTTGCGCAGATTGAACTTGTGAAGGCCAGGGCGCGCGCTCAAGGGCTTGAACGTATCTGTGCGGACTACCAAGCGCAGCTTGAAGATATGTTAAAAAAGACGCACAGTAGTTGAGCCGCTTCTTCATCCGCCTACGCAGGATACCACCCCGCAGAACTTCTGCGGGGTGTAGGAATGCGAAAATGCTGTTACCGATGCTTCGGTGGATGTTCGCCCTTTTCTTAGAAAGGTGGATGACTTTAGTCGTGGGGCTCCATTTCAAGAGAATTGTCTTATGAGCGTTGATAGCCTTCATCAGTTTTCGCTTGCCCATGGATCTCTCTTAGAAGCCCTTGATCGCATCCAATCTGTTACGCGTTCGCATGGGGAAGCCCAGATACGATTACGCGAGCTCGAGAAGCGCTTATTTTTATTCTTTGGAAAAGAAGACAAGGATTTTTTTGATGCGTTGTACGCGTTTTATCAAGAGGACCGGCCGTCGACAAGAATGATTGATTTTCTTGTTCATGATTTAAAGGACCTTAAGATTCAATTTCTGACTTTTTTTGAGCAACATGCACTGGAGGCGACGGCACTTCATGCGCGTAGTTTCCCTAAAGATTTTGCTGTCTTCGCCGACCAGGTCGTTGGTAGAATTAAAATGGAGCAAGAATATCTTTTTCCGCTTTTACAAAAGATGGCTTCGGGATGAGGCAGTTGCAAAGAACTCTTTTTTTGTTATAATAACCCCTATGAAAAAACAAATCTTATTGATCGGCGTCCTTTTTCTATTCTGCGGATGTGGGCATCTTCGAGAGGCTGCCAAGGTTGTCTGGGGGTCTTCCACGAAGGCCCTTGAAGACAATCGTGCCAGCGCAACTGTTAAAACTTATGAATGTTTTGCTGGTGCGTGTTTTGACACCATCGTCACAACAGCTAAGGACAAGAAATATGAGGTCTTTATCAGCGATCGTGCAAACAACCGTATCGTTGTCATGGGTGTTCCAGGAGGTATCGAAACAACGGAAATAGGGATCTTTATCACGCCATTAAAACTCAAGGAATCAAAAATCGAAGTTGTTTCGCTAAGCTCGATCGCGCAAGCCACAGTTTCTTCGGTTCTTTTTGACGCGCTTGGAAGAACTTATCTCGAGATCAAAGAAATTCCTTTATTATGATTGAACATGAACTTCTCTTTTTAGGGCTCCTGATGGAGGGGCCTAAGCATGGCTATGAGATCAAACGCCAGATCGAAGAGGAGCTTGTTCCGTTTTTGGGCCTCAAGATCAAGTCGATTTATTATCCTTTGCGCAAGATGGAAAAGCTTGGTCTTGTGGTCAAGGATGCAGGTCGTGAAGGCAATTTTCCAGAACGATTTACCTACACAATTACAGATAAGGGTAAAAAGATTTTCGACCATCTTTTAACGGAAAACTTCTTTTCCATTGAGCGCCCGTATTTTAACATCGACCTTTCTCTTTTTTTCTTGCCGTATGTGGATAAAAAGATCGCTCAGCGGCGTTTGCGTGCCCGTGTGATCTTCTTAAGGCGTATCAAGCGTGACTTGGAAGGGATTAGCAAGAATCCTAAGGGTATTGCCAAGCACCTGCAGATTATTCTCGAGCATGATTTGGATCTGGTTTCTGCGGAAATCAAGTCCATCGCAAAACTCATCCAGACCCTTCAGTAGGCTTGCCTAGGGCAGCACTCCCTGTTCCATCCAATCAGCGTTTTAATCGCCTTCTTTTTCATGATTTTGGAATTAATTATTTTTATTTTTCTCTCATTTTTTATTTCCTCGTCGATGCAAGCGCTTTCCCAAAAAAGGTCAAATCGCCCCCATTTTCGTCTTTTATGTGTCATGCTTAAAGTAGGAATCATCGAGTTGTTTAAAAAAATCTATAGTTGATACACGCAACTTTTTCTCCGCCAGCCACGGAGATTACACAAGGAGGAAAAAAATGCGTAGCACAAAGAACTTTTCTTGCAGGTCCAGACTGTCTCGTTGTCTATCCCTTATTGTATTGTTCCATTTTTTTGTGCTAAGCGCGATCCCTCCTGGGTATGCGCAAAGCGTTAGTCTGCCTGCAGTTGGCGCGCTTGTTCCTCTGAGCCCTGGCTTTCAGCCAGCGGTCTTGCGTGGCGTTCAGGTCGACCCCATCAAGCATCTGGAGCTTAAATTTATTGTTGATGGCGGGCAAAGCGGCTTAAAAGGGGAAAGCCTTGAAAAAGAGACTAAGGATCTTGTTAATTATTTCCTGGCCTCCTTGGCCATTCCTGAAGATGATCTCTGGGTTAACCTCTCGCCTTATGAAAACGATCGCGTTGTGCCAACTAATTTAGGAAATACCGACATGGGCCGGGACCTTCTGGCCCAGGATTATCTTTTAAAGCAAGTCACGGCCTCCTTATTATATCCCGATGATGAACTCGGCAAAAAGTTTTGGAATACGATTTACAAAAAAGCCTACGCGCGCTACGGCACGACCAATATCCCCGTTAATACCTTTAATAAGGTCTGGATCCTGCCAGACACCGCGAAAGTGTATGAAGAAAAAGACCGCGCTATTATTACCGAAGCCCGGATGAAAGTTATGCTCGAAGAGGATTATTTATCTAAAGAAAAGAATTTGGAAGTCGATAGTGATGGAAAGAATGATAAAACCGCGCAGTTGTCCTCTGAGATCATGCGCGAGGTCGTGATCCCTGAGATCGAAAAAGAAGTTAACGAAGGAAAGAATTTTGCCAAGGTTCGTCAGATCTATTATTCACTTGTGTTGGCGCATTGGTTTAAGACCAAGCTCAAAGGTGTTTTGCTTAACAAGATTTTTGCGGACATGTCCAAGGTCAAAGGTTTTGAAGCCAAGGATCCCAAGGAGATCAATAAGATTTATGATCAGTACGTAGCGTCGTTTAAAAAAGGCGTCTGTAATGTCTTGCGCATTGATTATGACACGAATGAAAAGAAGCATGTACCAAGAAAGTATTTTTCAGGGGGTGTTGTTCTGGAGGTCGAAACCACGCCTGATACTGCCGCCAGTGCAATTACGGTATTGAAGAGGGCTGCAACGTTAATGGTTGCCGCTTTTCTTTTTACATTTGCCTCCTTAACCACCAAGGCTGAAACCTCAAAATCTCTGGATCAGGGGGACAAGGCCACAACGATTGAGGCCATAACGACAACACAATCGCAAGCGGAAGTGTATGACGCGACAGGGGAATTTACTGATTTTGAAGGCCCGCCCATGGATTCTCCGCTTTTGGATACAATCCAACAAAATTTTCAACAATACAAACCTTTTCAGGCAGGGGATGTGATCCTGTCAGGCAGAGGTCAGTCTATTCTGGAGGTTGCTCAGGTTTTGCCCACAATGATTACAAATAAAGGCCAGAAGATTAATGTCAATGTTTGCTGGGGAAAGTTAACCGAAAATGGAAATGTTCGCGAGGTCTTTTTTGTTCAGCTTCAAAATCCAAGCGCAAAATTTAATCAGGGACATATGACATATTCACATTCTTTACATGGTCTTATCAATGCGGCAAAGGCTGATCCAAGTTTTCGTCAGACCCTAGAAACTGCTTCAGGCAAGACGTTGCAGCAGCTAGAGGATGAGCTTACGCGCATCTCCGCCAAAGATGCGGTTTTGCAAGATCATTCTTTTATGAATATTAAGGGTATTGATAACACAAGAAAGATGGCGATTGGCGCTATTTGTTTTGTGGCTCAAGGGGACACTATTGTGCCGGTCATTATTCCTATCCATGGGCTTGATCCTATACCTTTTTTAGGTTGGGAGATGGGGATTAAAGCGATCATGACTCAATACAAGAGAGTTGAATCAATCGAAGTTTTAGGTGGCCACACTTTTAATGTTAAAGTCAATGGAAGCTGGCGTACTGTCTCTACCGCGCAAGGTCCGGATGCCGAAAACTTGAGCGGTGTTGTAAATTTGAGCCGAAATTTTATTCAGGATTATTCTGCTGGAAATTTTAGTCCATGGGCTGCTGATGGTCAGAAGCTTCTTTTAGATTTTGCAGGTATTTCTCAGGCTGCAAACACGGCAACGCAAGAAGCTGATGGCACGATATCCGAGGTTCGGGATTTGGCGTCAGACTTGTCCCAGCGCGATAGCACGATTTTTAATATTTTGAATTTGGTCTTTCCAAATTTTCTTGAACAGATCAAACAGAAAGCTGATGAGTTTAATGCAAGCGCAAAGACAAATATTACAAGCGCTCAGGGTGACCTTCAAGATGCGTATAATCAAGCTCAAGCCGATATTAGTCAGGATCAGAAGCAGTTAGCCTATATCGGATTTCTCGCGCGGCTGCTTAACAATCCCTATGTCCAGAAACAAGGTGAGAGTTTTGTAAATCAACTGGTCCAAAATAGCTATGCCCAAGCAGGTGGTGGTGTATTTGAGGCGGGAACAAATGCTCAGATTCAGGATGTCGTGAATCAAATTAACAGCACTGGGGTAGAGTTTTCCAGAACAAATAGCGCAGGAAAGACAGAAACTTTTTCGTTAAATTTGCGCACTGTTGCATCCTTGCGTTATTTATTTTCGTTGGACGCAGGTTTATTAGCCCAAGGCAAGGTGACTTTTGATGAAACAACAGAAAATCTTTTGATGGAGCTTAACGAGGAAGCCAATGGCACTGTTTCTCAAGGGTTATTGACACTTTTTGAAGATCTTGGAAACCTTGATACTTCAGGTTTGCAGGAAGTTTTTAACAAGATTATGGCTGGCCCATCGCAGGGCAAGGTTGAAGGTCAGGTTGATATGGGGCTTTTTATTAAAGGCCTTGTGGGTGGATTCCAGACGGCTTGCGGTGAATTTGGCTGGAAGGGCGAGGTTAAGGGTTTACCGATGATCAATGTTAATGTTTTTGGTGGAGCCGGCGGTTATGGTCTTGCAACCGGAACTGTAGACGTCAAGATCCATACCCAGGCAGAGATTGAGGCTCTTTTAGAGGAAAGTAAGCTATCCGGAAATCTTAGCGCAGCTATTACGATGGAGGGGGGTGCCAAAGCCTATGTCCTCTCTGGGACCAGCACGAATGCGGGCGCGCAAGTTTTCTTACCAGACCAAGGGATTTCTTTTGTGATCAATTATAACGCTACAGGCGAAACGCAGATATTTAAGTATGCTAATGTTAAGATGGACGGTGGTTTTTCAGTGAACGAACAAGGAGTTATCGGGATCGACATTAAGGCAAATGTTGAATATGCTGTTGATAAAGATCTTGTCACAAACGATTTTTCCTATAGCTCGAATTTTGATTTGGGAGGAATTATTAAAAATTTGCCGGGGGATGTTATTAATAAGCTCAATGCTTGGGCCAATCAGCAGCAGATAGGCCTTGATTTCTGGACATATCTAAAGATTAACTGTGATTTTGCCAGCGCATATAATAACTTTGTGCCGGGTAGTCAGAACTGGAAAGAAGGAATCAAGAATCTTCTTACGGGTGTTAATACGCAATATGGGTTGCAGGAAGTTTTAGATGTGATCGAGATGGCTTTAAGAGATTCCTATGCCCAAGCTGAGATCGATCAAGTCTTGAAAGAAATTTCTGATGAGTGGCAGAAAAAGGTTGATGAGATTAATAGTGAGTGGCAAAAAGGTGTTAAGAAAAGTGATCGCGAGATGACACAGGTAACAAAGACCACTTATTTTGCTTTCGAATTTCTAAAGAATTTTGTCTATGGTAAGGGCAAGGGTTTTACCACTGTTAAGATCGGCGTTGGCGGGCCTTCTGCGGGGGTCACGGTAACAACCGGAGGAACCCTGAATGCTGGGAAAGTTAATCTTTCAGGTTCGATTCAATTGAATGCTGCTACTAGCCGCGCGGTTGATCAAGCTGCTAGCCAATCATTTATAGATTATAAAACTGTTCTTGCAAGCTGGAATATTGGCCAAAAAGATTGGTTAAAAATTGTATCTGATGTTAATCGCATTACTAACGAAACCATCAAGGATGGAACATTTTATGATAACATCGAACGTGTTCGCTTGGCGCTTGATCAGGGGCTTGCGAATGTTGATTCAACGGTTCGCATTTGTGCGATTGCAGCGTTGATCAACAATCCTCAATGGCGACAATCTTACAATCTTGATGTCCGTCAGCTAGAAGCTAATGCCTTTGGCCTTGTTAAGGTACAGGCAAGAACTGAAAATGGAAAATTTGCAGGGTCTCTGAGTGTCGAAAATTATTGGGAGGGAGATCAGGGCTTTGCTCCCTACATTGGCATTGGGGGAAGTTGGAATCTTGAAAAAAAGAAGATCTTGATGTCTGCGGCAGTTTATTTTGATCCCATGCTTGGATTTACAGGCGCGGGATTGCAGTTAAATTTAGACGGAGGCCAGATCAATGTAAAATTTGAACAAAAGATAACCAAGGTTGGGGTTCAGCTAAAGATTGAGCCATTTTACAAGATGATCAAGGGCAAGGCAAAAGGTCCCATGACAATGCTTTACAACAGAAAAGGAGCAGGCATCTATGATCAAAAAGGAGAGCTCCTGAGTTATGTTCCGCTTACTTCAGATCAGGCCAAAGAAATATTTGGTGGTACCACGGCTAAGTATGGAAAGATAGAGATCAAAGGATCGCATCAAGCTGAAAGAAAAGCGGCTCGAAATAAGATTGTAAATGATGTTCTTGATCTGATGATCGAGCAGGAGATGGATGACGTTGGTGTGACGCCAGCTACCGCAGAGTCTGCTTCCACAAATGATGGGATTGCTGATGCGTCACCGACAGCGCCTAGTTCAAGCGAAAAGCAAAAAGACTTCACTAAGGGTGGTATTGCCTTTGATTCCCGCAAGATCGACATGCAGATCGAGGGCACAGGATTAGAATTTGATTTTCCGGATAATCTGATCACCGATGAGATGCGTAATCTGATGGGGCTTGTTCCTCAGATCATTAATTTTCAACCTGTCACAAACCCGTATCAATTGCTTGGGCCATTGGCCAAAATGGAGGAATAAACTTTTTTAAAAAAAAGGAGTAGAGAAAAATGAACCACGCCACGGTTTTCTCGAAAAATAAGTTTGTTGTCAGAATAGTTACATTGATCGTTTTCATAAATTTCATGATCCCTCCTCAGGTCATTTCCGCGTCGCAAGCAAATCTTAAGAGTTTTAGCCGTAATGCCGCATCCTCGAAAGCGCTTGCTGTGGCTGTTAAAGAAACCACACCTAGTCGTATTCCGGAGTCTTTTTTTAGTGATCGCAAGGATGAGTCTCGAGGCAGCACTAAAGGACCAGGATCACGCGCATGGAATGATGGAGAGAAGATCGTTGCCTTTGATGGCGTGGCTCAAGATTATTTTGGTTACGCGGTGGCGATTTCCGGGGATACGGCTGTTGTTGGTATGCCTCAGGATGATGACAACGGGATCAATTCCGGATCTGCGTATATTTACACGAAAACTGGCGATCAGTGGCTTTATAGTCAAAAGATCAAAGAAGGCGTAACGCAAGATTTTTTTGGTCGTGCCGTAGCCATTGACGGCGATACGATTGTCGTGGGGGCTCCTTTAGAGGATGAAAATGGGAGTAAAGCCGGTGCGGCCTATATTTTTAAAAAGCAGGTAAATGGCTTATGGATTAAGGTTCAGAAAATCACGGCTTCGGACGGGGAGGCTGAAGATGAATTTGGAGTATCTGTTTCTATTTCTGGAGACAACGTTGTTGTGGGAGCTCATTTTTATAGTGATTCTTATTTACGCTGTGGAGCGGCATATGTTTTTAAGAAAAATGGTGATACATGGGCGCAAGTAGACAAGCTTCTGGCCCCTGATCGGGCGGAAGCTGATTATTTTGGAGAGTCAGTTTCAATCTCGCAAGATACAGTGATCGTAGGCGCCCACAGAGATGATGATAACGGCTTGGAATCTGGCTCGGCTTATATTTTCGTAAAGAATGCTTCTTCTGGTCTGTGGCCGCTTCAGCAGAAGGTAGTTCCAGCAGACGGGGCCACGAATGATGCCTTTGGTTCCGCGGTTTCTGTGTATCAAGACACGGCGATCATCGGCGCGCATCTTGATGATGATAAGGGTGAGGACTCAGGATCTGCTTATGTTTACAAAAGAAACGGGAACAGTTGGTCATTTTTTAACAAGCTTTTGGCCTTAGATGGCGCCGTAGAAGATTATTTTGGTTCGGCTGTATCGATGAGCAACGGGTCTGCGATCGTTGGCGCTCGGTATCATAATGACCCTGAATTGGACCGCGGGGCTGCGTATATTTTTGATGAAGGTTTAAATTGGACTGAGACTAAGGAGCTTTTGGCCGGTGATGGGGCGAAAGATGATTATTTTGGGTGGTCTGTTGGCATTAGTGATAATGTTACTATCGTTGGGGCTTGGGGAGATGATGATCTCGGTTCAAAGTCAGGATCGGCGTATATTTTTACCAACACTCCTGCGCCAAATACTTACACCATTACCGTTAAGACCGATGACACCGAAAATGCCTTGGTTAGAAATTTATCTAATAACGAGGTAGGAGAAAGTCTTGTTTATCCGGTCGTTGCAGGGCAACCGTTTAACGGCACTTTTCTCGCTGAGCCGCCTGCGACTCATGTTTTCAAAGATTGGACCAACGCCAGTCCCAGCTTTGCTAATCCGATTGATATATCCATTGATCCGGTTGAGCAGGATGTTACGATTACAGCTAATTTTGTTTTGAAGCAAGTGACGGTTTTTGGCACGATCAAAGATCAAAACGGCCAGGCGATTGCCAATGCGCAATTGTTGAGGACTGTTAACGGGGTCGCTCAGCCTGCGATCAATGTTCCTAACATTAATTATTTTTTTAGTGTATCTCCCGGCGACACAGTTGCGATAACACCTGTTGCCGGCGGTAAGGTTTTTCCTGCAGGCTTAGCGGATAATCCAAACTGGTCAGGTGTGGTGAACGCCAACGTTAACAAAGATTTTATCGGGATCAATTATGGCTATGTCAATGTTTCCGGTACGGTCAAGGATCAGGATGGCCAGGCGATCCCTGTGGCCAAGTTAAACGTCACGATCAACGGGATCCTTCAAATTATTAATGTTCCTAATATCAATTATTCTTTTGCTGTTCATGCTGGGGATCAGGTTTCGGTAACGCCCGCTGCGGTGAACTATGATTTTCCTGCAGGGCTCGCGGATAATCCTAGCTGGGCAGGCATGGTCTTGGCTAATGTCACTAAAAATTTTGTAGGCGTTGCCAATACTTTTACCTTGACCTATTTGGCGGGTCCCGGGGGAAGCATCAGCGGGCCGACGCCCCAAACGGTTGCCTATGGGCAAAACGGACAGCCGGTCGTGGCGGTGCCCAACCCAGGATATCATTTTGTCAAATGGAGCGACAATGTTATGACGGCCGCACGCCAGGAGCTCAATGTCACTGCCGATCTGACAGTCACGGCGTATTTTGAAATTGATCAATTCACTGTCTCCGGCCAGGTGCGGCTCAATGGTGCTGGCCAGCAGGGAGTGTCTATCGGATATTCAGACAACCAGACCAAGGATTTTATTCTTCTGGACACCACCGATGATAACGGCAATTATTCGTTTACCTGCAATTATGGATTCACCGCGGATGTGTACGCGGTGGATGGGGTACATACCTATAGCCCAACCCATTACAGCTATGTCAACCTTAGTCAGAGCTATGTAAACAGGAATTATATTGCTGTTGATACCTTCACTGTCTCCGGCCAGGTGCGGCTAAACGGCACGGGCCAAGAAGATGTAGTTATTGGATACTCAGATAACCAAACCAAGAATTTCATTCCTTTAGACACAACCGATGAGAACGGCAACTACTCGTTTACTCGCAATTATGGTTTTACCGCAGATGTGTACGCGGTGGATGGGGTACATACCTATAGCCCAACGCATTATAGTTATGTCAATCTTAGTCAGAGTTATGCTAATAAAGATTATGTTGCTGTTGATACTTTCACTATATCCGGCCAGGTACGGTTAAATGGTGCTGGACAGCAGGGAGTGTCTATCGGCTATTCAGATAACCAAACCAAGAATTTCATTGTTCTGGATACTACCGATCAGAACGGCAACTACTCGTTTACTCGCAATTATGGTTTTACTGCGGACGTTTACGCGGTGGACGGGGTACATACCTATAGCCCAACGCATTACAGCTATACCAATCTCAATCAGAATTATGTAAATAGGGATTATGATGCTTTTGATATGTTTAATATCATCGTCAAGACCGATGGCACAGAAGGCGCTTTAGTTGAGAACATTCAGACAGGAGAACAGGGAACGTTACTGTCTTATCCTGTGGAGTATAACGATCCATTTTATGGAGAGTTTAACGCTCTTGCGCCAGAAGGCTATGAGCTCGTGAGATGGGAAAATGACATGAAGGGTGATGGCAATTTGCTCATCATCGATATTGATCATGTGACTAAGAATGTCACCTTTACAGCGATCTTCGCCCTCAAGAAGTTTACGTTAACGTATTTAGCCGGCCCAGGCGGTACGATCAAGGGCCCAACTCCCCAAACGGTGAATTATGGAGGGGACGGTAAGCCGGTGAGGGCTGTAGCGGACCGTAGCCATCATTTTGTTAATTGGTCTGATGGCTCAGTCGAGAACCCAAGGCAGGATCTTAATGTCACAGAGGATATTACGGTCACGGCGAACTTTGAGCAGAATATTGTTTTATATAATTTAATAGTCAATAGTGGCAGCGGAAGCGGGCAATACGAGGCCACCACGGTTGTCCCGATCGAGGCTGACCCAGCGCCACAAGGCCAGGAATTTGACCAATGGATAGGGGATATTGCGCACGTCAAGGATCCAATGTCCGCCAGCACGCAAGTCACCATGCCGGCCAATGATGTGGAGGTGACAGCGACGTATAAGCCAATCATGTACACCGTTATTGTTAAAACTGACGGCACAGAAGGCGCTTTAGTTGAGAATATTGAGACAGGAGAACAGGGAACGTTATTGTCTTATCCTGTGGAGTATAACGATCCATTTTATGGAGAGTTTAACGCTTTTGCGCCAGAAGGCTATGAGCTCGTGAGATGGGAAAATGACATGAAGGGTGATGGCAATTTGCTCATCATCGATATTGATCATGTCACCAAGGATGTCACCTTTACCGCGATTTTTGCTAAAAAGCAATTTACCTTAACCTATCTGGTTAATCCTCTAGAAGGAGGAACGGTAAGCTTAGCCAGCGAAGTTGTCACGTATGGTGAGAATGGTTCTCTGGTTTATGCCACAGCCAATCCAGGGTATCAGTTCACAGGTTGGAGCGGGGATGTTAACACAACAGAAAACCCTTTGCAAATCATCAATGTCACGCAGGATATGACCGCGGTGGCGAACTTCGCGCCTTTGGCTACCCACACTATTACCATTAAGACCGATGGCCTGGAAGGTGCCTTGATCAGGGATATGGATTCAGCGCTTGAATTGCCAGAGCATATTTTTACAGTTTATGATGGCTATAGCTTTAATGGGAATTTTGAAGCCTTGCCACCTGAGAGTTATGCCTTTGCCAAGTGGACGGGATATGACATTGTTGATCCTGAGAACCCTGTCTTGGAGTTAAGCCTTAACAATGTGACAGAAGACATTACGATCACGGCAAACTTCACGTTGAAATCATATAAAGTTTATGGGCATGCTTATATTACTTCAGTCGCGGGCGATAAAAAAGATGGTAGTGATGGGTCTATCTATATGCCGTTTATTGGCGGAGAAGTTGTGACGGTCGATCCCGATACCTGGGATATCATTGAACATACAGGCGTGATGACCGATGAACAGGGGTATTTTGAATTGTATAAGTCTGCCGGCTGGAGTGGGAGTATCGCATTATACCGTCCTGCGACAGGCACGGTTTTGTTTGCGCACATGGCAACCGGGCAGCCTTTGGGCCCTACAGCTATTCCGTCCCTTAGCGGAGATTACTTTGTTTATAATTATACACAATACGAAGAACCTGAAGACCCAAGTCAAATTTGGTTTTTGGGAAGTCCATTTGCGATATACCCTGTCGTGACGGGAAGGGTTGTGGATGAGAATAATAATCCTGTGCAAGGAGTTGAGATAGATAATTTAGCGGACCCAGGCCCTGTTTACACCAATGAAAATGGTGAGTATTCTATTGAGCTTATAATGTTTCATTATGAGCTTTGGGCAGATATTCAGCCTTCATTTCCGGGGGCTACGTTTACTCCGCAGGTGAGACATCTTCAGCCGCTTGATCGGGATTTTATGAATCAGGATTTTGTGATGCATTCAGCGGATCAAGGAAAGAAGAAGTAGGGAGAGGCTATAAAAGGGCGGCCCCGCCGTTGGCGGGGCTGCCCAATTCAAGAACAAAAATGTATGACTCAAAACTTGCATAAAAGAAAGGGATATCACCCTCACCCATAACCCAGGCCTTGAAAGAGGCCTAAACAAAAGGAGCAGAGAGAAATGAACTACGCCACGGTTCTCTCGAAGCACAAGGTTGTTGTTCGGTTAGTCACGTTAGTTGTTTTCTTGAATTTTGCCATCCCGCCGCAAGCTATTTCCGCGGCACAGTCCCAATCCCAAGCCTTTAAGCGTAATGTTGCCCCGGCGAAAGCGCTTGCCACGTCAGACCAGGAGAAAGCTAATAACCGCATTCCGGAGGAGTTTTTTGATAGTTCTTCTGGAGATGACGATTTTGGCGATGGTAAATTGACCGAGTTTGTGATCAATGGGAACTTTGAAACACCGACAAGTTTTACTCCGCCGATATATGACCCCTACATGCCTTTTGCTTTCGATGAGGTGTACGCTTGGCAGGATTCCCATGGCACTCCCCAAATTAAGCCATATTTTAAAACCGAGCCTGATCATTATGCTCAGCTTGTAACTCTTTGCGATTCTAACCATCATAAAGGTGAAGGTATTTTTGCGAACGTTGCTCTAGTGTCTGGCGAAGAATATGTTTTGCAATTTAATTATAAGCTTGTGGAGTCAGAGATGACTTCACCGAGGAACGATCTTTTTATTTGTCTGTTCAACGCTGATCCGCCAGGACTTTCTGGGTCCAACCAGGAGCCAGTACCAGCCGTAATGACTCCTGAAGGTGGAGCGATCAATATTTATGAAGCATATGCGCTTGCGCCAGACGCCCAGTGGCATACTGCTAATGTAACTTTTACAGCGCCGACCGATGTGAACTATATCAAGCTGGGTATCTATGGTAAGTCGGATGGCTCAATCACGTACTCTAAGATAAATATTTTAATTGATGATGTCAGTATTACCCCACAGGGGAATGTTATCACCGTCCAAACCGATGGCACGCTAGGTGCTGAGGTTAAAAACATCCTGACTGGTGAGCAGGGAGCAATATTAACCTACAATGTAGCCGAAGGCGATCCATTTTATGGAGAGTTTGATCCCCTGCCTCCAGCAAGCCATACCTTTAAGGGATGGAAATGGGAGGCGTCTGATGATCCAACGCTCATAATTGACATCAAGAACGTTACGGAGAATGTCACGGCGACTGCGTTATTTGAGATCAAGAAGCTCACCTTGACCTACACCGCGGGAGCTGGTGGTCGCATTAAGGGTCCAAGCCCGCAAGTCATTCCTTATGGCAATGACGGCAAGCCGGTGACGGCTGTACCGGATAACCAGCATCAGTTTGTCAATTGGAGCGATGGGTCCACCATGAACCCGCGCCACGATCTTGATGTCACGGCCAATATTGATGTTGTGGCAAACTTTGAACCTATTGTGCAAAACTATAAGGTTTCCGGGTATGCCTATATCAATTTTCTCTGGGATAAGGACGAGGGGCAAAAAGATTATTCGGGATTTATCCCATTTATTGGCGGAGAGATCGTTGTGATCGATCCCAAGACCCAAGAGATCATTGAGAATTTAGGCATTGTCACCGATGAGCAGGGATATTTCGAGTTTACCAAGCCTGCGCATTGGAGCGGTTCGATAGCTGTTTATCGTCCGGCTAATGGTCAGATCCTCTTTGATTTCGTCCTCCTTTATCCGTTGAATTATATTGCTGACTTAACGGCTGATACCTTGATCTATAACTTTGATACAACCGGGATCGGAGGGCATTTACCTCAGAAAATTTGGCATATCGGTTATTTCAATATGGAGCCGTATATTACAGGCAAGGTTACTGATGAGCAGGGTAATCCTGTGGCGGGTGTGAAAATTAATAGCTGGGGAACATCAAGCAGTTATTACACCGATGAACAGGGAGAATATAAGTATCCATTTATTATGTTTCATCCTGAGCTTTGGGAAGTCGTTACGCCTGAAGATGATGATCCCAACACAGTCTTTGACCCACCGCAGCGAACACTTAAGCCGATGGACCGGGATTATTATCATCAGGATTTTGTGATGATTACAGCGGATCAAGGAAAGAAGAAATAGGGAAGGTTAATAAGAGGGCGGCCCCGCCGCTGGCGGGGCCGCCCTTCAGAAAAAAGAAAATAAGAATGCATATCAACCACGCGCAAAAGAAATGAAGGGAAAGGAGGTGAGCTGATCTTAGTCTCTTCGTCAAGCGTCGGACGCCATATAAAACCAAAAAGAACTTATTTTTAAAAAATACATAATACAAGGAGAAACTTATGTATCGCCACGGAAAAATAAGGATGTTTGTTACTTTAGCAGTTGTTTTTATGTTTTTGATCATCGTTTGTTCTTTAGCAAGCGCGGAGGAAAAAGGAAATATTGCGATATCAGGCTTTGTCAAAGATGGTAACACTCCTGTCCAAGGAGTGACCATGACGGCCCTCGCCTGGCAGTTTCCAGCTAACTGGTATCCTATTGCTACAACAACGACTTCTTCAAGCGGTTATTATTCGCTTTCCATATCAACCACGATAGGGCTTTTTAAAGTTGTGCCGACAAAGCCAGGTTATTATTTTGGGCCGATAGATCGTCAATACCACGGCAGCGTTGGTAACCAATCTAATCAAAATTATGTGGTTTTGTCCTTGCGTCAAGGTCCAACCATGGAAGGGCTTAGTTTGAGTAGCTCGGATTGGGGGGATTACAATAATGACGGGCTCTTGGATTTGGCTGTCTGCGGTCAGTTGTCTAATGGACAGAGAGTGTTACGCGTTTATCGTGCTGTTTTGAGCGCAGGGGGCGGTATTAGTTTTGTTCAAGCTCTTTCTATGTCAGGGCCGACAAGCGGCAAGGTTGCTTGGGTCGATTATAATAACGACGGTGATCTGGATTTGGCTGTTACCGGATATGGCATTGGCAACTATTATGTAAAGATGTATAGAAATCTTAATGGTTCGTTTAGTTTTAACAGCGCTGCGTCTATCTCTTCACCAAAAGCGATGAATGTTAGTACCTTTGCGTGGGGTGATTTTGATCATGATGGCGATGTGGATGTGGCTATTGCCTGTGAATTGAGAGATAGCTGGGGACAGTATTTAAAAATCTTTAAAAATAATGCTGGATCATTTTTATATTCGCAAGATTTATTAACCTCAACATCAACTGGTGGAATAGGTTTGGCTTTTGCCAGTCTTGCTTGGGGGGATTATGATAGGGATGGTGATCTGGATTTAGCTGTATGCGGAAGAACATACAAGTGGACTAATCCTTCATATGGATGGGGTTCACTGACGGCAATCTTTAATTATAATGGTCAGAATGGATTGTTTTCTAAAGCTAACATAAGCACTTTAATCAATGTTGAAGAAGGCTCGATTGCTTGGGCTGACTTTGATAATGATGGAGATTTGGATCTCGCGGTTGCAGGCTGGAATCGAGACGCGAATAAGGCGAGATTCTGTGCTTATCGTAATGATCTACAGCCAGGGGGGCCTTATAATGAATTTACCCTTGTCGCAGATTTTCCAGGTTTTAAACAGTCCACTCTCACGGTTGGCGACGTTAATGCTGATGGTAAGATTGACATTGCTGTTCAGGGAAAACTGCAAGATGGGACGCCAACCACCCGTGTTTATAAGAACAGAGGTAATTTTTGGTTTGAAGATGCCCAAACTCAACTACCAGGCGTTTATAATGGGTCTATTGCTTTCGCTGATTATGATGATGATGGAAGGCTAGATTTGGTCTCGACCGGTGTTTTGGCTTCAAATGGAAGAATTTGTAACGCTTACAAGAATCTTCGTCTTTTTGAAGCTGGTAACACCGCGCCTCAGGCTCCTGCACAATTAGTCCAGACTATTAATACTGGAGATAATAGCGTTAAGCTTCAGTGGAGTCAGGGTTCTGATGCACAGACTAATTTTCAAGGGTTAAGCTACAATCTTTGCGTGGGAACAAATCCGACCAGCTGTGATATTGTTTCGCCATTATCTCAAGCAGATGGTGAAAGACAAGTAGCTGCTGTGGGCTCGATCGCGCACAAGACAGAACCTCTTAACTATTGGCACTTAAATGGCCTTCAGGGAGGAGCTGCTTATTATTGGAAAGTGCAGGCGATCGATCCTGGATTAACGGGCTCAGCGTTTTCAGCCCAGAAATCGTTTTATTTGCCGAGTAAGGGGAAAATTGGGAAATAGGATAAATCAAGGGAATAATAAAAGAAGCTTTTAGAAAAGAAAGGGTGATGTGGATTGTGGGCTGACCCCGCCAACAGCGGGGTCAGCCCTTCTTATATTTATATATAATTTCTTGACATCAGGTTTTTTTCTACTAAAATCAGACTAGTAAAATTTAACTATATCTGACCAATTACTCAGTAGAATTTATAAACTATGGATATTAAACAACTTCTAATCGATAAAGCGCGGATTTATTCGCAAAAGCCAGCCATTTTCTTTAAAGATCAGCCGATCAGCTTCAAAACTCTAGGTGAGCAGGTCTTTAAGTTGGCCAACGCCTTAAAGGTTTTAGGGGTTGCCAAAGGGGATAAGGTTGGGATATATCTGCCGAATTGTCCGGAATATATCTATAGCTATTTGGCTATCTTTTGTCTTGGTGCTACAGGTGTGCCGCTCGATTTTATGCTCAAGGAAGATGAGATCGCATCTTGCCTTACGCATGCTGAAGCAAAATACTTAATCTACATCCCCAAAGAAAATCTATTGCCCCAAGAGCTTAAAGCCGTTGTCCCTAGCTTAAAAGAAATTATTAGTCTTCAGCCCCAGGTGGTTGGCACTCATGGGTACCATGAGCTTGTTGCGCAAGTCTCTTTAGATCCGATGAGCGTGTCTCTGAGTGAAAAAGATACAGCGCTTATTATGTACACCTCAGGCACGACCGGAAAGCCCAAAGGAGTTGTCTTGAATTATCGTCATCTCGATGGATCGCCGGCCGCGATGCATCATTTTGTGGATCTCAGTGATAAGGATGTGAAACTCTGTGCGCTTCCGTTAAGCCACATCGCAGGGCTGATCTATATTCAAAATTGCCTTTTATTTGGGATCACGCTTGTTTTGATGGAGCGTTTTAATCCGGTGGAATTTTTGCGTCATGTCCAAGAATACAAGGTCACATGTTTTCATGTTGTGCCGGCGATGTACATGGCATTTTTGACATTGAAAAATATTGATAAATTTGATCTTGCGTCGATTCGCTGGATGGTGGTTTTTGGCGCGCCAAACTCGCCGGATATGATGCGGCTGTTCCACAAGAACTGTTCGAATGCCAGGCTTTTGAACGGCTGGGGCATGACCGAGACCTGTCCGCCTAATGTTGTGACACCCATGGACAGCGATAAGATCGAAAGCGTGGGCAAGCCGGCTCCGCATTGCGAGATACGGATTTTCGATGAAGAAGAAAAAGAATTAGCGCCAGGCGAGATCGGCGAAATCGTGATCAAGGGCTGGGTCGTGATGGATGGCTATTACAAAGATCCTGAGACAACAAAAAGCTTGATTTGGAACGGATGGTTTCATACCGGAGATTTAGGCCGTTTTGATGAGGAAGGATTTCTTTATATCGTTGGCCGCAAGAAAGAAATGATCAAGGTGGCCGGCCAGATCGTCTATGCCCCAGAGGTGGAAACCGTCTTGCACAAACATGTGGCGGTTGCTGAAGTCGCGGTCATTGGGGTTGCGGACAAACTGCGTGGTGAAGCGGTCAAGGCCTTTGTGACGCTTAAGCCTTCCGTCCTTGCGACCGCAGAAGAGTTGAGATTTTTTGCTAAAGACCATTTAGCGAATTTTAAAGTGCCTCAGGAGATTGTGATTTTATCCGAATTGCCGAAGAATAGATTGGGGAAGGTGGATAAGGAAAGATTGAAGATAGAGGGTAGATAAGGTGAAGATGGAAAATGGAAGTTAGAAGTTGGAGGATTGAAAAAGATTTATGGCAATTCAAAAGTGTGAAGACTTAGAGGTTTATGCGTTGGCGTTTGATGCTGCAATGAGAATTTTTCAGCTAATAAAAGAATATCCAAAAGAAGAGACATACTCTTTAGTGAATCAGATAAGAATGTCGTCGAGGTCGGTCGCTGCCAATATTCGTGAAGGGTATGCTAAAAGAAAGTATCCAGATGTTTTTGTTAAGCATCTTAATGATGCGCTTGGATCGTCAGAAGAAACAGTAACATGGATCGATTTTAGTTGTCAGTGTGGTTATTTGCCAGAGAAGCAAGCAGTTGTTCTTAAGAAGACATATGCTTCCATTGGCGCTATGCTTTATCAATTGATGAAAGGGTGGCAAAAGTTTTAATCCATCTTCCAACTTCCATCTTCTATTGTCTATTTTTTTAAAGAAAGGATCCTTTTATGACAATGCGTAAAGACATTCACTTGACCGGCCAGGATTTGATGCACATGGTGCAGCTGAGGCCGCAAGATATCGGTAAATACGCTCTTGTGCCAGGCCCCAAGGAGCGGCTCGATAGTCTTTTGAAAAAGATCGAGAATCCGGTTAAGAATTTTTCGTTCATGGAATATTCCATGTTTACCGGCACTTTCGCAGGAGCGAAGGTGACTGCGATCAATGGCGGACGATTTTCAGCGGATACGGCTATCACGACGGAGATTCTCTGCAATGCGCAAGCCCAATACATGATCCGCATCGGCAGCTGCGGTGCTTTGCGCGAAGACATCAAGGTCGGGGATTTGATCGTGGCTGAAACCGCGATGCGCGGCGATGGCGTGACCCCGTATTATGTTAAAAATGATTTTAAGACTCAGGCTGATAGTGAGCTGACAAAGATCTTAAGCGATGTGGCGCAAGGCTCAGGCCTTAACGTCCATCAAGGCAAGGTGTGGTCCACGGATGCGATTTTGCGCGAGACGCGCGAGCATGTCGGCAAGGCTGTTGATGAGGGTTGTATCGCCGTGGACATGGTGACATCTGTTTTCTTAACCTTAGCGCAACTTTATAAAGTCAAAGCCGCGGTGATCCTTGCCGTCAGCGATAATATCATTACCGGCGAAATGGGCTTTATGGATCCTAATTATTATATGGCTGAAGGATCAACGATTGGGATAGCGCTTAATTTGATAAAGAAGTTAGAGGGGAGAAGTTAGAAGGTAGAAGAAAGATAAGATCGAATGCCGATTAAATGCTGCAAAGACTTGGAAGTGTACAATCGTTCGTTTCAAGTGGCGATGGTCATCTTTGAGAAAACCAAAATTTTTCCAGCTGAAGAGAAGTATTCTTTAGTTTCTCAGATTTTAAGATCGTCGCGTTCTGTTTCGGCAAACATTCGAGAAGGATATGCAAAGCGAAAATATCCAGATGTATTTGTAAGACATTTAAATGATGCTCTGGGTTCATCAGAAGAAACACAAACGTGGTTAGACTATTGTGAATCTTGCAGATATCTCGATCAGTTGACTTGTAAAAGATTAATAAAAGAATATGAGGAAATTTCAGCCATGCTTTTTGTTTTAATGAAATCGTGGCAGAAATTTGAGAAATCTAACGTCTAATTTCTCTCTTCTAACTTCTTTAAGGAACCTATGACCGAATCTCCACTTTTTTGGCCAGCGAAATTTGAAGGCAAGACATTGCTTGTCCTTGATGAGACGCTGTTACCGGAAAAGATGTGCTATGTCAAAGTTCAGAATGTTGCGCAAGCCGTCAAGGTTATTCGTGAGATGAAGACCCGCGCCTTTGGCCAGTTTTTAGTTGTGCTAAGCACGTTTTTATTGGTACTTAAGAAAAATAAGACATGGAATGATGAGAAATTGATGGCTGAATTGCAAAAGACAGCCCAAGCCCTTAATGCTAGCCGTCCAACATTTCCGTTTGCAGAAGTAACTGGTATGATTATTGGTTGGGCTAAGAAAGACATGGAAAGTCATGTGCCTTTGCAGGTCGTGCTTCCTAAAAAGATCGATGGTTTCCTGCAAGGTATCCGTGGACGTCGTTTGGAGCGTGTACAAAGAATCGCGGATGTCTTGATGCAATATAATAATATTTTAACGCATTGTAATGTGAGCGGCGAGCTCGCCATGGCAGCACAGCTTTGCAAGGCCAAGGGCAAGGAAATCAATTTCTTTGCAACGGAAACGCGTCCCTATTTTCAAGGTGCTAAATTAACGTGTTGGGAGCTCAATCGGGTCAAGGCACATGTCACGCTCGTTGCGGATAACGCTGTTGGAACGCTGTTGCGTGATCATATGATTGATGCCGTGGTCATGGGATCCGATCGATCATGCGCCAACGGAGATGTCGCTAATAAAATTGGCAGCTATCAAATTGCTGTTGTGGCTAAAGAATTTGGCGTTCCAGTGTATGTGTTGACGCAGCCCTCGAATAAGATTCCAGCTGGCGCTGATATTCCCATTGAAGTGCGCCATGAAGACGAGCTTTTAAAATTTAAGGGTAAGCGCATTACGCCAAAAGGCGTGAAGGGTTTTTATCCAGGGTTTGATGTTATTCCCAATAATCTAATCACACAAGCGATTGCCATCAATGTTAATTGAAGAGAAAAAATCGATTGTTTTATTAAACGGCGTCTTTGAGGATGCTTTCTTTCATCTTTTAAAAGAACAAAAGATTAAGAAAGTGTATGTCCTTGAGGGTCGGCCGTATTTGGATGGAGCAAAGGCCTTGTGCTCAAAACTTATTAAGAATAGGATACAACCTGTTTTGATTGCAGATAATATGGCTGGGTTTCTTTTTTATAAAGATTTGGTGAAGGAGGTCTGGATTTCATACCAGGAGCCAGGTGACCAGAATATTTTAGCTAAGGTTGGGAGCCTTGTTTTAAGCGTGTTAGCGAAAAAGCATCAGGTGGCTGTTAAGGCCTTTCCGTCGGCCAAGCGTAAGAAATATATTGGTCATCCTAAAGATATTTTTAGCTTTGAGGGCAAGCGTGTTGCGGCCAAGGGTATTTATGGGTTTGTGCCGCTCTTAGAAGATGTCCCAAAAACATATTTATCGGAGATCTATTTATGATCATCAACCGCGTGAAAAAAGAAATTATTGCATCTGGAAAACTGCTTTGGGAGAAAGACCTTGCTTCAGGGTTAAACGGCAATATCAGCTCTCGGGTGGACAACAAAAAGTATTTTATTACTGGTCGCGGAACATGTTTAGGTCGGTTAAGCACCGCGGATATTGTTTTGACGGATGTAGAGGGAAACGTTTATGGTAAGGGTAAGCCGTCATCGGAAAAGACGTTGCATACGGCGATTTACAAGAATTTTCCTGAGGTGCAGGCGGTGATCCATACCCATTTAACGTATGCGGGTGGGTTTTTCCACGTGAATGATACGCTTACACCCAGCACCTTTGAGTCCAGGCTTTATTTAGGAGAGGTTAAATGTGTCGCGCAGTTTACGCCGACAGTCACTGACATTGCGCCGGTTATCGAGGCGTTAAAGAAAAATAATATCATGGTTTTGAAAAACCACGGTGTTTTGGCCATGGGCAAAAACCTTTTTGACTGTTTTTTGCTGATCCAATGCCTGGAAGAGGCCGTGAAGATGGATGTGGTGAGCCAAATATATAGACAAGTTTCAAGTGAAAAGTTTCAGGTTTCAAGTAAAAATAAAGAACAAAAAGAGTCTAAAAGATTTAAGCTGTTTTCTAAAGAGCAGATCGATGAAATTGTGCGCCTTGTGAATGCGGATGAGCAATTAAAGAAGCTTGGTGAATCGACTAATATGACGATGCGCCTGGCCGTCAAACTGGATGAGACAGGCCAGGCGTATTGCTTTGATTTTGAAAAGGGAAAGATCAAAAACGTGAGCAATGATGATAATGCTGAATTTGTTGTATCAGCGCCGGAAAAAGTCTGGCGTGCTGTTTTTGCTCGTGAAATTGATCCCTTTGTAGCCACGACGCAAAAGAAAATGATCTTAAAAGGTGACTTTGCCAAGATCTCCAAATGGTATGCGCCATGCTCGCGGCTTTTTGAGCTTTGGCAGCAAGCACCAGTGGAATAAGGAAATGAACGAACACAAATTATTTATCAACAATGAATGGATTGCTCCGCAAGGGAATGAATATCTTTCTTCTCTTAATCCATCGACGGGTGAAGTCATTGCCAAAATTGCCAAGGGAAAGGCTGTTGACGCCCAAAAAGCGATCGTGGCTGCTAAGCAGGCGTTTATTTCAGGTGTTTGGAGTTCTTTATCCGTTGAGAAACGCGGACAGGCTTTAGAAAAGATTGCAGAAGTGATTCGTCAAAATGCTAAGGAGCTCGCGGAAATTGAGAGCCGCGACACCGGAAAGACCATTAAGCAGACAACATTTATTGATGTGCCGACATGTGCGGATACGTTTTCGTATTTTGCCAAGATTCGAAAAGAATTGGAAGCGCGAAAGCTTAACATTGCCGCGCCGGTGGATAGCAAGGTTTGCTATGAGCCAATCGGTGTTGTCGCCGCTATTGCGGCATGGAATTATCCCTTGATATTTTTTGGTTGGAAGGTGGCACCGGCATTGATAGCTGGCAATAGCGTTGTTTATAAGCCTTCCAGCGTGGCAAGCCTTGCGGTTGTTCGTGTTTTTGAAATCATCGCAGGCATTTTACCCAAAGGCGTTTTAAATCTTGTCACAGGCGGTCGCGAGGTCGGCGAGGAATTGGCAAGATCAGTTGATGTTGATATGCTGACCTTTACCGGCGGTAATCAAGCGGGCCAGGAAGTCATGCGGCTTGCGGCAACAAATACCAAAAAACTTTGCCTAGAGCTGGGTGGGAAATCACCCAATATTGTTTTTGCGGATTGCGATATGGATGCCGCGATCGGCGGAACCATGTCGTCGATCTTTATGAATCAGGGGCAGATGTGCGTGGCGGGTTCGCGCTTACTTTTAGAGGATAAAATTTATGATGAGTTTGTCGCCAAGTTATCTAAAGAAGCGCAGCGCCTAAAGATCGGCAATGCTTTGGATTATACAACTGAATTTGGCCCGTTGGTCAGCCGCGAGCATCGTGATGGTGTTTTGAAATTTATTGAGCAAGGGAAAAAGGAGGGCGCGCGGTTGGTCTACGGAGGCAAAATCGGCGCGGGCGCCGATTTTGATAAAGGGGCGTTTTTAGAGCCCACCATTTTTGCCGATGTTCAGAATTCTATGGCCATTGCGCAGGAAGAAATTTTTGGTCCGGTGTTGTCTGTGATCAAATTCTCTTCCGCCGAAGAGGCGATCACGATTGCCAACGATACAAAGTACGGTCTGGCAGCCATGGTGTGGACCAAGGATAAAGAAAAAGCCGATAGCGTTGCGCGCCAGCTTCGCTGCGGAACGGTCTGGATCAATACCTACGGCGGATTTTACAACGAAGCACCCTTTGGCGGATACAAGCAAAGTGGGTTTGGCAGGGAATTAGGAGTTGAAGGCTTGCTTGATTGCATGCAAATCAAGCATGTCTGTCGCGACACAACACCTGGCGGAAAATCACTTGCGTCGAGTTGGTTTTGACTGCATGACCCGCGGACAGGGCTTATTTTTCTGATGACAAAGATGGCGGGGATAGTAAAGAAAGTTATGGGGTTTCATAAAACCCGTATAACTTAAAACTTGCTACTTATAACTCTTGGAGGATTATTTATGAAGCTTTTATTTCTTACCCCACCGATTCAAGGCTGGGTTACCCATGGGTTACATAAGGCCCCGAATCAATATTACGCGCAGTTAGCGGCTTATATTCGCATGAAAGGCGTGGCAGAGGTGAGCGTTTTGGATGCCAAGGCCCTCGACCTTACTTATGATCAAATGATGGCACAAGTGAAAGAATCTGCGCCGGATGTGGTCATGATGGGGGATATGCTGCACTCAACGGGCGGCTTGGCCATCGTTTGGCATTTTAATGAAAGTGCTCGTTTGATCAAACAAGCTTTGCCATTAACAAAGATTGTGTGCGGCGGGCTTTGGTATTCGGCCTACTATCAAGAAGAAATGAAACGAAGTCCTCAGATCGATTTTATTTTAAGCGGAGAAGGTGAGTTGACGCTAGAAGAGCTTCTTAGCAATCTGAAACATAAGACAAAAGAGTTCAAGGATATTGCTGGGCTTGTTTCGCGTGGCGACGATGGTGCGATTTGCGCCGGGCCTCATCGAGGATTGATTCCTGATTTAAATGTTCTCCCGATGCCAGCGTATGATCTTTTCCCTATGGATCAATATGTGGGGCACACGTATTGGAAACCTTTTGCGGAACTTATGACGTCGCGCGGTTGTCCAGGCGGATGTAATTTTTGTTATGAGTGGAGCATGTATGATCCGCGTTTTAGTAAGACGGATTTTGTTTCTTGGAGAGGTTTTTCCGCGCAAAGAATTTGCAATGAGTTTGATCTTCTGGAAAAAACATACGGCGTCAAGGTCGTGGTGATTCAAGATGACGCCTTTAATGTGAGTAAGGATAAAGTAAGGCAATTTTGTGAAGAGAAAATAAAAAGGGGCAATCAGATCAAATGGATCTGTTTAGGTCGGGCAGATGATTGGGCCAATCAGCTCGATCTTGTTCCTTTGATGGCCAAAGCTGGATTTTTTATGGGGCTTGTGGGCATTGAAGTGTCATCGGATGAAGAACTTAAGAAGCTTGGTAAAGGTGTTACGTTGGCTCAAATTAAAAAGACGGTGGACACTTTTCGAGCCAACAATATTGCTACGGTGGGTACGGTTTTGATCGGGCTTGAGGATGATGATGAAGCGGCGATCAAGAAACGCTTACAAGTCGCTGAAGAGATCGATCCTGATATTTTAGCGTTGGATTATGTGATCCCTGTTCCGGGTTCTCAGCCTTGGGGTAAGGCGATCGCTTACGGATGGATTGATCCGCAAAAAATTAATTTAAAAGATTGGGATTTTCATCAACCTGTTATTCCGACCAAGCATCTTTCGATTCAAGACGTGGGGCGTTTGGGAAGCTGGTGCATGCGGGAATTTTATTCGAAGCCTGAGCGTATTCATCGGATCATGGATAGCGATTATGATCTATTAGCCAAATTGTGCGTGAAAGATTTTATGAGCAATATCGCAAAGTTCGAACAGCGTTCTTCGGCTTAAGCGATAAGTATTTCAGGAAATATTTATTTAACCATTTAATCACAGGAGGGCGCATGTCTGGATTTATCTTCTTTTTGATCGTTGTTTTTGTTATATTTTTTATTTCTTCAACGAGCCAGGGGTCAAGGCGTAATCCTAATGTGATCGATATGGATTTTACGCAAGCTTTTTTTAGGAAAGGGCGCTTGGCGATTGTTCTCGTTGCCCTTGGGCTCATCTGTTTTGTTGTCCTTGTGCGTTGTGTTCGTGTTGTGCCAGCGGGTACGGTTGGCGTTTATGATATTTTTGGTAAAGTTTCTGCGGATGAACGAAAGCCAGGACTCAATTTTATTAACCCTTTTGCGAATTTAGTTTTGATGAATGTGAAGACCGAGGAATTGACCGAAAACATGCCTGTTCCCTCCAAAGAGGGATTGTCCATTGCTTTAGATGTTTCGATTCTTTATCGTCTAGATCCTTCTAAGGCAAGTGATATTTATCAAAGCGTTGGTACTAACTACCGAGAGATCGTTGTTGTGCCCCAGTTCCGTTCAGCATGCCGAGGCGCGACGGTAGGTTATGAAGCTAAAGCTCTTTATACGTCTAATCGTGAAGAAATTTCACAAAAAATTCATAGCGAGCTTAAAGAAATGTTAGCTGAGCGTGGGGTTATTTTAGAAAAAGTTCTTCTTCGTTCTATTAAAATGCCTCCAACCGTGGCTAATGCCATTGAATTAAAGCTGAAATTTGAGCAAGAATCTGAACAAATGAAATTTGTTCTTCAGAAAGAAAGACAGGAAGCTGAACGTCGCGTGATCGAAGCTGAAGGGATCGCCAAGGCCCAGGAAATCATCAACAAGACTTTGACGCCCGCGTATTTGCAATTAGAGGCGATCCAGGCGCAAAAGAAAATGGCGGAAAGCCCAAATCACACAACTGTTTATATTCCTTCGGGTGATAATGGTATCCCGCTGATTCGTAACATTGACAAATAGAAAGAGGGTTTTTTGTTATGCAATGGGAAAAAACAACACAGCAGAAGTATGAACTGATGATTTCTAAAATTCCTTTGTTCCATCGCGAGATCACCAAACAAGTTGTTCCTCTGAAAGCTGAGGAAAACGCCAAAGCGCGTGGGGCGTTGGCGATTGAAGAAGGCGATGTGGTTCAGGCTTTTTTAAGCGAAGTCCCTAAGGCTTTCTTCAGCATGATGATTCGCTTGATGGATGACGTGGGGCTTGATTATAAAAAAGAAATTAGAAAATAGAAGGGAGAGGATAGAAAGAAAAGGAAAGAAAATGGATTGAAGAATGGTTTTTTAATTCTTAATCGTTCATTTCTAACTTCTATTTTCTATCTTCGCTACAAAGGTTCATTATGAGCATTGCAATTATTGGCGCTGGTGCCATTGGATCTGTCGCAGCAGCTTTTCTTTCCAAAGCTGGCTTGGATGTTGTCTTGATTGGAAAAAAAGAACAGGTTGATTTTATTAATCAGCATGGGTTGACTGTCCGAGCTGTTCATGGAAGCGAGCATTTTAAAATTAGGGCCTTGCCGCATCTTGACAAGCCTTATGATCTTGTTATTTTTACGGTCAAGACGCAGGATCTCGAAGACGCATATCATGCAAATCATGAATATTTAGATCATGGTCTTATTTTGACGAGCCAAAATGGTGTTCAGGCGGATAATATCTTGAGCTCCCATTTTGAGCGGGAAAAGATGTTTTCAAGTATTGTGATGTTTGGCGCAACGTATATCAATCCTGGTCAGGTGATCTTTAATTTTGAAGGAAGCTGGATCATTGGAAAACCTTTCACGAATGTTGACCCTAAGACCCATGAGATCGCGGAGACCTTGGGGAAGGCTTTTCCCGTTGTTGTTTCAACCAATATCATGGGGATGAAGTGGCTTAAGCTTTTTGTGAATTTTAATAATTGTCTTTGCGCGGTGCTAGGGAAGTCGATGCAGGAAACATTTGCGGATATGGATTTTTGTCGTGCGAGCATTATGCTTTTGAAAGAGGGCCTGGGCGTTGTTGAGCGGGCGCATATTGAACTGGTGTCGTTACCTGATTTTCCCGTTGATAGAATAGATGGGCTTGCGGCCATGCCGCTTGATCAAGCGGCGGCGATCATGCACAAAACATTGACATCGCTTAGCAAGGAACCGGTGTATGGTTCAATTTTGCAAAGCGTGATGCGCAAGCGGACAAGTGAAATTGATTTTATCAACGGTGAGATTGTTCGTTTGTCCAGACAAATGCGCCAGGATGTGCCCCTCAATGAACGCATCGTGGATTTGGTGCATGAGGTTGAGCGGACAGGAAAATTTACAAGTGTTGAAGACGTGAAGAAGATTTTTAAGCTAGGATAATGTGCATCGTGAAGCGTGAAGCCTGCTGTCGGCAGGCAAGAGTGAAGCGCGCGTTTCACGCAATACGAAATACGTTTCACGTATGAAAGAAAGTTTACCCATGAAAAAAAGACGAGTCGTAGTGACAGGAGTTGGGGTTGTGTCACCTAATGGTATTGGCAATGAAGCTTGCTGGAAGGGTATGATCAACGGCGTTTCCGGCGTCAAGCGCGTTACGGAGTTTGATGTGTCGATGTTCATGACCCAGGTGGCGGCGCAGGTCAGGGATTTTGATCCGCACAAGCTTGGACTAACGCACGATGAAGCCGTGCGTATGGATCGTTATGTTCAATTTGCTGTTGTTGCGGCGCGCATGGCGCTGGAAGATTCCAAGATGGATTTAAGTAAAGTCAATAAAGAGCGCATGGGGGTTTCGCTTGCCAATGCGATTTGTGGCACCAAATATATGGAAGAAGAGTTTGCGCTTGTGACCGACAGTGGCAAGGAAGCCATTGATCCGGCCAAGGTGCGACCGGATCTTTACGACGCGGCGATGTTTAATACGCCTTCGAGTGAGATTTCGGCGAAGTATGGCCTGAAAGGAATCTGCAATACGATTTCAACGGGGTGTACGGCGGGGACCGATTCTGTCGGGTTTTCTTTTGAAACGATTCGCGATGGCGATATCGATATCATGATTACTGGTGCTTCCGAGGCACCGATCACGCCCATTACATTTGGTGCTTTTGATGTGGTTAATGTTTTGGCTGTGCGCAATGATGAACCTGAAAAAGCCTCGAGGCCTTTTGATAATGAACGCAATGGATTTGTTATTTCAGAAGGCTGCGGCATTTTGATCCTCGAAGAGCTTGAGCACGCCAAGGCGCGCGGGGCCAAGATCTATTGCGAGGTCATTGGTTTTGGAACAACGTGCAATGCCTATCACATGACGGATCTGCCATCTGATGGCGAACCGATGAAGGATTGTATTGTTTTGGCCATGGAAGATGCAGACATTAAGCCGCAAGATATTGATTATATTAATGCACATGGCTCGTCGACTAGACAAAATGATGTCTTTGAAACCAATGCCTATAAAATGGCGTTAGGGGATTGGGCGTACAAGATTCCTATTAGCTCGCTCAAGTCTATGATCGGACACCCTCTAGCTGGCGCTAATGGTGTTGAGCTAGCGGTGGGTGCGTTGATTTTTGAACGTAACATGTTGCCGCCAACCATTAATCAGGTGCATCCTGATCCGGCATGCGATTTGGATTATGTGCCCAATGTCGCGCGTCCTAAGGTTGTCAATTGTATGCTTAAAACTTCGAGTGGTTTTTCTGGAGTGCATTCGTCGATGGTATTAAGGAGGTATAAGTAAAAATGTGTTATGTGAGATGTGATATGTGAGAGGCAAAGAAAAGACAGTGAGTGTGAATTATCATCTATATAATTTTGATTTTGAAAAGCTTGATGTGTATCAGGAAGCCTTAGATTTTGCGAATGATGTATTTAAAATTACGAATGGTTTTCGAAGAGAGATCCAGTATTCTTTGGGAGATCAATTTAGGAGAGCTGCGCTTTCCATCTGCAATAACATCGCTGAGGGAAGTCAGAAAACAACCCGGGGGAGAAAACAGTTTTATCATTATGCCCTGGATTCTGCTAGGGAATGTATTCCGATGATCAGTTTGTCCTTAAAGCAAAAAGAGATCTCACCTGATGTTGAGATGCAGTTAAGGGGAAGGTGCTTGAAGATTTGTAATATGGTCTATAGACTCATACGATCTGTCGATGACAAGGGTTGACATTCCGGGCGTTGATTTTTGTTTTACATTTCACCTGACACATATCACATGACACATTTTTAAGAAAGGTTTTTCAATGAAGAAGATTGCTATTACAGGAATGGGCATTGTGTCCCCCAGCGGGATCGATGAAAGAAAATTTTGGGCCAATATTAGCCATGGCCGCTCAGCGGTTAAGAAAATAGAACGGTTTGATGCGTCAAAATATCCATCGCGTATCGCCGGACAAGTGCATGAGCTAGATGCTTATAGCAACGTATCGTCGAGACTTCTGAAGAAAATTGATGTTTTTTCGCATATGGCGCTTGTAGCTTCAGAAATTGCTATTCAAGACGCCAAGCTTGACATGGAAAAGGAAAATTTAAAACGCGCTGGTATTTTTGCCGGTAATGCGATTGGTGGTTGGCTCTACGCTGAAACAGAGCTACGCGATATGTATATCGAGGGGCGTGAGGGGGTTAGTCCTTTTATGGCCTCGGCATGGTTTCCTGCCGCGCCTCAGGGGCAGATTTCCATTCATTATAAAATGAAAGGCTATAGCAAGACGATTGTCTCGGATCGCGCGAGTGCCTTGATGGCGATTGCTTATGGTGCGAAAAATCTTAACGATGGAAAAAATGATTTTATCTTGGCGGGGGGCATGGAGGCACCGGTGTCGCCGTATGGACTTTTGTGCTGCAATACGTCGGGTGTTCTCAGCAAGCGAAATGATGACCCAGAGACTGCCTATCGTCCTTTTGATAAAACACGTGATGGTTTGGCTATTGCCGAAGGCGCCGGTATTCTTATACTAGAAAAGGAAGAACGTGCTAAAAAGCGTGGTGTGCCTATTAATGGATATATTATTGGCTATGGAACGACCACGGATGGCATTGATCGCATCGAACCGGCTAGTGATGGACTTCAGCTCGCGCGGGCGATTGAACTCGCCCTTGATGACGCAGAGCTTGAGCCTGGCCAGATTGATTATGTTTGTTTGGACGGTGTCGCGACACCGATTGGCGATATTTCGGAAACGCGCGGTATCAAAAAGGCTTTTGGTGCGCATGCGAAAAAGATCCCTATGTCTGCGCCTAAGTCTGTTTTTGGTAATATGTTGGGAGCTTGTGGGGCTGTGGATGTTGCGGCGACCCTTTTAGCCATGGAGCATGCAACAGTTCCACCGACGATCAATTTGACGCATCCGGATCCTGATTGCGATTTGGATTATTGTCCTAATAAAGCGCAGAGCAAAGAAATCAAATATGCTCTTGTGATTAATCGCGGACGCGGCGGGATCAATTGTGTTTTAGTTTTAGAAAAGGCCAATGAAAATGAATTTCTTTAATTTCAAGCGCAAGCATTGGATCACCGTGATTGTTTTTTTGATTGTGATGATTGGCGTGGTTGCGGGATTTGCTTGTTTTTTAGAAACGCAAATTCAGAAAACGCGTACAATCATGCGAGGCTATCTTATTCCTGAGCCTTTTAATGTGCCGGAGACCCGGGCAAATGCTCAGGCTCAGGATCCAGACAGGGAGGGGCGCTTGTCAAGACGAATGGATGTTGCTTCTCCAAAAGGTGCGTGTACGTCGTGCCATTATGGGGATATTGAAGAAATGTCCAAACCTTTGATGAATGAAGAGCTGGAATGAGACCTCTTATTGGTGAGGCCGCCGGGGTCTTGACCCTCAGAAAGGATGAATAGTGTATGAGTTCAAAAGCATTTATTTTTTTCACAGTTCTCTTTATTGTAGGCCTTGCTATTGTGGGTTGGTATTGTTTGGATAGGTATTATTTCATAGATCCATTTGGCATGCCAAAAGGCTCTGAATATCTTTCGGGAGGAAACGTAGTTGTTGCTGAAGATCGTCAAAGTTGTGCAAATGAGAAGATCGCTCGAGACTTTCCGAGTTGGATAAGGGACAAGTCGTTGCGCATTTATAATTATATTGAAGGTCAAGTTAAAGTATTTTTTAAATAATCTTAATAATAATTTGGAGGGTAAGCATGAGCGTAGAAGAAAAAGTTAAAGGTATTTTTAAAGATGTTTTAGATATTGGGCCAGATGAGATTAAAGAAGATGTGAAGCTTGATGTCGCGCTTGGTATTGACTCAACGGAAATGGTGGAGATCACGGTGGCTCTTAAAAAAGCGTTCAATTTGACGATCCCTAATAATCAATTTAAGAAAACGCAGACGTTTAATGAGCTTGTTGCGTTTATCAAGGCTCAAGGAGCGCAGTAGCGTATTTCGTCGATCGTGAAGCATGAAGTGATAAAAGTTTTTTAAAATACGTTTCACGCATAACGATTCACGAGTAAAAAAAGGATTTTATTATGAAAATTATTGATTTAAGTTTGCCGATTGACGATACCCTTGTCGAGACGCATGCGGCCAAGATTGAGCGCATCAGCCATGCCTATGGCGTGGAACATTTTAATGAAATCATGATGAGTAAAAAACCTAACGGCAAAGAACGCTTTGCCAAGGGCGAGCGCGTCGCGACCGCAGAGGAAATTCCCGATGGGGAATTGCTTTCTTTGGAGATTGTGAATTCTTCGGTGCATATGGGCACGCATGTGGATGCGCCATTTCACTATGGAAGTAAGTGCGCAGGCAAGCCCGCGAAGATGATCGAGGATGTGCCCCTGGAGTGGTGCATCGGCCCTGGCGTTGTTCTTAATTTTACACATATGAAATTTCCGGATGTTATTAAAAAAGAAGACATTGTTGCCGCGCTTAAAAAAATTCATTACAAAATCAAACCGATGGACATTGTTTTGATTTACACTGGTGGTGATAAACTTCTTGGCAGCGATGACTACGTGAATAAGTATGTTGGCATGATGCCCGATGCCGTGGAGTATCTTTTGGATCAGGGCGTCAAGATGATGGGGGTTGATACCATTGGTTTGGACCGTCCGTGTTTTGGGATGTTTAAAGAATTCTTGGATACTAAAGATAAGAATAAGATTTGGCCATCACATTTTCTTGGTCGTCGTCGGGAATTTTGCCACATGGAACGTATGGGCAATCTGGGCGCGATCCCCAAACCGTTTGGGTTTATGGTGTCGTGCTTGCCTATTAAAGTTCGCCACGCAGGTGCTGGTTGGTGTAGAGCAATCGCGATGGTTGATTAACAATTTAAAATAATTTCTGGAGGTACTGATATGGGACACACCGTCAATAGCATTATTATTAACGCACCGTACGAAAAAGTTTTTGACACCTCGAATCATATTGAGCGATGGACAGAACTTTTTGGCGGGGAATACGTCAAAGCCGATGTTTTAAGCCGTGTTGGCAATCGCATTGAGTTTCGCTTGACCAATAACGAAGGCCAATCCTGGACATCGTTTCGTCTTTTATTCAAGGAGCACAAATTTGCGTATGCGCAAAAGAATGAGCCAACGTTTCCGTTTAGGTACATGAAAATTGTCTGGCTTTACACCGAAGTTGAAGGCGGGATCTTGATGACCTGGATCCAGGATTTTGAAGTCGACCCGAAAGCCAAGTTTACCGACGAGCAAGTGATCAACGGTGTCAATGAGCACTCCCAACATAATTTAAAGATATTTAAGGCTGTTATTGAACAAGAGGCTCAAAATCGATAATCGCAAGTTCGTCCGCCTCAGCCAGAATGGCGCGGACAACTCAGCGCCTCGATCTTTCCTTAATTTTAAATTAGCGGAAACCGAGATCTCCCGATCCCTTCTAGAATTCATACTAAAGAAAATCAGGTCGAAGTCAAAGGCGCAAGCACTTTGGCAAGACAAGGTGAAGGCTTCGGCGGACTACGCCGATAGAGGTGATAGGACAAGATTGGGCTCAAGGGGCTTCGTTTTTGGCCTTTTGTGCCTTAACTGCTTTACGATTTCCTTCAATGTCGCAGCCATTGAAGCTGCGATTCCCTCAATTGCCGCTGATCTTAATCTTTCCGCCCTTGTTGTTTCCAATATTATTCCATCCTATCTGATTCCGTATGGGCTTGGCGCTCTTATTTATGCGCCGCTGGCGCGCTATGTCAGCTTTCGTTTTATTATGGTAGCTACCATGGTGATTTTTGCTGTAAGCAATTTTGTTTGCGCTCAGGCATATAATATGGGTTTCTTTTTTCTGCCTCGATTGCTTACAGGTCTTGCTGGTTCTGCGGCTATTCCCTTAGGGCTGATTTTAATAGGGAAGATGTTTGAAAGGAATATGCGTGGACGGCTGGTTGGGCTCTTTTTTGGCTGTAGTTTTATGGCTTCGATTGTAGGAGTGTTCTTAAGCGGAGTTGCGCACTGGCGATGGTTGTTCTATTTTCCTTCAGCGCTCGGCATTTTAGCTGCTTTTCTGGCCTTTTTTATCAAATCGCCTGATCTAGACTCTCAAGAAAAAAATTCTATTAATTATTTTAATATTATATATAATAAGACCATCCGTAATATATTTATATTTATTATTATAATCAGCTCTTTGTATTATGGGGTTCATAAGTGGTTTGGTGTTTATTTAAGCCGGGATTATGGCTTGAATCAGTTTACGATCAGTATGTTCTTTGTTGTGATGGCGGTGACAGGTTTTTGTGGCCAAATGATCGGTGGACACATTTCTGATCACAAAGGGCGATTTCTCGCGTGCTTGATCGGCCTTGTTCTTTTGGGAATGTGTTCGATGTTGTTGGTTGGTCATTATCCGCTTTTTGTCTTAGTGATTGTTTTGTGCGGCACAGCCGTGGGCTGGTCGATCGGACACAATGGGGCATCGACAGCATTGACCGATTTTCCTGAAGAACATCGTGCAGAAGTCGCAAGCCTTAATTCGGCGGTGCGGTTTTTAGCTGGCGGGATTGGCTTTATGGTGAGCACGCCATTTGCCCAGAAAAGTTTTGGTTGGATGTTTTTTGTGATTGGTCTTTTTATTCTTTGTTTAACTTTTTTCTTGAGGAAGGCTATCCCTCAGGATAACTAAGTCCGCCACTGATTTGTTGGCGGACGAACTCGCTTCGCTAGTTTTAGCGAAGACAAACTAAAATTTTTAGGAGATGAGTATTATGGATTTAAAAGGAAAAAATGCAATTATCACAGGTGCGAGCAAGGGTATTGGCAAGGCGATTGCCGTAAGACTCGCCCAAGAAGGTGTGAATCTTATTCTGGCCGCGCGTACGCAGGTGACGCTAGACGAGACGATTAATGAAATTAAAAAAGGTGCTCACGGCAAGGTCGTTGGCGTCCCGACCGACGTGAGCAAGCTTGAAGACCTGCAGCATTTAACGAATACGGCGCTCAAGCAATTTGGCACGATTGATATCTTGATCAACAATGCCGGCGTTTCAAGCCAGTATCCGTTTGAAAAACAGCCTCTGGAAGATATTGAGCGTTTGGCGCATACTAACTACCTAGGGTATGTGCGCTTGATTCGTCTGGTAATCCCTCACATGATTGAGCGTAAAGAAGGGTCGATCATCAGCATGGTCTCGGGTTCAACGCTTTGCGATCCGATCCCTAAAACATTTGTTACCTATAGTTCTCTCAAGGTTGGTTTGCGTGCGTTCTTAAAAGGTTTATTTTGGGAAATGCGTGATCATGGGATTAAGATAACATCGATTTTACCTGGCGTTGTGGATACAGGGCTTACCGATAAACTCGATCATATTACACAGGACCAAAAAGATCGCTTGATGTCACCGGAAACAGTTGTGGACATGGTGATGTTTGCCTTGTCTATGCCGGCTAATGCGTGTCCTCTGGAGCTTGCGGTGATTAATCAGCAAACACCATGGACCAAACCTGTGATTGATTATAGCCAGAAGCAGGCTAAATAATTTTAAGAGGAAGGGAGGGTGAGGTAGCATGGATAAAACAGTTAAAACGTTTAAGAAAAATAAATTCCAGGAAATCCGCGTTGGGATTCGTGAATACAAAGGAAACGATCTCATTGATATCCGCACCTGGACCATGACGCAGGGGACAGAGGCCATGGTTCCAACATCCAAGGGCGTTTCGATGAATATTCATCTGATCGCGGAATTAAGGGAAGCCTTGACCGAGGTTGAACGTATTCTCAAAGAAAATGTTATGCTCTAGGCTATGTCTGGAATCATTGATTTTCATGCCCACTATATTCCGCCAGAGATTGCTCAGCACACGACTTTCTTCAAGGTCAACTGGTCTGATATTGATCGCCAATTGAAGTTCATGGACACCTTGGGTGTCGAGAAAGCCTTCCTTTTTTATCCCTCCACGGATGCCCATCTTCAGCTCGGTGGATGGGACCCGGTTTGTAAGATTTATAATCAAAAAATAGCTGACATTGTGCGTGCGCACCCAGATCGTTTTGTTGGGGCTGGTATTGTTTCAGCTGATCATCCGCAAACATTTTTAAGCCAATTTAAAGAAATCCAAAGTCTTGGGCTAAGGCTTATTTCTCTTGCATCCAGTTATGAAGGAAAATACCTCGATGATGAGATTTTTTTTCCTTTGTATGAGTTCTCTCAAGCGCAGCGTATGCCCATCCATGTTCATCCCCAGATTATCCATCCGATTGGGGAAGAACGCGTGAAGGATCCCTTGCTTACCCCCGTCCTGGAGTATGTGCTTGATGTCTCTATGACGATTGGCAAAATGATGATGGCAGATATTTTTCATAAGTTTCAAGGAGTGACATTTATTTTTGCGCATTATGGCGGGGTGCTGCCGTTTGTTAAAGAGCGTTTTGATAATACGTATCAGATGTTACGAGGGCGAAATTTTGTTAAGGATTTAGGCGCGCTCCCCAGTGATTTCTTTAAAAATCTTTATTTTGATACCAGCGGTTCCCAATCGGCAGCCTCACTTTTTTGCGCCCTTGAAGTTGTCAATGCGGAACATCTTTTTTTTGGCAGTGATTATCCCGCCAACCAAAAGCTATCTGCGGCGATCGCTATGATCGAGCACGCTTCTCTTTCCCAGGCGGACAAGGAGGCGATTCTTTTTAAGAATGCGCAGAAATTTATCCTTGAAAAATAAGAAAAACCATGTATACTGACATCCGTAGTGATGCACGTCCTTTGATTTTCTATTCTTGATTAATTTAATAAAAAAAATCTTGACAAGGAAAGGTTGTTCTGTTAACCTTTCTCATCTACATATACAGGATTAAATAACATTTTAAGACTTTGTTCTTTGAAATATTGCCAAGTTTATTTTGGAGAGTTTGATCCTGGCTCAGAGTGAACGCTGGCGGCGTGGATTAGGCATGCAAGTCGAGCGATCTTAAAGTTGAATTTGCGTTGAACCGCAAGGGGATATGCAGAGGATGCTTTTTGATAGCGGCAAACGGGTGAGTAACACGTGAGTAATCTGCCCTTAAGTTAAGCATAGCTTCGTGAAAACGGAGATAATTCTTAATAGTATCCCATTTTTGCATGAAGAAGGGATTAAAGACAGGGACCGCAAGGCCTGTCGCTTAAGGATGAGCTCGCGTCCTATCAGCTTGTTGGTGGGGTAATGGCCTACCAAGGCATTTGACGGGTAGCTGGTCTGAGAGGATGGTCAGCCACACTGGGACTGAGACACTGCCCAGACTCCTACGGGAGGCTGCAGTCGAGAATATTTAGCAATGGACGAAAGTCTGACTATGCGACGCCGCGTGCAGGATGAAGGTTTTCGGATCGTAAACTGCTTTTGTTAGGAAAGAAAATGCTAAGCCTAATAAGCTTAGAACTGACGGTACCTAACGAATAAGCCACGGCCAACTCCGTGCCAGCAGCCGCGGTAATACGGAGGTGGCAAGCGTTACTCGGAATCATTGGGTGTAAAGGGCAAGTAGGCGGTTTAATAAGTGAGGGGTGAAATCTCCCGGCTCAATCGGGAAACTGCCTTTCAAACTGTTAAACTTGAGGATGGTAGAGGAAAGCGGAATTTCCGGTGTAAGGGTGAAATCTGTGGATATCGGGAAGAACATCAACGGCGAAGGCAGCTTTCTGGGCCATCTCTGACGCTGAATTGCGAAAGCTAGGGGAGCAAACAGAATTAGATACTCTGGTAGTCCTAGCTGTAAACGATGAGCACTAGGTGTCGGGTCTTTTTGATCCGGTGCCGCAGCTAACGCATTAAGTGCTCCACCTGAGGACTACGATCGCAAGATTAAAACTCAAAGGAATTGACGGGGACCCGCACAAGCGGTGGAACATGTGGTTCAATTCGATGCTACGCGAAAAACCTCACCAAGGCTTGACATACAGGAAGTAGTGAACCGAAAGGGGATCGACCTGTCAAATCAGGAGCCTGAACAGGTGCTGCATGGCTGTCGTCAGCTCGTGTCGTGAGATGTTGGGTTAAGTC
>CALGLP010000014.1 GCA_937930175.1 uncultured bacterium
GTCCAGTGACCACCACTGCGGTTAAGGTATCTCCTGGATTGGAGTCACTATCGTTGCCTAACACGCCTGGTGCCGGAATACTTAAACTCGTATCTTCTGGTGTGGTATAGCTATCATTGACGGCAATCGGAGGTTGGTTGGGATTTGCAGCTACCTCCACCGGACCGACCCACAGAGAGCTCGCCTGAGCACTGGCTGGCGGTGTTCCGTTATCCGTGGCGGTCACAACAACCGCGATGTACTTGTCAACATCAGCTGACGTCAAGACGTAGCTTTGTCCTGTGGCAATATTAACCGCGCCTGCTCCTGCGGCATCATTGCCTCTCTTCCATTGATAGGTATAGGTAAGCGTATTTACTTCAGGATCTGTCCATGTCCCTTGGCTTACGTTCAACGTCTCACCACTCTTTAAAACACCCGTAATAACAGGAAGCACGGTGTTTACTGGCGCGTCATTGACCGCGGTCACGTTAATAGCCGCTGTTGCAATATTTGAATAGACAGTTCCATCAAAGACTTTATACGTAAAGCTATCTGCACCGTTATAGTTGGCTACAGGTGCATAGCTAAAGGATCCGTTTGATGCCAAGTTAAAAGAGCCTGCTTGTGCATGCGCAGGTCCAGTGACCACCACTGCGGTTAAGGTATCTCCTGGATTGGAGTCACTATCGTTACCTAGCACGCCTGGCGCCGAAATACTTAAATTCGTATCCTCTGGTGTGGTATAGCTATCATTGACGGCAATCGGAGGTTGGTTGGATCCTTGAGGTTCTGGCGTATTTGCTATCGCGTTGGCAACGTTGACGCGACCAGCACCTAAAAGACCCCCGAATCCGGGATTTAGACCATCAATATTGGTTGCTGTGTTTTTAATGATCGCTTCCACTTCCGCAGGTGTCAGTGACGGATTTTTCGATAATATGAGCCCGGCAAGACCTGCAACATACGGAGCAGCCATCGAAGTGCCGCTCATTCCTGCATAGCCAGGTGCAACAGTTGTCCCAGATGCTGAAGCATAAGTACTTTTAATGTTGACTCCAGGCGCTGAAATATCAACCCATGTTCCATAGTTTGACCAGCTCGCCTTTAGATCATTAGAATTTGTTGCAACGACTGATATGACATAATTATAATTTGCGGGGTAAAAAGGATCTTGTACACCATCATTCCCAGCAGCAGCCACTAAAACTATGCCGGCATTATGAGCTTGGGTGTAGAGCTGTTCCATGCTGTATGAGTAACTCCCTCCGCCATAGCTCATACTAATAACATCTGCACCATTAGCTATCGCCGCTTCAACAGCTTTAATGATAAAATCGCTACGAAGAAGGTCGGTTAAATAAAAATTATTGTCTCTGCTATCCAAATATCGTATATGGTAACCGGCACGCAAGGGTAGGATGTTACAATCATAGCAAACGCCGGCAATGCCGATAGAATTATTTCCTTTACCGGCTGCAATGCCTGCGCAATGGGTTCCATGGCCTGCCCTGTCTGCTGGATCGGTATCTTCGATGGCATAATCTTCTGTAACGTTAGGATCTGGAGAGTAAGTATAAGTATAATATTGTGGAGGTTGAGTATTAGGAATCTGGTAGGTTACTACATAATTAGGGTTCATGTTGACAAAATCAAGTAGTTGCCCTGTAGGTGCATAAATATTATCTTGAAGATCCGGATGCGTGGTTAGAACTCCTGTATCAATTATCGCGATACGAATATCCGCGTTCCCTTGCTCATCATCCCAAGCTGTTGGCGCATTTGTTTTGGGATGAGCCCATTGCTGGGAATACATAGAATCATTGGGGGTAAAATTAGCTTGATAAATATAATTTGGTTCTGCTGTTATTTTATAATTTTTACCGTTTGCGGAAACAATCGTGTCATTTATTTCTTGAACAGCCGCAAGAACATCAGCATTTGAGTCAGAAAGCTTGATATTCAACATTTTTGAGAACTGAAAATCACCTTGTGTTGTTTGGGCAAATTTTGACATCGCGGATGCCAGCGGCTCTCCTCTGCGCATAGCGCGCTCAATGGCGACATCCTGGAAGATTTGTTTTTCAGTTTTGTTTTCTTGCACAATCTTCTCAACAAAGACTTTGGCAATGGGTTCGTATTCGGCAACCGCGTCATTCAGCTCTGTGTTGATTTTTTCAGCAATAAGGCTGTGTTCTGTCAGCAAGGCGTTACCGCGCACAGACTCCCCTTGCGGGTTGACTTCCTTATAAGAGATGATTAACTGGCCTGGAACATAAAGGGGAATATCCGGAGTATTGCCGGTATTAGGTGACACAACTGAGATGCCTGAAGCGCCTCCCCCCGCTGCAGCGCTGGAGCCCGATGCTCTATTCCTTGAAAATGCTCCACTAGGGGCCAAGCTGGCCTGGGTTATGTTGGTCATGGTAAAGACCGTGATAATCACTAACGCTGTTATCTTTTTTAATCTCTTGAAAATCATTTCCCGCTCCTTTTTTTAATAAGTCCGCCGTTCATGCCTTGGCCGACGAGTTTACTCCGCCTCCCTTTGAAGAGGAGTTATTCTTTAAGTCCCCTTACCCTGGCGCTCTGGTGGATCGCTTCAGGGTAATGAAAAGGGCCCTATTCTCGAAGTGTGAGAATAGGGCCCTTAGAAATCTATTCCTTCTTTCGGCAACCGGTTGTCCTTCCGGCTTTGCGCCCCCGCTTACAGCGAGTTTGCCTTTTCGAGAATGGTTACGAACTTCACAGTACCTGAAAAAGAACATTATTAAATCTACAGTAAATATAGCACATGCTATCGCTAATTTAGGGGATTACGAGAGAGTCCAAGAAAGCGCTTTCTTAAAATAAAAAGATACACTGTTAAAATATTTCTCTATCGTCGAGGAATGAGTCGAGACTCACAAAAATTTAGAAAATAAGGGTTAAAAAAGATGCAAAAAAAATTAAAAAATACCTTAGAAATTAAAGGGCCGGCAGAGTTTCTCTGCCGGCCCTTATAAGGATACGACTAAATTAAACCACCATCGTATTTTTATATACAATTAAGGTTTTTTAAACAAACTACGCAAACTTATTTAAAGGCTTGGGAAATACCGTAGGCGGCACCCGCGCTAATCGCAGCCCCAAGCAACGCACACCCTGAAGCGGAAAAAGCAACAACAAAAACAAGTAACATCTTAAAACATTTCATAATCATAAATGATTGATCCTTTCAAAAAATAGTTACCCTGCTTAAACTTTTACTCTTTATGCTACCATAATTTTTTTTCATTCAACACAATTTACAATATTTTTTTCACATAAAATAATTTCTGAAAAGAACTAGCAAAACTTTTAAAAAGGATTAAAGAGTCTCTGCTAACATCTACTCTTCCACAACCATGTGCACCAGACGATGTGCATAACGCGACACGTGATCATCGTGAACTACTACAAGAATCATCACTTTATGTTCTCGATTAATTTCTTCCGTTCTCGTTATGATAAATTCTTCATTGTCCGATAGCGGCAAATAAGATTATTCGTCGAAGCATCATGCTTCAGTTCAGGCGCATTCGTATTTTCAAGTTCAGGAATAATGCACTGGGCCAAAACCTTTCCGAGTTCGACACCCCATTGATCAAAAGAATCAATATTCCAAATCACACCCTGCGTAAAAACACTATGTTCATAAAGCGCAACGAGCTTCCCAAGAATATCTGGCGTAAGCCGATCGGCGAGGATCATATTAGATGGACGATTGCCTTCAAAGACCCGATGAGGCACAAGCCTCTTTGCTGTTCCCTCGGCCCTAACTTGTTCTGCTGTCTTTCCAAAAGCCAATGCCTCGGCTTGCGCAAAAGCATTTGCCAAGAGGATATCATGATGACGTCCGATCGGCGTTAAGGCGTGGGCGAACGCAATAAAATCACATGGGATCAAGCGCGTGCCCTGATGGATCAACTGATAAAAGGAATGCTGGCCATTCGTTCCTGGTTCTCCCCAGTAAATAGGGCCTGTCTCATAGGCAACTCTTTTGCCCTCAAGCGTAACTTGCTTACCATTACTTTCCATGGTGAGCTGCTGTAAATAAGCCGGAAATCGCTTAAGATAATTTTCATACGGCAAGACCGCAACCGTTTGGGTTTTAAAGAAATTGCTGTACCAAATACCGAGAAGCCCCATCAAAACCGGTAAATTCTTTTCAAAGGGTGCGGTGCGAAAATGCTCATCCATCGCATGAAAGCCATCAAGCATAGAGCGAAAATGATCCGGACCAATCGCCAGCATCGTTGAAAGACCAATTGCTGAATCCATGGAGTAGCGTCCCCCCACCCAATCCCAAAACCCAAACATGTTCGCCGTATCAATGCCAAACGCGGATACCTTTTGAGCATTGGTCGACACCGCAACAAAATGTTTCGCTACGGCTTTGGGGTCTTGACCTAATCCCTGAAGCAACCATTCCCGAGCGCTCTGGGCATTGGTCATGGTTTCCATCGTGGTAAACGTTTTCGAAGAAATGATAAACAGTGTTTCTTGAGGATCCAGATCTTGAGTCGCCTCAACAAAGTCAGCTCCGTCAACGTTGGAAACAAATCGAAACGTCATACTCCGCTCGCTGTAATGACGCAGGGCCTCATACGCCATAACCGGCCCAAGATCAGAACCACCAATGCCGATGTTGACAATGTTGCGAATTCGTTTACCGGTATTGCCTTTCCATTCGCCACTACGCACGCGATTGCAAAAATGAGACATTCTGTCTAGCACATCATGAACTTGAGGAATGACATTTCTTCCGTCGACAAGAATCGTTGCCCCTTGAGGCGCGCGCAAAGCCACATGAAGAACAGCGCGGTCTTCCGTCATATTAATCTTCTGACCACTAAACATCGCATCAATATGCGCCGTTAATCCAGATTCCTTTGCCAATTGGATTAATAATTTCAAAGTCTGAAAAGTGATCCTGTTCTTTGAATAATCTAAGAAAATCCCCACAGCCTCGGCCGTCATGCGTTCTGCGCGCTTGGGGTCCTTTGCGAAAAGTTCACGCAAATGCTTTTTACCAATATGCTTAAAGTGAACTTTAAGCGCTTTCCAGGCCTTACGCTTGATGAGAGGAAGAGTTTTATTGTTCATATCTTTCTTTCCTTCTGTGTTAAATCCTGCCTTATGTACGTGTCGTCATCACCTATTTCCCATCCAAGATGACAGTATAATAATCAGAATATATGTTTGACGAGTTATTATCAAAAATCGCGCGCACTTTATACTTTTTAGACTGACCCTCTTCCATCACAGGTATATTTTCCCATGTATTCATATCCGCTAAAATAACCTTATAGAAGGTTTCTCCCGCAGGCAAATAATCACTAATAACCTGTCCTGATCTTATCGGCTTCTTCTTGGGCCTCACAACAAAGGTCTCACCTTGCTCAGAGGTTAATTCAAAAGACAAAGAAGCGATACCACCTGCCTCAGCCTTCCAATACACAGACTGTGAGGAAGATGGGTTGTTCGTGAGCGCCACGCAAAAAGACATCGGCTGGTATCGAGTAGTGACAGTCTTGTCGAAAGGCTCAATGCACGTATCGCCTCGCTCCTTACCAAGAGAAAGCTTAAGGCTATCTGCTGAACATACGGCGGGATATAGCAATAAAACCCCTAACACAGAAATCACCATCCATCTGAGTGTGCGTTGCATCATCTTTTCTCCTTGTGTTATGGTAAAATACGCTTCGATAAGTTCATAAATTTTAACATATACCTATAGATATACAATAATAATTAATACTGTGATAAAAAGATTAATCCGTGTAAAAATAAGATAAGGACTTAAGAGAGACGTTATGAAATTTCCTAGGGATACAATCGCGCCAAACCCTGATCCAGCAAGGTTTGATTAAGGTATTCCCCTTTGGCTGCGATCATGTGGGGATCCTCACAGCCTGGCAAATAAAAAACATCCGCTAGCCAGCGTCCATACATTTCCGATTTACTGCTACGGATAACGATCACAGGGCAAGGACGCAAACTCTCTTCAACAAATTTCTTAGCCAAACGGCCTTGGGCCGTATTGATCTCCGGCGCATCAATTCCTTTAAACCGCAAGCGCTCATGAAGCCCTATCCCAAAACCAACATCGATACGCGCATCCATCGTATCACCATCCACCACACGCGTGACAACTGCGGCATAGGTATAAATTTTATCGCGACCTTCTTTGTATAAATGGATCGTATAATGATCATTGTCTTTAACAGAGCGCACAATCCGACTCTGGTCAGGGAGAAAAGCCCCTTTCGGGATCGCTGTGCTGATCTTAAAACCACAATCAACGCGAAAGATCTCCTGGCCGCTCTGCGATTTCTCGAGCTTGAGATAATAGACAAACGGTTCACCGCGTTCACACGCAAGACGTTTCTGAGGTCTTTGCGCAACATCAGAGCTCTTTACTTTTGCCTTGGTTATTTCATCCTTGAGCTGCGCAACGCTCAGATTCTCCTTGATCGCGCTTTGTTCAAGCTTCAAGCGAAGCGAGGCACTTGAAACACGCTGCAAAGCAATGTAGTGGCTAAAGGTCAATGTTGTTTTTTCCGGAAAACGTGGATAATTCTTATAAAACTGGATTGTGCGGCCAATCGCATCAGGGCTTAGATCAAGGCCTAAATCGCGGTTAAGGTCACTACTAATTTTCTGATAAAGAGTGTCCCCTAAACGCAGCTCACCTTTTGAAGCGTCAATAGCGACGCTGATCTGCTTGCCGATCTGCCAATAGGTTTTTAATCGTTCAAATTCAAGGATTTTCTGCGCCGCTAAAAGCCCTTGCGATAAGGCGAGCTTGATAGCGCCAAGAAGATGCTGATAGGATGACACTACGATTTGCTGGCGTGCCATAAAACAATGATAACACAAGGTTATTTTTTGGGAATCATTAATTGAAAGAGGCCCGGGCTCAAGGACGTTCCTGCTTCGTTTAATTCTTTTTGAGCTGAGATTACAAGCCCTGCAATACAAAGAGGGGTCACCATTTGGTGACCCTTACGAATTGCGAAACAAAATCTATCTCTCAAAGAACTAGCCCTATGATATTAACGCATCATCTCCAATTCAGTTCATAGCTGACGTTACGGCCTTTTGTCTGTGGATTCTGAGCCAGGATTTTTTTGTCAACCAGATCCGATATCTCACGAAAAGCTGTCGCACGACTAGCCTTTGTCATCGAGGCGTATTTCCTTGTTGTTAGGCCACCCTGAAACTGCCCTTGTCCGGCATCCAAGAGGCGATTGATCACCTTACGCTGCCGATCATTTAAGGTCGTTTGGCTATGCATCTGCCAAAATTCCGCCTTTGCCAAAACCTTAGCGATAATGATCTCCGACTTCTCCATCGCGTGTATCAAGCACCCCAGGAACCACTCTAACCATTCGGTAATATCAAGGCCTGCTTTTGAGCATTTCTCCAAGACATCATAATACGCATTTCGCTCTTCCATAATTTGAGATGAAAAGCTGTAGATCCTCACTTGCGATTTCTCATCTTGTGCTAGCGCCATGTCGGCCAAGGCCCTGGTCACTCGGCCATTGCCGTCGTCAAAGGGATGAACCGTGACAAACCAAAAATGCGCGATTCCTGCCCGCAAAAAACCCTCTTCCCGGCCAAGGCTTTTCTCCCACCAGCTAAGAAAATCCTTAATTTCACTATCAAGCCTTTCCTTCGGGGGAGCTTGAAAATGAACTCTCTCCCGGCCGACAGGGCCTGAAACAACCTGTACATCTCCGCCACGCCATTCACCCGCACGAATTTTATGCAACCCTGAATAACCTGTCGGAAACAACGCAGCCTGCCAACCTTTAAGCCTTTTCGCGGTCAGCGGCTTATCGTGATTTCTTGCCGCATCAAGCAAGATTTCCACTAATCCATCAACATGGCGTTCGGACCGCGGCAAAGGTGCCTGGCTCAAACCCAAATGCCTGGCAACAGATGATCTGACAGAATCTCGACTCAGGATTTCGCCTTCAATGGCTGATGTCTTGAGGGCTTCTTCAGTCAAAATCTCTGCCTGCGCTTCAGAAGTCAGATAAAGCCCAAGGCTTTTAGCTCTAGCCAGGATCTTTCCCTGGGTCTGCCGTGCCTTCCCTAAAAGAGGCAAAAGTCTACCACTGTCCCAAGTAAAACTGGGCCAATTCTTGTCTTGCCAGATATATTTTGAATTGTTTGCCGTCATTGAACCCCATCCTTGATATGATTCGACAAGTTAATCGCTTCATTTCCTGATACAATTATACCCGCCCATCGCCTCAAATGCAAATAATTTTATTGATGCGCATGGCCTCACATTAAATGTTACTGAAGCCAAACTAATAAAATCAGAGATAAAGAGATAGTCCTGGGCGCCAGATTCCACATATTGACTATCTTTTTTTTGCGATAGAGATCGCTATGTGGGAAATCTTTGCGACCTTGTCGTCGAGGAATACGTAGATATAGAATGAGCCCATCGGATTTCTCCGATGGGCTCATCTCAATGGCTCCCCCGCGAGGACCCTGATGGCTCGTTCTAACTCGCCACCATTTCCTTGTCTTCGCGCGCTATTTCCGCGCTCAGACTAGCGGTCAAAACCTTATGCTTCGCATAAGGTTCTTTCTATCTCAAGAAACTATTTAGCAAAAAAGGCCAGCTTACGCTGACCTTTTTCGTTCAAACTGGCTCCCCACTATGGACTCAAAACGCACCCCACGATGCCTCTCTAAGTGCAAGGAAATACAGATACTTGTGAGAATGTTCCGGCACCGCGGCCGCGGGACTTCGATCAGTTTATACGATCCTTTGCCCTCCCGGCCCCTGCCGCCAGCCCCTGTTTACAAGAACATCGTGGCCATGGCCGTCCGGGTCCAAGAATACCTAGCCGAAAACCCTCAAAGAACGTATACTGCCGCCGGTCGCCATTTCGGCGTCACCCGGGCCCGGGTGACGCAACTCATGACTATCCTTGAGAAGCTCCCGGATGACTTTATTTCTATCATGAAAACGACCGAAGATCAATCCCTGCTTAAACGATTCTCCGGTAAAACCCTACTCCGCATCGCCGCTCTCAACACCCCGGAACAACGCCAAACACATATAGATCAGATCAGCACTAAATAAAAGCTTTGCCAGACTTCATTTATTGCCAACAATCCTTCGCAAGAAATAGATTACTTTTTGAAGCTTATTAGAGCGCAGACTTATTTTTCTTAAGTAGCATTTTAACAGCTTGCTCAAGTGCGGGGTTAAAACGCTCAGGTGCTTTAAGCATCAGAAAATGATCCATTCCATCCAATTCGATCAGCTCAAAATTCTTGATGTGCCGTCTGTTTGCTTCTGCATCGGTTGGCCAAAGATCGGAATTCACAGCCACAACCGGAACATCCAATCCATCAAACAGCTTTGCCACATCACCTGTCAGATACCCGCCCAATGACCCGTTCATTGCACTGATCGCGACCTTGGGATCTGCCGAAGACATATCAGAGATCACCCATTCATTGACCGGCGAGTTGTCAGAACGCAACATCCCTGTAACAAAACCTCTAACACCCTGTTTGAAGTCTTCTTTGAATGGCGTGGTCATCTCCTTGAATTGTTCTTCGCCTAAAGGATATTCCACATTTTGAAGATCATCAACCGCAATCAATCCAACAACCCTCTCCGGCATCAAGCGGGCCGCATGTGCTATTATAAGGGCCCCCATGGAATGACCGATCAAGACCACCTTCTCTGCCCCAATAGTATCGACAACCGCCTTCACATCCTGACCGAAAGCTTCCATGGTGTAATTCTCACGCCCACTCCCAGAACGACCATGCCCAGCCAAATCAATTAGAACCATGTGATACTTATGCTTGAAATATTCGACCTGTTCTCTCCAGTAGCTCGCGTCACAGCTCCATCCGTGAACGAACACGAGTACCGACCCCTCTTGCCCATGCTCGTAATAATTGATCACTGTGCCATCAGCGGAGGTCGCAGTCCTGATCACCTCGACATTCTGTTGCGCGTAGCTTTGCGCAAAAACGAACGAAAACCCGATCCCAAGAATTAAAAACATTATCGTAAGTAATTTTAAAACACTCTTTTGTCTCATGTTCTTTCCATTGTCATAAAGGGGTTCACAAATTGTTGCGCAAACGTGAAAAAAATCGAATTTTCAGCTTCCTCGAAACGCCGTTTAAAATTGTCCTTTGCGCTTCACCAGCCACGAAAACGGCCGAAGATCAATCCCTGCTTAAACGATTCTCCGGTAAAACCCTGCTTCGTATCGCCGCTCTCAGGATGCCAGAACAGCGCGAAGCCCGCATCAAAGAGATTCATAATCGGCTTACTAATCACGAATAACCTGCCGAATCTTCTGCGTCGTCTCATCAATCGTTTCAACCGCGCTCTTCAAAACTTTGGCACTAAAGCCACCCTGATAAATTCCTATTTCCAAACTTATGCCTACCTTGCCCGGAACTTTTTCGGTCACGCCAATGCTAATCAAATTCCCCGAGCATAATTTGTGAATGCTATAAAACTTTTCCTTAAAAGACGGCGCTCCCTTCTCCAGTTCAAAATACTCGCCAACCCTGAACCCGGAATCTGTCCACCCCTTTGATATATACCCCACACCTCTGCCTTTTTTCAGAATATCGTAATAGATTTCCAATGCCTTGTTGCTGATAAATCGCTCGAGCTTGAACCCTGCTTTCTTAGCGTTTTTCTTGACCAGCGCGATATTCTTCTTTTGGTTTAGAATTTCCTCCAAAGCACAACAAGTTTCTTCTTCGGTCAAATTCTGCTTTTCAATCCATGAATTCAGCCGTTTCTTAATATCATCCTTGCCGTCATCCTTAGGAAATGGAAATCGTCTTATCATGAGGGAATCTCCCACAGCTCTCCATCATTCAAAACCTTTACGTTATCGAACATCTCGGCATACCGATCCGCATGGAACGTATGAATCGGAACAAGGTTTTTTGAATTAACAGCCTTGGCGAACGCGACAAGATGCTTCGGTACCGCATGCCCACTGGTATGCACCTGTTTAATTGTTATGCCATTATCGCTACAATATGCCCGAAACTTATCAGTAAGATACCCCTCCCACATTGAATAAACGATAACGGCACCCTTGACCGGATTGATATGCCTGACGACTCGGGGAAACAGCGAATTATCCCGCAGAATCATAAGAACCTTTTCCTTCGTCCGGTCAATCTCATCCATCTCAATCTTGCGTTTATTAAACAAATACAGAAGCTTCTCGTGGCCTGCTTCCGCTATTTTATCCGCATGAAACTTAAAGAACTTTACCCGGACATTCGGCCAGTCGAACTGCGGGAGGCTCTTGGTTTTCGCTCCCAGCTTGTGCAAAATGAAAGCCGTATATAGATCAATTACAAAAGTCGTTCCCGTCTTACGGCATGCTTTATATGCCGAAACCAACCGATCGATATTTTGCGATGAGAGAAAGAGAAAGGCGATGTTTCGTTTGTTTTCCAAGACATCCCTGATCCCATTCTCTACAGCCACCTCGTCTTTATATTCTTGCTCACCCCTGCCAAGCATAGATCCTTCCATCATCGTAACTTTTCGATAGCCAAATTTGATCATCCGTCTTTCTGAAGCCATTAAAATCTTTTCCCTAACTGAATTGTTATTCATAATAGCCTCCGGAACCATAGAATACTTATTTCGTATTTTTAGTATTCTATGCGTAAACGTCACTTAGTCAATATTTTTTAAAAAACGATTACTGGGGAAACAAAACGCCTGATCGTAAAAAATCAGGCGCTTGTTAATCAGACGCGGTGTGCGTCTGTTCGTCCTATTGACTCATCTATGTTATTCTTTTAAATTTACGTATGTAAATATCCTTTGTCATTACGCTTTGGAATCTATCATCATCGCTCATGCCTATAATATCTTTCTTATTTAAATACGAAGAAAACTGGCTCACTAAATAGGCCTTCAAATCTGCCCGATCATTGCATATGTAAACTTGGCCGCCTGCCGTAATAAAATACTCTACTAATTTCACAATATCGTATTTTCCGCCTCTCATATCGCGGCATCTCAAGCCTGAATCCACAAAATAAATCTTAACGTCATTTTGTTCCGCAAGATGAAACGTGGCGTAGCGTATCGCAACCCAGCAGGTTTCAGGGTCGTCAGAAGCGAGCACAATACCAACCTTCTTTATATCTTTCATATTCTTATTAAGCAACCTTTCATCGCTTATCATGGTAAAATATTTCGAAATTATAAGAATCCTCCCGCAAGAACAGATCTCGCAAGAGGATTCTTATATAAGCCATTACTTCTTTCTCTTTTTAGCTTTCTTCTTATTCGCGACTTTATCCCCCATCGGTTCTCACCCCCCTTCTGCTTTATGATGCTTATAATATCAAGAGAGATCTTTGCCGTTCGCTTCCGGTTGATAAATAATTTTTTCAACCTTCAGTTTCGCAATACCCGCGGGCACCTTCCACTCAATGATATCCCCAACGCTGTATCCAAGCAGCGCCGTACCTATCGGCGCCAAAATTGAAACCCTCCCCTGACTTGCATCGGCCTGATCGGGAAAAACCAATTGATACGTTATTTCTTCTTTTGTGTTCAAATCTCGCAAATGAACTTCCGAGTTCATCGTGATAACGTCCGAAGGAATATCTTGAGATTTAATGATTTTGCCTCTGTCCAGTTCCGCTTCTAATTCCTGCAAATATCTCTCTTCTTCTTTCTTGAATTGTCTCGCAACCATTATCAATTCCCGCAATCTTCGCATGTCATTATCAGTAATATAAATAGTTTTATTTGTCATTTTTACCCCCTTATCCAATAACCCGGCTGACATTCATCACAAAGAGAATACCTTTTCCCGGTTCTTTTAAGTTACACTGCTTTTCCAATATTTTGACGAGTTTCTCCTGGTTGCCTTCCAGCGTCAAAAGAATCAGGACTTCCCGCAATGAATCAATCGGCAACCCAACCTTACCTCTGCCTTCTTCTGTGCACAACCCCTTGCCGGAAAGCACGGTAGCGCCAAAAATCCCGGCGTCTTTAAGGACGGGCATTATTACTTTTATTTTTCCTTTCGGAAGAATAGCTACAATCAGTTTAAGCATCCCAAACCGCTTCCTCTTCATAATTTTATGACTCCTTTAATTTGTTTTCCTGTCCAGCTAATTTATCCCATCGGCCAATCTGATATGCTCCAGCATCCTCTGAAAATTTATAAAACCAAGCCTTATACCGTAGTATTACATTTCATGGCAAACTATCGTTCGTATTACGGTATATGGCTGAAAATTAGCGAATTCAGTAACGGGCCTCCTGCGTCAATCTGCAATCGCAAGAGGCCCATTGAGTTTATGAAGGCTTATCGTCCTTTGCGTTTTTTACCTTTTTTCGATCGCCACATGATCCCCATCGCCGCTCACCTCCTCCCAAGGTTGATATCGGTTATCTTATTAAACGCTTAGTATGTCTTTTACCCTTCGTTTAACATAATCCATATCAAACGGCTGGCTTATCCAATCTTTCAATCCCCGCTCTATCAACAGCTCTTTACCTCGAATGTCCTGACGCGACGATACAACAATAACAGGGATCTTTAAGTTCATCTTTTTAATTTCTCGCATTAGGCTCTCGCAAATCTCAATCGTTGCTGTAATGCCTACGATAACCAGATCCACGCGTTTTTGAGCCAGCAAATCAATTATTTCCGAATAAGCAGACGATGAAACCGTATGATAACCGGATTCATTCAACCTCTCTTTGAAGATATTACCGGGGTCATACTGCTTATCAGCGATCAAAATGTTGAATTTTCTTTCCACGACGCTGATTTTTCAATCTCCTAAATAACCGGATTAAGGCGCGCCACGCCTCTGACATCCTCTATGGTATAAAAAGCATCTCGATCAAATCTCTTTATTATGTCTAAAACGTTATCTAACAACTTGCGCCGCACAATAACAAAAATAATCTTCACCGGCCCAGCCGTACCGTGCCCGTCAATCGTTGTTGCACCGTATCCTTTCGCACGGAAATATCTCAATAAACTAGCGGGATTTTTGCTCGTTATAAAATGGACGGCTAAATTACCTATGGCGATTTTTCGCTCGATCGTAATGCCCACGAAAGTTCCCATGCTAAACCCGCCTGCAAAAGCGATATAGCTGATCGGGTTATTCAAATTCTGCATAATTTGAGATATGCCGATAAGCCAAATAAGCATCTCAAAAAAACCGATAACAGCAGCTAATGCCCTTATCCCCCGGCTGACAAAAATAATCCTGACAGCAGCCATACTGACATCGGCCGCCCGCGCAAGAAAAATCAAGACGGGGACTAAAATAGGAAGAAAAAGGTTTTCCGGTAGAGCAAAATTCATTCAACACCTCGGGTTAATTGAACATATTTGTCCGCTGCAGACTCTCTTAATCCTTTAAACCACCCTGTCTTCAATTGAAAAAACACACACTTTGTGAAACCATCGCGGCAATATTCCTCTTGCCGCCTCTGGTGCGGAGAAAAAACATTTCCTGAGGAGCCTTGGCAAATATATTCATTCTGAACTGTTATAAAATACGGGCACATGATTAATTCCCGCTGCCGACATTAAGAAGCCGTTCAACTTTTTCTATGAGGCACTCGACTCCTTCCGCTTTATCAAAATAATCGTTCGCTTCTTTAATCAAAGACTGCTGATCATCTTTCGGAAAGACGCTGGACACAATAATTTTTGCCGGAGGAGTCCTCCCCTTGATGCTTTCAAAAACTTTCATGCCGATCTTTTTAGGAAGCGCGATATCAAGAATAACTAATCCGATTTTTGGTTCTTTAGCAAACAATTCGAGCCCTGACTCTCCGTCCTCAGCTTCAAGAGTACGGTATCCAAGATCCTCCAGTTGGTTCCGAAATAACTTCCTGATTTTTAATTCATCTTCGATGATAAGTATCGTGCCCAAAGGCATCATGCTGCGCTCAACTTTCTTGATTTTCTCAAGTAAAATATCAACACCTTGGGCTTTATCATAATAGTCAGCGGCATCTTTCATTATTTTCCGCTGTTCTTCAACAGGATAGACGCTCGTCACAATTACTTTTATGCTCTTATGAAATACCTGCATGAGATCAAA
>CALGLP010000015.1 GCA_937930175.1 uncultured bacterium
AGATATCCACTCGTGACTGGAGTTCAGACGTGTGCTCTTCCGATCTCATCCTCGGGCGTCGCTCAAAAATAGCAGATAGCTTTTATCTGATCGCCATAATTATATTAAGCCAGCTTATGACGATCAACTGGTGGCTACCCACAAACCTTTACTGGTGGTGGACCCAAGGACTAACAACGAGCTCAGGATTTGCTGAAGGCCTCAAATACTTCAAAGAATACGGAATCACATCAGGCCTTCTGGGCCATGCCTCCCTCATCATTGTTCTTTTTCTAGCGGCACGTTCAGAAAAAAACCTATCATCCCTTTCCCTTTATCTTATTCCCCTCTTCTGGGCTTTATTCCCATTCCTTGAGTCTCACAATGAAGGGTTTCTTAAGATCTTAGGCCACCCCGAATGGGCATGGAATAATTTCCTAAAACCTTTGGAAGGATTTAGATTTTATGTCTTCTTGACCCAACCGCTAGCGCTATGCGCTGGGATTGTTTTAAGCCACGGGGCTCATTTCCTTGCACGCCAAAAAATAATATTACAAAAATCTCTATGGATCATACTGGTGGCTATTCTTTGTTGCGCGCTAACTTACGATATACTCTTTCTTTATAAACTTTCCTCTCGGCTTAGAAATTCAGGCATGAAAATTTCCTGCATCAAAGCTGCACAATGGTTTCGGGCCAATTCCAAACCTACCGATCGCATCCTAGCTGAATACTACACAGCTCAAATGTTTTCTGGGATCTGTGGCGGCAAAGCTCTCTTGGGATCCATGTTTCCGCTTAAGAATGTTCCGGGTGTCTTTAAAAAAGATAAGTGGGCTGTTCAAAAAGATATTTATTCTGTATATACCAGCCAAGACATTAAGCAGGTTGAAAAGATTTTACGTCGATACGGCTGCACTCATGTCTACGTATCCAAAAAACTTCTTGAGCACGTTGTCTTTCTAACAAAGCAAGATTCCGTGATTCCTGATGTCGAAAAGATTAACGAGGAAGATCTTTCCCAAACCCTGTACAATCAAAATTATTTTGAAATCGTTTATGAAGATAATGATATCAAAATCCTCAAGTTGATTGACCCTCTATCCGAAAAGAAATAAAAACAAAAAAAAGGGGGCGGGCCTTACAAGGCCCGCCCCAATAAACTTATTAACCAAAAATAGCCTACTCTTCCTCGTGATGCTCTTTTCGTTCTTGGCACTTCTTTCCAAGCCGATCTTTACCTTTTTTCTTTCTTTTTTCCATCATCTGTTGAAATTGAACAAATTGCTCCGCCGTCAAGATTTGTTTAACCGCAAAAATACCATCAATCCTGCCATCGATCATCTGCGCCTGGAGCGCCTTCATATCATTCACAAGAGGCTCAACCGTAGCCTTGGTCACTGCGGGATCTTTCATCGCTTCCTGAAGTCTTGCGCGTTTTTCTTCCATCGCAGTACGCGCTTTGACCATGGCATCGCGCTGAGCTTGACGGTTTTCCTCGATCTTCTCTTGCTGCTGTGGCGTTAAATTCAGCTCCTTAAAAAACTTTTCCTTCTCTTGTGCGCGCCACTTTTCTTTTCCTCCTCGCTCCTCTGACGGCTGCGCAGACACCGCAGTTGTCATCAATAAAATGACGATAAAACCCACCCACACGCTCTTAATGATATTCATTATCGTAACCCCCTTTCACTAACTTTGACACATCCAATAACAAAAAAGTTCCTTACAAAAAGTATTCTTCAACATTTGTTCCCAAATCATCAACAAAGCTATCATTGCTGCTCAAGCTGTATTCTACCAATACTTCCGCAACACTTCCCTTGCTCACAACTTGTCGATGATAAATAACCGTGCCCGTAAAAAGCACCACAAAAGCTATCATCGCAACGGCATTGCCTAAAACCAAGAGCGGTCGTCGCGCAACAAAAAGGTCCTTGATCCTCTCAGCAAGGCCATGGGGCGTAGCCTTGCCTTCATTTAACCTCTCTCGAAGAATAGCGTTTTGAACGTTACGCCAAAGATGTGCCGGAACTTCTTTTTGTTTTGTTTCTTGAAAAAAAATCCGCTGATGGCGCAGCTCCTCTTCAAGCTGTCGGCATTGCAAACAACCAAGCAAATGTTCTTTAACCAACAACCCCTCTTCTTGAGAAAGTTCACCGTCTAAATAATCTGTTCTTAACCATTGTGCAATCTTTTTACAGTTCATTTTTCTCCGGCTCCTTTCTTGCTTCTTCAATCAAAGCCTGGCGTGCCCTATTGAGGCGCGATCGTACCGTATTCACGGGAACCTTTAAAGCAGTAGCCATGTCCTGATAACTCAGCCCCTCAATCTCCCGCAAAACCAAACATGCCTTATGTTCAGGGCTCAAAATGCTCATCAAGGCATCGAGCCTCCCCTGATAATCCGCCTGGATCGCCCTTTGCGCAGCTGATTCTGAGCTCGGCAATGTTTCTATGATATGTTCCTGGTCAACCTTATTTCTTTGTTCCCGTCTTGATTGACGACAATAATTAATCGCGGTATTAACAGTAATGCGATAAACCCATGTTTTAAAAGATGAGCGAAATTGAAAATTCTTTAACTGACGATATATTTTCATAAAAACATCCTGGGTCACTTCCTGGGCCTGCGCATCATTACGCATGATGCCTAGGGCAACATTATAAACAAATCCACTCGTGGCTCGATAAATCTCTTCAAAGGCTTCCATGTCCCCCTGTGCAGCCTTTTCAACGACATGAATGGCAATATTATTCATTCTTCGCTTTCTATACTATTAAAGGAACACACGTATTAAAAACTTCCTTAAGGTAAACTAGCACTTTCATTATAACCTGAATACGCAAAGGCTCAAACTAAGAACATCTATTTCCCATATAAAACTCTTAGCTGGTTCACTGTTGGATTCCCAGGATAATATTCCCCCTGGGGACCAAGATAACCATCCTTATATTTTGTTAATGTCACCGGAACATAACCACCACCTAACTGAGGAACATGGATCGTCATGGCCTCACTCGAAGATAATTGCGCCTGCCCAACAGGAATCGTTGCGACAACGCTCTGCCTTACGGCTGGCGCAGGAACAATGATATATCCAGAAGGACACTCCTGATAATAGACATTATCATAGTAATAATAAACCACACCTCCCGTCACGATCCTTTGATGCCGAGCAGGAATCACCCGAACAACGGTCCCAATCCGAGGCATCCCAAAAAAGATCTCAAAACCAAAACCACCTGGCCGATAAAATCGCCTTGCATGATGATCATGCCTCATGCGTGGTATCGCGTGAGACCCTCCTCGGCCCAAGGCAAAGGCTGTGGATGGCATCATCATAACAAAACCAAAACCTATAACCAGCCAAAATCTTTTTGAGAAAACTTTCTTGCTCATTTTTACTTTCTCCCTTTTTAATCGATCACCCTGGTTAACGCCTTGCGCGCCAATATCTATGTGACGCTCTTGCCTATTAGACAAAGCATCCTATTTAAAAGTTCCCCCTATGCCAAAATTTTAAATGCTTTGCAGCATACATCCGCTGACAAAAAAGACAGGGGCCATCCCGTAAAACGGGATGGCCCCTGTTCAACACAAAAATCTCTGCCCTACAATACCCTTCCTTCAATTAACGCTTCTTGAGCAAAACACCAACGCGCTTTAGAAATAAATGCAAATTCACAGGCTTAACAATAAAATCTTCAGCCCCTAATTTAAGACTTTTCTGAATTTCATTATCTCCTCCCTCAACCGTTAACATCATCACAGGGATATCCCTGGTCATGGTTGAGTTTTTAAGCTCTCGCAAAGCCTCAAACCCACTCTTACCAGGCATCACAAGATCTAACACAATCAACGCTGGATTCATGTTCCTGGCTAATTCAAGTCCTGTATCAACATCCCCTGCTGCAAAAACGTTATAGCCTTTATTTTCTAAAACTCTTTTGAGAGTGTGAACGATCCCTGCATCATCATCAATCAAAAGAACATTGCCTGCGCTCAACGCGGCTTTAAGCTTATCGTTGAAATGCTGCGGCTGATAAGGCCCAATATATTTTGAGGCTCCAGCCTCGATGCATTCCTGGACAAAATAATGCATGTTAGCTTCACGCAAATGCACATCGTCCAGGATTCTTAGCTCGCTCTTATGGTAAAAACTATAAATCAAAATAGAAATCTTCTTAAACTGAGGCATCTGCCGTAAAATACGAATGACAGCCGCTGGCGTCATATCCAACAACCGGCTCTCGATGAGAACAACCGACGGCAAAAACATCACAGCCTTGGAAACAACCTGTTCACCCTGAATAACAAAATCAGTATAGTGCCCTTGCTCTTTGAGCTGAGCAATCATGGGTTCAACGCATTCTTTTTCATAACGGCCAACCACCAGCACTCGCTCTTGCCTTCCGATTCTTGCTTCAGGATCCTCTGGGGCAAAAACTTTTTCAATTTGCGCAAGCAAGACCTCACGGTCTACTGGCTTATCGATAAATCCGCTCACGCCCAAGGCATCAAAATAATCTTTCATCTTTGGCCGTTCAAGCAAAACAAGAAAGGGAATATCCTTGCCGTAATAACGTTTACGCAATTCTTTATAAAAATCACTGCCGCTCATCTGCGCCATTAAAACATCTGAAATAATAAGATCAGGGATGATCTCATCAGCCTTGGCCATCCCCTCCACACCATTTTGAGCAAGAAAAACCTGAAAACCCTTGGCTGTCAAGATTTCAGTCCAGAGATCTTTAAAAGCGGCGTCCTCACAAACAATCAGTATTTTTTTCGCTAGATCCATCAGAGTCTCCTGTGCGCCATCGATGTCGAGGGTCATTCCACTCGTGATTTTCACTATACTATTTCAAAAAGCAATAATCCAGAAGAAAAAGAACCTTATTCCTGCACCAGAGCCTCCGCCACCACCGTTCTTCTCAGGCCTTCCTTCTTGCCGCGCATCTTCCCTTTGCCATGCCAAACTCCTTCTGCTATCATGATAGTGCTAAACGATTTTCAATTGGCAAAAGACTATGTACGACATCATCCTCATCAATCCCAAAAGCAATGTCTTGCATTCATTTAATTTCTTAATCGCTAAAAGCATCCCCTTATCGCTTGCTTACATCGCAGCTTACCTCGAGAAAAAAAATTACCGCGTCAAGATCATCGACGAAGAAGTGGGCGAAGTGACCCGCGAAAAACTTCTTGAACTGGTCGACCACAAAAAACCATTGTTTGGCCTCAGCTGCTTGACGCCAACGGTCAGCCGCGGCTACCAGCTCGCAGATTTCCTTAAATCGGTCTTTCCCGAATCAACGATTGTTTTTGGCGGGATTCACGGGACCGTTCTCCCAGAGGAAGTCTTAAGCCACCCGGCTGTTGACCTTGTGGTCCGAGGCGAAGGCGAACCTATCATCGAGGAAATTATCTGCCATCATCGCCAAGGAAAAGATTTTAAAGATATTTTATCCTGTTCTTATCGCTCTGGCAGCAGCTTCATTCACAACCCCCTGGCCCCGTTAATCGATATCAACTCCTTGCCTAGCATTCCGTATCATCTATTTGATTCTAAAGTTTATGACATGGGATTTATGATTTCGTCCAGAGGGTGCCCTTACAATTGTGCTTTTTGCAGCCAACGCGTGATTAACGGCAACACCTTTCGCTATCGCTCTACAGAAAGCGTCATTGCAGAATTAAAAACACTCACAGAAATATATCACCCCTCAAACATTGTCTTCTTAGATGATATTTTCACGGTGAACAAGAAACGTGTCCGAGAACTTTGCGCAGCCATGATTCAAAACAATTTGCACACCAAGGCGGAGTATTCAATCTCAACCCGCGGGGACTGCATTGACGAAGAGCTCTTGACCATGCTTGGCTCAGCACATTTTACAGCGCTTAACATGGGGGTCGAGACTGCAAGCGAAGAACTCATGAAGCTCATTAACAAAAAAGAAACCGTTGCCGATATTGTCCGCGGCATTAAACTCGCGCAAAAATACAAATTCAGCATTGATACAACCTTTATTTACGGGATCCCCGGAGAGACAAGGGCGGACCGCGTTGCCTCTTTTCGCTTAGCCGCATCTCTCAATCCCGACAAGGCGCGCTTTAACAATGCCACACCCTATCCCGGGACAAAATTTTATAATATCGCCAAAGAAGAAAACAATCTCAACATTGTAGGTCATTGGGAAAATTTTACGCCCACGGGTGTTTTGGCATCTGACCATCCTGATAGCGCATCCTTGCCTTATTATCCCAAGGGCTCAACCCCTGATGAGATTATCAGAGATGTCCTTCAGGCCAATATGCTGTATTTTCTTGGGCCTCGACGGCTGTGGCGGCTTATTAAGAATCTTTTTGACCGGCGAGGAACAAAATGGCTCGTGCTTCCTGAAGGCTGGTGGAAAGAACCGAAGCACCTAAAAAGCATTTTTCAGGTAACCATGCTCTGCTTCAAAAGATTACTTCTCTTGCTCAAATGGGGCTTCCAAGGCAAACTCTTAACACAATACAAAAAAACATAACGAATCGCAATCCCCTCTCAAAAATACTGGCTCTCCACTCCCCTTTTATTTTTCTCGCAAACGGTGTCAACATTAAAACAACCAGCGATCATCTATGTTAAAGACGCCATATCAATAACAAATCGAAACTTGACATCGCCTTTCACCACGCGCTCATAAGCTTCTTGCGCCTTCTGGATCGGAATCAATTCAATATCGGAAACAATGCCATGCTTACCGCAGAAATCCAGCATCTCCTGGGTTTCAGTGATCCCACCGATCAGAGATCCGGCCAAGCTACGGCGGCCAAAGATAAGGCTCGCGGCAGACACCGGCGGCGCCTTAGGCGGCACGCCTAAAAGGACCATAGTCCCGTCGCGCTTTAAAAGTCCAAGATACTGATTCCAGTCCAAATCAACAGAAACCGTACACAGAATCAAATCAAATGTCTTAGCAAGTTTCTCAAATGTCCCAGCCTCGCCCATCGCATGATAGTGATGCGCCCCCAAGCGCTTAGCATCGGCCTCTTTATTGCGCGATCGACTAATCACCGAAACCTCCGCGCCCATCGCCTTCGCAATTTTGACCGCCATATGCCCCAAACCTCCTAAACCCATCACGCCAATACGTTTGCCTGGACCTGCCTTCCAATGACGCAGCGGCGAATATGTCGTGATCCCCGCACACAACAAGGGCGCCATGGCATCCATAGGAAGATTTAAAGGCAGACGTAAAACAAAATGCTCATCCACCACAATGCGGTTTGAATAACCACCCTGGGCCAATATCTTGCCGTCCTTCTCGTAACAGTTATAAGTAAAAATAGGCTGCCGGCAAAACTGCTCGTACCCTTCCTTACAATCCGGGCATTCACGACAAGAATCCACCAGGCAACCCACGCCAACCTTGTCACCAGGCTTAAAAGATTTGACCTGCTTCCCCGCATCAGCCACGACCCCAACAATCTCATGGCCAGGCACCATCGGATACAAAGAGTGTCCCCATTCATCTCGCACCTGGTGGATGTCTGAATGACAAATCCCGCAAAAATGAATATCGATTAAAACATCATGAGGCCCCAAATCACGCCTGGAAAATGCAAATGGAGCCAATGGCTTTGTCGCGCTTGCCGCCGCGTAAGATTTTGCTGGATACATCAGTACCTCCTTTTATCATTAATTATCGTTCTAAACCGGTTCAAATAAACTTGCAAATCGATCCCTAAACTCATAAATTCTTTCATCGAAGATAATATCACGTGCCATGATGGGCCTTTTTAAAATAATCCCTTCAAGCGATGTGCAGCGACTCAGGCCAACATAAACCTGGCCGTGGGTAAAAGCCCCGGCGGCTAAATCGATGACAACATTATCAAAGGTCTGGCCCTGACTTTTATGAATCGTAATAGCCCAAGCAAGCTTGATCGGATATTGTTCAAAAGTGCCAATGATCTTTTCTTCAATCTTATCTTCATCTTCATTGTAAGCGTACTCGATCTTTTCCCAACTTGATTTAGGAACATCATAAATACGCCCCTTAATTGAAACCTTAATCGTCTCTGACGACAACTCCTCAACCTGGGCAATGGTACCATTGACCCATTTTTTATCAACGTCATTGCGTATCAAAATGATCTGCGCGCCCTTCTTAAGCCTCAAGCAAGACTCCGCTGGATAAGCCGACTCTTCAAATTGTTTAGTGATCACAGCTTCATAGCGATACTCTCGACTTGGCAGCTCCGCCAACCGTTCTTCATTAATGGCATTGGCGCGACTATTGGTCGTTGTCAAAAGAACGCAGTGAGGTGCATCCCCTGGCATGCTTTTCTTCACCCGCTCGTTGAGCAAGTTAAGATCGTCATCATCTTGAGTCTTATTGCGGATCTTGTTTAAGAGATCAATAAATTGGGTATCGGATTGACGATAATTCTTATTCAATTCCACATAACGTAAACTCAGCTTGTTAAAAGCCTTGGCTTTAAAAAAATACGGACTTCCGTAGAGTTGCTTTAGAATATCTCTTGCTTCCTTCTCAACCACGGGAGAAAGCTGGAACAAATCTCCAAAAAACACCATCTGCACGCCGCCAAAAGGCACGCCCATGTTCTCCCGATTAATTCTTAACGCATAATCAATCCCATCCATCATATCGGCACGCACCATCGAAACCTCATCCACGATCAGGGTGTCAAGCTTCTGAAAGATCTCGCTCTTGTGTCGTTTATGGATATTATCCTTTTGGATCAAACGCGGAGGAAATCGAAAGAACGAGTGGATGGTCTGGCCGCCAATGTTGACCGCCGCAACGCCCGTCGGCGCTAAAACAGCGATATTTTTTGTCGTATTCTTCTTAAAATATTTAAGGAGGGTTGTTTTCCCGGTGCCGGCCTTGCCGGTAATAAAAATACTGTCTTGCGTATTTTCTATGAGATTAAAAACACCTACGAATTCCTCATTGAGCTCCAAATTGTCAGGCAAAATATTGGCTTCGCTAAGCAGCCGATTTCTTTCAAATAAAGAGGCTCTTGTTTTTTGTTTTCTCATCTTGGTTGGCATCCCTTAAGCAATGTCTATTATTTCCTGCCTTGAAACACGGGGCTATTCTACCCCCTTCTCTTGCTTCAAGCAAGCATCACGGCGCAAAAAACTTAAAACATTTATTTTGTCTGGCTCTTATTTTGAAAAACTCGGCTGTTACGAAGCGCATTGGCTTTCTGAAGATTATCCGCTAATAGCACGCTAAGCTCTCCGGCATTGTGAATCTTTTCATATTCATCGATTCCCTCCAGATAACGCCCTTGATCACAAAGCGCCTTGCCAAGAGCGATGCGGGCCCTCACATCCTGCGGGTCAAAAACTAACATCTTTCTAAACTCTTGCTCTGCATAAACGAAAGATCTTCTATTGGCATATTCAAGCCCCAAGGCATACCAGATACGGATATTATCAGGATTATGCGCAAGGGACTGCCGATAGACAGTGATTTTATTACTTGCTAAAACACTCTGGCTCATGGTTGTGAGCAAAAGAAACAAAAACCATCCCGCGGTCGCTTGAGCGAGGATCTTCTTGGACACCATCTTGCGGCACATCATCCAATGGCAAAAACTTTTTGCCAAGAGCACCAATAGAACAAAAATACCTACAGAAGATATATACATCTGCCGCTCCGCCATCGAAACATACCCTGGCTGAACACCGATAGGAATAACCTGGGAAAAAGGCAATAGCCCGATCAAGAACCATAAAAAAAAGAATATCACCGGAGCGCCTAATATCTTTCTATTTTTGATGAAAAGAATGAATAAAACAAAAAACAGCCCTACGATACCTAAAACTTCGATATTAAAGTCTTGAAAAATACGCTCAATGCGATAAAAATGCAGCCCTATCGGCATGATCGTAAGCCAAATATTGGTTAGCATTAATTTAAAAAGCATAACAAATGCCAACATGCTAGCCTTGAAGGAGGGCCAGTAGAAAATATGTGTGATCCCAAGCACCTGGCGTAACAAGACATAAAACAAAAGAACGATCAAGAAAGGAGCAACTCTCCGAATGAAAAGCGCTGCTCCCTCTCTAAAACTTAATCGACGCGCAGAAAAAAGGATATAGGATGCAACCATCAACAACAGCAAAACAATAGCATTTTCTTTGCTTAACAGCGCTAGAGAAAATAAAACCAGAGAAAAGAGATAATAATAAAAAGGAGCCTTCGTTTCGTTGTAACGCCAGAAAAAATAGAAAGCATTGATATAGAAAAACGCGCACAAGATGGTGTCCGTTAGATTCATGCACACCACTTCCCAATGCAAAGGATGAAGGACAAACAAAAGCGATGTCAAAAACCCTACCTCGCGCGACTGAAGAATCCCCCTAACAAGAAAGAAAATACTGACTGCCACGCCAATATGCAGCAGCAAATTTACAAGATTAAAGAAAAAGGGATTGGGACCAAAAAGGTGATACACCATCATGTAATAAAAAACAAGCAGCGGACGATAATAGGCGCCGCCCTCAAAGAGAGGCGTGCTAAATATTTTTCCAACATGGGCAAAACTTTGAAGGTCAGGATTATGGATGATGAGCGCTGGGTCATCAATGGTTTTAAATGAACCACTGAGCATAAAAGCATAGCTCATGAATGCGGCAACACAAAGAAACAGGATAACGCACCGATTGTCTCTTAAAAGATTCTCCAAAAGACTTTTCATAAAACCTCTTAAGAAGCATCGCAAGGAAAAACTAAACGCTACGCCTTATTGACTGGACGACCCTCTCTTCTTATCTAACAAAGCAGAAGCTGGCTGAAAAAAGATGAAATGAGCACAGTATTAGCGCAAAATTTACCAAATTAGAAACTAAACCTTAAGATTTCCTTAATCAACAAAAATCTTCGCAAGCTCTTCTCTATACGAAAACTTAATAGGATAAAGGCAGACATCTTTATTACAATAGCCTTTTTGATCCATACAACTTGCCTATGAGGTTCCTTTATTCTTTATAATATGTTTGGCAGCAAACACGTTTCTCAGCAAAACCCAGATCTCATGGGCGTCAACAGCTTTCATCATTGCATCTCTTGTTTTTTGTTCGCTCATGGTTTTTGCAATAAAACTAAGTATTTGCACCTGAAAATCATAATCATCCGCAGGGGTTAAAATCAAGAATATCAAATGAGCCATTTTCCCATCTGGCGCATTCCATTCGATCCCATCAAAAGATCTGCCAAAATAAATAACAGGCCTTCTGATCCCTGCCAGCCGTGCATGCGGCACAGCGATCCCCCCTTCCAGGGCTGTACCCATTTCACTTTCACGATTGATAACCGCCTCATAAATACTTTCCCACTCAGGCATATCGTCTTGGCCAGCCGCAAGTCCACACAATTCCTCGATAGCTTTATTGATCTCCTGATGTTTCATAGAACCAATAATCCCCCTGGCTGTAAAATATTCCAAGACGCTTACTTCTTTACGTTTTCGTATAGAATAATTTAACCACGGGCCAAGCATAACAGAAGATATAACCGCCCCGAACACAATAGCCACGAACATCGGTTCCTTGATAAGGCCGTATTCCAGAGCCAATAACCCCACCACAATGACCATGGCCCCGCCTGGAGTATGCGCAATAGAAACCGAGAGCCTGTTTGTTTTCGGCAGATCGGTAAGATTAACGCCAAGCCACGCCCCTAGAAACTTTCCATAGACCCCAATACCACTTATCAATAAAATAAGAAAAACATCAAAACTTTTTAAGAAATCAACTTTCAAACCAATATTAACAAAAAATAACGGCACAAAGATGGCAGAGACCATTTGCGAAATAATTTGACGGGCATTCTCGGAGAGAGCACGTGACCCGCCGGCCATGATCCCCGCGATAAAGAATCCAAAAAGAGCATGAATTCCTATTTTTTGAGTCATCCCTCCACAAACAGCTCCCAAAACGCAGATAAAGGTAAGCGGAATTCCAGGTTGAGACATTTTTTTATTCTTAATACCAGTAATTATTTTATCAACGATATTCCTTCCGACCGTTAGACAAGCTACCGTAAAAACAATGGTTGCCCCCGCAACAAAGAAGACGTGGACAATATCCAAACTTGCTTGCGTAAACACGCCCAAAACTAAGGTAAAGATCAACCATCCGACAATATCATTAACCGATAACGCAGACATTATCAAGAAACCCAAATCGGTCTTAAAGATCTTAAGATCCTGCAAAGTTCTAGCTGTTATAGGAAGATCGCTAATCGTCATCACAGTTGCCATAAAAATAGCAAAAAGAAGTCTTTGCTCAGGATTCGCTAAATAAGAATCAGGAAGCAAATAACATGCAACAAACGCTATCGCCATAGGCACAATAATATCCGATAATGCTATCTTGAGCGCAGGTCCTCGCTGCTTCCATGCTGAAGCAAAATCAATTTCGAGACCGGATTCCAAAAGAAGGAATAAAACTCCTATCCAAGCAACCGTCTCAAGCATGCTTTGCTGAACAATATCACTGGGGAAAATAGCGTTATGCCAGGAAGGCAGGAACCTGCCAAGCACTGTAGGTCCCAAAAAGATTCCAACGAGAAGTTCCGCCGTCAACGGCGGCTGCCTCCACTTACGAAATAACTCCCCTAGGCCTCTTGCCAAGCCAAGCAGAATCGCTATCTGCACCAAAAAAATAAATATATTTTGTTCATTTAAATAATGCATAAAAACCACCCTATTCATACTTCAGAAAATCAAAAAATCATTTCGCTAAAGATCTCTTGCTCTTTTCAGCTCCCTAAATAAGAAAAGATCGATCTTCATCACTCCAGCGATAGTCTGTTTCCAAAAGAAACGCTGTCTGGATTAACGCTAAATGCGAATACCCTTGCGGGAAATTTCCCCTCAATACACCCGTTGCAGGCTCAATCCCTTCCGATAACAACCCAAACTTATTCGTATAGCCAATTACCCGATCAAACATTTCTCGCGCTTCCTGTTTTCGACCGATCAAATAAAGCGCGTTAATAAGCCAAAACGTGCAGACAATGAACGCATTCTGAGGAACCCCAAATTCATCTTCGGCGGTGTAGCGCATTACAAATCCATCACGCAAAAGTTTCTCATAAGACGCTTCAACAGTTCCAACAATCCGCGGATCCGCGGCATCTAAAAACCCATAATGCAGCATAAGAAGGTTTGAGGCATCGAGATCTTTAGAGCCATATGCCATGACAAAGCTGTTTAGCTCCTTATTCCAACCATTCTTCAAAACATCTTTTTTGATTTCATCGGCAACTTTTAAATACCGATCGACATGTTGTTCCTTCCCAACAAACCGGCTAATCTTCACAGCCCGGTCCAACGCCACCCAATTCATCATCTTAGAATGAACAAAATGCTGCATCTCACCCCGTCTCTCCCAGATGCCACAATCCGGCTCTTGCCATATCTCAATCACATGATTTGCAAGGGAGCGAACCACCGTCCATAACTCTTCATTAAATTTTTCTTTCTGCTTAGCATTAATAACAAAATAAGAATAAATCGCTTCAATCAATTCTCCATAAACATCATTTTGCTGTTGTTGATAGGCTGCATTGCCAATACGCACCGGAAAAGAACCTTCATAACCCGCCAAATGCTCAAGAACTTGCTCTCTAATATCACGTTCACCATTGATCCCATACATCACAGAAATATTCTCACTTTTTAGTAGCATCCGTCCGAGAATAAACTTGATAAAATTTTCCGATGCAATAACATGGCCAATACGTGCGAAAAGATCAATAATCATGCTCGCATCCCGCATCCAGCAAAACCGGTAATCCCAGTTCCTCTCTCCGCCTTTGATCTCTGGCAATGATGTTGTCGAAGCCGCAACAAACGCTCCTGTCCGCTGAAACATCAATAATTTAAGAGTAATAATTGAACGAAGCACAATTTCCCGATATTTTTCCGGGGCGCTTGTTCGATACACCCAATCCATCCAGTAACTTTTTGTTCGTTCATATTCCAAATAAACTCTTTCCTGTGTGACGGGGGTCAATTTTTCATGATAAGAAAGCACGAAATACGACGACGCCTTTAATGCAATAGGCTCACCGCGCATGATAGTATTAAAATCTAAATCCGAATATAAATAAAAACTACTATATTCGCCTTTGGTGGAGTTAATTTTTAAATATTCTGAGGATACGGAAAAACTTGCCAAACCTAACCCATAATTCGGACATGGCTTAAGTTCAACGATTAAACGTGGGCTTCCTTCCAACAGATGAATATTGCGATGAATCTCAGATGGGCACATCACTTCTCCATCATGCGCTAAAAAGCGGGGCATATAATCCATCACTTCAAAAATACCGGTCTTTGTGATAAACTTTGTTTTTAGTATCGGCGAATGATGTACGTAGTGCTGCTCTACGTCGATGATATCTTTTGCCCAAATACGAAAATATCCCCCTTTTTGGTCATCCAAAAGACGACCAAATAGCGAAGCTGAATCAAAAAACGGCAAACACAGCCAATCAATAGAACATTCCGAACTAATTAAGGCAGCGCTTGTACAATTCCCAACAACAGCATGATTCATATACTCACTCCTTTATCCATAAGACGTTAATTCTTCAAATCCAAAACAGTTTTTAGAAACCGCGCTACGTGATTGATGTCCTTTAAACAATACTGCGCCGCTGAAACCTTAGCGCATCCGACGCGAATGCAGAGTCCTCGGCGTTTTAAGGCAATAAAAGCCGTTTCGTCGGTCACATCATCACCAATAAAGACAGGAAAGGTTTTGCGCCCCTGACCATTCTTACGCATATGCTTAATAAGCCACAAAACCACAGCGCCTTTATTCCATTTGACCGCGGGCTTAATTTCAAAAACTTCTTTTCCGATGCTAAGATCGACTCTCCGCGTCTGCAAATAAGGCCGAATGACTTCCCAAAAAATCGTTTTCAACAAAGCTACTTGTTGACGATCAACCCGTCGATAATGAACACTCAGTGTCAGCCGTTTGTCCTCGATCAAAAGGCCTTTGATACCTCCAAGATGCTTTTCCAGATCTCTTGCTATCTTACGCAATAAACTTTGAACCTCAGATCCAACAAAAGACGTGTAGGCAAGGCCAGGGCCTGCCACTTCCAAACCATGATTCCCCGCGTACATAATATCTTTGAGGCCAACACGCTTCCTCACATCAGACAATGCGCGACCGCTAACGACGGCCACAAAACACTTTGGATCTTTGACAAGTTGCCTTAGCAACGCCTTACTTTCTTGAAGGATCGTCGCGCTTTTGTAATGATCGACAATAGCGGCAAGGGTTCCATCAAAATCTAAGAAAAGCAGGATCTTTTTTCCCGCTAGAAATTTCTTAATATCTTCCCACTCATCAAAAAGAAGCTTCATTCTAAAATCATCCCTCTTTCTGCACATAAAGGGTCTGTGTCGGATAGGCGAACGCAATGCCCTCTCTTTCAAAAGATTCCATCAGCGCAAAATTGATTTCCTGCTGTTTATCCATATAGACATTGTAATCAGCCGAAAGAACATAATAAACGATCTCGTAATTTAACGAAAAATCACCAAAACTTTGAAAATGAACACGGTCAAGTCTTACCCCTTCCATCTGATCGAAAAAATGCTTCACGATGACAGGAATTTTCTTTACTTTTTCCAAAGAGGTCTGATAAACCACGCCCAGCTTAAAAGCAATCCTTCGGGTGTCCATGCGCTTATAGTTCCTAATGCGGCTTTTGGTAAGATCAGAATTTGAGAGAATCAGTTGCTCGCCAGATAAACTACGGATACGGGTTGTTTTGATTCCAATGTGATCAATCGTGCCCATATAGTCATCAATAATAATAAAATCACCTATTTCAAAGGGTCGATCGAGAAAAATAGATAAGGCGCTAAAAGCATCTCCCAGCACAGCTTGCGAGGCCAAGGCAACGGCAACGCCGCCAATACCAATCCCAGCAACCAAAGCGGAAATATTAACCCCCAAATTATCTAAAACAAAAATGAGTCCCAAGCTCCAAAGGACCCAGCGCAAGATTCCCGTCACGCTTGAGGCCATGGCCTTGGTTGCCGGATCATCAGAACGCATGCGACGCATATAGACTTTCGTAATGCTATAGCGCACAACTTCCTGAAAAATCAAAATACTACGAATCGTAAGAACCACGACCAAAGCGTGTCCGATCAGCTGACGTGTCCCCTCTGCCAGAACCAAAGATAACGACGCCAAGTAGAACGCGGTCGCAACAAAAACCGGCAAACCAATTTGTGCGATAAGACTAATAAGAAAATCATCAAAATCATTAGCCGTTTTCTTAGCAATCCTTCCTAGCTGAGAAACCAATAGCTTTTTAAAAAGAACAAAGATAAACACCAATCCCAGCAAAGTCGCAAGCGCTCCAAGATAGGCGCCCAGCGTGTTCTGAAAAACAACCACACCCAGCAAAATGTTGATCTTGTCCATAAACTCGCTCCTTTATGTCTCTTCGAATCGAACTTGTGCCAATTCCCGAACTAATTTACTAGCCCAACGATAAATATTATGATCTTTAAGCACATTCCTCATGCGGCTCATTTTTTCCTGCTGCACTAAAAAAGGCGTTTCGAGCGCGCTCTTAATAGCTCCTGCCGTTTGTCCAATATCATAAGGATTCACAATGAAAGCATCTCTTAACTCTCGTGCCGCTCCCGTAAACTGGCTTAAGATTAAAGATCCGTTTTCGTCCTCACGCGCCGACACAAACTCTTTCGCAACCAAATTCATCCCATCATGCAAGGACGTCACTAAACAAACATCTGCCGCTTTATAAAACGGCAGAATTTCAGCATGACTATGATGCTTCATCAACAACAAAATAGGCTGCCATGTCTTAGTTTTAAAACGCTCGTTAATCTTTTCAGCAACCTGAACAATTTCATCAACAAATTCCTTATATTTAGGGATCATGGTTCGACTTGGAGCCCCTAATTCTACAAACGTAAATTTTCCGATATATTTTGGATTCTTTTCTAAGAAATATTCCACCGCACGAAATCTCTCGGCGATTCCCTTTGTATAATCCAGACGATCGACACCGACGCCCATATAATCGGCCTTCAAATTATACTTCTTAAAAAGATTTTCCTTGGTTTCTTTAAGCTCCATAGAAACACCCTGAGCTAAATTAGAGTCAATGCTAATAGGAAAAGGCTTAATCCAAGACGTATGCCCTTCCCGACTCACCGTAAAATGTTCATAATCAATACGGGATTCTAGGAACCGATCCACGGTCTCAGCAAAATTATTACAATGAAATTGTGTATGGAAGCCCACAATATCCGCGCCTAGCATGCCCTTTAAGATCTCTTTTTGCCAAGGACAGATCCCAAAGGATTCAGGATTAGGCCATGGGATATGCCAAAAAATGGCTACCCGGACATCTGGACGCGCGGCCTTGATCATGCCGGGTAACAACGCAAAATGATAATCCTGAATAAGCACATTTGCCTCAGGGATCCCTTCCAATTCCTTAAGCACAACCGCGGCAAACTTCTTGTTGACCGCTACATAAGCTAACCAATCTTTTTCTCTAAAAATAGGTCGGGTGTGCGCAATATGACATAGAGGCCACAGCCCTTCGTTCGAAAACCCAGAGTAAAATCCATCATCATTGTCCTTATCAATCCAAACTCGTTTCAAAACATACTGAGGTTCTTCAGGAGGAACTTTTATTTTGTCCTCTTTATCTACGGTCTCTCGATCAGCATTCCCACTACCTTGAGCGATCCACATCCCTCCGCAGGCCTTTAAGATCGGCTCAATCGCTGTCACAAGCCCACTCGCAGGCACGATACACTCGATCTCTTTTCCTTTCTTAATATGCATATAAGGTTCACGATTAGAAACAACAAAGAGCGGCCGTCCCTCTAGCTTATCCTTAACAAATTCTTTTAATCGCTCCGGTGTCCACAAGGATTCTGTCGCATAGCGTAACCGCGCCTCTTCTTCCGCAGCAAGCCTCGCCATTTCTAAACTCTTAGCCATTTTGGTAATTTCGTTAGCCAAAGGTCCCAGCAATTGCTGCCCCTTAGAATCCAGCCTGTCGGGCGACTCCCCTAGTCGAACTTTCTTGATCCACTCCGTTGTTTTCCGAATCGGCGTCATAATATTAAGATAAACAAGGATCATGGTGACCAAGGCAATAAGAAACGCTTGGATAGAGGCTCGCTGAAAGCTACTGATCCAAATTCTTCCTACGCGCTCTTGAATATATGTCGCATCATGAAAAATGGTCAGAACATGGGTCATCTGCTCGCTGATCAGCAAGGGAAGCGAATAAATATGCAACTGCTGCTTGCCAAGATTGACAAACTTCCCCTGTTCGGTATTGAGCCTTTCAACATCTTGAATACTCGGAGCGAGCACTTTGGGATTTTCTTGAAGCTTTAGCTGAAGGTCCGCAGAAGAAACGATAAGATTTTCTTGAATATCATGAATAGCAATACCAACAAGCTTTTCTCGATTAGAAAACTTATCAACGATGCGCTGAAGATACTTCTTATCCTCCACAAGGAGAAGCGGTTCAACCGATATTTTTAAGCTATCGGCAATAATACTCGATCTTCTTTCAAGTTCACTCTTAAGTCGCGCCTCTTCTTGACGGGCCTGCCAAAATGAAAAAGAAAAAGCAACCACAGCCACAATAGCAACTAACGAAAGAATCAATCTTATTGTTATTTTCATGACGACCTTTCTTTTATTGCAATAAAAAATCCGCCATCCTGCATTTGTGTGCAAGATGGCGGCCCGACCATCTCAAAAATCCTCCAGAGAAGCTACGCCCTGAACCCTTTTATATATATTTTTAAATCTGCGTTATTATAATACTTCTTTTGTATCCATGCAAATTAAGAAAATAAATAGTTACGACAGTCAGTTTAAAAATTACAGATTAACCATCTTTCATCTACCCAGCATCTTGGCCTTCAGGTTCTCACCCTTACTGCAGATTGATTTCTTATCCGTGTTTTTGATAATGTTATATGCTGATTACTGTTAGATAAGGCTGTTTACATGAAAATTACCAATATTTACCTTCAGAAGAATGTTTTGTCAACACAATGTTAGCGCAGAATCTCTCCCAGAAAAGAATCCCCTCATAACTCATTGATTCACAAGGGGATATTGGTTGCGAGGGATGGTTTTGCTTACGCTCAATGTTGAAATTTGAAAATCGACAATCGAGCAATAGACCACAATTGAGCTGCATGCTTTATTATCGAATTTCGGTTGCTCAATTGCTCTACCAAAATTAAAAAAGCCACCTTTCGGTGGCTCTTTTAATTTTGGTTGCGGGGGACCGATTTGAACGGTCGACCTTCAGGTTATGAGCCTGACGAGCTGCCGGGCTGCTCTACCCCGCGAGTTTTCTGGGAAGGACGCTAGGGAACTCGCGGGACGCTTTAAATGTTTCACGTTTAAAGCAGCCCCGCGCCAGAGTCCATTCCTACAAATATTAAAGAACACTAAATTATTTACGGGACGCCTGCAATGTTTCACGTTGCAGTCAGCCCCACGCATCTTTCAAAGCTCTCAAAAGAACAATATTTAACGAAATGCTTTAAATATTACCGTTTATTCTTCCGGAACCATCTTGTAAACTGTCTCACCCTTACGAATCAATCCCATGCGTTCCCGCGCAACTCGTTCAACATACTCCGGATCATCTTTAAGGCGCCTTCCCTCTTCTAAAAGATCCATCTGTTCTTTCTTTAAATACTCGATCTGCTGTTTATAATGCGCATTTCTTGATCGCAGATCTTGCATCTTCGTATACGAAGGCAAATAAATAATAACGACAAGAACAGCAACAATAAAAAGTCCAACGGCGCTCTTTAACATCGCATCTCTTAAAACATTAGTCGTGAAATGTGCAACGCCTATGAAGCAAAAGACGCTTCATGATTCACCAACGACGCTCTTTTAACAAATCTTTCCCCAGAGCGGACCAGCGTACACCGCTTTGCTACCAAGCTCTTCTTCGATACGCAAAAGTTCATTATACTTACACAGGCGATCAGTTCGCGAGAGCGATCCCGTCTTGATCTGACCAACGCCTGTGGCTACAGCTAAATGAGCAATCATTACATCTTCTGTCTCGCCGGAACGATGGGAAATAATTGACGTGTATTTATTTTTCTTCGCGAGATTAATCGTATCCAAGGTTTCTGAAAGACTGCCGATTTGATTAACTTTGACCAATATAGAATTCGCAACCTTCTTGTTGATGCCTTCAGTCAGGCGCTTGACATTGGTGACGAATAAATCATCGCCGACAATCTGCACCGTAGCGCCAAGCTTAGCCGTCAAGGCTTGCCACCCATTCCAATCATTCTCATCCAAACCATCTTCAATCGAAATAATCGGATACTTCTTCACAAGGCTTGCGTAAATAGCGATCAGATCATCAGCGCTAATTTGCTTGCCGTCAAAGCCATACGCTCCATTCTTATAAAACGAAGATGAAGCCGCATCCAAGGCAATCATCACGTCCTTGTCAGGGCTATAACCTGCTTTTTTAATAGCCTCGATGATAAGTGTTAAGGCTTCTTCATTATTCGTCAGGCTTGGGGCAAATCCACCCTCGTCACCGACAGATGTAGAAAGTTTCTTAGATTTAAGAATACTTTTAAGATTATGAAAAACTTCCGTTGCCATACGCAACGCTTCTTTAAAGGTTTTAGCACCTACAGGGGCGATCATAAACTCCTGAATATCTAAATTATTATCCGCGTGCATCCCGCCATTGAGAATATTCATTAAAGGCACCGGCAAGATCTTTGCATCCTTACCACCGAGATACGCATACACCGGCTTCTTTTGATCAAGGGCATCGGCTTTGGCCACAGCCATGGATACCCCTAAAATCGCATTGGCGCCAAGCTTTCCCTTATTTTCCGTCCCATCAAGCTTAATCAAGATTTGATCAATCGCTTTAAAATCAGCCTGTTGACCAACCACCTTCTCCGCCATCACTGTATTGACATTGTTGACAGCTTTCGAAACACCCTTGCCCAGATAACGGGCCTTATCGCCATCACGAAGCTCAACGGCTTCATGCTCGCCTGTGGACGCACCCGACGGAACAGCCGCCCGGCCCATCACGCCCGAATCCAGGTAAACATCGACCTCAACGGTTGGATTACCCCTCGAATCTAAGATCTCACGCCCATGAATTTTTGTAATCTTTGCCATAAAAAACTCCTTTAAATGACGACATAACTTACACGACCAAAGAGAGCGTTAAGTTATCTGTCGGAATTTACTCCGCCGTCCCTGGGCGGAGTCCCGTAAAAAATTGATCTCTTATTGCAACCGGGATTGAAAAACATTACCACATATCCTTTTTTTAGTCAAGGCTTATCGAGCCTGGGTGAAAACAAACCCTATCCAAATTGACTTGGCCAGAGGGTTATGTTATGCTTGACTAAAGAAAAAAGAAGAGATTTTCAATTACGAAATCCTCACGAAAGGAAACGCACGGCATGAAGAAATTCTTGATTTACTTAAAAATTTATTGGTTACGCATCGTCGCCTTGCTTATTATCTCTAGCCTGATCTTCCTGATTGTTGCCCTTCTCGTGTCAGGCTTTAGCACCTTCCTCGGCCTTGAATCCTTCAACAAAAAACAAATGCAGGCGATGATGGGTATGTACCTGATGATGGGCATTGTCCAGGCCTTTGTCTTTGTGGGCTTGATGCAAGGGGCCCAGTATTTTATGATGAGCGGCGGGCTCTTTGGCCGCTTAGGACGAGAAAAAATCGGAGCGGCTAAGGTCAATGTCAAATGGAATGAAGTCATTGGCATGGAAACCGCCAAAGAAGAAGCCTGGGAAATCGTCAAACTCCTCAAGGACCGACATTTGGTCAAAAAGATCGGCGGGAAAATCGTCAAAGGCACCCTGATGATCGGGCCTCCCGGATGCGGCAAAACCTATTTGGCCAAGGCCATTGCCACCGAATGCGGCCTGCCCATGCTTTCAGTTTCGGGGAGTGAATTTGTCGGTATCTTTGTTGGCCAAGGCGCAGCCCAAATGAAATCCCTTTTTAGCCAAGCCCGCGCCACAGCCGAGATCCACGGCGGTTGTATTATTTTTATCGATGAAATTGATTCCTTTGCCAGGCCGCGCATGGCCGATACAGGTTTTGGCGGCGGCATCAGCCACAACGCGACCATCAACCAATTCCTAACCGAACTCGACGGCTTGCGCAAGGCGGAAAACAACATCATCATCATCGCGGCGACCAACTTTGGCGAAGAGGCCCTAGACTCTGCGATCATGCGCTCCGGACGATTTGACCGTAAGATCCATGTCAGCCGACCCAATCTCAAAGAACGTAAAGAATTATTTGATTTCTATCTCAAGAAAGTCGCAACGGACCCTTCGGTTACCTCCGATATCCTTGCGCGCAGATCCTTATGGTACACGCCCTCTGATGTTGATAGCGTTGTCAGAGAAGCCGCGATCATTGCCCTACGAGAAAAACGCGAGACCATCAACATGAAAGACCTCTCCGAGGCCTATGACCGCGTCACCTACGGCAATAAATCCAACATCAAGATGACCCCCGAAGAAAAACGATGGACCGCCTATCATGAAACTGGCCATGCCATCTTGGGATATCTTTTGCACCCTAAAGACGATATCGTTAAAGCCACCATCATCCCCCGCAAAGGTTTCTTAGGCTTTGTCCAGAACAGACCGCCTGTTGAATATTATTCATCCAACAAAGAAGAATTAATCGCAGAGATCAAGATGTTTATCGCAAGCTACGTAGCAGAAGAAATCACCTTTGGATCAACATCAACGGGTGTGGGTGGTAGTCCCAGCGCAGATTTTGCCCATGCTTTAAATGTCGCACGAAACATGGCGTGGAGCTTCGGGATGGGAAAATCTGGTCTCGTCGGAGACTTCCGAAGCTATTTGGCCTACGATGGAAAAGAAAATATGCTTTCCGACAAAACCAAAGAATTGCTGGAGGAGGATGTCCAGAATATTCTTCGCGAATCCATAGCGGATGTTAGGAATATCCTCACCCAACATCGGGACCTCTTCAACTATTTCGCGGAAGAACTGCTCAAGAAAGAGGAACTCGAATACGACGAGATCCAAGCCATCTTTGATAAGTTTAATGTCAAGCCGTTATCAGGACGTCCACGTTTAGAAATTTAAACATCATGTTAAAAATAAAACGCCGCGCCAGCCTTTTTTGTTTCTTGCTTGCCCTCACGCTCGTGATGGGTTGTTCTTCCAAGGAAGAGCCACCTACTCCCAAGACCGAGGCAACCAAAAAACTCATCCAGATCCTTGAAAATGATTATGATTACACCCCTGTGGTCCGCTGGGCAGAGGAAACCCTATGGGTCTTTGTGCCCATCGAGGAGAGTTTGTATAAAATTTCCGCAGGCGATGGGCCTTCGAAACCTGTCAAAAAGGACTTTAGCCTTGAATTTATCGATGGCACTTTCGAGGATGGCACCTTTTCCTTGGAGTACGATGTCATCCCAGCCACCAAGGTCGCTAGCGGATCAGGGATGGGCACCGGCTATAGCGAAAAATTCAACACCACCTACCAAAACATCACCAACACCCTTTCTCAATCGTTTTTTTCAACAGACAAGCCTCCACGCTTTGTCGTGATCATCGTCGCCGACACCAAGGAAGGCCTCATGATCAAGAACACCGTTTATTTTCTTGATCTCAAAAAATACTTTACCTCCTCTCTTCCACCGGATGAATACAGCCTGCGCATACAGACAGAGTTTCTAGGAAACAAAAAGAATATCGGCGACACCAAGGGCCGTCAACTCGAATTTAAGGACGTTCTTTGGTCTGACTTTCTTATCAAGCAAATGACCCGTCGCATCCAATTCAAATTCCAGAATAGTGATTTTCCGCCTGAAGAAAATCCTCAGGAGGAAATCTTAAAAGTCATAGCCCTGGTCACTATGATTTATAACGTGAATGACTACACCACAGTCGTTTTAAATGATTTACGCAATGAACGCCAAGAAGAATTTACGCGCGCGCAGATCGAAGCCAGGCAAGACCCGGCAATAGCCCAAAAAGAAAAGGAACCCAGCGAAGGCAAGATCATTACTTTTGATTTTAGTCAGTTCTTGAAGGAAGAACCTGAAGAATTGTTACCAGCGGAAACACTTGATGAACCTCTGTTGGAAAACCAACAGCCTGCAGCACCCGACGGCAATACCACGCTTTAGCTGTAATACACACCCAAGGTATGCCCAGCAATCACATCCCAGGAAAAAATCTTATCGACGGCTTCTCGCCCTTTTATTCCCATCCAACGCGCGTGTTCAAAATTAGTAAATAATGTGCCAATGCCCCAGGCAATCGAATTAGGGTTGGCCCACACTTTATAGCCTGTGACATTGGGCCAAATGATTTCTGAGGGTCCGCCGCTTTCGGTGGCCACAACAGGCTTACAGGCGCTCCAGGCCTCTAAGATCACAATGCCAAAAGGCTCGTTGCGGCTAGGGACACAGACACAATCGCAAGACTTAAAAAGATCCCGCAAGCCCCACTGATTCTGATGGCCTAGAAATCTTGTCGCATGGGCAACGCCTAAGTGCTGAGCTCTTCGCTCCAAGCCCCAGCGCATATCACCGTCGCCAGCAAAAACAAATTTGGTGTTCGGATGATAACGTAAGATGTACGGGATCGTTTCGACCAAAAGATCCGGGCCTTTCTGGTAGGTCATGCGGCCTGCAAACAAGACCATGGGGTCGACAGGCCCAATATGAAAACGCTGCTTGACATGGCCCGCATCAATCGCCACGTCAAAATGCTGAGGGCTCACGCCATTATAAATAACACTGACCTTCCAGTCGGGGACATTGTACATCCACATGACTTCATTCTTAAGGGTGTTGGAAACCGCAATGACTTTATCGGCGCAAAATGTCCCATGGCGCTCGTGGTCCCGGATGCGCGCGGCACGCCCCGCATAAAAATTATTACCGCAGCGACCGTACTCGGTGGAGTGCATGGTCAAAATACCCTTACGACCTCGTCCCTGTTTGATCCACACCATGGCATTGGAGGTGAGCCAATCATGGGCGTGCACAATATCAAAATGCGCGCCCATATAATTTTCAACATGAAAAACCGCATCAACAAACGCGCGGCACATATTGTTCACATCCTCGATAAAATCGGGATGTCCCGTATAAGGAACGCGATGATAGTGGACATTGTGGATGAGCTCATACTGCGCGTGGTCCCATTTGCCCATACGCGTAAAAAGATGCACCTCGTTGCCCTTGCGCTCCAAGGCGCAGGCAAGCTCCGTGACGTGCGCCCCCACGCCTCCGATACTCACCGAATGCAACGACTCCCAGGAAAGGATAGCTATTTTCATGTTTTCCTTAAATGCATAAAACTTATTGCAATGATGAGGTCATTATATACGAGTTGCTAGTAGCCTGCAACTCTTTTAATATCAATGTATTACAATATATATCCTGACGAACAGGAAAAAGAATAGATTTCTATGGCGCGCGTTGCCTCACATTAAATGTTACTGCGACAAAACAAAACACCATTCGTTGACTCATCATTCATGTTACCGAGTCCACCGATATGGTCTTTCTTTAGCAACAATCTTGAAAGATCAACAAGGGTTAAAAAGCGTGCTGGCATTGTCCTCTCACGAGTTCCTGAAGTCATCTATTCTCATTAATTTTACATTGAGGAAAAGAGATGACGAAAGAATGTCTGAATGAAGGATAGTGCCAGCACGCCTCACATAAATAAAGACTTGTTCAATAACATTGATCAATGAGTCAACAGGTAAATCCCTGCAAGCCCCTTGTCCAGCAACATCTGATTCAAATACTCCCCTTTTCTCGCAACAGCTTGAGCGTCAAGCTCCTGGGCGTTAAAAAATAAATCCGCTAAATAACGGTCGTATTTATCGCTCTTTAAAGTTTTTACAATGACGAAAGCACAGGGTGCAAGAATATCTTCAACAAACTTCTTGGCCTTGAGGCCTGCCACGGTGCCGATCTCAGGGGCGTCAATACCGCTTAAGCGCAAGCGCTGGCGCGCCCAAATGCCAAAGCCGCAATCGATATTCACAAGAAGCGTATCCCCGTCGATCACGCGCTCCACATGGGCTTTAAAAACATAGAGATCATCTTTGAGCACATCCTTAACTATTTTGATTTGATAGCCATCACCTCTCTTTTCTGAGCGCACGATACGCATATTAGATAGGGTCCCATCGCACTTGGGCGGCACAATACGATTTTCAAAACCACAATCAATCATCATCTCGGCAGCCCTCTCATCAACATAATCTATTTTGATGACGCGGTAATGATACAAAAGCCCGCGCTTAGGCGCTAAAATCTTACCTGCTGGGGCGGCCCCGGCGGGGCCGCCCTTCTCTTGCATCAATCCCAAAAGTTCTTTCTGGCTTAACCCTTCCTTAATAATACGCCCCTGCCAATACTTGCGGTCTTTGTCTGTTGATAACGACAGCAAACAACGATAATGCGACCACGTTAAGGGTGTTTTAAAGTTTAGCTCTGGGAAACAGCTAAAAAATTGATGGCACTGTTGCAGGGTACGCTCATGGATTTGAAGGTCTTGAGATAAACGCCTGGTCAGCGCGGTGAGATAAGTCGATGGGTTTTGTTTTAAATAACCATCAATACCTTGGCCAGTCTTCCAGTACACAACAACGAGTTGGCGCTGAATATTTTCTTGGACTTGACGGAATTCTTTTTGTAGAGCAGAAAGAAGTTGAAGATAGTCGACTTTTGGATTGATCGCGTCGATACTTGGCATATTTTTTATTACACTACACTTTCAACCCAAACCTTCTACGATCCTCACCCTAAAAACTCGTTTTATATTTCCAATAAATTCTATCATTACCCTTTGCTGCATTTGGGGTATTATCCAGCGCCGCATCTTTCTTTTCTTGTAAAATCTCTTTTTCGACCCCAACAGACATTTGATCTGTTAGCTGATATTCCCCTTGCGCTTTTTGATTGATCACATTTTTTTGCTCCTTGGTCGTTCTCTGCTCAGCCGCATAGCCGACTTGCAACTTATCCGAGAGATCTTTCTTGGCTCCTACGCCTTTTGTTTTCTGATCGAAGGTCACGGTGACATCATGGACACCAAATTGTTGCGCAAAGCGATTGCCCTGTCCTGCAAAAAAAATATAATCCACAAAATCTTTTGTGACATCGGTTGAAAAAGTTCCCGTGGCCATCGCATCCTCAACGCTTTTCCAGCTTTTTCCTGTGGCTAACATGATCATCAGCTTTTCCTTGGACAAAGGAGGTTGCGACGCAAGATCGACTTGAAGGGCATCGAGTGCCCCCTGAACATTAATAGCAATCTTTGTCTTTTCCACTCTGGCATTTCCTTTTAAGGTAAATCGTGGCTTAGCCCAAGGCCCTGCAAAACGTATTTCTCCAGGCTCCAAGACGATCAATACTTTTTGCGTATTCACCATCCCATTCTCAATATTCATCTTCCCAAAAAGCTCAAGGTCGCGATTGAAATTTTTAAGCGTCAAGTCCACCTTGCAGGAGCTTTGCGAAAGGATGCATCCTTGATAAACAAACTCCTTGACCACAAAATCACCAACCACCTTGAGCTCTTGATAGTTTCCCTTAATATATACGTCAAGGCTGCGAATCTCACCTTTGAGTGGGATAAGGTTCTTAAGATTACGCTGGTATCCCATGACTTCACCCACGGTAAAACCTTGTGAAAAAATATTGATAGCGGATTGTTGCTTCTCAAATGTTCCTGAGAACACGATTGTATCCGAATCAGGAAGAATAAGCCGCGCGTTATCAATGTTCACAGCCAGGCCATCTAAACCAAATGATGTAAAATGAATAAATAGCTTTTGTATTTTAAGCTTACTCCCTTGCGGCAGATTCTTCATGTTGTCTAACTCTAAATTCGCGAAGGTCATCCCTTCGACAAGATTACCCACAGGCTCACCCGCGGTGATCATTACATCCTGCAGATAGTGCTTCATCACCTCTCTGGCAAGAAACTGACTCCCTTGCGTTGTCCGCAAAAGCCATAGTATCCCGCAAGCACAAATAACGCCCAACATAAATAAAGCGAAGAATACTTTTTTTCTCATTATTTAATTTTACCCTTGAAAACGATTGACAGGCTTAGCCCTACCCTGCAAGTTAAAAAATGCTTAAACCTTTTTACCGCTTGTCCTAACCGCAATTCGCTACAATCCTACCTGGAATACCCGTACTTCGTGTAATCAACGCCAATCGATTCCATGTCGGTCTTCATGGGCCCATGAAAGCCAAACGGGGTCTCAGCGAAAAACGCATCAATCACATCTTTTTCCGTCACTTCCAGGCGCTTATCTTGCAAAACAAGACTGAGTGCTTTTTTCGACACCTTGTCTTTCGCGATCGGACGCAAGAAAACCGGAGTCTTCTCGATCAATTGATTAAAAACCTCTTGCGCTCTCTGATGCCAACAAATATTGTCTGCCATGTTAAAGGCTCCTTGCCTATTTAAACCCAAAGCTACTTTATCGGACCTGATCTGTCAAATGGATAATAAATCTTAAACGCTTTACCTTGTATATAATTTCTTGGGACAAATCCCCAGTATCTGCTATCCATACTTTCAGCGCTGTTATCTCCTAGAACAAAATAACTGGCTACTGGTATTCTTATAGATTGACCTTTTTTAGCATAATCTCCCCGATTGTAATAATACAGACTAGCAATCGATGGGTCATTGAGAGCAATTCCGTTAATTAAAACTCTTCCATCCTTTATTTCCACGGTTTCACCTGGCAAGCCTATCAACCGCTTAACAAATATCTTCTTTATGTCTTCTGGATAGATAAAGACAACGATGTCACCTCGCTGAGGCTCTGAAGTCTTATATATAGCTTTATCGACCAATATCCTATCGCCCTGCATGATCGCAGGCTTCATTGTTGCTGTCGGCAATCGAAATGCCTGAACCACGTTGGAGCGAATATAATTGATAAATATTGGACTAACATTAAACATGTAAAAAAAGAGCATACCGGCAATAAAGAAAAAACGTTTTCCGGCCGATATCTTTCTCGCGAGATTATTCACCTGGTTATACTGCTTGGCGCACTGGTAAGCGTCAACCAAGATATACAGGCTAAACCCAATCCCAACAGGAATGAGGCCAAGGATCAGAAAGGAAATTCTTGTCCCCGGGTTCACAAAATAACTAAACACGCCAATCAAGACTATCGCGTAAATGAGCAAAAAAAGAACTCCACGCTTAACCCGTCCTGCATATATCTGCCCGAGCCCTGGAAGCAAGAACGCTAGCATCAACGCCATCAATGGTTCTTTAGATTTTTGATTAGCCATTTTCTATCCCTTCTTTAATAGAAGTGTTCAGAGGAAGCCCTCTCCACCCCGCGGGTGGAAAGAATGTTACTTGCGATACAAGCTTAAGAGCTCCTATCGTTTCCTTGAGCGCAACCAAGACTCAGAGACTCCTTTCAGCCCAGAAATCCTGAGAAAACTTTTCAAGCGTCAAGAATCGCACAGAGCAATGTCCCTGCGAGATCTCTTGTTCTATGGTCTCGTTGACAACATAGGCCAGCTTGACATCTGGATACCGCAAAAGGAATCTTGTGAGGCCTGCAGGAACCTGGGTACCGGCCAGCCTGCTTTTTACTTCAATCGGAATAGGCTTTCTATCTTTCACAAGAATAAAATCAACTTCTGCACCATCTTTTGTTCTCCAAAACTTAATCTCCATATTAGGTCTAAGCCCAAGACGCAGGCACAAGAAAACAAACGATTCAAGGATAGCCCCCTTGTCCGGCCTGGAATCAAGAGCAGAAAAATCCTTCAAGAGCATGTTCCTCACACCCAGGTCGTAGAGATACGTCTTGCAAGATTTTTTTAGCTCATTGCCTAAATTTCTTGAATAACTGTAGACGCGGCAATTGACATAGGTTTCCTCAAGAATATCCAGGTAGCGGTTCACGGCCTTGGAGCTTAAGCCCACTTCACTGCTTAAAGAATGGACAGAAATAGCTGAACCCTGATTCTGGGCTAATAAATATAAAAGATGATTAAACGCACGGATGTTCTCCTCCTTAATCAAAGACTTAACATCCTTTAAGATATAGCTTCCGACAATTTCATTAAGCATTTGCTGTTTTCGCTCTTGCGAATCCGTGTGACATAAGCCCGGCATGCCGCCAAAGCGCAAATAATCATCCAGCGTCACCGATGGAATACTATTCTTCATTTCAACGTATTCCAAAGGGTAAATACGGTACAAAAACCTTCTGCCTGCTAAACTTTCTTTCAAATGCTTATGGATCTCGATGGAGGATGACCCAGAACAAAAAACTTTGATCTTCTTCTTAGAATCAAAGATCGCTTTGAATATCTTAGAAATATTCTTCACATATTGGAATTCATCAATAAAAACAACATCACCGGACCCCTGAAGGAGTTCGATGATCTTTTTGTCTGAACGGTTAAAATCAGTTAAGACCTGAGGTTGCTCCAAATCAAAAAAAGCTGTTTTAAGCCCTTGTTCTCTGGCATGATTTTCAAGCATTCGTAACAATGTTGTCTTGCCGACTTGACGCGGGCCTAAAAGAACAACGATCTCCGGCTGGGCTAATTCTTGCTGTAACTTCTTTAGAATATTACGCTTAATGATCATAATGACGAATATAACCTATTAGGTCAAAAAAGTCAACTTACTTCTACCCCTGAAAAAACCGCTTTTCATTCACCAAGAAAAGAAATCCTTCTCCCCACCCCGCGGATGGATAAGGCGCCTACCAATAAAGTCGCTTAAATCGCTGCGAGTATTTCTTGATCCATTCTCTGGAGGCCTCCTCCAAAGAAACCTCGCGTCCCAGCTGCAGACTCAATAGATCACGATATTCAGAAATCAAATAAATCTGCTCGATCATTTTGACCTTAAAGGCTTCACGCAACTTTAGAAAACTAACCGCAATATCATAAAGTTTTGTTTCTAAATTCTCAACACACCGGACAACCTTTGCCTTGATGTTAAAGATCTTGTCTTCAAACGGCATCTTGATCGCAATGAGCGCCCCGGGCTTCACCAAATGCTTAGCAGAAAAAAGCAATCCGCCGATGCTGACATTGATCGTTTCTGACGTCCCTTCACTTGGCTGCTGACCGGGTTTAGGTCTCACAACTTCATAGGCCAAGGGCAAGGCGAGCGGATGGCGGATAAAATGCCGGTTCTCAATAACCTGGACAACGCGGATATCTTTAATCTTCCTCGTCTGACTTTTCTTTAGATTTCTTGTCATATCATTTCTCCTTCAACATTCTTACGCTTTCAATCTGAAATAACTTTCTAATGTCACTTCGCATAAAATAAACAATTATTGCAATATTAACTATCACCCTAACTGTTGCTTCAACAATGCCTGAGGGCATATCTACAACAGAAACAAAGATGCCGGATAATAACAAAAAAACAACGACATACCACGCCCATTTCATTGCCCTTCCAAGGCCAATGCTGACAAAAAGAAGGAGAAGGCACACGCAAAGAGAGCTAACAATTCTAAAGATAGAAAAAGGCACGTTCCCTTCCCAAATCTTAAGCAATAATACGACAAGAGATATTACAAAACCAGGAATGGATATAATGAAAAGAATCCCTTCGATTATCTTTATTCCCAAAGGTATTCTTTTGTTGCCTTCTTCCATTTCCTTTTGGCGTTTCTTTTTGATCTCTGCAAAAGTTTCGCTCATGATGCCTCCCATTTAAACGATTTCCACCAAAAAAACAATCCCTTGTGGGATTGCCTCCAACGCTTAATTTCTTTTGCCGTACACCATGGAGTTATTTTATCCCTTGCCTGATTCCCTGACAATCAAAAGATAAAAAGAAATTCGATTAACACAAAAAATTCGATATAATGATTTCATAAATCATTATGATAAGAAAAACCGTAAAAACTTTTAAACGCATTTCTTGGGATACTGCTGCAAAGGCAAAACTCTTCTCTGGGCTTATGCTTCTTTTGCTTCTTCCTGCTCTTGCGCTTGCTCAAACAACCGTCTCTCCCCGATCGGCCCAAACACCGTCTCAGATGAGAACTGCTTTCTCAAATATCGCCCTAAGCAAGAGATATGTTGAGCTGGGAAAAGAATATCTTCAAAATCAACGCTATGATGAGGCGATTACGCAGCTTGAAGCCGCGATCACCTTTGCCCCCAACCGGGCTGAGCCCTACGCCTATCTGGCAGATGCCTATATCCAAGAAGGAAATATCCCCCAGGCCCAAAACACGCTTGCGTTAGCGCGAGAAACCACGCTCGATAACGATCCAGAAAGGTACTTACTTCTTTATTATCAAGGGTATATCGATTTTCTCGCCGAGGATTATCTCGCAGCCAAAGAAGACTTCTCCGCAGCGCTTGCCATCAATCCTGATTTTAAAGAAGCTGCCTCTAAGCTCGCGCTCACCCAAGAAAAACTTTCTGCCACCAAGAAAAAGGTCAAGGCCAAGACTGCCATAAAAGAATCAAAGGCACAATCTCGCGTGGCTTCTGTACCAGAAAAGAAAAAAGCCCAAGCTAAGCAAATCAAGAAAATCGATGATGCGTTAAAACTTTACGAGAAGAAGAGTCAAGAAATGAACTCGATCCAGCAAGCCAACCGTTACTTTGAAGAAGGGTCAACAGCCTTTGGCCGCGGGGATCTTGAGAAAGCGATTCAGCTATTTAACGAAAGCATTAGCTTAAACCCAAAGAGAGCAGAAACACATTTTCGCTTGAGCTCTATTTATATTGCTCAAAAAGATTTTGAAAAAGCTATTATTTGCCTTAAAAAAGCCATTGATTGTGATCCAAAATTTACAAAAGCGTATATCAACCTAGGCAGCGCCTATGCCACAACGCAAAACTATGCTCTGGCGATTAGCGCCTTTGAAAAGGCACTCAAACTCGACAACCAAAATCCAAATATTTATTACAACATGGGAATGATTTACACGATGCAAGGAAAGAGCCCTGAGGCAGAGAAATTCCTGGCAGAAGCCAAGCGGCTGGCCCAAGAAACAGATAATCCTAAACTTTTAGATAAAATCGAAAAAGCGACGATCAAATAACGCTAAAGGGAAAAAGAGGAACGGTTTCCGCATTTTTCCATATCTTTTTATTCCTCTACTTCTTCTGTTGCCCACCCTTCAAAAACAAATTCTGGATCCATCAGGGGCTTATCGTAAGGCGGAAGGGCAAATGTTGCGATATCAAAAGCTCCCGACGCCGCCCTGACCACTCCGTACCCGACACCCTTGGCTGCTCCAAAAACAAGGCCTGTCAGAGGGTCACGCTCTTGCGCGGTTAAATACGCGTGCTTAAACACCTCCACCCAGCAGGTTGCGCCGTTAAAAATACCACGGCCTAACTTCGTCGCCGCGGAATCCCCTTCCCCAGCATGAGCGTTAACGGCCATCAGCGAGAAACCAACCACGAGCACTGCCACAGCATACACCTTTACGACTTTTTTCATTTTGTTCCCTCCTTATTTAAAGTTGCTTTAGATAATTCAACTCATTAAATCTTTTTCCTTTTGAGCTTATTTAAGGTGCTAAAACGCCATACTGGATAATTACAGTATGTATAGCATGGATTGACACAATTTCAAGGCCTCTACAAGGGTGTCAAGAAAGCGCTTTCGTTTTTTGCTCTTTCTCGTCGAGAAACGCCAAAACAATCCTAAAAAAAGTCTTACATTTTTTCTTTAAACGCCTTTTTTTCTAGAATATTTCCAAAAGAAGACAGGCTTTGGCTTGCGGGAATATATTCTTGTCAGAGGACATCGCTCGCCCTAAACATTCTTAAGATCATCTTTCTTTTGCGCGATGCCCAGCCGCCAAAAGCAAACCTTTTTTAGACTCCAGGCAGCTTATCGCTACAAATGAGCTCTTAAAAAACGAGAGCAAATCTAGCATCAATAATGCGCGCGTTAGACCTTGCCTGAGCCTTTAACAGTCCTGCTCTTTCTCCCTACCTTTAAATCCGACCCTTTCCATGCTATACTTTCCTTAATAGTTAGGTTGAAAACAAAAAACTTGAATAAGGCGCAAACAGAAGGATCTTCTTATGAAAAAGAACGCAGGCAAAAGACCGGTGTTGAAATATTTGCGGGCTACTTGCCTCTGTGGCTTCTTGATGGCTTCGATGGTGGCGCTTTGCGCCGAAACGAGCCCGGCTTATGCAAATATTCTCAACATTTATACAGACTCCGGGATCCCCGAAGATGCCGTGCTTTGGACATGGGCGGGAGGACAAGGCAATTTTGACGCAATTTCCGACCAGGAATCCCCCGAAAGGGTACAGCACTTTAAAGCCACAGGAACAAACTGGCTAGGCTGGGGTGTCTTTTTTAACGTCAATGGTGCCAATCATACGAAAGACTTATCTAACTACAGCCAAGGTTATCTTAAATTTTCTGTCAAAACACAAATAAACCTCAAAGTCGAGATCGAAGGCCCTGTCGGGATAACAAAAACAAAATATATCGCTAATTTCGGGTGGAACGGTGCGAATGAATGGCAAGAGATCAGCATTCCGATTAGCGCCTTCCAGGGAAATCTTACTTCTGTTTTTTCCCCTTTTAAAATTACGTCACCGTATGCCAATACTTTTTATATCGACCATGTTCGCTGGGAAGTCCCTATTACGGGCTATACCCCTTCAACGGTTAACGTCGAGCATAAAGCTCTCTTTGTGAACGGTTCTCGCTTTATTGTCAAGGGGGTTTCGGGAGAGTTCACACCCGTAGGCAAAAGAGGGCCCAGCTATGATTGGTCCTTGGAGCCAGCCCTTCTCAACCTGGATATCTCTTTGATCGCCGGCATGGGAGCTAATGCGATCAGAAGCTATAATCAGGAGCCGACCCAGGTGCAAGCCCTGGACATGCTCCATGATAAAGAATTATATATGATCATGGGGTTCCCTGTGGATGTCGTTTACGGCAATGGCCAAGTCGTTGATTTTTCAAACCCTGTTGTGCGCCAAAATATTAAAACACGTTTTTTGCAAATGGTAGCGCACTGGAAAGACCATCCCGCTATTCTGATGTGGTGCTTGGGCAACGAGGTCAACAAAGCCCTGGAAGAGCATGGAGTCTGGCCAGGCCATTGGTATAGCCTCGTTGAAGAATGCGCCCAAGCTGCACATGCCCTGGAAGGAGAAAATGACCATCCTGTGACAACCGCGAATGCAGACCAAGCGGTCTGGGACATCGGGGATCCTGCCAAGAACGCAAATGATGCCTCCTTGCCCCATCTCGACATCTGGTCCCTTCAGCTCTATCGCGGGCCGTCCTTTGGCTCTGCCTTTACCGATTACAAAAACTCCAGCGCCAAGCCCTTGTTGATATCAGAATTTGGCTGTGATGCTTATAACGGACTGACCAACCAAGAAGACGAAGCGATGCAGGCCTTTTATTTGTCCACACTTTGGAAGGACATTGCGCGCCACCTTGCTCATCCTATCTTTAGCCATCCTTCCCATGCTTGCATCGGCGGGGTCTTGTTTGCCTGGAGGGACGGTTGGTGGAAAAGCCAAAACGGCACAGAATTGACTCATGACACAAGCACGGATTGGCTCAATCCAAACTATAAAGATCCCAATATGAATGAAGAATGGTTTGGAGTCGTTAAAATCTCAGAAGGGATCCCCGCGATGCTTACCCCCAGGCAAGGGTATTACCTTTGGACAAATACTGAACGGGATCTCGCGCCTACTCCTATGAATACCGGCCTTTTTCAACGCAATAAAAGATAAGCATCATTGCGCTAAAAAGATATCCCGCTTTATTCTTCCCAGCTTTCAATTCTTCTGCCTTAAAATATCTTCAATGCTCTGATCGCCCACATACAACCCCTCGACAACGGCAAAACCATCCTTGATCCTGACGATGACATAGGCCTCCTGCTTGTCGCGCCTGCTGTGGTCTCTATAAATCTGCTCTGCGCGAGGAGCTGCCTTTTCCTCCATATAATATCGATCAATCGGCAAATGAAGACTAACCTCATGGGCTGAGGAATATCCCACCGTTACTATTAAATAATCAGCGCCTCTGGGCTTCTGTGTAGCAATTTGCGAGATTTGCGCGTAACCTTTTTCATCAACGGACAATTGCGCAAAAACTTTCTGCCCAGACGTTAGGTCCATGCCTTGGGGCCGGTTAACCTTATTGACTTCAACCCTTAAAGCGACATACCGGCCTCGAAAAGCATCATAAGGATCGACTGGCGCTGTTTTAAAGCGAAAAGCTGTGCCATTTTTCAACGTTGATTCTCTTTGAACGATCATGGATACAGGCAAAGCAATCTGCACCACAATCAAGCTGGCAAAAAGTCCAAGGATGAGTTCTTTCCTCATGCCGCACCTCCTTTACGACGCAAAATCATAACATTCGTCGCCAGAAAACCAACGCCCAAAAATATAAAAACCAATCCCTTAAGGACAAAATTGATTTCACTATCAAAAAACCTTGCCAAAACCAAGGCCGACAACATCAGCATCCCCGTGTTGATAACACCCAAATGATTTGTCCGTATTCCTATCATTAACCGAAAGACGCTAGCAGAGAGCAAGAAAACGTTGAACAACAACATGGGAAAGACTACTGACGTTGCGCCAAAAGCATAACCAATCAAGGCGAACAAAGGTAATGCGCCAAACAATGTCCTCATCCAGTCCTGCCGCTTGGCATACTGGAAAAACAATAACAACGCGCCACCGACCAACAAGAAAGTCAAAATATGATCTGGAATAGCAGACCAAGATGATGTTTCGGGCGTAGCGCAATAGCGCCCTCCCGTAATGGACTCCCACGGAAAACTAAAGGTCAAAAGAAACATCATAATAAAAATGCCCAACCCTCCCAAGACTTGAAAAGGTCTTTGCCAATGAGTCGAAATTCCTTTAAATTCCCAAGCACCAAAAAGGTAAAACACTGTAATAAGACTCGAATGAATAACGATCCAAGATCCCGACCAGGTCCTGCCCAAGGTCGATCCCGCCACAACACAAATATCCACCGCCATCACCATCGCCAAGATCGCAGATCGAATAGCATATTTTTCCTGCCGCAATGACCAAATAAAATGCGGGATAACCATAGCCAAAAGAGGCCAAAAAAGAAACGCCTTGAGCGGCTCGTCCCAAAAGTGCCCGGCCCATGCGGTTATTCCGACCACAAAGATCGCTGCTGGGATCGTTGCTTGCATAAAATAGACCAATGGAACAATGAGCAGCATCCACGTCAAGATAAAAGTCGGCGTATCGCTGGGGATATGGTACGTTTGGCTGATAAGCGCGATGGAGGCTCCGACCATAAGACTTAAAAATGTCGCTGTCCCCTCTTTAAGCGCTTGAGACTTTGGCCTTTTAAGCATAACGCCCATTGCCAGCGCCTGAGCAACCACCAAAGGCAGCAGAGAAAGCACAGCGCGCACCGAACGAGACAACTCTTCCCAATTATGCGCAAAAAGTAAAATGATGCCAAGCCCGATCAAAAGCGCCCCCAACACACCGCACAAAATGATGACAAACCATTTTTGATTCGCACTCTTTATGCTTCCATAATGCTCGCGGAGCTTATCAGCAGCCGATTGAGGAAGAACTCCCTTGTCAATCAGCTCCGGCAACTCTTGATAAAGCCATTGCACCATTTTCTTGTTCATAGCACTCCTTTCCGTATTTTTAGCCGTGGATCTTTCCTGATGTGGACTTCAATCAATATTCCTGTTCCCTATTCCCCTAAAAACTGCACAACAACGGTTCGCTCGCGAGGCCGATGATCAAACTCGGCTAGCACAATCTGCTGCCAAGTGCCTAAAAGAAGTTTTTTGTCCGCAAAGGGAATGTTCATGGACTGACCTTGAAGGGCTGAGCGCAGATGGCTAAACCCATTGGCATCACCCCAGGTTTCATCATGGGCATATGTTGCATTGGACGGGGCAATTTTCTCATAAAGCGCCTTTAGGTCTTGGATCAGGCCTGGCTCGTATTCAAAGGACACGATCGCCGCAGTAGAACCAACCACGAAAACCATGACCTGGCCTTGGGAAAGCTTGGAACTTTCAAAATGTTTTTGGATGTGGTCGGTAATATTAAGGAAATCCCCCACACCCTTGGTTTTAAAATGAAGTTCTTTGGTGATAATTGTCATAAGGTTCTTTTAGTCAAAAGGCTATTTTTCTTCTGGCTTGCTTACAGCCTGGAGCCATTTTTCCTTAATCAACGCATTGTCCTGCACGCGGGCGTTGCCCCAACCCTGGCCCTGGAACATCGGAATCTTTTCCCAATGCCAATTGATATAGCAAATCATTTTCACATCATTAGTCTTTACAAAATCAAAGAGCCGCGCATACCAAGCATTCCAGGCTTTTTGTCCCTGCGTGATATCAACACCACGTGGCGTTGCCTCGGCGATCATCAAGGGTTTGCCATGCTTTTGAGCGATTTTCACAACACGTTGTCGATTGGCTTGGGCATAAGCATCAAAAAACGATAGCCCCACCCAGTCCACATACGCATCACCGGGATACCATCGCTCAATGTCGCCAGCCACAAAAGCCGCATATGAATGCCAGACATAAAATACATTACTGACACCCTGGGCCCTGAGCGTGTCGACAATACGCTGATACGCCTTAATGTATTGAGCAGGTTCATAATTATTTTGTGGATTATCAAACTCATAGCCAATGCGCAAATAGATCTTGGTTTGATCGTTTTTTATAAACCACTGAGCCAGTTTAAGAAGATTCTGGTCGTAGGCGCCGCTTACCGTTTCCTGTAATGCTCCGACGAGATAAAGCCCGATTTGCAGCTTGGAGCCGGGATATTGAGCCGTAAGGCCTTGGGCATTTTGGATGCCAGCGCCAACATCTGCTGCCGATTCGAGACCCTCAAGATGCGCCAGAGAGGTATACATCATAAAGCCATCCGGACGATGGCCTGTGTCGTTGACATACGCCTTGGCTGTTTCAAAATCTTGGCCGATGAAGGTTTGGAATTCTGCTACAACAGCGCTATCTTGGGCATAAAGCGGAGAACAAAGGACAAAGGCTCCTGGCAAAAGAAAAAGCAAAAAACTAGTTATGATTTTCTTGATGAACATAGGATCTCAAACTCCGGGGGCGCAATACTTCATGAAGTATTGCGCCCATTCAACTCTTCCCCCGATCCGCTTATTATTCATTTCGTCGATACTTTACAACTCGCAAAAAAAGCGCCAAACACTTTTTCACAATATCGTATAGTTATTGTATAGGGTCCTTCTTGCCGCCCCGCGGGTAAACAGGGCCTCCTCATCCCACGGAAATTCGTGTACCAGAAATCCATCACGGTATTATTTCATATTTCTCAAGCAAAAGGATCGCTTGGCCCAACTTGGCCATCTCCGATATGCGTACTTCCCCCTCAATTATTTCTCCATTTTCATCTTTAAGGTGCGGAATATACTTACCTCTTATATCCTTTGTGTCTTGCCGAGCCATTAATCTTACTCTTTGTCCTGCATACTTATTTAAAAAATCGCTAAAACGTTCTTCTCCCGGCTTTTCTGGATACCTAAAAAAAACCAAATACTCTTTACCATGATCTGCACGAAAAATGCCTTTGTAAAAAGGAGACACATAAGAAAATTTTCCTTGCATTGTGACAAGCGGTATCACTGGCGTCGATAGATCATTTGATCTTTTTAGGCGTTCTTCGAGTTCAACAAAGCTCGGATGGCGATCGTTAAAATCGCTCACATCATAAGGACGCGTCAAATAAGTGACCTGTGCCTCATCAAGAATTGCCCATGAATCATTATCAAGCAATAAAACGACCGAAAGAACATACGGTCCACCTTGTCCAGTTCGTTGAATATCTGGGCCGTAAAAATCGAACGATAGTGGTTGCAAGCCCTTTTGCAAGACAACAGAAGACCCTGCAGACATATGAATCGGACTTGTCAAATGAACTTCTACTCGGTATTCTCCTGATACACTCGACTCAACATCAAAAGTAATGCGCAAAAGATCGTATTTCCCATCACCATTCTCATCAATACCCATATCTTGAAAATGCCCTTTAATGTTCATTAAAACAGGCTCAAAGTCTAAAAACTTATACGGCCTTGAAGTAAAACTTCTGCTTTCAAGAGATGACCCTTCAAAAGAAAGGTTTATAAGTCCCTCGTAAGGCCCATTACGTTTTGATCGGCTTATTTTATGTCCTGGCAAAAAGATCTCAACAGGATGAATACCTGTTGCATTAAAATCAAATGCCTCTAGACTAGAAAAGATTTCTTTATCAAGACCACCCTCCACAAAACACTCAACATCATACTGGCCTGGCTTTCGCACTAAAACAGATACAATAAATTTGATAAAGTTATACTTTCCATTACTATCTGTATCCATGGCTTCATCTTCAACTGAAAGGATATAAGAGCCCTGCTCGCCAAACTTTTGATGCTCATAAGCTGGTGTTTGAAAAACAAAGGAATCCGCCCATCCTCTCTCGCCAATCATATCAAGCGAAACCTCATAAGGCCCATCTCTCTTTGACGTAAAAATATCCTCTCCTGAAAAATCAATTTGAATCATATATACTCCAGGGTCACCCTCAAAAGATGTTGAGGAAAATATTTGTGAGTGCCAAAAAGGTACAATAGAAATAGTATCATTACCTTTTTTTAGTTCCCCAAAAATAGTGTAAGAACCACCCTTGACCATCTGCACCTCAACGCTTACTGATAGCTGATTAAAAATACCATCGCCATCTGTATCTCTTGGATGAAATTCCGCGTATCCGGTAAAAAAACAATCTTTTCCTTTGCTATCAGAAACAGGGCGTATTGTTTGCCGCGGGTCTTTTGATATTGACTGTTGATTAACCTGTTGCTCTTGAGAATGATGACGGCTATTCCTTGCGATTTGATCTTCAGCCACATTTGAACAACCGACGCATATTAAGCATAAAACTAAAAAGACAATCTTTCGCATTTGATCAAATCTCCTTTTTAAAGCATCGCCCTCGCTACCACACGATCCACACCCCGTGGGTGAACAGGGCCCTCTAGGCCCCCGAATCCTCGCCACGGGGATCCACCCTTTTTCTATCGACCTTGCAGGCCTTGACGGTACCTTTCTATTTCTTGAAGAAATTCTGGACGTATCTGTGCGCCATATGTGAGAGCCATATCACAATACTTAACAGCGAGCTTCTTATTGCCCATTTCTGAATACGCAAGCGCTAAACCATAATATCCGTTTGCGAATTTTGGCTTTAAGGCGACAGCCTTGCGATAGCCTTTGATCGCCGCAGGATAATTGTGCAGGCTAAAATAGGCGTTAGCCATATTGTAATACGCCTCTTTCTTCCTTGGGTCTAGCTTGACGGCCTTTTGATAATAAAAGATCGCGAGTTCATAATGCCCTTGGCTTGTATAAGCATTGCCAAGATTATAGTGGGCTGGGGCATATTGGGGATCCCCTGCAATGGCCTTGTGATAGGCTTGCGCAGCTTCCTCGTACATCTTAAGCTCTTGATAACTGTTTCCCAGGTCATAGAGCACGCAGGGATTCTCTGGAACAAACTCCAGATATTTCTGGAAAGCCTCCAAGGCCTCAGAGTGCCGGCCCAAGATAGCCAAGACCGTCCCCAGTCCAGAATACGCCTCAAAAAAATCTGGATCACCCTGGATCACAAAACGAAATTGCTCCTCCGCTTCCTTATATTTTTTTGAATAATAATATACCCAGCCAAGCTTGCATCGGGTCAGAAGATAGGAGCCTTGGAAACCTAAGCTCTTCTCATAATTTTTAACGGATTGTTTTAAATCGTTAAGATCAAGAAAAAGGGCTCCTTTAAAAAACACCTTTGCGGCACGTTGATCAAAAAGGCCGCTTTGAACATCATCGAGCGCAGAGACAAAGTCTTTGTAGCGATAATAGCAGGGATCCTCGCGCTTGACGATCTCATAAAATTTTAACAAATGTGGCCGCGCTGCCTCAAAGTTCCCCTCGATGGCCTGCAATAATCCCGCCTTATAGAAAACGCCCTCGCTGCGAACTCCTCCCGTGGCAATCGCTTTTTCAAGATAAAATAAAGATTTCTTAAAATCGTTTTCTTGATAAAGAGCTTTAATCCCCATTTTCGCATATGCAACTGGCACTCTCGCCGGCAAAGGCCATAGCAATAAACCTACACTAACAATGCTTAATAAGATAAATGCTCGCTTCCCCCATACATGATTCGTTAAATTTGATCCATAATAGACAAAAACGCGCTTCGAATAAGCCAGATAACATGCAAAAAAAACAAGCCAAGGAAAAGCTTTGATGACGACTCCCCCGTCAAAGCTAGGAAGCGCGCCAATCTTAAAGATAAAATATAAAGAAAGTGACGAAAAAAGAACTCTGTAAGCCGAAAAATAAATAATCTTAGCAGGGGTACCTTTTTCTTTCTTGCGAAAGAGCGTGATGATCTTGGAGAAGAGTTGCGTTGTCATGGCAGAACAGATGAAAGCAAAAAAGAGATCAATGTCTTGAGAGGCCGCACCAAACCTTACCTTGCTGACAAGAATAATTGAAAACAACGCAAAGAATAAAAATAAAAATAATATGCCTGCGAAGAGGGCCTCAAGCCACGTGTAGCAATAGAAAAATTTTAACCATCCGCCAAACTGTTCAAAGGATTTCAATTGATTTTGTTCTTGGGATTCTGGCCCTGCCCCATAGCGTCCTTCTTTAAATTGTTCGTTCACGTGAGGCCGCGTGAGAAAATACGCAAGGCTCAGGAATAAAATAACCTCAAAACCCATCCAAACAAACCCTATCCCCTCAAATATCCGCAAGGCTTGAGAGAAAGGCGCACCGGATGTTTGCGAAAAAACAAGAGCCTGCTGGCTTAGATATTCAGAAAGATTCTTAAACGTAATCAGCGGAAATTCAATAAAATACACATAAAAATTAAAAAGACAAACACCTAAAAGGGCTTTGCGGAAAGACTCCCTAGGCTTAAAAAGAAGCCCAACCCCTGCAAGAATCTGCAAAAGAACAACCGCACTAAAGATCAAAAAATGCGCAAAGATCACGCCCTCGGGTAAAGGCCTCAATATCAATCGATAGGCTTCATCAGGCCCGCTCACCACATTGGTCAAATTTAACAATCCATTTAAAATAATAAGGACAGCAAAAATCGTTATGCCCCGTGAGCGTTTGTTCATGCCACTCCTCCTGTGTTCGCTTAAAAAACTAATCTCGTTTTTAAAATACTTTTTAAAATAGAAATGTGGAAATGCTATGAAGGGGGGCCATCCGATGGTATCGGATGGCCCCCCTTGATCCTTTTCATCCCCAATACCAACACTTATTTCTTTGAAAGTACCTTGACCTTAATTTTTCCTCTGGCAAAATCATCGATCACCTGAGGATAAAGTTTATGCTCAAGCTTATGGATACGCTCCTCTAAGGTTCTTAACGTATCGGTTTTCTTGATTGGCAAGGCTTCTTGGACAATGATCGGGCCATGATCAACCTCTTCATCCACAAAATGCACGGTCACACCTGTCTCATAAACACCCGCTTCAAAGGCATCGCGGATGGCATGCGCTCCTTTAAACAAAGGCAAAAGCGCTGGATGGATATTGAGGATTTGATAGGGAAAAGCTTTCACAAAAACAGGACTGAGGATGCGCATGTATCCTGCTAAAACCACAAAATCTACATTAAAATTCGTAAGCTCTTCAATGAGCCGCTGATCCATGGCCTCACGCGTCTTAAAAGCCTTGGGGTCGATCACCACCGTCGGAAACCCAGCCTTGAGCGCGCGCGTTAAGGCAAAGGCCTTGGGGTTATCGGAGACCACCACGCATAGTTGCGCGGCAATCTTTTTCTTGTTAAGCGCATCCACAATGGCTTGCAGATTGGATCCCTGGCCGCTTACCAACACCGCAAATCGTTTCATGCCGTGGCCTCCGCAGAACGTCGCGTTAAACGTTTACGAAATTTAACCAAACCCACAAATCCCACAAAGGCAAAGACGTACCCAACAGTAATCAAGATACGCGCATTGGGCACATGCAGCTTGTCTGATAAAAAGGCACTGATAAACATCGCGATCAAAAATCCTAAATGCATGACAATCTCAAGCGAACTAAAAACACGGCCGCGCATTTCATCCTTGCTCACCTGATGCACAATCGTATTTGCGGCAATAAAGATTGGGCCGATAATAAGCCCCAAAAGAAACGCCAAAGCCGACGCGGTCCAAACCTGTGGGAAACGATGCACAAGGTGGGCAAATCCGGCCATGGATAAACCGCCTAAGATCAGGCAAACAAAAATAGTAAGAAACCTCGATACCTTTTGCCCAAAACGGCCGTACAGCAGCGCGCCCACAAAAAGCCCAACGCCTAAGGACACCGCCAAGAAGCCCAAGTGCTTAGTCACGCTTTGAAACGCCTCCTGAATAAAAATAATAATGACAACGTACACAGCCCCCGCCGCAGCAAAAAGCATAAAAAGCATGCCGTTCACAAACCGGATTTCTTTGTGACTAAAAAAATAAACAATCCCCTCTTTGATCTCAACCCACAAGGATTTACGGATATTGCCGATGATCTCTTTACCAGCAGAAAGAAGCTCGTTTCTGTCCACACGCACGTCCATGCGCTGGTCCATTGAAAAAACAAGAAGAGCGGAAATAAAAAACGTGGCCGCGTCCCAGATAAATCCTCCGCGCGCGCCGATCTTGTCCACCAACACCCCACCAAAAGCACAGCCTAAGACAAAGGCGATCATGCCCGTAACCGACACCAAGGAGTTGGCCACAAGCAAGCTTTTCTTTTCAACCAGATCAGGAATAATGGACATCTTGGCAGGGACATAAAAGCGACTCAAGCAAAACACCAAGAAGACCACCACGTAAATAGGCAGCATCGCGTCTTGATAAATAAAAATAAGGGGAATCGTCAAAATAAGCAAACAACGCAGGATATCGCAGAAAAAAAGCGTGTGGCGCCTGTCCCAACGGTCCACGAACGCGCCGGCCACAGGCCCGACAATAAATACCGGGGCAATCGTAAAGGAGAGGAGTTTAGCTAAACCCATCGTGGATCCTGGGGTGCGTGCGGCGATCAAGCCGATCAAAGCCATTTGGTTGATCCGGTCGCCAAACTGGGAAACAATCTGGGCAAGCCAGAGACGGACAAAATTCTTATTTTTAAAACTGTCGATCAATTTAATCATTGGCTCCCTGGTCGAATCTTTGGCAACATTTGGCAAGCCATTGCGCAGACGAACACACAAAAAAGGAACCCCCTTGCGCTTGCTCAACTCTCAAGACTACTGGTGCCTGGACCTGCGAACAGCTCGCTGCTAAAAGTTTACGCTCTCAAAAAAGACGCTCCCGCCCAACAACGCCTGCTTTGGTTTGCCCAAAACTCACTTCCGCAAACCCTTCTTAAAAAATATTTGTCCAAGAAAAAAACTAGCGCTCAACTTTCCTCAGCATCTTTATTTTAAAAAAAACGCTACCCCCCGACACCCAACGCTGTCAACCCTGCCACATTTTTAAGCTACCCCAATTCTCCATCATTTTGGATCAACAGAAATCGGGACACTTCGATCACTCCACATTCTTTATTTTGGAAGATCGAAGCGGCGAGAGGAATCGACGCCAACTCTTCTGCCGTTTATTTTTGGAAAGAAGTTGGCACCCCGCTTTCCTTTTTATTCTGGAAAAAGCGGGGACCCCCGACACTCAACGCTGTCAACCCTGCCACATTTTTAAGCTGGCGAGAGGAATCGAACCCCCGACCCGCGCATTACGAATGCGCTGCTCTACCAACTGAGCTACGCCAGCAAATTACCCTAAAATCTTTTATCCAAAAAATTTGCCAGTCCACGCCGACCTCTTTGCTCAAATTAGTGACGGCGAGGGCGCTAGCACATTTCCTTAAAAATCTTTTCTCTAAAAAAGTTTGCCAATGCCGACTACTTCTGAGATTCTCTAACAACGTCGGCGAATCAACAATTCTCCTAAAATTCCTCCAACCAGATTCGGCTCGCCAGCACAATGACCTTGCATTCTTTTATGTAAAAAGATTTTGCTGAGTCTTGCGAAGCTCCCACTGCAAATTCTAGAGCAAAGAAGGACCAACAAATTTCCCTTAATCTCCTGCATGGACTGCAAGAGGCGGCGCAAGAAGACGAGCCGGCTTGGCCGCACTCATCTTTCCTCCACTGCGCAATGCTTCCTGTTCAGCCAACGATGTGTCGAACGTAGAGCTACCCTGCAACGTTTCAAGCATCCCGCGTCCACAAACAGGGGCATAAAAACGCCCTTCATCGTACTGATCCCCCTTAGGATTCATCAAATACAGATATCCTTTTTGCCCAACTTGAAAAGAGGGCGTCCCGGAAACCCCCGTGCATATTCCCCCTGCACATCCACCCGCCATCTTAAGAGTCAAGATATCTTTTCCTTGTCCCTTCACGTATTGAGCAACATGAATGTCAACATACGTATGAACCCATGCCACTGTGCCATTTTTCTTGGTTTCCTTTGCTTCTATCTTGATCACTTCACCTTGGATAATCACATCTGCCTTGTCTACCACAGCGCTCATATGAACACAATCCAACACAGGCCTTAGAGCAGCATTATTTGACCCATCCTTGGCATGTTCGACCTCTCTTTTGGGCACTTCATACATGGCGCTATCCTTTGGCGCTTGGGTGGTACGATCAGCATCCATTTGTGGGATAGAAACGATGTCTTGGCTTTCCGAGGCTGCCATTCCCGTAACGACAACTGACAAAGAACCAAAAAGAATCAAAAAAATAAAAATTCTTATCATGTTTTTACAGCTCATAAAATAAAAAATGCCACACTGTTGTTCCTGGCCTGCGTTCAAAGGTCGACAGTAGGGCACGTGCTATCTCCCAAAAAATGGATTTCATAAAAAAGTGCCGAGGCCCAGAATTGAACTGGGGACGCAAGGCTTTTCAGGCCTTCGCTCTACCAACTGAGCTACCTCGGCATAAATCCTTTTCTCTTCTCAAAACCAGACAGCCTAAGATCCAGCACTCACCTTAACTGCTCCGACGTTTGAGTCGGAGTCCCGACTTCTCTGAACAGGGGAACATCGGGAAGCTACCGCGGCAATCAAAATGGCTATATCTTAATGAAATACCCATTGTACCAAAGTTCTCTGACTTGTCAACCGCGTTAGAGAACGTGCCCACAACACTATCTTCATTCCGCAAGGCAAATGCTCTTCTTCCCTGTTATTTCAAGACCACTGGTACGCTATTCTCTAACGTGGTCAACGGCAGGATCTTGTCTTTAAACATTGACGCACGCGCCTTATTGACTCGCGCGATTCTTGATCTTCATAAAGACATCTTGAGCGATTTCAATCGATGGAAGCATATTTTTACGCGCCTTCACCCGTAAACGCACTTCCCGTGAGGAGATCTGCGACATATCAACATTCACTCGCGCACCGTTCACCGTGGCGTCAAGGGTCCCCAGCTTATAATCTTTTCGCTTAACATCTCCCATAATACCCATGACCTCTGTGGCCGCATCCCAAATCGTATCATAATCCACTTCGGCCTCTCCCTCAACGGTGTCACGGCTAATGGCGTAGCCACCTAACGCACCTACACCACCAGCCACAAGATAGACACAGCCCGAGCTAAGCAAGCATCCCACACAAGCCATGATAAAAAAGAAAATCTTTCCGGCCTTTATCCCTCGCCCCATCCCATCCTCGCCTTTTTCAAAAACATTCTTAAGAAGCGCTCTATCCTGACCACCAAACTTTTTCTGAACCTCAAGACCTGGGCCTTTAAGCGCCAGCGCTTAAAGGCCCACTTCCTTCTTTTTTTATTTTACCTTCTCCCTCAATCTTTGTCGACTCTATCTTCAAAGAATTATTTAACTAACGCATTCTTGACCACCCAAGCCACGGTCACGATCGACACCATAGACATGAGCTTGATCAAAATATTCATTGCCGGTCCTGAGGTATCTTTAAACGGATCTCCAACGGTATCACCGACAACAGCCGCTTTATGTGCCGCTGACCCCTTGCCGCCAAGATTACCTTCTTCAATATATTTCTTAGCATTATCCCAAGCCCCGCCGCTATTAGCCATCATAACGGCCAACACAAATCCCGACGCGGTTGCCCCGATCAAAAGACCGCCGGCAGCACTCGTACCTAAGAAAAACCCGGTAATCACCGGAACCAGGATCGCCAACAGCGATGGAACAATCATTTCTTTTTGTGCGGCCGCGGTCACGATCTTGACACAGCTCGCATAATCAGGCTTCGCTGTTCCTTCCATCAATCCCTTAATTTCTTTAAATTGACGTCGCACCTCCACCACAATCTTGCTTCCCGCACGACCCACCGCACTCATCGTTAAAGCAGCAAAAATAAAAGGCATCATGGTTCCCAAAAAAAGACCAATCAACACAAGCGGAGATAACAAATCCAAAACCATATTCCCGCCGTTTGCGATAACCGAGGCTTTATACGCTGAGATCAAGGCAAGCGCTGTTAACGCCGCTGAGCCGATGGCAAACCCTTTTCCCGTCGCTGCTGTTGTATTACCCAAAGAATCTAAGGCATCTGTTCGTTTGCGTACTTCCGGCCCTAAGTGAGCCATTTCCGCATTTCCACCAGCGTTATCAGCAACAGGGCCATAAGCATCTGTCGCCAAGGTAATGCCAAGGGTGCTCAACATTCCCACCGCCGCAATACCAATACCATAAATACCTCGGTCCGCTGACACAAGCCCGCCTGCAATCACATAGCTTAACCCAATCGCCACGCTCACCACTACCACAGGAACCACCGTTGACATCATCCCTGTCGAAAGACCGCCAATAATGATCGTCGCTGGTCCCGTCAATGATGTTTGCGATAGCTCCTTCACAGGACGATAGCTTGAAGAAGTAAAGTATTCTGTGGCTAACCCAATAATAATACCCGCACCCAAACCAATGATAACCGACCAGGCCAGGCCCATGTTCTCTTTACCCAAAACAAGCCAAACAATCACAAACGTCATCACCGCCGTAATCGCTGAGGCGCTAAAGACACCTTTGCGCAAAGCTAGCAACAACGCACCCTGGGTTGCTTCTTCCCCTGATTTAACAAAAAAAGTACCAATAATCGACGCCAAGATCCCCACCCCTGCGAGCACAAAAGGAAGGCTAAACCCTGCAAATCCTAAATTGGCCGTAACCCCTAAAGTCGCCGCAGCCACAATAGAGCCCACATACGATTCGTAAAGATCCGCACCCATACCCGCCACATCACCGACGTTATCCCCGACGTTATCGGCAATGGTTGCGGGATTACGGGGATCATCTTCCGGAATACCGGCTTCTACTTTTCCAACCAAATCCGCGCCCACATCCGCGCCCTTGGTAAAGATCCCGCCACCGACTCTTGCGAAAAGAGCCTGAAAACTTGCGCCCATACCAAACGTCAACATGGTTGTCGCGATCGTCGAAATCTTATCGATCCCAATTGCCTGAGGATTCACATGATAGTACCAATTAAGCGAAAAATACCATACACTTAGATCTAAAAGCCCAAATCCCACAACAATGAGCCCCATAATACTTCCCGACGAAAACGCAATGCGCAAGCCATCGCTGAGACTTGTTCGGCACGCGCTCGCGGTACGCGAGGACGCGCTGGTCGCGACATTCATCCCGCAATAACCGCAGAGTCCAGAGAAAAAACCACCGGAAAGAAACGCAAAAGGGACAAAAAGTGTCAGATATCCCTGAAGAGCCAACACAAAAAGGATCGTAAAGACCCCGCCAAAAACAAGGGCAACAATTTTATATTGCCGTGACAAATACGCCTGTGCCCCCTCTTTAACCGCATTTGCGATTTCCTTCATCTTGTCAGTGCCTTCATCTTTTTTCATGATGTTCACTGCCAAATATAAAGCAAATCCCAAAGCGGAAAGAGCGCATAATGGAACCAAATTTAATAAATTCATGAATTCTCCTCCCTTTGATTATTGTTGGTTAAATGTCTAGTGGCCCTTGCTTGGACTTTTTCCATGCCGAGCTTTTTTTGAACGCCAACTGAGTTTTCCTCGTCTTTGTCTTTTACCCATGTGTTCCTTCTCCTTTCAATGACCTTAATCGCGGGCAATCGTCATCATCACCAATCCAACAATAGCGATGAGGATCCCTATGGTTCCTTTAAATAAAACAACTGTTTCTGACCAAAACCGTAAAATCAGGCTAAGACCGGCTATGAGCGCAACAAGCCCCAGCAGCCCCAAAGCTATCTTCTTCATCATGGACCTCTATTTTTGGACGTGTTTTCCATCGTCGATGCATCCATCCCCATTCTTGAGGATAACGCCGAATATACGTTTCAATAATATGCGTAATGCGCGCCACATTATGTTCAATCGTTTGTTGATCGTTTTCTTTGGACTCAAGCATAAGCGCGGGCTCGATCATAATTTTATTAGTGTCATCGCTCTGGCGCACCATAAAAATCGGCACAATCGGCGAGCCTTCTTTCATGGCAAAAAGAACCGGGCCTGTCGCGGTTGCGGCCTTTTCACCAAAAAATTCAACAAAAACCCCAGTCCCGCTTCCAAAATTCTGATCCAAAGGAATAAAAAGAAGTTCATTATTACGCAAGGCTTTAAACGACTCCATCACGCATTGTTTTCGCGGATGCGCATAAATAACATGAAGCCCTAACGCTGTACGCTTTTTCTGAAAATGTTCTTCAATCTTTTCATCGCGTGGTCGACGCACAATAGCCTTGGTCGCATACCCTTCCTGCGCAAGACGAAGAAGCATGAGGGGAAAATTACCAAAATGAGCGCTCACCAAAACAACACCCTTACCTTGACTAAGCGCTGCATCCAAATGCTCTTTTCCAACAAAAGAGACCTTTTCTTTGATCATCTTTGGATGCGCCATAAAATAAATGAGTTCAATAATGCCCTTGCCTAAATTCACAAAACAATTCTTAAGAATCTTTTGTATTTCTTGGGATGTTTTCTCTTGCCCCAAAGCAAACTCTAGGCTTTCTTGGGCCATCTTTTTCTGACGAACAAGAGTCATAAGACCAAGGGAAATCAAAAAACCCGTGACAGCGCGCACCATTCGATAAGGAAGCCGCACCAAAACAAAACTTGTGCCATAAAGCGCATAACGCGCCGCAGATCGCCGCATCTTCTTGCTATACTCATTTATAAGCATCAAAAACGACCTAACCATTATCGTTTATATCCTAATGTCCTTAATAAAGATTTTCGCCATGAAACATCCTCATGATCTTCGACACCCTTAGGGCTCAACCCATCGATCACGCCTAAAATCCCTCGCCCCTCGCCGTTATCCGCCACGATGACTTCCAGTGGATTCGCCGTCGCGGCAAAGATCGTGCAGACTTCTTGAATACCCTTAATATGATTAAGAATTTGGATCGGAAATGCTTTGGCCAAGGCAATCACAAAAACATGCCCCGCAGCAATCAGCGTGGCATTTTCCATCGCGACCTTTTTCATTTCTTCATCATTACCTTCCAGGCGTATTTTACAAGCCCCAGAGGCTTCACAAAACGCAATGCCAAACGGGCTCCCAGGGACCAAACTAACAATTCCCTCATAAAGATCTTCCACCGTCTTAATAAAATGCGCCTGCCCAACAATCACATTAACATTTTCGGGTTTTTTGATTTTAACAGATTTGATTTCCATTCGCTGTCCTTGTGATCGATTACGCCGGAAACACCTTCTGAACAAGAGAGATCAGCTGGGACAAATCAATAGGCTTAGTAATATGGGCAATAGCGCCGGCCGCAAGCTCTGCCTTGACATCATCAGGAGAATGCTTCGCGGTTAAAAAAACAACAGGAATATCCTTTGTCTTTTCATTTTCTTTTAATTTCAAGCAAACCTGCCGACCCTTCATCCCTGGCAAGATCACATCCAAAAGAATAAGATCAATCGGTGCGCTTTGCGCCATAGCAAGCCCGGCTTCACCCGTATTAGCCGAAAGGACACGATACCCTTTGATAGCCAAGCCCGTCTCAAGCATCTTGACTAAACCTTTGTCATCGTCGACAACCAAAATTGTTTTTGGCATACAACGCCCTCCCTTTCTTTCCTTAGGCAGCTTTAGCCTTAAACTTAAAAACAAAAAGATAGATCACAAGCAAAGCATAAATACCCAATCCAAGCGGTAGGGGATCTGCTTTTACGCAACAGGTTGAACCAAACGATGTCAACATCAAAGCAATGATTAAGGTGGCAAGTCCAGCCGCAAGATGCAAAAATTTTGTTGTGGGGCGACTACGTAACCCTGCGAAACCTGCTAAAAGATAAAGAACCGCCAAGAGGCTTAAAATAATAACGATCGGTGATTTTGCCAAAAGGCCACCCTTATTAGCGATATCCGTAATCATCACCGGAACGGTAAACAACAAAATGCGTGCCGAAACAACAATCTCGCACCATAAAAAAACTGTTTGCAGGATCGATTTATTGTTCATGTGCGCCTTCTCCTTTTTTGATATTGGGTTATTTGTAAAACGACACTTAATAGTATAGCGCTAATACAAAAATATACAAAAAAATCTCCAAATTTTGTATACAAGGTCTTAACGCTAACAAACGCAACGTCTTGTGCTGCCACGCCTTCAACATAAGTCCTCTTGCCTTGCGCGTTTTTAACCTCGCCTAAAATACGGCCTAAGGGGTCAATAAACCCACTTACACCTACATTCCCACAACGCACCATAAAACGTCGGTTCTCAATGCTTCGAAAAACCGCTGCCTGTAAATGCACAAAGGGTTCCCCGGTATCGCCAAACCAGGCATCGTTACTCATATTGATCAAAAGCCCTGCCCCTTGCTGAACACATCCCCTAACCAACTCAGGAACCGTATCCTCAAAACAGATCAGAGTCGAATAAAAAAACTTCCCTTCCCTCGCTTGCTCTAAAGGTGCCTCAAAAAGAACATATTCTTTCCCCTTCGTAAAATCATCAAGGGGAATCATGGCCGCTAAAAAAGGAAATTGTTTTCGAAAAGGAATAAATTCCCCGAAAGGAACAAGGTGTCTCTTGTGATATGTGGTCCCCGACCTCCCCGCAGAAGAAAAAAATACGGCCGAATTAAAATAATTTCCTCCCTCTTGAGTGATCATGCCGATCAAATACGGCGTTTTTGTCTCCAAAAGAAACGCCTTGAACGCCTTGGTGATCTCAGCGTCTTGGCCGAAAAAACCTGGATACGATGACTCCGGCCAAACGATCAAATCAACCTTTTCTTGACTGAGTCTTCCTGAAAGCGCGATATAGTCCCGTAAAATCAAAGGCCATGCCTTAGGATGCCACTTACGCTCATGAGGAACATTTCCCTGCACAACACCAACTCTCATTTTTGGCCCAGAAAAATCTTTCTGCAGTTTATAAAAACTATATCCTACGCTTAAAGCAATTGCCACAACGACCACGACCAAAGCGTTTAAAAGCTCCTTACGCGACACTAAAGAAGACCGCTTAAAGCTAAAAAGAAAGATTTCCTTTAAGAACACATTCACCATGACGATCAAAAACGAAACACCATAAAAACCCGTGATATCCGCGATCTGAATAAGTCCAAGATTTTGATACTGGCTATAACCTAGCGACACCCAGTTAAATCCAGTAAAAAGATGGCCTCGGATATATTCGAGGACAACCCAAAAGGATGGAATGAGAACGATCTGAACAAGAAACTTTTTCTTGGAAAGCCAGTAATACCCTAAGCCAAAGAGTCCAAGATATAACGCAAGATACGCAACAGCAAGAATCGCACCCAGCACTGTGACAAAAATAAACCAATATACGGTTAACCCAAAAAAGAGAATCCCACAAAAATACCCCAAGCGAAAAGACTCACCACGGCTCTTACCCTCAAGACTAAGCATCAGGGGCACAAGTGCGATCCAGGCCAAGAAAGACCAGTTGGCCATTGGAAAACTCAGCGCAAGCAGGATCGCAGAAAGAAAATATAAAACCATTTTATGTCGAAAAAAAGAAGCAATCATATGCGTCATAATAAAATTAAGATTTTAATCGATCAGTGCCCACAACATTTCTTATATTTTTTACCACTACCACAGGGGCAGGGGTCATTGCGGCCAACCTTTTCCACACCGCGAACTTCAGGCTTAGGATGCGAGGGCTCTCTGCGGCCTGATGGCAGGGATGCGCTAGGGGCCGATGGAGACTCAGAACCAGAAAGGCTCGAGTGCTCTTCATGAACAAGCTGTTGTGGCAGGGTTGCAAAGATACTTTTAACGCGATGCTCGCCACGCACAGCCTCCACTTTAAAAACAGTCTCGATCGCCTCTTGCATGATCGAATCATACATGGCCTCAAACATGGCAAAAGCTTCATGCTGATACTCCACCAATGGATCACGATGCGCAAACGCTCTTAATCCAATGCCCTCCTTGAGCTGATCCATGGCATAAAGATGATCTTTCCACTTAAAATCAATCGTTTGAAGCAAAATCATGCGCTCCAAGCCTCGCATCTGTTCCGGCGTAATCATGGCTTCTTTCTGAAGATAAACCTCGAGAGCCTTATCATAAATAACGCTTTCAATTTGCTCCTGGGTCATCCGTTCAAAATCTTGCGAAGCAGAGAAAATATCAACATGAAATGTTCCCCTCAAAGAAACCTTAAGGCCTTCCAAATCCCAACCAGATTCCGCATCCTTAGAAAAAAGGTATTGAACGACAATCGCCCGAACATTGTCTTCCAGGGCCTGAACCATGCGCTCTTTAATATCCTCACCTTCCAGGATCGATCGACGCATCGCGTAAATCACTTCACGTTGACGATTCATGACATTGTCATATTCCAAAAGTTGCTTACGGATTTCAAAATTATGCGTCTCAACACGTTTTTGCGCAATCTCGATCGCCCCGCTCACCCATGGATGCTCGATCACCTGGCCCTCTTCCATGCCTAAGGTATTCATCAGTCCCATCATCCGATCGGATCCAAAAAGCCGCATCAAATCATCCTCGAGCGAAACAAAAAAACGCGAAGACCCAGGATCCCCTTGACGCCCAGAACGACCGCGCAGCTGATTATCAATACGTCGTGACTCATGACGTTCCGTGCCTAAAACGTGCAAGCCTCCCGCTGCCACAACCTTTTCATGCTCCTCGGCTACTTGCTTACGAAAACGCTCTAGAAAATCTTTATACAAATTGTTGGCATCCATGGTTTGAGCATCTTTGCCCTTTTCCTTAATAACATTTTCCGCGAAACTCTTCGCCAAATAATCCGCGTTCCCGCCTAACACAATATCCGTTCCACGGCCAGCCATATTCGTAGCGATCGTGACCGCCTTATAGCGACCAGCTTGCGCAACAATATGCGCTTCCAGATCATGATATTTCGCGTTTAAGACTTGATGTTCTACGCCATGAATTTTAAGCATCTGCGAAAGATGCTCAGACTTCTCAATGGAAATGGTCCCAACCAAGACCGGGCGGCCTTCTTTATGGAGCGTGATAATTTCTTGAACCACCGCGTTAAACTTTTCCCGTTCGGTTTTATAAATACAATCCGGATGATTTTTACGCTGCAACATGCGATTGGCAGGCAAAACCAAACAATCTACGTTATAAATTTGTTTAAACTCGTTGGCCTCAGTAAATGCAGTTCCCGTCATGCCAGAGAGCTTTTCATACATACGAAAATAATTCTGAAAGGTCACGGTGGCAAGCGTCTGATTTTCGCGCTCGATCTTAATACCCTCACGCGCCTCAACCGCCTGATGAAGCCCATCGGACCAACGTCGGCCAGGCATCATGCGTCCGGTAAATTCATCCACAATGATGACTTGGCCATCGCGTACCACATAATCGACATCGTTTTTAAAGAATTCCTTGGCCTTCAAGGCTTGCAAGACATGGTGACGATATTCAATAGTTTCCATATCGTGCAAATTATCCACACCGAACAGCCGCGCAGCCTTTTTTTCACCCTCTTCAGTCATCGATACCGAACGCGCTTTTTCATCAGCCACATAATCAAAACCAACGGATAAATTTTCTCCCTTATATTTGGCATCAATCTCTTCTTTTTCCGTGATGCGGCGGCCCTTCAACTGCTTGCTGATATGGTTAGCGGTATAATATTTATCCGTAGACTCCTCAGCTGGCCCGGAAATGATCAAGGGTGTACGCGCCTCATCGATCAAAATGCTATCAACCTCGTCGACCACTGCAAAAAAATGTCCGCGCTGAACCATGTCTTCCTTAAAGCTCACCATATTATCACGCAAGTAATCAAACCCAAATTCATTGTTAGTCCCATAGGTAATATCGCACCCGTACGCCGCTTGACGCTCTTTAGGACTATGATCATGCTGGATCACGCCGACAGACAAACCTAAAAAGGTATAAATCGGGCCCATCCACTCACTATCACGCTTGGCCAGATAATCATTGACGGTAATGACATGGACGCCTCGACCCGTCAAGGCATTCAAATAGGTTGGCAGAGTGGCAACAAGGGTTTTTCCTTCACCAGTTGCCATTTCCGCAATATTGCCTTTATGCAAGATCACGCCCCCTAAAAGTTGAATGTCAAAATGCCTCATCCCTGTGGTGCGGCAACTCGCTTCACGCACAAGAGCAAAAGCCTCGGGCAGAATATCATCTAAGATTTTTTCCCGCCTTGCAAAAAGATCTTTCTTGGCCTGATCAACTTTATTTAAAAGATCCTCACGCGCTTTATTATCTTTTTCTGCGCGATACTCTTGATGAAGCTGATCGCATGCTTGCTGAGCTTGCGCGGTTTCTTGAGCAATACGCTCCTTAAACATAAAAGTTTTTGCACGCAACTCTTCATCGCTTAAAGCCTTGATCACAGGCTCAAGACCGTTGATCTTTGAAACAAAGGTCGTCATCTTCGTAACGGTACCAATCGACGAAAAGGGTAAATCAAGAGGCAGCTGGATATGAACCTTCGGGTTCAAGCGATCAATGGTTTTTTGCGCCCGACGGACAAATGTTTTTCCAAACAGAGCTTTCAGCATAACATTAAAACCTTTTCTTTAAATACGCTTCAATAAAAGGATTGATATCCCCATCCATCACCTTTTGCACATTCCCCACTTCAACATCGGTGCGATGATCCTTGATCATACAATACGGTTGAAACACATAAGAACGAATCTGGCTGCCCCACTCGATCTTTTGTTTTTCACCATATTCCACAGCCATGCGAGCATCTTGTTCTCTTTGTCGTTTCTCGTACAATCGCGCGCGCAAGACCTTCATGGCTGTTTCTTTGTTTTGCAATTGTGAACGCTCACTCTGACACTGTACCACAATCCCAGAGGGCACGTGCGTGATACGCACCGCAGAATCCGTAGTATTAACCCCTTGACCACCCGGACCTGAAGCGCGGTAAACATCAATGCGCAACTCATCAGGAACAATCTGGATATCAATATCATCTTCCACTTCAGGGATCACATCAACGGAGGCAAAAGATGTATGGCGTCGCTTGTTCGAATCAAAAGGAGATATACGTACCAACCGATGCACGCCTTTTTCACTCTTTAAAAGCCCATAGGCCATATCGCCTTCAATGCGCAGGGTCACATTTTTGATCCCGGCCTCTTCCCCGACCAAGATATCCAAGACCTCGGACTTAAATCCTTTCTCATCGCACCAACGCGCGTACATGCGCAAAAGCATGTTGGCCCAGTCACAAGACTCTGTGCCCCCGGCTCCGGCATTGATACTTAAAAGCGCGTTATTATGATCAAATTCTCCACCCAGAAGTGTTTGGACCTCAAGCTCATCAACAATCTTTGTAAGCTCGTTTAATCCTGTGGTGATTTCCGCAAGAAGGGCGCTGTCCTGACCCGCGATCACTGAAAATTCTTTCAATTCATGAAGCCTGGAAAGGCCTTGCTCAAAGGGTGCTACAATATTTTTTAAAACCTTAAGCTCGCGCATGAGCTTATTGGCGCTCTTGGCATCCTCCCAAAAATGAGGAAGCGACATCTGCTCTTGAATACGATCAATTTCTTCAACCTTTTTGGCAAGGTCAAAGAAACCCCCGTAGTTCATGAAATCTCGCTTCGAGCTGTTGAATTTGCTTGGTAATATCGTCGATGATCATAGAAATAAATATACTTTTATCAAAGGCAATGGAGTCCCACAGGCTAAAGCCCAGGGCACCTTTTCTTTCTTCGACGAAATCCGCCGAAGCTTTTACCCTGCTTCGCCAAAGTGCTTTCGCCTTTGACTTCGCAAGGTTATCCTCGCCATTTCCACCACAAAAATATCAGACCCGCCGATTCCTTGGGAAGGCATCCTCGAACTCAAATCCGAAGCTTTCTGGCCAAGGCGGATAAATTGAACGCTATTATAGCACAACGCTTTTCAATTACAATTTTTCCGTGAAAAAGGGCCGATGAGACTCTCATCGGCCCTTAATTCCTTCGCCATTTTTTTTATTTAAACTATCTCCCTCTCTCTTCTTTTGCTTTAATCAGAGACTTTTCAATCCCAAAAAACTGACCCATCTGAACATTAACACCCAAACTTTCATAATCATAAAAACTTGGTTTAAATTGATAGCCCACCCTATAAGGGATAACTTTACCACTTGATCCATATCCTGCCCAAAAGACATAATAGCCTAATTCATTGGTGACCGCTAACAACTCCCCTTCTTCGCTTTTGATCTCAATGCCCTCTAGCGGAAGATCCGATCCCAACGCATAAACAAACCCGCCTATTTCAGACGCATTGCGCAAAGCTTGATAATCTTGCCCTGCTTGCGTAGAAGAAAGATTTTCATAAAAAATATTTTCCGGATTAAAATGAAATCCATTCTTAACAGGATGAGCAGCTCCTGCCCAACCATAATCTTGGATGAAACTATAAGATCCGTCTGCATTGCTTACCGCCAAAAGGTTGCCCTCTTGATCCCGTATTTCGACACCGGACAAAGGAGCTTCATTAGGGCTTATGGTGATAGACCCACTAATGGCGAAGCTTTCCAAACTACCAATAAAATTTTGTGTTTCTGGATTAACAAGATTGAGCAAGGTAACAGATTCTGGAGTAAATGTATACCCTTGAGCTTGAGGAACCAAAAGAAGATCCTCCCCAAAAGGGACTAGTAACGCATAGCTACCGCTAGAAGCGTCTTGACCATTGATCGTCGCGTTAGCTATCGGTTGCCCATCGTCATCTAAAAGCGTACCCGAAACTGTAATCACTGGATTTGTGACACTAACCGTTACTTCGTCGGTCCCTTGAGCGCCCTGATCATCAATAACAGTAAGTTGAAAAACAAAATCTGTTGACTCGGCCACAGACGGAGCCTCGAACGAGGCTTGCGGCTGATCGCTACCGCTAAGCTCTACAGCGGGTCCCTGCGTTTGCTCCCAAAGGTACGAAACAATAAATCCATCAGGATCCCATCCAGATCCACTCAGGGTAACGCTATTTAAAGCTTGAGCCACTTGATCTTCTCCAGCTAAAGCAAAAGGTATCTGATTAGAAACGACACCCTCTTCTCGATACCAACCTGAATGCTTCAGATCACGCTGAAACATCGGCCACTGCTGAGCCTGAAGATGAAACGTTTGATCAATATCATAACAAAGAACTTGGCCAGCACTATTAGCGATCAAAACATCAACCTTCCCGTCCAAATCAATATCCGTAACCGTTGGTTGCGAATAAGACAGATATTTCATCTGAACAAATTTAGGCCACCCTTCGATCAAGTTTCCTCCCGCATCAAAGGCTTTCAAGCCAACATAAGACTGTTTATCATTAACAATGCTTGCGATAACGATATCTGGCTGCCCATCACCATTGACATCCGCGATCGTTGGCGTCATGGCAGGAAAAGCAAAAGAATAAGAGATCTGTCCTGTAAATACGACAGGCCATCCGGTCAAAGGAGTGAGTTGGCCGTTGATGATTTCTGAAACCCATAGTTTTTTAGTGTCGTCGCTATATACGATCTCTGGGATGCCATTTCCATTAATGTCTCCGATCGAGAAATTCGATAAACTAGGAAAAGTCGTAAACATAAACTTTGTGGTTCCACTGCTTGAAAGAATATAAAACCGACTCGAACAACTGTTGTACACTTTTGCGATGATCTCGATCTCACCGTCATGATCAATGTCTGCGGCCGTTAAAATACTTTTGCTCAAACTGTGGGTGTTAAGGATCCAAGGCCATTGCGTGCCTGGAAGGATGTTTCCAAAAGCATCAAACGCGGTGATCTGTGATGAATAAGCAATAGGACTGACGCTATCATCAGCATAAGTCACGCCATAAACAATTTCAAGCTTTCCATCTTGGTTGAGATCAACTAATACCGGCGTGGATAACCCCTCTAAAAGCTTGGCCTGAGAAATATTATTCACACTTAAAATGCGAGGCCATTGTGTAACATCTTGTTGATCCCGGATCAGAGTCCCGTCTTGTTTTAACGCCAAAAGGGCTACACCTGTTTTTCCGCCGCCAACACCATAACGCACGGCAAATACGATATCCTGCGCCCCATCTCCATCGACATCACCAACACTAGGAGAAGAATAAGAAAGATAGGTTAAGGAAATGGCTTGGGGTAAATAATTCTTAACAGGTTGAGGCCAGGCATCGCTATAACGCGTACCATCATGTTTCCACACATGAAGACCAAGGATAGGCTCATCTGTGCCAGGAATCAAACGATTCTGCGCACTATTTATCCCATCATATCCCATAGAAATAATTTCAATTGTTCCGTCTCCATCTAAGTCCACAAGCGCAGGCGTTGAATACCCACCACTTCCATAAGGAGACAGAAAGTTTTTGGGCCATCCAGGAACCACGTTCCCGTCCTTGTCGAAAACATACAACCCCCCAGGGGCATTGACCACAATTTCCTTTGATCCATCGGGGCTTTTGTCAAGATTAGCCGCAACCGGAGACGAAACAATAAAGCTTGGCTCAATGCCTTCTGGAGCACCATAAGCATTAACTGGCCAACCTAACTTTTGATCTCCCATAATCAAAATAGGTACAATATCTTCAAAAGTATTTAAATCCTGATCAAAAACAGTTAATTTAACATATTGAAATAAATTCTTTTCTTGGGCATTGATCGTGGCCAAAACCGGATAGACAACCTCTCCTTGAGGCCCGACTTCAGGATGCTTGGGCCCAGGCGTTACATTATCTGCCGCTATCCAAGGACCCTCTAAAGAATCAGCGTACTCTACAACATAAGAATAAAATCCTTCTCCATAAACAACACCCCGAATTTCAATAGAATCATTCTTTGCATACTGATCATAATGGTTAGGAGAAAATATTTTAGCAGCTAAAGGATTTATAATTTCAAGAGCCCTTTGAGCATTTAGCAATCCATATCCAAAATGTTTATCAAATCCCACTTCTCCTAAATCAATAGCGGACGCGCGCAAAGCAGAACGCAATTCTTCATTGGTCCAGGCAGGATGATGAGATTTTAAAAGCGCCAAAACGCCTGCGGCATGCGGACAGGCCATGGATGTGCCGTTAGCCCTATAGTAATCATTACCCACAATACGCGTCCCAGTTCCATACATATCTGTTCCCTGCGCTCTTAACGATAAGATTTCAACACCAGGGGCTGAGACATCGATCTTAGTTCCATAATTAGAGAAAGAAGCTCTTTGATAAGCAGAATCACTGGCAGCCACTGTAATCAGACTCTGAAAAGCGGCCGGCGAATAAAAGGAAGCATCATCATTGCCATTACCAGCAGCAGCAACGCTTACGCATCCACTGGCATGAGCAAAATCAAAAACATCCTGAAGTAGTGAGGAATATCCCGATGAACCCCAGGAATTGCTTAAAATATCTGCGCCATTCTCAACAGCATACACAATACCCTGCATAAGCTTATCCACAGAACTCGAACCATTAGCCCCCAAACCTTTCACAGCCATGATCTTGGCCAACGGAGCTACCCCGATCACGCCAATAGTGTTTTCAACAGCTGCAACAGTACCCGCACAATGTGTTCCATGGCCATGATCATCCAGTGGATCGCTATCATTATTATAAAAATCATATCCATAATAACCATTGCTATCTGTCCACATATTAGTCGCAAGATCCGGATGATTATAATCTACGCCTGTATCAATCACAGCAACCACAACCCCTTCACCGTGAGACACCTCCCAGGCACCCTGATTCGCGCTAGGATTGCCACAATTAAGAAATCCTGAAGTCACACCATATAAATCCCTATAATTCTGATTCCAGCTGCCGGAGGAGAAATAATAAGGGTCACCGGCTGGTTCATAAAAAGCATAGGCTTTTGCAACGAACTCCACAGACTCTACGAAAGGATCTTTTTCATATTGAGCCTTGATCTCACGAAGGTTCTCCTTTTCTTCCTCAAAAACTATCAGAAACGTGTTGTAAACTTTAACCGCGAGGCTTGCCTGAAGCTGACGATTGACCTGTTGCGATCTCTGAGCAAAACGGTTATTCATTTTTCTTAAGGTATCGAGAATCTGAACCTCTTTCTTTTTTTCTAAAGATTTTGCAACGCTCGATGTCGCCGATCCTAAAAGCTTAGGATGTGAAGCTTGGGCGTTAGCATGAATAAGGGGTTTGATCTCGCTAACATGATAATCATTATTTAAAACATCCAACCCGTGATCCCCTGTAACCTGCGCAAAACTCTTTTGACTCCTTACAAAATCTTGCGCCACCACGGAAAGGCCGCTACCTTGTTTGAAACGGATCAAAAGACAATCTTTAAGATACTGTTCCTGGAGTTCAGGCAAAGTATTTTCAGGAATCAAAAAGACGTCCGCAGGGCGGGTATCGCCCAAGCCTTCGGACACAGGCACAGGGTTAACGAAAAGACGCTCTAAATGATCTTGCAAAAATTCTTTTGCAGCTGATGATGCTTTTGAAACCAAGGTAAAAACCTGCGGATGACTCAAGGCAGCGAAAACACTACGGCTGAAAGAAACAAATCCAAGTGTTAGCGTAACTATCAAAAAACAAACAACAAGTTTTTTTCTCATGGCACGCTCCTTGATCTTTTAAAATAAGTTTTCTTCCATACGAAGCTTCATCCTAAACGACGAATGGATTTAAAGAAAATAAGCTCTCCAACAAGGTAAGTTGCTAAAAATATAGCACATAAAATCAAAAAAACAAGGTCGACTGCTACTTGAGGGGGGATAGATGGTGAGCCATAATAAAAGGCCTAGAATAAATGACCTTTAGAAGAAAAACTTTTAGAAAAGACTAAAAAACTTAAGAAAACCTTCGGCTGATGGCTTTAAACCCTTTAAGCTCCATCTTAAACTCATCACGGCTATCCGAAGCCTGGGAGGCTACTTCTTCGGTCACGATGCCATCACGGACAAGCTGGGCTAAGGTCTGTTTAAAAGATTTCATGCCAAACAACTCTCCATCATCAATAAACGATTGGATGTCACGCGGTTTTTGTTCACGAATAAGCCGAGCGATCGTTGGCGTAACCACCATAGATTCATAAGCCGGAACGCGACCCGTAAGATCTTTACGCAACAGAAGCCTTAAAGAAATCGTCCCTTTAAGCAACAACGAAAGCTGCAAACTTATTTCGGCCTGCAGATGCACAGGGAAAAAATTTAAAATACGCTCGACGGTCTGAACCGCATTATTAGTATGAATCGTAGCAAAAACCAAAGCGCCCAGATCCGCGGCTTGGAGCGCTGCCTTCATCGTTGCCTCATCACGGATCGTGCCCACAAAAATAACATCCGGACTTTGCTGCGTCGCATGGCGCAAAGCCACAGGATAAGAAAAGAAATCAATATCCAGCTCCCGCTGATTGAGCATGCTTTTCTTGTTCGCGAACAAATATTCAATAGGATCTTCTAAAGTCAAAATATGCTTTTCTTGATGCTCATTAATATATTCAAGCATGCTCGCGATCGCGGTTGTCTTACCGTTACCGGCAGGGCCACAGGTCAAGATCAAGCCTCGCGATTCACCGCAAAAGCGCTCAAAAAGCTTGACAGGAAGATTTAGCTCCATAAATGACTTGGTTTTATTGCGTACATATCGCGCAACCATCGCTGGGCTGCCCCGCTGAAAAAAAAGATTAATACGAAAACGGCCTACCTCAGGATCAATATAGATAAAATCCGCATCGCGTACTTCATAATACTTATCCCTCTTCCTCGCATCCAGAAGAAGGCTCTCGATAAGTTCATCCATTTCCTTAGCTTCAATTTTTTCATCAGAAAGAAAATGAATAACACCGTTGATGCGCACACGCGGTGGTGTATGAACCGCAAAAAAGAGATCCGAAGCTTCTTTTTCGCACATCATCTTAAAATATTTCTTAAGTTTCATAAATAAGCTCCTGGTTTATAAAACGTTTTAGATGAACACGCAAGCGTTTATCAATGTAAATAACAAGCGCAAAGATTCCTTTTGAAATCATTTTACCTTAAAACAAGTATCTCGCGAATGATTTTCGACAAAATTGCTGATCACTTCTTTTTCAATGCTAAGCAATTGCCTTTTTGTTTTTACTCCAAATGCAAATCCACCCAAAGCCCCATCTTGAGCTATCACGCGATGGCATGGGATCAAAAGCGGAAACGGATTTTGATGTAACGCTTGACCAACAGCACGCTGCGCCTTAGGATGTCCTACCTTTTTAGCAACCCAGCGATAAGACCTAGTCTCTCCTAAGGGAATCGTGCTCACGACCTTCAAAACCCGCCATTCAAAGGCGGTTAATGCTCGTCTTTTCTTATTCGCGATTTTAAACGTGATAGCTGTTGCCATATGTTTCTTAATCAAAAACCTTTTTAGACCGCAGGCTACGATGATACCCGATTGCAAAACGGTGGGCTTCATCCCGGATACGCTGAAGCAGTTTAAGACCTAGAGAATTCTGACCCAAAACAAATGCCCCCCGCCTTCCCGGAAGGAAAACTTCCTCTTCGCGCTTAGCAATCGAGATAAGAGCAACGTTGACATCGAGCTTGTCTAATTCTTTTTTGGCCGCTGAAAGCTGACCCTTGCCGCCATCCACAAGGATCAAATCAGGAAAAAGCACCCCTTCCTTTTTGAGCCGTTGATACCGGCGACGGACGACTTCCGCGATCATCTGAAAATCATCAATACCGTCCACCTCCCGGATACGAAATCGACGATAGTTGCTTTTGTCAGGAGAACCATTGAAAAATGACACCATCGATCCCACCGCTTGATTACCCATCGTATTAGAAATATCAAAGGCTTCGATACGCTCAGGAACACGCGCTAGGCCCAGGACAAGTTTTAGCTGCTCGGCCTCCTTATAATAATTGATATCCTTGGTCCCTGAATACAAAGCGCCAACCGCCCGGATTTGATCTCTTAAAATCGCGGCTTTTTCAAATTCTTTTTCTTTTACATACGCCTCCATTTCAAGACGAAGGCTGCGATAAAGCGCGTCTTTGCTTCCCTCTAAAATAAGCCCAACATGACGAATAATCCCTTGATACTCTTTCCTGCTTATCTTTTTAACACAGGGCGCATCACAAAGTCCGATATGATGATCCAAGCAAGGTGTCTTTGGCATCACACGGCAAGAACGATAATGAAAAATACGGCGCACAATAATCAAGGCTTCACGGATAAGCTTGGCATTCACATAAGGGCCAAAAAGCCTCCCAGATTCCTGCGAAGACTTTCTTCGAGAAGGCCGAACCACCTCCACGCGCGGATATGGTTCATCGGTAATCAAAATCGATGGATAGCTTTTATCATCACGCAGCTCGACGTTGTATTTGGGATGATATTTCTTGATCAGGCTTGCCTCAAGCAAAAGCGCCTCAGCCTCGCTTGTGGTCAAGATCCAGTCGACCTTTTTGATGGCCGCCACAAGGGCATCGGTCTTTGAAAATGCTCCTTGTGATTTGCGAAAATACGACTGTACGCGCTTACGCAAACAAATAGCCTTGCCCACGTAGATCACGTTATCATCGGCATCTTTCATCAAGTACACGCCGCTTGAAAGCGGAAGATGTTTTAAAACTTCTTGGATATCCATTGTAAGAGTTTCTGGGCTTGAGAAATCTTAAGCACAAAACACATCGGAAAGAAAACGAGAACGGCCGTTAAGACAACCATCATAAATTTAACAAGTTCACTTGAAATCGGCGCAAACGTCCACACAAGAAAACACCCTGCCCCCATCGCAAGCGAGGCCATAAAAACTTTACTCGCATGTTCAAGCAACCCATCACCAAATCCCTTGAGCCGTGCACTCAAGACCATGAACAAAATAAAGAAATCAATGCCCGCGGAAATCGAACTCGCCAACGCAATCCCACCGACTTTAAGCGGCCCCATCAAAACAAAATTAAGTGTCGCGTTCATGACCAGACACAAACCAGCAACCTTGGCTGGCGTAACCGTATCCTGAAGAGCATGAAAACCCGTCACCATCACCTTGATCCCTGCAAACCAAAAAAGCCCCAAGGCATAAAATAAAAGCGCCTGCGACGTGATCGACGTTGAATACACATTAAAAGCCCCGCGCTCAAAAAAGAGACGAATGATCGGCGTTGAAAAAAGAACAAGAAAGACCGTGGCCGGCAACATCACAAGAAGCATGCTCTTAAGACCGAAAACCAGGGTCCGCTTAAAATCCTCCATGTTGCCCCGCGCTGAAAAACCCGAAAGCGTTGGCAAAATCGCGTTGGCGAGCGCGACACCAAAGATCGCCATAGGAAATTGCAGAATTCGATTGGAATAATAGATCGCGGAGATGCCACCAGGGCCTACGGCAGATGACAAAGACGCACAAAACGTATCAATAAAAACCGTGAGCTGATAAATCGCAGATCCGAAAAGCCTAGGCCAGAGAAGTCGCCCAACCTTTTTCACTCCAGGATGATGAAACGTCTTGGGCCTGCTAAAGCGAATCCCCTTACGCGCAATTGGAATAACATGAACGGCAAGCTGCAAGACTCCCCCGACAAGGACGCCCAAGGCCAAACAAAAAACAGGATCAAGGGCTACTCTCGTCGATACAAAGGCGCTTGCAATGATCGCAAGGTTTAAAAGACAGGGGCTAAACGCAGGAATGAGAAACGAGCGGAAAATAAAAAGAACACCCATGCCATAGGCAGTCAACCCAATAAAAATAAGATAAGGAAACATCAAACGTGTTAAATGGATCGTGAGGGCAAGCTTGGGGGGATCTGTTACAAATCCCGGCGCAATCAAAGGCACCACCATGGGAGCAAAAACAATCCCCACGAGCGTGATCAAGCTCAGGGCCATCAAGATCAAAACAAAAACAGTACTCAAAAATGCTGCGAGCTCTTTTTTATCCTTATCCACGTATTCCGCAATCACCGGAACCACAGATGAGTTCATCCCGCCTTCCCCAACAATATCCCTAAACAAATTAGGAATACGAAAAGCCACAAAAAAGGCATCCGCGCGAAACGATGTTCCTAAAAATTTCGCCAAGATCATATCGCGCATAAAACCCAACGCTCTCGAGGCCAAGGTTCCCAAGGACAGCGTTGAGGTTGTTCTCACAATCCCTAAATTACTATCATGCTGAGAATATTTATTAGTTGACATGAATTTTTCTCTTTGCTATATTAACGCCTTACAGAAAGGAGAACTTTTATGCCCCAACGACGTTCCGGCATTCAAGAGCTACGCTTAACTCAAAAAAAGCATTTACACAATCTCAACATCAAAACCGACCTTAGAAAGACGATCAAAAAGTTTACGGCCGCTATTGCCGCTAAGAACCTTGAAGAGGCCAAATCTCTTTTGAACATTGTCTATAAAAAGATCGATAAGGCGACTAAGCGCAATCTTCTCAAAGCCAACACGGCCTCACGAAGAAAGTCCCACTATAGCCGTCTTATGGCAAGCATAGCTTAATTACCAAAACTTCCAAAGCGTATTCCGGTTTTAGCTGGCTTCGCTTGATATTAAAATCAGCCTGCTTAAAAGCCAATAACCCTTTTCGAAAAACCTGCGAAGGCATTTGTTTCTTATCATTGTTCCACTTCCAGAACATCCCCGCAATAATCTGCAAAGGATGATCGCCTCCCTTTAAAAGCTCATCTAAAAGTTCCAAGGCCTCCACCTTACGATGACTGGCGATCACACGCATAAGATCAAAAGCATTATACCGGGCCTTAGGGCTAAAGAAACAAGTACTGATCAGCTGGCCAAATTTCTTAGTAAGCAGATCCTTGTCATCAAGACTCTCGGCCTCAAGAATAATAATAAGTTGATTCTTGGCTTGCTTATGGAGCTCGATGATCTTGTTTTTCTGCGCCGCAACAAGTTCATCGACCTGGCGGATCACAACAACACGCCTTTCTGACGCGACAGGCAAAGCGGTCAGGGCCTGGGCCAAGCTATCATTGTCAAGATGATGCCCATAAAGAACTTGATAATTAAACGAGAGAGATTCTTGGGAAGGAAGGGCTTTAGCCTTAATTTCGGCTATCTTTTGTTCTTTGGCAAGATTGTCTTGGCCAAGGAGAAGGTAAATCATTTACCAATCTTCAACAGTTCTTTCAATAATACGTTGGGCCAAATCTTTAACAGCCTCATCGATGGCCACGCTCTCGCTCTTGGCACTAGGTCCGTCAACGAGATAGGTTGATTCTCCGCCAAAGCTTGGTTCTGTCCAAACAACCTCGTTCGTATGCGCATTAAGAAGCGTCATCGCCACAATAATCGTGATACGATACTCTCTGGCAACATCATAATCATCATAACGCAAAACATCACGTCGATAATTGATCAACTCGCCTTTTAAAATGATATCGGCTTCCTCAGGCTTAGCAACCTTCAAGAACCCATCAGTAATAAAACGATTAATGGTTCCACTGGTCACCTTGACCTCCATCATAGGCACATAAAGATTTTTATTCCCTCCTTCGGTTCCGTAATCAACTTTATTCTGGAAAGGCGCAATATAAATAGTCTTGATGCCATCCATAGTCGGTGACACAGTCCTTGTGGAATATCCACATCCACCAACGATCATCATGCCAATAAAAAGGAGACTAACGATTTTCTTCATTTACCCTTTTTCTCTAAGATCCTCAACTGTTCAAGAGCTAAGGCCGCCCAAGAACTATCAGGAAAATCCATAATAATACTGTTATAATAAACTTTAGCTGCTTCATATTTTTTATTTTTCGCATAAAATTTCGCAACCAAAAAATTATTCTCCGCTTCTTTATTATTAAGGCTCGCGATCTCCTGCTTGGCCTTGGCGGAGAGTTCAGCGTCAGGATAATCCTTCACAAAAGCCTCAAAGGCCTCAGTCGCCGCTTTGGTCACTTTTTGATCATACTGAGCACTTGAAGAACGCGCCGCATCCACAACTGCAATCTGATATTTGGCTGCCTTAACCCATTCGCTCTGGGGATAATCATTGACGACCTTATCAAACTCATCACGGGCTTCTTGGTACATATTCTTTTCCGCTAAGTAAAGCCCGATCTTATACTGAGAAACAGCAGCATATTTTCCATACGGCGCATTCTTAATGACCGTACGAAAAACATCCACCACATCATAGTCTCCCCCCGTCAAGGTTGTTATAAATTGATTCTTTTTTGGATTCTGAAGCATGCGTTCGCCAATTTTATACTGGCGCTCAACGACTTCCGGAGCAAGATCACTAAAAGGGTATTTTTCAATGACCTTCTGATATTCTTGAAAAGCCCGATACTCCTTGCCTAAATCTTCATAACAACGAGCAATCCCAAGCTGAGCCATAGGCGCTTCTTTGGCCTTGGGATAATGCTTGATAAGTTTTTCATATTCAAGAATGGCTTTAGGGTAATCTTTTTGCTGGTAGTATTGCTGGGCAAACGCCAACTGCTCTTGGGGCGTGCCTTTAACGGCATACTTAGGATTTTCCCATTTATTGGTCTCCGGCGTCCAAACCCAAAAGGCAAGGCAGGGGGTAGCGCAGGACATCACTATAATACTGATAATAATAAAGATGCTTTTTCTCATGCCGTCCACTTTATCATAGTTAAATTTGGTTGTCAAATCTACCTCGCGCGAATTCGCGTGAGGTAGATTTGCCCCAGGGAGCACAACGACCGCGAAGCTCCCTTAATAAACATAAAAACACGCGAGGAGCTAATGAGCCATCCACTAGTTCGTTTGGCGGGCTCATTTGTCCTAAGGAATCCGTTCCCTTTAATCTCGGATGACTGTAGGACTTCCTTAAAATACTCTTATATTTTCTACGCTTCCTTATTCGTATCGTACACCTTTGTGCTCAAGCCATCCACCAAACCGTCGATACTCCGGATCGTGGTGCGTCCAGTGGACAACGCCACCTTGACGATTCCACTCATACTCCCCAGAAAAATAAACCTCATCCCCAACGGCTAGTTGATTGATCCGAGGCGCGATATCCATATTGTGCGCGATAAGAATTGTTTGACCCTGCGCTAACTGTAGAACAAATTGCTGGTGACGACTTCCCTTGAGGTCGTCAGGTAAGATTTTGACAACCTGGCCTTTAGATTCAACAACAAGATTTGACTGATGATTACGAAAAGCTGTCGCGATCTTCTGCGCATCATCGCGATGCGCCACAGCTGTGTCAATTGGCGTCGGCGCTAACACGCGGCCATCACAGCCATAACATAAGCAAAGCACTAAAAAAAGATAAAAGAACTTAGCGTATTTTTGCATCTTCATCAATACTTAGGCAACGAATTCCCTCTCCCTAATCCAGGCGCATATACGCGCTTAAGGATTATTATTGGATGGCTAAACTGCACCCTGCGTTCACCTTAATGTGATATCCCTCGCCTGGCTTAAAATTCCCGATCTGATTAACCCAAGTGCCGTTGACCAACGAAATTGTATGATTATGTTGATCGATCACTTGAATTAATTGACCAGCATCAATAAGCGGTTGTAAAACTGTTATGGCCTCCTGCTCCTGTATTGCAGGGAATCCCATGATATTCCATCCTTGATTCAACAGCAATGTCTGAGGGTAGGCAAGTGCTGAGCCTGCGATATCTAAGCTTGCCGGCGTGCTCAACTTAATTTTATAGCCTTCGCTAGGGTTCATTTGACCAATAGTGTTGAGGTTATATGCTGGCCACAAGATTCCTCCATGATCATCCTGAACCATTTGCACGATCCCCTGGCTGATCAATGGCTCTAAGATAGAGGCCATATTCGCATTCGCGGGCATGATGCTAAACGCCATGATATTCCAGCCGCTGTCCAACGCAATATATTGACTGGGGGTCATTGCAATCCCCACAAAATTCTGGATCTTATTTTCTTGAATATTCGTATACGTCATTTCTGGCGGCCCAAAGAGATACCAATAAGCATGCGGGGTCAAGGTGACATTGTCTCCGGCATTGACGATGAAGGTATGGGCCGGCCACTGAGAAACATCGACCGTAGTCACGGAACCATTGATATTAACGTCAAGTGTTGCCCCCGGAATCAACTCGCCATAATTATCACTAATATCCGTATAGATATGATATGTCACAGGTGGTATAGTAAACGGCTCTCCGATGGTAAAGGTTGACCCAGCAAAACTTGTATCAACCGCCTGAACGCCCCAATAGTAAAGAGTGCCTGGAACAAGATCCTTCACCAAACAGCTGGTGGTGTCCGGCAAGACATTTCCCCGCTGAGGCCCAATTTGAGCGACCCTTCTAAAGCCACTGCCAAGATCAGACATGGGCGATACCCTATCAACAGAGCCTGGTGCAGTTCCGATGTAAATATTATACGAAAGTCCTTCTGATGGCGTTTGCCCATCCATGGATTTCTGCCAGCTCAAAGTCACGTTGTTAGACAAGGAGCTTGTTGTCAAACTACAAGGAGCTGATGGAAGCGTGTTCGCGGAAATATTAGAAACATTGCGATAGATCCGCGTCAAACGCGTAAGACCAAAATCCATAAAGACTAAACCGCTCATCGCCAAATCCAGGCGTCCATCTTGATTAAAATCACCCCAAACAAACGCATAATCGTCTACGTCCTGTATAGGCAGGTCACAACCAATATCGACGAACAAGCCGTTCTCTTGATTCCTGAAAATATACTGAGCCACTTCCAAATCAAGCCGTCCGTCATTATCAAAATCTCCCCAAGAAAGGCTTCCAACCTTGTCACCACATTCCGTGTAAGCATAAAGCGTAAAGACACCTTCTCCGTTATTTTTATAGATATAGAGAGCGGTGCCAGACGATTGATAAGTTGTCGTTCCGCTCATCGCCAAGTCCAGGAGACCGTCATTATTAAAATCTCCCACAGCAAAACTTCCCATCGAAACTCCTGTCAAGCCAGCGTTCATATCCGTAAAAGTACTATCGCCATTATTACGATAAATCCTTGTTAGACGGCCTTCGGAAGGATTATTCCCGCTCATAACAATGTCCAGGTATCCGTCATTGTCAAAATCCCCTAACCCAAAAGAAGCCTGCCAAAGCACAGGAAAACTAACGTTCGCATCTGTAAACGTTCCATTCCCATTGTTAAGAAAGATGCGGACAGCGTCATCCGCTGAACTGCTAGACGATTTGACAAGCAGCGCGACATCTAAATATCCGTCATTATTAAAATCCCCTGCAGCGACCAAGCCTCCACCTGAGAAATCTTCTGTTCCAGGCAATCCGGCCGCAATATCTGTAAAAGTTCCATCGGTATTATTTCGGAAAATAGCCGTTCCACTCTTTGGTGTTTGATTGGGATAATAAAACCGGATAACGAGATCCAGCCATCCATCATTATTAAAATCCCCCCACACCAAACCATTCTCTATCGCCCCTGGCAAATCAGCTTCAATATCCGTAAAAGTGCCATCAGCATCATTACGATAAACCTTGGTGAATCTTTCATCGTCTGAATTTTTACCGCTTACAGCCAGATCCAGAAAGCCATCATTATTAAAATCACCCCAAGCCAAAGAGCTCTGAGAAGCCCCTTCAAGCCCTGCGTCAATATTGACAAATGAAAACGTTTTGCTGACGGAAATCTGAAAAATGATCTGCACCTGATACCCTTGAGCTGTGTTCACGCTTAGCGCAAGGGGGATCGCTTCCCCGGGTTGAGCATCCGCAGACACCGTGATCTCAAAGATATCGGGTAAGATCGCAAAACCTACTGATCCCGTGGCAATAGCGCCATAATACGCCTGGCTTGCCAAGACGGAAACATGCGGGCTCTGCGAAGTCAAGACCGCGCTAACATCCGTCAGCGGATCAACGGAAAGCGAACTATTACGCAGCCCAAAATTGATCTTCACAGACTCTCCGGGATTGATCGCCCCATTATTATTCCCCCCAACACTATCATCAACGACAAAACTCTGAAAATGCAAGCTATAATATGGCGCCGGCTGTGACACAAGGGTCGCTAAGGCATTCACGCGGCCGTAGCCAAAATAAATATCTTTACCCGCCTCTCCAATATCATCAACGCCCTGGCGTAAAATGCTGCGCAGCTCCAAATTGCTAAGCTCAGGCCGATGCGATAGCGCAAGCGCGGCAACGCCAGCGACATGCGGACAGGCCATAGATGTTCCACTCAGATAAAAATACTCTCCCCCCACAATACGGCTTGGGTAATTGATCGCGAAAAATGAATCTTCCGCCAACAGCGAAAGCACGCCAACTCCCGGCGCTGAAACTTCGATCTTGTCCCCATAATTCGAAAAAGATCCCTTTTGATCATCCGAATCTGTAGCGGCAACGGCAATGACACTTTCATAACATGCTGGATAAGCGGGAATGACGCCAAGATCCCAATTGCTATTTCCCGACGAGGCGAGCACTAAGCAACCCATATTATAATAGGCATAATCAACAGCATCTTTGATCATCTGAGAATAAACCGATCCTCCCCAGGAATTGCTTAAAATATCTGCACCCTTATTAGCCGCGTAGTATATAGAAGGCGCTAGGGTCTCATCGCTTCCTTTTCCACTATCCGAAAACCCCTTCACCGCCATGATCTTGGCCTCGGGCGCGACCCCAATAACACCGAGATTATTGTTGCCAACTGCCGCGATGGTCCCCGCGCAGTGCGTTCCATGACCATACCCGTCCATGGGATCATCATCATTGTAATAAAAATCATACCCATAATTTCCATTACTATCCTGCCACATGTTTCCCATAATATCCGAGTGGCTATAATCAACGCCTGTATCGATAACCGCGACAACAACCCCGCTGCCCCGCACCACATCCCAGGCCGGTTGAGCATTCAGTTTATCAAATTTAAGCGCGTAGAGATCATCGTAGGTCTGCCCCCATGATCCGCTGGTGTAAAAATAAGGGTCATTGGGATAAGAATTATTAACCGTATAAACATAATTTGGCTCAGCATATTCGATGTTGGGATCAGATGACAAATCTTTCGCAAGCTCTTCCACAGGCTTGTCTGTGCGCACATTCTTGAAAATGTAGACATTGGCAAAATCAAAGGCTTTTAGGTTTCGCGCTGGTATTGTTCTTTTTTGGGACAGCTGATCAAAAATGGCACTCGTGATATCGTCCTCTGATTCTTTCTGGCTTCGCATGGCTTCGTGCAACATTTTAAAAACCGGCTCAACCGTTGTTTCATCGCTAATCAAAGCGATCATCGAGGAAGGCAAGTCACCAGAAGAACGCATGGCCATAGCTTTAAAACGAAAATCTTGTTGAGCCTGGCTAGCATTCTTGAATGATTCCGCAATCGTTAAGTTAATTTTAGCGGCTTGACCCAAGTCACCTTTGGCCTCAAGCATTTCCTTTTCTTTGGTTAACGATCCAAAGGTTTTAAACTTAACAACGATCTCTCCGGGAACATATCCGAGATCGCGCGCAGGATCTGACGCCCCGCTAACGGACAGGACATCTTTGCTGCCGAATTCGAGAGAGGAAGGCAACTTATCCCATGCCTTGCCCGATGTTTTTTCCTGATCAACAAAAACAAACGCTTTCGAAGACTTACCGCTGAGCCCAAAAACTTTCTGGTTTCTGGCTGAGGCTGTTGCCAGAAAAAATAAGATCGTAAAGCTAAAAAATACACCTACCATTAAACAACTACCCAGAAATTTATTTTTCATTTTTCTCCTATAGGAATAATTTTTATTAATCACCAAGTCCTCATTCCAGAATCTAAGATAATAACAGCATCAAAGCGCGTCCATTGCTGGAGCAAGCCAACCACTCTTTAAAAAGATTACCGGACAAGCTCTCCGGGAACAGCTTCATCATCGATCTTAAGATATTTTTCGATTTCCTGCTCGATAAACAAGGCCTCGGCCTTAGACATCAGGCCGGACACCAATTCAATCACTTTACCCTCACGTGTCAAAACCTGAACAGAATACGAATAGGAATATCCATTCTTATGATGATGAACCACTTCCTTAGAAAATAGCTGTTTCAAATCGCGTTTAGCAAGAGTCTTGGCTCCAGCCCAAGGCAAAGGCTTGTGGCTAATCGTCAAAGAATCATAGGCGAACGATAGATACGTTTTATTGAAGAATCCAGCCAAAACCGCATACAACAACCCCACGCCCACAGCCCCATGCAGCGACCCAAACAGTGCCATGTTGTAAACCTTTTGCTTCATCGCGGTATAAAACCAGAAGCTCATAAAACCGTTCCACAACAAACAAAAAAAGGTCAAACCAAAGACAGAAGGATGAAACCATCTGCGCACAATGATAAAGCTATTGGCATCACGGGTTAATGTAAAGTTATTTGGCTTGCTGACAGGGCTCCTGTCTTTTGTTGAAACTGCGGGGAGCTGGCCTGAACAATCAAAAATGTTGTTGCACCCCGAGCATTTGGCAATCTTTCCCGTCAAATCAACATCACCTGCGGGGACCTCGTTATTACACGCTGGACAATGTATTTTCATAATCCTCCTAAAAATCCTTTTTCTTAATCCCTTGAAAAAGCCAAATACCCGAGAATGACAGGAAACGTTACAATGCCTACGATCGGTATAACCATCAGAATCCCTAACCACCAAGGCTTATTCACAGCAACAGCAACCTTACACCAGACAGAACCATAAAACCAAAACCACCATAAAAATATAAATATATTCAAAACTGGCACAACAGAAAGCAATAAAAGCAATAAATTCCAAAGACTCACCTCTGCAATCATAAGAGGCAAAGCGAGCAGATTTACAATCGGAATCCATGCTATCCAAGCCAGCTCCTTATATGTTCTTTTCGCCAACAGGTATAGACAAAATGAGTAATAAAAATAGCTGAGAATAGATAAAAACCAAAAAAAGTATTTATATTTGATCTGCAGAATCGCCAACACTAACAAGAAATTCATAAATTCTTTTATAGGGCCTTTCTTTCTAAGCGGACAAGTGGACGCGGCACCCTCTTCAGTCTCGGATGCATCCTGAAGACCAGCTTGAAAAGCCTCCACGAGTTTTAACATGTTCTCATCTGTAAAAACGGATCCCATTACTTTCAACATCACGGAAATACGCTTTGGAGAATTTTTCGATACGCCTGCAGCATCAAGCTCAGCTACTTCTTTTTTCATTTCCTGAACAACTGCTTGAGCTGCAGCCCGTTCTTCAGGGCTTAACTCCTCTTCAGGCCTGTATTTACCTGCAATAGCTCTAAGAATTTTCTCTGTCTTTTCTTGCTCCTGAGGGCTTAATTCTTTTGCAAAATCAACGGAAGGCTCAGACGAAACTGTTTCCCCTGCAGTAGAGCGAAACTCCAGACTCTTCTCAGGGGTAACGATAAGCTTATCCGCATTATGTTCTTGAAGCGCAGTTGATATCGACAGAGGCGCTGACGCCTTGCTTGCTTGGGCTTTCGCCTCAGCCTGCTTCTTGATGGCTATTTCCACAGGATCTCCGTCAATGCTCTCAACATCATCAAGATCATAGGTCACGGAGGCCCCAAAAACTTTTATTGTTATCTCCTTATCTGTTTGCTCAACCAATTTTCCTTGCCGCTCAACTCCTGACTTGAGCATGATTGTTTTCAAAGTTTTGGGAGCAGCAGAGTTTTGACCAAAACATAGCGAACCCGCAACGAAGACAGCAAACAACGCAAGCCATATCTTTTTCATCTCTTTCCCCTTTTTTGTAAACTTTCTAAATTTTTACTACATTTTTATTTTAACAAAGTAATCATAAACTTTTAGAGAATAATTACAATTTATTAATAACAGCAAATACGATCCTGAGACCTAAAAAAATAAGAATTCCGCCAGAAACATATTGCACAATATGTTTCATTTTTTCGTTTCTCGATAGAACTTCCGTCACCTTTCCTGACACGGCAACCAAAATAGCCAAGGGCGACAAAACGGTTCCCAAACCAAAGACGAGTAAAAACATCATGGCGTCCAACGGGCTTTTGGCGATTAAGACAACATAGTTAAGCATTGCAAAAAGTGGCAGGCAAGGCGAAAGGCCGACCAAGAAGCCAGCAACTCCGACGTTGTGGATGTTTCCTTTGTTCAAGAAAGCGCATGTTTTTCCAAAAAAACTTTTTGCGCCCAAACATGTTGCGATCCCCAGCAAAACAATGAAGATGCCTAAGGCAAAATAAACACCTTGCGTATATCGTGAAATGGTTTCGCTTTGCAAGTAAGCAGCACCCAAGGCGCAAACAAAACCCCAAAACACATAACTCACAAGCCTTCCCAAGGAAAAGACGCTATAGGAATAAAGCGACGGGCCAAATCCTTTCTTTTGGGCTGCTGTATAGATTATGAGAAACGGCGCGCAAAAGCTAAGACACGGGCCTGAGCCTAAGACAATTCCGCTTAAGAATAAATAAGATAGATTTTCAATCATAGATTATGTAGGATAGTAAAAGCCGTATCTAGCATCGAGTATTTAGTCGCTAGCAAAGCAAACACTCAAGACTATATACCCTATACTACCGACTATTAATTTGATTTTCTATGATTATATTCATCCTTTTAGGTTTTGTCAGTTCTATTTTCCAATTAACACTCCTTCGGGAATTTACCTTCTCGATTGCCAAAAACGAGCTCTCGCTTATCATTGCGATCGGCATTTGGATCACGAGCTCATCCCTGGCAAGCTTTGTACGGACCAAAAAATCGCTCATCTCCAATCTCGGACTCGCTGTACTCCTGAGCCTAGGCTTTGGCGCGTGCGTTTTTCTAGCGCACGGGATCAAAAGTCTTTTTGCCTTTACTTATTATGAAAGTGTCAGCGTTGTGTTTGCGTTGGGCGCCGGATTACTTGTCATGGCGCCCATAGGATTTTTAACCGGCTATGCCTTTTCCCAATTTAACAGTGACGCTATCAGCAAAGAAGCCGACACAACAAATCACCTAAGTCACCCCTTTGCCTACGAAGCCCTTGGCATCTTGATTGGGGGCATTCTTTTCACTTTTATTTTGTCACGCTATGACAATCCTTTAACTTTTTGTAGCTTACCTCTTTTATTAATTCCAGTAATTACAGCCAACCCCAAACAAAAGTTATTAACCGCGGTCCTTCTCATGGCTTTATCCTTTTCCTTTAGCAATAACTACATACCTTTAATCAAGCAAGAATTCCAAAATGCCCGTATTGTTGCTCGCCAGGGCTCTGTCGCCGGCCCACTCCTTGCAACAGAAAAGAATAATGCACGCAGCCTTTTCTTAAATGGCGCACTTGTAGCCACCAGCGAAGACAAAGAAACCCAAGAAGCCTTCATTCACACCCTATTCTCAACCAAAGAAAAAATCAACACCGTGCTCTGGATTGGCCCATGCTTTTCTTCACAGCTTAGAGAAATTGAAAAATACCAAATTGAGTCGATAACATGTGTTGATCTTAACCCACGGCCTAAAGATCTTCCTTCATTTTATGCATCCTCGCAAAACGTTCATTTTCTTAATGAAGACCCTAGGCGCTTTCTTGAGAAAAATAAAAACACCTACGACCTGATTATCATGAATATCCCAGCACCTTCAGCCCTAGGATTGAACCGCCTGTTCACTCTTGAATTCTTTAAGGCAATCAAAAACCGCTTATCCCCAGAAGGCATTTTTGCTTTTTCGATTCCCTCCAAAAGAGATATTTTAAGCCCTTCGATCCAAAGCTTTAACTCCTGCATCATCAATACCACAAGACAAGTTTTCGCAAACATCTTGATCATTCCATCGGATACCATGATGCTCATCGCCTCTTCACACCCCATTACAGCCCAAGACGTGATCAAAAACTTTGAGAACAACAATAGAAAGGCTCGCTTTTTTACTTCCTTCCACCTCAAAGACTCCCTTGATAAAGAAAAACAAAATTATGTTTTGCACATGATCGACGCCTCAATCCCTATCAACACAGATCTCAGGCCCTACGGCTTTGTTTATTATTTGTTGCTTGAGCAAACCAAATTCTTTCCACACCTTTCCTCGTCCCTTCCGCTCAAACCATTTAAAAAATATATTCTCGTCGGATTTCTCTTTGCGCTGACAACGATTGGTTTCTTTTTTTATAAACAAAAAGGGGCTTCGCTAGCCTTAAATGCTGGCATCTTTGGCTTTCTCTCGATTGGCACGAGCGCCTTGATTTATTTTCTTTTTCAACTAATTTCGGGCACCTTATTTTGGAAATTGGGAATGATCGTTGGGCTTTTTATGGGCGGAGTTGGGTTGGGCGTCTTGCTCCCTGAAGTCATTTTAAAGAAAAAAGAAATAACTTCAAAACATCTTGGCTGGCTCTTTCTCTTGTGGTTTGGCCTTTGCCTAGAAATGTTTTGCTGGGCCAACCTTCGCTGGTCTGGATTGATAGGCGAAATGATCTGGGGCAGCTTATCTTTTGAGTGCGGGATCTTAACAGGCGCAGGATATACCTTCCTTAGTCGACTCTGGCAAAAAGAAACAAATACTCAACCAACAAGCATCGCCCCCCTAATTTATGCCTCTGACCTTGCCGGGGCAGCCCTCGGGACATTTCTTTTTTCTCTCTTCTTTATTCCTTTTTTAGGAATCAATCTGTGTTTTCTTATTTTGATCAGCGTGGTCTTTGTTGCAGGACTAAAAACTTGTGCCTAATGCCAAATGCCAGGAACCAAGTGTTGACAGACAGGACAATGGCCATCGGTGATATGATTTTCTAAAACAGTGTAACCGACCCGCTTGATCAAGAGCTTACCGCACACAGGACAAAAAATACTTTCCCCTTCTGTATCAGGAACATTGCCAATATAGACAAACTCAAGCCCTGCCTTTTTTGCAATTGTATAGGCGCGTTTTAACGTTGCCACAGGTGTCGGCGATAAATCAACAAGTTTATACATTGGATAAAAACGGGAAAAATGAATAGGCGTCTGCGCCCCCAAATTATCCTTAACCCACAAGCAAAGATTAGCGATCATTTCATCGCTATCATTGGCACCGGGAATAAGGAGATTGGTAATCTCAACCCAAACACCTTCTTCTTTTAAAATCTTCAATGTATTTAACACTGTTTCTAGGTGACCACCTGTCAAGCTTGTATAAAACTTTTCATCAAAACCTTTCAGATCGATATTCGCGGCTAAAAGATACTGGGAAAGCTCGCGCAAAGGAGCATCGTTGATAAATCCAGCCGAATGCATGACACACGCAACACCTTCCTGACGGGCCACTCTAGCGATATCCAGCATATATTCATAAAAAATCGTGGGCTCGGTATACGTAAAAGCAATCGTTTTTGCGCCTGCGGCTTTGGCTCTGACCACAATGTCTTGCGGTGTAACATACTCGCCATTCACCTCGTCCGCGTCAAGTTGAGAGATCTCCCAATTCTGACAAAATTTGCATCGCAGATTACATCCAGCTGTGGCCAGAGAAAATGATTTTGTGCCAGGAAAAACATGAGCAAAAGGTTTCTTTTCAATAGGATCCACGTGCAGCGCCACAGGCTGGCCATAGGTCAAAGCGTAAAGCTTCCCGTTGATATTTTTACGTGCGCGGCAAAAACCAAATTCCTTTTTGTTGATCACGCAACGATGTGGACAAAGCTCACATTGCACCAAACCATTGGCTAATGATTTGAAAAAACTAGCCAGGTGAAAAGAGACTTCGGTGCTCACCGCGTGCGCCGATGCCTGCCCTTCGCTTGCAGGCTTGGCTTTTGCCAAAACAAACACGCTGGTAAAGATCAGAACAATCACAACAATAGCAATCTGCAGCTTGCTTGCCTTGCCGCCTTTGCTTAGAAAGCTTTCAAGTATTGTTCCCGTAGGGCAAATAAATTGACACCAAAACCGAGGAGAAAATACCGAAACAAATAAAAAAAGAATAAATATTCCAAGCGTCACCCAAGGAACATGGGTCATGGTGAAAGCAAAAAAGGGCTCAAAGAAATGAAGCCTAACCCCCACTCCGCCAAGGATCAGCCCAACAATAACAAAAAGATAGCCAACCTTAAGCCAGCGCAAAGCCTGAGCCTGGCAAGAAGTAACAACAATTTTCTTCTTTTGCAATTGCCCCAGGATTTCTTGAAAAGATCCGTAGGGACAAACATGCGTACAATAAAAATTTTTATTTCGCCATAATGCCATAACTACCGTGATAACAAAAATCCAAAACGTTATATCACGCCAAGGAATGCCCTGAGAAATCCATCCGTCCAACAGCGACAGCGTAAGCATTTGGGCTGTCAAAAATCCGAGAATCATCACATTGCTGATCAAGAGAACAAGACGCCAGGACCTCGGAGTACTCGTGCGAAAAAAGGTCAACAAGGAAAACATCAAGGCCGCAAGGGCTAAAAGATATTTCCAAGAAAAAACCAAGCCTGGCGCCGACAAAGAAGCAAAAGCATCATCCCTTGAAAGCAAAGCAAGGCGCTTTTGGAAAGCGTTGATAATCGCTTGTGTTGTGCGCGTCGCGCCGGTGACAGCGTCCACTTTTTTACCTAACGCTTGCGTAACATCAAGTCCATTCCACGATGCAAAAAACTTCTTTCCCTCTAAAAAATCAACAACATCCGGGGTCTCATGATGATCGGCCAAAGACACCCCCACAATGCGCCCATCAAGGCTTGCGCCGATGCCAAGATGGACAGCTCCCCCATAGCCTTGTTCTTGCACAAAGGGATTTGTAAAAATAATTCTCCCTAAGGAGTTTTTTTCTGCATCAAAAACTATAGACCAGCCTTGCTCGTTTACGCAAGGCTGAAAAGACGCCGCTTGTGGAAAAATCCTTTGAACCGGAGGAAGCAGATGCGCAGAATCATCTGAAGACGCTTTGGATAAAGGTAAAACCGCTTGCTGATGAGAAATAAAAATAAGCGCGACAACAATAAAAAAAATACCCAAAGATAAAAACCTTTTATGCATTACACTCCTTTTCTTTGTTCTCTATTCTCTATTCTATCTGGAAGCCTTGCGTTTAGCAAATAAGGAAAACCCGAAATATGCTGCCAAGGCAAACCCATAATAAACCAAAACCACAACAAAAGGAACTTGAGGCAGTTTAAAATAAGCACCCGGAATAGCCACAAGAAGATAATTGATCTTAAAAAAGAGGAGGATCAAAAACTCATTACTAGCCCCTAAGATCGGCGCCAGACAAGGAAACGGGATGCCGATGAGCGCCAAGCTTAATCCTGCAATGATCATCACCGTCGCCAAAGGAACAACAAACATGTTGGCCAAGACAGCAATCGGTGTGATGATCTTAAAATAATAAGCGATCAAAGGCAAGAGCCCTACCCAAGCCGCTAAAGACACGGAAAAGGTAAGAATAAAAAAGTAAACCCACCCGATCACCCTCCATTTCTGTGGAAAAAAAGATTCAATCTTAGGCGTAAGCCAAGCAATAAAAACAATGCTTAAAAAAGAAAGCTGAAAACTAATCCCAAAAAGCTGACACGGATTAACAACAAGGATGCTGATGGCTGCCAAGGCTAGCGAATTATAAATATGGACTTCCCGCTCGAAAATATAGCCCAAAAGCAAAATAATCGCCATAATCGTGGCACGAACAACCGGCGCGTTAGAACCTGTCAAAAGACAATGAAGGATCAACAATGCGATTGCGAGAACGTAACGTGGACGTCGTGGAATTCTCATCACCTTAAGAACAAGCAAGATAATAAAAGCCACGATGCCCACATTAAAACCTGAAATCGCAATAATATGAACAACGCCTAAATTCACCATCACATCCATAACGTAATCAGGCAAATCTTGCCGATCCCCTAAAATAAAAGCATTCATAACCCCTGCACAAAAAGAAGACATGTTCCGTGCGATAACATGGCGTATTTTGTGTTTGATACGAAATGAGAAAGCCTTCAGGGGATTGCCGACTTCTTGCGCTAATCGCTTAAAAATACTTCCCTTTTTAATGCTTAAGATCGAATAAATCCCCTGACGCGCTAAATATCTCCTGTAATCAAAATCTTTAGAAAACGAAAAGGGGCGATACACCTTGCCGACAAAAAGAAAACGGTCGCCGTAGACAAATGTCCCTTTAGCAAAAACCTTGGTCAGGACTTTGCCACACGTCGGTTTCCACACACCATTCACCTTGAGCTTCTCTGCCCTCAAAATAAAAGACGTATTTCTTTGCTGATTGGCCGGATCGCTATCGATCACGCCGATCAGGAATACAGAATCCTCCTTAAACGGAATGCGCTTAGCGATATGATGACTAGGCAGGATTTGGGCGTTGCGTAATAAGGCCGCACCCAAGAAAAAGGCTGCAACAAGAAATACAATTCTAAAAAGAAAAAAGTGTCGGATGAGCAAGAGGCTTACGAACAAACATAAAAGTGCTGAGGAAGAAAAAAGAAGAAAAGAGGCCTGAAAAGATTCAGCCGCAAATATTCCTAAACAGAAACTTAGACAGATGCTAACAAATGGATACGTCATCAAGGCACAACAGTTAAGTATTTTTCAATGATGTCAAATTTAAACTTTCCAACTCCCTTGATATAACGGATATCACTTAGATCCTTCAACCTTCCCTTTTCTTCTCTCAAGCGAAGGATGCTCTGAGCTGTTTTATCGCCGACATAAGGAATGCCGACCAAATCTTCAAGGGTTGCTTTGTTCACATCAATCTTAAGATGCCCAGGAACTTCACTGCCTGCGCTGTTAAGAAATTTCTTTGTCGCAAAATTTGTTTTCAAAAGATAATTGGACAAAATACCAAGCAAAAGAACAGCGCCCAAACATACAAAAGCTAAGCGTTCTTCTTTCGTCAGCGATAACATAGATGTAAAATCTCTAAGGTTAAGGTAATTCGACTTCTTCAACAAAAAAGCCAACGCTTTAAAAAATCTTTTGCTAAACTACTTTTTCTCGTTCTTTGTCTGAAAAAAGGCTAATAACGCCATATTCTCCGTCATAACCAGGCGCGATGGACACCCGGCCTTCACGCATGCGATGAATGCCTTCGGCGAGCAATGCACCACCAATTTGCTTGATCGCATCTAAAGGGATGTCATTTAAAATGCTTATTTCATTTCCTAATTTTGACAATAGGCGATAAAAAAGTTCTTGGACTGGTTTCGAGGTGGGCCCAACACCCTTGCCCTCGGCAATAATTTCTTCAAGCGGAATCAGACTTTGAAAAGCCCGAGCGCGCGCACCCTTTTCCCCTTGCGGTCGATCTGCCAATTCTTCCACCCGCGCCATGACACCGACGGTCACAGGCTTGCCGCATTTAGGACACAATCCTTTGTTTTGAATTGTCTCTTGGGGCGTTAAACGCATACCGCAGTCACGATGTCCATCGTAATGGTACTTTCCTTCTTCAGGAAAAAATTCTAAGGTCCCTAAAAATCCTTTATCCTCTTTATTGGCAAGCGCAGAATAAATACCAGGATAAGAAAATGCTGTATCAAAAATATTAGCCTCACGCCCAAGTTTAGAAGCAGAATGAGCGTCCGAATTAGAAATCAGGACACAACTATCAAGCTGACTTAAACGCCAATTCATCAACGGATCCGACGAAAGTCCTGTCTCAAGGGCAAAAATATGTTTTGTGAGATCGCCGAAACAGTCTTCCATCTTGTCGAATCCACCCTTGGAGCCCAGCATCGAAAACCATGGGGTCCAGATATGCGCTGGCACCAGAAAAGATTGGGGATGCGACGCAAGGGTGATCTCAAGAAGATCTCGTGAATCAAGGCCGAGGATAGGGCGTCCATCCGAATAAATATTGCCAATCTTTTTCATTGTTTTCTGCAGGCTCTGGGCCACCTCAAGGCTTGGCACAAAAACAACATTGTGCACCTTACGCACCTTGTCCAAACGCTTATAAATGCTTGCGATCTCAACCGAAAGAACAAAACGCACCTCCCCGCGACAAGCCGGAGAAACTTCCAGATCAATCTTTTTTGCGTATGCAGGTTTTAATTTGAAAAAACCTTCTTCGGCAGGGACAAGTTTTTCTTTGATTTCTTTAAACCACGCGGGATGAAGAAAATCTCCTGTGGAAACAACTTGAAGGCCTTTGAGCTGAGCCCAGCGATAAAGCGCTTCAAGATTGAGATCTTTACTTGTTGCCCGGGAATATTTGGAATGGATGTGAAGATCCGCGTAGAATTTCATAAATGAGCCCCGCCCTGGCGGGGCGAATTTATCCCAGGGAGCGCTAGCGACCGCGGGATTTCCTTTGTCTAAATTTATTCCACATATTCAAAGAATGTGTCGAAGACAATGGTTTCTATACTAGCGCCTAAGCAACACCCTTTTCATTAAAAAATGCGCGATATTTCATATCCACATAAAGAAGATGATGATGGATCCAGTTCACTAAAAATGAAATAAGCTCGATGGAAATCGCGCTCTTTCCACTCTCAAACTGCTGCTTAAATGCTAACACTTTCGCGGTACATTCCTCATGCTCGCGCTTATGCTCCTGATATCCCGGAAAATCAAATTTGACCATCAATTCTTCCTCAGTCGAAAAATGAAACGTCACGTAGTCAACCATCCGCTCAAAGATGCTAGCCAAATTCTTTGAACTTTCTCCCTGTATAATGGAATCATAAAGAAGATTAACAGTCTCCACCAATTTTTTATGCTGCTCATCAACAATCTTAATGTTCACTTCAAAACTTGGTTCCCAAAGAAATGTAGGCATATCTCACTTTCTATTTGCAACTTGATTGATCTTTAATTTCTTTTCTTGTAAAGCAATCCATCCTAAATTCTGACCATACCTGCAACAATCAAGCCTACTCACGCTCCTTCACAATAAAATCCTGAAAATATTCTTGGCTTCTTAAAAACCTAAAAACCATGAGCAGCGGGACGCCAATTAACGATAACAAACTCACAAGAGGAAAGAACGGACAAAGACAAACAGCAATCAAGGGAAACAGAACGCAAAGCCCCGAGACCCTTCTGTTGGCCACGATCACTTTTCTGTTAAGCGCTGGGTCCACCAAGCGATGATGATCAGTGGCATAAGCCCAATGGATATACAAAAAAATAGTGACGATAAGAATGTTCATTTCAAAAATAAAAACAGGAAAAATAAACTTTTCATGATTGCCCAGCATCAGAGTCGAGAACGGCAAAAAAGTAACAAACATCAGCCAGAGGAAGCTTAAAAAGACGGACACAGAGTCAGCATGCTTAATAAAATGCGACTGGCGATGATGCTCGAACCACAGCACCCCCAAAAGAAGAAAACAGATCACATACGCAAAGAAATCATTGCCAAGACTTGCAAATAACTGATAAAAAGCATCTTCACTTACAACATCTTTTAAGTCAAAAGCCTCGCTAAAACTCAGCATCAAGACAGTCAGGACAATCGCAAAGACACCGTCGACTAATGCCTCCAACCGGTTCGTCCTAAGCTTCATCACAAACTCCCCTTCCTTGCCTTCTTTAAACAACAATATTCACAATCTTATTCGGAACGACGATAAAACGTTTAATCTCTTTGCCCACAACATGGGCCTTGATCTTTTCATCAGCAAAAATAACAGCTCTCAGCTCTTCTTCAGGACAATTAAGTGGGACATCAAATTTCCCACGCAGCTTACCATTAATCTGAACAACAATCGACGCCTTCTCCAGCTGCAAGGCTTTTTCATCACACACCGGCCAAGCGACATCGCTAATACTTTTATTTTTCTTACCCATCAGCTGCCACAGTTCCTCACACGTATGCGGCGTAATGACAGAAAGCAAAAGAACCAAGGTTTCCAGGGCGCGATTGAGCGTTGCTTGATGCACACCGGCCTTGGCTTTCTTTTCTTTCACATATTGCTCAATGCTGTTTAACAAAACCATGGCACTGCTGATCGCAGTATTAAATTTATATCCTCGCTCAATATTTTCTGTAAATTTTTTAATCGCGCTATGCCAATCACGTTCAAGCGCTTTATCCATGTCATCAAGCGGGGTCGCAGTTGCATGCATGACATAAGCGGTTTCCACAGCCGCCCAGACCCGCGACAAGAACCGCCAAGAACCGTCAATGGCATTGTCATTCCATTCCAGCTGATCTTCAGGAGGCGCGGCAAATAAAATAAAAAGCCGTAAGGTATCAGCCCCATACTTGCTAATCACCGCGTCAGGATCAACAGTATTGCCCTTGGACTTGGACATCACCTCGCCATCTTTTAAAACCATACCCTGCGTCAAGAGGCGCGTAAAGGGCTCGTCGAAATAGACGAGCCCAAGATCCTTGAAAAATTTCGTGAAAAACCTTGAATATAAAAGATGCAAAATCGCATGCTCAATACCGCCGATATATTGATCAACCGGCATCCAATACGCGGCTTCATCTTTATTAAAAATCTCTTTAGCATTATGCGCAGACGCATACCGCAAAAAGTACCATGATGAATCAAAAAACGTTGCCATCGTGTCGGTTTCACGCCGCGCTTTCTTTCCACACTTAGGACATTGAACATAAACAAATTTTTCACTTTTGGCCAACGGACTTCCGCCTTCACCGGTAATTTTGATGTCTTCGGGTAACACCACGGGCAAATCCTTTTCCGGCACGGGAACAATACCACAGGTATCGCAATAAATCACAGGAATAGGCGTCCCCCAATAACGCTGGCGCGAAATAAGCCAATCGCGAAGCCGCCAATGCGTGACGACCTTGCCACTCTTTTCTTGTTCCATCCACTGTGCAATTTTTGCTAACGATTCAACGTTGTTCATGCCATTAAACTGGCCAGAGTTCACAAGAGTCCCTTCGCCCGTATAGGCTTCTTTTAAATCTGCAACCGTCAGATCCAGGCGACATGGATCTTCAATAACAATACGCATAGGAAGAGCATGCTCCTTAGCAAATAAGAAATCTCGCTGATCATGCGTGGGAACCGCCATGATAGCTCCAGTGCCGTATTCCATCAAAACATAATCTGCGATCCAGACGGGCACGCGTTCCTTATTCACAGGATTAATCGCGTATTGGCCAGTAAAAATACCCTGCTTCTTTAAGCCTTCAGCTATGCGATCGGCCTTGCTCACCAAGCTTATTCTCTTAACAAAATCCATGACTTCTTTCTCATCGGGCGTAGCCTTAACAAGCTTCGCAACCAAAGGGTGTTCCGGCGCCAAAACAACATAAGTAGCCCCAAAAATCGTATCTTGACGGGTTGTAAAAACAGGCAGAGTTTCGCCGGTTTTCTCGCATTTGAAGCAAATCTCGACGCCAAGACTCTTGCCAATCCAATTCTTTTGCATGGCTACAACGCGCTGCGGCCAATCTTTCAAAGTATCGAGATCTTCAAGAAGCTTTTCGCTATACTGTGTAATTTTGAGATACCATTGCTCGAGATCTTTTTGCACCACGTCGGTCTTGCACCGCCAGCATCCGCCCTGAATGACTTCTTCATTGGCAAGCGTTGTGGCACAGCTTGGGCACCAGTTAACCGACGAGGCCTTTTTGTACGCGAGACCCTTTTCCATCATCTTTAAGAAAATCCACTGATTCCATTGATAATATTCTTGATCACAGGTAGCGATTTCCCTATCCCAATCATAGGAAAATCCCATCTTTTCAAAACCTTCATGCATTTCAGCAATGCACCGATAGGTCCACTTCGCAGGATCAGTCTTGTGCTTAATAGCAGCATTTTCGGCAGGCTGGCCAAAGGCATCGTAGCCGATAGGGTGCAATACATGAAAACCTTGCATCTTCTTCATGCGGGCAATCACATCGGCAATGGTATAGTTACGGACATGGCCCATATGAATTTTTCCCGATGGATACGGAAACATCTCCAAGACATAGTATTTAGGCTTCAGAGGATCAGCCTTGGCACCAAAAACCTTGCCCTCTTTCCAGGCCTTCTGCCATTTGGCTTCCATGTGTTTGATACGTTCAATGTCATAACTCATAGTTAATTATTTTATACTAATAAATTGATATTGAAAGATTTTTTTCATCAGAAGACCTAAAAGCTGCCTATTTCTAGCTGATAAATAATATTGTGCACCCTGGAGTTGTTTGTTATAATCAAAACTTCTCAGGCGTAAAGTAAACATCGCGCACTCTTAACAACTAAGGACAAGGGAGGTAGTTCATGGGAAACGCAACCCACCACGCAACGGCACCTGAAGATCGCATTCCTTTCTTTCAGAAATTTATCTACGGCATGGGATCCTTGGCCAACGATAGCCAAGCTGCCTGGATCGGTCAAATGGTCGCTATTTTAATTCTCGGATTAGGCATAAGCCCCCATTTGGTAGGACTCATCGGATTTATTCCCCGTATTTTTGATGCTATTCTAGACCCTATTATTGGCTACAGCTCAGACAACGCACGCACCCAATATGGTCGTCGCAAGCCATTTATCTTTTTTGGAGCAATCTTTGCTGGAATTTGTTACATGCTCATGTTCCACCTTTACAAGGAGAATAGTCCTACATTCAACGGATGGTACTTTCTAATACTTCAAGTCATCTTTTTTGGTGCTTTTACTTGCTATTCGATCCCCTGGATCGCCTTAGGATATGAAATGACACCAGATTATCATGAGCGAACAAGCCTACAAAGCTGGAGCAGAGCCTTTGCTCAGATCCCCTGGCTTATCGCGCCTTGGTGCTGGGCCATCATGTTTAACAAAAACTGGTTTAGCAATCCTGAAACCGGAGAAGCAGATGCCGTTTTGGGATCACGAGTTGTCGCGATCATTATTGGGCTTATCATCATATTGGCAGGCGTCCTTCCGGCCATTTTTATTAAAGAACGTTTTGCTGATCTTCCAAAACCAAATAAAATTACAGGTAACTTTCTCAAAAATTTAAAAGCACATAATTCAAGATTCGTTACTAAACTCCTTGCTGCATTTTGCCTTGTATCTTTCGGATTTTCTTTTTATATTAATTGGGCAAATTACCCTTGGTATTCTTTGGAAATAAGAATCGCGGCCATTCTTTTGGGAGGCGCCTTGCTAACAGGTACCTTCCTTCTACTTTATGCCAATCCTGTGCTTAAAAAGCTCTTTGACAGCATTGCCATCACTTTTAAGATTAAGGTGTTTGTTAAGATCTGCGCGGTGACCTTCCTGATCTTTAATGGATTTATGCTCAGCTCCACTTTTATTCTTTGGGTCATTTTCTTCTACGTCTTTAAGAATGCGCCAGACACAGGATTGGCTTACGCGGCAGGAGGAAAACTCCTTGGCGTCTATGGAACTTTTAGCGCTATTTGCACTGTTGGTGTTGTTTCTTTTATTCCTTGGCTTTCGAGGAAATTAGGAAAACGAAACGCCTTTTTTGTCACCATCCCCATCTCAATCATCGGTTATGGAATGAAATGGTTCGGATACACTCAGGTCCATCCTGCCAATAGCGAACTATGGCAGATGTTAAACGGCAGCGGTTTTGTTAATTTTGTACAGGTTTGTGTATTTGTAGCCCGGGAACATTATTTGCTATTAGCCTGTGCGCCGTTTATTGTCTTTGGTTTAGGGTCCCTCTTCACCATTATCCTATCTATGGTCGCCGATGTTTGTGACATTGACGAGCTTGCGACCGGTGAGCGTCGAGAAGGAACGTTCAGCGCCGTATACTGGTGGATGGTCAAAATGGGACTCGCTATCGCCGGGCTTCTAGGTGGAGCCATGCTAACGTGGACCGGCTTTAATCAAGCAGCGGGTCTCGCCCAAAAAGCAGATACTTTACTATGGATGCGCATTTTTGATATCTCCATTCCCATTGCAACCTCCCTCATCGCTATTTTTATTATCAAGACCATTGATTTGACAGAAGACAAGGCCTATGATATTCGTAAACAGTTAGAAAACAGACGAGGAAAGGTATAGTCAAAGCGTGGATCAAAACGTAGAAAAACAAACCAATCATAAAAATATGAACTCAAAACCAATGATCATTTTCCCATACTTGGGATATGAAAATAATAAAAAATGCGAGTGGTATTTCTGGTGGACCGTTGATCGCTGCAAAGAGATTGATCCCAAGCCGATCGTTGTCTTACCTCGAGATACGATCCTGCGCCAAGATGCTGTTTCGTTTATCAATGATGAACGATACAAAACCCTTGAAGTGATCCAAACCTGGTCCGTTGATTCCTGCCAGACCTGGCTTGCCGGCTGGGGCCACATCCTTGATCATTACCCTCAAGCCGAACGCATTGTGCAAATACCCGGTGACATTGACTTTGTCGAAGAGGATGTCGAATTCTACGACAATCTCACCAACTTTATCAAAACGACAACATCCGATATTGCGATCGGTGATTTTAGGACAGGTGACCAATACAGCGCAAAAAGCTTAGTCGATACCTACGGTACCTATTCCCTGCTCGCCAACTGGTTCCCGGAGATCTCAAAAAGCATACGATCACTGCCGCTGAACCGACCAAGATCTGAATTTCTTAATATCAAAACAGCTGTGTTACGCGAGCTGGTTATCAACAACAGGACTTTTGCTTATGAGCAAACCTTAAATTTTCTTATCAAAAGTTGGAATTATGATGACGCCAAATGGAAATACAATATCTCTGTATCTCGCCTAGGGACCTTATCTGACAATAAATCTTTTAGAAATTACAGAGCCTCTGTTGACCAGATCGAAAGAATTGAACGCATGCTTTCCTTATTATGGCGAGAGATCAAACAACCAAAGAAAAAAGACACCGTAAGCGACAAAGAGTTCGAGAAGCAATATACCCTCTATAGCAATGAATATGATAATCTCTTTACAAAATCAAGGGGCATTATGGACACCGCCCGAACAACCCTCAGAGCCCTCCTGGGCGTATAAGCTCAGACTTCATTTTCTTTTTAAAAAACTTCTGCGGGAATACAACTAAAAAACCACTAAAGAGAGCTTTTAAACTTAACCAAAAGTTCTTGAGCAACGGTTAAGTGCTGCTGGCTAATTTCACAGGTAAAATCTTTATCAAGAAACCCGGAAAAACCTTCCAATTGGCATTTATCAATTTCATTGAGATTAAGAAAAGCCATGGTCCAATCCTTAAACCTACGCTCCTCAATGGGCTGGTCATGCATTAAAATAACGCTCGCATGTCTCTTGTCTTGTTTAATGATCCTAAAAAGATCAAAAACAATATCTTTCTCACCCTCAAGAACTTGAAAAAAATGTTTTTTATAATACACCAGAATCCCTGTCACCCTTAACGCAGCATTACTTTGGCGACTTTGGTTCAAGAGGCTGATAAGTTCCTCCTTAGCATACGGAGCTGTTTCTACGCTAACATATAGGAGCTGATGGAGCATAATCCCTCTCTTTCTTAAGCCTAGCTCAATCATTGTGCCTTAACGCAGCCTCTTTTTCAAGGAGTAAATCTAAGAGATCAAAGACTAGAAATCCTTCCTTAAAAGAAGAACCCCGTGATTTTATTCACGGGGTTTATCAAAAAATAAAATCCGACAAGGTAATGGCGAATTACATCTTTCGGCTTAAAACCACCTCCGGCTCTTCATCCAAAACTTTATTCACGGTCATGGTCATATAATTGCTATCGGTCTTGTAATAATCCATGCCACGCTCAATGTATTGATCGTCAATCTTTACAGGAGCAAAGAACTTGCGACACATATCGCGCGCCACATCAGAATTAAAAGCTTTACAACAATAAACATCAACAGAAATATAATTCTTAGGTGTGAGCGTGTGGATCACTATAGAGCTTTCAATCAAAGGAGCCCAGCCAGAAAGTCCGGCCTTATCAGGAAAACGAGTCGCATCACTTCGAAAGATACTCGGCGGAGATTGCTTCTCCATGCCCAATTTCTCAACAATCTCATCTAGAAATTGATAACACAACGAAAGGTCATCGCAAGCACCCTCCTTGCATCCATAGAGATCTAAAAGTAGCTGATATCCAAAAACTTGGTTCGTCATCTTCCTTGTCCTTCCTTTCTTGTGTCTTCAATTACTTATGTTATAAAAACGTCAGAAAAAAGCAAGAAAAAATCCTTTTTTCTTAAGAAATTTTTTTTCGCTTGGCATGAGTTCTTCTCACCGTCGCCTTGCCCCATGTCTTTTCGAAAATACGGCATAAATGCCGATAATACGGCGCCGTTCTTCCTTTTTCTAAAGGGAACTCTCTGCAAAAATGGGGACGGACAGAATAGATCACGCAACGATTCTTGTTATCCTGAAAAACACAGGTCCCGCCCCGACGGATCGTTATAAAATGATGCGTTCCGTCAAACTCCTCATGGTGTTCGACCACGCGAAACCATGGCTTTTTCACTTGAGGATGAAAATCCAAAATCCTTGTGAGTTCTTTCTGATCAAGTTCAACACCCAAATAACAACATGATCCCTGTTGGCATACCTTACAATGATTCAGATCAGGCAATGATTGTTTCATGATCCCTGCACGCTCAAGACCTTTCCTTTGCTGTCATGAATTATTCATTTTAAAAAGTTTGCTGTATTTGTCAATCTCTTTTTTAACATCAGGCTTTGTCACCGTAGCAGAAATAGCACAAAGGCAATCTGCCCCGGCGGCAATGACCTCGCCAGCATTCTCCAGATGAATGCCTCCAATAGCCACCAAAGGAAGAGTACAAACCTTTTTGATCTGATAAATCAAATCCGTTCCGCAAGGTGGATCAGCATCCGGTTTTGTTGACGTTGCGAAGATAGGGCCCACGCCAATATAATCCGCACCTCTATCCTGCGCTTGTAGAGCCTCGCGAAGCGTGCAAACACTAACGCCAATAATCTTTTCTTTCCCCAACGCCTTTCGTGCATGAAAATACGCAATATCGGTTTGGCCAATATGAAGTCCATCAGCATCGACCTCAATCGCAAGATCAAGTGAATCATTAACAATCAAGGGAATAGTTGTGCACAAGGCGCGGAGAAGCAAAGCCTCTTGAAGCATCACAGAAAAAGAGCTATTCTTTTCTCGATACTGAACAGCACAAACAGAAGCTTGAAGTGCAGCACGCACATCTTGGACATTGCCCTGTTTACTCAATGCACGATCGGTAATAAAATAAAATCCCTTACCGAGACTTTTTTTCATCATTTCTCTTTTTGAGATAAACCATTAAAATGGATATTGCCGCCGGTGTTACGCCAGAAATACGGTGGGCTTGGCCCAGGGTCGCAGGATGGAAAGCGGCAAGCTTATGCTGAATTTCTTTTGATACCCCGGGAATCAACATATAATCAAAATCATCAGGTATTTTAATATGCTCTAAATATTTAAACTTTTCAACATCTTTCATCTGACGTGCAATAAAACCCTCGTATTTAATTTCATACTCAATCTGCTCAGCAACCTCTCTGGTGTAATCACACCCTAGATCACTAAAGCGCGTGATCGCATCAAAAGAAATCTCTGGGCGCTTTAAAAGATCGCCAAGCGTCGTAATATTATGCAAGGGCGCGCTCTTGTGATCAATAAGCACTTGATCGAGGGCCATCCCAGGACGAATACGTGTCTCTTTTAAATGCGCAATCGTCTTTTCAATAAGGGCATATTTTTGCTTAATCTGCTGATACCGCCCTGGTGTTATCAATCCAAGCCGATAGGCATGTTCGCACATGCGCTCATCCGCGTTATCTTCGCGAACAATCAAACGATATTCCACGCGCGAAGTAAACATCCGATACGGCTCTTCGGTCCCCTTGGTCACGAGATCGTCAATCAACACCCCGATATATGACTCATCACGTCTTAAAATAAAAGGCTCTTTACCTTGGACCTTTAATGCCGCATTGATGCCCGCCACAATCCCTTGCCCAGCGGCCTCTTCATAGCCAGTCGTGCCATTCATTTGGCCCGCAAAAAAGAGTCCCTGGATCCGCTTGCTCTCCAAGGTCGCCTTGAGCTCGGTCGATGCGATCACATCATGTTCAATCGAATATCCAAAACGCACAATCCTTGCCTGTTCCAAGCCAGCAATGGAATGCACCATCGCTTCCTGAACATCCTCCGGAAGCCCCGTCGAGATCCCATTAGGATAATAAAGATCGGTGTCTAAACCTTCTGGCTCAAGAAACACATGATGCTGCTTCTTGCTTGCAAATTTAACAAGCTTATCTTCAATGGACGGACAATAACGCACACCTGTTGATTTTATCTTTCCAGAGTACATCGGTGATAAATGCAAATTGGCTCGAATAATCTCATGCGTGTGTTCATTCGTGGTCGTTATAAAACAAGGTAAAAGTTTTTGATCCGAAGGAATTTCTTTTGTCAGAAAAGAGAATGGAACAGGCCGCTCGTCTGAATCTTGCCGGATCATCGAGGAAAAATCAATCGTCTTGCCATCAATCCGTGGAGGAGTGCCGGTCTTAAAGCTCATCAGATGAAATCCAAGATCTTTTAATGATTGCGGCAAGCGCGTGGAACTCGGCTCATTGATACGTCCCGCAGGAAAGGTCTTCGTGCCCACATGAACTTTTCCGTTTAAAAAAGTTCCCGTCGCAATCACGATCGTTTTGGCATAAAACTCTTCGTCGTCTTCCGTGCGGATCCCACGAACCTCAAATCCCTCTACAAGAATATCAGAAGCCTTAGCCTCTTTAAAATCCAAATGCTCTTGGCGAGCAATCACCTCCTGCATATATAAGCAATACCGCTTGCGATCCGACTGGCACCGCGAAGAGCGCACGGCTGCACCCTTGGAGGCATTAAGTTGCCGAAACTGAATACCGGTGGCGTCGGCTGCTTTTGCGATTTCTCCACCTAAGGCATCAACCTCTTTAACCAGTTGTCCTTTGCCTACGCCGCCAATAGCAGGATTGCAGCTCATTTCGCCGATTGTTTCAATCGACATATTCATTAAAAGCGTTGCGCAACCCATACGACTAGACGCAAGCGCGGCTTCAATGCCGGCATGGCCAGCACCAATAACGATGCAATCATAACACTTATTGGTTATCATGATTTATTATTATTTTTTTCTAAGAGAAAAATACGTATTGATAAGAGTAAAGATGGCTAACAACAGGACAATAATATTGAGGTCAAGATACTGAAAACTTGTGAAGGTAATGACGAGAATACCGACAAGTGTTAGTGTCCATAAAATATACAACATAACCGCAACAAGCTTATCCATCTCCATTCTCCTTTAGAAGAAATATCGCACATTTTCTTACCCATAAGAATAACTTCTTAATGAAAGAATGTCAATATGTTGTCGTGTTGAGACAAATAGTAAAGGAGTAAGAATAAAAAGATTATACGCCTGGAACGGCGCAAGATTCTCGCACAACAAGTTCTGGGACGAGGATTTGCTGAACAGCAGAGTGGCGACGCCCACCAACAATAGCGTTAAGTTGACGAACAGCTTCTTCAGCCATCTTAAACAAAGGCTGACGAATCGTTGTAAGGCTCACAGAGCTATAAAGACCTGCAGGATTATCATCAAAACCAACCACAGATAAATCTTTAGGAACTTTCAAACCTCTTTCCATAGCAAAATTGATAATCTCCAGAGCCATATCATCACTGGCTGCGAAAATCGCGGTAGGACGATCCTTGCCCAGAGAGAGAAACTTCTCCAATCCCTGTCTGGCTGAGCGACGGGAATAATCTCCCTCATAAACATAAGATTCATTGAATGGAAGCTTTTTCTGACCTAATCCACTTTTATATCCTTCAAATCGATGCTGCCCGCTTTGAGTTTGCAAGCCTCCCGTCACAGTGGCAATCTTAACATGCCCCAAACCCGCCAGATGCGCCACAGCCATCTCAGCGCCTTTCGCATTATCGATGGCAATAAAATTAACCTTAAGATCATCCACGCGATTATTAATAACCATGCATGGAATCCCTTCTGCAAGAGTAGCCTCAATCTGTTTGCGATTTTCTATAATATCGGCAAAGATAATGCCTCCCGCATTGCTAATATTAAGAGGAGCATATCCTTTAGTAATATGAAAAATAAGGTCAAGGTGCAAGGCCTCACAAGCATGCCCAACACCACGGATAATCTCAATGGCATAAAACGAATGGAAGATACCCGGATACCCGGGCATGACAAGACCTACGGCCGTATTAAGCCCTTTGGCAAGACGCTGAGCGCTGACATTGGGTTTAAAATTAAGGTGGGCAATAGCTTCTTCAACTTGCGCACGATTCTTGTCAGAAACAGAAGCAACATTATTAATAACACGCGAAACAGTGGTGATCGACACCCCTGCGCGCTTGGCTACATCGTTAATACTTGCTTTTTTTGTACTCACAGAAAGGTCTTATTTTATGGTATCGCCAGCCTGAAAAGGCATCGATTGTTTCTTAATATCAGCGGCTGATATATCGGTTCGCACTTGGATAATCTCAATTTCACCCACATAGGCATCGCCACGATAAACACTTAAAAGATCTCCAATGTTAATGCCGGATTTCTGTCCCAAGCTCACAATCACAAAATTATTTTCCTGATTAACACTGATAATTTCCCCGGATACGTTAATTCCCGGCGAATCAATCTTTGCAGCCGATGGTGAACCATTAACGATAATCGGAGGCAACATGACCTCTTGCTGGGTCTTCGATGCAGGATCGAGCCGCTCGTTAATATCCTCTTTAAGCTTTAAGACATCGTCGAGACGATTCTGGATCACAGTCTCAGACTGTGCAAGCTTTTTTTCAATTTCAGCTTTATCTTCTTGAAGCCTCGAAATACTTTTTTCAAGAACAATCTTCATCGCGCCCAACTCTTTGACTTGGCCACGAAGAGCAAGATTTTCTTCCTTGATTTTATCAAATTGCTCATTCACAAATTTCTTATCATTTTTCTCACGAACAAGATCAATAGAAATATTATCCGCCACATCACCTTTAAGCTTGATTTGTCGCGTGAGCTCTTCTTTTTCTTGCCTGAGATAACTAATCTCTAGCTCAAGATCTGAATTCTTTTTCTTGAGCTCCTCAATATCCATCGCACTTTGATTAAGCTCATCTTCAAGCTTTCCAATGCGTAAATTTAACTCCGCTTTCTCTTTAAGGACATCGGACCAATGACTTTCAAGTTGCTTGTTAGGATCAAGCTCAGAGCTTGGGGCAATGACCATTTGACTCGAAGCACGTTTTTGTTCTTCCGCTAATTGCTTTGCTTCCGCCAAAGCCCTCTCGACCTCCTGAAGCTTTGCCATCGCATCATCACGTTCTTTGCCAACCTTACCATAGCGCTCTTTCCACTCGTCTCGCTCATCATTTAATTTCTCGATACGAGACTCAAAATCATTAATCTTTGATGTCAAGTCCTCAATCTCAGATTCTAACTTGTTTTTCTGACCCATCGCATCGCTGGCTTTCTTCTTAAGCTCATCGCTTTCCGTCAAAAGTTGCTTCTGTTTTTCTCCAAAAGCCGCAAGGTCTTTCTCATAGCCGGTCACCTTGCCCTGAAGTTGCGCATTATTCTGCTCAAGGCTTGTCTTCTGACTAAACGTCGACAAAGCAACTGCAATGCTCACGACTAAAAGCAAACCTAAGATCACAATAACTTGTTTCGCGCCTTTGGACATGTTTCCCCTCTTTGTTAAAGATACGTTAAGAAATAATTTGAAAGACGATATCTAATTTAATGGTAATATATCAAACTATTCATGCGAACTCAAGCAAAAGAAAAGATTTTTTTAAACAATATAATAGAAAAAATAGGGGGGCAGAAACTTTCTGCCCCCCTAGAATCCATGACTAAAATAATAACGAATTTATTCGTATCTTAAATCATCTAAATAAAAAATACAATTATCCGGATTCACTTCAACATTCGTTGTCCAACAAAATCCCCCGCTAATATACGTAAGATCTTTGCCACGTAAATCGATAACATATTGCTTCCATTCAGGAGTTAAAATCACAGGACCAATAAACGCCGTATCCGTATCTGGATAATCCCCCGTAATCCCACCCATTTTAAATTCTTCAATGCGCTCGCCGCCTTTTTCTCCGCGCGCCCAAAACGTAAGCTTTGTGGCTCCAGTGAGATTGAACCCACCTTTACGACTACCCCAGTTGTGCGCTGGATTGAGCCAGTACATCCCTGCCCAACGAGCTCCCTCAGTCGAACAAGCAACATCATAAGAGACCTTCAAGCAGGTTGACCCATCATGACAATTCTCCTGCCAACGATCATTAAGCGTCAGGCATTGTCCATCTGGCATAAATCCTGAGGGAACATAATGATTGTCTCGTGATCCAATGTTAGTATAAATCGGAAAAGGAATGAAAGGATTTTCTTGTTTCTTGCTAATAGATGCCTTTTCTTTAGAGCTTGCATTCTGACCGCATCCTAAACAAAAAATAAGACCAAAAATAAAAAACCCTCTTATGACTTTATCCATAAAGTCCCTTTCCTTTTTATCATTTCATCGTGGTGGAAGATTAAAAATAAGCCCAGAAAAAGCGAGCTTATTGCATATCTTTAATTTCTTGCAATCGTTGATCCGCGCCCTCAGATGGCTTCCAAAACCAACCTTGAGGATCCCAAGATTGAGCAAAATAATATTCTTTCACCACTTTATTAAATGCGGCCGTCGCTTCCGCAAGCTTATTTGCTTTTTTATAGGCATCACCTTGAATAAAAAGACAAGTCCCAACATCGTTAAGAGCCCAATAAGAAAAAATCTTATCATTATTTTCCCAAGGATATTCCGTTAAAGAATCTTGCATTTCTTTGGCCTTCGCACCATAAAGCGAAATACATTTATTGGTATAGGTCAAGACACCTTCCAGATCATTCTTGTTGTAAGCATCCCAGGCCTTCGTTGTAAGGGTTGATGATTTCATATCTCCAAAATCAACATCAATTCCTTTTTTAATAGCATCCAATCGTTCCGCAGCAGCTTCCGCAGGCTTCCAAAACCATCCGCCCACATCCCAACATTGACCAAACTTATAATTATTAATGAGCTCCTGGTAGGCTATCTTCGCCTCTTCCATCATCTTGGTTTTGCGATAAATCTCACCTTGGATAAAAAGACATGTCGCAACATCATTAAGCGCCCAATTTTTAAAAACTTCTTCTTTAGCTCCTTGAGCATAATCTGTCAGGCCAGCTTGCATTTCTTTAGCCTTGGCACTATAAAGCGAAATACATTTGTTGGTATACGTCAAGACCGATTGAAGATCATTCTTTCCAAAAGCTTCCCAGGCCTTGGTCGTAATCGCTGAGGATGACATATCACCAAAATCAATATCAATCCCTTTTTCCATCGCATCCAATTTCTCTGCAGCGGCTTCCGCAGGCTTCCAAAACCATCCACCCACATCCCAACATTGCGCAAATTTATAATTGGCAACAACCTCTTGATACGCGGCCTTGGCTTCATCGATCATCTTCGCTTTACGATAAGCTTCTCCTTGAATAAAAAAACATGTCCCCACATCATTCAAAGCCCAATTCTTAAAAATCTCTTCTTTAGGTCCCTGTACATAGTCAGTCAAGGCTGCCTGCATTTTCTTAGCCTGCTCGCCATAAAGATCTTTACATTTATTAGTATATGCAAGAACCGCTTCAATATCTCCAGCCTTAAGAGCCTCCCAAGCCTTGGATGCCAGCGTCGTTGAGCGATAATCGCCAAAATTGTACGCCGAGGCAACCATGGGGCAAACCACGCCAACACCTAGAATCAACAAAGCTGCAATTACCATTCTTCTCATACCTATAACCTCCTATGATTTTTAAAAAGATTGAAATGGACTTTTTGACTGAATTCAAAAAAAGTATAGCACATGTTTCCAGTCTTTGCCGGAAAATCTTTTAGTTCCAAACACCCTTATAATACTGATAACTTTTTCTAAGTTGTCGCAAAAAAGGACTGTTTTGGCCGTTTCCTTGGCCAATCAGACCAAACCATTCCTCGTACATAAAGCCATCCGGAAAAGGCCCTTGGGCTCCCGCGGTCTTATCATGAAAAGCTGGCTCATAATTCTTCCACCATTCATCCAACCACTGAAACACCACTCCGCCCAAAGCATTACCAGTGCCTTCCGTCGTTCCCGCAGCATTAAAAACCATATCATCCCACGAACCCTTATGATAATCCGCCTGGGCCTGTTCTGCGCCTTCGCGCTCAAGATGATTGGCAAACGCCGGACATCCGTATTCGGTAATAAACGCAGGCTTGCCCGTGGCATCAAAAACCTGTTCCCAAAATGACCCAAAACCATAATCACCGCGATAAGCGTTTGATCCAAAAATATCCACAGACGGACAATTTTCAGCAAAAAGATCTAAAAACAGCGTATCCCCGTTGCAGATCGCCACAGGATGATTTTTATCAATGGACTTCATCATCTGCGCGACCTCTTCAACAAATTTATAATAACTTTCTGGCTTCTTGTCCGCGTTGCACCCTAGCCCATAGTTGTTCTCATTTCCTAAGAGCCAAAACAAAATATACGGTTCATCCTTAAATTCTTCAACCATCTTGCGAACCGACTCCGTCATATTCTTTTTATGTTCAGGATTGTCATAATCTGTCCCCTCAAACCAGCTTGCCCCGGATCCAAAAGCATACTTCCCCAAAAAATCCCCCATAATGATCATAATGCCATAATCATGGTAAAGCTTCCTCAAGATCTCTTTGTTAGGCTTATGCGGTTGCTGATACACACGTATAGAATTAACACCCATTTCTTTAAGAAGTTGAAAATCTCCAACAACTGGCTCATCCGCATCTTGCTGATCATTTAAATTCTTATCAACCCAAGAATCAAAAGGACCGTCCGGAAGCCCGTTCTTGTTCGAATCTTCCGTCTGCCAATCAGCCAAGGTACCATTGTCAGGGCTTTGCCCAACCTTGGTCGCATTATACGTCACAGCTTTGATCATCGCTGGGTTCCCATCCACCTGAAGCTGCCAATGTCCAGTCTTTTTAGACTGAACCAAACGGACATGACTTCCACCAACACTATGTTTAACATCTGTTATTTTTTTCTGAGAAGCCTTGCGAGAAAAATAGGCAACAATCTTTTCCTGAAACTTTTCCCAAGATGTTTTTTTATAAAGCTTGCCTGGCCAGGTCAACACAATATCATTGGCAACATCATTATCAAACCCATTAATGACTTGAATTTTAGCGCCAACATATTTCAAATCAAGCTCAGGATGAAGAGCCACCAGATGCCGGATCTTGGCCACCGCCGCTTGACCAGGATACCAGGGTGTATTCCAATACGTACGTCCCACAGATTGCGGAAAGTGGATCTGAATCGCGCGATAGCATTTAATCGCCTCATACCACATCTTCGCGCGCTCAAACAAAAGCCCCATATAAAAAAGCTTAACTCCCCAAGCCTCAGGAGAGGAGGCCCATTTATAAATGGCTTTCTGCAGATCATCCGTATGCACAAAATCCCAATGACTACTGGTCAACTTCCCTTCCTTTAAAAGTTGCTTATAAATAGGATCCTTAAGAAGGGCGCTAGTATTGGGATAAATACCTTCTCCCACTGCCTTCATGAGCCCTTCTGGATCATCAATAACATAAGAATAATTCTTCGTGCCAACATCAATAAAGCGGCCATACTGCTCATAACGAACAATATCCTCGGTCCCAGGGAAACTTAACGTGGGAAGGGTTTGGGGCCCACGATCAACCTTGACAACCTGCTTTTCTTGATATTTGCCATCGAACTTGTCAATACTTGCCTGGGCTTTTTCTGCCGGCGTCCAATACCAACCACGAGGGTCCCACGCCTGCGCCCAATAAAATTCTGCAATGATCTTTGAAAAAAGCTCCCGAGACTTCTCTATTTCACCTTTTTTCATTAACGCTTCCGCATGAATAAACAGTGCTGTCCCAACATCATTAAGTTCGGGATACTGCCCTTCGGTTCCTTTGCTGGGAAGACTCGTCAACGACGCTTGTTGCCTTTTTGCCTCCTCACTATATTGCGCCACGCACTCATTAGTCAAACGTTCAACTTCTTCAAAATTATTACTCGATGACGCTTCCCAGGCTTTGCGCACATACTCCGCCGAAGAAAGTGTTTGCGCAAAAACTTGTGATGATAAAAACCCACTAGCAGCCAACAAACAAAACCCTACCAAGAAAGTATATTTTTTCATTATCCCGCCACCGCCCCTGCGCAAAGGCCCTTAATAATATGTTTTTGCATAAAAAGATAAACCAGCACCACCGGTGCCACGGTAATCGAAAGACCTGCCATCAATAACGGATAGTCAACGCTATGCGATCCCTGAAAAACCATCAACCCACGCTGAAGGGGCATCAAAGATTGATCGTTAAGCAACAACATCGCAAGCACATATTCGTTCCAAACATTTAAAGTATTAAAAATAATGATCACGGCAATCGCTGGACGCGCCAAAGGCAAGGCCACGTGCAACCAAATACCAATACGTGAACACCCATCCATACGTGCCGCATCTTCAAGCGCAGAAGGCATTTTATCAAAAAATGTTTTTAACATGTAGATGCTTAGCGAAAGCCCAACATTGATCATGCAAAGAATATAGCCGATGCGGGTGTTTGCCAAATGAAGCTTGGTCATCAAGACATACAACGGAACAAAACTCCCCGGAAGAGGGATCATCATCGCGGCCAAAAAAATATAAAAGAAAAAATTCTTCCCTGGAAACTTTAAGCGCGAAAAAGCATACGCAGCCAAAGACGCAATAAGGACAATGCCAAACACAACACACACTGTATAAAGAACGCTATTCAAGAAATATGTCGCAAAGCCTCCGGCAGTCCAAGCCAGGTAAAAATTCTTAAAATGTAATGATTGCGGAATAAAAGACTTGTCAGTAAAAATCGTTTCATTGGTCATCAACGCTGAGCGCACCATCCACAACAAAGGAAACAAACACGTTGCCGCAACCGCCATGAGAAAAATATGCGTCAAAATAGAGGTCAGTGTCTTTGCCGCTCGATATTTATTATGAAACATTATGAATTCTCAACCGCTTATTCTTGTTTAAACTTTCGTGAGATTTTATTAAGCGTAAATGAAAACACCATCAAAATAAGACCAAAAACAATGCCCAACGCACAGGCATAACCAAAACGGCTGGTTCCTGTCATCGAGGCCAAAATGCGCGTCACCGGGACTTCGGTATGATAAACTAGGCCTTGGCCCACCATGGACAAAACGAGAACAAAAACCTGCATCGAACCCAAAATCGTCAGGATCATGACCATGACAAAAACAGGGATCATCATGGGGATCGTCACATTCTTAAAAATACTAAAAGATCCAGCCCCATCCACACGCGCGGCTTCATAAAGTTGCCGGTCAATCGTTTGCAGCCCTGCCAATAAAATAATAAAACCCCAACCAAATCCTTTCCAGCTATGAACAATCGCAATACACGTGAGCGCGGTTTTAGGATCCGAAAGCCAGGCATGAACAAGATGATTCATATGAATCTTCGTCAGAAAATAATTAAGAAGACCAACATGCTCACCATTTTGCATCCCCGCATACAAAATCCACTGCCAAATAAGCCCGACCACAACCTCTGACAAAACCGGAGGAAGATAAAAAACAACACGATAAAACTTACGTAAACGAATATCGCGATCACACGAAAGCGCCAGAGCGAATGCCAAGGCATTCTGAAAGGTTAGGGCAATAAGCGTAATATACGCCGCATGCCACATGGACAGCCACCAGACGCCATCTTGCAAAATTTCCTGAAAATTATCAAAACCAATAAACTGACTGTTAAGACTAATCCCATTCCATTCTCGAAGAGAAAGAATAAAAGTTTGAACAAAAGGATAAATATAAAAGACCGAAAAAATAAGAACAGCAGGAAGGATAAAAAAATAGCCACCTAGAAGCTCTCTTAACCCCTCAAACGATATTTTTCTTGTGTTCGCGGTCATTTCCATGAGCTCTTGCTATCGCTTCTTCTGCCTTTCCATTTCCTGTTGCTTAACTTTTTGGACCTCCGCAGCGATTTTCGCAGGCTCTGCCTCACCGATGAGGATTGCCTGAATACCCTTATCAAAGGCCTCGACGACCAGGGGATCTTCATTATACTTCCAAATCGAAGGATGCGTTGTCAAATCCATCGCGCTTGCAAAATCCGCTAAGACTTTAGGAATAAGCGGCAAAGCCTCCTTATTTGCAGGCAGATTCTTGGTTTCCTGAGCAAGAAAAACTTGTTGCTCTTTAGCCGTTAACCACTTTAAGAAATCAACAGCCAACTTTTTATTTCTTGAAATATCATTCACAACAAAGGACGATCCTGCCCCACCCCATATCAGCATAGGCCTTTCAGGATTAATCCGAGGCGGTAACATCACGCCATAACGCAGAGCAGAGTTCATCTTATCGTAAACGTTAACACACCAAGAACCATTAAAAGCAAAGGCTGCACGCTCAAGAGCAAAATCCTGCTCAGCATATTTATTACCCTTAGTCACAATACCTTCGATCAAAACTTTTTTGTCCCGCAATGTTTTAAAAACATTAAAAACCTTAATCCAATCTTCATCTGTATAAGGAACTTCTCCCCGATAAGTAGCCATCACCTTGTCTTCGCCCATCACATTAAACGCATAATTTGAGGCAAAGCAATCAATCATCCAAATCTCTCCCCACCCAGAAACAAAACCGCTGATACCAACACGATTTAAGGCTGCAATGGCATTTAAAAATTCGTCGAAAGTCGTTGGAAAAACTTTGATCCCGGCTTTGGCCAAGAGATCCTGATTATAAAGCATCTGGATGTTCGTCACATCAATGGGAACGCCATAAAGACCAGGTTTAATTTTATAGATATTATCAACTTCAAAACGATTCACATCCAAGGCCTTCTCAAATAAACTCTTTTCCCAGGCTGCGTCGTCTTTCTGGAATTCCTGCGTTAAATCAGCAATAAAACCGCTCTCGATAAAAGAAACGAGCTTCTTTTTTTCACCTAAAACTCCAAAAATCTCTGGGAGGACTCTCGCCTGAGCTGCGGCAATAATTTTTCGAGAATAAATGTCTGAAGGCGCATACAATTCAAAGACAACATCAATCCCTGTTTGTTTTTTGTATTGTTGGGCAAGCTTAACAAAGGCATCTTGTCGATCAGTCATCCAGTGCCAGACAGTAACTGTGTTAGATTGTTTTGCGGAAGAGCATCCTAAGGCAAAAAAAAGGAAGGAAAGGACAACAAAAAACATTTTTTTCATTAAGCATAGCCTCCGGAGTAATCACCAAGATTCAAAGAAATGATAAAAAATGGAGCCGCACGACTAAACTCATCCGCCTTGCTAAGAAAAGGGGGAACATCCCTGCCTGCCGGCAGGCAGGCGCCGAAGCGCCGGTAACCCCATTTTGACATCCATCAACCCCGCCCAAAGCCAGGTTGATATTCTGCGTAGGCAGATGATTTTGAAAACGCAGTATAGCATAAAGGCTTTTCCTTGTCAAAATTCTAAAAAACGATTCAAAAACCCTTATTTTTACTTTTTTCTCTTTGTCTTTGTCTTTTTTAAGAAATAAATACTGCGGGTTGCCTTGCTTTTTGGCGCTTGAGCATGCTATACTTAATTTAATTCTCATATATAATAAAATATTACCATAATATATCCGCGTAAAAAATTTATGTTAAACAATAAACACCAAAAAACAAAAAGATCCCTTCTTTTTTTAATCTTAGCTTTTCTTTTATCTATAGCATCTTTTAGTTTTGCCTCCTCGCCAGAACTCAATATGGAGCTCGGGATCTTCCTTTACCAACAAGGTCACTACAATGAAGCTCTCCACGAATTTCAAGCCGCGCTTGAATGTGACCCTGGCAACCCTCAAGCGCTAAAATACATTCAGAAAACAGAGCGATCTTTACGCCCCACGGAAACAAAGGCTGCCAAGCAACCCTCTAAAAAACATATCCAAAAAACAAATCAATCTCAAGCCGTCACTAACGCTCTTGACCAGCTGGAACAAAGTTATGCCGCTCAAAAACAGAATCGGCTAGCTACCTCAGAAAAGGCATCACAAAAAAAGAATACTAAAGCGGCCATTTCACCAACAACTCAAAGTCAAGAAACCAAAACCGTAACGACCCAAAATCTTGAAAAAACACCTAAAGAAACCTTGTCCGAAAAGCCTCTCTTGTTCGCATCTGACGAAAAGGATCCTCAAGGACAACCCCCTGCCGTCTCTATTCATGGTCATCTCCGTATGGGTTTTGGGTATGAAACAAGCGACGGTGGAGATTTTATTTGGGAACGCGCCAATTTTAATCTCAATGAAAAAAATTATCGTATAATCTCAGGGAGCGGGTTAAATAATCGCGAAAATACCTTTGATCCTGCGATCTATGATCGCCTAGAATTCTATATTGATGCAAAACCTCCTGAAACTCCTTTTTCTTTTCATACTAACATCGCCTTCGATCCCTGGAGCTATGTTGGAAAATCAGATAAAATACGCGTCCAAGGAACTGACGATTGGGCTGAAATACAACTTTTTTATAGTGGCAATACCGCCTACACCATGGGCCAATATGTTAACACCTCGCTTAAAGGAGACATCATCGCCTTACCCGAGCTCAAAGTCGTTAACGGTCACGTTGCGGCAACAACACTCTACGGGAGAACCTACGACCCTTGGCTGCCCAATGAGTTTGCTCTGCCCGACACTAAGATTAATACATGGTTTCAACCAATTCGAGAACTCTGGATGGATTATGAACCCAATGAAACAATCAAGCTCCAGATCTTCCCTCTCGGCCTAGAAGACAAAGCCCTGACCACCGATGACCCTTTACGCTTATCCAACAATAAAACATGGTGGGAAGAAAGTCCATGGCTTGCCAGTTGGAAAAAAGGACAGTACAATCCCGATGTCACCGATGTGTGGGGATTTCCCACAACGCCTGATTTCACCAAAGGCGAATGGGATGACACCCTAGCGTTTGCCACCCGAGATAGCGAAGCGAGACGATTAACAGCCCTGCGCGGGATCTCCGCAACATTCAACAAAGATGACACCGAAATAGAAGCAACCATTGCTTCTCCAAAAACCCTTTGGCAAGATTATGATAACGTAGATGCCCTAGCCACAAGTGCGCGCGCTAAACAACATCTTTCAGATCAATTTTATATTGGAACGCTTGCTAATGCCCACCTGGGATTCTTCAAGCAAGACATTGACAGCTACAATCTTGTCACGGCTTATGACGCGGGGTTCATGCTTAGCCCTGGATCAAAATTATCAGCCGAATATGCTTTTTCCTTTACCAAACAAGACTTAAGCAATAATACCTACGAATCGCAAATGAGAGGCTCTGGATACGACATGCAATGGATCAGTACATCCTCTGCTTTAGCTAGGGCTGATCAAGACTATTTCAGCATTCAACCCAGCCAAGACGAATCAACCTTTTACAAAACAATCTTGCGCATGTCACGCATGGACCAAGGCTTTCGCTCAAGCCTTTCCACGTATCTCGAGACTCGTGATGATGAATACTGGAGCCGCCACATCACCTTTCGCGAACCTATGCAATTTGCTGACGGGTTTGGCTATGAGGACATCGATCCCTTCCGCATCGGCAACGGCATCGACTACGACCGCTATGTAATAAATTGGCGATCTGACTTTTCCTTCTGGAATGAAGAAATCAAGGCCCTAACAGACATTCGCAATGTTCATCAGGCCTCAACCGACAAATACGTGGAAACGGTTGCCCGAACAGAATGGGGCTGGAACCCCATGGATCGCCTAGAAACAAAAGCCTTGCTTTTAGCGCACCACCTTCCTTCAACAACAGAAGGTTATGACCCCTTCATCGCTGATGCCTACGGCAACCCCATTGACAATGACGCTATTATAGGCGGAGAAGATGCTAGCTTGTACACAGGTTCTTTAGGTTTAAAATACTGGCTCACCCAATGGCTAGCCTGGGAGGGGACCTGGGAGAGGACAAATGATTTTACCGTCGCAACGAACAACTACCCTCGAGGCATCTTTAATGAATTAAGTGTCGCAACCTACGAATCCTACGGCAATATTTATCGTAAGGATTATGCTTTTCTTTACAGCCAGGGATACTTTCCTCTGCCTCCTTATGAATATCACAACATTTTCCGCACAGGCCTCACGTTTAAACCAAGCGAGAAATGGAATGTCTATCTTGATTACACGCGCAATCCTTATGAATTCGCAGGCCCCATGGATGACAACCTCAATCACGTTGGACTTGCTGTCGCTTATATGCCAACATCAAAACTTCATATGTACATGAAATATACCTGGAGCCGCTGCCATAGCATTAATGATCTGCTCAATAACAATGGTCAGGTCAAATTTGAAAGCCACCACAATGTCTTTTTTGAAACCCAATACCTCTTTAAAGATGACAGCCGCATAACAGGCTCTTTTGGCGTAGGACCATCTCTCTATTCCGGCTATGCCGCTTCCACGCCGTTTGCAGGCAGCACAACGCCAACCCTGGATACGCAAAAAATTATCCGGATCTTCTATACAAAAAACTTTTAGAAAATCTTTTTTGAATTAACCTAGAATAACACGAACCTGATGGGTCTTGCCATCGTTAAAGACAGGCAAGAGATTGCCGTCAAGGGCACGGCCATCAAGAAAGACTTCCTTGACACCGTGTTCTTTGCCATGAGGATTTTCAATCGTAATGGCATAAACACTTCCTCGAAATGGCCGACGGACAAAACACGTCTTCCAGGCGCGAGGAATGGAGGGATCGATACGAAGACCGTTATATTCTCGGCGCGCACCTAAAAGCCATTCGGTGGCGCACATAAAATTCCAACCCGCTGTCCCCGTAATCCATGTAAACGCTCCTTCACCATAGCGATAAGGATTTTGAGGGCCAACCAAATACTCCGCATAGGCATAGGGTTCAGCCTTGTAAAGGTCCATATCTTTTTGCGCGTTAGGCATAATCTTCTTCATTGCTTCATAGGCTTTATCGCCATGCCCAATGGTCGCGTAAGCCACCGCCATAAATGTAGCCGCGTGACAAAAAACCGCCGCATTCTCCTTGGTCCCTTCCGAAAACATACTGATGCGTCCCAAGCGCTTAACCCAAGACGAAAAAGCTGGATAAAAAAGCGCGAGCCCATGCTGACCGTTAAGATAACGATCAACATTCTTCAAAATCGTTTTGAGGCGTTGATCTCTCGCCACACCAGAAAGGATCGCCCAGGCCTGAGTATTGAGGAAAATCTTTCCCTCTTTATCTTTGTGGCTGCCGTACACTTGCCCTTGATCATCAAAACCACGCGAATACCACGCCCCATCCCATCCCTTATCATTGATACGCTTATCCATCACATCCGCCATTTGAGAATATTTTCGTGCCTTTTCTTTTTCACCAATAAATTCACAAAGGTCAACGAGCATCTTAAGCGATCGCACCAGAGCCTGCGCCAACCACACGCTATCACCCTTATGCTTAATACCAGCAGCGTCAATAGCATCGTTCCAATCCGCATGGCCAATCAACGGAAATCCCCGCGCGCCCGTATCCGAAAAACAAAACGTCAAATTCTTTTCCAAGTGTTCCAGGAGCGTTCCTGTGCCATCTTCTTGAGCTGGACCTTTCCAATTCTTATTTTCATGCCAGCCATCAATCCATCGGTCTTTAATGTAGGCGATCTTTTCCTGCAGGATACCGGTATCTCCCGTCTCCTTGATATACGCACACACTGTTGCGGTAAGCCACACCTGATGATCTTTGTTGGGTAAAAATTTATGTGGACCAACGGTGTCTGACCAGCCCGGAGCGCAAGTCCCATCTCGACGGATAAGAGAGGCCAATTTTAAGATTTTTTGGCGTGTTAAATCAGGATTAATTGATGCGATCGATTCAGAATCTTGGCACGAGTCTCGATATCCGCGGCCGCCAGATCCTTCATGAAAGAAGCTGGGAGAGCGGGACCAGGTATTGCAAACATACATTTGGTATTTCAACCAAACATTGACGATCGTATTAAAATCTGCATCCGGTGTCTTAACCTCAATATTCCCTAAAATTCTTTTTCGCCATAAAGCCTTGGTTGCTTCAAACTCTTTTTTAGCCTTCGCGATATTTTTATATTTTGCCAAAAGAGTTTTGATGGAGCCAACCTTTTCGGTCTGCCCCAAAACAACTGTAAATTCAACGCTTTGCCCTGGCTTAAGATGAACCACATGCTTAAAAGAGCCAATCCCGTCTTCGCCAGAACACAGCGGAAAATCTTTAAAATGACCGTCGACAACAGCCTCAGGCTTTTCTTCCGAATTATAGCGTCCTAAAAAACTTCGTTTATGCGTGCACGCTCCCTTAGGCTCAAGGGAGGAGGCAAAAAAGATCAAACTCGCAAAGGGCTGAATATTCATTCCTTGCCACTGCGCTGTCTTTTTAGCAAAAATAGCTTTTTGTTTCTTATCAAACCAGATGCGGTTATAAAGATTCATGATATTGCGATAGCGCAACTCTTCATGATAATCCCCAATCAAAAATTCAACATACGGAAAAATTTCTACCGTCTTGGCCTTGTTCGTCGTGTTCGTCACAGTGGCAAGCCAGACTTCACAATCATCATGCTCGGGAACAAAATAACTGACGTCTGATTTGACGCCATAATACGTTGACTGAATCGTTGTGTACCCTAATCCGTGGTGGCAGGCATAGGCAGAGGGTTTTTTGCGCATCGGCTGATACGTCGCGGACCAGGCCTTCTTGCCCTCGCGCATAAAAAGATATTTTCCAGGCCGATCAAGATGATAATTTTCAGGAAGCCAGCGCGTCACGCGATTGGTTCGGCAATCTTTATAAAAACTGTATCCGCCGGCACACTGGGAAATAATCGAGCAATACCGATCGTTAGTTAAATAATTGATCCACGGATAAGGGGTTTGAGGAGACGTAATGATGTATTCTGAGCTGTCCGGAGAAAAATGGCCATATGACATAAGCTATCCTTAGAAAGTTTTAGGTTGGTTAAATAGGTAAATCGAGAAAGGAGTTTAACACGCAGGATTTTGAAAATCAAGATTTTATTTGTGGTTTTTCTTGAAAGAATCGGGAGAGGCTTGAGACTAAAACCCTCCAATCTGTTTAGCCTGCAGAAGATCAACTCTATCAAATTTGATGCCCGCATGCCAGGCCTTGGAGCCATCTTGACCTGTCCAAACAACATGGCCATCCATACTCAAGGGAGTCAAACGCTGAGAAATAAAGGACACTGTCAATCGATCAAAAAGAGAAAGTCGTTGCGTAGTTAAAATCTTGATTCCTTCAGGAGAGAAATTCTTGATAAGAATATCATGATGTTCAGGGATGTCTTGTTTCTTAAGCCTTCCCGGGAAACGAACTTCAACACGATCAAAAAGACGTTGACTCTCCGCCTTCTGCGTCAAATGATCTTTCTCTTTCCCCGTGGCTTTGAATACTTTAGGACTTAAAATGCTGTTCGATCCGTGACTGAGCGTCTACGGAAATATCAGAAAAATTCATACCAATGCGAAAACTTGGCGTATGAGGGATCTTTTCAACCCACTTCACGCGACCTTGAACGAGAACTGGATGCTCTTCGCGCGACAAAGCAAGCTCAACCATAAGCTTGCTATTAATCGGAATAAAACGAGCAGAAATAAATCCTACTCCTGTACGGCTAATGTCAATCGTACGGCTGCTGCTTAAAGTCTCTCGGCGCTCATCCATAAGCGGAACGCAGCATTCATGTCTTGTATTTTCGCGTTTATTCATATAAAAAGTGTTTTTAAGACCCTACCCCTTAGAATGGAATCCCCTAACTACGTTAAATATAACACATCTTTTCTTGATAATCAAGGCGTTCAGAGAAAAAATTTAAAGGATTTTTGGATTGAAGGACCCAATAAGATATGATATATTTATGCATTATTAAAAAACCCTCAAGGAATGATCATGACCAGCGAAACAAAGCCATCTGAAGAAAAGAAAAAACCCCTGCCTCCCGGTATTGAACAAATCGGACTCAAACAATACAAAGAATTACACAAACGAGAGCTTGAAAAACGGCACAGCGATAAAAAAACATCCAAAACTGTTGATAACATCACGCAAATCATCATGATAATTGTGGCGCTTCCCCTTTTGGGATTAATCATTTACTTTGCCTTCTGTTTCTTATTGCCACCAAAATAAAAAAACCTTACGCTTCACCCCTCCCAACCCTACAAAACAGGTTGATAAAGCAATAAAAACATCTGATCCGCAAGATCATCTCTCCCCATGCGCCGCAAGATTGCGATTTCTTTTTGAACCTTTTCTTTTTCTTTGGTCGAAATATAAACTGTACCTAAATACCAGTGATGTTCTGCAACATTGGGCTCAAGCGCGATCATCTCCTGATAAAGCTGCTCAGCTTTCTTGAAATTCCCATTGTTCACGGCCATCGCCGCCTGAGTTGCCAAAAATCCAGATTTGATCTTACTGCAAGAACAAAGAGAAAAACTCATCGCGACAACAAGAAAAATAAATGCAAAACGTTTCATTTTTTGTCCTTTCGTTCATTGCTTAAATATCATTATAGCGAATCCCCCCAACTTGACAATACGTTTCAAGCGCACATTTCAAATGCCAGCAGGATGATTAAAATATCTTCCTCCCGCGCTTGATTCAAGGCCAGGCTTACGTTATAGTGAACATAAAGGAGGCTTTCATGGAACTCTTTAATCAAGCAGATATCGTCGCTCTTCTTATTATCCTTTATTTTACGTGTTTTGGCTGGGTCTTAGGGATCATGCCTTTTTTGCTAGGCTTTGCCTCGTTCTTTGTAAGTAGCCACGTTGCATTTTCCTATTTTCAAGGAACTCAAAACATTCTTGAAAGCTTAAAAATCTTTCTTGCCTTATCCGCGGCCACGCTCATTCTTGCCTGGATAGGGTTGGCCTTGTGGAATAAAATCGTCGTTAAGTCAAAGCTCTGTCATCCTTTAAGCCGATGCCTGGGAGCCACCGTTGGTTTTTGCTGGGCTTTTTCCCTATCAGCCTCCATCATGCTGGCCTTCGTTCTCATTCCTAGCGATCAGCCTTTTTTTCAGAAAACAAAAAAACTGTCTGAAACGTCTTACCTTTACACGTTCGTTGAAAGCCGTTTTTTATCAAACTATCCTCTTTATCAAACGCTTAAAAAACTTTATGAACAGCCCCCGTCGAACCTCGAATCGCAAGCCGCAACCATCAACATCGAAGAAATCATCTCCCCAGAAAATATTGAGGCTATTCAACAAAACAAAAACATCCAAGCTATTATTGCAGACGAGCAGATCAAAGACATGATTGAGAACAAAGACTTCGGAGGCTTGCTCTCAAACCCCAAGATCAAAGACTTGCTTCAGGACAAAGAATTTATGGATAAGCTCTTGAAGGTGTATAGCGGGATGGCAACCAAACGGTAGCGGTTTATTTTCCAATACAGAATGAAGAAAAGATTTTATCTAAAAGATCTTGGTTGATATTTTTACCCGTGATTTGATCAAGATGGTCAATCGCAATCTTAAGCTCTTCCGATATAAATTCAAAGGATAGTTTTTCTAAGAAATATTTTTCCGCCCTGATCACGGCGCTCAAGCATTGATCCAAGGATTCGATTTGCCGAAGATTGCTCACGATCAGGCGGCCGGGTTCAAAGGGATGGCCTGCGAGAACCGCGGCAACCATGTGACTCTTAAGCTCCTCAATATGGTGCTGATAAAGCGCTGAAATGGACACGTGCTCGCCGACGGGAAGAAAGGCTCGCAACTCACGGGGATCAGCGACGATGCCACGATCGCTTTTATTAAAAACAAGAAGAACTTTTTTCCCTTGCAAATCCTTAGCGATCTTTTGATCTTGGGCATCTAGAGGCCGTGATCCGTCCATCAACAAAAGAATCAGATCCGCGTGTTCGATGTTGTCATGGCTTCGACGCACAGCTTCTTGTTCGATCTCATCACGCGGTTCTAAAAGCCCCGCAGTATCAATAAGCTGGACTGGAAGATCCTCAATCTGCGTCCACTCTTCGATCGTGTCACGGGTCGTGCCTTCGACCGCGCTCACGATCGCGCGAGGTTGACGCAACAGCGTATTAAGTAAAGACGACTTACCAACATTGGGTTTCCCGCAGATCACAATCCGAACCCCCTCTTTAAGGATCTTCCCTTGGTAACGAGAGGCCAGAAGGCGTTCAACTCTTTGCTTGGCGTCAAGAACTTTTTGACTCAGCTCCGTTTGCTGCGAAGCCACAAGGTCATCCTCGGGAAAATTAACGATCGCCTCTAACTCCGTGTACACCTCCATCAAGGCCTCCCGAATGGCCTCAAGCTCAAGAAGCAAATCACCTTTCAGCTGTTGCACGCCGACCTTTAAAAACGATTCGGTCTTTGCCTGAATAATATCTTGTACAGCCTCAGCCTGCGTTAGATCCATGCGCCCATTTAAAAAAGCCCTTTGGGTAAATTCTCCGGGGCCAGCAAGGCGCGCCCCCTGTTGCAGGGCTAACTCCAAAATCTTGCGCACAACGATCAAGCCGCCATGGCAACTGATCTCAACAACATCTTCACAGGTGTAACTTTGCGGCGCCTTCATCACCGTCAGAAGAACCTCATCGATAATCTCCTCGCGCTCGCCCTGGCGATGGACAATTCTCCCATAATGAACACTGTGTGTTTGAAAGTCTGAAGGTCGACACGCTCGGGCACTGACAAAAAGAGCATCGGCAATCGCCAAAGCCTTTTTCCCGCTCACGCGTACAAGACCGATACCTCCCTGACCTACGGGAGTAGCAATAGCGGCAATCGTGTCCTCTAAATTTTGGATCGACATAAAGCGCGTATTTCTCCTGCTAAAAAGACAGATCCGGCAACAAGGATAACATCCTTAGCGCGCGCGATCGCACGTGCCGCGCGAAGGCCTTCCCTTGCGTTATTGGTGACACACATTTTTTTAACTCCTAAAAAACAATGGCTCTTGCTTGAAAAATCAAAGGACCTAGGATGTTTTGACCTTGTCAAAATAATGTCTCGGCTGATCACGCCCAGCCGCCGCAACATCCCTCTCACATCCTTATCGCTTGAGGCGCCAAAAAGGACAAGGATTCTCTTGCGAGGAAAAATCTCTTGAACAGTCTGCGCTAATTTTGCAACAGAATCTTCGTTGTGCGCACTGTCCACAACAACAAAAGGGTTACTCCCGACGATTTCAAACCGTACTGGCCAACGCGCCCGTGCAATGCCCTTGGCCACAACGTCTTGAATCGTGGACTTCTTCCCCTTTAAGAAATATTCTACCACAGCCGCGGCCAAACTGGCATTAACAACCTGGTGCTCACCGACAAGCCGACTTCGCAGCTTAGGCCAGCGGTGATCAAGGCCTTGCAAAGAGAACAAAACGCCAAAGCGATCCTGAGAAATCCTCTGGTAACGCACATCGCGTCCAACAGTCAAAACCTTAAGCTGAAATTTTTTGGCTTGCGCTTCAATGGCCAAACGCGCTGGAGGCCTTTGCGGCGCAGAGAAAACAGCGCGCGTGCTGGATTTAATAATAGCTGCTTTTTCTTGCGCGATCTGTTTTAAGGTTGTTCCCAGAACCTGCGTGTGGTCATAACTCATCGAGGTAAAAACACAAATCTCAGAACCCGCGGTGTTGGTGGCATCCAAGCGACCCCCAAGACCTGCCTCCGCCACCACAACATCAACTTTTTGTTTTGCAAAAAAGGCCAACGCGAGCGCCGTGTACACTTCAAAAAAAGTCAACGGCCCCAAAGATTTTTCCCGCCGAACTTTTTCGATCGCGGGCTTGATCTCCTTTAAAATTCCGCTAAGCTGGTGCCCAGAAAGGCTTCCGCAAAAAATATTCTTTTCCTCTCCCGGGGAGGACCTCGGGTTCAGAACCCGAATTCGCTCCCTCAAGCTGTACACGTGCGGCGAGGTGTACAGGCCGACCTTGAAGCCCGCCTCCTGCAACATGGTCGCAATAAAAACCGCGGTGGATCCCTTGCCCTTGGTGCCAACAACGTGGATCAGGGGATATTTTTTCTGGGGGTCACTGCACGCGGCAAGCAAACGTTTGATACGCTTAAGATGAAAGATAGTGCCGGCATTGACGATGGGCTGCGTTTCAAAATTAAGAAAGGACGTAAGATAATGTTCGCTGAGGCTGCGCATTAAATTAATGCTTGAAATGGCGAGCGCCTGTCAAAACCATCGCGAGCTTTCGACGGTTGGCTTCTGTGATCACGTCTTCGTCGGCGATCGACCCGCCGGTCTGAATGATCGCCTTGATGCCTGCCTTGGCCGCGAGCACAACATTGTCCACTTTGGGCAAGAACGCATCTGAGGCTAAAAAAGACCCCTTGGCTTCTTTCCCGGCTTTTTCAATAGCGATCTGGACACTTCCCACGCGACTGGTCTGACCACAACCGATGCCCACCACATGACGACCCTTGACAAGGACAATGGCATTCGATTTGACACACTTCACAACCTTCCAGGCAAACAACAGCGACTCCAGCTGTGCGCGGGTCGGTTTTTGCTTGGTGACAACTTTGAGATCCCCAAGGCCAATATTTAAAGAATCCTCCTGCTGAAACAGCAGGCCGCCTTTCACTTTCTTAAAATCAAAATCATTCTTTTTAATATCAGCAAAATTAAACTGGATCACACGTAGGTTCTTCTTTTCTTTCAGCTGCTTGAGCGCCCCGGTCTCATACCCAGGAGCAAGGACACATTCCATAAACCCGCTTTTGACGATCGCCGTCGCTGTTTTCCCATCGACCTTGCGATTCAGGGCAATGATACCACCAAACGCCGAAAGCTTATCCGCGCCATGGGCAAAACGATACGCCGTCGCTAAATCTTTATCTTCGGCAAGGCCGGTTGGATTGTTATGCTTGATCACCACCGCTGCAGGATTGTCAAAATCTTTAACGCAATCAATGCCATTGTTAAGATCCAGAATATTATTGTAGGAAAGTTCTTTGCCGTTTAATTGCTTCATGTTGGCTAAGCCCGTAGCCTCTGCGGCATCGCGATAAAAGGCCGCCTTCTGATGAGGATTCTCGCCGTAACGAAGGTCTTGGACTTTCAAAAAATGCAAAGAAAGATTTCTCGCAAGCGCAGAAGGATCATCACCCTGCAACCGACTATTAAGAAAATTAAAAATCATATTGTCGTAGCGCGAGGTGTGCTCAAAGGCTTCCACGCCCAAAGAAAACAAAAGCCGATCTGGCAAAATTCCGCTGTTATTATTGAGTTCTTTAAGAATGGCTTGATAGCGCTCCGGATTGCAGACCACGGCGACATGTTTAAAATTTTTCGCCGCGGACCGTAACATGGACGGACCGCCAATATCGATATTTTCGATCGCTTCATCCAGATGTACGTTTTTCTTCTGGATCACCTTGGCAAACGGATAAAGATTAACGACCACCATGTCAATCAGGCCAATTTTCTGATCTGCAAGCTCTTGAAGATGCTTGGGGTTGTCGCGTACGGCCAATAAACCGCCATGGATCGCCGGATGAAGGGTCTTGACGCGCCCATCAAGCATCTCTGGAAAGCCCGTGTAAGCGCAAACCTCTTTCACAGAAAATCCTGCAGCTTTTAACGCCTTGGCTGTACCGCCAGTCGAAAGGATCTCGACGCCAAAGGCCTGCAGCCCTTGAACAAAATCCAAAAGTCCCGTCTTATCAGAAACGCTAATCAACACTCGTTTAACTTTAAGCATAATCGTCAGGCCTTTAATTGTTGAATAATCGCTTGCACAAAACGCGGCAAGTCATCGGGCTTGCGCGAGGTGATCAAATGCTTGTCCACCACAACATCCTTGTCTTCAAAAAGCGCTCCAGCCGCCACGAGATCATCCTTGATCGCAAAAAAACTTGTGGCCTTGCGGCCTTTCAAGATCCCCGCCGACACCAAAAGCCATCCGCCATGACAAATGGACGCAACAACCTTGCCCCTCGCATCCAACTCGCGAACAAATTGAATAATTTTCTTATGCCGCCTCAAGAAATCTGGGGCCCAGCCACCGGGAATCACAACCGCGTCAAAATCTTTGGCTTTCACATTCTGGATCGAAGCATGGACGTCGATCGGATACCCTTCTTTGCTCCCATATTGTTTTCTCGTCCCTGTGCCAATCACAGAAACGCGAAAACCTTCCTCTTGAAGCCGATACAAAGGATACCAGACTTCTAAAACTTGATAATAATCTTCGACAAGAATCGCGATACGCTTAGGAGAGGCCATAGAACCCAAATCCTTCTCTTAAGAGGAAACGCTAACGCTTCCCCTCAAGAGAATTTAATAGATCATGATTAGAACTTCGGTGAAAACTGCTTACTTCTTGACTTCTTGCGTCTTTTAATCTCTGAAGGCTTTGAATAGTAGCGCTTTTCTTTTAGCTGCATGAGAAAACCTTCTCTCTGGCACTGTCGCTTAAACGTCTTCAACGCTTTTTCAAAGCTGTCCGTCACTTTGACTTCCGCCATAATAAATTCACCTCTTTCTCGCTCTTAAAAACCAATTAAAGAGATATCTAAAAAAAATAATTAAATCGCGTTTGCGCCTTCTTCTCCCGTGCGAATGCGGTAAATACGCTCGAGTTCCAAGATCGCGATCTTGCCATCGCCACTCGACGCTGTCTTGGCCACATCCCGGATCAGAGCCACGGTCTTATCGATCTGAAATTCATCGCTATAGATCTCGATCTTGACCTTATCCCTTAACCCATGGCGGTGGCGTCCAAAACCCTGCACCTGCGTGACGGTCATCCCGCCAATCCCTGAATCCGCCAAGGCTGCGTAAAGCTCTTGGAATTTTTCTTTGCGAACGATCGCTTCAATCTTTTTCATCCAACACCTACTTTCCATCCCCAATACGTAGCAAGCGCAAATAATATCACAGCGCTTTAAAATAGTCAATTGTTGATATCAAGGAAGGTTTAAAGCCTTAGGCCGGGTCGTAATGAACAAACTCTTTGCCAGCATAATTCTTAAGGACATAGGAGCCGTCTTGCTGTGTGACCACAACATTGGGCTCAATGGGGATCTTCCCACCGCCACCCGGGGCGTCCACAACAAAGGTAGGGACCGCATAGCCAGAGGTATGTCCACGGAGCTTCTCGATGATATTGAGGCCCACGGATAAGGGCGTTCGAAAATGCGCTGACCCCACGATCGGATCACACTGATAAATATAATAGGGACGAACACGTATTTTCAAAAGATCATGCATGAGCTTCTTCATAATATACGGCTTGTCGTTAATGCCTTTAAGCAAAACCGTCTGGCTTCCCATCAAGATCCCATTATCCGCCAAAAGCTCACAGGCAAAACGCACGCGTTTGGTGATTTCTTTAGGATGGTTAAAATGAATGCTCATCCAGATCGGGCTGTATTTTTTGAGCATATTCACAAGATCGGTTGTGATGCGCTGCGGCAAGGTCACAGGAACGCGCGTGCCAATACGCACCATTTCCACATGCGGGATGGCTTTGAGATTCTTAATAATATCCTCTAAGACATCATCGCCTAGGATCAAGGGATCCCCGCCGGAGATCAAGACATCACGAATTTTTTTATTCGAACGAATATATTCATACGCAGCTTCATATTGCGAGGTTTTTGGCTTGGATCGTCCTTTGCCAAAAATACGCGACCGCGTGCAATGACGACAATACATCGCGCACATTTCACTCACCAAAAATAACACACGATCCGGATAACGATGCACAAGCCCATGGACCGGGGACATCGAATCTTCCCCGCACGGATCTTCCAATTCATGATCCGAACGCAAAAGCTCGCTTTCCAACGGAACACATTGACGGCGGATAGGACACGCCGGGTCTTCAGGATCGATCAAACTTGCGAAATACGGCGGAATCGCCATATTAAGCTTTTCACCGCAACGATCAATACCGCGAGTTTCTTCTTCGGTCAGGCTAATGATCTGCGATAAGGCTTCCTTGGTCTCAATACGATTGCGAAGTTGCCAGGTCCAATCTTCCCAGTCAAGCGGCGTAGCATTTTCAAAGAAATTAATAAAACGATTTTCTTTTGAAGAAAGATTAGGCTTGATAACAATCGTTTTTTCTTGAGCCTGTCCGGCAACTTGTTCCATGGGATTCATTTTAGACTTCTACCTCATGTGTTTTTAAATGTAATCTTGCCAAGCCCTCGTCTAAGGCTCGCAACACCATCTCTTCAAAAGGCCGTCCCAGCGCTTGCGCCACATGAAAGAAGGTATCTTTTTTGGACAAATTGGGCAAGGGATTGATCTCAAGAACAAAAGGCCGTCCCTTTTCATCCACACGAAAATCGACCCTGCCAAAATCACGACACCCGACTGACAGATAGGTCTGCACGGCAAGATCCTGAAGCTTTTTGGTTAACCCAACAGGAATTTGCGCAGGGCAAAGATATTTTACGCTCTCTTCTTTGACATGTTCAAAAGTATAAAACTCATTTCCTAAATCAACACGATTGCCAATCGCATACTGGATCACCGGCATGGCGTCAGGTTCCTCGTTGCCAAAAACAACCACGGTAAACTCGCTGCCCTTAATAAATTCTTCAACCAAAGCTGGCTGATGATACTGCCCGACCACCAAATCAACTTGACGCGCGAGCCCTTCATAATCTTCCACGCGCGAGAATTTGCTAATTCCTTTGGACGTCCCTTCGTAACAAGGCTTGACCATCAGCGGAAATCCCACGCTGTTACACTCTTCCAGATGTTCAGACGAGGTCGTTGTAAAATATTTAGGCGTTGGAATCCCATCAGCCACAAAACATTTCTTCGCCATTAATTTGTCTAGCGTAATCCCAAGCGTCAAGGCATCGGAACCAATAAACGGAATCCCATGCATTTCTAAAAGCAGTGGCACCTGCGACTCGCGATTACGGCCAGAACGCCCTTCGGCAATATTAAACACAACGTCCACGCCAAGCTTGTGGATCTTGGATAAGAGCTGATGCGCGTTGCCGATGAGCTTGACCTCATGCCCTGCCGACTCAAAGATCTTTTTGAGATCTCCGACGGTCTCCTTGGAATCAAGCTCCGCGTTGGCATCCAAAGGATCGCCAGCTAAAAGCGGCCGCTCTTCTTTTAAATCGTAGGTTAATCCAATGATAAGTCCCATAGGCAAAAAATAAAGGACTATAGATCCCCTCTATAGTCCTTTGTCCTTTTCATGTTCTCTGTATGGCTCCGTTAAAAAAATGTTACAAGATTGATTGAATACGCTTATGAATTTCATTTTTTTATTATTTTTACTATATTTTTTTTAACACACATAAAATCCCATGTCAATCATTTTTAAATAGAATGTCATGATAACAAATCAAAAGAATATACCAATAGATATTCTTTTTTTCAAGAAGGTTTTTTTCAACGCGTTGCCTCGCATGAAATGTTACCATGTCCGCTGAGATTGTCTTTCTTTGGCAACAGTCTTGAAGAATCACCCAGGGCTGAACGGCGTGCTGGCATTGTCCTCTCGCGAATTTTCTAGCCCTCAGATTTCCTTCATTCCTTTTTAGTCAGATCTGGGGGCTAGGACTGACTCGATTTTCCTTAGTCTAAAATTAGATGAAATCGAGACGTCTCACTTTCAGCAAATCTTATATTAAGGATGAGTGAGGCGTTTGAACGAAGGATAATGCCAGCACGCCTCATACAAACAAGGACTTGTTCAGTAACCTTTATTAATAAGTCAACGGGTTAGCGCTTTTGATCCACGCCCCGACACGGGCAGAGGGCGCGAATCACGCATTGCGAGCAAAAAGGCGAGATCGGTTTGCACACATTCTGCCCCCATAAAACAAGGAGCACATTATATTCAATCCAGAAACGTTGAGGGAGTTTTTTACGCAGTGCCATCTCTGTTTCATCCGGGGTTTTGGTTTTTACGTAGCCCAAGCGATTAGAAATGCGATGCACGTGCGTATCGACACAGATCCCAAGCTTGCCAAATCCTTCGGTCAGCACAAGATTGGCGGTCTTGCGTCCCACGCCCTGCAATGTGAGAAGCGTATCAATATCATCAGGAACCTTAGACTGAAATTGATTCATCAAGACGCGACAAACACTTTTGATGCTCCGAGCCTTGGTGCGATAAAATCCAACGGGAAAGATTGCGCGCTCGATCTTAGCAAGGCTCAACGTTAAGAAATCCTGCGGACGGCTTGCAAGTGCAAAAAGTCTTTCCGAAGCAGGAAGGGTTGTTGTATCCTTGGTGCGCTGGCTAAGCATGCACGAGATCAAAACAAGAAAAGGATCATGCCAGCGCTTGCTGATCATAGTTACGGAGGGATCATCAAATTTCTTCACGGCCTTGCGAAGAATGTTGACAATCTTTTCAATGCGTTTGTTATCGGCTGATAAAAGCATAATGGTATCTTATAAAAAGTAGCAAGTAGAAAGTAGATAGAGTAGATAAAGTAGAGAGAAACTAAAAAACAAAGAGAAAAAAGCAAAGAGAAAAAAGAAACAAGAAAATAATATTTAAATAAGGCGGATAAATCTCTTATCTATATCTTTTTTCTATTCTTTGTCTTTCGTCTTTAACCTCCTATCTCTTTCTACTTTCTACTCTCCCTACTCTCTCCTTTATCTACTCTATACCCTTCTCTCTAATTCTTTCGGAATTCCAATATCCGCCACAACAACTTTACCAGTATAACGAGGCCCGCTATTTTTAGAAAATCCTGTTTTCATCACCGCAAAGGTCACGGTGCACGCGGCCTTTACGCAAACACCAAGGATTTTTCCGCTCGTGGCATCAAGGCCTGAAGGCACATCAAGAGCCAAAACATATTTTTTAGATCGGTTGATCGCCTCAATAATCAACTTGAAGGGTTCCTCGATCTGCCGCGCGAGGCCAATACCAAAGATCGCATCAACGATAACATCCGCTCGCCTTAAACACTGAGAAACTTCCGCGTTCACTGCGCGGATAAATTTTACAGGACATCGCAATTTCTTTAAAATTTGATAATTGATCGATGGGTCTTGTTTTAAGTTTCGCAAATCTCCAATCAAAAAAACTTTGACTTTAATGCTTTGATTAAAAAGATAACGCGCAACAACCAGCCCATCGCCACCATTATTGCCACTGCCGCAAAAAATACACACGGACTTTTGCTTTTTATGCTTGAGAACTTCTAAAACTTCTTGCGCCGCGGCACGGCCTGCGCTTTCCATGAGGACAATCGATGGAATGCCAAGCGTATGGATGGCAAGATGATCAAGCCGCTTGGCTTGAGCAACGGTGAATGCTTTTCGTTTTTTATTCTGATCCCGAGTTGTGGGACGGCTCGCCATCATAGTCGACTTCAATTCTTTTTCAACACACGCTTCTCATGCTCCCAAAAGATCGCTCCAGGGATAATGATGAACATCCGAGCCGATTTTAAACTTTTCCTTGGCCCCAGAGATCAAGGCTGTGCCCTCAACCAAAGAACCTAAATCATTTCTTGCCTTAATTAATGACGCGGCATGCTTGGGAAGCATCGTAGCTCCGCTTTTGATCTCAAAAAGATAAAGCTTTGAATTCATCTCAATGGCAAGGTCCACCTCAAACCCGTCGCGTGTTTTAAAATAATACAACGATGGCATCTCGCCAGAATGCAAGAATCGTTTCCAGAAATCAATAATAATAAAGGTCTCGAAAAGATGCGCAAAATGCGGACTGCCCAAAAGAGCGCTAGGGTCACGTAACCCTAAAAGATAGCACGCCAAAGCCGTATCTGAAAAATAAAGCTTGGGGCTTTTAATAAGCCGCTTACCAATATTTTTGTAAAACGGCTGCAGTAAAAAGATTTGATATCCGGCCTCGAGTAAGGATAGCCATCGCTTGGCCGTAGGGACAGAAACCCCTACTTCTCGCGAAAGCTCAGAAATGTTAAGGATCTGCCCTGTGCGGATAGCGCAAAGACGCAAGAACCTCTCAAATTGCCCCAGATCTCCAACCTGAGAAAGATTACGGATGTCTCGCTCCAGATAAGTCGAAATATATGATCCGCACCAAAGGTTTTTATCGATAGCGGCATGCGTGGCAATTTCAGGATAACTGCCCCGCAGAATAAGATCAGCAAGATTAACTTGCGCAGACGCGAGCTTTCTGCTTTCAAACGCTTTTCCTAACAAAGAAGAAGCATCCCGCGCTTCTTCTCCTTTGCCAATGCGCTCAGCAAACGAAAAAGGTAAAAGCGAAAGAATAGCAGCCCTGCCAGCCAGAGATTCGCTTACGCTCTGCATCAGGATAAAATTCTGTGAACCTGTCAAAACCCATTGACCAGGTTTTCGCACATCATCAATCCTTGATTTAATATAGGACAAGAGCTCTGGAACATATTGAATTTCATCAATGATGATCGGCGGTTGATATTGATCAAGAAATCCTCTGGGGTCATCCTTGCAGCGGGAGCGGGTGTCTGGATCTTCCATGCTGACATAGCTGTGCGTATCTTTAAGCAAGTTCTTTAAGAGCGTTGTTTTGCCCGATTGACGCGGACCGGTTACAACAAGAGCCGGAAATGTCTTGAGCGCTTTGTGGATGGACAATGTGAGAGTTCGATATTTCATGGCTTTATCTTACCCTTCATATTGAATATGTCAAGTTAAATCTGCAGGGCGCTCGAGATTGAAAAGATAACACAAAACAGCGCAGATTTAAAGTTGTACTTTAAATCTGCGCTATAATCACCTTTTTAAAATTTTTTCTAACACCCTTGACTTGGCTTACCCGCTTGTCGCTGCGCCGCCTCCCTCAATCTGGCTAAGGATCGCCGCGGGATTAAACGTCGTGACATTAATAATAAACGGCGTAAAGCCGTCGATATTCTGAAACTCTAACGACTGCTGATTGAGCGGCAACACCATGCCGTTGCCGTCGCGCTTGATCTGCAAAGCCGAGCTTGTGGCGCCTAAGTCGATACCACCGACAGGCCGTATTGGCCGCTTTTCTGCCCGCAAACCTACAATATCTCTAAAATATCTCTCTTGAGTAGGATTAAAATCGCTTATATTAATTTCGTTGTTTTCGTCTTGAAAAAAGCTACGCTTTACCCTTGTTCCATCAATCACCTCGTCGGATTTCTTTGTTAAAAGTTCAATTAATACCTCAGCAGCAATAGTTGCAACATCATACCTAGTCCCATCTTTCTTGCCGCCTATAAAACTTTGATCAAATGAAAATTCAGCGAATCCATCTGAACCGATTGTGACAGATCGATTGCCAGGACCAATCGCAGAGGGCAGGATGTCTGGAGACTTCTTAAATTTTTCCCAGACAACCTGTCTACTTCTAAGAACTTCTTTTACTGTCACTGTAACTCCTTTTGATAAATTATTCAAAGCTTTGAGACTGTCAGCGACATCTCCCTTTACATACCCCCAACCAGATTCCTTGGCGAGGTCTTTTAGTTTGCCCTCATTATCCGCCTTTATGTTATTAAGCGTATCGATGGTTTTGCGCAAAAGATCAGTCAGGCCTTGATAATCCACGATTTGGGCAAGAACAGGCTCTATCTTTTTCAATATCGCCTCATCATCCAACGGAGTGCCATTAATCGCCCCATTAATCCTCTCGATAAAAAACATCTGTGACTTGAGCTTCTGCTTCGCCTGATCCAGAGTCACAATCGCCGAGCCGGCAACCTTGCCTTTATCCGTCGTGCCTGTATCCCCAGGATCGAAAGTTTGCCAATCGCTGCTGATATCAGCGGTGAGCACCGAGGCGACGGCCTTTCCGGCCGCGGCGATCATCTCCTCAACTTGCCTTAAAGCCTCTTTCCATTGCTGCGTTAATCTTTCGAATTTCTCTTTGTCTCTCGAAGAATATGCCTCGATCTCTCCAATAATGCGATCAGGGCCCTGGCCCTCGCCAAGCATCAAACGACACAATGTTTTTGCACTTGATAAGGGATACTTGTAGAAATCTGAAACTTTCAAAATAATGGTTTTCGAACCATCTTGGTCGATATCAAATCTGTCATAGACAAGGCCGTCACTGCCGTCTTCCTCTTCTGCTTTGTTGATCCTGTCTTTAATAACTTCCGGGAGCTTATTGATAGCAGACTCTACTTCGCGGTCATATCGTTTTTCGAAATCTCTAAAAGATTCTTTTGGGTCCGTTATTTGCATCTTAATCTCGCCATAAAAACCTTCGGCAACCGTGACTTTCGGATGCTCTGTCATGCCTTTGGTCAAGACATCGAACATTCTGACTAAATAATACGAAAAATCATACGGATGATCTTCTTGCAACACCAACACGGCCTTCCCGCCGCGGTCCTGTATCACCGCGTGATATGTGCCATTGTCTGTCGGGATCTCGAACACCGAGGCGACGGCGCCATCAGGCTGGGTCGGCATAACAGGGGCTTCGTTGGGAGTGCCGGTGGTGGTATCTTCCGCAGCGGGACCAGCGGCGCCATTTATCCCGTCGAATAATCCAGACAGCAACGTAGAAACATCTTTTGCTGCATCTGTTTTGTTGGCCAGATTTTCCTGTATAGAGTCTCTTGCCTGCTCGGTCTTACTAATGGCGTAGTCGAGAAAGACTAACATTTTTTCTATGCCTTCGCTGCTAAAAATGATCCTACCTTCAGCATTCATCGCTTTAACCGCCGGTAACAAGCCTTCAAGTCGCTTTTTAGCTTCCGTAAATCTCGCCAAAACACGTTTTACTCCTTCCAGCATCTCCTCGAGCCCTAGGCTATCCCTTTGTTGTTCCATTTGCCTGCCAATAGCCTGCGCTTCAGCAATAATATCGACTATCGCATCAGATTCATATCCTGCAAGAGCCTCAGCAATGTCATTCTGCCTTTCCTTTATATTCTTCTTCTTAATTTCTATGAATTCTTGATTGTCCTTTCGTGTTTGCTCGTCAACATTCGCTATGGCCTGTTGCAGACCTCCAAGCCCCTCCAGGACTTGACGCAACAAATCGATTGCTTCTGCAGCATCCTCTGAATCAAGAGCCTTGCCATACAATGCCCCTAACCGATCACCCTCATCTTGTATTCCTTGCTGGAATTTATTCACTGCCCCCGAGCTCTGGACTCCCTGTTTACCTGCTTCGTTGGGAGCGCCGGCGATGGTGCCGGCTGTAGCAGAGCCGACGTCACCTGTAGCGTCAATTGGCAATCGATATGTTATGGTAATAGGCTTTCGTCCGACCGAGATTTTATACTGAAAATACGTAAACGCAATTCGATCCTCTTTTTTATCAACTTTTATTTCAAACAAAGTCGTTCCGGCATCCTTAACCTTAACCTCTGTGATGTTACCATCCCTATCAATGCGAGCCGTTCCCTGCACCCTTACGTCTACTTCTAAATCTCCGTCACCAGCTATTCTATACCAATGAACAGATGAACGATGCGAAGTTTTTCTAACATTAAAATGATCCTTATGTGCCGATAATTTCAAATTTTTCCCTTTATAATAAAAGGTTCTTTTTAATTTACGAATTACATCGAGAATCCGATCTGTTTCTTCTTCTGATCCTATACGAGAAATCTGTTCATAAAAATTATCAAACAACGAAAAAATAGATTTATTAAATGGCGAAACGGGTTGTATATCAATTTCTGAGCTAGGAGCATCAATAGGCTCAAAAGTGGTTAATGCATAAACCTGGCTGATAGGTGTTTCTCTTTCATCTATAAAATACGTAAGCGTAATCTGATCATTCTTTCTGTCAATAGTCATTTTGAGTTCGTTTACTCCCTCATCCTTAATCGTAACCTCTTCAATGTTGCCCTCCCTATCAAGAGAAACCTCTGCGTGGCCATAATGTCCTTGCCATCGAACAGATACACTTCGAGAACTTTTTTTAACTTTAAAATCTTTCGACTCCAACCATCCTTCACTTTTATAAAAAGCTCCTTTAAATCCTTCAATCATATTTAAAGCCCTCCACCCTACATCTCCTTGTGGGCGAATAAACCTGTCCGCAAAATTATCAAACAACGAAAAAATAGATTTATTAAATGGCGAAACGGGTTGCATATCAATTTCTGAGCTAGGAGCATCAATAGGCTCAAAAGCGGCGTCAATCAGGCCCGCATCCGTCCCAACACCTGCGCTGACGTTCAACATCTTGCCTTTTTTGTCAGATGACATAAAAAGATTGTTAAACTGCTTTTTTCCTTTGGTAAGGAGCTTGCTCATCTTCTCGCGAATAACCTTCACAATAAGATTCGAACACGCAACCCCTCCCGAGAAGTACTTGCGTGGGATGTTTTTACCAGAGACAGCATCCTTTTCAACCTTGATCATGTTAAAGACACCCTTTTTGAAAGACTCAAGGTATTGCTGATAGATCTGCTCTTTGATGGTTTTGTCATCAACATCGACACCCTTAGTCTTGTTTTTATCCACATAGACCTGACCTAAAAGACTTTCCTTAAGGGCTTTCTTGTACCAAGTCGCAAGAATCATCGAGTTAAAGATCTGTCGCAAATTAGCAAAGAGTTTGCCACCGTTGACTTCTTTCTCTATTTCAGGAACAAGGACGTCACGGACAACGCCAGAAGAAATGGCAGCGAGCTTCTTCATTTCTTCATCTTGGATCTGGCTAACACCCAAATCCTCTCGCTTGGCATTGCTTTGAAGGGATAGATAGTCTTCTTCCAGCATCACCTTTAAATGTCTTTCTCCAACAAAGGCGATATTGCCTTCTTCATAAACAACAGCTTCATCTGGAGTAATCCATATCTTGTTAAAGGTATTGGCTGGGATCTGGGTGGTGCCATACATCTCATAAGCCTTTTTATAAACACGCTCCCAGAACTTTTTGCCTAAATCGCTATTGGGATCCACCAGAGTGGCAGTTAACTGCTTTAAAACATAATCTTGCGCTAACAGGTCACGGCCCATCTCGGTCTCTCCTAAGGAGTCAGCAATGATACGCTCTTTCTCATAAGGAGACAGGTTGACCCAAAATTGTTCTTCAGGAATGGTCAGGGAAGCGAGAAAATACTTAATAAGCTTGGTGGCTTCGGCTTCAAAGGCTTTGCCTTCAAGGCCTGTTTCCCCGGTGTCCACAATAAAATCAAAACGCAAGGGGTTATTAGGCTGGATTTGAATACCTCTTAGGAGGGCCGGATGAAACGAGGAACTTAACAGAACCATACTCCCCGGCTGGGGTAATCCCAACACCCCTTGCGCTAATGCTTGGCTTGGGATCGCGGAAACAACAAAAAATGACAACAGGGTGAATGCCGCGACGTGCTTAAAGGCATGGCTTTTTGTAAAGATGTTCCTCATTTCGCTATCCTCCTTTTTGTTCCTTGGCCTCCCCCATCCACTATGGAGCGGGAAACGCAAGGAAAATCAAATCCATACTAAAAGTATGGCATACGAGGGGAGAATTTCAAGGGGATAGGGGGTTTTTGGGGAAAGCGCTTTCATCGACGAGAAAGTCAAAATAGATGAAAAAATAGGAAATAATTAGGCCGGGAAATGGCTAAACAACACTACAGGCCCTGGGCATAGCCCAAGTCTTGAAGAAGGGAGAGATTATCCCGCCAGTTTTTCTCGACCTTGACATGCATCTCAAGAAAAATACGGCGGTCCAAAAGCGATTCGATCTCAGCGCGCGCAGCAACGCCGACTTCCTTTAAAATATGCCCTTTTTTGCCAATGACAATCTCCTTCTGAGACTCATGTTCAACAAAAATCGAGGCAAAAATATAGGTGAGCTTGTTTCTTCGGCGCTTGATCTGGTCCACATTGACCGCTAAGGCATAGGGCACTTCCTGGCGCATCAGACCCAAAAGTTTCTCACGGATAATATCCGCGATCATGATCTTTTCTGGCACATCCGAAACCACATCCTGAGGATATAAAGCTTCCCCTAAAGGAAGGCGCTCAAAGATAAGATCGATCAGCTTTGGCACATTGGTTTCCCGAGTCGCGGACACAGGCAAGAGCACAAATTTTTTGGCATCCTGAAAGGTATCCCCGAGCTTTTCTTGATAAAAGGAAAGATATTCGGGAACGCAGGTCCCCTTCATGTCAATTTTATTTAAAACCAAGATCAAGGGCGCCTTGAGATGGGAAACTTTTTCAATGATCATCTGCTCTTCTTCGCCTAAGGTCTTGTTGGCATCAACGACATGAATGACGCAATCGGCCTCGTCAATAGTACCAAAGGAAGATTGCTTCATCATTTCATCGAGCTTGTCCTTGCCGCGCACCAAACCTGGCGTATCAATAAAGACGATCTGGCCACGCGGTTCGCTGTAAATCCCGCGGATCTGACTGCGTGTGGTTTGAGGAATATTGGACACAATCGCCACCTTTTCCCCAACCATGGCATTAAGAAGAGTGGACTTGCCAACATTGGGCCGGCCCACAATCGACACGCATCCGCTGCGGAAATCTTTATTTTCCTTTTTCTTCATGCGACCCCCGATGATAAATGAGCGTAAACACCGCCACCGCGGAGAAAAGAATAAGATTCATGATATTAAAAACTCTCCACACAAGATCTTTGGATGTAAATCCCGACGGCGCCATGATAAGAAGGCACACCCATACCCCCAAAGCCCACCAAAGGCTGATATCTTTGGAAGATTTTCTTTGGACCATGCGCACAATGAGCGGAATATTCCACAACGGCAAGATCACGGCCGCGCATAAACCCATTATTTGGATCAATGATTCCATCTGTTTCCTTTTAAGAACACTTAGCCTTCTGAAGCAAAAGACATGCCTGCGTGATCAAATGGTCAATCCCGGTTTCTGTTTTATGAATACGACAGCTTGAAACCCTGTCGTGGCCACCGCCGCCATAAGTTGTGGCCAGATACCCCACATCAATTTTTCCCTTGGAGCGCAAACTCACGCGCAACATATTATTATCGATTTCCCTGAAAAACAAAGAGATTTCTGCTCCGGCAAGCATCAAGAGGTCATCAGCCACAGAATCCACATCTTCTTGGCGCCCTTTATGCTGCTTGAAATCTTTTTGTGTAATTTGCGACCACACAACCTTTCCCTGGTGAGCGGTCTTGATACGCGTCAACGCAAGTCCAGTTAAAACCATGGCCGGGAGATTTTTGCGCCAATAATAGCGCTCCGAAATACTGCTAAAACGGACATCCGCCTCTAAAAGCTTTGCGCAAATCTCAAAGGTCCTTTTGTTGACTTCCGCACAGCTAAACGACGCGGTTTCCACGATCGCCGAGGTCAATAAACATTCTGCAATGTGTTTGTCCACCGGAACATTTAACTCCTTAAGCAAAACAAAGACAAGCTCACCCACCGATGCGGTATGCTCCGAAACAAGCTGGACATCGCCAAATTGATCACGATAAATATGATGGTCGATCTCCACAATACATTTTGATTGCTTGAAAATCTTATCAATACCAGGAAGCTGTGCAATGCTTGCGCAATCAAGGCTAATAGCGAGATCCACCGACTTTGTACATGTTTGCTTAATCGCCCTGGCCTTGGGCAAAGAAATATAGCGATCAGGAATCTTGTCCGAACAAAGCATAACGACTTTTTTCTTCATCTTCATCAAGCCCAACCCCAAGCCCAACATCGATCCAATGGAGTCCCCATCGGGATTCATGTGGCAGGCCAAAACGATCTGATGGCTTTTCCTGATCAAATCCGCAGTGGTCTTTAAATTTGTGTGAAATTCTTTTGTATGCATATTGCTTTCTGCCTAATTAATGGAAACAAAGTCTTTAAAAACTTTTAGTCGCTTCTCGATCATGGTGCGGGTTAGCGCCGCAGACTTCTCAACACCAAACCCCTCAACATTAAATGACGCCAAAACCGTTGCATAGCAAACGGCTTTTTTAAGAGTCGCAAGGTCATGTTTCTTGGCATGGGCTAAAAACCCCATCAAGCCTCCAGCAAAGGTGTCTCCTGCGCCGGTGGGGTCAACAACCCTCTCCACAGGAAAGGCGGGAAAGGCAAAGCTTCCCTGCTTTCCATAAAACAAGACACCATGCTCGCCTTTTTTAATAACGATCATTTTAGGTCCAAGCTTGTGCAAATATTTCGCAGCCTTGATCAAATTATGCTCGCCAGAAAGCATGCGTGCCTCGCTGTCATTGGCGACAAACAGATCCACTTTTTTAATCAAACCTAAGAGCCCATCCTTTTTATGTGTGATCCACAAGTTCATACTATCGAGCCCAACAAAACGCGGACGAGCAACTTGCGCAAGGACTTGGGCTTGGATCTCGGGGTCATCATTGGCTAAAAAAACATATGAGGCTTCTCGGTGCTCTTTGACAAGACAAGGCTTGAAATTTCCCAGGACGCCCAACTCCGTGGCCAAGGTAATCGCACTATTAAAATCTCCCGACTTGTATTCACCATCCCATTGGAATGTTTTTCCATCCAAGCGGATCAAGGAACCTAAATCAATTTTCTTGCGTTTAAAAAGTGTGATATGCGCCTGCGGAAAATCATGTCCGATCACGCCGGAGAGATAGACCTTGGTAAAGAGTGATGCGCTCATACAAAAATGCGACGCCGAACCACCCAGCATCAAGCGCTTGTGGCCTGAAGGGGTTTTGACATTATCTAAAGCAACTGTTCCAGAAACAAGCAGTGACATAATCATTCTCCTATGATTTTAATCAGTACTCTTTTTTTGCGACAGCCATCAAACTCCCCATAGAAAATCTGTTCATAAGCGCTTAAGTTACGGCCGCTTTAGCAACGTAACTTAACTTGCGCGAATGAATGCAGATACCTTCGTCAGCGTGGGGTTATTCACCGATCACCTTAATCAACACGCGTTTCTTGCGCCTGCCGTCAAACTCTCCATAGAAAATCTGCTCCCATGGCCCAAAATCTAATTTGCCGTTCGTGATCGCCACCACGACCTCACGGCCCATGATCTGGCGTTTCATATGCCCGTCAGCATTATCCTCGCCGACATTATGCCGATATGACGAAACCGGCTCATGCGGGGCTAATTTTTCCAGCCAATCATCAAAATCTTGATGCAAGCCTTGCTCGTCATCGTTAATAAAAACACTCGCCGTGATATGCATGGCATTGACCAGGCAGAGGCCTTCCTTGATGCCGCTTTCCTCAATGGCCCCTTCCACATCTGACGTAATATTAAGGTACGCCCGCTTTGTTCTAGTCTGAAACGTTAATTCTTTGCGAAAATGTTTCATAAAAATACTTTACGATAAGATCTTTGTCTTGATCTTAGCAAGAAAATCCTCAAAAGGCTCAAACGCGCGCAAGTTCATCAAATCATCGTCTTGTTCCAGAAAAGAAAAATCCCCGTACCCTTTTTGGATAGCATCCTTCATCGTTTCAAAGGCTTTTGCTAAATCGCTCATCAACGAATAACTGCACGCCAAATTATATAAAATGATAGGATCTTCGGGCCTCAGGCGCGAAAGCTTAAGGTCAATATGAAGCCCTTTTTCAAATGATCCTCTCTTGGTATAAAGATCTCCCAAGTTGATCAGCGCCTCGATAAACTCTGGACTTGTCCTGGTGACGCCTTCAAGAAACTGGATCTCAAAGTCGAGATCTTGAGTATTATCCTCACGCTTTTTATTTCGCGCCATGTTATTTCTCCACCACGATGCTCTGGCGGATTTCTTTCGACAAGGCCTCGAGCATACGTTTATATTCAGGGTAACTTTGAACATCAATAAAATCTTTTTTAACCACATTTTCTTCAGTAAAAACAATCTTTGATCCTTCTTGCCGATAACCGTGCTTATACGAAAACCAGGGATTATCGTTTTGGACCGGTTCTGGCAACGACTTGACGCGGTATTCTTTGGGCAAATTGATTTCTACGATCGTCGTATACATTTGTGGGACACCCATGTCAATACCAAACACGCGCGCGCTTCGCGACACCGCGCTTAAATTAAGCCCTCCAAGCTGCGGGAGAACCCAGGTATTTTTTCCAGCTTTGATCAAGAAATCCGAACCAGAAAAAGCATACGATAAAATGATGTTATCGCTCATACCCTCAAGATTTTGAACCTTATAATCGATGAGCCTGCCTTCAGGAACCATTTCCTGAATTCGTTGACGCAAGGTTTCCTGAACAAGAGAAGGCATGGTATAGCGAAGCCAGGAGCGCTGCCCTTGATCAAAAACACCCGCGGCGCGGATCTCGCGGCGTCCTAAAACCTCCTTGGAGCTCGCAAGCGTCAAAGTCGTTTTCTTCACAACCTGATTGTGCGCGGCAGGATATTTGGGTGTTTGCATAAGCTTGGCTTCCTTTTCAAAGCAAACAAACACCAGGCGATCCTGATCTCCTTGCGGAAGATCACCAAACAAAACGGTTTCCCCCGTCGGGTCTAAAAAGAGATCCTCTCCGTCGATTTGCGCCATCACAATACAATGATTAAAAAGCATGGTCGGAAAATCACGCTGGAGCTTGGGAACATTTTTGGTGCCGATCAACACCGGATAGGCCTTGACGCCAACAGCTCTGAGCATGGAAATGAGCAAGATCGATTGATCCTTACAATCACCATACTTATTCGCAAAAATTTCTGTGGCTAAATGTGGTTCATAGCCTGCCTGCCCGTATTCAACACCGACATATCGAATATCCCGAGCACAAAAACTATAGATAGCCTTGGCTTTTTCTTTCAGCGTCGCTGCGCCTTGCGTTAACTCAGCAATTTTCTCTCGCATAGCATCATTAATTTGAATCTTATCCTTGGCGAGAGGCCACCACCAGTCATGCAACGCCTGCCACGAATCAAAAGTCGAAAGCAAAATAACCGGCGTAATCTCCGTAATCGGCGGCATTTGAGGCTCAGGAAGAATCTGTTCGATATTATCAAAAACCCACGAATAATGGGTCTGGCCTTGATCTTGGGTAATCACAGGATTAAGAATTTCTTTATTCTTAGCAAAATCAATATTAAGAATGGCTTGATGAAGCTTCCTGCCCTTTGGCATTTTCAAATGATATTCCGCATGCGCAATGGGGCTGTCGCCTTGCAAAAGATAACTTGCCTGAAATTGGTCGTCGGCAACCATCTTGTTTTGCGTGACTTTAATTTTATATTCTAAGAATGCGCCCACCGCAACCTCGGGCATAGAAATGATCTTAGCCCGCGCGTTACTATACAAAGGAAAATTTAGATACCGTGAAACATCGCGGATATGCTTTGAACCAACCGAAACCACATCACCAGAAGGAGTAATAGTGCGCGCAAATTCAATCTCCACTTTTTCATAAGTCGAATCGTAGCCAATCTCAATCTCACCTAAATGTTTTCCACGCTCATTGAGGATCTTTACCAAACAATGTTCAGTGCTCTCAAGGGTATTATTTTCTAAAATTACTGTGTTTTCTTGAACATAAAGCACAACAGATCCAGCCTCAGGAAAATCTTCAGCCGAGGGCGCACTGGCGATCAGCTTTTGGATTTCTGGGCTTAATTTATTAAGCTCCGTCTTTTCCATTAACGCATTGATCGCTTGCATACGCGCTTGCGCCAAAGAAACAAAAGTAGGCGTGCGCATCTTCTTATAAAGCTTGAGCGCCTCTCCAAAAAGATTGTGCTTTTCACACGTCATCGCGTAGGCATAAAGATAATGGTCGTCACCCTCGTCGCCAATCTTTTCAAAAACAGAAAGGGCTTCGGTATAATCACCATTTTTATAATAACTTTGAGCCAAAAGTTCTTGGGCTGGCAGCGAGGAACAAGCGCCAAGCGTCTTGATCGCCAAATCATAAGCGCCATGGGCATCATAAAGATGGCCTAGGTCATAACATGCTTGCGCATTTGCGGGATTAGCCACAAGAATCTTCTGATAGGTCGCAACAGCCTCCTGATAAAGATCTGCGGATTTCTCCATCAAGGCTTGCGCTGTTTTTAATGAAGGCTCCGACGCTCCAGGCTTAGACCCTGTGGGTTGACAGCCCAGCACGAACAAGCAAACGACAGCCAAAAAGATGCTTTTTGTTTTCATGATGATCCTAATTTAAAAGCGGTTACGATCGAAAGGAAAGATTATTGCTTTAGGTAGCTCTCAATGCGCAGCATGGCTTCTTTTAAATTCTCATAACTCGAGGCATACGAAATCCTAACATAACCCTCAGTTGTAGAACCAAAGGCAACGCCGGGGACCAAAGCGACATTCTTTTTCTTTAAGAGATCTGTGGCAAACTCAACAGAGTTGTTACTAAATTTCTTGATCGAAGGAAAAACATAAAAAGCCCCTTCCGGCATATGGCAATCGAGTCCAATTTCGTTTAATCGCGACACCACAAAACGGCGTCGGCGCATATATTCTTTTTTCATATCCAAAACATCATGATTGTTCCCGCGCAAGGCCTCAATGGCCGCCATTTGGCTCGTGATCGACGCACACAACATTGTATACTGGTGGATTTTCGTCATCGCGGCAATCACCTTGGCTGGGCCGCAAGCATACCCTAAGCGAAAACCAGTCATGGCAAAAGCCTTCGAAAATCCATTGAGATAAATCACGCGCTTTTTCATACCCGGCAGAGTCGACAACGGCGTATGATCAAAGTCATAGGTCAGCTCATCATAAACTTCATCGCTGATGATGATCAAATCCCGGCGTTCCGCCACGCGAGCAATCGCCAAGAGCTCTTTTCGAGTATAGGAAGCTCCCGTGGGATTGCATGGATAATTGATCATCAAAGCCTTAGCACCTTTAGCACAAGCCTTATCAATGTCAGAAGCAGAAAATTTAAACCCATTGCTAAGATCGGTGTTTAAGGCAACAACCTTGCCTCCGGCGAGCTCAACCACCGCTGGATAGGAAACATACGATGGGTCTGGAACCAAAACTTTTTCACCAGGATTGAGAATGGCCCGTACGGCCAAGTCCAGGCCTTCGCTCACACCGACGGTGATCAGCGTTTCCTCTTCAGGATCATAAGAAAGGCCGTGGCGCTTTTGCAAATGATGACAGATCATCTTGCGAAGCTCGATCATCCCCTTATTGGATGTATAAGAGGTGTAGCCTTGTTCAAGCGAGAAGATAGCTTTTTCGCGGATATGCCAAGGCGTGACAAAATCAGGCTCCCCAACCCCAAGGGAAATCACATCCTTCATGTTCAACACAAGGTCAAAGAAAAGCCTGATCCCCGAAGGCTTGAGTTGTTCTACTTTTTTTGAAATATCCATAGTCAATATCCTATAAAACTAATCAATGACCAAGTCCCAATGTCGAAAGTAGCCTCAATGATCGTCTTTTCCCATGAACCATTGGAATCTTAAAAACCCCTGCGGCATTCGGCCTTCGACATTCGTCATTATTCTCTAGAATGATATGTTTAATCTTTGCTTTTGCTTACCTTTTTTTAAAATATTCCCGTCTTCTTTATATTTCTTTAAAAGAAAATGTGTTGCGGTACCCCGCACATTAACCATGGGCGAAAGCTTGGAGGCAATAAAATTGGACACCGTCTGAATGTTATCCCCTTCGACTTCGACCAACAGATCGTAAGTTCCTGAAACCAAATAACAACTTTTGACTTCAGGAAAACTATAAATCCTCTCGGCAATATAATCAAATCCCACGTCCTTTTGGGGCGTGATGCTCACCTCGATCAAGGCGCGAACGAGCGGATGACCGTCTTCAATCAATTCTTTATTCAGCACTGTCTTATACTGAACGATCACGCCCTCTTTTTCATATTTTTTTACAGCCGTTTTGACCGCGGCAAGGCTCTGGCCTGTGAGCTTTGCGATTTCTTCAGGGGTGATACGTGCGTTCTGTGCTAATATTTCTAAAATTTCATTCATGGTTCCTCCGGGTTAAATGAGCGCGTGACTTCAAGACACCTCTTAACGATATTAATGATCTTCGCGAACCTATCTGCCGATAAGCAGACCTTCCGGCCCGCATATTAACTTGTGCCATTCTATCTTATTTTATAAACCAAATCAAATAAATTACTTAAGGTTTGTCGTCAATCCTTCAGGATATCCGGAATCTTCCACAAGGCCCTCGCTGGACGAGTGGCTTCCGAAGACGGCGCAGAACGAACATCGTTGTCGACTTTGACAGCAGGGCTTCCTTGGTGCTGCTGCTTCAAAAGATCTTCTAAAAGACTCTTTTCTTCTTCAACCTTGATAATCTTTTCATTGAGCTCAGCCAATCGGTTGTTAAGGATCTTGTTTTCTGTATCCACATTATTGATTTTTACTTGAAGCTGCGACTCTAAAGCGACCCTCTTTTTCTGCTTTCTCAGTTCAGAAAGAGTTTCTATTTCTTTTGACTCCAGCGCTTGCTCTGGAAGGCCTTGAACTAATTCCAAAGAGGCTGGCTCCGGTGGAACCGATTCTTGAGAAGCCACCTTTTGCTCCAGCACCTTCTTCTGTTCTGCGTCTTTGGCTGACAATTTCTCAATGTCCTTTTTCAGACGATCGATCTCCCTTAACTTTTTCTGATTCGATGCCTGCAGGTCAACAAGCTTTTTCTTAAGCCTTTGATTTGCTTTAGTTTCTTGATCTGCCAATTTTCCAAGAATCGCAGCTTCTTTTTCTAAGCTTTTAAAATCTTCCCAAAACCCTTCTTGCCCTAAAATCGCAATCTCTTCGATGAGCTTATCATTCTTTTCTTTGATCAAGGATACATATTTCTCCCTGCCACTAGAAAACCCACCTAAATGATCCACCTTCGATACAAGACTTAAAGAAAACCTTTCCAACTGTTTAATAAGCGCCTGCGCCTGGACCTTTTGCCTCTCCAAGCTTTTCTGGCCCTGAAGACTTGAGGAAATCTTGTTTTCACCAGAAAGGCCAGCTCCCCCGCCAAGACCCTGACCGTCCACAAGGATCTTTAAAACATCTAATCGCTTCTGATCCTCTTCTCTACTCACAAAAGGTTCTTTCATAATTAAAGCGAGTGTTTTCTCAGAGAGTGTAAGCTCTTTTGCAAATTTCTCACGTTCTATTTTAATCTTGGCTAATTTCTGCTGAGAGGCTTCCATCGTCTGAAGAATAGGCTCTACCCCATCTGGAAACTCTTTTTTCTTAAGAGACTCCTCAAAAGAAACAAGGCTCTGCTTCTGCGCCTGAAGGCTATCCAACTCTTTCTGAAGCTTACTCTTTTGTTCTTTTACGCCAGCCAGTTTTTTTCGCAAGCCCTCAAGTTCAGGGGCAAGAACTTTTAGCCTTGCTTGCGCCCCAGCGAAATACTTTTCTATCTTTTTTGTTCTTTCTTCGATACCTTTCATGATATGTTGATCATGAATAATAACAGATTTTATACTTACGCTCTCTTCCGTTAAAGAATCAATCTGATTCTGTAACTCAAACTCCTGATTCCTCAAGATTTCATTTTGCACTTTCAGCTGCCTATTCTCCTCTAAGGCTTTACGCGCGCCGCTCTTGATCCCTCTTGCCGCGCTCTCCATTTGATTATCAAGCACCGCGTCCATTGGCACATCCTCTTGGGCAAAAACAGGAGTCAACCGCAAAACAAGAATAAAAAAAATAAAAATGGTTAGGAAACGTTTCATGAGTGTTCCTTGCAATATCTTTATTATACGCACCAACACATCCCAGGGTAAACAAAAATCAGGGCTTTTCTTCTCCTTTTAGAAATCTCTTAAGCTGCTTACAGCAATAGATCGCTAAGCCGATTCTGCTCATGCGCCATGTGGATCAAACGATAAAAAACTTCAAAAGTCAACTCAACATCCGCCATCGCGCGATGCTTCTGGCTTTCTTCAATGCCAAGTGCGTCCGCAACCAACCACAAGGGATAACGTTTCAACCGAGGCATCATTTGACGCGCCAGACGAATGGTGTCAATAGCCTCAATTTCGTGGCCGATCTTAAGACTTGCCAAACCCACTTCATGATGTAAAAAACTTAAGTCAAAGCGAACATTGTGCCCGATCATCGTAGCCTGGCCTAAAAACTGCAAGAAATCAGGGAGGATCTCGCGGCATCTGGGCGCTGCGGCAACCATATCATCGCTGATCCCATTGACCTCTGAAGCGGCAAACGAAATCGGCCGACCAGGATTGACCAAGGAATGGAATCGCGCAACGGGCTTGAGACCTCTGACTTTTAGCGCTGCGATCTCAACAATACGATCGCCACTACCCGGCGAAAGCCCTGTTGTTTCCACATCAAAGACAACGAATTCTTTTTCGTGAAATCTCTGCATCTCTTAACAATCCTTTCGCGACACAACATAACAAGAATGAATCTGACAAGGCCGAAACGAAAGCTTTGTTGCCCGAATACGCTCAAGACCAAAATCATCCATGACATTCACAAATAGAAACTTTCTGACTTGGGGATCAGCACAGAATTCTTTAAAAATATACGTTGGCAATCCCTTGATCGCGGGATCCGCGATTTCAAGCAAAACGCAAAAGGTGTCATCTTTTAAACGAAATCCGAAACTATACGCAGACAAAGCACCCTCGATAAAAACAACCCGACCCACAAGGCCTAGCTCTTTATGATACCGCAGGCAAAGATCATGTACTTTAACATTCTCGTCGATCATCTGCTGATAAATGTCATCAGCATTCCTTGCCTTACGCACTTTCGCCCATTGCGCATACAACAAAAGACAATCCTTGCGCATCCTTAAAGTGTACGGCACAAAAAGAGGATCTGCTTGACGGATCACTTGATTATATAGAGCTCTTTTTGACTTGTACTTATTTCCGCGCAAACACGCGATATCATCTCTAGCGTAAACAAATTCTTCACCCTTTTTGTAAACCTGATACTCTTGCAACGGAAAAAGGCCAAGATCTTTTTCTTCCACATTTTCAATCCGCGAAATACCGCGCCCCTTGTTTTCTTTAAACATCACATCAAAACAGGCATGAATGGTCTTTGGCGTAATACGCCCACCTAAAGGTGGCAAATAAAGAAAAGAGCCTAAAAAGTTTTTCGCAAAGATACATAGCGCACCATCGATTATCTGAAACCGAAAATCAAAGAAATCTTTCCAGGTAAAGAGATTAACAAAAGCAAAAGCTGAGGAAGTATAATCCGTGGCCTGAAGAAACTTCTCAACCATTCTTTTCTTGGATAACAACAGGGCTGTTTTCATCGGGGCACAATACAAAAAAGTGGCTGTATTTCATCTTGGGCAATATGAGCCGAACAAATATCCTTCGCGTGCGCCTTGAGAAAGGCTTGGATCTTCTTTTGTGCAAAGAATTTCTTCAAATAACAACAATGCTCCTCAAATAAGGCGCTTGCCTGAACCTCCTGAACAAAAGGACAGGCCAAATGCGCAGCCAAAGAAATACCCTCCTGGTTCTTGAGAAAAACGAAAGGATACAACACGCACTCTAACGGCCTCGCCGGATAAACGCGACACGCGTTGGTTAATGAGTCAAGAAATACGCAAGCATGCTCTTCGGCATAAGCCCTAGTCGCGACGCGGCCCTGAGAATCTAAGGCTTTTTCTTCAAAGTGTTCATGACCCAAAAGCTTGTCTTCCAAGGGATAAACCTTAGGCCGCCAAGGGCTCCGCGACTCTTTAAAGCGACAACACCCCTTGCAATCAAGACAAAATTTCTCATTCATCAACTGACGTAAAGAAAAATCCATCACGTTCTCCGAGGCAACAAGGACAGCACCTTCCTTAATATGCCCCTACTTGACCTTACTCCCAATCTTGACATCATGATCAGGCTCTAAAATTGATGGCCCAAATTCATCCGACGCAGCCAAAAGCATGCCCTGGGACTCTTCACCGCGCAAAACCACGGGCTCTAGGTTATTGACAACCACAACCTTGCGGCCGATCAAAGCTTCCTTGGCATACGAGGAGCGAATCCCTGCCACGATCTGCTTTTCTCCGCTACCGGTGTCGATTTTGATCACAAAAAGCCTATCGGCATTAGGATGCTCTTTGACTTCTTTAATTTGCGCGACAATCAATTCGAGATTCTGAAACTCTTTGATACTAACCATGCTTAAGCTCCTTTTTATAGATTTTTTAAGATGTGGATATTCTACCATATTTACCACAAGAGACAAGGTTTGCAGGATTGAAGGTGAAATTGATGTCGGCTTTCTTTCATGCTATACTGCTGCTCATGATCCATATCTTGAAAAATTTCATTGCCTTTTTTCTTCGCTACCAAAAGATTTTCTTCTTCATCCTCACACTTACATTAACAATCGCCATCTTTTTCCCTATTCACAATCTGATGCTTCCGCTTGCGCAAGGCGACCATGGACGAGATCTCTACGCCTTTACCCAAACCATGCAAGGCGCGGAGCCTTATCAAGACTATCTCTGGACCTACGGTCCTTTCATGCCCTATTATTACGCTGGTATCTTTAAAATCCTCGGCCCAACCATTCAAAACGCGATTTGTGGTGAAATAGCGATCAAGATCTTAGGCGTTATGGCTTTCTATTTCGCACTAGGATGTTTTGTGCCGCTTCTTTGGGCCTCCTTGGGTGCCTTGTGGCTGGCCTCCTTTTACCCGCATTTTTGTCACACCTTTAATCATGCTGGCGGCATCAGCGCTCTTTTACTCACCATCCTCGCTCTTTTCTTGTACCTTAAAACACAAAAACGCAAATTCGTTTGGCTCGGGTTTCTTGCCGTCGCGCTTGTTTCTCTTATTAAGATCAATTTTGGTGTTTTCGGTTTTCTGGCTTTCGCACTATCGATCGCCCTGATCGATGGCACAAACAAAATATTCTTTAAAAATATAAAATTCTACTTCTACAGTTCTTTCGTAACAGGATTAGGCATCGTCTTCGTCCACCTCTTTTTTATTCGCAAACTTCCCTTCTACTACATTCTCCAATGTTTTTCCCTTCTAAAAAATTACCAACAAGCTGGTTATGCCCCAAGCATCCCTTTAGAGCAAAATATTCTTAACTTTCTTCAGAAAACATTGACCCAAAACATCACTTTCTGGCCATATCTGATCGTGATGATCATTGTTTTGAGCCTCTTGGGACTTCTCGGTATTCTCTGCAGCAGAGACAAGAAACAATGGCCAACGCATAAAACAACCCTTCTTGTTCTTGCCACGACAAGCATCTTTGTTGTGCTCATGCTCCACGAGGCCTTTTTAAGCGAACGCATCTACGCCAAATATTGGGGAGCGCCTTTTCAAATGCTTTTTATTTTCCTCATTATTGGCATCATGATCACAAGAACTCCTCGCCTCTTACAAATCGCTTTAGCCCTATTTTTAAGCGCTGTTATTTTTACTAACACCCAACGGCTTCATCGCATCATTGGCTTTTTCAAAACCCCCGCGCACCGCTTTCAAATAGACTCAAATGATATTTACATCACCAACGCCATGGACTGGCTTGCAACCGTGCACCAAACCACATCCTTTCTCAAAGCTAATCTTAAAAAGGATGAACTCTTTTTAGCCTTACCCTGCGACACGCTCTATTATTTCTTAACAAACAAACCAAGTCCAACACGCGAGCTTTACTTTTTTACCTTTGTCAATATCCCACCTGTGCAAGAAAAGGAGATCATTACAAAGCTCGAAAATAAAAAAGTAAACTACATCCTCCTTTCCAATCGTTGTCAGACCGACGAGGCTGGCATGGGAACATTTGGCAAGGACTATTGCCCTTTGCTCGCACAATATATCTTAAAGAATTTTAGTGCAATTGAAGCCTTTGGAGATTGGAATCGACCTGCGGGTTGGATCGACAATCATGCGGTGAGGATTTTAAAACGGAAAAATCCTTAAGTTTCCCACTACTGCTTGCAGTTTTCTAATACTCATGATTCAAAATCAAAGGGCGCCTATCTTTTAAGATAGGCGCCCTTTAAAACTCAACAAACATGCTTATATTTTCAAACTGACCAGCTCCCTATACAAAAAAATAGCCCCTCAGGAAGAGGAGCTATTTTTTGTATACACGGACTGGACGAGATTTGAACTCGCGATCTTCAGCGTGACAAGCTGACATGTTAACCAGGCTACACCACCAGTCCAAAATATTTAAGAACACTACCAGCAAATATGGTGGGCAATGGAGGACTCGAACCCCCGACCCTCTGAATGTAAGTCAGATGCTCTAACCAGCTGAGCTAATCGCCCTCTTTGGAAGCGCTATATTACAATAAAAAAAATAAGCTGTCAACCCCGTTAGAGAAAATGCATTGGGCCATATTAAATGTTGCCGAACAAAAACTGAAACCCATTCATTGGTTCATCATTCATGTTACCGTATCCGCCGAGATTGTCTTTCTTTTCGCAGGAGCGCTCATGTTCCCCAGCGTGGAACCTTTCGCTCGGTGTTCGGCTTCGCTCCTTTGCCCAAAGACAGGGCAAAGACCATGCCCGCGAAGCCAGCACAACGTCCTGCTCAAAGCAAGGCAATCTCTTGGAGCGTTCTTCTTTGGCAACAGTCTTGAAAGATCAACAAGGGTTGAAAGGCGTGCTGGCATTGTCCTCTCGCGAGTTCCCTAGACCTCAGATTTCTTTCATTTTTCTAATCAAATCTGAGGACTAGGGTGTTTGAGTGAAGGATAATGCCAACACGCCTTACCCAAACAAGAACTTGTTCAGTAACATTTATCAATAAACCAACGGGAAAATACCACAATCTAAACGATACGCTTACAGGGCTAAATGTTATCTTAATTCTTTATTTCAAAACCACTCTCATACGGTTCTTAAGCAGGGTCAAGCTCTTTTACCCGCTAATCTTGCCAACTGACATCAAAGAGAAAACCATTGTAAAAATAGCAACGGTTTCAATGATCCCCAAAACAATCAAATAATTCCCAAATCCTTTGCCGGTCTCCCCTAAAGCATCGGAAGCGCCTGCGCCCGCCTTGCCTTGCATCCACGCGGACATGCCAATGGCAAGCCCTGCGAAAAGCCCTGTCCACCACAAATGCGCTCCCTTGCTTGATGATTCAAGAATCGCGTTCATCAAAATCATACCGTAAATCGTTTGGGATAAAGGTGCGCCAACAAAAGCTGCCAATAAAAACGGTGCTTGTTTATTTTGCACAAAACACTTTTTCCATGCCCCCACAGCCGCCATGCCGGCCGCACCAGCGCCTAATCCAGAACCAACAGCCGAAAGACCTAAAGCTGCAGCAGCACCAAGATCCTGAAACTGAACTAACGTATTCGCATCCATTCGTTTCTCCTTTTTAAATTTTAATATTTTTTGTTTTCGATAAAGGGTCATAGGCGACCCCTGACCATTCCATGCTCAAATGACTTGAGAATTCCAAAATATTTAAACGTATGCCATGGACCATAATCGCCATAAAACCAAGTGTCAAATTTAAGGCATGCCCTACGAACAAAACGAGGATAGCCGCCACGCCAGAAAAGATTGTTTTAAATCCAATCCCCATAACCATTTGATTAAACGCATCAGCAACTGCAACCGATGCCAGACCAACAGCAGCAAGACGAATATACGAAACAACATCTGTGAACATATTCACAATGCTCATGAGAAGGGTTCCAAGGCCAACCCCAATAGTTTTGAAAATATTGCTTGTTTTCTGATTGAAAAAAATAACAAGAAAACATCCAGCATAGAGTAAATACATAATCAGAGGGGACATTATTTCATTTAAAATAAGTGCTTTCGCAAGAAAAAACATAAACCATAAAATCACAATCCATCCCACATCAGCTAGGGCCGTGGTCGATGGCATCTTAATCAAGGCACGCCAAGCATGCGCGATGCTCAAATGTGTTGCCCCAATAAAAAAACAAAGCATCTGCATGTTGCGCGTGTCGTTAAGCCATGGAAGCCATGGCTTAAAAGAGGGAATCAAGCTCTGGCCAAAGAAAACACCGGTTAAGACGCCCCAGACAATCGCACACATGCTAAAAACATACATCAAAGATAATAACTTCTTATCTTCAAGCGTATCGTTATTTTTAAGATGAAAGAAAACGATAGCCAAAAGAATCACAATGCCATATCCTGCGTCTCCAATCAGCATACCGAAAAATAAAGACAAAAATAATAAAAAGAAAATACTGATATCAAGCTCTTTATAACCTGGCAGAATATTCATGATCGCAAACACTGGCTTGATCAACTCCACCCATTTAGGATTTTTAATTAAGGTTGGAACCTTATCCTCATCGCTGGGCTCTTCCATAACCAGGCCCCATTTTTGCGTACGCGCGAGATGTTGGATTTTGGCAAAGTTTTCTGACGGACAAAACCCTTTAAGATAAAAAAGACCCTGGCTCTCTCCCATGCCCGCCAAGGCCTCCTGAAGCCTTAAATCCGAATTCTTTTTTTCTAAACGATCTTTGAAGGCATTCAAATAAACGCTATTTTCTTTGAGCTCTTTTTCCAGAGCCAAAATCTTTCGGGCATCCGCTTCTTGGAGCCTCATCATGTCGCCCAGACTTATTGTTGGCCAAGCGATCTCTGGAAAAGAAAGAGACGGCTCTTCCTGGCTTATCACAATGCAATGCGCGATCTTTTCATGAACAAAAACTGTTTCACAGACAACGCCTTCTGGCAAATGCTCAAGTTCAGCTTCCGGGATCCTATAAAGCTTGACAGACAACCCCCTAGAACGAAGAATCTGCACGTCCTGCAGATCAAAATCTCCCCAGGGCTGCCAAAAATGAATCAGGGTTTGGCGTTTGGCCATCTCGTCTTTGATGTGAGTTAACTGAGAAAGTCGATACGTTAACGTATCGACTTTCTCCTCTGCCGCTTCTCGCTCTTGCTGCCCTTGAGGGGAACATTTCTGGAAATAATCAACTAAAGTAACAAGCTTTTGGACTTCCTCTTTGAGCGTAACAATTTCTTGCCCTTCCGGAAGCTTCTGATGCTCAACGTGCACTGTTCCCAAGCCCCTTAATTCTTCAAGGGCTGATGCCGCGTCTTTATTTTGAACAATAAGAAAAATCTTTTTCATGGGAACAATCATGCGAAAGCCTCCGCTAACACAGCCGCTTCAATTTTTCGCTTCGCGACCTTGCTCACGCCAACCGCATTGGCTTGTTGATCGCCTAAATAAATGCGAATGACACGAATATTCTCAACGCATTCAGGAATTTTCACCTTTTCAAACAAGTTCACACGCTGCGTCGTGATCATGAGCTCTTTGTGTAAAATAGCGATTTGCTTTTCGATCACGCGGATCTCAACGAACAAAGAACAAAACGTCCTTATTCTTTTAATAGCCTCATCCACCCAAAACGGCATCGCATAAAAATCATAATCCAAAGGCGCAAAACTAATTGCGCGAAATACAGGGATATCCGCGCCAGCAATATTTTGCGTTTCTAACTGCACCGCCTGAGGCCGAATCCATTTTTTAATATCAACGCCAGGATCCGCAAGCAACCCCACCCACGTTAAAAGATCCCTGTCAACCTCTTGGAACGCGTCTTGTCTTTTTTCAAGATCTGTTCGAATTTGAAAAATCTTGATTTGCAATTGTTGCTTTTTAAGCTGCAGCGTCGGCAAATAATGCAAAAACTGCGTGAGGCTGTCACGCTGACGCTTAAGCTCATGCTTACTTAACTTAACCTTAGGCATTCTTTATTTCTTTCGCCAATACTTTTTAACAAGGGCATCTTTGATCCCGACTTCCGCAGGTTCAAACACATCAGAGAGAATGTCCCAGCCCAAATCTAGCGCCTTTTCAAGGACAATGTTGACCGACAACGCCATCATCTCTTTTTCAAAACGTTGCCCATACTTTAAAAGCTTTTCATCCCAAGCACTCATGCGAAAACCCATGGAACGCTTTTCCAAAGTTTCACGATACTGGGCATACAGCTGGATCATGCGATCCATAATAGCGCGATGGTCGTCGCGTGTTTTTCCATTGACCTGCTGCTTTAAACGACTCAGCGATCCAAACGGCTCGATACGCCCGCCTTTCAAATAAAACTGTCCTTCGGTAATATACCCTGTGTTGTCAGGAACAGGATGCGTGACATCATCACCGGGCATGGTGGTCACCGCAAGAATCGTAATCGATCCAGCGGTATCAAAATCAACAGCCTTTTCATAGCGCTTGGCCAACTGACTATAAAGATCACCTGGGTAACCGCGATTCGATGGGATTTGCTCCATGGTGATCGCGATTTCTTTTAACGCGTCGCAAAAGTTAGTCATGTCGGTTAACAAAACAAGCACGCGCTTATTTTGCAAGGCAAACTGCTCTGCCACCGCCAAGCACATATCCGGCACCAGAAGACACTCAACCGTCGGATCAGAGGCCGTATGAATAAAGAAAATGCTTTTGGCAAGCGAGCCATGTTTTTCCAAAGTATCTTTAAAAAACAAATAGTCATCATGTTTAAGTCCCATGCCACCTAAAATAATCAAATCGATCTCCGCCTGCATCGCAATACGCGCCAAAAGCTCATTGTAAGGCTCGCCAGCCACAGAAAAAATCGGCAACTTCTGCGACTCCACCAGCGAATTAAACACATCGATCATCGGAACACCCGTACGGATCATTTTGTCAGGAACAATGCGCTTGGCAGGATTGACTGACGGGCCACCAAGACTAATCATGTTTTCAGAAAGCGCTGGGCCATTATCGCGCGGCGCCCCGCTTCCTGTAAAAATACGGCCTAAAAGATTATCTGAAAAAGAGACCTGCATCGGATGCTTTAAAAACCGCACCTTGTCGTTGGTGGAGATCCCACGGCTGCCGTTTAACACCTGTAGAGAAACCCGCGGCCCATCCAAACGGATCACCTGCGCTAAAGAAACCCCTGAACGCGCCTGGACCTCAGCGAGCTCTCCATAACCGATCGCCTCAGCCTCGACAGTGATTACATCGCCCGCAATTTGAATAATTTCATTATATGTTTTATGCATCGTTAGCCACCTTTACTTACTATTAATTTGCGCTTCAATTTCTTTATGCAAAAGTTTAAAGGGATCCGATAAAAACGGCATCGTATTCCAATTAACAAATTTCTGACGTAAATTCAGAAAAAACGCTCTCGCCTCTTCTTTGTCCTGGAACGAAAACTTTTTTACGATCACGCCTAGCAAAACATCAAAGACATAAGCCTGGCGATCTGAGGCCGTAGCTTCATCGATCTCGTCAAAGGCATTTTGCTGCAAATAGACCGCATCAAAAAAATCACCTTTGAGATAATCTAGAAAATCCTCCATCGCGGTTCCCTCTTCGCCAACAACCTTCATCATCTGGTCGACTTCTTCGCTGCGCTTTAAGATCGCGGTCCCCGCCTTGACCTTGTCTTGCGCAATAAAACTTTCATACTTGCTCCAACTCTGCAGCGGGTCCACCGCAGGATACTTGCGCGCGTTAGCACGGTCACGCGATAGCCCATGAAAAGCACCAACCACTTTAAGCGTTGACTGCGTTACAGGCTCTTCAAAATTACCACCCGCAGGGCTCACCGTGCCACCAATGGTGATCGATCCCATCGTTCCATCGCGAAGCAAAACAACCCCCGCACGCTCATAAAACGACGCGATGCGCGTCTCAAGATAGGCGGGAAAGGCTTCTTCCCCTGGAATCTCTTCCAGGCGTCCTGACATCTCACGCATAGCCTGCGCCCAACGTGATGTCGAGTCAGCCAGCAACAACACATTCAATCCCATTTGCCGATAATATTCAGCGATCGTTACCGCGGTATAAACGCTCGACTCCCGCGCCGCTACAGGCATAGACGATGTATTGCAAATAACAACCGTACGATCCATCAATGTTTTTTTGGTTCGCGGATCGATCAGCTCAGGAAATGTTTTTAAAAGCTCGACCACCTCGCCGGCACGCTCTCCGCATGCCGCGATGATCACAATGTCCACCTCAGCATGACGGCTCAGCAAATGCTGCAACACGGTTTTGCCAGCGCCAAAAGGTCCGGGTGTGCAAAACGTACCGCCGATCGCGACGGGAACAAGCGTGTCAATAATCCGAATTTTCGTGACCAACGGTTGTGATGGTTTTAATTTCTTCTGATACGCGCGAATCGGAACCTTAACAGGCCAAACCGTTTTCATGGTCACCGCGTGGGTACGCCCTTGATCATCACGCAAAGAAGCAATGACGGCCGTGAGATCATGCTTGCCCTTCGATGCAATCTCTGTCACTTCAAGCTCCCCAGATAAATCAAAAGGAACCATGATCATGTGGGCAAAAATCTTTTCAAGAACAGACCCCAGCTTGACCCCGGAGCGCACCTTATCGCCTTTTTTGACTAAGGGCGTAAAATCCCATAACTGATCTTCTTTAAGCGCGTTCAAATAAATACCGCGCTTTAGAAAAAAGCCATGATCATGCGCTAAACGCTCCAAAGGATTTTGTAGTCCATCATAAACTTGACCCAAGAGCCCCGGGCCAAGCTCAACGCTTAAAAGCTCTCCTGAAAACTCCACCACGTCGCCGACTTTCACATCATTGGTGTCTTCAAAAACTTGAAGCTCTGCCCTTTTGCCACGGACACGGATCACCTCTGATTTTAAACGATTCTTCCCTTGGTGCACAAAGGCCACTTCATTTTGAACAACACGGTCCTCAAACATAACAGAAACCATGTTGCCGTTAACCCCACTCACATACCCTTTTCTAAGCTCTGCTGACATATACCACTCCTTCGGTGCTAAAGATGAATATTCTCAAAAATTTCAACATCTTTATAATGTGCAAACTTTTCCTGGCCCTTGGCCGACGCCAATTCATGATGACGGTCAAGGATTTGAAGCTTCAAACCATAAACAATAATAACATCCAGATCAAAAGAATGTCCAGACGACAACTCCTCAAATTTCTTCCAACGAAAAAGATCCAAAGCCTTCTGGGCCTCCAGTGGATTCACCATCTTTGCAGCCTGCGCCACGCTCTCGCTTATCTCCCCAGGCATATAATGGTCCCCGCGAAAGAAATCCGCGCTATCCCGGGAAAGCGTTTTGCAGCGAAAAAGCGCGATTTCATTCTTCAGTCTCCGGTTCAAATCTGCCAACACCTGGAGGGTGGGATGCGGCGCAACAAGCGCATCATAATCAAGCGTGGCCATAGTAAGAAAATGAAAATCACCGGCGGATAAATGACGACGGGCTTCCTCCAAGAAGTCAGGATACAAAAGACTCACGGATTGATCAAAATCAAGCGAAGGAAGACTTGCCACAAAATAATAATAAGGATATCCCATGAAAATATTATTTAGGTTTAGACGCGTCTTTTAATAACGCGGAGATCTGTGGGTTAAGATAAGCGCTTAGGTATTGCGCCAAGCTTTGATCTGAGAAATCAAAAGACGATTTACCTTGGTCAAAACTAATACGCAAACCAGCGCCCATGTCTTCGGCAGAAGAGATCACAAACTTAGTTTTTACTTCTTTTTGCAGATGCGCAAGAACATGCTCAATCAATTTTTCCTTATCCTTAAGACTCACCTCAATCTTAATAGGCTCTGCGGATACCTTATCTAACGATTTAAGAACCAATTCTTGAATGATCCCAGAAAGGGCTTCGGCGGTTAACGCGCCGCGCACATCTTTGAGAACGATCTTGTTTAAAAGCCCGGTGATCTCTTTTCTTAAGCTAAGCATCATATCACGGCTAGCCTGCTTGATCGACATCTTGGCACTCTCCTCAAGCTTTTTTGCCTCTAGCTTAGCCTGCTCGACCATGGCAGCAGCTTTCTTCTCTGCCTCTTTGATTGTTTTCTCACCTTGCAGCTTGGCAAGATGCTCAATGTCTTGAGCTTTTTGCTCGGCAACCTCAATACCTTCCCGTTTAATTTTATCGATCAACTCTTGCACTTGCTTAACCATATATAAACTCCTGTCAGAAACGTTATGTTATACTTGCAATTTCTTTTAAGATCTCTTGAGCCGCACTCAAAGGATTTTTCGCTTTCACAATGGGACGGCCAACAACGAGATAATGACTTCCGCTCTGGACGGCCAAACTTGGCGTAGCCACACGCTTTTGATCGCCAACATCCGCATCCAAAGGACGGATCCCTGGCGTAACAATAATAAAGTCGGATCCACATTCTTTGCGGATCATTGGCGCCTCCTGCACCGACGCCACGACGCCATCAAGCCCAACTTTCTTGGCTAAAAGGGCGCGCTTCAAAACAAGAAGCTGTATATTATCCCCACTGCCTTCACTTGTCAAGACTGTTATCCCCAAGGACAGAGGCCTCCGCAACCCTGTTTCTTGCGCTGTCTTCTGAGCCGCCTCAAGGGCACGCGCAAGCATTTCTTCGCCGCCAGCAATATGCATTGTATACATCAAAATGCTCTTATCTCCTTGACCGCTAATACGCCCAGCCGTGAGCGCTTTAACCGCAGCCTGCACAGCATTGGCCACAGTATTTGGAATATCGTGATATTTTAAATCCAAAAAGACTTCCTTTTGCCGCGCTTCAATAAAACGCACCACCACAGGACCACAGGAGGTAAAAAGCTGGCTCCCTACTTTAAAAATATCAACCGCCGATGACAGAGTGTCGATCAACACCCTGGCTTCTTCAAAAGTTTCCACATCAAGAGCCACAATAAGCTTTGGTTTTAAATTTGCCATATTATATTTTTAAACTCCCGATCAATTTGTGAATATCAGACATTTTATGCGCCTTCATGTACTTTTTAATCCCTTCCAAGATCTCTAAAGGAGCCTTAGGATTAATGAAACTGGCTGTCCCGATCGCCACCATTGTGGCTCCAGTAATTAAAAACTCTAGGGCATCCTCTGCGCTCATGATGCCGCCCATAGCAAGAATAGGGATCTGGACGCGCCTTTTCACGTCATAAACCATTTTTAACGCTATTGGCTTAATTGCCGGGCCGCTTAAGCCTCCGGTGATATTTCCTAAAACGGGTTTACGCCTTTGAATATCAACAGCCATGGCCATAAAGGTATTGACCAGGCTCACCGCATCGGCACCAGCGTCTTGGGCGGCTAAAGCTATTTCAGAGATATCCGTCACGTTAGGTGAAAGCTTCGCAATAAGAGGTTTCGTCACAGCCCCTCTGATCTGGCGCACTAACTCTGCAGTGGCGGCTGCGTCTTGAGCAATCAGTTTCTTATTGGCTAAATTTGGACACGAAAGATTAAGCTCGATCGCGCTCACGCTCGCCTTGGCATCCAAGGCCTTGGCAAGAATCATAAACTCATCATTGCTGGACGCTGAAATACTGACGATCAAAGGGATCCCCAACGACTCTAAAGAAGAAAGCTTATTTTGAAGAAAATAATCCAACCCTTCATTCTCAATGCCGATGGCATTGATCATGCCAGATGCCGTTTCAACAATCCTAGGCAATGGATTGCCTACGCGCTTTTTTAATGTTATTGTTTTTGGAACAAAAGCTCCTAGCTTCTTAAGATCGCTAGCCTTCGTATATGGCTTGACATAACCAAAGGTTCCCGACGCGATGGTCACAGGATTTTTAAACTGTATGTTTCCAATTTTGACAGCAAGATTTATCATTTTAAAAATACCATTCTCAATCCTAAGACAACTAAAAAAATCCCAAAGGCGCGCTTGAGCTCTGGCCCGGGCAAACCTTGGATCATGTCCGCGCCCAGATAAGCCCCGAACACAAAACCCAGGGCCACAAAAAGGGCCACCGTGAAATTAACATGCCCGGCTTGATAATATCGCCAGACTGCCAAGATGCCAATCGGTGGAAGAAGAATGGCGAGACATGTCCCTTGCGCCTGATGTTGTGTCATACCAACAAAATACGTTAACGCTGGAATCATAATCGCGCCACCACCAATCCCAAAAAGTCCGCTAAAAATGCCTCCAATCAAACCCACCAGAATATAAATAAAATACTGCATCTAGATCCCCTCCCGCTAAAAAATAATATCACTTAAATCAAACACAGGCCCATCATGACAAACCGTCTTGTATCCATGGGTCGTCTTCGTAGAGCATCCCAGGCACGCGCCAACGCCACAGGCCATGACCTCTTCTAGCGATGCCTGACCCTCAAGATGTTTTTCTTTAGCAAAAGCTTGGACGCAGGCCAGCATCGGCCTTGGCCCGCAAGTATAAAGATAAGTCGACATATCACGCTTGATCTTAGGAAAAAGAACTGACACCCATCCCTTGGCACCAATGCTACCGTCATCGGTTGCGACATGCACTTGACAGCCATTCTCTTTAAAATCCTTCATCGGAAAAATCTGCGCCTTGCTTCTTGCCCCATACAAAAGAATAAGCTTATAATTTTTCTTCTTTAAAATATCTGTCAGCGCTAAAAATGGCGCAACGCCCACGCCTCCGGCAATCAAAACGACTTGCTTTACGTTTTTAGGCGGTAACGTAAAGGGCGTCCCTAAAGGCCCCAAACAATCAACGCGCTCACCCTTTTTCTTTTCAGAAAGCATCCGGGTCCCTGCGCCCACAATATCATAGAGAATATCCACGGTTTTTAAGGCACGATAAATACTAAAGGGGCGCCTCAAAAAAGGCTTTAAACCATCATTGACACGGATGTGCATAAATTGACCGGGTAGAACCTTGCGCACTAGCGTCGGGGCATCAAGCGAAAGCTGATACAGCGTCCCCGCAACTTTTTTGTTGGCAACAATCGTGTATTTTTGTTGAAAGTCTATCATAAGTTAAATCGATAGCGGAAAACAAGTCCAAGGGCAAAAACAAGAATAGCAGCGAAAAAAACATAAAAGACACGCGCAAAATCAATGACCGAATGCATCGCATAGCCCTGGAGAAGCTCAAGGACAAAAGCCAACGCTGGCCACCCCAAAAGCCCTAGACGCTCCTTAGTGCTCCAGCACATCTTCCAAGGGAAGATCTTTGTCGCCTTCAGATTGATCAACGCCTTTAAGGTTGGAAAAAACCGTGGCGTCGTCTGGCAATATTTTTCATACTTTGCGCCAAAAAGTTTTTTAAGATGCGCCTCCTCCTTAACCATCTGCACATTAAACCTGACAAAAAAAAGCACGGAAAAAATAATCAAAAACCACCATGGCCAGACCACAAGAACAAATCCTGCGCCAATCAAATACGTTCCCAAATACATTGGATTTCTCGTCAAGGTGTAGAGCCCATCGACAACCAAATCTTGTCCTTTTTGAGAAAATTCTTTCTTGTATCCACGGGCGGCCATGCGCAAATACGTTCCCTTAAGAATCAAGATCATTCCCACAAAATTTAACAGATTGTCCCAAAAAATATTTTGTGTATAAAGAATAGAGAAAAAATACAGAAATCCCGTCAAAACAATAGTCAAGACCATCATGGTACCATCTATTTTAATGCGCTGTTTCATCTCAAAATCCGCCTTTTCTTTATTTCATCCAAGAATTACTTTATGTTTGCTTTAAAACATCTTTGTTTTTATCATACCATCAATTGTCTGATTTCCTAAATCAATTGCAGGAGGTTTTCCTGCTGGCAGCATCTTCCCAATCAAACATTCCAAGGATATTAGGCCTGGTAAACAATCTTTCCGTTGCACATTGTAAAGACAATGGATCCTTTTAATTTTTCTCCGATAAAAGGAGAGTTTTTAGACTTGGACACGATCTGTTCTTTGGTGAAGATCCATTCTTTCTTGGGGTCAACCAAAACCAAATCCGCGTCTTTGCCTTCCGCGATCTCTCCCTTATGGTCAAGGCCAAGGATCTTCGCCGGCATGGATGACATCTTTTCTGCCAAGGTGCTCCAAGTAATATGCTTAGGTTCAACCAATTCGCGCACAGCAAGACCCAGCGCGGTTTCAAAACCAATCATGCCAACCGGAGCTGCGTCAAACTCCAATTCTTTCTCCTCCTGGGCATGCGGCGCGTGATCCGTTGAAATAGCGTCGAGTGTCCCATCTTTAAGCGCAAGCTTGATCGCCTCCACATCTTCCCTCGAACGTAGCGGCGGATTGACCTTGGTGTTGGTATCAAAACCCTGCACGGCTTTTTCCGTCAACGAAAAATGATGTGGGCACGCCTCGGCAGTAACCTGAAGGCCTTGCGCCTTGGCCTCGCGGATCAATTCGACCGATCGCCGTGAACTAATATGTGAAAAATGGATCCTTGTTTTTAAATACCGTGCAAGCTCAATATCCCGGGCCACAATAATCGTCTCCGCGATATCAGGAATACCTTTTAAGCCCAACAGGGTTGAATAATAGCCTTCATTCATCATCCCCTTGGAAATGGTCGCATCTTCGCAATGCTCCATCAAAAGAATTTCCGCCATCTTGGCGTATTCCAAGGCATAACGCATCAACTGGCTGTTTTGAACACTTTTTCCGTCGTCAGACAAGGCAATACACCCGGCAGCTTTAAGCTCAAGCATGTCTGAAAGCTCTTCGCCTTTTTGTCCCCTCGTAATCGCACCCGCAGGAAAAACATGGATCAGACCAATACGCTTAACTTCTTTTAAGATCCCCTCAACAATTTTCGCATGATCGATGACAGGGTTGGTGTTAGGCATACACACAACCGAAGTAAAGCCTCCCTTGGCCGCTGAATGAATACCGGTCTCAAGGGTTTCCTTGTGCTCTTGCCCTGGCTCGCGCAGGTGGCAATGCAGGTCAATGAAGCCCGGTAAAAGATAGTGTTCATTGGCTTCAATAACCTTAGCGTCGGGATTAGAGATCTTGCCGATCTTGACAATGACGCCTTTATCGATCAACACATCCTGAGGCTCCTTGCTAATCCCCTTGCTATTGACGATGATGGCTTTTTCAATAAGAGTGAGCATACATTCATTCCTTCGTTTGTTCGTTTTAAGAAGCTTTTTCCTTTTTTCCAAATAATAAATAAAGAATCGCCATGCGCACCGCGACACCGTTGGTAACTTGCTCAAGGATAACAGAATTAACTCCATCGGCAAGTTCTGCAGAAAGCTCAATGCCGCGATTTACAGGCCCAGGATGCATAATCAAGACATCTGGTTTGGCTTGTTTTAACTTTTCCTTGGTCAACCCAAAGGCATTCACGTATTCGCGAATCGACGGAAGATATTTTTCTTCCTGGCGTTCTTTTTGAAGGCGCAGGCACATCAAGACATCAGCATCCGCGACCACCTCGTTTAATTTGTAAGTAACATCCACGCCTTGACGCTCAATCTCTGGCGGGATCAAGGTCGATGGGCCGCAGAGCGTTACCTTGGCCCCCATCTTGATCAATCCATAAATATTCGAGCGCGCCACCCGCGAATGCAAAACATCGCCGATGATCCCAACCTTAAGTCCATCAATACGTCCTAAACGCTCTTGAATTGTAAATAAATCTAACAAGGCTTGGGTAGGATGCGAGCGACATCCATCGCCGGCATTGATCACGCCGGGCTTTAATTCTCGCGCTAAGATTTGAGGCACCCCAGCGCTTTTATGCCGCACAATAATCATATCGACATTCATGGCTTCAATATTTTTTGCCATATCCAAAAGTGTTTCACCTTTTTGCAAGGAACTGGCGCTCACCGTGACATTTAACGTATCTGCAGAAAGTCGCTTGGCCGCAAGCTCAAAAGAGATCCGCGTGCGCGTGGAGGGTTCAGAAAAAAGCATAACCACGGTTTTTCCCCGCAACGCCGGGACTTTTTTGATATCGCGCATGGACACTTCTTTAAACGCCTTGGCGGTTTCAATCACGCGCTCGATGTCTTCTTTCGATAAATCACTCAATTCTAAGAGATCACCATGTTTCCATCCGATCATTGGGCGCCTCGCTTTTTAACAATCACTTCGTCTTCATTATGATTGGCTTCTTTTAAAATAACACACACATCGTCATCAATGCTGGTTGGAATATTTTTTCCCACATAATCCGCGCGAATCGGAAGTTCGCGATGCCCACGGTCAATCAAAACCGCCAGCTGAATATTGGCTGGTCGGCCAAAATCAATCAAGGCATCGAGGGCCGCACGAATCGTTCGCCCGGTAAAAAGCACATCGTCAACCAAGATAACTTTTTGGCCTGTCAGGTCAAAAGGAATGAGCGTCTCGCGAAGAATCGGCTGGGTATGAGCGGTCGTCAGATCATCGCGATAAAGCGTAATATCTAAAATCCCTAGAGGAACCTCAACGCCTTCGATATCCTTGATGCATTGTTGAAGACGCTTCGCCAAAACCGCACCGCCAGTCCGGATACCGACCAAACAAATCTCTTCGATGCCTTTGTTTTTTTCCAGAATCTCATGCGCCAATCGCATGAGGGCCCGCCGCACTGTTTCCTGATCCATCATTTTTGAGCTATTTGTCATGGTTTCTCCAGATATTAAGGTAGATTCTTCATTCACTTGGGCTCGCTTTGCCTTAGCTCCGACATTCCTGTCGGAGCATTTTCTCCGCACGAATCCATTTGCGGAGAAAATGAAAATGCCCACCCCTTTTCTTCAGAGGTGAGCCTCGTATGCTGTTTAAATTTATTCTTCATCTTACTCCTTGCCAAGCTCGCAGGCTTGACTTAAAGGTTACTTACTTTTATTGGCAAATATAGCACCCGAACATAACGTTGTCAAGGACTAGACGTACTAGGAAAAAAAGCAGCAGAGGATCGAAGATAGAAAATGGATGTTAGAAAAGTCAGAAACAAAGAAGAATAATGAGAAACTTTTATCAGATTTTGCCATGCTTTCTTTCTGTCCTCTCCCCTCTAACTTCCAACTTCTAACTTCTCTTTTTCTTCAAAACCCAAAAGCGCATTAAAGCTTGTGATCGGCGCTGCCTCAAGGCCTCCTACCTTTGAATATTGCTCAGCCCTAGGCACTCCGCTATCTGTTAAGAATTGACCAAAATTCATAGGAACGATGCCAGTAATCACCGGCACAAAGCCCGGGATGTTTTCTAAGTCCACCCCCTGCCATTCAGGCGGAAGGTTAAATTGAATCGGCGAGGAGCCCGTACGCTTAAGCTCAAGGTTGGCGGAGTTGAGGTCGATGCCGCCTTTGAGAAAATCGCTATTAGTACCAGCCTTACCGGTATCAACCCCATCCGGAGCTGCAACATCAAGAACAATCTCATCCGGTAAGTCAGGAAGAAATTCTTTAGGGGCGACAGAAGCTGGCTCCATTTCTCCTGCATCGGCTTGATTTGGCTGATCCATTGATGAATCTGCAAGCTCTAAGGGATTCAGATGATGGCCATGCACACCAACATCTTGATACCATTGCTTATATTGCGCAAGCGTGAATTCATGCTCAAGCAAGGCTTTTTGTTGAGATAACAGCGCAAAAACAATGCCCCTTTCTTTGTACGCTTCATTAAACTGATCAACCAATTCTTGAGTCAAATAGGCATCATTGAGAAGAACATATTTGATTCCATTGGAGAAATCATCAGCACCTTTTTCAGCCAAAATGACCGCAACGCCATCCTTATACGCCGTTCCGCTTGCAGTGCCAACACCTGCCCCTGCTCCAGCCCGATCCTCATCTCGAATCTCAAACGGAGCTGTATAAAATGTCTTTTCTGAAGATATCCCGTTATTTAATAAATTAAGCAAGCCATCCATCATGTCGGTTGCGCTCCCCTTAGCAATTCCATGCGCTTGATATTGTCTGCCAATCTCAGGGTCAACTTTTTCAAAAGTAAATTTCTCATCCGGCATTAAACCATGACTAACTAAAAAGGCAGTATCTGCAGAGCCTTTTTTCCCATGAAATCCCTTCACGTCTTCCACAGACGTTATGCCGAGAAAAGCTTCCTCCTCCAAAGAAGATGCCTCATCGGAGATATAACCCAAAGCTGAGAAATGTTCTTCTTTTATTCCTTTCCGAATCAAATCAAGAATAATCGCGTTTAGCCTTACCCGAAGATCTGCCTGCGCAACCTGATCATTCATCTCAAATGCCCCTTCGCTCAATAAAGCATCAAGCAAAGTAGACATAGCATTATCATAATAACTGAACAATCGTTGACGAGCTTCAAAGCTGCTCTTAACAAAGGCTTGAAAATCCTCACTTACCTGAGAAGCTAGAAAAAGATCAAAGTCATCATACTCATCCTCTGCAGCATCCATCATGTTGATAAATTCATCAACGCGCTGCAATCGAACAGCATCATCCTCTCTACCGGTGATTATTTTATTAATGATCTTGAGCTTAATTGGATAAAGATGCTCTTGAGGTGATGTTTCTGTTTCCGATAGCATCTTTTTGATAATACTCCATCTGTCGCCCAATAAACTTTCAAGCAAAGATTCATCACCTTTTTTCAAAAACTCCATTACGGCGGCATTAGCTTTTTTATCATCATAAGAAGAAAATATTGTCGATATCTTATTTAAAAATGCTCGCTCTTCTTGATAAATCTCAGATGAGAACAGGCCTTCCAAGCCCTCTCTCTTGTAAATATACTTCATACCCGTGTTAAAATATTTCTGAAAAAGATCTTCATTTCTTTGAACAATCTCACGCTGAATCTCAAGGCTTCGTTTCTCCACCCAGGCCTCTTCCAGGATTCTTCTCATTTCAAAAAACTTTGCTGCAGCAGCTTCTCTAAAGCCATCAAAAAGACTATGCAAATTTTCATGAATAATTATTTCTATAATACGAAGAATATTTTTAGAATCAGTAACAACAACATCAACCAACCCCGTACTATTACCGTCAGTAAGCAACAAGTGATAACCTTCAATCCTGCTATGAAACCCCGAGTCTAAAAGATGATTGACCCATGACGATCTTGGAACGAAAAGAATGCTAGAGGGATTAACGTTGAGATCGGGGTACCTGGAGGCTTCATTCTTGAAGATTTCAAGAGCTCCTTTCTGCCGATCAGATAGCTGATCGTAAGGCAAGGCTCCCCCTTCAACCTCCTTAAGTGCTTCAATAAATCCAGACAAAGTCCCGTCCTTCCAATGCTGCCTAAGCTTTGCTAAATGGCCTTCTTCATCAATGCGTGAATAGCTATCCATTCGCTGGTCAATATTAATGATCCCGGAGGAGGCTTGAGTTTCAACTTCATCTACAATAGAATTTGGATCATTAAATCCAGCTTGAATCGCTTGAGAATCAAAAAATTCTTCTCGTGAAGCCGCATCACTAGTTTGATCTTCGAAATCAAGCGCTAATCCCAAGAGACGCACCCAGCCATTTTCCGTCATTGAGTTCATTAAATTATCAGATTCACCGATAGCTGCTCCGATATCAATAATTTTCAATTTTCTCCGGGCTGCTTCTAAATCTTGGAAGCGTCCCTGTTCATCAAAACCCATATCGCGTATTTTCAATAAGACGCTCTCTACTGAATACTTTTCCTGCACTTCCCTTAATGACTTAGCCGGCCTCGGTGTTCCTCTATCGTCTTCAGCATCCATCTGCATGACAATCTGCTCTGTCCCAACTCCTCTCAAGCCGCCTTCATATCTTTTATAAACCCCATCATTTTTAAATAACATTTTTAATGTTCTGATCGTTGACAAGATAAATTGCTCTCCCGCCTTTTGGTCCCCCGGGGATAGGCCAGAAAGCAGATATTCCATATTTTCAACAAATTTCTTTGCATACCGAGGCCCGTCATTGTGCTTTTCGATATTATAAAAGACAACATCGACAGATAAGACAGGATTATTCTGATCCGCACCCTCAAAGACTCCAACCGTAATGCGTGAATACCCTTGCTCTGGCCTAAAGTCGGTCGTAAAGGGGCGCACAGAATATTGCCTTGATTTCTCGCTAAATAATTCTTTAAATATTTCACTCTCCTCCAATGCTTTCGCATACTTTATTTGAAATTCTGATAGCTGACCATTCACAGGTAAATCCCCATCAACATAAACCATAAGATCTAAATCCTCGCTTAGGCCATCAAACTTCTCTTGATATGTTCCGCGAATAGATGAGCCGGAGTCCATAACGCTACGTGCAGTAATGCCTGAACCTTCTAAAAGATTCTCTGTCATCTCCTCCAAGGCTTTTGACAAGCGCTGAACATCCTGCCATCTTGTCAAATAAGGAACAGCTTTGTACTTTTGCACTTGATATTCTGCGAGATCATCAATGACGCGATTAATGCCAAGAACCTTCACGGCACCCCGGCCAACGCTATCGCACTTAAATCCATCACTCGATCCCAAATCACGAAAACCTTTGGGCATTCTACTGATAAGAACACTTTCGGTCTTTTCCATCATCTCTCTCATCTCTTTCAGCCCCTCAGCGGCTGTTTTTCCATTATAATAGTAAATTTTATTAGGGGGCTTCCATTGGGGGTATTGGGTCTGGATTTCATGCATCAAATCTTGGATGACCTTTTTCGAGGACATAGGCGCCAGAAAAACACCGGAACCAAGAGGAATCGCATGGCTCGAGTCATCCTTGCGCGCGGTAAATCCACCCACAGGCCAATCGTTCTTCTCTAAAAGTGGGTTTAATAAAAAAGATTTGTTTTCTAAAAGAATCTCTATGGGGGTTACATAAGCAAAAGATGCCGATTTATACGTAACGGCTTGATTAACAGAGAAATGCACAAATTCCGTTCCTATCAAAGAACGAACCTTGCCTTCTTTTAGTAAGCTATCAAAAGCATTTTCATCGTTCAGGGTCTTCAAAATATTCGCAGGCAAAAGATATCCAGACATCAATACAGCTTTGACAAGATCAAGATTGTCATTGATCTGATGCATGGCTAAATTGCCAGACAAGCCTTCTTGAGATAAAAATGTTTCAACATTATCAATCTTAGAGACTGACTTAAATGAAAACTTCTGTGCCTGATTCGGATCAGTCTTGTAGGCGGACTCAAAGCTTGGGATAACCCGGCTGGAAAATTTATTTAATGTCATAAAATCTTGTCGATATCCTGGAATGCGGAATTTGTGTTTTGTCAAAACCTGCCTCAACATAGACTCTGTAAAGAATTCCTCGCTTAGGTTTTGAACAATACTATTATAAATTTCTTGGTTAAACCCTAAATTTTTATTGATGAGCTCATCTGCCAATTGCTCGGCAAGATGTATGTTAGCCCCTTGAGAATCACTAATTTTTTTTCGGTCAGTTAGCTCTCTAATGAACGATAAAAATATCTGAGAATAAAAACTTTTCCGGTGGTTAAGATTATTTTCAATTCCCTCTTCCAGAAGAGCATTAACGAATGGCGCCTGGAGCTCAAACGTAGATATCTTGCTTAGAGAATCGATAATTTCAAAAATTAGCTTCTTGGCAGATAACTCAGGAAAGTGGCTATAGATTGCCAAAAGGGTTGATACAACATCATCGGCAACTATATTTTCTGCTGAATTATTCAATTGGTAAATAAGGTCACTAAAATATTTTGAAAACATATCGATCTGATTTTTGGTCAATATAATTTTATTTGAATAGTTTAATTTATTAAAAAATAGCTTTAACAAAGCATTGCGGGCTTTATCTGGAATTCCAGGGTCTTGAATATACTGAATAAACTCTTCTTTTTGCTGCAATGTTGCATCAGGCAAATACTGGCTATTGTTCATAAGCTCTGCCATAGATGCCCGTGTCACGGGAGAAGTTCCGGGATCCAAAATGAAATCAAAGATTTGACTATCGTATTCAAGCCCAATATAACCCTTCTTCACAAAAGAATCCGCTAAGGATCCTCGAAATGAGTCTGGGGACTTTTTATCCAGCATTATCTCGCAAACTTTCTTTGTTATTCTGTCGTGCCTAGAATCTTTTGCTAATTGACATAAAACGTTTTCTAAACTTTTCCGTAGATCAGCAGATATTTCTTTGTCTAATTCTTCTATAATTTGATCGAAAATCTCATAATCTTGCTCTATCGATTCACTCAATACCGTCTCAAAAGCACTTCGCGCATCGATTTTCACATCGTTTCTTGCTAAAATATTCATGACAAAATGAATATTTTCGTACGTTGGCATGGGGTCATAATAATACCCCCGATTTGAAACAAAAAGGGTGATTGCTTTGGCTAAAATCAGTTGAGCCTCAAAATCCATTGGATCAACTTGCTCAAGCTCAGCGAAAGCCTGCTCAATCAGAAATTTATTTTTGGGATATCTGACGAGAGAATTGAAGTGGTCCCGTGCATCGCGAGATAGCGCAGGAACGCCTTTTGCAAATGCTTTAAAGTCCTCCAAGGTCAGCGGTTTTTCTTTTCCATATGCACCTACCTGGAAATAATAAGCGTTAACAATCGCATTATGCAAAGGAGGTGAATCGATCTTGAGCATTTCGGAATATGCTTGTGGAAAAAGACTTGAGTCACCTTGAAAGACTACGGTGAAAATGGACGTTAAACTTTCTTCTCCTTGATCAGGTTGTTGCGCATATAGCTGAACAATCTCAGGCAATAAGGCTGGGTCCCGCAAAGCGCTCATGCCTACGGCAGCAGCCCAAAACCCTCCCAGCTCATAAACGGAAGGCTTGGTCTGTCCTAACGCTAATATTTTTTCACGCGTTAATTTGAAATCTTGATTGGCAACGACAATTTCTGTTAATTTTCCTAGAATGTCTCTTGTTTCGTATTTGCCTTGGGTTCGAAGGCCAACTCCCGATGGACTCATTTTACTTGACCCATCTTGGAAGTTAATGCGAACCCTATCTTTATTTGACTGAACAATAAGATCATCTCCCTCTACAATAATTTTTACATCCTTGGCTTGCGCGAGGCGGTCAAGGAGCTTTTTCTCAAGCTTTCTCACAGTTGGCCCATGAAGAGACCAGGCTAAGAAGCCAAGAATGCTTGCAGCAAAAACTCCAAGTACAGAAAACATTATTCGATCTGAAGCGCGTATTGCTTCAACAGTTTCTTGAACAACGCTTTGCTGTTGCTGTAAATATTCTTGATTCTCAACAAGGGCTTCATCCACGCACATGACATAACCAGCAGAGCCATACTCAACATATGAAGAGGTTAGTCCTTTGATGGGTATGATATAAACCGTAATGCTATCCCCATTAATAAGGTAGGTCCGGGGAGGATACATTTTCACTGCTTCCAGATCGCCAATCCACTTTCCTGTGCGCTTAGATTCAGCCTGAAGATCAGAGGGAAGATTATTCGATATATAATCATAGCCTTGGTCTAATGTTACTTCGGCTGGAATGCTATCCTTAACCGGCGGGCCATCGACATCAGCTTGCGTTTCACCCACGGTTGAATCTCCGGATTTTATCGGTGGGCCATCGAGGGATGGACTTGCCTTGACAGCCGCACCCTCTTTGAAAGATGCAACGGTGTTTGCTAAAGGCTGAGATTGATCCTGCGCCAACACGATTTGGTCTTCATTATCTTGGCTTGGTGTTTGGGCTGATGCGGGATTTAACGCCACGCTAATAAAAAGAGCTGTGCCGATGATGATCCCGGTAAAGATTGTTTTTGCTGCACTTGCTATAGATTTTACAGTCATGCATGATGATATCGCAGGAACACCTGTAGCATTGCCAAACCCCCCCGAGAAATACTTTCGCGGGATGTGTTTCTTGGCGTAGGTGTCGTACTCGATCTTCAAGATATTGCACACACCTTTTTTGTAGGCGGCGAGATACTGTTGATAAATAACTTCAACATTAGAAGTTAGAGGAGAGACGTTAGAAGTTAGAAGAGGCGAAGAAGAAGCAGGAGTTGTGAGTTGTAAGTTATCAGTCTTAAGTGTTTCCGGGTTTTCCTTAGAACTTATGACTTTTGACTTATCACTTTTTTCTCCCTTCTCCCTTCTATCTTCTCCCTTCAATCCTGCTATTTTCTTCTTATCCCCATACACTTTATTTAAGATCGATTCCTTGAGCGCTGTCTTGTACCACGTGGCCAGGACCATGGCGTGGAACATCTGCCTAAGCTCACTAAAGTTCTTGCCTTCGTTGACTTCACGTTCTAATAAAGGAATAAGCACTTCTCGCACAATACTTGAAGAGATATCAGAAGTTAGAGGAGAGATATTAGAAGTTAGAAGAGTCGAAGAAGAAACAGTGTTTGGTATATTGTCGTTAGTATTTAGTGGCTGAGTTTTTAAATGAGCGCCTGACTTATGGAGGCCATCGGCCGACATCAAGTCAGCCTGCGCGAATTTATCCCGTTTTGACTGCGGCCCAGCAGGCAAAATCGGGACTTCCCTTCCATCTTCTATCTTCTTCTCTCTACTCTCTACTTTCTCCTCTCTACTTTTCTGCTCTGCCAAATAGTCACTTTCCAGCATCACCTTTAAATGACTCTCCGTCACCAATGCCTTGTCCGTGTCTTCATACACAACCGCCTTTTCAGGCACGATCCAGACTTTGTTAAAGGTATCAACCGGGATATTGGTGGTGCCGTATTCTTCATAAGCCTTCTTGTAGACTTTAGCCCAGAATTCCTTGCCTGTTTCACTATCAGGAAGCATGAGAGAAGCCGTGACTTGCTTGAGGATATAATCCTGGGCCAAGAGTTCCTGGCCCATTTCTGTTTGTCCTAAGGCTTCTGGGATAATACGGTCTGATTCATACGGTGAAAGGTTGACCCACAGGTCCTCTTCAGGGGTGGTAAGTGTTGCTAGAAAGTAACGGGCAAGCATTTCACTTTCAGCTTTTAATTCATCACCTTGAAGGCCGGTGTTTCCACTATCCACAATAAAATCAAACTGAAAAGGATTGTCCGGATAAACCTTAAGGCCTCTTAGCATCACCGGCACAAAGCCAGGGCTTAAAGGAACAACAGTACCGGGAACGGGGAGATTGAAAGCGCCTTGGGCTAGGGCTTCACGCGGGATAAGAGTCGTTGCCAAAAAGCAGGCAATAACCCCTGCGCAAACATTCTTGAAAAAGAAAGACTTTTTAAAACAACAGCAAAACATACCGTGGCCCTCAAATTATGTTTGCCTAATATGCTCTATCTATATAAAGGATATCATATAAATATAGGTATTTAGGGGGTTGGGGGGCACTGGAGGGAAAGCGCTTTCTTGAAATTTTCATCGTCGAGAATAAGCACGAAAACCACAGAAGGGCATTAATTTCCTAAATTAATTAAGACAACAAATTCGCCCTTGGGAAGGTTTGGGAACTTAAAGTCGGCTAAGTTCTAAAGAACTTTTTTCCGCATCATCAGGACCCAGGCCCAGAAACACATTAAAGCTTGTGATGGGGGTGATATTGATGATGACCGGCGTAAAGCCGATGATATTTTCTAATTCTAAATTTATCTTTTCGGAATTTGCTGACACATCAAACTTGATTCCTTCACCTTTGCTCTTAATAATGCTATCAGTGCTTTTTAGGTCAATGCCACCTGGAGCTGGAGATGAGCTTGCCTGCGATGCCTTAAATAAGTCATCGGCACTCACTAAAACATTAGGGCTAGCTAAATCTTGACTCTTAGGAATGATCGATATTGTATCAGCTGCTTTATCATTATTCTCTGATTTACAGGTGTTATTTAATTCACAATCCGCTACTTTTCTAACCTCCTTACGCTGAGAATGACTAGTTATTTTTAAGATTGCTAACTGGGCTTGCCTGTCCCGTGTAGCATTTTGCTCTTGGCCACGAGACAATACAAAATCGGATTTCTCGTCTTTCGTCGGCATGATGGCTGTTGCTGTATCAAGAAGTATCTGCGCAGCAGTGTTTTCGTCGCCATATCTCAGCCCTGCGACTATTTCTTGATCAATTAAATTTTCCGAAAGATTTAATGTGGCCTCAGGATTCTGCCTCTCAACATTAGCAACTGGCATTGAATCCACATCTTTATCTGGAAAACGAAACTGCGGGGTAGGCATTCTTGCCTCCTGTCGCTGGGCTCCCTGCTGTTGTGCTGTCTGACTCGTTTGTGATGCTTGCGCATTGCCTGGCAGATCGCTGATACGATAATCAAATGTTGCTTTCACGCCACGGTGCATTTGATCAGCTCCAATCGCTGCCTCAATAGCATTTACTTGCCCTGAAGTTAGCGTGACAGTCGACTCCTTAATGGTTTTCCAATTACGCCAAAAATAATCAACTTCTTCATCGCTGAGCGCTAGTCCTGCTGCATTGAGGTGACCCTTTAAGATGCTCAGAAAGTCTCTATCAACTTTATCCTGTAACGCGCTCCATACCCTTAGTAAAGCTTTGTCGGAGGTGTCGTATTCTTCGGGATGCATATCCAGCATGCGGTTTCCCTGACCGTTATAACTAGGAAGTTTATACCATTTCTTAGGGCTGCTAATATATTTTGCATTTGGTAGTTTTTGATCCCAAGTCGAACCAGGAGGTGACGATTCCCCAGGACTTTTCGTATTTTCAATCGTATCACTTCTCGGGCTTGTGTTTTGGTCGTTATCAGAATTCATACCGACGCCGAAACGCAATGTCAAAAAAAGTGCGGCCATCGGGATCAACAAAAGTAACCAGCGAAGCTTTTTGGACATCCGTGGCGGCCGGCGAACGCTAGCCACCAATCTTTCGACGCGACTTGCATCCTCCGATATGACCGCCTTCATAATTTCTCTAACTCTTCGTTGTGAAATATGCTCAGGCAGCGACTGCTCTAGGGTCGAGGGAGTCATGACTTCACCGAACTCCTCTTGCTCCTTCACAGCCGCTTTTACATTATTACGAATATTCTTAGGAATAAAATTAATGGCATCCTTAAAAAAGATTTCCCTGGCCCACTCAGCTCTTGCCTCTGTCACCTCGCCGGGAGACATTGAATCAATCCCTGGACATTGCTGCTGAAACATCGCTTCTTCCTCATCGCTAAGTTTTTCATTTTGCGAGACCATTTCTTCCCGTGCATGCAAAAAACTACGGACAATCCGTCTGATAACATAACGCTGACTTAAGAAACGGCTTAAAACATCTGGGGTGTCCCGAAATTGCTGCTGAGCTTGGTAAACTAAACCTAACCCAAACCTATTATATTCACGGGCTTGGCTATCTTCTGAAGGTCCTTCCTGGTCATGGTTTTGAAGGTTCTCCCAAAGCTGTTCATCAGCTAGCGTCTCATTGCTGATTTGAACATTCAATTGTTCACGAATCGCCCGCATCAAAGGAGCCCACATTTCCAATGGAAAGAAACCCAAAAACTGCCGCTTACCTTCTTCTGTGTTAAAAAAGTTTGCATTATTCGAACGTATAAGGTCTTCTGCAAGTTTTCTTAAATTGTCCGGCGCCAAAAGATGTTTGACGATGTCCTCATCACATCCATCGTGCGAGGCATGAAGCTCATAGACAAGGCCAAGGCCAAAATCACTATAAGCCCTTTTCATGGTATCTTCCATTTCAAGTTGCTCGTCACGAGACGCGCCTGATTCTGCACGCGATAAAGAATAAAATATTTGTTCCGCAAGAATTTTTCCAAAAAGATCGTCCACGTAAACTATATTGAGAAATCTTTGTATGTTCTTTTCTTTTGGCTTGCTACCGCCTAGCACGGGAAGCCCTAGAACGCTTAAAGGCGCGTTATCGTGTTTTCGACTAACTAAATCTAACAATGTAAACGCCCAATAAAGATCCTTTTCAATCGTCTCAGGATTAAGATGATTATTTGCATCAAGAAGCCCTGTAATAATTTTTATTTCAATGGTTGGAAAACTGCCAGATAAATTGATGATACGACTATGCTCCCTAACGCTACCTCCGCTAAACGGCGCTTGTTCATCTAGCACCTTGACATAAGACCCCCTCGGCTTCGTCCATGCATTACCGGATAAGGCACGCCACATAGCTTCATAAACTTTTCCCACTCTACCTAAGCGCCTTTGATCAACCTTAAGCTGTCCACCTTCCACCAAAGACTTACGACTTATATGCATATGCACACTATAAAGACCTCCAACCATGGGCCCCTCATTAAGCTTTTTAAGAATATTCTTAAACGCATCCCAGTCTTTTCGCGTGTTAAGGTTTATTTTTGTTTTTAGCTCATTAAAGTTTTCGCGCCCTTCAAGCTGCCAATCAGGAGGAACAATAGATTGAATACGTTCAATAACACGTTGTCGCTCGCTCGCTGTAAACGATTGGCCTGGATCAAGCCCAAGCAATTGTTTAATATTAAACTCAAGCTCTAAAGAAAACGTGATGTCTGAAGGAAATTGTTTGAGGATGACATCCCCTGCCAAAGCGGAGAAATCCTTAGAAAGAAACGATGTTTCGAGGGCGTTCGGTGCTTCTGCCAATGATTGCCGTTGAGCACCAACACTTGTGTTAGCTGGCAATCCCGCAGCGGACTGATTGACGATAAGCGACGAAGCAGCTGGCTGAGAAAGGCTTTTCAATCGAACCTCAGCAACGCTAAGATCTCCCATAGCCTGATGACCATTCAAATCTTTTTCGTTTGCCGTTATGATGATGCTGGATCCAGCAATTCCGCCAAAACCTAGCCTCTCACCCCCTGCAAAATATTTTCGTGGAATATTTTTATTTGTATATGGGTCATATTCAACCTTGATAAAGTTCATGACGCCTTTTTTAAAGGAATCGAGATATTGATTATAAATTTCTTGAGAGGTGGGATTTATGCTTGAAACATCGCCAATGTCCTTTTCTGCTAATGACATCTTGCTATGTACCAATTCAATTCCTTCCACCTTATTCCTATCTGCGTAGACTGTATTTAAAATGGAGTCTTTAAGCTTTGTTTTAAACCAATAGGCTAAAATGATTGCATTGTAGATTTGCCGCAATTGAGAAAAGTTTTTACCGCTGTTGACCTCTTTTTCAAGCTCAGGGATGATCATTTCCCGGACGATACTAGAAGAGATATCGGAAGGAAGAGGCTGGAGGCTAGAAGTTAGAGAAGAAACAGAAGATGGAGAATAGACGATGGAAGATGGAGCCGAATCAGAAGAAACTTTATCGACGTTGCTTTTTCTATCTTCTATCTTCTCCCTTCTATCTTCCTTGCTTTTCTCCATTGCCACATAATCTTCTTCGATCATTACTTTTAAGCTGGATTCCACCACAAAAGCTTTGTCGCTTTGTTCATACACAACCGCTCTTGCAGGCACAATCCAGACCTTGTTAAAGGTGTCGATAGGGATATTGGTGGTGCCATATTGTTCATAAGCTTTTTTATAAACTTCTTTCCAAAAGACTTTCCCTTGATCTCCTTCGGGATAGATAAGAGAAGCTGTAATTTGTTTTAAAAGATAATCTTGAGCCAGCATGTCCTTGCCCATATCCGTTTGTGAAAGGGCGTCGGGGATAATCCGGTCTTTTTCGTAAGGGCTCAGGTTAACCCACAAGTCATCTTGAGGAACGGTAAGCGAAGCCAAGAAATAACGGGCCAGCTTTTCACTTTCAGCTTTTAACTCATCACCGGCAAGGCCTGTGTTTCCGCTATCGACAATAAAATCAAATTTAAAAGGATTGTCAGGATAAACCTTAAGACCTTTTAGCATCACCGGCACAAAGCCAGAGCTTAAGTTGACAATGGTTCCGGGAATGGGAAGATTAAAAGCAGATTGGGCTAGGGCTTTCGGGGGAATAATAGCAGTCGCCAGGAAGCAGAGAATAATTCCAAGGCAAATACCTCTAAAAAAGATATTCTTTTTAGCGCAAAACATACCGTGGCTCTCATCTTATGGTTTACTTTAGATTGTGTATCTACAATAAAGATAGCATACATTTATAAGTATTTATGAGGGTTTGGTATGTGCTAGGAAAGCGGTTTCCTGAAAAGTCCACCGTCGGGAAAAAGAAAAAAGCTGTAAAATAATACTAGTTTTGTAAATTAATTAAGACAACGAATTCGCCTTTGGGGGGCTTTTGGGAGAAATGAGTGATGAGGACGCTCGCTTTATCCTTGAGGACTTCTTCAAACTTCTTTGTGATTTCACGGGTACAAATAACAACAGGATCGCCTAAAATATCTTTGATATCTTCCAATGTCTTAAGCATTCGATGCGGGGCTTCATAAAAAATAATGGTCCGCTGTTCGCTTTTAAGTTCAGCGAGCTTTTTCTGGCGGGCACCAGGCTTCACAGGCAGAAATCCTTCAAAAATAAACTGATGCGCTGGCGCGCCTGATAGGGACAAGGCCGCAATGAGCGCGGTGGCCCCAGGAATAACCGTCATGGGGATTTGGTTTTCTTGTGCCAACTTGATTAAGGCATAACCAGGATCGCTAATCCCTGGCGTTCCGGCATCCGTTACCACCGCAATATTCTTTCCTTGCTTTAAAAGGTCGAGGAGGTATTTCGATTTTGAAAACTCATTATGCTCATAATAGCTTGTGAGCGGGGTGGCAATGTCGTAGGCTTTAAGCAAGATACACGTATGGCGTGTATCCTCAGCCGCAATCAAATCAACGCTTTTAAGCGTTTCAATGGCACGCAAAGTGATATCTTTGAGATTACCGATAGGGGTGGAGACGATGTATAACATAAAAGCTCAAGAAAAGAAATCCGAATGACTCAGTGATTCAATGTCGAATGAATTCCTAGCCGTTCCAATGCCCCATTAAACATTGGGACTTGAAACATTCCTTCGTCATTGAAATTTGGTCATTGGGCATTCACTATCACCTTCGACGATTACGCCTACTCTACCGTCACAGACTTGGCCAGATTGCGCGGCTGATCCACATCATTGCCTCGCACAACGGCAATGTAATAGGCAAGAAGCTGCAAAGGAATCACAACAATAAGAGGCGTGAGCATCGGATGCACCGACGGAACATAAAGGACATGATTAGCCTGCTGCTTGATGCTTGTGTCTCCTTGGGTGGCAACGGCAATGATCTTTCCTTTGCGTGCACGGATCTCCTGCATATTGGAAATCACCTTCTCATAGGTCTCGGCTTGCGGACAAAGACAGACCACAGCGCGATATTCATCGATCAAGGCAATCGGCCCGTGCTTCATTTCGCCGGCCGCATACCCTTCCGCCGGAATATAAGAAATTTCTTTTAGTTTTAAGGCGCCTTCAAGCGCGGAGGGATAATTGACATTGCGTCCCAAGAAAAGAAAGGATCCAAAATGAGAATTGGCCTTGGCCACTTTCGCAATAAGATGCTTTGTCTTTAAGATTGACGTGATCGCCAACGGAATTTTCTTTAAATCGTGAATCATCACCCTGGCCTTTGACGGCGAGAGACTCTTTTTCACAAGACTTAATTTTAAACCAAATAAATACATCATGGCAAGCTGGGCTGTATACGCCTTGGTTGAGGCCACGCCGATTTCCGGCCCGGCGTAAGTATAAAGCACGCCATGGGCTTCTCGGGTCAACGTTGATCCAACAACATTGCAGATGGCAATGACTTTTCCTCCCCGCGCCTTAGCCTCTCGCGCTGCCGCCAAGGTATCCGCAGTTTCTCCCGACTGGCTAATCGCGATGACAAGAGTATTCTTGCTAACGATCGGCAAGCGGTAGCGAAACTCACTTGAAAACTCAACAGAAACGGATACACCGGCCAACTGTTCAATGATATATTCGCCCACAAGCCCGGCGTGATACGCGGTGCCGCAGCCAATGATAATCACATGTTGCATCTTGCGAAACTCTTGATCGGTGAGGCCCAGGCCATCAAGGTGAACAGAATTTCCCTTCAGCCGCGCCGACAACATGGTATGCAAAACATGCGCTTGTTCATGGATTTCTTTGAGCATAAAATGAGGGAATCCATCTTTTTGAACTGCGTCGAGCTTAAACATTACTTTTTGGATCTTGGGAGAAACACTGCGACCTTGCGCGTCGACAATCTTCATGGAATCTTTCTGCATCACGGCCACTTCCCCGTCCTTAAGATAAATGATCTTGCGCGTCCTGTCTAAAACCGCTGAAACATCCGAAGCTGCAAAATATTCACCTTGGCCAACACCAATGATCAATGGCGAACCTAAGCGCGCCGCGATCAACGTATCTGGAAAATCGCTAGAAATAATTGCCAGCGCAAAAGAACCTCTTAGCTTTTTAATCGTTTTCTGAACAGCCGATAGGAAATCTTTTTTAAGAAATAAAGAGATCAAATGGGCAATGACCTCGGAGTCCGTTTCTGAAACAAAGCGGCAACCTTGGGCCTGAAGCTCTTTTTTAAGCTCTTGATAATTTTCAATAATACCATTATGAACAATCAAGATCTTGCCGCTGGCATCACTATGGGGATGCGCATTAGCCTTGGTTGGCTTGCCATGCGTGGCCCAGCGCGTATGCGAAATGCCAAGATGACTTAAAGGTAACGGATTGTTTTTAAGAAGATCAGATAAGTTTTGGATTTTACCAGGGGTTTTCTGAAGAGCGAGCTGCTGATTTTTCTGGGAAATGACGCCCACACCACAAGAATCATATCCCCGATACTCCAAACGCTTTAAAGCCGTCAGGAGTATCGGCGTCACATCTTTTGTGCCTACATAGCCTACAATTCCACACATGGCGTATCACTTAAACGTTGAAGAACTTAAGCAGCCTTTTTGCTTGTTTTCTTTTTTGGCTTGTCTTCGACAGAGCGAACATTAACAAAGGTCACAGACTTCTTATATTTTCCAGCTTTATGGGTAAAATAAACTTCCCCGTCACACCCTGCGGTCAAATGCATCCGCCCGATAACATTGATCCCAGGCTTCCATTTGCCACCCTCGCGGGTTAAGACCGTGCCGGATGTAACCTTGGATCCCCCGCTCACCTTGATGCCACGGGTTTCTTTGTAATTGATATGCGATATCCCACCAACTCGACCACCCATAAGAATCCTCCTTCACTGAGTCCGCCCCTTTGTACGGGCAGACAAATCAACCCCGCAACGCACTATTGCTTTACGAGGTCACCCTAAGTTAAACCTTTATCCCAATACCCCTTATTTCTTTAACAACTCATCAATTTGTTTTTTAAGTTCTTCACTCGTGCGCGCATTTGTCTTTTTGCCATTAATAAAAAACGTCGGCGTGCCCTGAACCGAAGCTTTTCCAGCCGCGGTAAGATCCTCTTCGATCAATTTCTCAAACTGCGCATCTTTTTCTTTGAGATCGCTCATAAATTTATCGACATTGATCCCAAGCTGCCCAGCCAATTCTTTAAATTTGGTTTCGGTTAAGTCTTTGGCATTCTGAAAAATAAGCGCCATCATATCCCAATATTTGCCTTGCTCATTGGCAGCCCAAAGAGCCTTGGCTGCGGGACGAGCTTGCGGGTGATATCCTAAAGGAAAGCTTTTATAAACATACTTAACACCCTGAGGATAGGTCTTAACCACATCCCAAAAAATCGGATGAAACTTTTGCGAAAAGGGACATTGAACATCCGAAAATTCCACAATGATTACTTGGCCTTTCGGGTCACCGGCAATAGGAGAGGCGCCAAGGCTAATCTCATACACCTTATTAGGATCTTCAGCTGGTGGCTGTGGCAGGGCTTCAGCCTTTTTCCCAAACGTATTGCCACGGTTACTTAATTGCTTTAAAATTTCATCTTGTTTTGTTTCAAGAGCCGCAAGCTTTTGCAATAAATTCTTTTCAAAAAGGAAATCTCGCTTATACTCTCTCATCTTAAGCCCAATCAAAACAAGAATACATGCCGCACACGCCCAAACAACAAGAATCTTTTTTGCCATACAAGCTCCTTGGTTAAGTATTTTTCCTTCGCAAAAGAAAAGATTTTAGCGTATAAATACCTTTTTAGCAAACACTTTTAAATGAGGCCACAGCTTACGGACGAGCAGAGCGAGGAACGTAAGTTGTCTGGCCGAATTCCCCCTTCTTTAGTAGGGGGTCCGTTTTTAGCGGATATTCTCCGCCTCTTTTGGGCGGAGACAAATGAGATTTTAAACACATCACTTACGCGACCGAAGGGAGCGTTAAGTTACCTGTACGAATTCCCCTCCTTTAAGAAGGGTCGGTTTTTAACAAATATTCTTCGCCATTTTTTGACGGAAACAAGTAGTGCAAGCCTATGACCTAAAGCGGGATTCCACCGTAGACCGAAACAATATGTTTGATCTCTTTCCACCGACGCCCGCTTTGACATCCAAAGATCGCGATGATCACATCATCGTTGCCTTTTTTCGTATAACCAACAAAGCAGGACTTGGCCGAACGCGTATAACCCGTTTTGCCATAGAGCTTTTGCTTCCATTTCGAAAAAAGAATATCATTGTGACTTGTTAAAGCAATTCTTCGCCCTGCTTGCGAATAAATAACTTTATGTTGATACGTTATAGCCTCACGAAAGAAAGAATACTTGAGCACCTCCCGGAAGATCAGATACATATCGTACGCTGTTGTGTACTGTGTTTGACCATGCGGCAAGCCGTGAGGGTTAACAACTTTTGTACTCTTACAACCAAGCGCCTTAGCACGCCGATTCATCATAGCAACAAACTCTGTCTCAGATCCCGCAACCGCTTCTGCCAAAACAACCGCCGCGTCATTGGCAGAATTAAGCAGCAGCGCGTAAAGAAGGCTTTTGACGTCGTACTGCTCCCCAGCTTTCACATGAATCTTGCTTGGCTGAGGATAAAGCGCTCTGCTACTAACAGTCACAACCTTGTCGAGGGGAAGCTTTTCTAAAACTAAAAGAGCGGTAAGGACCTTGACCGTACTCGCCGGAGGAACACGCGTATTAACGTTTTTCCCGTAAAGGCGTTTAGCTCGTGTGCTATTGGAAAAGATGACAGACCGCGCAGAAATTTTTCCTATGCCACGTTTTTTCTTAGCGGCCCAACTTTTCGCAATAGGAGAAAACAAAAAGACAAGGCTGAAGAAAAGGACAAACCAGGCCTTTGGCTTGAAAGACGCCATAACACTCCTCAAAAGATATCGTTACCTATGGGTGGCAAAACTACAGACGAAATTATAGCACAAGCCCCCTGCTGAAAAAAAGGATGTTTACATTTTGTTTTATTTCCTTAACGCAAAAAAATATTTTATGTTATGATGAAAAAATCATCCACCAAAGGAGAGGACAATGTTGGAAGCCATTATCTTAGGAATCATTCAAGGCGTGACCGAGTGGGTCCCCGTGAGCTCTGAAGGAATGTTTGTCTTGGCCAAAGTCAAATTTTTTCATTCCACCTTTACTATCGAAGAGCTTATTCTCCAATCTTTATTCTTACATTTAGGCACTTTTTTTGCCGCTTTGGTTTATTTCCGAGCCGAAATCTTTGCCCTCATCAAAGCGCTCTTTGCCTTTAAGCACACAGACATAGAAACAAGAAATACCTTTCGCTTCCTTCTTTTGACAACGCTCATCAGCAGCGTTTTAGGATTTGCCGTGATGTCTGGCATCAAACATTTCTCGTTCTCCTTTGAGAACTCTGGAAAAGCCATCACAATCCTTGTTGCTCTTCTTTTATTGATTACCGCAGGGCTTCAACTTCGCTCACAAAATCAAGGAAAAAAAGATACTAAAGATCTAAAACCCATAGATGGAGCTATGTTAGGTATCATCCAGGGCCTCGCAACATTGCCTGGACTTTCCCGTTCAGGAACAACGATCGCCTGCCTTCTTATGAAAGGCTTTGATAAAACTGTTGCTCTGCGCCTAAGCTTCTTGATGAGCCTTCCGATCATCCTTGCGGGAAATATTCTTCTTAATTTACGCAAGGCTCAATTCTCAGCGGAAAATCTTGTAAGCCTGGCTGTTTCCTTTGTGGTTGGATTGCTTTCAATCAACTTACTTTTCAAAGTTGCCGCGAAAATTAACTTTGGGATCTTTGTGGCATGTTTCGCACTTCTAGTTTTATCTTCTGTCTTCTTTTAAGAGTCCACAAAACAATATCCTCTTCCCGACCTCTTAAACGCTTACGCGCAAAATGCTGTTGCGGACAAATCCGTAAGAAATCTGGCTTTCAGCAAACCTTCATCCCATTCCCCTTGGGGCGTGGAATCCCAAACAATGCCGCCACCAATGCCCATTTCGCCGTGGCTGCCTTCGAGTAATAAAGTGCGGATCGGAATATTAAAATAAAAATCATGATTCGGCGCGATATAGCCAATAGCGCCGGTATAAATTTTACGTTCCTCGCGCTCAAGGCCTTGGATGATCTGCATCGCGCGAATTTTCGGTGCACCAGTCACAGATCCCGATGGGAAAATGGCTTTAAAAATATCAATTATTGGCCTCTCCTTAGCAAGGACCCCTTTAACCGTGGAGGTCATTTGATATAGCGTTTGATATGGCGTGACCGTAAAAAGTTTTGGCGTTCTAATCCGATTCGCAATTTTACCTAAATCATTTCTTAATAGATCAGCAATCATTACGTTTTCGGCGCGATTTTTCTCATCATGGCCAAGCTGCCAGCCTGCGGCTACATCTGAAAGAAAATTTTTGCCTCTGGGCCATGTCCCTTTCATGGGCTCCACAACAAGCCGTTTCTTTGTTTTCTTGATCAAGCGCTCCGGAGAAAGAGAAAGAATTTTGTATTGGCCTGTTTCAAGATAGGCGGGATATGGAACTGGTTGCCGACGCAAAAGCTGCGCATAAAGATCTTGGGCGTCCCCCGAGAAAGAAAAATGCAACTTAATGCAATAGGTGATCTGATATACATCACCCGAGGCAATGGCCGCTCGGATGTGAGCAATTGCCAAGGCATATTCCTCTTTTGAAATATTGAGAGAGAACTCATGAACGGCAAAATGCGTCGCTCTTGATCCCTTGAAAGCAAAAGACTCTGGCCTTCGATACGCGCCCATGAGCAAAAGCGGAAAAGCGTATTCTTGATCTTGATGAAAAACTGTTTCAAAGCAATACCCTGCCTCATATGAAAGAAACCCAGCAATATAAAATCCCTCCCGGCGTAGCGCTTCCAGTTGATGAAAGGCATCCGCCAATTGCGAAGGATTTTTACAGCAAACAATGACGTCTGGCTTTGTGAAGAAAAAAGGCTTTTGTTCAAACTGGATCAATATATTCATGGAGCCCCACAACTAAAGTCGCGGTACCTTTCTGTATGTGATCCTTCTTCGCTCCAAAACTTTTATTTGGGAGCTTCGCAGGTTTCATCCGCCTTTCCAAAAAAGGGCGAACATCCGCCGAAGCACTGGTGCCACCATTTTCGCATTTCTCAACGTGCAAGCCCGTGGTATTCTGCGTAGGCGGATGACCTTTGGGCAGGTCTGGGTGCCCCTCTTTTAGCGAAGGGCTCAAGGTCATGACGCTGTCTTTAAAGATTTATTCTCCCTGGTCCACAACAACGCAGGGATTCTTTTGCAACACAGGCCTTAGTATAAATGGGAAGCTTAAGATAATCAAGAAATTCTGGCGAAAGGATTGTTCGGGAGCCCCGCGGGAATACCCGCGGGGCTCCCTAAAACCAACTTTCAATACTTTTCTAAGAATGCGAACTGATAGCGGCAAGCAAATCGTTATTAGTAGGATACACCTTTAATTTTTCAATCAGAGCCTGCGCGGCTTCAATCGGCCCCAAACCCGCAAGAGCACAACGCAACTTTTTCACCTGAGCCATTTCCTCTTTGCCAAGCAACAATTCTTCCTTGCGTGTTCCACTTTTGGAAATATCAATAGCTGGAAATATGCGACGATTGGAAATATCACGCGAAAGAAAGATTTCCATATTCCCTGTTCCTTTAAACTCTTCAAAGATAACTTGATCCATGCGGCTACCAGTTTCCACCAAGATCGTTGCCAGGATCGTCAGAGATCCTCCGTTCTCGATGTTACGCGCCGATCCAAAGATGCGTCGAGGAATCTCAAGGGCGCGGGCATCCACGCCTCCAGACAAGGTCCTACCGCCCGAAGGCCGTTCCGCATTATGAACACGTGCCAGCCGCGTCAAGGAATCAATCAAGACCATCACATTTTCCCCTAAAGAAACTTCGCGGTACACCTGCTGCATCAAGGCATTGGCTGTGGCCACATGATGATCATAGGGTTGATCCGATGAAGACCAGTGGACCTCCGCGGATATGTTGCGTCGGAAATCTGTGACCTCTTCTGGCCGTTCATCAATCAATAAGCAATACCGCTTAACGGTCGGACAACTTTGAGCCACAGCCTGACAAATATGCTTAAGAAGCGTTGTTTTGCCTGAACCAGGTGGCGCGACGATGAGCCCCCGCTGCCCCATGCCAATAGGACAAATCAAATCCATCACCCTCATCGTGAGCTCAGGAAGACCCTCCTCGAGGCGCATGCGTGGCGAAGGATCAAGGGCAACCCCAGCAAAGAAACGCCCTTCGTCTTCATTGACTATTCTTCGCGGCTGAGGACGCGAAGACGGGTGACCCCTATGACGGGCCTGGTCATGTTTTCTTGAATGATGGGAAAATGGTTTCATGGAGCTTTTAAATCAATTTCTTTTAGGACAACGCGAAGTTTAAACGATTGCAGCGGACCGATGCCTTTAACATCTCTATTCTATCTCCTATTCCTCCGTTAGAAAGCTTTTTCTCATTTTAATCTTCAAGCGCCTATAGGTCACCGTACAAACAAATGGTTTTTCTACAAACCTCTAAATATTTCTGGCCTCAAGCTGATATCCCCTTCAAGCGCAGCCTCCAGAGTTCTTAACAACATCGCTTTATCTTTAGGGAGTGTCCCTTCCAATGCAAGATGGTTTGACGCGTGATTTGAACGAAAAATTGTTTTCTGGAGATCAATCCCTTGCATGATTTCATACGATTCCCTCAACAACTCCATCACGTTTAATTCCTCAAAATCACCACGCTCAACTTCCCGCGCTAAAGGTGTTCCAGGAATAACCATAAGCGAAAGAAAAGATAAATATCTTGGCTGCATTCGATTCAATGCCGCAATGGTACCTTGAACGTGATCCTTGGAATGTTTTCTGCCACCCAAACCAAGCAAGACAATAACCGAAGACTTAATCCGTGCTTTTTCTGCCCTGTGAACCGCTTGAATCATTTCCTCAACGCTGGAAGACTTTCCGCATCGATCCAAAACATCCTGGCTCCCGCTTTCCAAGCCCATATAAAGGAGGCTTAGTTTATGCGCAGAAAGCTCTTCTAACTCGCGATCGCTTTTTCGCGTGATATGACATCCATTGGCGTAACTTGAAACACGCGCTAATCTGGGGAAAGCCTGCTCTAAATTTTCCAGGATGGGAACAAGCTTGCTATTGCTCAAAACAAGGGCATCGCCATCCATCAAGAAAACGCGTCTAGTCTCTTGATGCCGACGGGCATGCGCATAAATATCCGCGCTTATGACCTTGGGATCTTTGATGCAAAAAGGTTTGCTTTTGTAGGCACCGCAAAAACTACAATGATCAGCGGAGCATCCAAGCGTAACCTGCAGGAGAAAACTATCTGCCTCTGAAGGTGGCCTTATCACAGGTTCTACGATCGGCATTACATTGTTCCTTTAACTAATATTTCAATCTTGGCATCAATCTGCTCTTTGATCTTAAGCTGTGACAACGTCAGGAGCTGCGCTGCTTTTCTCAAAGCGCTAATGGCTTTCTGCACTTCTTTAAGATGTATATACGTATCCGCTAGATTTTCAAAAGTCACAGCCCGGTCTGGCTCAAGAGCAAGGGCCTTTTCAAAGAAAGGCAGGGCTTCTTGATGTTGGCCCAATTGATTGAGCAACCATCCTTTGTTGTGATAAATATTGGCATAATCCGGTTCGCTTGCGATTCCTTTGTCAAAATACAAGAAAGCCTCTTGCACCATGCCAAGCTCAATCATGCACAAAGCACGATCATTGTACGCCGCGCCATCACAAGGATTGTGCTTGATCGCCAAATCTAAATAAATCATCGCGTCGCGATCATTTCCCTCAATGATTTCTCTCTGGGCCTTAAAATACGCTATCTCTGAAGACCAGTCCCACTCTTGGGCAATCCGCAGGCCTTCGGCGACTAACTTTTTGGCCGCGGATAAATCTCCATACGTTATGGCCTCATCGAGTAAATGTCTTAATGTAGTAAGGCCAATAATCGCCATAGGATGAAGCCCCACGACTAAAGTCGCGGTACCTTTCTATATGTGATCCCGCTTCGTCCGCCATTGATTCGGTGGCGGACTTCGCAGGATTCATCCGCCTTTCTAAGAAAAGGGCGAACATCCGCCGAAGCGGCAATGCTGATACCATTTTCGCATTCCTCCACGAAGAACCCTGTTGTATCCTGCGTAGGCGGATGAAGCTCTCGATATGTTCATGGTGGGAAGAAAATAAGGGGCCCGGCGTTACACAATGCCGGGCCCCTTATGATTTTTTGAAGTTATATCTTTACAACGTTTGTTGCTTGAGGACCCTTAGGGCCATCTTCGACTTCAAATTCAACTGCTTGTCCTTCAGCTAAAGACTTAAAACCTTCACCCTGAATTGCCTTGTGGTGAACAAAACAATCTTTGCTGCCATCATCAGGGGTTATAAACCCATAACCTTTTTGGTCGTTGAACCATTTTACTTTTCCTTTAGTCATTACGCACTACCTCCTTCCAATAGAATTTAGTAAATCGAGGTAGAAAAAAACGCAAGGCAGTAAATCTTGCTCCTTGCGCATATGACTATCTACTCACCTATTTACCATTGCGTTTAATTTACTTCACAGCTCGACATTTGTCAACAAAATTTCTTAAAGCTCTTCTTTCAAGACCATTACACGCCAAAACCCTCAAAAGCCTCCAGATATTCCCAGCGCTCATAGGCCTTAAAAATTTCTTCACCCAAGGCCTCGACTTTAACCTGCGCGTGATCCGCGCCCTTGGGATCCCTACGATAAAAATCAACATCCGCTAAAAGCTCATAAAGCTTGCCCTGCTCTTCTTCTAACTTTTCGATCAAGGCGGGCAACTCTTGCAATTCCTTTTTTTCTTTAAAAGAAAGCTTTCTAAAAGCGTCTTCTTTTTTTATCAGGCTTTCTTGTTTCACGGCTTTGCGCATAGGCCCAGCTTCTTTAACCTTTGCCGCACGCTGTGTCAACCAATCATCATAACCGCCAGGATATTCATACACCTCGCCGTGACCCTCAAGCACAATCGTTGAGGTCACCACATTGTTTAAAAACGCGCGATCATGGCTTACCAAAATCAACGTGCCAGCATATTCCATCAGAATTTCTTCCAACAGCTCCTGGGTCTCAATATCCAAATCGTTGGTCGGCTCATCCATGACCAAAAAGTTAAAAGGCTTTGTAAAAAGACGTGCCAAGAAAAGACGATTGCGCTCACCACCGGACAAGACCTTGATAGGCGTGCGCGCCCTATCAGGGGTAAACAAGAAATCCTGCAAATAACCAATGATATGCCGCGGCTTGCCATTAATCGTAACGGTGTCGCCGCCCTTGGTCACATTTTCAATCACCGTTCGTTCTTCATCAAGCTGTTCGCGCAATTGATCATAATACGCAACTTCCAGATTGGTCCCAAGGCGAGACTTACCTTTGTGGGGAGCAAGCTCCCCCAAAAGAATACGTAGCAAAGTCGTCTTACCAGAACCGTTGGCGCCAATCACGCCAATCTTATCCCCACGCATGATCTGCGTCGAGAAATCACGAATGATACACTGCTCTCCATAACTAAAACCTAAATGCGAGGCCTTGACCACCAAGTGTCCCGACGACCCTGTCTCTTGCGCGCGCATGCGTGCCTGGCCAATTTGCTGACGCTGCGCCTTCTTCTCTTCCCGCATACGCTCAAGGGCTTTCACGCGGCCTTCATTGCGACTACGTCGAGCTTTCACCCCTTTGCGGATCCAGACTTCTTCCTCAGCCAACTTTTTATCGAAATCTGCACGCTGAACTGTTTCCACGTCCAGGGCCATCTGTTTACGCTCTAAAAATGTTTGATAGTCACAAGACCAACTAAAAATCTTACCGCGGTCAAGCTCAATAATGCGCGTCGCTAAATGCGTCATGAACATGCGGTCATGGGTGACAAAAAATAAGGTGCCCGCATAATTTTGAAGAAAAGCTTCTAGCCAGTTAATGGTATCAATGTCCAAATGATTGGTGGGCTCATCCAAAAGAAGGATCTCAGGGTTAATGATAAGAGCCTTGGCTAAAAGCACGCGTCGCTTTTGCCCTCCCGAAAGAGTTTCAAAAGCCGCTTCTCCATCGAGTTTCATATGAGACAACATCACTTCAACCTCCATGTTAAGATCCCAACCCTTGGTCGCATCAAGCTCAGCTTGCAAGCGATCAAGTTCTTGCATCAATTCAGCAGTGTGCTCACTATGAAGCCGATGGGTAAGATGATGATAATCGCTTAGAAGTTTGGCGCGCTCGCCCAAACCAGAAAAAACAATATCAAACACCGTGCCTTGCACATCCTTGGAAACCTCTTGGGGCAAGTAGGTCACTTTCACACCTTTTTGATAAATCAATTCTCCCTTGTCAATTTCAACCTCACCGGCCACGACCTTCATCAAGGTTGTCTTACCAACACCGTTACGACCAATCAAGGCAACACGCTCTCCAGGCTCAAGCTGTAAGCTTAATCCGTCAAAGACAAGCGGCCCCCCAAAGGCCAGGGAAATTTCTTGCATACTAATCAGCGCCATAAATGAGGTCACAATTTTACGAACGCCCCAGCTTCCTCGAAATATTTCCATAGAGAGCTGGGATAGTCCCAATTTTCCCAAAAGTCAAATCAAACTGTAATTGGGTCGAACAACGCGAGGAACGTAAATTATTCGACCGAATTTACTCCGCACATTCAAAGAATGTATCGGAGAGAAATGTTCAGTGTACTACAATGTTTAAATTTCTGCCAGAACTATGTCGACCAGGCAAAGGATATTGAAACAACGAGAAGATAACGGCCACGCTTTTAAAAAATAAAAACATGAAAAGGGCCATGATTGATGATATCAATCATGGCCCTTTACCTCTCTCTTTTCCCTACGAGAGAGAGCTTACTGGTAGCCCCAACCGGATTTGAACCGGTGTTTATAGGCTGAGAACCTAGCGTTGTGAAACTTGGTGTCGTTTGTCGTCGAGCCATCATTTCCCGTTTAGGACCTTTTTAGGACCTTTTCTCCTTTCTTATCTAAAATCTCCGAATATTTCCATCATTCTCTTCGATGGGTTCGATACTCTATTTGCATAGTGCTTAAGAAGCGTATCCATGGAGCTATGCCCTAGATCATACATAAGCCGATAGGGAGGCTGACCACACGCTAGGCGCCAACTAGCAAAGGTTTTTCTGAATTGGTGAAGATCCTTATCTTGATTCTCTGTTAGCTTAATGCCGGAAGCCTTAAAGATATCATCCAGAAAATCTCTGTTTAAATGAGCATCCAAAGGCTTGCCGGTTGGCTTTAAAAAAACATGTCCTTCGTTTTGGCGAATCTTCTTCAACAATTCAAAACTAATCTTTGGAATGTAGATCGTTCTGGCCTTGCTATACTTTGGATCAAAAGTACTATCCTGAAAAATGTTATACTGCTGATTCTTCCAATCAATGTGTTGCCATCGAAAATGAACATACTCCATGAGGCGCATCCCCATCTGTAAGGCTACCATCAGAAGCGTATAGTATGGAAAAACATTGTATTGTGATTGCGCTCCCTTCGCGCCTTCTATAAGGTCCAATATTTGTTTTTCAATAAAAGGCTCAACAATCTTACCTTCTGCTGATAGTCCATATCCAATGACAGGATTTTTAGTTAATGTCCTTTCTTTTACGAGAGCCACAAAGAAAGCAGAAAGACTTTTGAGGTAGTCAATCCGGCTGATGGGCTTAAGGTCCTTTTTCAAATACTCGCCAAGATTATGCCCTATATCAATAATGTGATCTTCGGTTATGTCCTCAACATACGGGGGCAGAAACTTTGCTAGAAGAGATATATCTTTTATATATGATCGGATGGTTTCGGGCTTTAAAGGTTTGGCTTGTGTTTCCCATCGCTTCCTTGCCTTGATAATAGCTTGAGCCATAGGTGTCTTGCTTGAAACCTTTTCGCCATTCATCTTCAAGCTTCGATCAAGCAATACAACGGCATCATCGCGATTGGTGGCCTCGCCCTTAGAGTTATATACTACCCTGAAAAGCTTGCCGGATTCATCCCTTAAGCTTTCCTTTTTGCGCTCTGGCCTTCCATCAGGACCGCGTTCTTCCCAAAGCTTGTACCAAATGCCGTTATTAGGCGTTAGCCAAGGTTTTTTCACAAACTAGCCCCTGAATTTCTCTTCTTTGAAACAATCTTCTCCCTAAGACCTTTTTTCCTTTAGGAATCTTACCCGACTTAATTCCCCTGTAAAAAGCTGATGTTGAAGTTCTGAGAAACGCTATTGATTCGTCTGCGGTCCATAGCTGAGCATCAAAATTTATCTGAATATTCTCCTTAACCATTTAAAACCTCCTTTTAAAATCCATCCTTCTTATTTTTATTCCTTCTTGGTTTTCCTTTTTATCCCTTTCAAGACATTCTTTGTGAAAATAACAAGGACTAAACCACGTATTTTCGGCTTCATCGTCAAAAAATCCGCGAAAATCAACAGCAAGATCGCACTGCAGAATAGGCTTATGGCAATATTCACAGGATACTTTTTTATTTTCGTCAACCATTTAAAACCTCCTTAGTTTGTTATTTCTCGTTTAACATGGCATCTACCTTTTTCCATCTTTCCCTGTACCCTGAACGGATCCGTGGGCGTTTATCCCCGGCGCCTTCTGGCCGGCCAAGCTTCTTTCCTTCTACCTTTGAACGGGCCATGCCGGCTTTCACGCGGGAAGAAATTTTTGCTCTTTCGACTTTAGCTAGCCATGCAAAGATAGTCATTAAAAGCTCTGTCGTTGGATTATCCTCAGCCGTATTGAGCCAGGATTCAGTATAGGATAGAAGCGCAACGCCGTTACGCGTTAGCCTCTTAATATATCCGCAAACGTTGCTCCATCCTTCCCTTGAGAAGCGATCCATGCTCCAAAAGATAAGCCATTGAAATAACATCTTGTCTGAATCATTGAGCATCATAGAAAAGGCCTTGCGATCACTCTTGGAGCCGGAAGCCTTATCTCCATAGATGCGGATTGATCTCTCTTCGCCCGTTTTCTTATTCTTATAGATTTTCTCAAGAAACCCATCATCGTCTAAGCACCTTAGCTCCCTTGATACAGAATTATATTCCGCGAAGATATTTATCTCTTCCCACTCACTAGTTAATTCTAGCTTGGCCTGGGCAAACGTAAGCAAAGGGTTTAGCTGATTGTCCAATGATTGCCCCTTATTTTCCGTTGAGACGCGGACGTATAAAGCTATTGTTTTCATTTATTCCTCGCTTGTAAGATTATTTTTTTGTAAGAATTCTCTAAAAGCAATCCTTGGCTCGTTTCGCTTTTGGAGTAGTTTTTCTTTTTCCTTCTCTACCTTGTGCAACTTCCGGCGAGCCTCAGCAATTCTGTTCTTAAGTGGCACACCTTTCTCATCAACTTCCTCTTTGTCCGGCTTATTGTTCTCTGAACTTGGCATCTTCATTTTCCTTTTTTAATTGTTCGTTTAACTCCCATTCCTCGATTTTGTCCGCGATCTCTTCAACACTCCTTCGCGCGTCAACATAGCTACACAACGCCTCAAACATCCTTTGCTCGTGATCAATGGCCGTCTTAACTACTGAATCCATGCCTTTAGTAGTCTTTTCAAATTTTTCCCTGGCTACATCAAGCATCTTTTGAGCTAACATAAGGCCATCGCGGATCTCTTGCTCCCTATCCATCAATAGTCTCCTCTTTCAACTTGTGAAAGTAGATCATAATAAGCTTCCTCATCCATATTGAAATTGAAACCTTTGGAACTTTTCTTCCGGGTAAACCATTTGATCATTTTTTTAATGGCGCTCATAATGCCTCCTTCTTTGGAATTACTACCGATGTTGTTCTCTGCGGTTCGTTTATTAGGGCATCAATATCAAAAACTCTCCCACAAGGACATTGGAAGGCTTCTAAGTTTCCAACATCAACAAATTTCGCATCAAATATTCTTGCGAAGATTTCCAACCCCTCAAGCTCACCATCCATTTTTTCGCTAAAATCCAATTCCCTTCGCTCATCCTTCGACATACCAGAAATATCTTCCTGTCTTTGCTTTGGGATAAAAAATTGATAATATTTTCCGCACTTGCACTTTTTTAAACATCCTGTTGCCATCATGCCTCCTCAAGTTCGTTTTCGATTTCTTCGACTCTTTCCAGACAGCGTCTTTTCTCGTGTTCCAAGAGATATTTTTTGTATTTTATAAATGCTTCTGACAACACCCAAAATGCGTTCATGCAAGAACCCCGAAGGTATAAATATGTTCTCCATTCTTCCTCGTCTCTGTTTAAAGTGTCCAAAGTTTCGAGGATAGCTCCATCCCCACGCAAATCCTTAACCAAACACGTAAAAATATTTTCGTTTTTTGATTCTTCAACCATCCACCTGAAAAATGGTTTTGTTTCTTTCATTTAATTACCCTCCTAGTTTTGTTGTTCTTTTAATTTCTTGGCGCACTCTGAACAGATAGCCTGTTCCTTTTCGTTAGACTTATCCATGCAATCATCGTGAACGAAAACAAAAGGCTCATCAAACTCTGGAAACGTTGTAAGCCTTCTCTTTTCACTATCATTACATCTAAAGACAGAAAAATCCTCATACTCTCTGACAGGAAATCTACACTCTGCGCAAGCTCCGAGAATGTCTCCATCTTTTTTATGTGTCTTGCTCTCAAGTAATTCCTTGTATTGCTTTAAACATTTTCCTTTGTGAACACTTATGCCGATAATGTCATGGACAACTTCTCCTTGATCTTCTTTCTCAATTTCAAATTCACAAATTGGGCAAACATCTTTATATTGTGCGCTCATTTAATCCTCCCATTGTTTTGCAAAATGTTTCATAATGCCTCAAACAACTTTCCTTGATATATTGGCTCCACTCATCCAATTCTTTTTTTATTTCTTCTCGACTATACCCATCCACGACACAAGCCCCAACTAATGATGAGCGAAAAACAATCGAAATTGCGTTTAATACTTCTTCGCTGACGAAATCCTGTCCTTGGCCTTTATGCTCAAGGCAAAAGTTCCCAACGATCTCCAGAAGTTCATCTATTAACTTTCCTCCAACTTCTGTTTGTCCATCTGGTCTATATGCTTTGATCATTTAGCCCTCGCTTTTCGTAATAGGGGCCCTGGCCGGCATCACGCACCCGTATTGACATTGCCACGAACCGCGAACAGCTCTCCCGTTCTTAACACAACTCCCTTTAACAGCACCGCAAACTTTGCATTGCTTAATTCCTAAATCCTTATCAACTAACTCCATTACCTTTTTACTCATGCTGACCCCCTTTCGCTTTTAAGATTATTCTGGTTTAGATCCATAACGTAACTCTTCCTGGGTAACTCCTAACGCATTGGCCAACGTGCTAAGCTCATAGTCAGTAGGAGCAGATCTCCCGGTTTCTAGCCGGCACAACCGGGCCTCTGTAATACCTGTTTTTTCCTGGAGCCCAAACTGTGTTAGATCATTTCGCTTGCGCGCCATCCTAAGTCCTGGTAACTTCATTTAAATCACCTCCTTTATTAAAAAATTTGTTTTGCAGTTTTAAACTTTAAAAAAATGGCTCTACGATAAGCCACAATCAACGATCTTTGGACAAGCCATATCCTAGCACTCCCAAAAATCTGTCTTTCCTCGACGAGAAACCCAATACCTGATAAAGAACAATATTTTAAAACTGAACTGATTTGAACTATTTAGATGTATGGTATCACTTAAGATATTGTCTGTCAAGATTATTTTTGAACCGAAGTGAACTGATTTGATTTCTTAATTTAGATTGACGGCTTCCTTGTTGTGTGGTTTAATGCTTCTATGATAAATTGGAAAACAATGAAATTTGGGGATTTCCTTCATCATCTTCGGCAAGAGCAAAAAGAAAAAATAACTGCAACGGCTGTGGCGAAGGCAGTTGGTAAAACCCCTACCGCAATCTTGAACATGGAAAAGAATAAGATACTCCCCTCTTATGATGTGTTCACAAAGATTGTCTTGTTCCTCGATATTGACTTTCCAGATATATGGATGCTCTACGACAAATTTAAAGAGCAGAAAATTCCAGATAAGAATGATGTAAAAGCCAGAATACAATTTTCAACATCATTTCTTCGTGATGCCGAAAAAGCCATTTCGGAAAGTAAATCCAGGTACAAGGCAAAAGTTCAAGAACATTTGCTTAAACAAATAAATTATGATTTAAAAGATGTTCAATTTAAAAATAAAATGAGCGAGTTGAAAAAATGGCAAACACTATCAGCCAAAGAAATAAAGATTGAGAAAAAAGACCTGAGTACTGCTCTCAAGAGAATATCAGCCATAATCACTCGATTCTCGCTCGGAACTTTAAATCCGTCAAAAACTGCCGAACAGGTCGCAGATTTCTCAATAAGAATTGCAAACCCTGACCGTATCAACGACGAAAAGTATGTTTCGGAAATTGTGGATTTGCTGAAAAACTCCCGAAAGATTGGTAATACATTTTGGAAAGAGCTAGACCCTAGCCAAGAGCGAATCTTTAAGAAGCTCAAAGAAAAGAAATAGCCCTCAGATTGCTCCAAGGGCATACTCCCTCCATCTTAGTCTGAGATCATCCCGCCTTTGCGTAATATTTCTCCCATCGCTGACGAGGCGTCCTTCATTGAGCCTGTTGCCTTTAGCTTGGCCATGGCGTTTTGAAGGCCGGCGTTACCAGGCACATAGTTTGATGCGTTGCCCCCTCCTTCGGTCATAACTTTTGTCTGTAAGCGAGCGTATTTATTTTTTAGCTGTTGATTCTCACGCGCTCGATAATTAACATGATCCTTTAATAGCGTTGACGCGGTTATGGCCATGGCTCCGTAAAGCCCGAAAGGATGCGAGGAGATTCCCGGATCTGAGTTATACAAGGCCCTGGCTTTTTGAAAGAGAATAGAATTCTCGTTCCATCGTCCTGTAAAATTTCCTCTGTTGTCGCGCTCGAAGGCCTCGGGGAATTCGGTCTGGCATTTAATCAAGGCATCCCGTTGCGCAAGCTGATAATTCTTATTCGCCTCTAGCTTTTCATATTCTTTGCGCACAAGGTCAATCGTATTCTGTTTCTCTATGGCTTTTATCTGATCGTAAGCCCATTGACGGCTTGCCTGATCTTCTGTGCTGTTGTAGAAGGCAGTTAAATCCTCAATGCTGTACGCCGGCTTTTCTTCTTGAGCAAGTTGCTGTTGAAGAAGAATGTCTTGCTTTTCTTTTTCAGCTTGAGCTAACTTTCGGCGCTCTTCCGCGAGCCTTTCGCGTAGCGTAGATCCTTTCTCATCAACTTCATTCAATTCTTTCTCATCGAATTCCTTGGTGAGATCTGGTGTTTTTTCTATATCTTCGTCGGTAATATCAGTTTTTACTTCTGGTGTGGCCTCTTGTTCTACTTCTGGAACGGATGTTTCTTCTGGTGTCTCCGGCGCCTGTGCATGTGCATCAATTTCGTTTTCTTCCATTTTCATTCTCCTTAATCGTTTATGTTGTATCCGTAAGAATCATCGCCTAAAGCGCGTAATGTTTTTCTCATTGTTGCCTCACGAACTCCCTCATCAATTTCTTGCTGTTCACGCGGGGAAAGTGGCATCTTCGTATCTGCCTTCCGGCGTAAACGCTTATCATTCATCTGCCTTCTTTCTTCTTCAATGCGCTGTTTGCGTTCTTCCTCATCGCGCTTAATCTTTTCTTGAAGCTCCTGTTCTTTTTGAAGTGCTTGCTCTGACGTCTGAGAAAATCCTTCCAAAGCTTCTTGATGTTTTGAGCGAGCACGTTCTTCACGTTCCCGGGAAAGCTCCCCGGCCATGTCGCCTTTGTACATAGCATTTATATAATTTCCGGCGTTAGCCGTAGTCGGATTATCATCAAAGACTTGTTTGGCAATTTTAAGCCTTAGAGCCTGGTCTGTGGTCCATCCATGAGGAACTTTCTCCCCATACCCTTTTTCATAAATTTCTTCTTCTTTAACTCTTTGGCCGATCTCTTTGGTGATCAAGGCTGTTTCGTCCTCGAGATTTCCTAAACTTTTACTCCTGGCCATTTCCTCTTGTAGTGCTGTATTGAGCTCGTTCACTTTTTGGCGATAGGCTATGCGTGTCTGCTCATTATTATTTTTTAATAATTCTTTTCTTAAATGCTTATACTCAGCTACTTCCTTACCATATCCTTTTTGTTGAAGGTATAGCTCGTAGCCCATTTCCAGGTGTTCAGGTTTAAATTCCATTTTCTTTCCTCCGTATTTTTATTCTGTTTTCTAAAAGTTTAAATGCCTCTTTAAAACTGCAAGGCTCGATCATTCTTATAAAGTCAACGGCTGAGCCCGCGTGCCAACACAATAAGCACGTCCAAGTCTGTGTTCTTGGATTAACAAAGAACGATTCAAGTTCGCTTTTCTTTATTCCTTCTAAATCCTCATTTTCACAAAAAGGACAAGTGGAGCGATAAAGCGAGCCCGTTCTTTTCATGCGGTAGTAGCTTTGAACAACATCTTCAAGCCTATTCTCGGACAATATAGCTTCGTATGTCATAAGTCGCCCCCTCTAGCGCTTGTTGCCTGGCTTTAAGATCCTTGATCTGGTTTTCCATGGCTACGAACTCCCATATCTTCTCAAAAGACTTTTCCCGACCGCGGGGAAACCCGACCTGGATTTGAAGATCTCTCAAAAGCTTCAAGCCTTCTGATAATGACCGGCCCTGACTGAAAGCATGTTTGCTTATATCTTTTAGCTTTTCCGCGTCTTTGTCTGACAATTTGCTAGGCTCCGTTTCAAAGAATTCCCATATTGCCGGGCTTATGTCGCGCCATCCTCTTTCCTGATCTGCCTTGAGATTAGCCAGGAAGTCTTTTTTGTTGCCCTTGCTGTCCTCAAACTTAACACGCTTAACTTCTGGCTCCTCCATTGACCTGAAAACGTCTTTGATCCTTTCCGCGCCTTCATCCAAAGGCTTATAGCCTTCATCAAAAGTCTCATAATCTTTGTCCGTAAAATCGTCTTTTTTCATCCTTTCGTCCTTTCTTCGTTTTCCTGTGTAAAATGGCTTAGGGGTATGTAGGTATGGCTTTTCAAAAGAGGGGTGCCTAAGGGGTGCCTAAGGGGTGCCTAAGCCTCCCTAAGGGGTGCCTAAAAAACCACTCCTAGACTTTTGGCAAATATCCCAAAAGAAATCTATAACATCGCTTTCCAGGAAGAATCTCTCATCACCAACTTTAAAGCTTTTTAACCCCTGGGAAATCCAATAAGAGATCTGCCGGCTCTTATCTTTCTTCATTTCGATTCCAAACAGATCCGCGAGTATGCTTTCCGGGATTATTTCTTTGAGGCTTTGTGGTTTGCTTGTCTTGTCTGACACTATTTCCTTTCCCTAGCCATGATGCTAGTAAACTTGCTTTCTCTGGCCGGCCTTTGCCGATTAACTTAAGATAAAGCTGTTCTAGTTGTTTTCCTGTTAGATTCATGAGTTTAACAACACACTTCCAACAAGTGAGTTTGGTTTCTTTGTTGAAATTGCCTTTGATTTCTGTTTCACAAAAACTGCAATACATATATTCCTTTCTGGTTAAGGTTTTGGTATACTTTTGGCATGGAAAATGAAAAATCAGCCAAGATCAGGAACTTGTTACAGCGCATTAAAACATCTTTAGAGCTACTTTCCCAAGATAAGGCTGTTCCAAAGAAATTCCTTCAAGAAGCCCTCAAAGATTTAAAAACCATTGAAGAGATCCTCTAGCCAATATTTCAATTTTTATTTGTAGTTTACTGAGCCAGAATGGCTAAGGCCGGCTTTTCAATTTTGGCGTGTAGTTCAGCGAGCGGGTTTATAGTACTACTAAGGCCCCCTTTGGGTGCCTATGGTGCCCTGTGGGAATTGTTCCCCTGTGTTGTTCCCGGGCTTGCACTGGCCCGCATGCGCGAGCTTGCGTACTGAACCGGAAACAAACCCCCCCTCTAAAAAGTCCTGTTGCCCCTATTGAATAAGCCATAAGATAAAAGACTATAAAGTAATCATTGTTTAGTCGTATTCTCGACGGGATTAAGTATCTCTTGTATCTCCGGCACGCTCTCACGTGCTTGTATTTGTGCTCTAACGGCCTCTAATTGCCTCTCTAGGCTACGTTCTGCCTCGTATAAGTCATGAGCGCCCACGTCGGATAGATCGCGCGTCTTATCGCCTATATTGATCTGTATAGCGGTAGATCCATTATTAGTCTTAAAACGTCCTTCGGCTTCCCATTTTGTCCTTATCCCCGCGAGCTTATCTCTTGGAGTTGTATCTGAGCCAAAGATGATCCCGGCAAGCTCTTTTCCTAGTTTGTCGTCGGTCAATCCGTTCTCTTGAAAGACTTGCTGAAGCTCCATAGCTACTTTTGGGTTATTCTTAATGATCCATCCCAAAGACTTCTCGGAATCTCTCGTCGTGCAATTGTAATTAGCGTCCCGGACCGCCTGTGAAGCTGAGTTTCCTTCCAGGTAAGACTTCACCCATTGTTTTTGGTGTAAGGTGAGTTCCTTCCGCTTAAAATCAGGTTTAGCTACATGTTTAGCTTCTTTCTTGTGTATATCTTTAGGCATAGAGTATCCTTATAGGGTTATTAGTAAATAAAGGTAAATATGGAGTTATCGGGTGTATTGGTACTACTTGTGGAGGCTAGGCTTGTCTTTTCTTCTTGCTTTCTTTCCGCGGTTTTGGTTTAGAGCGTGGCTTCTTGGGCAAGAATCTTCCGAGTAATATGGTAAATATTGACTTCTTGCACTTCTTACAGCACTTGTGAGTTTTCATGGTGTCCTTTGGTTTGTTCTTTTGCTTTTTCCCCGGGATAATGGAAAAGCCTACGAGATCGCTCCCATAGGCTTAACCGATTAAACTGCTTACTTACCATTTTTGCCCTTCTTTGCTTTCTTCAAAGGTAATTTAGCTTTCTTTGCCTTAAGCTTTTTCAACGCATATCACATCCTTTCGCTTTTGGATTCTTTAGCCTTTTTTAGCTGTCGGGCCTTTGGAATAGTTTATAGTTCCGGCCCTGGTCTTGATCGTCTCTACGCTGACGCCCCTTCTAACGCGCGCAACTTCTGGTAGAGTTTTTCTTGATTTGAATGGTCTTGGCATTGTCTCACCCCTTTCGTGCTATTTGCTTGTCCAAACGTTTTTGCCCCGGCTGACTTCTGTTAGCTCCGGCATCTTTACGGCCCAAACGTCTTTAGGCTTTGGCGCCGGTCTTGGTTTAGGTTTCGGCTTGCTCATTTTCTTCACTCCTTTTCTGTTCATCCTCTAAAGGCTGAATGATTTTATTGAATTGATCATCAATCAACATCCTCAAAAGATATTTGTCCATGCTTGAATCTTTCTCCCGCATAAGTTTATTTTTGTACTTATCGTATAAATCATCCATATCAAAATTCATTGTTTCCCCTTTCTAGTCAAACCCGTAGTTAGCTGTTGGAGGCTCCCTATCATCGTCATAATCTACTTCATCGGCCCAGGAGCCTTTATAGACGGGCTGTAAAATTTGCTCGCAATAACACATGGCATCGGTCAAATCATCCCAACGGCTAAAGCCAATGCTAAGCAACTCTTCCCTGGCTTCAACGTGAGACTTATGGATGAGATAGTTGGCTTGCTCAAATAGAGGCTGTAATGAGGCTGTGATGCGTTTGGATTTTCTTCTGATTGCTTTCCCGGTGCTATCAACGAAAGTATTTGATAGGGGCACGATAGGAAGCCCAATGCCTCGCGACATAGACTTCTCAACGACCTTGTTATAAAATTCCTTCTCTGTTCCCGAGTTTGGCACGCCAAAGGCCATAACTTTGTATTTATACTTTAGGTAAAGATTGATTGCCTGATCTATGTATTCCCCGCTTGGGTTATGCGTTCTAACATAATCGAGAAGGTATCTTTTATTATTTCCGTCTATCCCGACCGCGACCGCGACTTTGTAATCTGCTTTCTCATCATCGGAATAAGCGGGATCTAGGGCAATCGAAACGCTTAACTGCTCCGGCAGTACATCCCAATAATGAATATGCTTTTCTTGAATTGGTGAATTCTCATTGAGCATAGGGTTATTCATGTACTCCGCAGAAAAGGCACTTGTGCCGATTTCCCCTTTTCTTCCTTGGAGCCACTTATGGGAACGAGCGCCTGGCCAAAGCTCATGGCCTTCTTCCTGGATCCCGTCAACGTAAGCCTGGTAAGTTTTCTTAACCCAATCCTTACTCTCATCATTTAATAATTCCGATAAGACGCAAAGCGGATGAAGCTGAGTTCCTATAAGCAAAAATTTTCCCTCAGGCAAAAGCGTATTTAAGCAAGCTCTGAATAACCAATCTTTTAATTTTCTTCTCTGCTCTTCGCTTTCCACGCTCTCATCTGTTTCCACGTCGTCGAGGATTAAGCAACTAGGCCGGAAGCCTCTTATCTGCGCCCCGGCACCTTTGGCGCGGATCGTAACACCATTGGCCAGGATACACATATCCTCCGTCCATTTTTCACTTCGCATATCGCCGAACAAGTGATTAAGAAACATATTCGATTCGATCTCTTGCTTGATATAGCGCAAGTGTTCGATCGCGAGGCTCTCTGAGGCACTTATGATGCAAATATCTGTTGATTTCTTATAGAGGCTAAGCCACAAGGGAAATATTTTACTAACAAGTGTCGATTTACTGAACCCTCGCGGGGCGCTTAAGACAACTCTGTTTTCTTTTGCTATGGTTTTGTAGATTTCGGAATGAAATTGAGGCACCGGGAGATCCGTAACAACGTTCTTACAAATCGTAACGGCGAAAAGCTCTAAATCATTTTTCATCGCTTCGTAAAGCTCATCTGAATTTGGCATGAAAACTCCTTGTTTATACTTTTGGGGGAAAGATAAGAAGAAAAAACCCTAGAAGCTAGCTTTTATAAATAATTTAGTTTTTCCGCTTTTCACCAATCTGAATCTCTATTCTCTTGAGCACTTCTAACAGATTCAGCAATAAACTCTTCTTTGTCCTTTTCTTCATCAGCCTTAGAAGAGAACTTTCTTATATAGCTTGGTCTATTATTCATTACATCTTCTATTACTTCACCATTACCATTACTTTTACCCTTACCCTTACCATAAGTATTACCTTCACCATTACTATTACCTTTACTATTACTTGTGCCCCTTAAGCCCCTGCCAAGCCCCTTAAGCCCCTCAAGCCCCTGAAGGGGCTCTTTAAGTAATGATGGGTCAGCCCCTAAATATGTTAGGATGTCGTCGGTGTTAAACTCTGCCTGACGATCTTTTATACAGCTTAAAATTGACTTATGAGCATTGTTTTCTGGATTTAAGGGCAAATTTCTCTGTAAAGACACATATTCCTTAATCCATGCCCATTTTTTAGACTTCACATACTGATCTTTGAGCTCTTTTAAGGCTTCCTGAACTTCATTTTCAGGCATAGAAGTCATTGTGGAAATAAATCCTGAATCAAGCTCAATAAAACCGCCCATATCTGCCCTTTCTATCATGTAGATATAGATAAATTTGGCTTGATAGGATAGGTTTCTATACCAAGAAAGCTCCCACTTTCCAACATCTGTAAATTTATTCTTCCTCAATTTGCACCTCCTAATTGTTTAATGGCTTCAATAAATGTTAGATTTTTTAGCTTCATCCAGAAGTCAATCGGACTTCCTCCAGCCCCGCATCCGTGGCACTTGAACTTTCTACCATCATCGTAGATCACAAAAGAAGGGGTTTTCTCGTCGTGGAAAGGACAAAGAGCATATAAGGTATTTCCCGACTTTTTTGTTTTGATAAATGTATAGAGGTCTTTGATGTGAAGCTGTTTTGCTTTTTCTATGCCCTGATGAATATTGAATTGGTCACTTTGAAATTTTTTGTTCTGGCATAAGTCTAGTAAACGCTCAAATCTATTAAGCTGTCCTTTTACTTCTTTAAAGCGATCACTTGCCATGATATTAAACGCTGTTAGCCAGAAGTATGTTTTGTGCCATTCCCAAGTTTTATACATTTGAAGCTCTGCCATTTTATTTAAGAATGGCGCTCGTTCTTTTGCGTGAAGGCGTTGATATTCAGGCTTTATTTCATCAAGCTTATCCTTGAAGAGTTGCGCCATGCCCTCAGGATCCTCGCGGATCCAATCAAGCTCTGTGTAACACTTCCCATCCCGGGCCACGTTGGCCCAATGCTTATCGCTTTTCGCTACCATGTTTCACCGCTTCCCCGCTTTGGTTTATTTTTATAATATTCGTTGCCCTTAGGCCCTTAGGTGTTGTGATCAAGGTAAACTCGATCTCATCATCCTCGAACAAGCACTTAAAAGACTTCTCGCTTTTGATCTCCGACCAATGGAGAAACACGCTCCGGCCATCTGGTAGCTTTGTTTTCCCATACCCGCGCCTTGGATCGTAAAACTCAACCTTTGATATTTGACGTTCCATCTTTCCCTCCCGTATATGTAGATTTAAATAGACTTTTTTTGCATCGTGGCTCCCATGAGCCATATTTACGCTCAAACCAGGCCTTTTCAGGCACTTTCCCGAATGAAAGCCACATTGTATAAGAGCTTGGTATCTGCCTAATGGTAGCCTTGTGGCATATGATAGGCTTAGGCTTTACGGGCTCCGCGGGGCGTTGTGGCGCCATCCTGGGGGCCTCCGGGACGTATCCTGTTGATTCCCTGGCCTTCTGAAGATCTCTACTTATGGAGGAGACACTCTTCCCTTGCTCATGGGCCATATCTGCCATTCTGCCCTCAAAGAGTTGCATGCGCTCCGCAATAACCCTAAGGGCATCATCCTTGACCTTCTCAACGTCCATCCTCCCGCCTAGCCAAACATCCCAAAGACGCACTCTCTCCGACAAAGACTTGCCTTCATCAGTTAGATAAAGAACGTTTCTAGCCTTTTCTTTTATGTCCTTATAGGCATCTGATAGGGCCTGATCCCAATTCTTCGTTTTGTTGCTTAGATAGGCGCAAAGCATCAACTCGTCTTTAAGAAGGTGCTCCCTGGCCCCTGGGCTGAAATCTCCATCATCAAGAAGATACGGGATCCATACATTATCCTCTGCATCAAAGAAAGACACTCCATGGGGATAGAGGCAATCTCTTCTGTTCTTTAAATCCTCCTGAATTGGACGCTCGTACTTATGGCGCCCGGTGTAGAAAAATTCTCCCCAATGAAGCAAATCCTCGTCTCTAACTTTTTCATATTCTTTAACTCCACAAGTTAGGCTTAGATTGATAAGTCTTGTTTGAAAAAGTGAAAATGCTTCACGCCCTAACAAGCCGGACTTCATGTCCAGGAATAGCTCTTCTAAAAGCATTCTTTTCCTGTCCTCTTCTTCCCAACGCATTTCATCAGTAACAAATCGCGCTTCGTAATCATGCTTGATCAAAGCATCCATGAATTTATACTTGTGGTGATCACTAATGCCGTGGAAGGAAAAAACTCCCTCGCAAAATTTCTTATATTCATGGCAAGCAAATCTTCCATACTTCACTTCTGAGATTAACTTTTGAGAAGTTATGCGAGCATTAAAGAAGGCACTTGCGCTCATGCCCTTATCTTCTCGACGATGTTTCTTGTCCTCTGCTATGTAATCATTATCAATTGTCGTCTTAAGTTCTTCTTGCTTACGCTTTGCTTTAATCTTGGAAGTGTTCTTCTCGCGCTCCTCAATATTGTTAGTGGGCTTATCGCCTAGATCTAGCCGGCCTTGGCTTATATCTGATTCATATTGTTCTTCTTCTTCGTCTTTACTTCCGCGATCCCATATCTCTTGCATCTCGTTATAAGATGGAAGTTTAACAACCTCTTTACTCCCGTCTTGATTGGATTTGTATTGCCACCATTCAGCCTTAGGGTTTTCTTGTCTTTGTTCGCTGTCATAAACAAAATCATCTTCCTTGAGCGTGTCCTCTATGCCCTGGCAAAGAAGATATGTACCGGGCTTGAAGCCGTAGGATCTTCTTAGATCTGATAAATTACTTATGGGGTAAAGTTTTCTTCTTGGAACGGCGGGCTTGTTGCCAAGCTTAGGTTTTTTCTTGTATTGGCCACGCGCACCGGGGGGAACATATTTGATACAATGCTTGAAGAGATCTGCTATACGCTTTTCTTTATCTTCTACACTTAAGCCCACAAGTTGAGAACAAACTTCCTTGCTGTAAAAATCAACCCTGTGGGGGCAACCCAAACACGATTTCGCTTGTACGCCTGTCATTTTTTCTCCTGAGTTTTTTAAAATTCATGCGAGTTCCTATATGCTAAACATTGTTCCATACAAAAAATTGTGTTCAAGAAAACCAAAACGCCTTAAACACGGATTTTAGGACCAATTTAGGACCAAATAGGGTATTTAGTGGGAATGAGTGGGAAACAACAAAAAAGGCGGAACAACCTATTGTGGATAGGTCATCCCGCCGACACTACATGTTGTCGTCGAATTGGTAGCCCCAACCGGATTTGAACCGGTGTTTATAGGCTGAGAACCTAGCGTCCT
>CALGLP010000016.1 GCA_937930175.1 uncultured bacterium
TCATTGTAGCTAGCGCCGAATTCCGTTCTCATCCAATCGGTGGCCTGCAGGGTCAAGGAGAAGTTTTCCATCTTCTGCACATCCCATGTTGGAACGGCCTGTGTTCCACCGAATAACCACCAGGAGACGAAGGCGCCGTTGGCATCCTTCTCAGCAGCCCAGACGATGTTGTTGACGAAGATCTGGAAGGATGCGGGGGTCAAGTTCATCAGGTCAAAGTTGGCAATGTCTAAGATATCGCCTAAGAGCTCATTGTAGCTAGCGCCGAATTCCGTTCTCATCCAATCGGTGGCCTGCAGGGTCAGAAGAAATTTATTTCTGTCAAAGGAATGTCCTTCAGGATTGACCACTCCGTAGAGAATAGTGAGTTCCGGATCTCCATGGCTAAGCCCAGATACTGGACGCGGCTGAGGATGCAAGTTTGTGTTAAAGATCGCGTTAAAGGTCAAGCGAAAAGCTTCATTGGTCGTCATCTCTTCAAGAATCCAGGCCACATTAGACGTCCCAATAATAAAGACAGGGAGATCAAATCTTCCAACCGCTGGGTTGATAATCGCATAAAGAACGGCGAGCTGTGCAGGTGTTGGCGCAAGCGGATTGAAGTTATTAAAAGTACCTTTTCCGTTATAATTGTAAATAAAATCATTACGAAATTCCGAATTGTTATAAAGGGCCTGCAAAAGATCGTCGATGACTTCAAGCTTTGAATCAAGCTCTCCGAGAGAATTAAACTGGCGAAGGCTTTCCTGGAGGGTCAGATTCATAATGTCAATGGCTTGAGGTGGCGCCCTTGATAAAGCATCAGCAAAAACCAAATACCCATTCTGCGCTGCAATCCTGATCAAATATTTCTGAACCGCTGGATATGTAAAGGCTTCTTCAAGCTTTTCAATATTCATAGCGAGAATCTCCTCGCTCTGACGAGCGATCGCAACCAAGACCGCATCCGCCTTCGAGGACTGGCTTACGGGTTTGCCGTTTGCTGATTGGCCAAATGGATTGGCATTTGTTGCCTGGCTAAACATATCGCCATTATTGGGCTGGCTAACACCCGACAAGCTATTAGTTGGTGCGCTTTTATAAGAAGGGGTGGCTTGGTTTTCAGGAACATAAGCTAGATCACCATACACACCCGCCCAAGAACTCATAGGAGAAAACTGATTGCCGTCAACGAAATGACCCTTCATATTCGGGCTTTCAACTTGCACAGCTTGCATCACCATCGTGCTCTGCGAGGAATATGATTGGCTGGCCGGCTTATTGTGCTTCTTGCCGCTTGAAAGATTAATCGCTATGCCACCTTGCACCGATGTTATTTTCTCGCCAAAGAAATAGCTGTTCACAAAGCTAACACTCACTTCACTAATAACACCTTTACGCGGCGCATAATATGCCTTGCCTGAATACCCTGGCGCGTTACCCTCTGCCCAAACCCCTTGGAAGGCAACGCCCGTGCCATTTTTCTGATTATAAATATTCGCGCCAGCGGTAACACTCGTTGTCTTCTGGTTATCAGCGGTTCTTTGTCCGCCTGTCACGTAGCTGCCATTGGCGTTAACAACATACCCGGCAACAGGAAACTGTCCAGAAAGACGCCACATTTCTAGCGGATCAAAGTTCTCGCTTGACACTCCAGACAATAGATAAAACTGATCATTTTTATTATAGCCTGTATAAGAAACGCTGATGTTGGCTATAGGATTGGCTTTAAATTGTGTTTGGTAAGAGGCTGAAAAATACGTGTCGTCAAAACTTTTAGCAACACTAAGCTTGCCATTGCCAAAACCAAGATAAGGACCTGCAATGCTGAGGCTTGCCTGATCATTAGAATAAGAGTTGGTCTTAAATGTCGTATTTGCGCTAAGGGATACCGTGTGGCCAAGCATATCTCCAGAGAGATTAAAGTTATCAGAAACATAATCCTTTGTCTGACGATAATAATTATAAACCTGAGAAGATGGGTTTGTCTGGTAATTAATTGTGTTATTAAGTCTTAGCTTCGGTGCAGCTTTCCAATAATTTGAACTTCTGAGAATAAGCGGTACGTTCTTTAAAGATGCCTCGGCGACATCATTGCGCGGCATGTTAACAGCAACTGAAGATTTCACCTTTGGCTGCGAAACCACCACGACATTAATCTGCCCTTGCTGGTGAACAACATCCTTGCCTTCAATATCTTTTGTTTTAATAAGGTCATACTGCATGCTAACTGGGGATTTCTTGATCCAGCCTAATTTAGAAACAGTCTCCATCGGATTAAAACTAAGAGTATATTGCGGTGGCATATTGCGTCCATCAATGGTGCGCACATCAACGCCATAAGGCGTGTTAAGATTGTATCCCCAAGAGGTTTGAACAAAAGAGCTTTCTTCCTGGCCCCCGGCGTTGGTGCCCTTAATATTCTGGAAAGTACCAAAATGTTCAACTCTAAAATTATACCAAGACATCCAGGCACGATAACAAGCTGACTGCGTATTGTAGCTACCAAAGATCTTTGAGTTGTATTGGGTAAGGTTTCCTGAAAGCCCAACGCTTGGGGCATTCTTCTTTCCGTTGTAGGTCAGGCTTCCAAAAGTATTGGTGCTTCCCAACAAGCTCGTATTGCTATTTAATGCGACTGACAAAGGACCATGACGATATTGGAACCGCACATCAAATGTAGGATTGAAACTTGTCTTAGTAGGTTGCCCAGGCAAGCTAACCGAACGATAAAGCCCATTAACACCGATCGTTAAATTCCATTGATCTGATACTTTTTGCGATAATGCCGGAAGGCCTAATTGCGTTCGCGTATAGCGCGTGACGTCGCGATAAACATCTGAGGTATCTGTATAAGCTCTCTGTGGCGCCACATACGTTTTTTGAGCGCCCGATGATGGCACTGGTGATGGTTGCTGCGGAACAGACTTGGCATAATCAACGGGCTGCTGAATCGCCTTGGTGACTGGCTCTTCTGCTGGAAGCTTGCTCTGGCTCTGGGGAGTAACAGCGACTTGGCCCTGATTTTGTGTCTGCGGCTGGGCAGGAGTTTTCTGGGTCTGGGCTTGGCTCTGAGCTTGATCTTGCTTAACAGTATCGTCAGCACCATCCTTTATTTTATCTTGATGCACCGACTGCTGCTCTTGATATTGATTATAATTAGCATCAACCAAACGGCTATAAGCATAATAATTAAATCTTGTTTCGTTTACGATTTTGGCAATGTTATCCTTGATGTCCTGGATAGCGTTATACTCTCTATTGATCCCTAGCTGCTCTTCCATCGTAGGAGAATTCTGCGCCCTATCCTTAAGCTCTTTTTCTCGTCTTTTCATGTCCGAAACCAAAGCCTCGGCCATACCCTTGATCTTTTCATTCTCGGCCCTCTGAATAATATGATCTTCGTAAACGTCCTTCAAGGCCTCGTTGAATGTCTCAATCGTATCAATATATGCAGGCCTTACGGACATCAAGCCAAAGGACGGCTGGCCAAAAAGCATGAAGAGCGACAAAAGAACTGGAAGGATCGTTCGTCGAGTTATTCTTGGAACAAAATCTTCAGCACAGAAGAAAACGCTAGCAACTTTAATATTTTCTTTCGAATATAAATAAACACCTAAACTGATCAGAGCCGCGCTAAGCATAAGCCCGGCAAAAGAAACATAACCAAGGATCAAAGCCGCATTCAGTAAAAGTAAAAATGTTGCAACTAAAGCTATTTTCTTAACAATCTTGATGAGGCTTGAAGAAATCGCGGAAGAAGCGGCCGGTGTCCTGATCTCCCAGACCAGATTTACCCTGGATTTGTTTACAGAGGAAATCTGGACTCGGGCTACGCCCTCGCCACGGAAGAAATCTAGGGCTGCTGTCGAGGATACTTCTTGCCTGCCACGGTAGGAAGGTCTCAACAGCAGCCTATTACCAAAAACTAAAGCCGGTGCCCATTCTTTCCAGCCACGGTTAGAAGAGGGCACCAGCATAGAAATCAAAGAAGCCGGTGTCGCACTTACCCAGCCACGGACATAAGCGGACACCGGCGCAAAAAGCAAAGATGGGGCTGCTGCGAAAATGTTTCTGCCCCAGCCACGGACAGCAGAAAGTAGCAGCAGCCCATTGTTAAATAAGAAAACCGGTTTCGAATTCTTCCCGCCACGGTCAGAAGTGAATACCGGCTTGTTGAACACCATATTTATGATCTTCGAAATGTTTGATGCGCTCACGACCTGCGCAAACCAATCACGATATAAAGCAATGATGCCGCCGAGTACGACGGCTACACCCAAAGCTATCTTCATCTCTGGGCTCATGGCAACACCCAAAAGCATCATCGGCGCAAAAGAAGGCAAAATCGTCAATCGATTATCTACAGGCAAGACAGGTATCTGCGAAGAAGCTTTTTTCTGCTCGATCGGAGAATCCGATTGCTTCTGAGATCTACGGGTAATCGTTGGGTTTCCTTCCTCATCCCACTCAACAACATCACCATGATAAAGAACTTCAGGATCTTCGTTTTGAGCCTGAGACTTGCAATCCTCGCCTTCCACCATTCTGTCCATAAAATCACCGTAGCGGGTGAACAGTTTTATCGCTAACGGCACGCCATAGGTATCGATCAATCGCCCAAGATGCTTAAGCACAGAAAAATAAGCTATAACCGCGACCGTAAAGGCGATCACGGCTCCGCCGGCATAAGAGGCAACATCACCCAAGCTAGGCGTAAGGGTATTGGCAAAATCACCGCGGCTATGACTTACTCCTGTCCCAGACATAAACTGGAACAGGTAAGGCAGGATCTCGGTTCTGGTGGTAACCGCCACATACGTAAAGACAACAATGGTCCCGATATTCTTGAGCGTGTGACGCACAGGAACGAAACCATAGGTCATTCGTTGATAAATATCATAGCCGTACAAAAATACGAAGGACTTTTGGGGGATATCCAAGAAGAGATTATACCCATAATTGCGCATAAAAGTGCCTGGCGCATACTCAGAAAAGATATACGGCGCAACAGCCAAGAGTGTCCAGTAAAGCAAGCCAAAAGGCAGACGCAAGCCAATACTGGTAATGGCAATGATCCAGAAAACTACATGCTTAAAGAAATGAAGCCAAGGATGATCAATGCCAGGAACTTCTCCCCATCCAAAATGAAGGAAGTTGTCAATAAAAAACGCCGCGGTCAAGGCTACCGCAAGATTAAATAAACTTTCTTTCCAGGTACTACGATCGGCCTGCGGATCGACCAGAAGAATTCGTGCTGTTGTAGTCTTGATTCGTGTCCACGCTTTTTGCTGAAGGTCTTTTAACGATGATGAAGAACGATTTTGGAAGATTTTAACAGGATTTTGAGACAGACCGCGGGAATTGAACAATGTGAAGAGAATTTGAGCTATGACAAAGGTCGGAAGAAGTCTTCCGAGCGGACTCATCTCTTTATTGCTTGGTATGACCCCAGTCTTAAATGTCTTTGTATTGCTTATTAGAGCTCTGGATCTATCGCTAATCTTCTGGTATTGACGCTGTAGGCCTTCTAAGGCTCGTCTGGCATACTCTTGCGCAGCTTTGAGAACAGAAGCAGCCCTTTGGCCTTCCTCATTAAAGGACACACCTTGGGCACCACTGGAAACGCCATTTTCTGCCATCAAAGACGAACTATTTTCTGTGATCACAGAGCTATTTCTAGCCTCCCTTACTATAGAAGGCGAACGAGCGCGGCCTGCAAACACCGCAGACACGTTCGATCTTGTTCCTAGATAAGCTGGAACCAATGCCCATTGACCTTCAGCGGCATAGGCCTCACCTACCAAGAACCTAGAAATGGCTGCAAACACATTCGTCATTGTTGCAGTTAACATTTCCTGTAACGACAATTCCTTTGAAAGAACATTTAAGCCTGTTTCTCTCTTAACGAGAGCAGCTAGGGCTCGGCTGGAGGTGATCATTTGGGCGCGCACCTCTCGCACCGTCAAGTCGCCAAATTTTCTAATGAGCAACTTAAAGTTTCTTACAACTTTTGCTTCTTTTACAACATCTGTGCGTCTCGAAGCAACGTTTCGCACAAATTCCGTGACTATTTTTGTTCCGCGCTTAATATTTATCACTGTCTGAGCCAATGCGGAATTGGCCGACAGCCCAAAAATACCTCCGCCGTTACCGGTTCCACTAGAAAAATAGGGTCCGTCCTTCTTATCAACCTGGGCATGAGCTACCTTATATGCTCCAGGCACAGAAATTGTTTTATAGTTGACAATATTGGCATGAGCTTGGTTCACATAGGCAATAACTGTATGCGGATTCTCATTTTTAGGTGTTGTTTTCTGCCCTTGTCCTTCTGAAGGCAGAGGTAATTGTGCGCCTGGAGACGGAAGACCTAAGGGATACATAACCTTGGTATTATCAGATTGACCGGATGATTGCTTTGAAGTGGCCGTATGCGAGGTATTCTCCGCAAGAGCCACATAAACAACAGACGGTCCTCCGTCTCCAGGTTTATATTCATACTTAATATTTGTCTTTGCCTTACCTAAAAGTGGCGTGAACATTAAGGTCGGCGTAGCCGGCACAAAAACAGGCGGCACAACTGGTGCCATAGGTGCAAATGAAGGAATGTCGGTCACATCAGAAGGCATAAATTCTACTGGCTTTGGCATGTCAGCGTCTTTAAACTGAATATCTTGTGTTTGCGTCTGCGCGCCTTCTGCCGGCACAATGCCGTCTTGCTGGCCTTTAGGAGTATTAACCACTACAAGCTCTAACGGTGTCCAGCGAACATCAACAAATTCAGCATTCTTCTCTATAAATACTGCACGTAAATCCGGATTAGACGCTACTGCTTCTTCTTTGTTTTTGACTATCAAGACGTTTGACACTGTGGTGTCCACATTGGGAAGCTTATCACCAAAATAATAAACATTGACACCCATGCCTTTAAGGCTTGCTTCCATGCCTGGTGCTTCATCAGCCGGCACGTAGACAATAGAAAACGACAGGACTGAAAGCACATCTTTCAATGGAAGCGCCGATGGTGTATTTTTGTTCGCATAATAATACTCAATAAGCTCTTGATTATCGACCTTCTGAGACGAAATCAACGTCGACGAACCGACCTTATTTGGCTTGACAACAGTAGGAGCGGAAACAGGTTTAGACGTCTTGGCAACAGCAACTGCTGCTGGCGCTACCTGGCTTGGGATAAAATACATAATTGTTTCTAGCGCGTATCCGTTCATGAAAGGAACTTCTTGGTCAACAGGACTTGGTGTGTCTCCTTGAGCAAAAATAACACCAGTTTTCACCTCAGCCGCGGCCTCTTCATCGGATAATAGAACAGAAACAATTGGGCTGATGCCATCGACTCTATAATATTTTCCACCATGATAAATATATGGCTTTCGCGTATCGCCTTGAGCTTCTAGAGTCTTAATAATAGTTACTAGATCATTCTCTTCCATTGCGCTAGAAAATATTGAGCTGCCAGGGCTAGGACTCTTAAGAGCCGGCGCCTTGGGTGTCTTTGGTGCTTTTGGCGCTTTGAAAGTCGACGCCTTGTAACGAGCAGTAGCTAATAACTGATTTTGATTCCCAGGTAGCGTAGGAAGATTAAACTTGTAAATCCCCTTTCTAAGTTGTTCTTTAAGCTTTAAATTTATTTTCTTCGGATACGACTTGCGAGTCGTATCAGATTTTGGCATCTTTATCTTTTCCATGTTAATGGTATCAGGAGCAGAAAGCGTTGTGTCCCCTGCCATAAAATAGGTGTTGCTTGTGTTAGCAAAGGAAGCCTGATTTTCAGATACAGAAATCTCTCGGGGGGTTGGAAGCTTTATATCCAACAACGATATTTCAGAGGATTGCGCTTGAGTTTTCTGCGCGAAACCAAAAACAACAGCAAGAGATGCTGGAATCAACGATGCTGGGAGCAAAGATCCTAAAAAACTTGTCTTCGGCCCTGTTTTCAGGGTTGACGTCCAAGGAGCTTTGGTAGTCTTAAGCACAGAGCTCACCCCAGGCGCGGCAACGATCGCGGGTTTTGTTTTCAATACACTTGAAGCGCCAGAAGCAAAGAGATCTGCTGTTTTGTTTAAGGTTTTCTTAACATCATCGAGTTGTGCTTGGGCCTTGCTATTTCTTCCTGCCTTGCCAAGCTCTTGAACTCTGTTGAGTTGTTTTGCAATAGCATTCTTTTGTTTGCTCGAAACAGTTCCGTTTAAAAGATTCAAAGCATTCTTGACTAATTTAATATTTGCCTTTAGATCCTTCGCATTGCTGCTATAGTTCTTGTTAAGCGTAGCAACAGATCTTTGATAGCGTTGTTTCGCAATCACATCGTTGACAACCTCTTGGGCTTTTTGGCTTTGCTCCATACCCTTGAGAACGTTGCCTTTAGAAAACTCTTCTTCTGCTTTCTTGAGGCTGTCAGAATATTGAGTCCATTGCGCATCTGTCAATCCTAATAGTTTATAAGCCTTTTCTTTAGCTTGCGCGGCAACAGTTTTGTTAGCTTGCCCAGCTGCTCTCGCCTTGGCAAAATAAACATTTGCAATTTCTTCTTCTAAATCAAAATCAACTCCAGCCTTTTCATATATTTGCTTAGCCTTATTAAGGCTTTGAATAGCTGAATCGTACTGACCGTGGGATATCTGCTTTTGTGCTTTATGGGCCAAATCATTGGCTTTTGAAACAGAAGAATCATGCTGATGACCCGAAAGACTTGCAAGCTTCTCTTCAAAAGCATGAGCCGCCTTAAGATTTGATCGATCGCGCATCACCTTAGCATTTTGCGTATAAATAGATGTTAGGATGGCTTGCTCATCGTATCCATGCTTAGCTGCCAACTGAGCGGCAAACTCTTGAGGCTTAACATCTTGGGCATTCGTCTGATAGCCATACTGAACAAAAAAGATTTGAGAGAGATCTTCATACTCATCATATTCCTCACCCATGCTCTTTTTGAGGTCGCGAACAACAGCAATCGCGCCGTTAAAATCTTTCTGTTTTAAAAGCTCGGCCTTCTTTACACGAAGGATTCTCTGCTGGGCAGCCTTTAAATCAAAATTTTTATTTTCTTTTTGAATCTGCTTTGCTGTCTCAAGAGCTTCTGCGTGCTGGCCAGCCTTTAGCTCATCATTATATTTCTGTGTTAAAATATCTTCTCGGGCACGGCTACGCTGATCATCCCGAATACCTTTCCTGTCTTTATCATCGGCGACCATCAAGGCCCTCTTGTAATCTTTCTTCTTAAGTGAATCCTTGATGTCTTGGTCAAAAGACTTTTTGGTTGCTTCAGTCTTACCATATGTATCTTGATTGACCTTGATTTCAAATCTCTTACGCAAGCCCAGATCTCCGGCAGAAAGCGCGAGGTCAATGATCACATCATCCCCCGTGCGGATCTTATTCTGCTTTAAGCTTCCTCCGTCGGTATAATGACCTATCTCAAGAGAAGAAACCTGATTCTCTTCGCCAGCAAAAAACTCATGAACCTTATTCCAATACCCATAATTCTTTCCTGCGAGATTCTTTTTCATGGCTTCTTGCGTCTTTTTATCTAAGAAGCTATAGGTTTCAAAGAAATCACGATCTGTATTAGCACCGTTGACAAAATCCTGAATTTGTTGATATCCACGATAAATGGCCAAATGCTTGCGCTGCTGACTCTTGGAAAGGCCATCTAAACTCTTGATAAAATCGTCCTCCTTTGCTATGTCATAATCAATCTTCTTGATTGAAAGGCTCCCTTGGTCACTCACCACTGCCAAATTATCGGATTGCTGGACAGTTTCTCCTTTGTATGTAGCGGCAATGCTCCAGACTAAATGATCCCCTTTATGCAGCACCCGCCCTGCTTCCTCATCACGATAATTAATCTGTCGTGTATTATAATTGGAAGAGAACGATGTTTCGCGATGCAAAATATTAAACTCCGCCATATCAAGCCCTGCTTGCTTCGCCAACTTCATGACTTCTTCGACAGCAATAAATCTCAATTCCTCATCTTGAAGTCTAGGATTAGCTATGAATGCTTCTTGGGCAGCTGTTTGACCATTCTTAAGAATTTCCTGAATTTTTTCACGCGTTGCTTCCTGCCCCTTTGTTAACTCAGCATAAGAAGGCATATAAGACTTATCCTTTAAAATCTTCTCCTTAACTTGTTCATCAATTTTCAAATTATACTTACCCATAACATTCTGGTAACAAGCTAAAGTAATCTGATAAGGGGTCATCGCTGCTATTTGCTTATGAATATCCCCTGTGACGGGCATGCCAACCTTGGATAAGATCTGCGTAAATTGGCTATACACAGGACTATCAATCTCCATTTTTTGCTCAGGATGAGCATCAAAATACGCTGCCGACTCTTGCGCACTCACTATTTGAGTTATGATTTCGTTATAATCTTCTTCCTTAAGAGACAAGTCCATGTCTTTGAGCTTCTTTCCAGATATAATCTCAAGCGCTGCAACAATGTCTTTGGTTAAGGGATCAGTCTCTAGCTCTCCCGCTTCAGACAGCTGAACAACACGACTGTGCGCTCTCTCGTGACGAACATTATAAAAAAGATTTGTATTCTTAACGATCTTACCTTGCTTGGTTAAGCGTGTGTTGTGAAAAATATCATAGACTCGACGTGTTCCAAAGTTTTGCGCCGGGGTTTCCGCATTGCGGACGTCATTATAAAGACTGCCGTAAATAGTCCATTCATCGATAACATCATCAACATCGCCTTGCTCTGAAACTTCTCCAACATCCACGATAGAACGATAACGCGTTATTGTCTTATTATTTTCTTCAACTTCATAAGAAATCAAAAGAGCATTCATAACGCCATGCGCATCATATTCCTGAGTTTTGAAGAGCTGCTGACGTGTTTTTTCAATATCAGCCTTAACATTGGCTTTGCGCTCATCGAGCGTTGTGCCCATGGAACTGTACGCATTGCTGTTGGCTATTTTCTCAATCTGCGCAGGATCTTTTTCAAGATCATTAATATACGTTAAAGCATCTGTTCGTCTAGCACCTGCAAAATCACTTAACAACTCGCGTTGCTTTTTGCTGGCCAAATCACGTAACCCCATACTTGAAAGACGCTTAAACATACCGCGGTATTTTGTCTTAACCTGCTTGAGCTGTGTTTTAAGTTCTTTCTTGCTTTTCTCTAGCTTTTCGATAGATTCTTCCGCCTTGACTTTCTCGTCTTCTGTCTTGGCCTGCTTTTTTTGCTTCTTCGCCTCTTCAAGCTTCTTTTCATTCTGCTTCATTTTAAAATCAATGTTTGTACGAATACCGCCAGACTTCTCACTGTCAAGCAAGAATGTGCGAAGCTTACCAGCCTTGCCAGCATTGAAACGTCCACGCGACACCTTCTTGATCACCGAATCTAAATGTCCAAGGGTTGTCCAGTTGATTGCAAAACCTATGCGCTGCCATGTTGAGATATCACCTTGACGACCAATTGCTGTTGTTCGTTGTTCTTCAGCAGATTGAAATCTCTGGATACGTTCTTGTAGCTTTGAATACTGATACGACTCCGCCTGATAAGTATCTTCTCCGGTATACTTGTGTCTTGCGTACGCATCCCAGAAATTAATGGTTGCTTCTTCCAAATCTTGTTGAGCCCGCACAGAACCCTTGCTCCATGTTTCTTCTGTCGGAGACCAAGGCTTCAAATTCTTTGCTTCCTGTTTCACTTGGCTAGCAAAAACAGAATTACCTGCCATTTTCTGTTGAGCAATATGCTCCGCCTGGATTTGCATCGGATGGTATACGGATGGAGTGGCGTTGATAGTCGCAGCATCGTGCACAACTAAATCTGTTTTGCTGTTATCCTCTGGATTATACGCTAAGAATAACTGCTTTCGGCCAGCAAAAACCTGCGCGGCTTGCTCAGCCGTGACTTCACGGGCAACAAGCTTTTGGGCAGCTTTCTTCTGATTCTTATCCTCCACATTCTCCGGGGTATCCTTGTTCTGCAAAACACCTGCCAAATAATTTAACCGTCCGGTACGATCAAGGCCTCTGGTCTCCATCTCATTTAAAATCTTGGCCATCGCAACTTGCTCATCAAAGAAATCCGACCACCCTTTTTCTCCAGAAAGCTCAAAGGTCTGTGTCTGGCCTTCCCAATTCTTAATCGTTACCTTTGTATTGCCTGCCAAAATACGACCTAAGGATGCTAAGGCCTCTTTGTCTCTCTCAAGCTGCGGCAAGCCCATGTTCAACAAATAATTCGCGCGTTTAATTTCCTCTGGTGATAAAAGCTGGTTCACGTGTTCAATGTTCGCGATTTCAACAGTTTGATTTAAAGCGCTCCAAATCTTATTTGCGCCTTGTCGTTTCGTAGAAAAATCTTCGTGATTCATGTTTTGAGTAACGGTATTCGCCATGGAAACAAATTGTCCGGGTGTCACGGTCGCCACTCCGCTCCCAACAGCTAATTTCTCCAGAACATTCCCTGTTGCGCTAAAATCATTGTGGCTAACTAATTCATCTCTGGCTAAGTTTTCATTTGCAAAGACCATGGCAGCTTCAGATACCAGGGCATCCCCTGCTACCTGAGCAGCGGAAACAATATTAACAATAGTCTTATTACGCTCAGATTCGTCAACGTTTTGAAGTTGATTATTCATATCAGCAACATTAGCACGAACCGTAAAGTAATCTTTGGCTCCTTCGTTCATGTCCAAGGTTGTGACCTTGCCCAAAGAATTCTCGATATTGACGCTGACACCGTTTTCAGCTAACACCGCGAGCAAATTCCACGCCTCTTTATCATTTCTAATCTCATGCATGGTTCTGTTTTCTAGCTTTGCCTTAACGTCATCTTTCTGCTGTTGAGAAAGATTGGCCATCCCAGCAGAACTAAAGAAACGGATTGTAGCGTTGCGACCAAGAACGGACCAGAGATTTTCTGCCTTATTGCGCGCAGCACTGCCATTAGGAATGGCAACTTCCTGCCAAATTTCATCTAACTGGGCTCTGATTTGTTGAGCGCCAAGATCTGAAGCACCAAAAACTTTTAAAATAGGTTCCGCCAAGGCAAGAATAGGGCCACTAGCAATACCGGCAAACTGCTCACCAACTTCTTCCAGGCTTCCTTCAATCGATGTTTGCGCAAATCCAGTAATTCCCTTTTTGCTCCAGCCAAGGAATCCCTTAACCTCCGCATCCGCTCCTTTTTTAAATCCAAGAATCGCTTCACCGCCATAAGTAGCTTCCATGCCTTTACCAAAAGCACGATACCCTTTGCCAACGTTTCCTAACTTGATATTACCTAACATCTCTGTAGCCATAGGCTGCAACCCAACCAAAACAGCCGAAAAAACAAGAGTCGTTTTATCAAATTGTTCCCATGTACGTGCCTGATGCCCAAAAGGAGTTATGAGATTTAAAGCTCCCCTTGCAATACTCCCTGTGCGCTTACCATTATCATCCCAAATATTACCTACAAGAACCCTTCCAAGTCTTCCAAGGGCAGTATCTGAGGCAAACATTCCTTTGTTTTTCGCGTCAAGATCTCCGAAAAGGCTTCTACGGATACCAAGAGTTGTGACATTGGAAACCGCAATTTTCTTATTCTTGCCAGTTTTTGGATCAATTTCATTGAGCTCCACTTCTTTTTCACCAAACAACGAGGAGAGATAGCCGATCTTAAATAACTGTGCCCCCGCCGCTACCGTATTGAAAAGGCCTTTAGCATTCTTGAAATCGCTGATAAGATGAAGCCCCTGAACATCATTTTCGTATTTAGCAAGAACACCTGGATTATAAAAGGCCGCGAGGGTTTGACCCCAAATAAAATTCTCTAATCCGCTGTTATGATCATTAACCAATGATTTATTGGCTGCCCAAGAAAAAGCCTCAAGCCCGACTTTTAATGGAGCAATAACACCAAAAAGTGTTCGCGCTGTTTGCCAACCCATCTCGTTATAGGCAAATCTTAATGTTGCCTTGCCGACACCTGCAACCTGGCCTATGGCTTTTTCATATTTTGCGAGGCTTAAGCCCTTTTCTAAACCTTGAGCTGTGGCTTGCAAACCCTTGCCAAACCTTGAGGCCTCAAAGCCTTTGCCCAGCTTGGCGGTCTTTACATTGCTTAATAAACCGATAGTTGCCAAAGCCCCACCAGCCCACATCATAGCGGTGCCGACTTTTTTCCAGCCACCCTCTCCATAATGGTTTACAACCAAGCCTCCAGCTGCTGTCCCCGCGCCGACATATACGGCCCAGTTGCGGCCATCCCTAGCAAATCGCTGACCCGATAGTTTTCCGTTTGTATACGTTCTTTTGATTGGATCAAGAAGTTTCTGCCATCCCTGCTTTGCCCCTTGCTTAACACCCACGCTCATTTCTTCGCCGGCAAAAGACTTAGATGTCACGCGGCCTAATTTCACTAAAGAATTCACTGTCAAGCCTGCTCCCAAAATATATAGCGCCGCTTTCTGTCTATCTTTCTTATTTGAACCAAATAAATCATTCTTTGACCATTCGCCATATTCCGGCATGGCCTTAAGAATTCCTTTGCCGTCGGCGCCCGTGATAACCTTACCCGTAATCGGATCTTTTTCAAAAGGATCAATCGCTGTTCCGATGGATTCCAAGGCCCAATCAACAGCAAGTCTTTTGGTGCCGTACACAACAGCGCCTGTGGAAGCAGCATTCGTCGCACCAATCGCTGTCTTACCCGTAAACCTGACTAAATTAAACCCTTGTTTGACACCCCACTGGCCAAACTTTCCAGCGCCTTCAGCTGTGGCTTGCAAACCTTTACCAATCTTTGTGGCCTCAAAACCTTTGCCAAGCTTTACTGCACCCAAGATGCCAGCGGCTGCCAAAGCCCCACCAGTCCACATCATAGCTGTGCCCACTGTCTTCCAATAACCTTCTCCATAACGATTGACAGCCCAGCCTCCCACCACCATCCCAGCGCCAGAACCGATAAGTATTCCTTTCCCTGCAGGTTTACCCCATTTCAAAGCATCGATTTGATTTGTTTGTATTCTTCCAATCTTTGTCTTGCCAATTTCACCAAGGCCACGCGATAAAAAGCCAAGTCCAGCGCCAGCAACAATCAGGCCTGCGTTTTCAAGCACATTACCAAAAATCTCACGCGTTATACTTGCCTGACCAAGAGTTTCTATGTTGCAGGCAAGCGATTGATTATATTCTTTAAGCTCGTGGCCAGCCCAGATCATGCCAACTCCTGCCGCGCTCAAGGTAAGCCCAGCACCTATCTTTGATCTCAGAAATCCTTGGCCAGGTCTTTTAAATGGCGCAGTCTTACCAAACTTTGTTCCCCCAACATTACCCAATCGCATCACAGCTGTTGCCAAAAGGACTGTGCCTCCAATAGACGCAATGCTCTTGCCAGCTTCTTTCCATTTGCCTTTTCCCCAAATCGCCATAGCGCCACCGCCGACTAATGCTGTACCACCACCAATCATGCCATATCTAGCTCCTGTCTTAGTAGCAAGGCCACCGGTAACCTTAAAAATAGCTGACATCGCAAACGAGCTGGCAGCAATGTTAGACATTTGATTAGAAACTGATCGAAGACTATCACCGATCGTATCAAAGCTTATTGCTTGTCCACCCATAATTGGCATCATAACAGCAAGACCTGTGTTGGCGTACATAATGCCTGGCGTTGCAGTAAACATCTTTCCTGCTTGTCCAAAAAATTGACCTGTTCGCTCGATCCTTATTAATCTTTTATATGCATCTACTTGGGCTTTTGTTGCTTTGAATCCGGGAGTCCTTTTCTCAAACTGTCTAAGCCCTGCTAGCATTTCCTTAGCAGATTGCTTAAATCCAGCACCTTTAGAAAGATTGGCTCCCTGCTGAATAGATGTAGCTTTCTTAGCTATGCCTTTGCCAATGCCTTTAAATCCTGCTGACGCACCCCACAAGCTACCTGCCAAGCTTGCTAAAGTCACTGTGAGAGGTTCTTTGTTGCCGCTGTTCGGGGATTCTCCATTAAATGCATCTTTGCCAAAAGCCAAAAAGCTTCGCAAGGTTTCTTTCATATTCAAAACGCCATTGATCTGCGTGGCAAAAGTAGCAACACTTAAATATTCCTTGGCAAAGCTGCGGGAAAAGGCCAAGGTCACCCCTAAAACACCCATCTGGCCTGCTCGAGAATTAAATCGGTTGTTCTCATAAACACTAAGAGCATCCAGCTGTGCGGCGCTTGGAGCATTGCTAATACCAAGATTATTGCCAATGCCCAAGATAATGCGTCCTGGTTGATATGCAATCGAACGCCACGCAGAACCTAAAAAGCTAATGTTGTATTTGCTCTCATCAACATTACCTTTGTCATCTGTAGCATTGTTAAAATTACGATAAGCGCCATAAGTGCTGCCTGCTAAAGCAGTCGCTGTTCCTGTGGCGACAATAGCTGCATTCCCCCAAGTCTTTGTTGCAAATCCATAAACGTTCTGCATAAGCTTAGGCGAGCTACTAGCAGCATAAAGAGTGGGAAGAATCAAGGCAACGCCAAGACCGTTTTCAAAAACACCTTGATCTAAAGTTCGGTCGTTGCTGCCAAATATTATATTACCGCCATTATATACAAGCGTGCCAAGACTTGTTAACCCGCCAGCACTAAGGCTTACCCCTGCAACGCCGATGGTGTTCAAAGTGCCCTGGGAAAGCCCTGACAGGCTTGGAACAAACTGCTTTGTAACATCACCAAACCGATTCCAAATACCTGAGCCAAATCCCTTAAATAAAGGACTAAAGATCTTTTGACCTACAACTCCTGTTACGGCGCCAACTGCCCCACCAACCCCTGCGCTTTGCACAACGCTTGAAGCTGAAACAAGAAACTTAGTTGTGCTTGACAATTCTTTTTTCCAATAAAAATTATTCTGAAGCCCATATTGGGAAGCGGCTAAAGGAGCTAGTTCTTTATCGCCAAAGAATTCGCTATACGCTGACATGCCTGCTCCAGAGATCATGCCCATCCAAATAGGAGCTCCGCCCAACACAACGCTACCCACGATAAGAGCAGTACCCGTTACTGCCTGTGTTGCAATCGTGATCTTCGCATTGCGTTTTTGCCATTTATAATCTAAGTTAGCAATGCTGTCCTTTACGCTAAGGAAAGAAGAAATATCATTTGTTCTTCCATCGACCACACCAAAATACGATTTATTAACGGCATCGACCATCCAGCCATATTTAGACTCGATCTTTTGTCCATATCCCTTGCCTTGCCATTGATCACTAAGACTTAAACCTCGATATATGCCTCGATGCGTCCAATCAATAAGAATAAAAGGAGCCATAACAGCCTGCGTAAGCCAAGTCTTGTCATTCATATTTAATCTTTGCTTCTCACCTGTGACCACCCCCCTAGTCTCAAGCATGGCATCCCTGGCGTCAGCATTATTTTTTTCTTTCACGACATAGCCCATGAGATCAGGCACAATGCCGCCATACCAGCCCTCAACTTTTTTAAGCGTTGATGGGTCAACATAGCTTGACAAGCTGGCAGGGAACTGAATACCCACAGCCTCGCCACCACCTCCAATAGCTCGCTTAACATCTTCTTTCTTAACATCAATCACACTGCTCGTAGCCATAAAATTCTCAAAATTCAGGCCCTCGTCATATGCCTTAATTAAGGCTGTTGCTTCGCCAAAGGCTAGGATGGGAGCATTTTTGGCTTCACCTTCCATAAAAAGCTTTGGAAGATACGTGGTGTCACCGTTTGCATCTGTAACAGCAATAGATGTCTGCACGCCACGCTCAGCTAGTAAAAGACCAACACCTGACTCAAATCCTTTTTCGCCTTTTTTAACGACATTACCTTGACCATCATCTTCAGGCATAACCAAATCCATAAAATCAGAAACCTTGTCGGCCTCTTGTGAAAATGTCGGAGAATTGACATCGAGATTGATGAGAAAATTTTTTGCTTTAACCAATTCGTCGTAGAAGACAGACAGCTCCCCTAAAGCATTCCCTTGCGGCAATACTTCAACTTTCTGAAGTATTCCTTCAGGGGAAACAGAAACGTCTAAACTGGTAGACTCTGAAGCCTTTTGCCTGCCTTGTTTTATGGCTTCCAACGATGCATCAGCCTTATCCAAAAGCCCTGCCTTGGTAACAAAAGCTTTATAAATATCTGCATTTGCCTGAGCATCGGCCTCATCGCCAAAATAAGAACTATAAGAATTGGGATCCTTTTTTGTTGCCGCAGCCACGACATCAGGAGGCAAAAAGCCTGCGTATTCAGGATGTTCAGCAAGAATCTTCTTTGTCTCTGCTTTATTATTTTCAGCTTGCTCTTTTCGGTCTTTGCTATCCGCGGAAATAATTTCTTGCTTGGAAGACGCAATCGCCTCGTCATTAAACGTACCATCCTCAGCTCGTAAAACAAATTGCTTAATTGCTTTGTCCACATCAATCCAACGATCCGGGCCAACATTGAAAGGATTTTCTAAGCTTCCGCGATCAAGTCCGACGACTTCACTAGCGTCAACAGTGCCCTTGACAATATCATCAGGGATATTTTCAATAGCTTGAGCAGTATTTAATTGTCCGTTGTTTAGGGCTCCCTCTTGGCCCCAAGCAGCAGAAAGATTTAATTGCTTTTCTCTCAACTCTTTGCGAAGCTCTTTTAAAGAGCTATAGTATTTCCATGCCCCCTCATCATTTTTGTCTTTTCCAACGAGAACCCTCGCCCTTCCATCTTTTTGGTTGATTTCAACAACCAAGTCATAAGCCAGCCCAGTTAATTTCATCTTAAGGATCTTTGCCTGTTCTCCACCTTTCGCCACAGGCTTTGCGATCTGCACTCCACCTTGGGCCTCGGCCAAAACATGTTTTGTCAAAACCCCTTCCGTGCTTAAATCAATAATGGCTGGAACAGTGCCTTCGGCGGTGACAACATCTGTTTCTGGATCAATTGTGGTTTTAATATTGACCTTATACCCTAGCTTGTATTCACCGCTAGCTTCATCAATAACCTGAGAATCATCTTGATGCATCGCATATTTCGCCAGCCAACTTAAATCCTGAACACCGTAATGAAGAACGCGCTCGCCATTTTTTGTCGCATTAGTGCTTTGATACACAACTTGTCTTGTTTTCTTATCAGACCAATTCTTTGTATCGCGATACTCATTGATCGTCCAACCAAGGCCATCGCCAAAATAAACATCGTACTCAGGAAGCTGAAAAGCGCCTTTTTTCTGCTCACCCTTGTCTTCTTGCGCTTGATCATAAACAATTAACGTGCGTCGAGCTCCGTAGCCGATAGGCTCACTTCCGTTCTTGTGCTTATGTGTTGTCCGCGCTTCAAGAGGACCCAGGGCAAAACGTTCTTGCACCTTCAGCGCATTCGCAGCACCCAAAGACATGACGCCTTGCATGGCAAGATCATAACCGTCTTTATTGACTTTATGATTAAGGACAATAGGGTTGTTGAGATAGAGATCAATATAATCAATCGTCTTTTCCCGCTCAATACGCATATACGGCAAGGACACGGTCGCGCCGTCCTTATCTTTAAAAATCTTGATGTTGCCATTGCCCATGTATTCGGCCTGGGTTACATTCTTCCACATGGTTTTATCGTTACGATAACCCGACTGGACATCAACGGTCTGGGCCTTCATGATGCCGTCTTTTGTAACAAGACCTTTAAGATAAAAAACATTGTCACCTTTTGCTAAAAGGAACCGATGTCCAATCTTCTTGTCGCCATCGTCAGTCTTAATAATGGACTCTTTAGTCCACAAAACCTCTTCCCCTGTAAGTGTTGAGTTATGATCATAGATTTCTTCTGGCCCTGCGGTTGTTTTATCCGAACTAACAATTTCCGGGATAATGCTTTTGCTGTCTGGACTTAAAACAAGACCTCGCCCAACCGTGCTGTTACCTGTCATGCCAACAATGTTGCCGCTCACCTCTGCGACATTCCACAAAACTTTATCCATCAGATCTGTCACAACTTGCCCGTCTGGGCCAATGCTTGTAACCACCGAGATTGGCATTCCCATCTCGTTTAAGGCTTGATCAAAATGCCCAGACACTTCACTGCTTTCTTCATCAACCCTATAAAAAGTATTGACCCCGATGAGCTCTGTGCGGTCAAGTTCTTGTCTTAGCTGTTCTTCTGTCAAAGGCGAGAAATCAACAACTTGTTTGTTTTTATCAAGCGTTACATTTAAAACTAATTCATTGCTGCCAACAAAGGCATTCTTGAGCTCACTCTTTCCATAGTCAGCAATATACGAGCCCGCACCTGAAAACAGGCCTTTATCAGATATCTGGAATCCAAGGCCTTCAGGAACGGTCCCATCTCGTCTTCCAATCCAAACATCTTTGTATAAACGAAAAGCCTGATCTGTGTTACCCATTGCAAAAACAGGCAAAGCGGCTCTATCAAAAACAACGTTCTTAAAGGTATCTTCCCAAGAAATATTACCAAACGAATACTGGCCCTTCTCGTCCATCATCGACGGTGCACCTTGGGTAAACTCTAGCTCGCCGGTCAAAAGCGCAACATCCGAGCCCGAAGTCATCTGCATGCCTGTAATACGGTTGGGGGCTTCAAAGGGCTTGTCTAAATTGATCGCAATGGTGTCGGGTGAAGCTTTGACGCCGGACTCTGCAGAGGGCTCACCGACAGAAACAACCACTCTGGCGGCTTTGGGCAGATCGCCAGAATCTTGGCGCTTAGCAATTTCTTGCTTCATGCGCTCCTCTTGATCAGGGCTTGTAACGTAACCGGTAATAATATTGGGGACATCTTCAACAGGGCCGCTGAGGTCGGGATCTGCGCTTTTCTCGCTGACAATATATCCTAAATTTTCTGGCGCTTGCGCCGTAGAACTGGTCTTGATCGCGGGAACATCTTCAGGCGTTGGTTCTGCTGAAGTAAAGAGCGCTGTACCATAATTTGGAGAAAACAACCAAGCGCTGGTCTTGTCCTCAATCTTTGTCGCTAGCTTTCTTGTGCCATCTGGATTTTCAACGATTGTAAACTTTTCATAGGGAATAATCTCTGTCTGATCATAATAATTGGTTTCTAAGGTTTTAAATCGATTGGTGACAACTACAGCATCATCCTTGCCAACTGTTTCGAGCGTGACCAGCAAAGGATTTGTGATCGCCAGGGTGTATTCGTAGTCTTGATCAGGATCCTCTTCGCCTTTAGGACCGTCTATAATCTTTCCTGTTCCATCTTGGCTAAGATTTTTCGCAGCAAGAACGCTTCCCGGGGATGTGATCCCATGCAGCCTTCTTGTCCTTTCTTCACGCTTAACATCAAGCTTGCGCTCCCCAAAGCCAGTTTTGGCAGTAAACGCAAACGTGTCCGTGGACATCCATATTCTTTCTAAGAAACCGTTTCCGCTTCCTTTTAATACAGGCAAGGATAAAAGTCCCAAATTATTCACAAAAGCAAAATTGGCGGGAATGCGATCCTTCACAAAGGCCTTCACCTGATAACCCCAGCTGCCATCTTTCAGGGCATAGGCGCTAAATCCAGTATCATCCGCACTGACAGTTTTTCTAAGACCGAGAACTCCTTTTTCTTTTCTGCCAAAGGACGCCTCGACATTGATCGTCCCTTGTTTCTTTCTAAGATTTTCGCTTAAGAACGAAAATTCCGGCCGTCCCTCCACGCCTTCCATGATGCCATTGCCAAACTCATCCTGCACAGCTCTAGTATCTTCAAAATTTCCACCCTTATTGCTGTCATATGATTTCTGCAAACCCTGGAAATAGACTTCTCTATCGCCAAATTTCCCTTTATACACAAGGGTTTGCTTTTTGCCCGCCTGGCTAATTTCAACTTTATCAAGTGCAATCCTGTATAAAGATAATTTGATAGACCCATTATCAACAACAACCTGACCTTTTCTGTTGATATAGGCACCTTTCTTTTTTAAAGCCTCTTGTCCTTCTGAAGTGTTTTTATCTTTAGCCAAGACTTCAAGATCTGTACTCGCATAATAGGAGCTTCCGTAACCTAACTCACTAAAATAATCTTTTGAAAGAAAAATGGCCGGCAAGAGAACAGCGTTTTTAACGATTCCCGCTGCCAAGCCATCAATACGTGTTCCTACGGTTCCCTGGCGCTTGTCTTGGTTTTCAGTCTTGATGATAACGCTGTCCCAAGGCGTATGAACCGCAAACATAATCCTCTGGTCGCCTACTAAAGGCCTCTCAATACTACGATAACCTAAGCCCATCAAGCTTAGGTCGTCATCCCCCTTGAGATACTCCGCAGAAGATAAGATATTTTCTGTAATCCCTCTTTTGAGCTTTAAGATCTCAAACTTCGCAAAATTCGACTCATAGGTATTAGACTGGGCCATCGTAGAGTTGAACTCTTTACGCAACTCGGTTTCTGACTTTGGCGCGATCGATTCAGCATTTTTTCTCTTTGTTTCTTTCCATTGACTGTCATACTGCAAAACAAAATCGGTTGTAAATCCGTGCAGGGTTCCGTACTGATCAATAATGTTGTTAACATTTTGCATACCCTCGGCATAATAATTTCTTTTTCCCTGCCTATAACGAGCACCTTGTTCTTCGGGGGTGGCGCCTGTAATGTCTCCGTAGCCGCCGAGATTAATATAATCTGCATAAAAAGTGTTCAGGCGATTAGCTGTTTCGTTCGCGGCAACAGATAAAAATTCTGAGAACCAACCTCTTTCTTTCTTAAAAATAGCGCTCGTTGATGTTTCAGATTCTTTCTCAAATGAAAAAGACGCGAGGATTCTTGGCATTTTCTTTATTTCAGAATTCGAGTCCTGATCAGGATTAGAAACGATTGAAGGAGTGTTGCCAGGAATAACCGGATCTAAATCTACGGCTTCACGTGAAGTCTTTAAAACAACTACTGACTGCCCTGCAACATCTTGTGCTTTTTCTTTCCTAAATTGATCTGCAGCCTCTTGTTCTTTTTCTTTCCTAAGTTGTCGCAGGTTAATCGAATCCACCACTGCCGCTGAAAGGCCATCTACAACAGCGCTCACAAGCATCGCCTTGGCATAAAAATCTCGTGCTCGTGCTAAATCAAGATTGCCATCTTTCTTAAACTTCTTTTCTTCGTACTTATCAATTTTGTAGCCGATCCATGTTTTTAACGCGCCTCGGCCAATGGTGCCTGCCAGCTTTGCCCAAGGATTTTTAAATTTAATCGCGTCGCCATTCTCATCTTGAGGCGTCCACACATCATAGGCATCTGTGTTCGTATATCCTACGCTCTGACCTTTAGTCTCAAGCCCTTTAATTTTTGTCAAATCTTTTGCCCTGGAAAAACCCTCGTGATATTTTACATGCTCATGAACAGTCGAGCCTGTAGGGTTCTCTGTGTTTATACCCTCTACTGAAAATACAGAAAATGTGCCATCCTTAACATTATCGTATTCAGCATAACCTCTTGCTGTTAAATCTCTTTCGAGACGCTTTAATTGCCTTTTATCATATCGATAGGCTTTTCTCCAGCTAATCGACTCTCCCTTACCTGTGTCTGTCCACTCTGCTTCTACAAGGTCTCCGTTCTCGTCTTTAACATAATTTCCTTTGTCGTCCTTTAAATATTTAAAATCTTCTTTTTTAGTTTCCTCTTTAAATGATTTATAACTAACTTTTAACCATTGGTTGTCTTTGGCTTCTTTCGCTTTTTTATAGTCTTCTTTCCATTCAGGATTGTACCATCTGCCATTTTTATAAGCTTTGACAGTTTTTTCCTTCATTTCATCATCGCCTTCGCCATACTTAAATCGATTCTTGGTAATGCGTCTGCCTTTTGCGTCATACAATCTTGCGCGATCAGGAGAAAGCAGATCTTCCCAAACGACCTGAGCTACAAGATTTCCTGTTTCAATTACAGTTTGGACAAATAAACTATTTGTATCGAGACCGTTCTTCTTGGCAATCTTTTCCGCAATCATGCCCAAGCCTGTGCCCACGACCTGAACTCTTGCCTGTCGCCACGAAGCCAGAAGAACTTCAACAAACTTCTCATCTAAAGAAAAAGTAACAACAGGTTTCCCCTGCTCTTTGACAACCTCACCATTCTCTGTCTTTAATTTGTCCTTTAATCCAAAACCAATATCGAGCTCTGCACCCTCTAGCCAATCGCCAAAGGTGGTTGACGCATGAGAACCTTTAAAAGCAACATTAATCCCTTTTCCAGCAAGGCGAAGCGCCTCCTCAGCGACACTCGCTGTTGCGATCGTCACAAGGCTTTCAGCCAACGAAGTCGTCACTGCCGTTACGGCTTCCTTTAAGACTTCACTTTTAATGCCAAGATCCTCAATGGTTCTTGCAACCAAAATATTTACTTTCTGCCTGACATACCCAACCGCAAATCCAACCACAAAATCCTTGCCAATATTTCCAAGGATATTCCCTGTGCTTGGCAACAGCGCCTTAATTTGAGCATCAGTAAAACCATAGCTTTTAGCTAGTGCGCCTAGCTCTTTAAAACTCTGAACGCCGTTCAACTCTGCCGTAACTCTTGCTTCTGCGTTTTTTATTGTTTCAGCTGTTGTCATCCCCGTATCCGTCGTTCCGTATGAGAGATCATTCATCACAGCGTCTGTTTTCGCAAACTCCTTCATGCCTTCTTGAACCTCTGGCTTAAGCTGGTCTAGCTTTTTTTCATATCCTGATATAGCTACGGTCGCAGCTGTTATAACAGCAACACAGATTTTAGATGTTAATTCCGCATCCCAGCCCCACTCTATCATTCCGTAACGACCAAAGGAATTTGTTAACTTGCTAATACCTCGAATGAGCAGAGACATCCTTATGGCTCTTAATAAAACATCGCCTTTCTTAATTAAATCCGCAAATTTAAAAAGTTTTTCTCCAGCTGATCCAACCTTTCCAATGTTCTTAAGAGCGCCCAAATTTGCAAACAACATAATAATCTCTATGGCCTTCATTAAGAAAAACTTGCCCCATGTTTCTTTTTCACCAGTAAACATTAAATTTTTATACTTTTGATTGTCCCATGACGACCCCCACACAAAGGCCTTCTTTTCATTGGAAACAATTTCCGCATTGCCTAAATTTTGAGTATTGGGCGCTAGGACATAGCCGGTAAATTCTTTCAAGAAGGCTTCTTTAAAGAAAACCTTTCGCTCGCTAAGATCATTAAAGGTAATCGTGTCTTTGCCAACTTCAGTAACGAGAACAAAGTGCTCGGGGTTCAAATTGGCAATAAAAGGAGTGTCAATGGTGCCAATATCTGTATTAGTGATCTTGGCCGCTTTAAAATCAAGTCCATAGGCAGAGGTTAAAGAGTCCAGGGCATAGAGCGAAGTTTTGAGCTTGGGGTCTCCGGCTCTAATAACCTTGCCTAAAATATCAACAGCCAGGGTAAGAACCGAAGCCTCTTGAAGCGTGATCTCAATTTTATTCTGAGCCAAAAGATCACGCAGGGCATGGACGCCGCAATTTAAATGCTGGATGCTTGTTTGCTTAAGCCAGGATTCAAAATTTGTAATATCTTGCTTTGTAAACTTAGCGGTTGTTGTGATCAGAAGACCGCGATTATTGGTGGCACCCGAAACGCCTGTGTTGGGTAGTTCGAGCTTAACAAGGGCTTTGTCTTTATCTTGAATCTGGGTTAAAAGATCGCGGATGCTTTCGGAAATCGTTGCGGCTTCTTTAACCCCAAGATACGCATCGACTTTTCTTTCTCCCCAAAGAACAGCCGGATTGTAATGAAAAGCCCAGCTGATCTGCTCAGGGGTAAAAACAAGAATAACGATCAAGGCAACAGTGCGGATCCAAGCCTTGAAGCTGCTCTTAAATCCCGTATAATCTACTGCGATCGCTTCCACGGAAACAGCAGGACTTGCCCCGTTAGAGATGCGAGAAGGCAAACCTTTTTCAGGACTCACGGTCGCCTGGGGCGCCCTATCTCTAATGGGGGAGCCCTTTGAAGACTTAGAAGAGACAAAAAAAAGACTATAAGAAAATAGTCTTTTTATATATTGTTTTACAGTGGTAAGGATGAGGTTCAAGTCTAGATTTTTCATTTTCTTATGAAAAAGGGCTGTGGCTTTTTCGCGAAAGAAAGCCACAGCCCTTACAACATCTATAAATTCGCTTGTGCTACTTACTTGTTCCGTGGCTTTCTTGTTACACCCAAAATATAACACGTGGATTCAAAATGTCAATTTTTGGACAATAATTATCTCATTGAAATATAATGACTTATGAAAATTTAATAAATTATTTTTCTTTTTTTTCTAAGAGTAAAAAAAGAAGCATGTTTTCTAGAAAAAAAGGCGCGTGAAAGACACTTTTTCTTTCTTCGAAGATCTCTCAATACAATGCCTTTTTCTGCTTATTCCTCGACGAGGAAAGACTGTCTGAAGGCCTTCAGACAGTCTTATCAATGCTCAAACTTCTCATTTTTGGAACGCTTCAGGGCTTTAGAAAAGAATAATGTTCCATAGAAAATATTAATTTCTTTGGCAGGAAAAAACTTTAAGAAGCAGATTTTATGACTATTTTATCACTTTTTCTGAATGGACATTACAGAATGGACAGAAATTAACAAGAATTCCCAAATTTCTGTGTAAGATTGTCCAAAGTAGGTGTTTAAAAACTAGCAACTGACGTAATCACGCATTGGACCATATTAAATGTTACCTTGTTTTTCGAGATTGCCTTCTTTTCGCAGGAACGCTCATCTTCCCCAGCGTGGAACATTTCGCTCGGTGTTCGGCTTCGCTCCTTTGCCCAAAGACAGGGCAAAGACCATGCCCGCGAAGCCAGCACAACGTCCTGCTCAAAGCAAGACAATCTCTTTGAGCGTTCTTCTTTGGCAACAGTCTAAAAGATCACCAAGGATTGAAAGGCGTGCTGGTATTGTCCTCTCGCGAGTTTCCGAAGTCGTCTGTTCTCATTAATTTTGCAGCGAGCAAAACAGATGACGAAGGAATGTCTGAGCGAAGGATAATGCCAGCACGCCTCACACAAACAAGGACTTTTCCGGTAACATTTATTAATAAATCACAACGGAATGATGCAACAACGCCTTCCTACCCACCCGTAAGCTTTGAGAAGGTGTTGCCTTGCATGAATTGCAAGAGGACAGGACCGGCGACAAGGATACCGACCACGGGAAAGATGCAGAAAAGAAGGGGGATCAACATTTTTAAAGGAGCTTTAAGCGCAATTTGCTCTCCTCTTCGAAAACGCGAGATACGCATATCTTCAGAAATAATATTGAGCGCATCCGCAACCGATGTTCCCATGCGATCAGCCTGAACAAGAGCGCGCGTAAAGGTGGACAGGTCCGGCAGTTGATATTTGTTAGCAAAATCGGTCAAGGCATCGCGCCGAGGCTTCCCGACGTTGACCTCCTGCATGACCTGGTGTAATTCTTGGATGAGGATCGACGGAGTCGACTTCTCAACGACCCACTTAAGGGCCAAAAGAAAATCAAGCCCAGCGTTGACACAGAGGCTCAAAAGATCAATGGTGTCGGGAAGGTGGCGAATAATGGAATTTTTGATCTTCTGGATTTTCATTCTTAGCAAAAACTCCGGCAAATAATACCCTAACCCGATCATCGTCACAAGCCATATCATGCGATTTTCAGGATCCGACATCGGATACGTAACAAAAAGCAGCGCCGCGATCAACACTTCTTTAAAAAGCAAGAAGGCTTCCGGGCTCCTCTCGTCGCGGGCAATGGCTAAGTCTTTGCGTATCCTCTCCCCCAGAGGCCCAATGCATAACGGCGCGTTAAAAAAGGCTATTGCGTTAAGCGGTGAAAATTTCTTTTTCTTTCTTTCTTCTTTAGGAAGCTCCTCGGCTAAAATGCGCAGGGTCGGACGCTCTTCCACTTTAATCAAAGAGAAAATCCCGGCAACCAAGGTAAAAGCGCAGAAGAAAACCAAGACAAGAATAAGGATGAGCATGGTTTAAAATTCTCCGATTGTACTAAATTTAATGATGAGCGTCGCGCCTATCACCTCAAGGCCGGCAGCAAGCATCAAAAGATTCCTTCCCGTTTCGGACTCCATCATCACATCAAAATAATGCGGATTGCTGCTATAAACAAAAAACGCAAAGGCCACAGGCAGAAGCGACATGACAAATCCTTGAATTTTTCCTTGCAGGGTCAAGGTTTCGATATTCTGCTCGATTTTACGATTTTCCCGAATCGTTTGGATAATGCGATTGAAAATAATCGGTAAATTACCGCCTGTCTCCCGCGCCAGAAGGACCGCAGAAATAAACTGCTGCAAGGCCGGGCTACCCATGCGGCTAAAAAGCCTATCAAAGGAAAGCTCAAGCGATACCCCCATTTTATTTTCACCAATTAAAATCGCAAACTCCTGGCTAATGGGATCGGGCATTTCATCAGCCACAACCTCCATAGCCTGCAGGAGGCTTAACCCCCCCTTTAAGCCGCTATTCATCATCAACAACGCATCAATCAACTGTCCATTAAATTTTTTCTTTCGCTGCTTCACGAGAAAACGGATGTAAATGCTGGGGCCAATAAATCCCAAGATCACGCCTAAAAGAATACCAATAAAACGAAACTCTCTTGGGGCAAAAAGAAATCCCGCGGCCGCAAGGATAAACGGGGCTAAGGCATACATGACCACGGTTTGCTTTTTCTTAGCGCGGACAAACATCTCGTCCATCTTCGTTGCCAATTTTTCTGCCCGGCGCTGATTAAAGGCACGCACCAGGCCTAAAAAATCCGGCAAAAAGAAAAAGACAAAGCTGCTCACCGCAACAAAGGAAAGACCTAAGACAAAAATTTTCATCATATATTATTATCCAGAATTATTACCAAGAATCTGGCGCGTCTTTACAATCCACAAATTTGACACCAAAGGCAGGTGAATCATCATAGCCTATATTACGATAAAAGTACTCTGCACAAGAACGAGTTTCTATACCGCGCTTCAAAAGCCCTGTCAACAGATTCCAACACGCTATGTTTTCTACTGTTGGCTGATGTAACAGAATAGCACCGCCTTCTGCATTTGTGCCCCAAGCGCCAGGAACAACCTCTGTCTCCATAATCTCCTGGCAAACATCGCCAATATCCTCCGGAGAGGCATTCGACGTCACGCCTGGATGGTCTGAACGAACCCTCCAAAAATCACTTGTAATAAACTTTAAAACAGAATTATCGTCTTCTTGGTCATAGCGAATAACGCGCGCCTTGGTCAAGCCACCCTTAAAACAACGCGAAGGATATTTATAATTTGCCCCAAGCGTATCGTTTTGATGAGTACAAGTGCCATAGCCATCATAGTCAACAAGAAAATAGTACGGTGCAGTTTCAAACTCATCGGAAAGTATCTTCGGAATGCGTGGTTCTCTAGGACAATTGGCATTGTATGCAGCAGTGTTAGTACTTGGTATGGACACCCCATCATTGTCCGCGACACATGTTGTTCTTCGACAATTATTATTGCACAACGTCGGTATCTTGGTCTCAGCCAAAACCACACGCCAAGGGCCGTTTTCGTATCCTGGTTTTGGCTTGTCCCGCCAAGCATAAATCACCTGGCCATTGCCTCCAGCAGATCCTGATCCGGCATTTGGATCAAAATTTCGCAGGGCTTTAACCCGAGGATCATTAAGAAATCCATTGATCTTATCCTTAGCAGTCTGGAGTTTTTCAAGGGCTTGATCCACTCGTCGGAAAATACCTCCCCAGCCATTGATCCCAAACAAATATTGCTTGCGATATAAAATCTTGGCCTGCCAGTTTTCAAGCTCAAACTTAAAATTGTAGGCCTTGGTGCCAGCTGGATCCCCATCACAACCCGTTGCCTGACCTGCATACAGGCCACTTGTTGGCGGAGGCTCTTGAAAGAAAAGATCCAGCCTGCCTTTAAGTTGTTCGCATATTGGCACATTGCCTAGACACGCATTAAGACAATAATCAATCTGTTCAAGAGTAGAATCATAACAAAATTCAAGATCACCGGCTGTACCAGTACACAAAGCATTTCCTGACGGATCAACAAAGTTCTTATTCTTAAAAGTGCTGAGAACTTGCTCAATATTTTCAATAGAGGCAATCCATTGCTCAAGGCCTCCTGGATTAGCGGGATCGCCCACGCGAATCCATTGCTCAACATAGGGATACCAGCTATCAAAAGTTTTTAAAAGCCACTCCGGCGAATACATAAAAATCTCAGAATCCGCAAAATTAATAAAATCATCTATTTTCTGCCCATACCCATATCGAAATAGCTCTACAGCATCATTTCGCCATTCGCCTTGATTAGCAGCCGCACCCCCTTGCCCATCCCCACCACAAACATCATCTGGCTTGCACGTGGCGCTTGATGCGCTACAACTCGCACAAGACGCATCACAATTCTTGCCAGGACAAATATTGTAAGGAAGGGTTCCGGTGGAACAGTATCTACTTGTCCCCTTTTTCCAAGAAAAAACAGGATAATCCGATTGATAACACATAGCATCATCGATTAAAGGAAGTTCCAATCCAACAGGGTCTAATTTTTTTGAAAAAGCTGGGTTACTCGTAGGAAAATAGTACGATGACCAACAAGCTTCTCGAGGATGAAAGTTTTCGTACTGAGGATGCTCGCAATGCATCCCCCGAGGAAGAACAAACTTAGGATAGGTTGTGTACACATCAAAGAAATACTGACACGAATCCGACGTCTTAATATTGCCTCCATTTGTATGCATCCCTGTCCAGAAACACTTCTGAAGATCGGTTTGCGCATACCCTTGAGGAACATTAGCGTCTGGCATCTTTAAGGTGTTAATATCCCATAATAACTTATAAAGGCCTGTGGCGTCAAAAGGATACCAATTTCCTGGATTGACCAGCTGAGCACTCCCATTAATAAAAAACTTCTTACTCTCATCGTCTCGGCCGATAAATTCACGAAAAGACTCAAAGCTAGTATTGGAAAAGCTTTCCCACGTTTTATCATAAATATATCGCCACGGGTCACTATTATTACTAGGACAATTTGGATCCAAGGGATTCTTAGAAGCATCGCATGTTACATCGCACTCATTATGATAATACCCTGTCGCTGGACAAGCGCCAGGAATACTGGCATTTCCTTTATCCCACAAGCCCCAATCATCATCAGGAATCGGAACGGTTTCGAGATTAAATGTTCCACCTCCCTCAAACACAAACTCTGCTAACGCCCTTCTGAAGTTTTTCATGACAGGAGAATAGTCGTATTGTTTTTCGGCCAAAGCCACAACCCTCTTGCTGTTAAGAACGCTAAATCGGCCGACTTTTTCTTTTTCACCCTGATCAGTGCCATCACCAACATAGTAACCATTCATATCGTAATCACCGTCATCTGGCAATAAAACAGGATCCATGGCTACGCCCCCAATAGCCGCGGTCAAGCCTTGTTGTCGAAGTTGTTCGTTCTGTTCAAGGCCTTCAAACATCCTATTCCATGCTCTAATGGCTTTGTCCTGCACGTGCATGCTCAGTCCCATGTCTGCTACACTCCCAGCAAAATTAACCCAGGCAGGACCAGCCAAAGGAGCTGCCCATTGCCCTCCAGGAACACACGATATAACTGTCAAGCCTGCGGCAACAACAAGATCTATAATCGCAGTTAACATTTTCTTAAACCATCCCTCACCTTTTAACGTCATCGCAGCCGGTCTCTCAAAACCACCACTATTGTGTTCATATTTGCCTCTAAAGCATTCTTGGAACTGTGTCTCTGCCACACTTGCAATAAGAGAGGCCATGGCAATGGCTGAGGTGTCTGACACAACTTGCAATAACGTCTTTTTTTGTGCTATTTTCCCTAGATTCATAACAACAGACAAAACAACAAGCAAAACAGCCAAAAACAAAACAAGGATAACAGCAATCTGCCCCTCCATGCTTTTCTTCTTGGCTCGCAAGCTAGGCTTCAATAGTTTATTTAAAGATTGAATCATATCTTTTTTCCTTAATAAAGCTTTATGGCGCCTTTATAAGCTCCCCGTTAAAAACTAGCTTCAAATCTGGAAGCTCTCCCGAAGGCCGCTCCAGCGCATTCCAGGCCCAGCCCCAAGTGTCCGCATTATCAGGAGCAGGATTGCTCTTAACCTCATCCTGCTCTAACCCTGGCCTGACAAGAGCAAATCCAACCCATTGCATTGCCCTAACGCAACTATAAAAAATAAGGGCCACAATAACAAAAGAAAAAACAAATTCTAAGATGGCTTGGGCCTGCATTTTTTTACGTTGCATTTCTTTCTTTTTTCCTGCCATTTTTTTCTCTTATAAAACCTACTAATCCTTTGTTATAAACTTAACCCCTTTATTATCTTGCAAAATCGTACGCACATAAAGCATCTTTTCTCCATAATCAAAACACGTCTTCGTGAGATTGTCTTCTTCTTCACAGCAAGAGAGTTCTCCGCCAGAACCCGCACAAGAAACAATACCCTTGTTGTCATTCTCACAATAAGTCGGAAAAGACCATGGCACTCTGCTCCAATCACCCATCGGCTTACCGATATCATCAAGCGCATCTCGCATACAATCATTCAAGGCAGGAGGAACACAGCCGCAAAAGCATCCCGTATTGTTGCTTAACTGCACCTTACGCTCAATAATGTCCACAGAATGTCCTTCTTGTCGCGACTGATATTGTGTCTTACCTTGACCGTCAGGACCTTGATCAATGGAAAGACTTCCAGAGGCAACAGTCCTAATCGTACTTTCTGTCCCCACGAGACCAGGCTTTGGCTTTCCGGCAATTTCATCTGATAAGTCATAGGTCATGTCCAAATCACCTGCCTGATAATCAACGCCACGAACACCAATGATTTTTGTTGCAAGAGAGCTTTTCCACTTTATCGCTTGATGCCAAGTTTGATCTTGCTCCGTTTCGGTAGTCAAAGACTTCCAGCCAGAAACTGGACCAAGATGCGGCCCCATTAAATTAACATCAATAATAAATTCTTCCTTACCATCAAAATCTACATCTAAGCTTGACGCAGCACCCTCAGTCCACATACCAACACCAAAAGCTGACGCATGAACAGGAAGCCACTGCCACTGTTTATTTTGACGATCAGCAGGAGGAACAGGATCAGAAATCCACCCTCTTTTTAAATCCCAACGCATCGCCAACTCTTCTTGTGTAAAGCCATCAGCCTCACCGCCGCAATGTCTTGTGAAGTTAACAGGGTCGTAGGGGCTCCAATAGCCATAACAAAATTTCTTATCTGTTTTTGGAATCTTTTTAAAAAAAACAAGCTCGTCCTCACCGTTAGGAAAAGGCTGATAGCCAGACGGGATCCATTCTGTAACATCCCCAATCCACTGAGTAGTCCCATCATAATACCACTCTACTTGAAAATCATGAAACTTCATCCACAAAGAATAATTCAAGAAAGGGACAGAAGGGCTGAAGTTTCTCGCTGGTATATCGTTAGCCCACCCCTTCCATGTATATGGATCCATGGTGCCTGGAGCTACTGGACCTGCGTAACCTTTACTATTGGCCCCATGACCAATATACCCTATTCCGTTCATATTCAAAATAGCCTCTGGCAATATTTCAAAACCAATGCCGGGGAGAGCATAAGTAATATTAGGCCCAGCTCCATATGTCCTAAATCCAGCGGTACGAAAAATAAAGTGCTGACCGTTAATGACCATATCAAACACAGGAATACTATTCCAATCACCCTGTCCAAATGTTTCTGGATATGTTAAGGGATAAGTCATCAAGCTTGAGAAGGACCCGCTGCCATAAGCCATAAACGGGGAGCGCATTGAAGATGCATATTTTTCCCCACCCTGAACAGTAGGTTTATCATTAATCACAAGCACGGAAGCCGTGCTTCGACTTGCAAAAGGAAGCCAATCATGAGCAGCACTTGAAACAGTAGACGTTTCCGCGGACAATTTTAAAGCTGTGCGCAACGCGTTGTACTGCGCGTTTTGATTATGCGCAAAAATAAACCCATAACGAATAATCAATCCTAGAATCATCAAAACAAGCCCACCCATGACCGCAAGCTCAATGATCGACTGGGCTTTTTGCTTTTTAAAATTTTGCTTTTGTCCTGCTTGTCTCATCTTCTTTTCTTACATCCCTTGCTTTAACGCGCTCAACCCATTAGGCCTTAATCTTTACATTCGTTTGTTTCACATGCCGTAGCACAACACCATCGATCCCCTGCACCATAAGGAATCATAGGATTATTCGTTCTGCATTGATCCGCTGTGACGCCTTGAATGCTTCCATTAAACCCCTCTGCCGTACAATCTGAAGTACTGTCTTTATCCATACAACACGTATAACAAACTTGGCTATACCACAAATCCAACGTTACTTCACCCTCATCGTTATAAGACACATAGCGCCGACACTCCAACGTTTTTTGAGGATCGTACTGCTGGCCATGCGCAAAGCCATCGCCCATGGACTGCCAGCGTCCATAAAAAACGCGCGCAATTTGCTTTTGCATTACCAATATGGCCCCAAGAAATAAAACCACGAGGACCATATACTCCACCGTTGAAAAAGCCTTAGTTGTCATAGCTTAATCCTGAATCGTTGTTGTTCCCGTTTTTGTTTCTTGAGTATTACTTGTATCCGTGCGCATGGTCACCAGATTACCCGTTGCTAAATCCTCAACGGCTTCCATGATCGTCATTGAATTTGTGCTCATTGTTTCCACAATATGCTTAGTGCCCAAAGGATCATATTGCTCGCCAATGCTTTCCATGTTGGCTTTCCACTTGCCCTGAATACCTCGTTTAATATATTTCTGCATAGCTAAAAAAGCGCCCACAAGGATGACAAATAAAACAATAAACTCTAAAGCTGTCTGGGCTGTTGTTATTTTTAGAGAAATTTTCATATTGTAACACTCTCCTACTGCTCCGTCGGTCCAAGATTTGTTAACGAAGTTGATGTTGAATTTGTTACTTCGCTTTCTATCTTTGTATATACCCCCTGCCCTTCATCCACAATCGGATTAGATATACGATTCACCGTGGCCACCACACGATTCAAATATCCTTTTTCTGGTTCTGCAGCCTGTTCGGCATCTTTCTGATACCCTAAAACATCTGCCACAGATTTTAAAACTTGCTGAACACTACGACTAAAGGCCGGCCCCATGGTCGCGAGGATAACTGCAATCAAGCTCGCAACAATCGCGTACTCCGCTAAACTCTGGCCTTTTTTCCGCATGATCCTTTCCCTAACCTTAAAACCTTCTCTACTCTTCCATCAAAATCAAGTCTTGCGCCGGCAATTCCTGGGACACGCTATTGATCGCCATCAGCGTCTGACTACGAAGGGTATGGGTCGAACCTTCAATCAAAACATTGGATTGAGCATTTGACATTGTTTCCGATGTCCTCGCCACATAATACGGCTCATATTCAGCGCGAATACCCTCATACGCTGTCCCACCTCGTTTTTCATGAATATATTTAATATCATCATCCAAGGCCGTCAGCATATATCCTCGGGCGTCGTTCATTCTCGCGGCAAATCCCCTCTGCATAAAATACGTCATGCTCATGATCGCCAGAATCACAAGCGAGATGGTGACCGTGTATTCGCCTAAGGATTGTGCCTTTTTTTTCATCCTTACCATGCTTCACATTTTTTCAAGACGCCATTGTTAATTAGCTGTTGTTGAATCTGAATTCGTAGTTGTTTTTTCAGGCGACAGCATCTTTGTTTTTGTACCCTGACTTGTTACTGTTTCGCTAGTATAGCTATCTGTATCCGTATTTTTACTGTATGTAGTCACGTCGGGCTCAAACTGTTCCGCGCTGATGTCGTCTGTGGACGATTTAATCTTTCCCATAATGCCGCGTTTTAAATACGTCTGAATGCTCAAAAGTGCTCCAATCACAACAACCGCCAAGACAGCATATTCGAGCGTGCTTTGCGCCATCTTTTTTCTTAACTTGATCAACATCTCTTTCCTCCTTTATTTAAGTGGCTTACCGTTTTAATCAAATGTCATTCCATCGCCAATCGCTTGACTCGGTTGAAGCAGCGTATTGCTAGACCCTGTTCGCAGAGAATCCGAGTCTAAAGAAAACTTTTCTCCTGCTGCTCCTCCACTCTTTCTCTCTTTATCGCTCTTCGTTGTATCGTAATCGCTATTTAAGTAATACGGCTCATACTGAGCTGTTTTGTATTTGGTAGACTGTGCATTAAAACCCGTATGGTCCACCATATAGTCAGTAGCGCCACGAATTCTCGACTGCAGGCCTCGTTGCGCAAATTTTTGCATCGCGATGATCGCGCCAACGACGAGCGCGATCAGGATCGCGTACTCAGCGACATTTTGTCCTTTTTTCCTTCGAAACCATGTCATCATGTGCTTGCCTCCTTTTTACTTGTTTAGGTCTTAATGTACAAAATCTTTAGTCCCAGCTCTGTGTAAGCTTATCTGTTAAAATATTAATTCCGTTGGCCGCCGTAGTATAACTATTACTAACGCTCGTGGCAAGCTTACCATCCCCAGGCTTTAAGAAAACAATTGCTACGGCCACAATAGCTGTGACCAAAATAATATATTCCAAGGTGCTTTGGCCTTTTTTATTAATCTTCTTCATTGATTCCTCCTGTCTTCAATTGTATCAACTCTTGCTCCAATCACATTCCCTCGTTATTTCTTGCCTTGCGTCATGTTGCACGGACCTGCGCACCTGTTCTTTTTAAGGAGCTTCCCCTATGATCTCATTAGATGACGCAACGATACTTGTTGTTTCACCACCATGCCCCATGGCCGTGTTCGTTCCTTCATTTGTTGCTATTTCTGTTGCCCCCATAGATGTTGTGGTTGTTACCTTCTTGTGATGAAAATTTCCTGGCTCAAACTGTTCCGCGCTGATGTCGTCTGTGGACGATTTAACCTTTCCCATAATGCCGCGTTTTAAATACGTCTGAATGCTCAAAAGCGCACCGATGACAACAACAGCCAAGACAGCATATTCAAGCGTGCTTTGTGCTATTCTTTTTCTAAGTCTTATCAACATTACTCTCCTCCTTATCGTCAAATATTTCTTATCAAGTATAGTTATTCAACCCCTACGTTTCCTCCGCTGCCACCCTCTTAGGGCAATCCAACTCCCGTAAATTTAATGCCGTTTCCTATTCCTCCTGAATAATCACCCATTAAAGTGTTGCTGCCTCCATCTCGATTAACCGAAGAAACTGTATTGTACATTTCGCTTGTTGCTGTTCCTTCTTTTGTTTCTGTGTCTACCTTGTTTGTTGTATAAGAACTATCTTGATAATACGGTTCATACTGGGCCACGCTTCCTAGCTCCGGGGTGGCATCAACCATATATTGAGTTACATCGCGCACCCTGGCTTGCAGGCCTCGCTGGGCAAACTTTTGCATCGCAATAATCGCACCGACAACCAACGCGATCAGGATTGCATACTCCGCAACATTTTGTCCTTTTTTCCTTCGAAACCATGTCATCATGTGCCTACCTCCTTTGTCAAAAAACTTATCTTTTATAAATGATCTTCTTTTTATTCGTCCCAACTTTGCCATTTGGTTGTCAGGCCTCCTGTTTGCTCGACAATGCCATTGGCAACAGCGTTATGGCTAGCCTCAATCGTGTTCACCAAGAATCCACCTCCGCTATGATCTGCACCCATTGGCTTCAGAAAAACAATGGCCACAGCGATAATGGCGGTGACCAAGATGATGTACTCCAAGGTGCTTTGCCCTTTCTTACTTCTTATGTTCATTCTTCCCTCCTCTTGTGTTAAATTAAACAGCTCTCTACTGCGCTGACTCCTCGACCTTTTTTTGCACAGACTGTACCGACCGCGTGACATAGGTATACATAGCCATCATGACCGCTGCCACCAGCGATATCACAACCGCGTACTCGATCAAACTTTGTCCTGTGTGAAAACGTTTCGGAAATGAATACATTTTTTTTCTTCCGTGGCTTATGGGTTTAAGAAAAAAATGTTTGTATGTGCTGCCCGCTTTTTTAAATGCGCTTGTGCCTCAATATCTCTCTTCACTACTAAATATAACATATAATACTTTCAAAAACCATGTTATTTGCGTGAAAATTAACCCGGTCTTTGCATTCATTCCCCTTGCGCTAGACTTCCATGAAGAGGCGAAGGCCGTTAGGCGTAAAAATGGAGGACTCGTTGACGCGCTGGAGAAGGAAATCAAGCTCCTTGTGAAAAACATAAGCAGGAGGAAGAACACATTTGACCTTAAGCAGCGGCCCCTCTTTTTTCATTTCACCGCAAAGGTTATAAAATTTTTCTTGGGCCTGGGTAAGGCTTATGTTGCGATCTTGGGGATGAAAAAAATGACGAGCACAATGATCATGAAGACTTAAAAGAATATTATTGCTTAGTTTCGCTAAGAAATGGTTATCTGCAAAAAGTTCCTCACGTCCACCAAGCGCCTTATTCACGTCGGGGAAAGTAACAATGTTGCTGCAAGCGTCAAGATTCTTCTGCTGACGTTCAACAAAAGCATCATGGCCCCTTAACGGAAAAGGCCACCGCTCAAAATAATGGCGTATCACCTTGTCCATAGAGCTCATCTTGGTTGGTATATTAGTTAAAATAGCAAATAGCGGAGCTTGATCTTTTTTCTGGCTCACAAGGGCAATATCAGCCGCAAGCTGTTGTCCGTCAGCCAAACGAAAGGCTGTTGTTGCCTCCCAATAATAACAGGATTGGCCTGTTGCCACATCCTCGATGAGCTTTGGCTCTTTTTTCTTGTCAGAAAAAAATTGATCAAGAAGTCCTCGACAACCATAAAGGCCTGTTATGTAAAAACGTCTTTTATTTACAATTTTTTCAAAAGAAGAAATAGCATCGTGCTGGCTGGTCATCACGTCAACGCGCTTGATCCTTTTTCCTGGAATATTCTCAAGGCTTGCAATCATATTAAAAAAACCTACGGGAAAGCTCTCCTTCACTGTTGCCTGACGAAGAATAATAGGGTTTGAATTCGTAATAAAATCTTTTGATAAAAAATCAAAACTTTTGTCCAAACAAGAAGAAAAGTCACAATGGACATTATCTTTTTCCCAAAAAGAATTGCTTTGAGCATCAATGCAAAAATCTGATCCATCTTCTAATGTAAAATAAAAAAAGCTTGCTTCTGAAAATATCTGCCCATATTCAGAAACAATCTGCTGGCTCTTGTTTTCTAACCCAAGCAATATGTCATAACATTCTTTTTTCTGATAAACGCTTGGGACAAAGTCAACCCCACTAAGCTGCCACAAACTTTTACGATCATATTCAACAAAATGTTCACCATTGCGCTCATTCAATAACGGCATAAAAAGAAAGGCCTCACATAATTTCAAGATCTTTTCATCGCAAATAATAGGACCGAATTTCTCACAAAAGAATCTTAAGATTCCTTGCTTCTTCATCTGCCATTCAGCTGCCCTTAAAAATAAAAACCCTAAGTGCTCAATCTTGGTCGGCACAGCAACAGCCGCAATAGCCCTTACGGGCTTTGGCTCGTCAAGAAGAGACATCGGTATATTAATAAAGATTTGCTCTTTGCGATGTTCAGGAATTTTAAATTTTTCAGCTCTTGTTTCTGGCCTCGCGCGCCGTCCTTTAGGACTGCTAAGCGAAGAATCCTTAAGAACAGCATTAACGGAAGACTTAGAGATAGGACGCTGGAAATGCGTACTGGCGAGTTCAGAGATTTTCCGACAGCTCAAGCTTTGGTCCACGCGCTTAAGCTCTAAAATATAATCAATAACTTCTTGTTTTAATTTATAGATAACACCCATTATTGTCCAAAGAGTTTTTATTTGTCCAAAATATTTTTTTTATTATATCGTACATTCTTAGATGCCGCAAGGCTTAAACAAATGGCGCATTGCCTTACATTAAATGTTGCCAAGGCAAAAAAAAATAGGATTCGTTGACTCATCATTCATGTTGTCGCGTCCGCTGAGATTGTCTTTCTTTGCGCAGGATCGCGTCTCCCGTTTTCCTTAAGAAATTTCCAGTGGGATCGGGATTCGCTCGGCGTTCGGCTTCGCTCCTTTGCCCAAAGACGTGGCAAAGACCATGCTCGCGAAGCCTGACTCGATTCTCCTTAGTCTAAGATTAGAGGAAATCGAGACGTCTCAATTTCATCAAGTTTTACATTTAAGGATGATTGAGGCGTTTGAGCGAAGGATGCTGCCAGCACGCCTCACATAAATAAGGACTTGTTCGGTAACCTTTATTAATGAACCAACGGGCGATCACGCTCAAACACATTTTTAATATAATTTACTTGTCAAAACTTAAAAATCCAGGGAGAATATAATTAAAATCAAGGAGAGTATGATGCTCAAATGCCCCTATTGTTTTGAAGTTCTTGAAACGCCAACATCAAAATGCCCTCACTGCGGACAATTTCTTATTGATCCGGCCATCGAAGAAGACTATAAAAGCATTGATAAGAAAAAATGTATTTTTTGCGGAAAAAAAATTCTTACAGAATCTAAAGTATGTAAATTTTGTCGGAAGTGGCTAGACAGTGTGGATGACGAAACCAAACATTTAGATAATATCGAATGATCTAAAATCCAGAAGATCCCCTAGCCTCGTCTTTGTTTTGTCAATAACTCCTGCCTCAAGCTCAATGGCAAAAACAGCCTTCCAGAAAAAAGCACTGACCTGAAAAGGTTTAATGCCGCGCACAAGCCCTACCACGTGATACGTCCGATCCACAAACACAACATCAATAGGAAACTGCATAAACATCATGTGGATGGCTTGACACTGCGGGATGATCAAGGCTTCTGAAGGATCTAAGCTGCGGCGGCCTAAAAGCCCTTTGGCGCGCGCAAAAAAATCTCGCGCCACAAAAACGTTGTGAGCCAAAAGATTATCCTTGGTTTTGTTAATAATGGGCATGGGATGCATCCTTCAGGGTGGGGGCTGTTGCGAAAACGCAACAGCCCCCACCTAAAAGACAACCTACGGATTGAAGATGGCTTTGTCGACGGTCAAGCCTTTTTTGAGAAAATCGTCGTAACAGATAGGAATGTAGCCTGTGGCTTTGTACTCACCTAACACTTTGCCATCTGGGCCAACACCTTGATGGTCAAAAACAAAAATATCTTTTAGCATAATATCCCGCTGATCATCTAAGCCAACAACCTCTGTAATCCCGGTGATCTTTCGTGTTCCGTCGGAAAACCGTGAAATCTGCACAACAATATCAATGGCGGTTGAGACCATTTCATAAATAGCTTTAAGTGGAAGATCCACCCCGCTTAAGAGGATCATCGAGCTCATACGCACCAAGACATCCCGCGTTGAATTTGCGTGCAAGGTGGTCATAGAGCCATCATGGCCGGTATTCATAGCCTGAAGCATATCCAAGACCTCCGGGCCGCGGCACTCGCCAATGATAATACGGTCCGGCCGCATACGCAGGCAGTTAATAAAAAGATCACGAATGGTAATCTCTCCTCGACCTTCAATATTCGGCGGACGAGATTCGAGTCTCCCCCAATGGCTTTGGCGAAGCTTCAGTTCCGCGGCATCTTCGATGGTGAGAATGCGCTCATCGTCGGCAATAAAAGAGGAAATCACGTTAAGAAGCGTTGTTTTTCCAGAACCCGTCCCGCCAGAGACAATGATATTCTTGCGGGTGTGCACACACGCTTGAATAAAATCAATCATCGACTGAGAGGCTGAATGATAAACATGAATCAACTCTTCAACCGTGATACGCTCTTGGGCAAATTTACGAATCGTTAGCATCGGCCCCTTCAACGATAAGGGAGGAATAATCGCGTTAATACGCGACCCGTCCGGAAGACGGGCATTGACCATCGGCACAGACTCATCAATGCGGCGACCCAACGGCGCGATAATGCGATCAATGACCGAGCGTATCTGACCATTAGAAATAAAGCGCTTATTAGTAAAAATGATCTTCCCTTTTTTCTCAATATAAATTTCATCCTTATTATTCACCATAATATCCGTGATCTCAGAATCAGCTAAAAATTCCTCAAGAGGACCAAGTCCCAAGGCTTCGTCTGTAATTTCTTTGACAAGGCGTCTCCTATCTTCCAGTGAAGAGATAAGCGCTCCAGCCTCCTCCGCCAGCAGATCACCGATCACCTTTTCCGCGCCCTCGCGTATTTTACGAGATTGCACTGGGTCACGCAAAGCATCCATGGTAATATTGCGCAAATTGAGCCTGTCGATAAGCTTGTCGTGGACAGCCTGCTTAAGCTTAACAATATCGTCATCGGCACGCGTTGCGGAGAGGACTTCTCGGCTTTCTGAAACATGCTGATTGATGCCAAACTTCTCCCAAAAACTTTCCTCTTCCGTACCTTTTATTTTTGTACGAAGACGAACTTGCTCAATATCTTGAACGAAAATCCCCTCCTTAAGAAGATTGCTCGTCAGCTGCTGAAACCCTTCAGCAATAGGGCTTTCTGGACTTTCACTCACGCAAGGAACCCCTTTGTTTAAGGCAAGTCCTACAGCTTTCCCATCGGAAGCAATTTGCGCAAAAATATCACAAGGCAACACCGCGCGCACTTCCTGCCACGCCACACCACCACGGCTTTGTGAGCGATTAAGCACAAGTTTAACAATTTGGCTTGGAAAATGAAGGGCGGTCAAGACATTAAGGCACGCCCTCGCCTGATACACCGCCAGGACATCCGGTGTAGCAACAAGTAAAATAAGATTGGATTGATCAAAGACCGTAATCAAGGTTTCGTTAAAAACCTTACCACCGTCAATAATAATAAATTCATAGATCTTGGCGCAATTCTTAATAAAATGCCTGATCTTATCTTGATCGATCTTGGTTGTTTCATCAATCTGGGAAACACAGGGAAGGAAATCAATACCGCTCGAATGCTTGAACATTTGACGCTCAAGAACTTGCAAATCTTCTGTGGCTTCGGCATCGAGGCAGACATCAACGATAGAACGCCTTGCCTTAAGGCCAATGCTACGCGCAAGATCCTGGCCCGACTGAAGGTCAAAATCAAGAAGCAAGACTTTCTTTTTCTTTAAAGCTAGCTGCACAGCTAAGTTCGCAGCAATAAACGTCTTGCCAACGCCACCCTTGGTGCTGAAAACAACTGCTGTTTTTCCGTTCATGGCCATCATTCTATAAAAATCAAAACAAGGGTTATCGTAAAAATTTAATTAAGCTGGTAAACAATGGGGATCGTCACGCTTATCTGCTTTAAGGTCACGTCTGAAGGAAAGGCACCATACGGAGAAAGTCTATGAACAGTCTCCAGCGCGGCCTCGTCTAAAATCGTCGACCCCGAAGACTTGCTAACCGACGCCGTAACCAAGGATCCCGTCTTAATGATTGTCAAGGCTACCTCTACGGCTCCCTGTGCCTTGGTGTCTTTGGCAAATTGAGGATAAAAAATATTCTTGGCAATATGCTCTTGAACGCTGCGAATATACTCCGCCATGATTCCAGGAACAGCGATGGGCTGATACGTTGGTTGAGGAAGATCTGTTTCTGTTTTTGCAAGAGAGGCAATCACGCTTTGATTTTTTTCTTCTTGAACCTTGCTTTCCTTCTTAGCCTCATCGCCCTCTTGTTGCTTTTTTTCATTTGTCTGAACGACCCTTGGGGTCAAGCTAATGAAAAGCTCTGTTTGCGCATTAGGATCATTTGATTGACTTCTAAAGAAAATCCCAATGATTGGCAACGACCCTAACAAAGGAACCCTCTTGACGTTGACACCTTTACTATCCTTAATAAAACCCGCAAGAATGATCGTTTGCCCTGAATCTAAATAAAGCTTGGTCTGCGCTGAGCGCTTCGTATAACCAACATCACTTCCAACCTTGGTCGACTCATCAATATCAGAGACATCAACATTAAGATCAATATCGATCTTTCCGCTTTTCTCAACAACAGACTTAATTTTTAAGTCAACCCCATAATCATGAAAAGTAATATTCTCAGAAAAGCTGCCTCCCGAGCTTGTTGTTGTGGTCCGGATAGGAACCTCACCTCCAACTGAAAATGACGCCTCTTCTCCGCTTTTCACAACAATTTTAGGCTGGGATAGTATTTTGCCTTTCCCCTCTGTGATCAAGGCATTAATTTTTGCTTGTATTGTTGAGGTGCGTGTCATTTTACCAATTTTAAAGATATCTCCAAAATCTTTAACATTACCCGTAAGCGCGGTTTCATCAAAAATATAGCTGCCATCACTTTCGCTCGTAGTCCATTCAATCCCTAGATTTTTTGCATACGTAGAGCTTAATTCAGAAATTTGCATATCAAACTCAACAAGCTCTTTCTTTTCTCTTTCTTTAACAAGATTAACAAGACTTGCGGCAAAAGGCTCCACAAGGGCATCAAAGGCCTTCTTTTGCTTTTCCTCAACTTCACCAGAAATAACAAGCTTACCCTCGAGCTCACTTTTCTCTAAGGAAATATCTTGAATGTCCGCGCTTTTTAAAAGCTCTGCAACGCGAGCCTCAACAAGATCCAAGTCCTCCGCAAAAACCCATACGGTTACTGTGCGCTTGCCATATGCATCCCAGATATAAACCTCTGTTTTTCCAGGAGTCTTGGCGGTAACGAGGGCTTCAGTCGGTTTAGTTTCGATAACGTCTGCGATAGCGGGATTGGCGATAGCAATCCTTGTAAGATCTTTGGTCCAGATGGTATCTAAATCTCCAACAACGATTTTCAAGTCATTGATATTGTGTCGAAAATAAGACTCATCGAATATCTTGGAAAAGACAAGCTTGTGGCTACAGAAGATCGCAGTACAGACAACGCCTGCGGCAAAAAGAACTTTTAGAAAATATTTCTTTCTTTGCATATCGCTATTTTACCCCACTTCGATAAATCTCAATGGAAGATGATGGCTCTTCTTTCTGCGCTTCTTTCTTTTTAGGAGCAACCGGTGAATTGATCATGACACCTTGTGTTGACTCTAAATAATTTTTTAATGTTTCCCACGTTGCTGACGGCAAACGATAAGAAGAGCTCTCCCCAGAACTTCTCAAAACAAGCTGTAATTTACCATGCAATTCAGCAAACGTCAAAAGTTCTGCTTGCTCAGGATCAACAGCAAAGGTAATCGTCAAGCTAGTTGTTTTTTGCTGACCGTCAAAATCAGATGGACTGTCTACATTTGAGCCTATGGCTAAAATTTGAATATTTTGAAAAAGCGTAAGAGTTGTCTTCTGCATTTTACTAACATCTTGTTTTCCTGAAGCATCTACTTGTGTCACCGCATCCGTTGGAAGATCCAAATGCGCCAAGACATCAACAAAGTCTCCTGGATTAAGAAGACCCCCTACTGCCGCTAAAGTCGTTATGTTCACCGTAATAGCACGCTTTCCCTCTGGAGTCTTAAGGGCAAGAGATTGTCTCTTAAGCGCAGGCTTCTCGACAACGGGTTGCGTCGCAGGCCTAGCTTGTTGCTGCTGAACAATACCCTGAAGCTCTTGCTCTACACGATTGGCGTAAGCCTCTTGACTCTGCATCACTTCCCTTTGAGCGCTTTCGAGCGCCTTGACTTTCTCCATGAGAAAAGCAACTTTTTCTGCTCCTGATCCCTCTTCGATGGTGCGATTGATATGGGCATTGGTCAACACAACCGCTACAATCCCTGCAGCAACCGCAGCCACAAGAACCATTAATTTTGTTTTATCAAACTTTTTAAAATCTAGTGCCATGGCGTATCGGTTATTTTAATAAATCTTGGTTAATGACAATGCTTGTCTTACTTTTAATGTTTTCAATATAATCGGTAATAACCTTTTGCCTTTTCATGCCCAAAACATATTGCTTGAGCTGATCATAGTCTTCGGGCTTGGCCTTGATAGTCTCAAGCTTTTCAATCTCTCCGCCACGTTTTTCTTCAAGCTTCACAATATAAAAACCCTTCTTTCCTTTAAAGACACTGCTCGTCTGTCCAGGCTCAAGAGTCAAAACAATATTGCCGACTTGAGGATCTTCAAAATCCATCAGAAACCCTGCGTCACCACCTTTAACAGCGGTTTCACTAATAGAGTTAACACGGGCGGTTTCTGCAAAATCCGCACCTTGCAAGATACCGACTAAGAGCTCCTTGGCCTTGGCTTCATCAGCAACAACAAGCTCTCGGATATGCCATTCAACCGGCTGCTGAAAAAGATCTTCATTTTCTTTATCATTATAAAAAGCCTCAACATCCTTGTCTGTGGCCTGGATATTCTCGACTAAACCCTTAGCAAGTTGTTGCACCATAAGCGTTTTGCGATATTCATCAACGGCCTTGACCACGTCTTTGTCCTTGTCTAATCCTTTTTGCTCTGCTTCTGTGATCAAAAGCTGCTGACGAATAAGTTCATCAAGAATCGCGGCTCTATTTTTAGGATCCTTGTCATCAAAATCGCCCATAGCAGTTTTAAGGGCCACAATCTTTTCATTAAATTCTTGAACAGTAATTATCCAATTACCGACCTTCGCTAAGACATCCTTGCCAGTAGATTCCAAAGAGGCTTGAGGCATGGACGATTCACTCTTGACAGGCTCATCCGCTGTTTTCTTTTTCATCGACGGGAAATAATCCCCTAAAAAAGAGAGCTTGTCGCAACCGCTGCTAACAAGACTTAGCGCTAAAACAAAACCCATGAATAATTTTATCCCCTGTTTTGACGATCTCATTTCTTCCTCCTATTTGTTAATATAATCAATGTTATTTTTATTATAAAGAGTAAACTACGGAACTCAAGAGTTTTTTAACTTTTTGTTAAAAAAATAAAACTATTTTTATTAAGGTCCAGGCGTCCAAGCACAACAACCACCTTGTTCATTTTTCACACACCCTCCACCTGGGCCCGTTGGACAATGCTCCTGGCAGCATTGAAAAAGAATGCTGCTGTCCGTGCGCGAAAGACACTTTTCAGTATCAGGCCCTATCCCATAAGCAGGAATGCTATAGTTAAATGGTGAGGTGTATTCACAACCTCCCCAATTACAAGCTGCCCAAAAACAACAAGAATCTGCTTCGCATGCACCCTGATCCTGATACATAACGCATGTACATGTTAAAGGGTTTGGGGCATTCTGACTTGTGCAATATTCATTTGCAACGCACTCGGTACCAGCACCAGTACAAGTATCTTTTGTACAATCACAACTACCTATCGACATTGCACAGTCAGATGACGGCCTATTTTCACAACTTTCGGCACTTGTTATACAATTTCCGGAAGGATCGTCTTCTTTTATAATTTTCCAATAGCAACATTCGTTCGCACAGCAATCGTTATGGGAAGAAGAAAAATTATTACAAGTCACAGAGCTGCAATCGACCTCACAGCGGCAAGCATTTGGATCTGGGGGAACAAAGGCACAATTTTGAGCAGGTCTTTTTTTACAACTTCCATCCGCTGGAATAGAAAACGACTGCGTCCTCCAATAACAACAATCAAGCGAAAGACAGCAACTATCATGCGCTAATCCTTCGCACGTTACAGAACTACAACCGCTCACATTAGCGCTAACGCTATAATCATGCTGAGCCTGCTCGGCGGAGATTTCCCAAGAACGCATATAGGCATTGACGCTACGAATGACATAAGGCCCCATCACAACGATACCAGCCAAAACAAGGATGGTGATCATGATAAACTCTAAAGTGGATTGGGCACGAAAAGGTTTTTTCATCTGTACTTCCTTAATACTAAGTATAACCGTTATTTTTTATTACGCAAAAAGAAATTATTTTCTTTCCTTAAAATTTTTAATTAATTGTTCTAACTTTAAAAAGTTTTCGTTAAACAAGGGCTCCTCTTTCGCATTTTCAGTCGCAGGCGCTATCTGCTTTGGCTCTATCTGAGCAATCGTATCCGCAAGGCCAGCCTGGGCATCCGCCTGCTCAAGAACATTTTTTAAATTCTTAAGCTCCTTATCAGCTTCACCTTGCGCCGCTGGCTCCTTGGCAGCTTCCGCGGGACCAGGATCCTTCTTGAGTTCTTTTAAAACGTTCTCGATGCTTGATTCGCTAGGAATATTATCCATGATCGTTGACCCCAATAGAGAATGCAAACCTTAATTGTGTATTCATTGCAACTCTCAGTTGAGTTTTTCCCCGCCATTCTTTCTACCGGCCAATCAAATTCTCTAACGGGGCAAGACTTGTTGCGCCTGCTCTTTTTCTTCACACAGCTCTGCAAGTGTAGCCTTAATTTTTTCTTTAGCAAAGTCTGATAAAGGAACGCCTTGGACAATGCTCCAGTCTTTTCCGTCGCTGACAACAGGAAAACTAAACATGATCCCAGAAGGAACGCCATAGCTTCCATCCGAGGATACCGCCACGGAAAAGAAAGTCCCTGCCGGCGTCGGCGTCACAAGCCTTTTGACGGTTTGCACAACACCTTCGGCAGCAGAAGCAGCCGAAGACTTTCCGCGCGCGCGAAGAATCTCTGCGCCGCGCTTTTGAATCATTTCAATAAATGCTGTTTGAAGCCAAGCCTTATCGGTAATCACCTGCGGCAAAGCCTTACCATCAATCAAGGCATTTTCAAAATCAGGATATTGCGTGGCTGAATGGTTTCCCCAGATGGCCAGATGAGTCACTTGTGCAATGCCGACGCCAGCCTTTTTCGCAAGCTGAAAAACAGCACGGTTTTGGTCAAGCATGGTCATGGCGAAAAAATGCTGCGGCGGAATATTTTTGCAAACACTTTTAGCAATGAAAGCGTTTGTATTGCAAGGATTTCCAACAACCAAGACCTTGCAGCTTTTTTTCGCGTACGCATCTAAGGCCTTGCCCTGCTCAATAAAAATCTTTCCGTTAATCGCAAGAAGATCTTTGCGCTCCATACCAGGCTTGCGCGGAACGCTTCCCACCAAAAGCGCCCAATCAACATCGGTAAAAGCCTCGGCTAAGACCGATGTTGTTTTTGCAGACTTTAAAAGAGGAAAGGCGCCATCTTCAAGCTCCATAACAAGCCCGGCCAAGGCTGGCAAGGCTTCAGGAAGCTCAAGAAGGCTAAGCTCAATCTCTGTTTCAAGGCCAAACATCTCTCCAGCGACGATGCGAAACAACAGCGCATACCCGATTTGGCCTCCCGCGCCTGTAATCGCAATCTTGATTTTCTTATTGGACATAAAATAAACTCTCGTTAAAATTAATTAAAGATAGTTAAACATAAAGGCTGAGCGCCGGAAAAACCTTACGATCTTCTGTTTTTTTCTTTTTCTCTTTTCCATCTTCTAACCTCTTATCTTCTTACTTTTTTATTCCTCCGGCACACAAAAAGGAAATTTCTTTTCTGTTAAAAACGAAACAACGGCTTCGATGCTCTGCTGCGCTTTTCGCTCTACCGCCTCTTGCGTATTAAACCCATTATGCGGCGTCAACATCACGTTGTTTCTTTTGCTTAAATCTAAAACAATGGCTGTTTTGGCGTCGGCTGGCGTCTTTTGGTCTGAACGTAGCCACTGCGCAACCACATCCTCATCGTCATAAACATCCAGGCCTAAACCACCTAAGATATGCTCATCCAAGAGACGCTTCAAATCATGCAACGGCGAAATTTCTCCTCGGGCAACATTAACAAAAACCGTTCCTGTTTTGACGCGGCTTAGCGTTTCATAACCTAGCATGGCTCTAGTTTCGTTTGTGAGCGAACAAGCGCAAACAACAATATCGGCCCAGGCCAAACCTGAAATCAAATCTGTGTATTCTAGCGATGCAAGTTTCTGGTCAATGTCAACACCAGCCACCTTCATATGAAAGCCTCTGGCGATGTCCACAACCTCTGCGCCGATATGGCCAACACCGACAACAAGGATCTTTTTGTCCTGACACTCACGTCCCGTCAGGCCATCGCGATCAAAAGACAAAACATGTTCTTGCTGGTCCTTGGCCTTGCGCAACACGCTTAAGATCATCAAAAAGGCCTGCTCAGCCACAGCACGCGCGCAATACGACGGAAGATATCCTAGCGCCACAATTGTCTGTGCTTGTTTTTTAAAATCTAAAACGTGTTCGAAACCTGTGCTGCGCGTTAAAATTCCTTCAAGACCCTTGCCCCAAGCGAAAGGAATTTTTGACTGTGTGCGAATGCTGATCAAAGAACATGGGATCTCTTGATACGAGCTTTCCTGGATTGTTTGCGATGTCCATTGGGCCTTGATGTGCGACGGGCAAAGCTTTTTTAAAAGCGCTGCCTCTTCCTCAAAGGCTTCAAAGAAAACAATATCTGGCCTTCGCTCCGTTACCATTTTCCGGTTTTACACGCCTTGGCCTTGGGTAGATCTTTCATCTTGGCAATAGAATCGTTTAATTCTCCGTCGGACAATGAATAGGGCTGAAGCTGGCCGGTCAAAAACTTTTCATACCCCATCAAGTCCATCAACCCATGGCCGCTATAATTAAACAAAATCACTTTTTCTTTGCCTTCGTCTTTAGCCTTCTTGGCTTCATCAATGGCGCACGCAATCGCATGACTTGTTTCTGGAGCACAAATCGCACCCTCGGTCTTGGCCCAAAGGATCGCAGACTCATAGCACTTGACTTGATCATAGGCGCGCGGCGTCACAAGCCCTTCGACGATCGTCTGGCTGACCAACGGCGCCATCCCATGATAGCGTAACCCTCCGGCGTGAATCGGAGCTGGAATAAAGCCATGGCCTAACGAATACATCGCTAGCAATGGCGTCATACCGGCACAGTCGCCAAAATCATAGGTAAAAATTCCTCTGGTCATCTTAGGACACGCTGATGGCTCCACGGCAATAATATCTATTTTCTTTCCATGAATTTTGTCGTTTACAAAAGGAAAGGCGAGTCCCGCAAAATTGCTGCCGCCACCAGCACAACCAATCACAACATCAACCTTTTTCTCTTTAACAAGCTCGAGCTGCTTTTTGGCTTCAAGGCCAATGATGGTTTGATGCAAAAGCACGTGATTAAGAACGCTCCCTAACGAATAACGCGTCTTTCCCGTTTTGTCAGCAACCGCCTCTTCAATGGCTTCGCTAATCGCAATCCCAAGGCTACCGGGCGTATTTGGCATTTCCTTTAAAATTTTTCGCCCGATCTCTGTTTCGGGGCTTGGGCTGGCAACACATTTTCCACCCCAGGTCATCATCATGGCTTTTCTTAAAGGCTTTTGGTCAAAGCTCACGCGCACCATAAACACTTTACACTCAAGACCCAAAAGACAACACGCGAAAGACAAGGCGCTTCCCCACTGACCAGCGCCGGTTTCGGTTGTCAATTTCTTGATACCAAATTGTTTGTTGTACCAAGCTTGGGCCACGGCGGTATTAGGCTTGTGGCTTCCCGCGGGCGAAACACTTTCATCCTTATAATAAATTTTTGCTGGAGTCTTTAAATATTGCTCCAAATAAACTGCCCTGCGTAATGGTGCCGGCCTCCAGCGATAAAGAATCTCTAGAATTTCTGTTGGGATATCAATCCATCGATTAGAACTCATCTCCTGCTCTATCAAGTTCATAGGAAAAACAGTCGAGAGCATGTCCGGCGTGATGGGTTTCCCGTCAGGACCCAAGGGTGGCAGGAGCGGTGTGGGAAGATCAGCGGCTAAATTGTACCACTTGCGCGGCATCTCTTGTTCTTTAAGAAAAATCTTTTTTTCGTGCACGGCTCGCCTCCTTGTTCTAGATATTTTATAGTATTCTAAGGAATAAATTGCATGGTGCGCAACAAATGAAAACTGATCGGATCTAAAAGCCCGGTTTTAAAAAAAATAGAATAAAAATTTAACCAATTTGTCGTAAAAAGAAAAATAATAATCAGAAGCGTTATCTTAGCAGCATGCCCTTCCCCTACTTTCTTTGAAATTTTCAGAATATAGAAAAACGCAAAAAGAGCTATAACCATTTCAAGGCTGATAACAAATCTTACTACCTTTGTGTGCGAGAGGCTACTAAAAAACACAAAAATAGAAACACAATAAAAGAGCAAATATCTTTCCATCAAGGTTTTCTTCTTTTCTAACAATAACCAAAAAAACTGGCCCAAAAAAAGCAACATCATACAAGGCGATAACAACAAAAAATCAACAAGATATCGATACCAAGGACCAACACAAAAAACTGTAGCATATTGATTGGAATAGTGCGGATCAAAATGCGTACTCAGAATGGCCTTGATCGCGACAAAAATATTCTCCCACCCTCCCAAGGCAACAAAAAAACAAGGTCCGGCTATGGCAATAGGCCCCAGAAGAATTCCCCAGAAATAAATTCGAGGAACAGCTAAATTAAAATATTTGCGCTCAACTAAAAAAAAGAAAGCAAAGAGTGGCAAAAGAATCACCGACGCTTCTTTGACCAACAAGGCCCAGGCAAGACTTGCAATCAAGAAAAAATACTTTTTAGCCTGAGGTTTATGGAGCCCCACAACTGAAGTCGTCCCCTTTTCCAGAAAAGGGCGAACATCCGCCGAAGCACTGACAATACCACTTTCGCGTTCCTCCGCCCCGTTCTTTAGCGGGGCAGCATCCTGCGTAGGTGGATGGAGAAAATCGAAAAACAGCCAAAAGCTTAAAGCCCACGATAAGTTGATCATGCTGTCCGTCAGCGCCCTGCGCGACATCGCCAAGAGAAGCGGTGAAGAGCTCAAAAGGGCTGTGGCGTGCCAGGCCGCTGCTTCATCAACGTATTTCTTGATGAAATAAAAAGAAATCCACAAAAAACACAAAAAACTGACGAACGAAATCAAACCAAGCAAAACATAGCTTGGCCCAAAAATCCTAAAAAGAATTGAAACAATAAAAAGATAGCCAATTCTTGTTGGCGCAGGATGATATCGGGCTTTTTCATCACCGGCATACCATGAAAGCAATTTCTTAAGCCCAGGGAGCCCTTCTTGCTCGATCTGAGAGCCATAGCGATAATAATACCCTTCATCGGACCACGGATAATATTGCTTTTCAGGAACAAGGTTGAACGCCAAGAAGGCAACAGAAAACACAACTAAGAGAAAAAGAATGATTCGCGAATGTCTATTCATTATTTTATCTTTCTCATTTTTTACAAAAAATAGCCATTGAAACGATTTTGATGCACCATCCATTAAAAACAACACTTAAACATTACATCAAAATAAAAGGTGTTAATAAGAATAAACGACATGTTAAAAAGGAAAACAAAAAAGCAAACGTACTAATTCTTTTGACTAAAATTTTTCTATTAAACATATTTTAATAAAACGCCACAAAAAAAGCCCCACTGAAAAAAGTTAAATTGCTAAACAATAAATAATAATCTTGGACTATTCCCAAAGAGATACATATTGACGCTTAAAGCAATGCTCTCAGGCTTATAAAATACAAAAAGATATTGCTTTTTATACAGATCAATGATTTTGGGCCGCCTTAAAAAGGCGGCCCAACGCTTAAACGACCCCAACGGGATCCGGCTTCACTAAATACTTAGCGTGTTTAGCTTCGCCGGATTTTACGTTCTTCTCTGGACGAAGCCAGGCGAAATCAAACACGTTAAGTTTTTGATAAAGACTGGCGACCCCAACGGGATAAGATTTGAATGGTTTCGCTACGCTCAACCACTTCCTCGCCAAAGCCTCGGTCGCCCGCTCACTTCGTTCGTGCGGAGTTCTTTCGCGAGATCCTTTACTTTTTTGGCTTGCCTGGACAGGCAAGCCAAAAAAATAAACGACCCCAACGGGATTTGAACCCGTGCTGCAAGCTTGAAAAGCTTGTGTCCTGACCAGGCTAGACGATGGGGTCAAAAATTGCGCCATTAATTAATTTTT
>CALGLP010000017.1 GCA_937930175.1 uncultured bacterium
AGTCCTTCAAGCTACCAATGTTAGCTGATTTAACCTCCGTGGAAATCCAGGCTAGGAGCTGTTGGAGAAAGACAAACCATGGGCGGACGAATACAAAATCAAGGACATAATAATGAAGCTCGATCTCGATGTTATAAAAGAAATACTCGAATCAATTGAAAAAGATTGCGACGGAATTTCTAGAAACAAAATTAATATAACGGACAGAAGCCTTTTGGATGAAAAGAAGAAAGCATACCATTTTAGGATTTTGATCGAGGGAGAAATAATTGACGGTGAAATCCGTGATGTGAGTTCCTTTGATGGCCGTGAAGAATGGATCTTCTACAAAGGCTTAACAATGCAAGGTCATCAGACTCTCGAAAGCATGAGAAATGATACCTTATGGAATAAGCTAAAAGACATCGTCCTTCAGGCGGGTGTCGGGGGACTAAAACAAATCCCATCACTTGCCATAAAGCTTCTTATTTCAGGAATTGTAAAATGAACGAACGCGATTATTCCTCCCTAGTTTCCAAAAGAACCTTTCAGCTTAATCTCAGAATAAGGTACTCAAAAACCACCTCATTTATGTATGATAAAAGGTATTATCAGTCACTAAAGAAAAGAATGGACGAAGGGGAGACGGGGTCGTTATAATGTTTGTAATAACTTAATTTAGGGAGTCGTTCCATGCGCGCCACCGTCACTCAGATCGGCAATTCGACCGGCATCATCCTCCCCAAGGAGGCCGCCGCACGCCTCAAGGTCAAGAAGGGCGACTCCGTGTTCCTCACCGAGACACCCACCGGCTACGCCGTCTCCCCCTACGATCCCGACTTCGAGGACCAGATGGACGCCGCCCACCGCGCCATGTCCCGCTACCGCAACGCCCTGCGCGAGCTCGCCAAGCAATGACTTGGCGCTGGCTCCTGGAGGCGGTCGTCATCGCCGTGCATGACGAGCAGATCGCCGAGCACGGCGGCGCGCAGGGCCTTCGCGATGCCGGGCTCTTGTCTTCGGCGCGGGCGCGACACAAGGCATCCTATGGCGACCCATCCGTATTCGATCTCGCCGCCGCCTGCGCCTCAGGCATCATCTGGGACCATCCCTTCATCGACGGCAACGAGCGCACCGGCTTCCTCGCCGCCTGCGTCTTCCTCGACCTGAACGGCTGGGAGCTGGCCGCGCCGGAAGCAAACGCCGTCGCCGCCGTGCTCGCCCTGGCGAGGAAAGAAATCGACGAGGCGGGCTTCGCCGCTTGGCTTCGGGAAAACTCCGTCAGTCGCTCGGCGTGAACAGGGGGAGATAAAGACATGGAAGATCGGGCAATAGGAAAAAGAATAGGCGTCGGGCGCGAGCTCGTCGCGGTGGAGCAGGGGAAGGGGCTGCCCGCGCTCTTCGCTCCCGACGCCCGCGCCGCCGAAAAGGTGATGGAGTTCTTCGCCGCCCGCATCCGCAACCCCCACACCAGAAAAGCCTACATGCGGGCGGCCTCGGATTTTAGCCTCTGGTGCGGGGAAAACGGCCTGCGCAGGCTGGAGCAGGTGCGGCCCCTGCACGTCGCCGCCTACATCGAGGGCCTCGGGCGGCGCTTGGCCGCGCCCTCCGTCAAGCAGCACCTGGCCGCGCTGCGCATGCTCTTCGACTGGCTGGTCGTCGGCCAGGTCGCGCCGAGCAACCCCGCCGCCTCCGTGCGCGGCCCCAAATATGTGGTGAAGAAGGGCAAGACCCCCGTGCTTGCCGCGGACGAGGCCCGCGCCCTGCTCGATGGCGTGAATGCGGCTTCCGTGGTCGGCCTGCGCGACCGCGCCCTCATCGCCCTCATGGTCTACACCTTCGCCCGCGTCGGGGCCGTCATCCACATGCGCGTCGAGGACGTGTATGTGCAGGGGCGCAGGACCTGGGCGCGGCTGCATGAGAAGGGGGGGAAGCTGCACGAGATGCCCTGTCACCACAATTTGGAAGAGTACCTTGCGGCCTACATCGAGGGCGCGGGGATCGGAGGGGACAAGAAAGGGTGGCTCTTTCGCTCGGCGGTGGGCCGCACGGGGCGACTCGGCGATAAGCCCATGCGGCAGGCCGACGTTTACCGCATGATCGGACGCCGCGCCAAGGATGCGGCGGTCAGGACGAAAATAGGGTGCCATAGCTTCCGCGCTACGGGGATAACCGAATACCTGAGAAACGGCGGCAAGCTCGAGGTGGCGCAACAGATGGCCAACCATGAGTCAGCACGCACCACGGGGCTCTATGACCGGCGCAACGATCAGGTCTCGCTCGATGAAGTGGAACGGATTTTGATTTAGGGGCAGCAATTCCCGGATGCCAAAGTATTGCAAGAAATTCAATAGGTTGGAAAATGCGCTTTCGTAAACCTTCCTCCATACAATCAAGCACTTACGCATTTTGCACATCTAACACATGCTTAAATTCCAGCAACCCCGTGATATTGCAGGAATTCAGTTTACGAATACTTCTCTATGGTTTAACTGAAATATCCAATACTTAAGTACATAACGGGAATTGCTGATTTAGGGGTCACATCCCGACTCTACCCGTTTCGTGAGCTGACCCCATTTAAGGCGTTCTGTCCAGTTTTCGGAGTTTAGGAAAGCCAGCAGAATCAGGGAAAGCGCGGGCTTAGCTTTAGAAAACTGGACAAAATACTGCTAATTGTCCAGTTATTTAGCAGGGACGGTTTGAACAGTCGATTTCACAGACGTGGTCTTGCGAGGGGGGCGCGCCGCTTTAGGATCGTTTATGTATTCCACCATTACGTTGCATACGAACCGTTTGCCGTGATTTTGAGCAACTACGGCGAGAACGACGTAATGCAGGAGCATGACTAAACTGTAGACCAGTACCCCTTTCATGGAAAGCTGAGAAAACGCGAGTCCGCAAGAACCAAAGACAGAAAAGAGAAAAGCAATCGAACAAAGATCACGGGCTAAAAGGAAATGTTTGTGGGCTGGCAAGACTATAACCGATTCTGCATACTGCTTGTACAGGGCATACCATTTGCTGTTTTGCTCTTTAGGATCGTCCGGGAGCGCTCCACCCATTTTTTTCGTGAGTTCCTGCATATCAATACGCGGATCATTTGGCGCAAGTTTTGAGAACACCCTGTGCCCTGGAAGAGCGTTTTTAAGTCTCCAAAAGACAAGCCTTGCCTTGTTGTCCGAACTTATAACACCCGTCAGTATCAATATCAGAATTGGTGAAAGTACGGCAACAATGCTGCCTTTGGCGATCTGTTCATTGAAAACCGTTAAGAGCTTTTCAAAAATGCCGGTGGGGTATGACAAAAAGCCAATGTACACAGCCACACACCACACTATGAATATTACAATTGTTGGGATGTTCTGCGTTTTGAGATATTTTCCGGTGAAGTCTTAAACTTGCTGGAAAATTAGGTTGGGAAGTTCTCAACTGGAGGGGACGTTGGAAGCGTCTGAGCCACAACCGGAAGGAGAACTTGCCCATGAAGAAAGTAACTGGCAGCGAGGCGACGCGCAAGCGGATCGCGGAGCTTATGAACGAAGGGTTTGACGCAAGCGAGCTGATGCGGACGGGGATGCGCCTGATGATCGAGCAAGCTCTGGAAGGCGAGGTTGAGGAGGCACTGGGGCGTGGACGCTACGAACGCACGGACGAGCCTTTGCGAGGCTATCGCAACGGGACGCGCATGAGCCGGATCAAAACCGCCGAGGGCATTGTCGATTTCAGCGTGCCGCAGGTAACGGGTACGCCGCAACCGTTTGAGTCGCGCGTCCGCGCGGTTCTGCCGCAAAGGAGCGAGGAACTGGAACGCTTGGCCATCGAGATGTACGCGCGGGGCCTGTCGATGCGCGACATTGAAAAAGCCTTCACCGATGAGAACGGGCGCTGCGCCCTGACCAAAAGCGCGGCCAGCCAGGTCGCCGAGAAGTTGTGGCAGGATTATCAAGCCTTTGCCGCGCGGGATCTGTCAGGCAACGACATCCTCTTTCTATTCATGGACGGCGTGGCAGAGAAACTCCACATCGGCCAGCGGCGCGAACCTGTCCTTGCCGCATGGGGTATTGCCTCGACCGGCGAGAAGCTGCTGCTGGGGCTTTACCCCGCCAGCAAGGAAGACACCGACAGCGCCCGAGAATGTCTGCGGGACTTGAAAGCGCGCGGCATGAACGATCCCGTGCTGGTCGCTTCCGACGGTGCGCCGGGGCTGATCCGCGCCATCGAGGAAGTCTTTCCCCGAACCCTGCGGCAACGCTGCCTCGCGCACAAAATCCGCAACATCGGCAACAAGGTGCCGGAGGAACGCTGGCGCGAAGTCAAAGCCCATGCGCTGGCGGCCTATCAAGCGATCTCGCCGCTGGCGGCGCGTAACGCGGCGGACGAGTTCCGGCGGTTGTACGAAGCCGAGTTTCCTTCGGCGGTCGCCTGCTTTGAAGACGACTTCGAAGCCTGCATCGCGCACTTGCGCCTTCCCATCGCGCAGCGCAAAACCACGCGCACGACCAATCTGCTGGAGCGTTTGTTCGGTGAAGAACGCCGCCGAACCAAGGTCATCCCGCATGCTTTCGGCGAGCGCCCTGTGCTGAAGCTGATGTTCTCGGCCCTGACCCGCGCCAGCCAGTCCTGGCGTCGCGTCGTCATCACCGAATTCGAACTCAAGCAACTTGCCGAGCTTCGTCAGCAACTAAAAACCGAGGACAGGCCCAAAGCCCCTCCCCAAAACCTCTGTGCTTCCCGCCTCCAATTTTCCAGCAAAAATAGGACTTGACCTATTTTCCCTTGGCCATAGCTATTTCCGTATTGAATAGGTTATGGATTCTTTATCATCAAATGGAACATCAACAATAATTGTTCCAATGTCACAAGTTTTGAGAATTTCGGCCTTTGGCACTGCTTTTTTATATAATTTAGAGGCCCCGTTGTTTTTGTCTTCATCCTTGCTGTTAGAAAAAATTATAAATTTTGGATTCATAAGCTTAACTGCTTCTTCATGAAAGCTTGCCTCCTGTCCATGATGCCCAGCCTTAAGAACTACGCAGTTTTCTAGATCTTTTTTACAGTTGGTATATATATCATCCCAAACTGGAGCTGCGCGCCCGTCTCCAGCAAGTATAATTTTTCTTCCATTTACGTTGATTGATAACGCGTAAGACATTTCATCTATTTCGACCTTTTCCCGTTTTTCCCCATTGTCCTTGTAGTGCGCGCTTTTTATTAAGGCTTTAGAGGGGCTGAGGATTGTTATTCTGTCCTCATCGTCGTTCCAAAACTGCTTTGGTTCAGATTCGCGCGTTGTCCGAATAGTAGTGCAAGGATGATCATCACAGCCAAGTTTTTTGTAAGCTTTCCAATCGTCTTCATGTGTGGGATGGCCTTCAAAATCCTCAGGCTCAAAGGAATGGTCCAGGTCCCAAAAATTCCAAATCTTGATTCCTTCCTCATCCAATAATTGTTTCAGACCGCAAATATGGTCTTGATGAGGATGAGAGCATACAAACCGAAAAATAGACTTGAAGGAACCGTCAGACCTTTTGAAGTTGGCTTTATAGTAATTAATCACATTCTGATAATCGGGATGATCCTCATGGTGCTGGATATCCACCATCATGATACGTTCCGGTTTCTCAGAGTTATCCTTTTTCCGGACACGTTCAGGAAAATGAATGATGGTGCAGTCTCCGGAGCCCACATTTAAAAAATGTGCGGTAACGCCCATGTCCATTCCTTTCTGCCGTCTCCTGTTTTTTATTGAGATGGCCCTTGGTTTGATTTGAATACAACTAGAACTAGACAAATTGCAACATTTTGTCCGGTTCTTTCCAAGAAGGCAAAAAACCAGAACTATTAAAATGGGATCTCGTCCAAATCAAATCCAGGGTCTTCCCCCGTAATTCGAAGCATCAATACATCAGCAACCAGAAAAGCGGCATTCTGCCATTCAGGTTGTCCCATGCAACAGGCCACACCGTAAAGGCCGGAAAGCTGGCTTTCAGGAACAAAGGGACCTAAGAGAAAGCGAGTGAGCTTGCCTTCCGGCGTGTTCGTGTGCAGCTCAAGCCATACGCTCGGAAGTCTTTTTGACTTACCTTCATAATAGGTTGTCATGGGTTGGGAAGGTTCTTCAACCGTCTCATTGTGCCAGAAATACTTGTTTATCCAGCTTTCGGAGACTGCTGGGTTATCAACCATGGAAACGTCAATTATGTAAAAATCCTTGTGGCAAGCGTTGCAACGGAAAAGAAGCAATCTAGCATCAAAAGAACGGTAACTATCCAAAGGAGTGCACACGGTGTCGCCGTCAATGCTCTGTATTTGCTCTGTCTCGCCGCAGAGCGGGCATTTAATTGGGTCGTAGTGGGCTCCCTCCTCAATTTTCAGCTCCATAAACCTCCTTTGTAAAACCTGTCACCTGTCACATAGTAAGTTGCTGGCGCGACCAATTGAAATCGTATCAAGAAATAACACCTTATTTTAACTAACGTTTCGACACCCAAATAAGTGGGTGTGCGAAACTTTAGTTAAACATTTATCCCATTCTACCTTAACACCCCAAAATACTTCCGCAAGAAACAAGCCATCTTGTGTAAGAGTTAACTAAAAAGCAAGGCATCTGTCAAAGCACCAGCAAAAACCCCCGCGCTGATCTCCTAGAAAATCTCGGCCCGCGCCACATGCGGCAGAGTTGATTGGCAGTGAATCTTGGCTTTCGCCGTGGCCGGTCGATCTGGTAAATGCCGCCCCTGCCGCACACCTCACAAGTGGGGTCAGGTGGATAATCGTCGCGGTAGGTTCTATAGCAGTCGGGGCAGTGAAACAGCATCGCTTCTCGGTTAAGTTGTTAAGGCATCCTTAAGCGTTCCGGTAGACCGCTCAATCTCACCTGCCGGATGATCCGGCTTCGGCTGAAGACCTTGCAAAAAGTCTATAGCCTGCTGCGCATAAGACGCGGCGACGAAGATAAAGCGCATATCGTTTTTAAGCGCCTTGAGCCATGACTGGATGTAAGCGGCGTGATCTTCCCTTGTCTCCGGCGTTATTCTGAGGTCGGCGCACAGGAACGACGCCCCCATCTCTGCAACCAACTCTTCCTTGGCATAGCCCTCATCGCCCCATTTCTTCCGGCTAAACTCCCGTTCCAAACGGGTCGGGTGCCGCGTCCAGTGGGTTACTTCGTGCGCGAGCGTAGCGTAATAGCTCTCCGTATCCCTGAAGGAGTCAAACAGAGGCATTCCCACATAATTCCCAGCCATGCTGTAATATGCCTTGCCGCCGCCATGGCGGATGCTGGCTCCGGTATTGACAAAGAACTGGTTGAGCCGCTCGTCGCGCTCAAGCCTTCCTTCCGGAATCTGTTCCGGTTTGTGGTAGAAGCGCTCCGGCAGCCCCTCGATCTGTTCGACATTAAAAACCGAGTAACTCTTCATATAGAAGCATTGGCGCTCGTTCTCCTCGCCGGTTTCTTCGTCCGTCTCTGTCTTTTTGATCTTGTCGGCAAAGACGACAAGCGTTCCCTTTTCTCCTTTGCGAACATGAGCGCCAAGCTCTTTCGACGCCTGCCGGAACGTCATCCAGATGGAAGACTGATAGTCCTTCTCAAGAGCAGCCCCCCATAACAACAGGATATTTATTCCACGATACGGCTTTCCATTATGTCGCAACGGCCTCGTGATCCGCTCGCCTGCATAATCGCTGCTCCAGGGCCTTTCCCATGGGCGCACACCCCTTTCAAGATCGGCGATGATCTTGTCGGTCACATGTGCATAAACGTCTTCCCTCGCACCCATTTCAGCCCATTGGTTAATACTGTCACAGGTTGAGGCTCGCGCGGTGGGACAAACGAGTCAAGATGAAAAAATGGGAATAAAACAAGAGAGGCACGGCTGGAAAAGAAAACCCGCCCTTTGTGTCTAGCTCGGCCCAGCCCCATCAAGCTCACGCTTGATGCGCCTGTCTCGGCTGCGTTGCAAGGCATGGGCTTGTTCGACAAGTCTCATGCTTTTTTGCCAAGCGCCGTCACAGAAGGAGCAGAACCTGTCAAAAAGCTCGTCCTCGTGAATGATCTCCGTCGAGCGCGACGGCACGCCGTGAGCGAGTTGATAGGCGGCAAGCGCCCTGATGTAGTCATAGCGCTTTTCCTTGTCGATAATGATCGGCGGATAACCCTCCTTCAAACACGGCAGGTTGGAGACGAGCCGCGCCATTCGCCCATTTCCGTCCCAAAAGGGATGGATGCTGACAAATGAGATATGCAACCCTGCAAAGGACTTGACCACGTCCTGCGCGGCCTTGGGAGGCTTGATCTCCGCATTCAGCAAATCAAGCCAGCGCTCCATAAGCTGGGGAACCTCCCAGTAGTTGGAATATTCTATGATCTCTTGCCTGTCATCGAGCGTGATCGAGGCGCTGTTGTTCTCCCCCTTCCAGTCGCCAATAGGCTTGTAAACGTCGAAAACCGTCTCTGCCACAATGAGCCTGTGAAGGGCGAACAAGTCGGAAGCCCCGATCCGGTCCTTTCTAACCAGCTCGTACATAAAATCCACGGCGCGGGCGTGCCCTTCAACGTCCTTGTGGTCCTTAAGCGGCTTGCCGCTTACTGTGAGCCCCTCATTTAAGACAAAGGCGGTTTCGCCGAGCGTCAGCGTGTTGCCCTCGATGGCCGTGGAAGTATGTGTCCACAACACCCTGAGCTGCTCCAGGAGATTGATCTTGATGTCTTCCGCCAAACCTTCTAGGAATTTCATTGTTCAAGCCTTCGTGTGTTTGGTTCGCATCCGTTGATGCTACACCATGGCTTTTTCCTTTCAAAACATTTGTGCACAGCGGAAGAGCATTGCATATCCTCCCTCCTAGCCGCACTGCGGTAGATACGCTGCCCACTTCCTTCGCCACTCGTGGAGCAGCCCCGCCGCCCTAAACGCCCTGTAGTCCTTCCACATCTCGGCGCTCAGCCGGTCTATGGGCCTGAATGACTGCGGAAGTACCTGCGAATTGATCGACGGTCGGCGCAGCGGTGAAACCGGTGCAAACTCCGGTTGCCGCCGCTTGCGCCTCGTCACGCTCCAGTGCGCCGCCTTGAACAATCCTCCTTGCATCGCCATCCTTGTGCGGCTTCCGCTCCGGCATGAGCGAAAGCCTGTCATCGGCCCCGATCCCGCTCTCGCTGCTGGCCGTGCCAGCTATCCTTGGCGCGCTCCGCCTCGAAGTCGCGGATGATCTCAAGAAGCCCCGCGTCGCCCTTGTCCTTGATGCTTTGCAGGTCGGCAGGATTGAGGTGGCGCATGTGATGCCGATTCAAATCCCTGTTCGCCTCGATGTCTTTTTTTATCTCCTCGAGCGCTCCCGCGCGTCTCGCCTTCGCGCCGCGCTCGGCTTCCATCTGCGCGTTATACGCGCGCCGCGCCGCCGGATCGCGCGCCAGCTCGGCGGCGGTGTATTTCTTGGGCGCAGGCGATCCCACGAGGCAGTCGAGCAGCTCGCATGCGCAGTCCGCCAGCTTTAACGTCACATCGGCAGCGCCGGTGGCAACCCGCAGCGCCTTGTCTCCGGCGCGTGTGGCCTGATGGGCGGCGTTTTTGAAAGGCGCGGCTTCCTCGCGCCTTGCGTCGCTCCGCCCTTCCTCCTTAGCTTGGGCGACTTTTGCCGCAGTTTCTTTCTTTGTTCTCTGGTCCCTGTCGCGTTGCCTCTCAGCTTCGAGCTGCTTTTCCGCCGCGTTTATTTCTCTGGCGACTTTGCCATGCTCCGCCTTGATCTCCTCGCGCTGCCGGTTGCGCGCTTCGATCTCGCGATTTTTGTCGCCAAGCTCGGTCTTTTCCCCTCTTTTTTCCATCTGAGAGGCGTTGGGGCCGATATGAATCCCCGCCTCTCGGTCGATGCCCTGGTCCTCCAGGCTCTTGCAGCTGACCTCCTCAGCCTCCTTCTTGAAGCCGTGCCGTTCGAGGTGATGCTTCAGGTGCTTTTCCCACGACTGCCGCAACGCCTCGGTGCGCTCGCTGCGCTTCATGTAACTGTCCTGCTGTTCCTTCTTTGTTTCCGCAAAGCCGTGCTCGTTGATCTTGCGCAGGCTAATGAGCAGATGCGCATGGATGTTGCGCTCGTCCCCGCCCTTCGGGGGCGCATGAATAGCCGCGATTACGGCGTATCCCCTGCGGGTCGCGTTTTCCTTGATGAAGTCCTGCATCATCCAGCGGTTTTGCTCGAGCGTAAATTCGTGGGCTAAAGAAAGTTCCATAGGCTGGATAAGCTGGGAGTCCTTACGATTCTCCGAGCGCTCGATAGCGTTGACAAGGCTTTCGATGTCCCGCGCCCATTCAGGCGCATTGCTCGGAAGGTAGATTCCGGTAAAAAGGGCCTTGTCCCTATGGTGCGAGTAATCGTAAGTCTCGCCGCTCCTCTCATCCTGCACCCTGTCTCTCAAGATATAGGCCGCCGTGCGCGCCACACGACCACCTTTACTCCGGCTCAGCACGTCTTTCAGCGAACACCTGTAATTCGCCATGAGCCCCCCTCGCGGCTTCGCCCTCCGGTCTCCCGTTTGAAACGCCTATTCTTTTTCCTATTGCCCAATGCGCGCCTCTGCTCGCATTGCCTTGTGTCTTGGATTTGAAAAGCCGTTGCCGGATGGCAACGGAAAGATGCATGGCCGATAATGGCCGTGCGCTGTATTCAGTAGGCCGAATGGCCGATACGGAACGCACGTTGCGAAGCAACATACAAGTGCGCTCTTCCGAGAAAATGCCTGTGCCCCTTCTTGCTATGCTCCGGCCTCTATGGCTGGCGCTGCGCCGCCGTTGCTCCGAAGCTCAGCGCCGCGAGTGCGGCCATTGGTGGTGGTTGATTTTGCTGCTGAGTCCTGTACCCGACGCGGATAATCCTACCACAGGTAGCAAAAATTCATACGAACTAATTGCGTTTTGATGTAAAATTCTCTCCTGAAAGGAGACAGTCTATGGGAACCCAAAAGAAGCTCGACGCACTCAAGG
>CALGLP010000018.1 GCA_937930175.1 uncultured bacterium
CCGCAGAAGCATTCGATGATCCTCAATCTGTTTTGCAGACATGGGCCCAACATCGCGCCTTTAACGAAACTGGCGGTCATCATCGTATCGCGATTGCCTATGCAGATGAGATTGCGCAGGCCTACCCGAATCAAGGGCTCAAAGAAGAAAAGAACAAGGCTTTTATCGAAATGGTTTATAACAACTGGCGAATATTAGAACAATTGCCGAGTCTTAAATTCGTACTGTTAGCCGGTGATGCGGATATGGGTGGCACTTACAATCCATGGTTCTTGCCGACTTGGCGCAGCAATCCGGATGCAAAAGATACCGGAGACAATGACTACGCCTGGCTCGAAGGAAATGATGAAGTAAACGATGTCTTCTTAGGACGCCTTCCGGCTAAGAATGAGAGTGAGCTTGGGACAATGGTCAATAAGATCATCTCCTTTGAAACCAATCCGCCCCAAGGTCCCAACCATTACGGAACGCGGGTAATGATGTTATACCGGCTGGAAGCAGCCACTGTGCCGCTCTATACTTCTGATCAGGTGCGAAACGACTTGCTTCAAAGAAAACAAGAGTTTGATGAATTCCATAATGGGTATTTGCCTTATTACGACATGTTTAAATTTAACAGCAATAAGGTAACCAACACGTTAAACGGCAAGGGAGATCTCTTTGTCGGGTATACAGGGCATGGATGGAAGGGAGGATGGCATCCGGACAATGTTAATGTCTACGACCTTACGAATGCAGAAAAACTTCCCGCTGTTATTTTAAGCGCTGCCTGTGAAACAGCGTATTTTGATGACTTCACTAATTACGGCGACAGCTTTGGCGAAAAGTGGCTTAAGCATGAGGGCGGCGGGTCTGTGTGTTTCTTTGGGCCTGCGCGATCTGCAATCTGGTATGATTGGACGCCTGAATTTTTTAGCGCCGTGCATAAATCTAATATAACTCTGATGGGATCATCCATTGATGTTGTGCGCATGTACTTAACAGGGGGTGATTATAACGACAAGAAAATTTACACGCTCTTAGGCGATCCGGCCATTGATTTTTCTGCTTATATGACTCAATCGACCAAAGGGGACATCTCTGTTAAAAAAACATGGCATACGCCACAGTTTCCGACTTATCGTAACCAACCCATGACTGTCTCGGCGTGGATAGAGAATAAATCTAACCAGACGGTCAGCAATGTTTCTTTAAAACTGCTCTCTGTGGATGCGGGCAATCTCAACAACGCGATCGGGCAGTGGAATATCACGTCTTTGCCACCTGGCGCTGGTGCTCTCAAGAGTGTCAATCTGAGCTATCAGGCTGACAGTTCCAGGTTTTTTATGGCGGTTATCGATCCTGATAACACGATTGAGGAGCTTTCCAAATTCAACAACTGGATCAATTATGATGCAACCTATTTTCCGATCTATGTTGATGCGCAAAACTCAAGCGGTGTGGAACACGGCACCAGCGAGAAACCCTTTAAGGATCTCGCTAGCGCTATCAATCATGCGATGGCAAAGGATTTCATTGGTGATGAATTCATTCTCCATAACATGGGGCCGATCGAGGTTCATCTTAAGAAAGGTCATTACGGACTAGGCAATACCATTGAGAGCAAAAGCCTTTTTCTTAAAGGAATTGCCGGGGCTCAGAAGACTGTCATTTATGACGGATTGCACGTCGTTGGTGATCGCTTAACTGTGGAAGACCTTACTTTTGACGGACGTAAGAAAGTATTCGGGTCTGCCATCGTGAGTGAGACCAGGCCAGTCTATTCAAATGAAGGCGGGCATAAAAATTCCTTGGTCCGCAGTGTTTTTCGAAACTGGAATAATGATTACGCGGTCAAAATCGAACGACAGGTAATCACAGACTATCAGACCATGTGCACTCTGGATAACAATATCTTTTACAACAATTTTGGGACCATCAAGTTTTTGGACTCTCCTGCCGTAGGATCACAAAACAATTTATGGCTGACGAATAATACATTTACCCAGAATTTGAATAATCTTTATTTAGATACTGTCTATGTACCGTCACGAATGGTTGTCGATCTTTACAATAATATCATCTGGAATAGCGGTAATTCGACCGTGTTAGGAACTCCAGAAATAACTTCTGTTCTTTACAACAATATTGAAGACGCAACTCTCTGGAACATGGGCTGGATTGATCCGCAGTATAACTTTACACTAGACCCGCGTTTTAAGAATCCTCAGGCCGCTAATTTTACCCTTAAGGCAGATTCTCCCTCGATCGATGCGGGAAATCCTGATAATCGGCGATACGGAGATCCTGACGGAACACGTAATGATCAGGGTGCCTACGGTGGTCCTCAGGCGAATATGCCGCCGATCAGGATCACCTATCCGGTTCATGGCTCAACGATCATTGCCGAGGCTGGAGAGCTGATTCCTTTAACGATCCAATGGAATGCCTATAAGCTCACGCCTTCCAATTATGTTCAGATCGAGATGTACCACATTAAATACGAGCAAGCTGTTCCGGAAAACGGTGGCACCGTCTACTACAATGGTGTAAAAGTTCACGATATCGACAACGTTATTGTTCCGGATAACGGGTCCTTTAGTGTGGATTTAACACAGGAAAATGAAGATGAATCTTATTATCTCACGGTTCGGGATCCATTTGTGAATATTGGTGATTTTGAAACGATCAATTTTAAGATCATGAAGGAAAATTCAGGGATACGGAATAACCGTTAGTCCTACGACTTAAATAAACACAAACCGTATACAGCGATTAATTTAACCGCGCATCCAAAAGGAAGGGGAATATGTTCAGGGTTAACCTTTATCCTCTGGTGATTGTCATGATGGCTGCCGCAATTTTATGCGGCAGCCCAACACCGGCTTCATCACAAATGTATCCTTCGGAAATCAGCGCCGATCAAAACACCGGCAACACCGGAACTGTCCCGCCGCCCGGACCCCCGATCAATTTCATCCGCCAGGACCCATTACCGGAAAGCTTAAAAGATATTATTATTTATACATCCAATGAGAAAGAAGTTAAGTTTAAGGTTATATTTCCAGATGTCTTTGATTATGAGATAGCCATCGGCTCTGATGGCAAGGAATACCGCCGTTATAAAGCCAATAGCGGATTCAAAGTCTATGGGGAGGTAGGTGAACCAGAAATTTTAAATCGTATGGTCTGGATTCAGGTTCCAGCGGATGCCAAAGATTTTATTCTTAAGTCAGAAAGTCGGCTTCACAAAGGTGAAAGAGCTTCAGACATAGCTATTTACCCTATACCAAAAATAGAATTTGGAAAGGATCCGCAGGGATTGACTGGAAGCAGTGAAGTTTTTATGATCAACGAAGACCTTTATCAAAAAGATTTTTGGTACCCTCAGGCGGAAGCCCAGATCGCTGAAATTAGTATTAAGCATGATATGAAGTTGGTCTGCCTTGCTGTTCCTGTTATGGTGCACAACCCATTGACCTCAACCATTCAGGAATTCAAGGAAGCCATGCTTAATCTTTCTTACACAAGCTCTATGGCCGAGAATAAGATCAATATCATGATTCCCAAGGACCCGTTCCATAAGGTCTTTGTCAGCATGATCCCAAACTACGCTTATACGGTTTTACCGCCTTCCAATGCAACCCAGGGCGCGGTGGTTGAAATCCATGGAGATGACCTGACCAACCCTGATTATGCGCAGCAGAGCGGTTTCTTTCCGGATTATTTGGTCATCGCAGCCAAGACCTTCCATAATACGCAGGGCATCATGTCGCCCGCCCTCCAGGACTGGGCCGATCACCGTTCAGGACAGGGAGGGGCTCACAACATCGCGGTGGCCTATGCAGAGGAGATCCAGGAAAAATACCCTCAGCCGCTCCTGGAAGAGAAGATCAAAGCCTTTATTCAGATGGTTTATACAAGCTGGCGGTTGTTGGAGAACGCACCCAGCCTGCATTTTCTGCTGTTGGTTGGCGATGCAGACTTTGGCGGGAATAATCAGGCCTGGTACCTGCCGACTTGGCGCAGTAATCCGCAGGCCACGGATACCGGAGACAACGATTATTCTTGGCTGGATGGTGATGATACCCTCAATGACGTCATGATGGGGCGGCTACCGGCCAAGGATGAAGAAAATCTTTTAAACATGGTAAAGAAGATCACGAATTTTGAAGAGTATCAGCCGGTCGAAGTGAATCATTACGGCACACGCGTAATAATGCTTTATGGGGATCTATATCGAAAACTTATTACGCCTAAGTCTTATACGAACACTATTCGCAAGATATTGCTAGGCAACAAGCAAGAGCTTGATGAGTTTCATACAGATTACTTGCGTGAGCTTTCGCCGTTTAAGTATGATAGCGACACGATCACCTCCCTTTTAAATACAAATGGTGCTCTTTTTCTTGGATATCATGCTCATGGAGGGCCGGGATCATGGGGTCCAAACGTGAATGTTTTTGACCTTGACAATGAGGATAAGCTTCCTCTTTCAGTCTTGAGCCTTGCTTGTAATACGGCATGGTTTGATCTGGGCGGTGGTGACTGTCTTGGTGAAGAATGGCTTAAAATGGAAGAGGCAGGATCAGTTTGTTTCTTTGGTGCAACGCGTGAAGCTAGTCAGAGTGATGTAGCCTTTTTACCGATTTTTTATGATGTAGTTTATAACCAAAAAGTTCATCTTTTGGGTACAGCGATTGATGTTGCAAAAATGGGCGTTAACGTATACACTGGTCGAAAAATTCACGTTCTTTTGGGTGATCCAGCCATTGATTTTTCAGCATACCAAGCAGAGTCGATAAAACCTGATTTGATCATGGAGGAGACCGTACACGCTCCAAAATTCCCAACGAAGTACGGCCAAGATATGCTGGCTTCTTTTTCAGCACGTAATAATTCTAATCAAATCGTTAATGATGTCCCGATGAAGATCTTTTCGGTTAACTCTGGGAATCTTGAGGAGTTCGTGCATCCAGGGAATCCCCATGACCCTTGGCTGCTCACCTTTGGCCCATACGCAAGGATATCCCAGAGCCTTCCCTGGAGTTATGAGGCTGAGAGTTCAAGGCATTTGATGGCTTGGGTCGATCCTGACAATAAAGTTGAGGAGCTTTCTGAATTTAATAACTGGTTTAATAGCGATATTGCGTATTTTCCCATTTACGTAGACGCTAATACTACGGCAGGGAGTCAATACGGCACTGAAGAAGAACCTTTTAAAGAGCTTTCCTCGGCTATTGCTCATGCGTTTAGTCCTTTGGCTGATTGTATTAATGAAACCTATCGGGTTGACCAGCAAAAGGCTGTAGAAATTGTATTAAAAAATGGTGTTTATGGGGACGGCAGCGTCCTCGAAACGGGAAGTCTTTTTTTAAAGAGTAAGAATGGAGCTAAAAAAACAGTTGTCTACGATAGCCTTAAGATAAACGGAAATGCCTGTAGGATTGAAGATATTACTTTTGACGGCCAAAAAGGAGGCAACAGCGAACCAGGCATCCATATTATTTCAAAGCTTACGTATATCGATGAGCCATATTTATTGTTAAGAAATATATTCAAGAACTACAGTGGTTACGCTGCTGCCATTGAACACGTAAGCAGCGCATATATGCCTCCGACAGGAGTCCAATATATTTTTTATAATCTTAGAAATAACATCTTTGAACAGAATTTTGGGACGATTTTCTTTGAAAGATTTTTCGTGGCTGATGGTCTTTTTCTAACAAATAATACCTTTACTAATAATACAAATAATCTTTTTCTATCGATTCAAGATGAAACCTGGTCTCTTGGCCTCATCACAAGTAATAATATTATGTGGAATAGCGGCAATACCAATGGTACAGGTTTTTATCCAGCGAAAGTTTCTGTCGGTGCAAACTTTAATGATATCAGTGATGATACTTTTTGGAGCGTGTTCGGAATTAGCCCTAGTCCTATCTATGGGAACATCAATCAAGATCCGAGGTTTCGAAATCCTCAATCTTCTGATTTCCAACTGAAAGCAGATTCACCATGTATTGATAAAGGAATGCCTCAGGTTGCTTATTTTGATCCTGATGGCACGCGCAATGATATGGGGGCGTACGGAGGCCCAGAAGCAATCATCCGGCAGATAAAAATCAGATATCCTGTTGAGGATTCAACGATTCATTTTGATCAAAATCCGATTGCGTTTAATATTGAATGGAGAACGCATGATTTAGTGGCACCTGGTAATTTTGTCAAGATCTATATGTATCATATTGACTACAAGCCAGGTTCTCCCCAGGAGATCCGTATTGTTGATATTGATCATGTGCTAGTTCCTAATACGTTAAGTTATCAGGTGACACTTAATCAAGTTCTTGATAATGAATCTTATTATTTGACGATCACGGATCCTAATAATTCAAAAGCTTTTGATATCATTAGCTTTAAAGTCATGAAGGATGAGTACGCTATTGAAAGCAATCGCTAAAGAATGAAACGTTGTTGCAAGAAAAGAGTTTTTATTTAGTTTTGTCTTCGTCAAGAGGAATTGGGCTGATTTGGATCTAGATCCAAATCAGCCCTTATCTATTTTTTGACTTCATGATAAGGTCCCTTTCTGTTACCATAGATCACACAAAAAAGTTTTGTGATTCAAAAAGGAGCAAAAGCATCATGGCAATGTTGATCACGTGCAAAGAAGATTATGAACGCATCTTGGCAAGGGAAGTGAAGCTCTATGATGCCAAGCTTCAATCGCAAGGCCAAGGATGGATCCTTGCGCAAGAATATGAGCCGACCATCTCCATGTCGCAGGATACCGCGCTTGCGGATCTCTGTTTTGCCTATCATATTTTCGAAAGTCCCCTCCGTGTCAACGCTCCATCGGTTAATAGCTTGACAGAGAAGCTTGTTGATCTTTTCTTAGAACACATTGGTCAGACGCGTATTACACAGCCGTGGGCGTTTTCATTTCTGTCGCCGGATCGCGAAGGGCTTATCCGCCGCGCGAAAACCGTTGAGAAATATTGGCTGGAAAAGATGGCGCGAAAGATGTCGCGGGTGTCAAAGCTTGCCAAGCCAGGCATCCCTCAAGGTGCACGGTTTACAGAAGGCTTCTTTGTTTATTGGACAGACTTAAACCAGGCCTTTGTTTCGTTTAAAGCGCTTTCCTTGGGACAGCAACGTATGCTGATGGACCCGCAAGCTCCATCACGATCGTATCTTAAAATTGAAGAAGCCTTTCATATGTTTGGTCATGAACCTCAAAAAGGTGATCGCGTGATTGATTTGGGAGCTGCGCCTGGTGGGTGGAGCTACAGCGCTTTAAAGCGTGGGGCTTCTGTGATAGCAATCGACAATGGGCCTTTGCGAGAGCCTGTGAATTCGCATCCCCGGATGTGCCATTTAAGAAATAATGCTTTAACCTATGCGCATAACTATGATGACGCTGTGGATTGGCTTTTGTGCGATATCCTTGAGAGCCCGGAGATTATTTTAAATCTTCTGCGTCGATGGCTCAAAGAGCGCTGGTGCCGTTATTTCGTTGTAAATCTTAAGGTCGGACGATTTGATCCCATTGTTTTGTTAAAAGAAATTAAAGACGAGCGTGATGGGATTTTACCATATTGCAAACATTTATTGATACGCCAGCTCTACCATGACAGGGAAGAGATCACGCTTGTAGGGCAGGTCCGCCAAAGAAGTGATGGCAGGCAGGTTAAAAAATAATATTTCATCCGTCAGTTTTATTTTCGTTCCCTCTATGATAGGATAGCAGCGTAGATTTCTTCCAAACCAATCTTTTTCTTAGAAGACATAATGAATGTGCGCATGATAAGAGTTTTGGCTATCGTTCTATCTTTCCCTTTTGCTCTCCTATCTTGGACTCACGCTGAACAGCCTCCCCCGACAGCTCTTTTAGTCACGATGATCCAAGATCCGCAAGTTTTATCAAGTCAGGAAGATATTGTAAAGTTGATCACCTTTGCGAAAAAGGCGAACGTTGGAACTCTCTATGTACAGATTTATCGCGCCAATCAGGCATGGTTTCCTTCTGCGTTCGCGGATTCAACGCCTTATGCAGAGTGTTTAAAGAAAGTAGGGCAGGATCCTTTTGCGCTTCTCCTCAAAGAAAGCCACAGCCAAGGTCTTAAGGTTTTTGCATGGTTTAACACGCTAAGCCTTAGCAAAAATGAAAAGGCGCCTATGTTAAAGAAGTATGGACCCGGTATTTTAACGCGAAATCGAAACGAAAAGAAAACATTGGGCGATTACAAGATCGATAATCAGTATTTTTTAGAACCAGGTGATATGCGTGTCAGGGAAGATCTTCTCAATATTGTGGAGGAGATTGTGGACCGATATCCAGATCTCGACGGTATCCTTTTTGACTACATTCGTTATCCGGATGTGCACCCCTTTTATGGGTACACACAAACAAATATGGCACGCTTTAAAAAAGCAACCGGGTCAACTGAGATCAACGAAAAAGATCAGGCCTGGCGACGCTGGAAGCGTGACCAAGTGACAGCGCTTCTTCAAGTCCTGATTAAAAGAGCGAGAAGTGTTCGTCCTCATTTGACGGTCGCAGCTGCTGGATGTGTTTCATATGTTCGCGCTTATGAAGAGGCATTTCAGGATTGGCCGTCGTGGATTAAGCGGGATATCGTGGATTTTGTTGTCCTCATGAATTATCCACCGGATATCGTTGAGTTTGATAAGAACATCAAGCAAGCCAAGGAGAAAGTGGCAGATTTTACACGCGTGCATATGGGTGTTGGGGCTTATAAGCTGCTAAAGACGCCGCATGTCTTTAGCCAACAGCTTTCATCGGCCAAACGATCGGGTACTGGCGAATGCGTTATCTTTCATTATGGAAGTTTGCTTGAAAGTCCTGAACTTGGCCGTGTTTTTACTAGGGGGTTGGAGCCCTAGCCTGGAGGGATGATCACGAAGACTTCTTGTCTTTTCTTTTTTCCATGGGTTCTAGATGCACAAGGACATCAGAGACCGATGGAATTTCTTTTTTGATCGCATCTTCAATCTCATAGCTGATATCATGCGCTTCATTCATGCGGGTGGAGGGGTCTAGCTGAATATGAAGGTCAATATGAATGTCATCTAGCCGGCCACGGGTACGGATTTTGTGGCAGCCTTTGACACCGTTGATTTTCAGAACAATACCTTCAATTTGCTTGGGATCTTTAATCGCGATCGCATCACAGAGAATGGCAGACTCTGTTTTGATGATCTCAAAAGCCCCATAGGCAATAAATCCGGCAATGAGAATGGTAACGATGGGGTCAATGATGGGAAAGCCAAGCTTGATGGCGAAAAGCGATACAATAACCGAAGCCGAAGTTAAAAGATCAGCGCGTGTATGCATGGCATCAGCAACAAGAATATCGCTTTGAAGTTTCTTGCCTTGCTTGATTTCATAGGTCATGACAACTACGTTAACGCCCATGGTGATGATCATGATGATGAAGCTCACAAGGTCAACCGATGGGGCTTGGGGGTGAAAAAGTCCGTGGATACCTTGTTTTAAAAGGTTGATCGAGACAAAGGCAAGCAGAGCCGCAATGCCTAAGGCAAAAAGAGTTTCATATTTCTTATGTCCATAAGGATGGTCCGTGTCGATGGGTTGCGCGCAGAACATGATTCCCACAAGGCCAATAATGTTCGATGTGCCGTCCGCCAGCGAGTGAAAGCCATCAGCCGTCATACTTGCACAGTGGGTGATGAGGCCATAGATGATCTTGGCCGCCGCCACCGTCCAGTTTAGAATAAGGACAAGGATAAGGACGCGGCGGATCTTGCTGTAATGTAAGGAGAGAACGCTACTCATAAAAATATTATACATAGAATAATATGCCAGATGTAATTTTTTATCAAATTATACGATGATTGAATGTTTGTCGTGCGAATTCCGCTTGCGGGAAGATTGGGGTTAGGATAAAATATCACAATTGCCGGGTTACGTTATTTGGGGATTATGATGGAAGTAGTGGTAATGAATCTTCGTTTCAAAACCGTCACGATTTTTGTTGGCTTTTTCTTCTCCGCTCTTCTTGTTTCGTCAGCGCAGGCCGCGCTTGACTTAGATCAGTTATCAAAAGAGGATATCGCCACGGTCCATGCGATCTTAAACAAGATTGATCCGGTGATCAAGGAGCGATCCAAAACCAATACCTTGGTAACGCTGACTTTTGAAGACCTTTATGAACCCTTGGCAAATGCTGAGCAGCGTTTTTTGCGTCAATTTTTGCATCTGAATGCAAAAAAGGTTGGCATCAAGATCCCGTATCGCGGTATGTCAAGCGGCAAGGAAAAACTTGTGACGATTGTCGGTCAAAAGGTCAAAGTGCTGCCACGCGATAGGAAGAAGTTTAAGGTGGATGTGCGAGAGCTTCCTGCGCAGTTTATGGCGAAGGAAGTTTATGACCAGCTGATGCGCATGAATGCTGCGATGGAAAAAGAAATTGGCAAGCGGCTTTATGTGCAGTCGGCTTATCGTTCAAGCGCGTATCAGTTGTATTTGTTTCTTTTTTATCTCAAGAAACACCATTATTCTATCGCGGAAACTGCCCAATTTGTCGCCTTGCCTGGTTTTAGTGAACATGGGGATGCAAGGCACCAAGCGTTGGATTTTATTAATGCCGATGGCATTGATGGTCAAGACAATCTTAAAGAGTTTGAGGCCCTGGAGGAATTTGTATGGCTTCAAAGACGCGCCAAGGATTTTGGATTTGTTCTTTCGTATCCAAAGCAATCGTCAACAGGGGTTAAGTACGAGCCCTGGCATTGGCGCTATGAAGGGCGTTAATGATAAAAGTTTCTACCAGATCACGATCCCTTGATCTTTCATTTCTTGGATTTGTATTGCCGTAGGGCGTTTGCTTGTTTCCGTGATGCCTGAAACGAGTTCATCGCTAGCGCCATTGGCCCCAGGGGAGGACGGAGAGCTCTTTGCAGTTGCAGTGGGTTTTCTTTGAGGTTTCTGCTTTTCTATCTCTACTTTTTCATCTAAATCTTGTATTTGTTTTTCCTTAGGTGGGCGCTTTATGATCGTGATGGCCGATCGCGTGACAGGAACAGATGAGTTTTGAAGAGGCTGTTCGATCGATGCAGGAAGAATGTTGATGATCGTTTGCTCTTGGGGTTTGTTGGTTATCGGCTCTGTCCCCGGTGTACTTTTGTTTATCCACAAATTGATAAGCATGATGAACAATGCAATGACAGCGAGAATAATGAGAAATCGATACAATTTATTCTTTGGGCTCATGGCTGATCTTCCTCCCAGGACAAGGTTACGTAGTCACCTGTTGTTGGCATGTATGGCGGCGGAGAGGCTAAAAGCCGCGTATCGTACAAATAATCTTTAGAATACCCACTAATCTTTTGACCTGTTTGGCTATTAAAGGTACCCACCGGGCCGCGTTCATCTTGAATGATGCCTCCATAAACAGTTAAAGTCCCTTTGGCCGCTATGGTTTGCCAGTTTTCCACCATAAAGGATGTTCCCATGGCCATGATACATGCATCGATTTCTAGGTTTGTTGAGGCATCATCATCGATCACAATATCTTTTTCTCCGATGAGGCCAAGCGTGTCATTTGAATTCGGATTTGTTCGAGGGTTGTCTTTGTAGATGATATTGCTTGGGATAATAACATCATCGCTTGCTCCAGCTGTTAATCGGCCGTCGAGTGTCCCAGAAATAGTTAATGTTCCTTTGTTAACAAAAAGTGCCCCATTTGCAGGTAGAGCCATGGATTTGTTTGTCCATTTTTTCTTAGAGTTTGTTACTCTCATGGTGCCATCAGCTTGAAGAGTGACAATCGTATTTCCAGAGAGCGAGAGTCCTCCGCCTGAAGCAGCGGAACGTAATCCTAGCGCTTGACTGGGCATCGTAGAGGATTCCGCGCCAAATTGCATGCCTTGCTGGAAATCTGGCAGATCGTGAGGCGGATTAGTCGTTTGCTGTAAATTAACATGATTGTTGGGGTTGTTGTTGTAAAATGTGATGTAGTCATCAACAGAGCGTACTTCACTGCCAAAGGTTGGATTTCTGTAGATATTGAAGTGTCCATTAGTAAACGTGGGGCCGTTGAGAACATCATTGTTGCCAAACCACACAGGGATATCGTCAAAAAGTTCTTTATTTGTAAACCAAAGATAGCGTGCATAATTATCAACCTGCACAAAATTGGATAAAATGCGGTTCATGCTCCCAAAGGTTCCTGTGGACGTGAGTTTGTATCGCCGAATACTGCTTCCTGCGCCGCCGACAAGGCCTAAATCATCGATAAAAACCGTATAGGTGCCGCCAGCTAGAGACTGTGTTCCGCCCCAGGGGTTAGTGACATCGCCAACAGGAGGAGAGGCTTGGGACCGTAGCCAGTTGACGCCGTGATCCAGGCCTGCTTCGGCAAGATAAAAGGCTTTTGTTCGTTTTCGGAAAATATCTGAAATAATGTTTTGATTGATGCTCATGCCAACAAAGGCCGCTAAGAAAATGAGCAACAAGGTCATTGTCAGAAACGTCAGTATAAGCGCAACACCTTTGTTGTTTTTTAATTTTGGAGTAAGGGAGTTCGTCATTAGTTCCTCATCGTGATCATGATTTGTCCGACATCCTCAAGCTGGCGGTTTGTTGCTGCTTTTTTGCCCACGACGATATCAATTTGTAAAAGATTTAAGGGGGTCATCGGCCTTGTAAATTGTAAGCTTATAATGTTATTGGCAAGGATTGTTGTCGAGCCCGAAGTTGTTCTCGTTATCTGGTTGGCGTCATTTAAGGCGTAGGTAATCGGATTTGACCACTCGACATTTCCTGAAGCATCTAAAATGGTGCCATTGCCGTTGTTGTCGTTAGGGATACGAAATGTTAGCATGGAGCTTGAGGTTCCGCTGCCTAAGGTTATTTGCGCGGGTCGTGTTTTTCGTAGTTCGTTTTCCATTTTCATGAATGTTTTGATGATTTCTTGGCGCAATTCCATCGAGATATCACCTGTAAACCAGAAATTTTTACCAACACTCATCACCTGAAACACCCCAATTGTTAATAGGGTAAAGATGCTAAAAGCAACGAGGATTTCGGGAAGCGTAAAGCTTTTATTTTTTTTATCGATTCGCAATGCGTGTGACCAATTGTACAGGTGAATCAATGATATTGTTATTGTTGACATCTTCCTCGGGTGTCAACGCTCCATCTAGATTTGTATCTTCACCAATAACCCTGCTGCCTTGAAGCCAGCAAACACTGATGGTAACGACAAGAAGCTCAGAGTTGGTATCATCCACATAGACGATGCCCCGACTTGTAGGAATGTCGTTGAGAACAAAGAGAAGGCCATGGTAATCGTCAACGATGCGCGGAAAAGCACTCCCACGTATTTCCTCCATAAGGCCAAGCGCAGCATTGGTGGCAATGTTAATATTTTTAGACGTGGCCATGAGCGCAGAACAGGAAATATAAACCATGAGCACTGAGCAAAGTGCAAAGGTAAGGATACCCGTTGATAAGAGTACTTCGACAAGGGTGAAACCTTTTTGATTTCGCTGAAGCGATAATTTCTCTATAAAAGTAAGCATAGGATATCTTCTGCCTTTTATTATAAACTTGTTTGTCACTACGTCAATTTATTACTAAATTATTTATTCGAGTTTTCAAAGTCGCATTGATTGAGTTAGCAATGTGATATATTTGCAAAATTAATTTTAAGTTATATTAATGATATATTTAAAGTAGAAGGATGTGTGATCGGCATGTGATCATAAGAGGCATGAAGATGAATGTTTTTATTGTAATTGGGCTAAACAGTGAGATGAGAAAATGAAGGCATTGACATGGCAGAAAAATAAAGGTTTTTCATTAATCGAAATGATGTTTGGAGTCCTGATCTTAGTCATTGGTTTTGTTGGGGTGCACCAAGTGTTGACGACATGCATGTTGTTAAATGTGCGTAACAGCAGCCTTACTATTGCCGCCAATGATGCGCAGTACGTGATGGAGCAGATCAAGGCGCTAGATTATGATACGTGCATTGCAACAAATTTTTCTGGGGGGTGTTACACGCTTCCTGTATTTACGAATTTAACCAATGAAACCGTTACATGCGATAATATTGCCTCAGGAACGAAAATGAGGCAGGTCACGGTAAAAATTGAATGGGAAGGCCGATCAGGGCAACAGGAGGAGTATGCGCTTGCGACATTTTTTACGAGCTAGACGCTTAGGCTTTACGATTGTTGAAACAATGATTGCGTTGACGATCCTGATCATTATTATGATAGCATTTTTGTTAACGATCAAGGCAGGTGACACAGCGAGATCTTTTGGCACGGCACAGATTGAAGTTCAGTCGGAGGCAAGACGCGCTATGGATTGGATTGCCAAGGATGTCAGGCAGGCGCGTCGGGTAGATATCGGAAGCAGCGTTAATAATCCCACGGTCTCACACATTAAATTCAACATGGTCATGGGATATAATATTGCTGGGCTCGGGTCTGTTGTGCTAAGCCCCAAGCATGTTGAATACACCTATAACTCTACTGAGAAAACAATTACACGCACGGAAACAACGCCAGTCGCGCCTCCTGGGCCAGATATCACCGTTGTTCGGACCCTCCGTCATATTATGGAGCCTCCTTTTTATACCAAGATTACAAATGCTGACGGAACGTACAGCATTGTGCCTATTGATCCTGTAGTTGTTGGCGGGGATAGTCCGATGTTTCAGAGTGGTAATTTAGTGATTAAGATTGTAGGGCAGAAGCAGGTCAAGGATGGATTGACGCCTGCGTATACCCTGATAGAGGAGGTTAAAATAAGAAATTGAACAAACGCGGCGTAGCAATTATTTTTTCTTTTTTGGCGATCACACTTCTTTTGGGATTTTTAGGGGCACTTTTTGTTCAAGCCATGGGGGAAACCCGGCTTGTTCAGCGACAAGCCCATTCAGTCAACGCGCTTTGGCTTGCCGAAGCAGGGATTGCTAAAGTCAAGAGCGTTTCTGGCGCACCAGCAAATGCCAGTGGAACGATCGTTAATCCATCTGATCTTACGGATAACGTATATTCTTTCAACGCGGTGGCTACTCAAATAGGTACTTCAGATTATTATACGGTTGTTTCAACAGGAACTGTCACATCTCCTGGGTCCGTCATCCGAAGGGTTGTCAGCGTGACGATGAAAAATATTCCACCGGATGCGTCGAAATTTCAATACTGTGTCGAAACCACAGGGAATGAAGTTTCTTACAAAGCAAAAAATGTTGTCAACTTGATCAATCCTGCGAATCTCGTTAAGGTTGACTCGACGCAGGCCTTTAGTGATCTTTTTGGCGTTGATATGTCAGCGATGAAGGCGCAGGCAAACATACAGTTAACGAATCCTACGTCGAATACTATTGATGCTAGTGGCATAACCTGGGTTGACGTTACCCAAGGGGATCCTCCTTCGCTTTCCATCCAGCATCTAAATGGCAGCGGGATTGTTGTTATCAATGGTAATTTTAGGCTCAATGGTGTTGCTGGAGGAGGCGGATCGACTTTTAATGGCATCCTCTATGTTGTTGGAAAGTTTTGGATGTCGGGAAATGCAACGGTTAATGGTACCGTGTTTGTTGAAAGCACCGCAGATATCGACGATACGGAATTAACTGGTAGTTCGTTAGTTAAGTACAGTCCTCAGTACATTGCCGCGAGCTTGGGAACATTATCAAGCAAAACTGTTGTATCGTGGAAAGAAAACTAACGTTTAACGTTCCCGCAGGTAGGTCTTTCTAGGTCAGCCCTCAGGTTATCAATCAAGAACGAAAAATTATTGGGTAGGAGCCGCTGATGTTATTAAGAGGCGGAGGTAAGGCTTGCTGCTGATATAGTGGTGGATGATGGCATTGATATCATTTTTGGTAACATTTGCAATATCGTTTTCATAGTTAAAAAGTCTGCTAAGATCAAGTCCGTAGAGGAGATATTGGGCCGCTCGATGCGCAAGGACATCGTTACGTTGTTTGCGTATCAGATTGCGCGTGATAAGCTCAGCCTTGGAATCTGCTATTTCTTTGTCCGTCACACCATCCTTTGACAGAAGGCTTAATTGTTCTTCAATGCCTTTGATAAGCTCATCCTGTTTTTCAACTGATGTTCCTGCGTAAATCCCAAAAAATCCCGTGTCATAGCTCGGTGAAGAAAAAAAGTTTTGGATATAGGTTAGGTTGTTCTGATTGCGGATGGTGTAGAGGAGTCGTCCGTTGTGGCCAGACATAATGGAACTTAAAATATCAAAGGCAAAGACAGCGTGATCATCTAAACGAATACCATGAAATCCAAAAAAGACCATCGCGCCTTGACGGTCGATGTTGATGGTGATCTTTTCTTGGGTCTGTAATGGCGTAATACCTTGCGCAGTGATAGGGGGCTTGAGAGTCGAGGCATGAAATTTTGAGAAGATCTTTTCCATCGTAGTGATCGCCTCAGTGGGATTGATATCGCCGCAAACCGCAACAACCATGTTTGTCGAAACTCCTAAACGCTTGTAAAAATCAATAAGGTCTTTTCGCGTCAGAGCGGAAATGCTTTCTTTTGTTCCATTGGCACGTAAGCCGTAGGGGTGATTTTTATAGATCGCCGCTTTGAACTTTGTGAACCCATGAGCGAACATATTATCGTTTTCTGCTTGGATATCAAGAAGGCAGATCTTTTTGAGCTTGCTAAGCTCATCGTCAGGAAATATTGGATCCTCAAGGATGGTAGCAATCGTTTTTAGAGTAAAAGAGAGATCGCTCTTGAGTGCTGTGGCGCCAAGACCAAAGCTGTTGTCATCGGAAAAGGCGCTGATATGTGCTCCACGATTTTCAAACAGGGAAGAGAGATCCTCGTTGTTGATTTTTGAATGAACAAGCATTTGCGCGCAGATCTTTGACAGGCCGTTGGTTTGAGGCGTTTCAGCCAAGAGCCCACCTTGAAAAAGGATGGTTGTTGAAAGCATGGGGATGAGGGTGTTTTGAATCGCGATAAGCTTGATACCATTTTTTAGGGTTTTACTTTTCCAGGGCAAGCTTTGGGTGCGGACGTCCGTTGTTTGTTTTGCGTCGTCAGCGTGAAAAGTTTTTGGCACGAGAAGAGAATGATTGGCGCTCTCAGGAGTTAAATATTTTTTAGCAATGCGTTGAATCTCATGCACGGTAACCTTGTCAACGGCGTCAATGTATTTTTGGGAGAATTGTGCATCACCGGTGAGAAGCTTTTCAAGGCTTAACGATCCTGCGATCGCATCGAGGGAGGCATGTGAAGCGATATAGCTGGAGATGAGCAACGTTTTTGCACGTTTAAGTTCGAGGGATGAAATGGGTTTTTGTTGAAGTGCTGTGATTTCTTTAAAAATAAGGTGTTTAATCTCCCCTAAGCGCTCAGGACTCAAAACAGCGGTGATGGTAAACACGCCGTGGTTTAAGAGTGTGTCGTTGCCAACACTAATGGATTGGACAAGCTGTAATTCTTTAACAAGTTTTTTGTTAAGACGCGAGGCATCGCCTTGGCCAAGAATGACAGCGATCAGATCTAAAGCAAAGATATCAGGATTTAAAATACCTGGGGAATGAAAACCAATCGCCAAGCGGCCCATATCCGCATCGAATGTTTCCTTTGATGAGCGCGGCATGGTCTGTGGCGGCTCTTCAGGAATATGAATCGGTGTATAGAAAGGAAGGCTCATGTCAGGTATTTTTTTCTCAATCGCCGTGAAGACATCCACTGCTTTGACATCGCCAGCGACAGCGAGGACCGCTGAGCTTGGGGTAAAGCGCGTGGCATAAGAGTGACGGACATCCTTGGGGGTGATCGCCTTAAATAAAAGGGGATAGCCAATAACCGGATGCTGATAGGGATGGATGCGAAAGGCTGTTTTCCATAAGAGTTCGTTGACCTTGGCGTCAGGATTATCATTGTAAAGGATAATTTCTTTGAATACGACATCCTTCTCTTTGATAACATGCTCATCAGAGAAGTTGGGAAAAAAGACCATCTCTTGAATGAGGTCAAGTGCTTGCAAAAGATTATCTTTGGGAACGGTGATGTAAACAGAAACCGTATCCGCGGAGGTTGAGGCGTTAAAAGTGCCTCCCAGCGTCTTGAGGATTTTTTCGATAGTGCCTTCTTGTGGATATCGACGTGAAGAGCGGATCATCAAATGCTCGATCAAATGAGAAATACCATAGCCGCAAAGCTCGCCTTCAGCTGCGCTTCCCGTTTTAAAAGCAATATTGAGCGCGGCTAATCCGCTGCCAGGATATTCTTGAACAACGCAGGTCAAGCCGTTTTCGAACGTTTTTTCAATAACAGGGACATCGTTGAGCTTGGGCAGGGATCCACACATGGCTGTAGAGGCCAGGGTAAAAATGCCAAAGATAAGGAAGGCCGTTGTTTTTAGCGCTTGGCGTATTGATCGAAAAAGGAACATGGCGCCATTTTAACAAGAAAAAACATCGTGTCAATGAGGAAATTATTTTGTGAGTGAGTCTGCGTCTATTTTTCATGAAAACTCTTGCAACGCAAGCCCTCACCAGGTATCGTAGGATGCAATATATTAAGGAAACTTTATGCGTGTTGACCAAGATCTCTTAGCTATTTCAAAACGAGCTGGCAAAGCTATCGGAGATTATGCCATGCTTCAAGACGGCGATCGCGTCTTGGTGGCCGTTTCTGGCGGAAAGGATAGCTTAACCCTTTTGCATGTGCTTTTGTATCGTCAGACATTTATCCCGATCAAGATTAAGCTTACTGCTGTTCATATTGATGCCGGTATTCCTGGATTTCCTTTGGTAAAGCTTGAAAAGCACTTTCAGAAGCTCGGGGTTGATTACCGTATTGAGCAGATTAATTTTCTAAAAGGTAAAGACTTAAGCGATATTGATTGCTTCTGGTGCTCGTGGAATCGGCGGAAGGCCCTATTTGAACTAGCACGGAAGATGGGATACAACAAAATAGCTTTTGGCCATCATTTGGATGATATTGCTGAAACGATCTTGCTTAATCTTTTTTTTCGCGGGGAAATTGGTGCCATGAGGCCCCATCAACCCCTTTTTAATGGCAAAGTCACAGTCATTCGTCCTTTGGCTTATGAAAAAGAGGCTGTGATTGCAAAATTTGCAACAGCCCATAAATTAAAGAATCTTTGTCGCTGCCTGTGCCCGCATAGTGCTAATTCCAAGCGTGCCACCATGAAAAGGCTTCTTACCAAGCTTGAGAAGGAAAATCCAGCTGTTAAGATGAATATTTTAAAAAGTTTGCAGAATATCAAAGAAAACTATTTATTGGACTATCTTGGGTAAAGATTTTTCTAAAAAAGCGTTTACTTTTTATCATTTTTAAGTATACTAAATTATCCAACCGAGTTTTAATCCATCTAACGAAAGGAAAAGACGATGGCTGTATCCTATAAAAGTTTAGGTTTTGTTAATACAAACGAGATGTTCAAGAAAGCTATGAAGGGTGGCTATGCTGTTCCCGCGTACAATTTTAACAATATGGAACAGATCCAGGCGATTATTACCGCATGCCTGGAAACGCAATCGCCGGTGATCCTGCAGGTGTCAAGTGGTGCTCGTAAGTATGCGGATCAGACACTTTTGCAATTTATGGGTCAAGGTGCTGTGGAGATGATGAAAAGCCATGCCAAGGCCAAGGGCTTAAAAGAAATTCCGATCGCGCTTCATTTAGATCATGGTGATACCTTTGAACTTTGCAAATCCTGTATTGAATCAGGGTTTTCATCCGTGATGATCGATGGATCCCACCATCCTTATGATAAAAATGTAGAATTGACTAAGCAAGTGGTTGATTACGCGCATCAATTTGATGTTACAGTGGAAGGGGAGTTAGGAGTTTTGGCTGGCATTGAAGATGACGTTTCTGCTGCAAAATCAACCTATACCAAGCCGGAAGAGGTGATTGATTTCGTTTCAAAAACAGGTGTTGATTCGTTGGCCATTTCGATTGGGACATCGCACGGTGCTAATAAGTTTAAACCCGATCAATGCACTCGCAATGCTGACGGCGTCTTGATTCCACCAGAATTACGATTTGATATCCTGGAAAAAATTCAGAAAGAAATTCCTAATTTTTATATTGTTCTTCATGGATCTTCTTCAGTTCCTGTGGAGGCTGTTAAGATCATTAACGCCAATGGGGGAGCCTTGAAGGATTCGATCGGGATCCCGGAAGAGCAACTTCGCAAGGCCTGTCAGTATAATGTTTGCAAGGTTAATATTGATTCGGATGGTCGCCTTTGGATGACCGCAGCGATTCGCAAGGTATTTGTGGAAAAACCCGCGGAATTTGATCCACGCAAATATTTGGGTCCGGCACGCGATGCCTTGGTTCTTATGTATAAGCATAAAAATCAAAATGTGCTGGGGTCCGCAGGCAAGGCGTAAGATTTTGGTTAGGTGAAAAACCCGCCTTTAAAAGGCGGGTTTTTCACTGAACTGAGTTAATTTTTTTTAATTCTAAAAGTTCGATAAAATGGTTTATAAAAGTTTCGTGGGGTCATGATGAAAGAAAATTCTTTTTCGAAACACGTTAAGAAGTTTACTTTTCTTTCTCTTCTCTTGTTTTGTGCCCTTTCTTTAAGCATTCCTAAGACATCTCAAGCCGAAGCATCGTCATCAGATGTTATCTGTGGCGCTTATCTGACAGGTATCGGTTGCAGTAATTGTGCGGTCATCGATCCCATGTTGTTTCATGAAATTGTGACGAAGTACCCGCAAGCTATTATTTTGGAATACGAAATCTATCATGCAAGCAAAGAAAACGAACAAATCAAAGCAGATTATTTTAAAAACTTTTTTCCGGGTCAACCGATTGGTGTTCCTGCGTTTATTTTAAACAATACAACCAAGGCTGTAGGGCGTATTAAGGTAGCAGACCTGTTGTCGGGTTTTGATAAGATTGTATCAAACGCCTGTCCGATGTCAGATGGGACGGTTAAAGATCTTCAAACGCTTGATTTAACCACGCTTTCGGGAAAGATTAATATTTGGACCAAGAACCGTGTTTTATCAACGGATAGAGCCGGCGGAGATAATCGCATCTTAAAAGAACTCTTGCTAGAGACTAATATATGGAAAGTTTTAAAGGGCATTCCGTATGAAAAAATAGAGCCAGTACCGGTTGAGATTTCGCAAAATGTCATCACTTTTCAATATGCTGTACGTATTGGCAGTTGGACGTTGCAATGGAATGAATATGCGCCAGGAAGCCCGCAAAATTCATCGAGAAAAGTCGGTGGGGCGATTGTCCAAATATTTTTAGCCCTTGTCGGGATTCTTGTTCTCGTCGCACTTTTAAAGATTGAAAAAACGTCTAAGGGTTACGGACTTAGGATGCGTAATTTTGGAAAAAAGCAGAAAGATTATGCCTTTGTCGCACTCGCGGTTGTTGGGCTCGGTGCGTTCTTTATTTTTGCCAAGAGTTTGAATCCTGCGGCCCTTGAAAAAGCAGGTTATTATTTACCTTTGCCCATCTTTACTTTGATTATTGGCTTCATTGATGGATTTAATCCATGCAACATGTTTGTTCTCACTTGCTTGATGGCGCTTTTGGTTTCAAGTTCTGATTCCAAAATGCGGCTTTATGTTGTTGGGATCACATTTGTGGGAACAGTGTTTGTGCTTTATTTTCTATTTATGGCAGCCTGGCTGAATGTGTTTCAGTATGTCAATTTTATTACACCACTGCGTATTGGCATTGGTCTTTTGTCGCTCATAGCAGGCTTGATTAATTGCAAAGAGCTTTTATTTTTCAAAAAGGGTATTAGCCTGACAATCCCCAATGAACAAAAAGGCCCATTGATGAAAAAGATTTATGCCATGAAAGCTGCTATTCAGAAAGGCTCTTTTCCAGTCTTGATTTCCTCCGCGTTTGCCTTGGCGATCCTGTCGTCCCTTGTTGAAATTCCATGTACCGCGGGATTTCCGATCATTTACACAGGAATTCTTTCGGGCAAAGTTTTTGAAAATTCTTTTGTCTATTATGTGTATTTAGCATTTTACAATATTCTTTATGTTCTGCCGCTTTTCGTCATTGTGACCATGTTTATCGTCACTTTTAAAGGCGCGCCGATTTCTCAACGACAAATGGAAATCCTAAAATTTATCGGTGGGATCATCATGATCCTTTTAGGTATTGTTCTTTTAGTTAATCCAAGCTTGGTTGGCGTAAATATGGGCTAAGGCGCACATGCCTTGAAAGCGCAGAAGCTTCTATACAAGCTTGATAAAATTTGTTATACTCGGATGTTTTTGGCACTTATAAAAAGTTTTTTTGTTCACTTGATAGGCACCAAGTTTTCTGGAATTTGATAAAGATGTAATTTGGGCCGCCTGAGCTTTTCTGGCAAAATATTTAGAGAGCGCAGATAGGCACCAAGTTTTTTGGAATTTGATAAAGATGTAATTTGGGCCATTAGCTCACATGGTAGAGCAAGTGACTCTTAATCACTGGGTAGCAGGTTCGATTCCTGCATGGCCCATGAATATTTTTCATGGTCATCTTTTAAGGGGGAGTTTGTGCAAGATCAAAAAATGGATGTCGCTGCATTTAAAGCTAAGGCAGTAACGTTTCGAAAGCAAATTCTTGAAATGACCCATATGGCTGGCTCGGGTCATCCGGGTGGCTCTCTTTCCGCAGTTGAAATTCTCATCAGCCTGTATTGCTATAAAATGCGTCACAAGCCGCAAGAACCTCATTGGGCCAATCGTGATCGTCTTATTATTTCCAAAGGTCATGCATCACCTGTTGTTTATGTTGCTTTAGCGGATAGTGGCTATTTTCCCAAAGAAGAGCTTGGTACGTTTCGTAAATTAGGGGCAAGGCTTCAAGGTCATGTTCATCGTAAGGTTCCAGGTGTTGAGCTTAATACCGGTTCCTTAGGCCATGGTCTTTCCGTTGCCAACGGCATGGCTTTAGCAGCAAGGTTGCAAAATAAAGATTTTAAGGTTTACTGTCTCATGGGCGATGGAGAGATTCAAGAAGGTTCGGTTTGGGAAGCAGCCATGAGTTCAGCGCATTACAAGCTTCATAATGTCTGTGCAATTATTGATTATAATAAAGTTCAAGAAAACGGTCCTGTGAGCGAGATCATGAACCTTGAGCCTTTAGCCGATAAATGGAGAAGCTTTGGCTGGGAAGTTATCGAAGCTGATGGCCATGATTTTGATGAGCTTAAAAAAGCCCTGGATGGATTTGATGCAGCGAAAAAGCCTTATGTGATTATTGCGCACACAGCAAAGGGCAAGGGTATTTCCTTTATGGAAGGGAAATCGAAATGGCATGGCAAGGCGCCGAATAAAGAGGAATTATCTACTGCTTTAAAGGAGCTTGAAGGTTAGGAGAAATGATATGAACGCAACGCCTACCCGAGATGGTTTTGGAGTGGAATTAACGGCTCTTGGAAATGAGCGTAAAGATATTGTCGTTGTTTCGGCGGATCTCGAGGATGCCACGCGAGCGGAATTCTTTAAAAAAGAATTCCCTGATCGTTTTTTTACTGTAGGTATCGCAGAGCAGGACATGGTTGGCACCGCGGTAGGGCTAGCGCTGGAAGGATTTGTTGTCTTTGCGTCTTCTTTTGCTGTGTTTATGACCAATCGTGCTTATGATATGATCCGTATTGATGTTTGTCAAAACAACGCCAATGTGAAGATCGTTTGTTCTCATGCGGGCATCACGGTTGGGGAAGACGGGTCAACTGCGCAGTGCCTCGAAGATCTTGCGATCATGAGGGTTTTACCTAACATGACGGTCCTGTGTCCTGTGGATACGATTGAAGCTAAGAAAGCCACGCGATGGATGGCCAACAATTATGGGCCTTTTTATATGCGCACGAGTCGATCCGCAGTTCCTGTGATTACCGCTGAGGCTGATCCTTTCGTTGTGGGAAAAGCCAACGTAATGCGCGAAGGTAAGGATGTCACGATCATTGCCTGTGGCCTGATGGTTTCTGAATCTTTGCAGGTCGCGGAAATGCTAAAAAAAGAGGGTATTGATGCCCGCGTTGTGAATATGCATACCATTAAACCGATCGATATTCAAATGATTGTTGAAAGTGCTAAGCAAACGAAAGCGATTGTGACTGCGGAAGAGCATCAAATCATGGGTGGGCTGGGAAGTGCTGTTTGTGAAGCATTGGCTCAAAATTATCCTGTTCCTGTTGAGATGATCGGCATGAATGATGCCTATGGCGAAACAGGGGATCCTGAAGGCTTGCTTAAGAAATATCATATGAAAGATAGGGATATCGCACAAGCTGTTAAAAGGGTGATTAAGCGTAAGATATAAAGATTATTAATCTGCGAAATGATCGGGCAGCTTTTTCTAATGAAAAAGCTGCCCTTTTCTATTTACTTCAGCACTTTGAAAACTAAAGAAAATCAAAGTAATTTATAAAGGACATGATAAAATAATGCAAAAGGAAATTCAATGAGCAAGAAAATACGATCAATTTATATCTTTTTACTGATTCTTGGTATTACATGTTTGGGCTGTGCGGATAAGCGGCCAAAATATAAGAATTTGGAGTTTGAATTCTTTCTTCATTATAATCCAACTTGGGAAATGAAAGAGCGCGTTGACTCGGCCGTTGTCGCTTTTCTTGCGCCTCAAGCGGATAAACTTGATTTCTTTCAAGAAACCATGACGATTACCATTGATGATTTGCTTAAGCCCGTTACTCTTGCCCAATATACAGAGGCTGTGCAAGCACAAGTTAAAGCTATGGGCACCATGAAGGATGTCACGTTAAATGTGATCGAGACAAAACCACTAAAGATTTCTGGTAAGGCTGGTCATCAAATCGTTTACACCTTAACGCAATATGGCAATCCGCAAGAGCTTGTGGATCAAGGCCTGGCTCCACGCATTGATGCCCAAGGGGAAACCATCCAGATCAGGCTAGCTTGGACGATCAGGGAAAATAGGGTCTATCTTTTTACCTACGTAGCGCAAAGGGATAGCTATGCTACGTTTATCACTGATGTTGATGCGATGATTCAATCCTTTAGATTTCTCTAGGCTTAAACCTTATGAAAGAATGCTCATCCTGCCATATTTTCTTTAAAGAATCTGTGATGCAATGTCAAGGATGCGGCGAAACGTTGAAAGAGATCACTCTCGGAGAAGCTCTCGAGCATACCCGCAAAAGATTTCTCAAGCATTTTAGTGAAGACAAAAGTGTTCACATCTTTGATCCGCACACCCAATATGTAGTCAGCAGTTATTTCAATAATCATTCACTTTTTCTTTATTTTGACCTCAGTAAAAATCAGCTTAAATACGGTCGTCATTTCGAACGATTTTTTATCCAACCTATTAATCTGACGGCTTTTATCAACATTCCGTGGTTTTTTTATAATCTCCTCTATACTAATTATTTTCATTTTTTTTATAATCGGTATTGTCCTGTTTGTAATTGCAAGCATCTCGAGGGCCATCATTCGCAAGAGGAATGCGAGTACAACAAGATTTATTTTCAGATTCTTTGCGATGTCTTAAATGGCGATATTGTGAACACGAAGAAGGTGTACGAGGAGTATTATCAGGAAAATAAAAATTTGCAAATACCTAACGCTTTTGCGAATTTAAGCAAGCGGCATAAGCGTGCAGAGTTTGCCCTTGACTTATTGTCCATTAGTTTATCGATTTTGGCGTGGATGTATGTGATGGTTTATGTTGGGTTCCCGATGGGAAAGAGTCTAATGCTCAAATTACAATTTCTGGATGCCTATGAGTGGCGTCTTTTTTAACCTAAAATATTAATACAATGCTCCTGACAAATTATTACAATAATTTTAATTTCTTGCGCCAGATCCCTCTTTTTTCAAAGTTGAATTGGCTTGAGCTTCATTTTATTTCAAGTAAGGTTGAGTTAAAAGAATATAAAAAAGGTGATGTTATTTATCGTCAAGGGGAGCCTGCAGACGCGTTTTATTGTTTGGTTTCAGGCCGCCTTCTGGCATATTTAACAAATGCGCAAGGCCATCATCATCACGTGGAATACCTTTATCGGGGGATGTATTTTGGTATCGTTTCTCTCTTGACGGGTGAGTCACACTCGTTAAATTTTGAAGCCCTCAATGATTCTTTCATTTTGCGAATCTCCAAAGAGCATTTCGATGCCATTTTAAAAAAGATTCCACGGCTTGGCATTGAGCTTAGTTATAGCCTATCGCGTCGCATTCGCAAACAAGAGGGACGTGAGAAATTTATTCTGGAAAGTAATATTATTGCTGTCTATAGTCCTTTTCATGGGCTTGGAAGCTCTTTTTACGCGTTTAATCTTGCCCTGCATCTCAAGCGAGAAACAAAGAAGAAAGTCTTATTTGTCGATTTGTTTCGAACCAACGACGCCAAGACCTTGAAAGAATTTGCTACAGATTTTTCGCCAGCTTGGAAAAAAGACCCTTTGAGCCTCGACGGAGTTATGGATCATAAAGATTTACTCATGAAATCAATTTCTGTTACTCAAGACGGCCTGGATCTTTTGAATGTTTATTTTGAATCAAAGACACGTGATCTTGCGACCTATATTAGCGAATTTGTCACTACCTTGGCCCATGACTATCATTATATTATTTTGGATTTGCCCAATAGCGCCGATGATCTTGTTTTTAAAACGTTAACTCAATGCGATGATATTCATCTTGTTTTGGGATCTCAGCCCGATGAAATCGTGGAGGCCAAAGAGATCATTACACGCCTGCAAGGGGCGTTTCCGCAATCGGTGCGTCAAGAGCGCTTAAAACTTCTTGTCCGTGAATTTGATCTTAAATCAAGCACTACGCTGCAAGAATTAACAAAGATTTTTGATTACCCGATCTATGCGAAATTGCCTCAAGTGATTTCTGGAGAAGGCAAAGAGCTTTTATCCTTGGCGCAAATGGATATTTTCTTGCCTACGGAAGATACTCTTTATTTTCAGCGCATGCGGCGCCTTGCGCGGGAAGTGGCTAAGACGCAGATTGGCCTTGTTTTAGGCGGGGGAGCTTCTTTTGGTTTGTCACTGATCGGTGTCTTGCGGGTTTTAGAAAAAGAAAAGATCCCCGTTGATGTTTTGGCTGGAAGCAGTATTGGCGCCTTGATCGGCGGACTTTGGGCGCTTGGGTTTACGGCGGATGAAATTGCAAAGTTTGCACAAGAGTTTCGATCGAAATTTTATTGTTTAAATCTCTTGGACATTGTTTTTCCGCGATCTGGGCTTATTGGCGGTCATAACATTCGTCGGTGGTTGCGTAAACGCATTGGCCGGCGCCAATTTTCAGAAACACGCATTCCTTTAAAGATCGTGGCGTATGATTTAGCTCGGCGTGAAGATTTGATTATTGACGAGGGGGATGTCGTGGATGCGATTTGCCAGAGTATTGGTATTCCAGGGTTTATTCGTCCGATCCTGCGTGATGGCCGCGTCATTATTGATGGAGGAATCATTAATCCCTTGCCTACCAATGTGCTAACAGCCCTGGGTATTCAGAAAATCATCGCGGTTAACATCATGAAATCTCCTGATGACATTGTCAAAGATATGGCGATTGCACGTCAAGAGCAAGAGGTGCTAGCGAAAACGTGTTTTAAGGATTCACCAATTATCTTTCTAAAGAATAAAATGGTTCATTTTTTTCAACATCTCTGGACACCAAACATTTTTGATATTATTGTCAAAAGTCTTCAGGCTGCGGGTCATGTTTTGGCGGAGCAGAGTGCAGCGCAATCGGATGTCCTCATCCATCCGGACTTAACAGGTATTGATTGGTATGAATTATACAAGGTGGACAAGCTTATTGAATCAGGAGAGAAGGCCGCGCAAGCCAAGAAAGAAGAACTCGTGGCTCTAATAACACGCACATAGTATAAATAAAAATTTGTAACGAGGGAGTGTCTACGATGAAAAGAGTTCAAACAAAGATTATCTGCACCTTGGGGCCAGCGAGCTCAACACGAGGAATTCTCCTGAAGATGATTCGCTCTGGGATGGATGTTGCGCGTCTAAATTTTTCTCATGGAACGCATCAGAGCCATGCTGAAAGCATTCGTCTTATCCGCCAGATCAACCAAGCTTATCGACGCAATGTTAAGCTGCTTCAAGATCTTGAAGGATTTCGTATTCGCATCGGCCATCTTAATCAATGGCCTAATAGTGTTGTTGTTTTGAAAAAACATCAAATCGTCACTCTTTCTAATAATCCTAAATATTTTAAGTCGGGTGTTATTCCTTTTGATTACGAGGGAGCGCTTAGGGTGATCACGCCAGGACGTCATATCTATATTGATGATGGCAATATCGCTCTTGTCGTGAAGCATACGTTTAAGAATTATTTGCAAGCGTTTGTTGAGGTGGCAGGCACAATCAAGGAGCATAAGGGGATCAATATTCCTGATGTTAAGTTACGTTTTACCGGAATGACTTCAAAAGATCAGCAAGATCTTCTTTTTGGTATCGCGAACCATGTTGATTTTATTGCGCAATCATTTGTTCGCACTCAACAAGACCTTTTGGCGGTTCGTAAGGTCCTTTTAAAATATCATTCTAAGGCAAAGCTTATTGCTAAGATTGAAAATCAAGAGGGTGTTGATAACATCGATTCTATTTTATTAGCTTGTGACGGGGTGATGATCGCGCGAGGGGATCTTGGGGTTTGCTTACCGATTTATGAAATTCCTTTTTTGCAGAAAATGCTTATAAAAAAATGTAAAGCGCGAGGCAAATTTGTGATCACCGCAACGCAGATGCTTGAAAGCATGACCGAGCGCTTGAGGCCAACACGTGCCGAAGTGACTGATGTTGCCAATGCGATCATTGATGGCACCGATTATACGATGCTTTCGGCCGAGAGCGCGGCCGGACGCTATCCTGTCGAGTCTGTTGAGATGATGAATGATATTTGCAAGTACACCGAACAATATTTAGCGAAGACGTAATAACTCCAAGAAGGATTCTCATGAACGTCGCTGTCGTTGGAGCCTCCGATAAGACTGATCGCTATTCTTATCAGGCGTTTAAATTGCTTCAAGAAAAAGGCCACCGCGTCTTTGGCGTTCATCCGCGGATTAAAAATATTGATGGTCAGCGTATTTATTCTTCGCTTGAGGCGATCACGGAACCTATTGATGTCATTACTTTGTATGTTTCTTCAGATGTTTCTACAAAAATCGCTTTAGCCATTTTGGCTAAATCCCCAAAGAAGATTATCTTTAATCCAGGAACTGAAAACCTTGTGCTTGAGCGCTTAGGTCATGATAAGGGCATTGATGTCATTCGCGCTTGTACACTAGTTCTCTTGAAGACAGGACAATTTTCATAGAAACATATCTATTTTTGTAATAGAATATTCTTAACCAAGGAGGTTAACATGACAGACGCAATTCTTAGTACGCAGTTGATGATCAATGTTAATAATAAGGTCGGCACAGTGGCCGAGGTTTCAAGTACCGTCTCTGCATCAGGCATCAATCTTGTGGCGTTTTGTGCGTATGCAGTGGACAATAATGGTTTCATTATGTTTGTGACCGAAGATAATAAAAAAGCTAAGAAGCTTTTATTAGCGAAGAATTATGATGTGCAAGAAGAAGAAATTATTCTTTTGACCATGGATAATAAGCCAGGGGCGTTGCATAAAGTAACCCAACGTATTGCGGATTGTGGGATTGATCTAACGCTTGTTTATGGAACCGTTGAGCGCAAAGGTAAAAAAAGCCAAGTTGTTCTTATTTCTGAGAATAACAATGCTGTCCTTGCAGCGATTAAAACCATGTAGGATGGGTCTGCTTGAGCTGGTAGTTATCCAACCATTCGTTTTAACCATCAGTTACGAAGTCAGGAGTCTTTTATGGATGCGTATTCATGGGCCATTTTAACTGCCTGTATTTGGGGTGTTGTGCCGATTTTAGAAAAATTAGGATTGGCGCAGACCGATCCTATTGCCGGAGTCTTTTATCGATGCCTAGGGATTATCGCCGGGTTTGTCATTTTTGGATTTTTTATTTTTAAACCCGCGGATATTCGTACCGTTGATTTGCGCTCCATTCTTTTTTTAGTGACGGCAGGTTTCTTGGCGAGCTTTCTCGCGCAGCTAACGTTTTATCAAGGACTCAAGCTTGGGGAAGTTTCTAAGATTGTGCTTATATCCGCAAGCTATCCTTTCATTACCTTTATTATCGGTGTTATCCTTTTTAAAGAAAATCTTTCGTTGATAAAATGTCTCGGCGTTTTTTCTGTTATAGCTGGCATTTGGGCCATTAAGGCCGGGTAAGGCGAGCATTCATTATGAAATCTATTGTGTTTCCAGCTATGTCGGTTTTACCAAATATCCCTAACATCTATCATGCCTTAGGTTATTTAAAGGAAAAAACGCTTGTTAAAGGTGTTTTAGGCAAAGAGATCAATCGCTATATTGAAGAAGCTCAGGGGTTTATTGAGCTTAAAGGGACGGCCTTGCGCTTGAATGTCATAGAGATTGCCCACGAGCAAATTCTTTTAAAAAATAAAACAATCTTTAAAAGCGCTGCGCTTGCCAAATTTTTAAAGGGCTCAACGCAAGTCCTTTTGTTTGGGGCAACGGCGGGCCAAGCGATTATGGATGTCATTGCGCAAAAATCAAAGGAACAAGATTTAACGCGTGCGGTTGTGTACAATGCTGTGGCCGGTGAGATGGCTGACGAGGCGTTGACGTGGATTGGTCAATATATGCATCAGCAGCTTCTTCGCGAAGGCCTTGCCTTGGATAATCGTCGGTTTTCAGCTGGCTACGGAGATTTTAATATTGAATATCAAAAGGTTTTTTGGGAGCTTCTCAATTTAAAAGATATTGGCGTTTCGATAACAAAGGCATCTCTTCTTGTCCCGGAAAAATCCGTCACAGCGCTTTCTGGAATCCGCGCATCAAAATCATCGCAATGAAGAATATAATTAAAAAACGTTTAGCCAAAAAATTCTTGATCCTCGATGGAGCTACAGGAACAGAGCTTCAAAAGCGTGGCATGCCTCAGGGTGCCTGTCCCGAAAAATGGTGTCTTGACAACCCTGCGGCCATTGCGCAAGTTTCCAGAGATTACGTCCACAGTGGATCAGATATTATTTATACCTGCACGTTTGGTGGCAATCCTTATAAACTTAAAGAATATGGCATCTTCGATGTCGAAGCGGTGAATGAGCGCCTTGCGCGCATCGCTAAGAAAAGCGTTGGTCCGTCCATTCTTGTTGCAGGCGATATCGGACCCACAGGAGCGTTTATTGAACCCTTCGGGCCTATAAAATTTGATGATGCCGTTGATTCTTTCAAGCGTCAGGTCAAGGGGCTTTTAAACGGTGGTGTTGATTTATTTGTGATCGAAACCATGATGGACATCCAGGAAGCCCGCGCTGCGCTTATCGCCGTCAAGGAAATGACCAACAAGTTTGTTATGGTCACGATGACGATTGAAAAGAATGGTCGCACATTAAACGGCACAGACCCGATCACCGCGCTTATCACGCTACAGAGTCTTGGTGCGGATGCCGTGGGGTGCAATTGTTCAGCGGGCCCTAAGGAAATGGACCGTTTTATCAAAGCCATGAAGCCTTTTGCCATGGTGCCCATTGTCGCTAAGCCCAATGCTGGTCTGCCAAAGCTTATCCACGGGTCCACAGTTTTTGATATGACACCACAACAATTTGCTCGACATGCTAAAGATATCGCCAAGCATGGCGCTAACATTCTTGGCGGTTGTTGCGGAACAACGCCTGAGCATATTCAAGCATTGAAAAAGGTTCTGGCTGACATTAAGCCTCAGCCCGTTCAAAGAACATCCTTGAGCGCTTTGACATCGGCCAGGGCTTATGTGCTCATTGACAAACATCAAAAACCTTTGATCATTGGCGAATCCATTAATCCCACCCGGCGAAAGGCCTTGCAGCAGGAACTTTTGGACGAAAAAACCGCGCTTGTTCGCGAACTTGCTAAGACTCAAGAGTTTGATGGGGCAGAACTCCTTGATGTTAATGTTGGCGCCCCAGGTGTTGATGAAAAAAAAGCCCTGCCAAAAGTCTTGGGCGCGCTATCTATCTTCTCATCACTTCCGCTTGTTATTGACTCATCAGATATAGTCGCTTTGGAAAAGGCACTACGCCTTTATCCGGGCCGCGCGCTTATCAATTCCATTTCGGCGGAAAAGAAAATGCAGCCACTTCTTAAGCTTGCGTCCCAATATGGCGCTATGTTTATTGCCTTGCCGCTAAGCCATAAAGGGGTCCCTAAAACTTTTCTCGAACGAAAGAAAAATATTTTAACACTCATCCATGCGGCAAGAAAACAGGGGATCGCAAAAGCAAATATCGTCATTGATGCCTTAACGATGGCTGTGTCTTCGCTTCCCAAGGCAGGCTTTGAGACCCTTCAAACAGTTCGTTTTTGTTCACATCATTTGAAATGTCCTACGGTCGTCGGGCTTTCTAATATTTCTTTTGGCCTTCCTGAGCGCGCTTTGCTGAATGGGACCTTCTTTGCTTTATTAAAAAAACAAGGTTTAACGATGGCCATTGCCAATCCAGGACATTTAAAAGAAGCACGAAACAAAGAAGCTCAAAATCTTTTATTAAATCGAGATAAAGAAGCCAGAGATTATATTGCCTATTGCACTAAAGAAAAACCGCATGCTCCCAATGAAAAGGCGATTGTCTCATCACCCAAGGATTTAGTTTATAATGCGGTTCTCGACGGCAATCGTGAACAAATTAAAGAGTTTATCATCATGGCAGAAAACGAGGGGATGAGCGCTGAAAAGATTGTGCATGAGGTCATGATCCCAGCGATTAACAAGGTCGGGGAATTCTTTGAACAAAAGCGTTATTTCCTACCTCAACTGGTTGCCAGCGCTGAAGCCATGAATAGGGCCTTTGATTATCTGGAGCCTAAACTTGCTAAAAAAGTGATGGGTGATATTCCGAAAACAGTTGTAATTTTGGCAACCGTCAAAGGCGATATCCACGATATCGGCAAAAATATTGTTGCGCTGATGCTTAAAAATCATGGATTTCAGGTTGTGGATCTTGGCCGCGATGTTTCAGCGATACGGATTTTACATGCGATCAAGGAACATAAGAGTCCAATCGTCGGACTCTCAGCCCTCATGACAACAACCATGGTCAATATGCCTGAAGTGATCACCTTAGCTAAGGAACAACATTTACAATGCCGTTTTATGCTTGGCGGTGCTGTGGTGACCAAAGATTATGCTCAAAGTCTTGGGGCGGAATATTCTAAAGATGGTGTTGAGGCGGTTTCCGTGGCCAAACGGCTTAGCCAATAATTGACTGGAATTTTTCTCAATAATCGTTTAGTATTTTAAGAATAAAGAGGTAGCTTTTAAGGGGCAAACAGGAACTTTTTTGACTCAGCGAACGGTCCTATCGGCTGCGTTCAATTCGTCTCAAAAGCTCATGTTTGCCCCCAGATGATCTAAATGTATAAACGCTAGAAATATTGATGAAAGGACATCACCATGGAAACCTATATCTCAATTAGTAAAGAATGGACCAAGGAGCAAAAAGAAATCTGGAAGGTACTGGAAGCCCACTGGGATTGCCTGGTCAATGCCAAACCTGATGATTTTATCAAATACATCCATCCTGATTTTGTTGGCTTTGGCCACGAAAGCCCGTATCCGGTTGATTATGGCTGGCTCAAAGAGTGGGTCGGATTTTGGTCCAAGAGCACAACCTTTTTGACCCACGCCCTTAAACCGCAGCATATCGTCATTCACGGTGATATCGCGATTGTCCAGTACTACCTTTTTACGATTACCAAAAATGATGTCAGTGCCGGCAGCAGTTCCATTCGCCGCTACACCATGACCTGGAAAAAGGAAAAGGGAAGCTGGAAGGTGATTGCAAGCCATAACAATCTTCAAGGCGCGCATTAATTTTTTATGGTGAGCTCGCCAGCCATGGAAAATCTAGAGCCTATTCGCGAAAAGCTTGTTTTACCCATTGCGCACGCCAAGGTGCTTTTGCATTGCTGCTGCGCGACCTGTAGTGGCGATATCATCGAAACTATGTTGGCCTCACGCATCACGCCAACACTATTTTTTTATAATCCCAATATCGACCTTGAAGAAGAATATACAAAACGCAAGAAAGACGTTGTTGCTTTCGCGACGCGTAAGAATATTTCTTTGATTGATGCTGATTATGACAAAGAAGACTGGCTTGTGGACATTCAAGGTTTAGAAAACGAGCCTGAAGGCGGCAAGCGTTGCGAAAAGTGTTTTCATTTTCGCCTTAAAAAGACAGCGCAATGTGCTATCAGTCATGGCTATAATGTGATGACGACAACACTAGGCATTTCCCGCTATAAAAATTTTGAATTGATCACATCGCTAGGCCAGGCGATTGCTAAGGAATATCCTGATCTTTTGTATTGGGATTATAATTGGCGTAAACATGGCGGATCGCAGCGCATGTATAAGATCGCCAAACGAGAAGATTTTTATGTTCAAGATTATTGCGGATGTATTTTCTCCCGACAGAGCCCTGCTATATCATGACCCGACTTCGCCAAATGGCTTTCGCCTGTCTTCATAAATCTAGATTGGACTTCGCGTTTGGCTTGGCCGGGTTCATCCGCCGTTCTAGAAAAAACAGAGGCGGATGATGAAAAAGCTTACCCATCAAGAGATCTTGGATCGCCAAAAAGAAAAGCAAATTCTTGCCCGCTTACCCTTCTGTGCGGTTCTAAACAATATCCGCAGCCTTTACAATGTTGGTTCTATTTTTCGCACCGCTGACGGGGCAGGAGTTGAGAAGCTATGGCTTTGCGGCATCACAGGCCATCCGCCAAGTGCTATGATCACAAAGACAGCCCTTGGAGCCCAGGACTCTGTAGCTTGGGAGTATCGTGAGGATGTGCTCACCGTTGTGCGTGAATTAAAGTCGAAGGATTACACCATTGTTTTACTAGAGCAAACAAAGACAAGCATCTCTTTTGAGCACTTTGTTCCAAAGGCACCGATATGTTTGATCGTGGGCAATGAGATTTCTGGAGCTTCTGATGAGCTTTTAGCACTTTGTGATTGCGCCATTGAGATCGCCATGCGCGGGTCCAAGAATTCCTTGAACGTCTCGGTTGCGTTTGGTATTGCCGCGTATCGTATTGCCAATGCGATCGCTTCTTGACCCAAAGAGCAAAGATTTCGAAGAAAAGGATTGCAACGAGGAGCTTTAAAAGTAACAATGTTGTGGCGCTGTTGCGATAACGCAACAGCGCCTGATTAAATCGCTGTAGTCACTCGTTAATCATGGTAATCTCAATTTAAGAAATGGATCAACAATGAAGATTGTGTTTAATTTTATGCGGCGGCTTTATGACTGGGTGATTGGTTTTGCGGCTAAACCTTACGCGCTTTTGGTTTTGATGATCGTTGCCTTTGCGGAGTCAAGCTGTTTTATTATTCCACCCGACGTGCTTTTGATCGCCATGGGGCTTGCCAAGCCCAAGAAAGCATTTTTTTATGCCTTGGTGTGTTCAATTTTTTCTGTCTTAGGCGGGCTTTTGGGTTATTTTATCGGCTATTATCTATGGGTCGCGGTCAAAGGATTTTTTATCCCGCATATTTTTAGCCAAGGGCTCTTTGACCTTGTGAGCAGCAAGTATAATTTGTATTCTTTCTGGATTGTTTTCGCTGCTGCGTTTACGCCGATTCCGTATAAAGTTTTTACCATCACAGGTGGGGTATGTTCAGTTAATCTGATGGGATTTTTTCTTGCGTCCGTGGTTGGCCGATCTCTACGCTTTTTCCTTGTGTCTGCGATATTTTACTTTTTTGGTGAAAAAGCCAAGAAATTTATCGATGACTATTTTGGCTGGCTTACGCTCGGGCTTACAGCGCTCCTGATTCTAGGATTTTACTATATAAAGCGTATGTTTTAGGCATTGAAACCCTATTGCCTTGTGATAAAATAAAAATTAATTTAGGTTTGAAGAAATGAAATTTTTATGAAGAAATCACAGTATTTACTTTTAATCATAATCACCTGTGTCTTAGCGTTATTTCCGAGCCAATGCTTTGCCAACGCCCTTACCATTACCAATTTTGGCCCTTCGTCGGTTGACACCACCAATCGCACCATGACCTTTACCTTTGATATTGCCTGGGACAATAGCTGGAAGGATGCGACCAATTATGATGCAGTGTGGATTTTTATGAAACGAAAGAATACCTCTACAGGCGTTTGGTCCCATGCTACCATGGCTGAAAGCGGGACAAACCCATCAGGCTTTAGCGCACCCACTGATAGCGAGATCATTGTTCCAACGGATCTCAAAGGCTTTTTCTTCCAGCGCACAGATACAGGGGCGGATGATGTGTCGTTTGAGGGTGTTCAATTTGTCTAGGATTATGGGGCTGATGGCTTTTCAGATACTCAGGCCAACTCCACAACATCAACGTTCAAATTGTTTGGCACAGAGATGGTGTACATTCCAACTGGGAGTTTTTATGTTGGTTCTGGCGGCACAGAAACTGGTAGCTTTACTGATGGATCATGGTCCTCTGGTGCCACCATTCCTTTGTTGATCACGTCTGAAGCCGAGTTAACAGTAGCGCAAAGCGCTGGAAACCTTTGGTACACTGCGGCAGGCAACTCCGGCGACCAGACAGGCCCTATTCCTGCGGCATTTCCCAAAGGCTATAGTGCTTTTTATCTGATGAAATACGAGATCACTCAAGGTCAATATCGAGATTTTTTAAACACCCTTACCTATGACCAGCAAGAAACAAGAACTGCCAATGCTCCAAGCTCTGCTGCTAGAACAAATGCATTACCTGGCGCGAGAAATGGAATAGATATACAAACTTCCGGTACGGATAATACAACCCCTGCTGTTTATGCATGTAATTTAGATAATGATACGAATTATAATGAAGTAACTGATGGCCAGTGCATTGCCTGTAACAATTTGGCTTGGGATGATCTCGCGGCCTATCTTGATTGGAGCGGTTTGCGGCCTATGACCGAGCTAGAGTTTGTAAAAGCATGCCGAGGCCCGTTAACACCTGTTGCTGATGAATATGCTTGGGGCAACGCGACTCCTGCGGATGCTGCGTATACTCTGGCAAATTCTGGCGCGGTAAATGAAAATACTTCCGCAAATTATAAAACTGATGGTAAGGGTAATTGCTTGTATACAACGACGGAAAATGATTTTAATGGGCCTTGCCGTGTTGGGATGTTCGCGGGACATGCAAGCAATAACGGCCGTGTTACAGCGGGTTCTGGCTATTATGGCAACATGGAATTGAGCGGTAATCTTTACGAAAGGCCTGTTACCGTCGGTAATTCGACAGGCAGAGCTTTTACAGGTGTTCATGGCAACGGGGCATTAGACGCAACAGGTGATGCGGATGCCTCAAATTGGCCAGTAGGCACTGGGTATTATGGTGGCAATTATAACAGTTCTGCAGCGTACACGAAAGTTTCCAACCGCGCTTACGCGTCGGTTATTGTCGGCGCTCGCTATGGCAGTGACGGTGGCCGTGGAGCCAGAACAGCGCCGTAGATTTGACGAAAAGGATGTTATTGGGGCGCAAGTGCGTTCGCACTTGCGCCCTTGATACATCAATTGAAATTAAATCAAAATGAAAAAAAAGTTGATTAAAGCAAGTGCGGTTATTTTTGATATGGACGGCGTCATCACTGATACCATGCGCTATCATTATTTTGCATGGAAGCGCGTGTTTGCGACCGTTGGCGTATGTGTCACGCGACTTGATGTCTATAAGCGTGAAGGCCAACGCGGGATCACAAGCATTTTAGGCATGTGCAAAGATAAAGGCATTATCATTGACCGCAAAACCGCGCAACGGCTTTTAGATGAGAAAGAAATATTGTTTAAAAAGATTTTTAAGAAAAGATTTATTTGTGGTTCACGAAGCTTTGTGCGTAGGATTCATCAAAGCGGTTTTCGCTTGGCCCTTGTCACTGGAACATCCTTTCATGAAGTCGAAAAAATATTACCTAAGGATCTGCGTACAATGTTTGAAATTGTTGTCACAGGTTGTGATGTGCGCCATGGGAAGCCACATCCTGAACCTTTCAAAAAAGCGTTAAGATTGTTAAAAATAAACGCCAGGGAAGCCATTGTCCTAGAAAATGCGCCCTTGGGTGTCTTGTCAGCCAAGCGTGCGGGCTTGCGGTGTCTAGCGCTTGAAACATCGTTGCCGCGTAGCTATCTAGGACACGCTGATCAAGTTTTTACCTCATACAAGGAAATGAACCATGGCGTTGATTTTGTCTTAAAAAGAGTACAGCTATGATAAAAAATGTGATCGTTGTTAACAAAAAAACGTTTTATGAATTTTGTTTTCTCGATCAGCCTGGCCTTAAGCGGTCAACGCAGATGTCTTTTTCTCGTCGAGATCTTGCGCGATTTAAAGAGATGCATGCCGCGCATCATACAACGCTCAAAGAAGTCCAACATGTCCTTAACAAATATCGCATGCGCTATCGGGTGAGCCATCGCAAGATGCACATTCCTTATGATGCCTACGACCTTGTGATTACGGTTGGGGGAGATGGCACATTTTTGCAGGCTGCGCGCCAACTTTCTGGGCAGAAAATTTTAGGTGTCAACTCTGATCCTAAGCGCAGTATTGGTAAGTTTTGTGTGGCCCATGCCAAAAACTTTGAAAGAATATTTTCTTTAATCTTGTCCGGCCAAACCAAGACAAAGCGCCTGGCACGATTTGCGCTAACGACAAGAAAGCAAAAGAAGCAATTTTTTGTGCTCAATGATATTTTAGTTTGTGACGCCAATCCCGCAGCTATGAGCCGTTATGTTCTGACCATCGGTAAGGAAAGTGAAGAACAGCGCAGTTCTGGGCTTTGGGTATCAACCGCAAGCGGCTCCACAGGGGCGATCCATTCATCAGGCGGCCAAATTTTAAAAGATACAAGTAGTAATATTCAATATCGACCGCGCGAACTTTATCATCAGCGTTTACATCCATGCCGCTTTACCGGCGACATTCTTTCCCTTAAAAAACCTTTGATGATCCGATCGATGATGCGTAGTGGTGTTATTTATGTTGACGGCGCGCATTTTAAAATCTCTTTTTCCTACGGTGATGAGGCCTGTATTGAGCGCTCTCTTTCGCCCATTGAAACTTTTGCCCCGTAAGAGTTATGCCTAAACCTTCTTTTGCCCAAAAACTTATTGGTTGGTTTGAAAAGAACAAGCGCAGCCTTCCGTGGCGTGAAACATCTGATCCTTATAAGATCTGGATTTCCGAGATCATGTTGCAGCAAACAACTGTTAATGCCGTGATTCCTTACTACAAGCGTTGGATTAAGCGCTTTCCAAGTGTCCAGGATTTAGCTCGTGCGCAACTTAAAACGGTTTTAACGTTGTGGCAAGGGTTGGGGTATTATCGACGCGTTAATAATTTGCATACCACAGCTAAAAAGATTGTTCAAAATTTCCATGGCCAAATTCCACAAGATAGAGAAACCCTTGAAAAGCTTCCAGGTTTTGGTCCTTATACAACAGGAGCGGTTTTAAGTATTGCTTTTGGCCAGCGTGAACCAATTATTGATGCTAATGTGCGGCGTGTTTTGATGCGGATTCTAGGCCTGCGCGGGAAAGCTGACACAACTCAAGATAAAACCATCTATGCCTTTTTGCATGAAGCAATGCCGCATCAAAAAATGAGTGCATTTAATCAAGGCTTGATGGAGCTGGGGGCAATGATTTGTCAGTCAAGGGACATTCGCTGCGGCGAATGTCCCTTACGTGTTTTTTGCAAAGCCTATGCCAAAGGAATTCAACAGCTCATTCCCAAGAAGCAAACGAAAAAACTCATTATGAAGAAAGTATGCGTTGGGATCATAGAAAACAAAAAGCGTTTTTTTATTCAAAAACGCCCATCAGGCGGACTTTTAGGAGATCTCTGGGAATTTCCTGGAGGCCAAAAAGAAAAAGGGGAGACCTTACTTGTTGCGCTTAAACGTGAAATTCAGGAAGAACTTGGCGTCGCAGTAACGCAGGCCAAATTATTTTTTAGTACAAAACATTTTTATACACAATTTTGTGCGCATCTTTATGCTTTTAAGTGTAACGTAGATCCACTACCAAGGTTGGGACAAACAAGAAAATGGGTCACGCTTAAGGATTTCGAGCGTTATCCCATGCCATCAGGGACATGCAAGATCGTGGAATACCTTAAAAAAATTACTTAAACGGAGCAATTTCATGAAAATTCTTTTAACCAATGATGATGGTATTTACGCAGAGGGTCTTTTAGCGCTTTTTAAGGAAATAAAGACCATGGGCTCTGTGACTGTGGTAGCGCCAGATTCGCAGCGAAGCTCAGTAGGCCACGGGATCACGCTTGGAAGCCCTGTTATTGCACGTAAAATAACAACGCCTAAGGGAATTTCTGGTATTGGGCTCACAGGAACGCCAGCGGATTGCGTGAAATTTGCCCTCAAAAGAGTCTTGAAATCAAAACCTGATATTGTTGTTTCTGGAATCAATCTTGGCCCCAACGACGGATGCAGTGTTTTTTATTCGGGAACAGTGGCCGGGGCCAGGGAAGCATCGCTGTATGGAATACCAGCCATTGCTTTCTCGCTTAATACCTTTGTGAATCCTGATTTTCGTTATGCCGCAAGATTTGCCAAGAAAATGATAAAGCAGGTTTTGGTTAAAGGCTTGCCAAGAGAAACATTTTTAAGCGTCAATGTTCCCGCACTTAAACCAAATAACATCAAAGGCGTTAGGATAACCCGCCAGGGCAAGGTTCCTATTGTCACGCGTTTTTTAAAAATAAAACGCTCGAAGGATGACGAATCTTTATCTTTTTGGATGACAGGAGATACGCCAAAGCGTGAGAAGAGTCGAGATATTGATACCGTTGCGCTTAATCAAGGTTACATCACTGTGACGCCGATTCAAAATGATTTGACTAGCTATCATGCCCTTGCCCAAATGGCGAATTGGCGCCTGTAATCTAAAACCATAATTTCGGTTTTTGTGTTTGATTCTTACCCAAAACCCATTAAAATAGACGTAGCAAAATGATAAAGGAGAAATGGTGCTCCAGGATTTAATCTTTAAAGCAAAAATTTTGATTATTGATGATCAGAGGCTTCACATTGGCCTTTTGGAGGATATTTTGCGTAAATCTGGGTATCAAAACATTCAAAGCATCACCAATCCACAGGATGCAATTGAACTTTACAAAGATTATCAACCCGACTTGATCTTACTTGATCTGGAAATGCCTAAAATTGACGGCTTTACCATCATGGCACAATTAAAAGAGTTGACGGGTGAGGAGCGCTTGCCGCTTTTGGCTCTATCGCCCAGTCGAAGCCAAGAATTAAAGGCCTTAGAATCTGGGGCAACGGATTTTCTAACAAAACCTTATGAAGGTATTGAGGTTTTGGTACGTATTCACAACATTATTGAAACGCGCCTATTAAATAACGCCGTTCGTAATCAGAATAAAATCCTTGAAGAAAAAGTGAAAGAACGCACCCAGGAGTTAAGTCAGACGCGCTTGGACATTATTCAACGTTTGGCGCATGCTGCGGAATACCGCGATGAGGATACCGGTGTTCACATTGTGCGCATGAGCAAGCTTTGCGCAAAGCTTGGCGCAGCGCTAGGGCTTGATGCCCAGCAGTATGATCTCATTTTAAACGCAAGCCCTTTACATGATATTGGCAAGCTTGGTGTTCCTGATAGCATTCTTTTAAAGCCAGCCAAATTGACTCCCGAAGAGTGGGAGATCATGAAAAAGCACACCACAATTGGCGCAAAACTTCTTTCCGGCAGCGATTCCGATTTTATGAAAATGGCAGAGACGATCGCGCTCACACATCATGAAAAATGGGATGGGACAGGGTATCCTCAAGGGCTTAAAGGCGAGGCTATTCCCTTAGTGGGTCGCATTGTGGCTATTTGTGATGTTTTTGATGCGCTGATGTCCCGACGTCCGTATAAAAAAGCCTGGACTTTAGATGAAACTCTCGCGGAAATCAAGCGGACCAGCGGAACACACTTTGATCCTCAAGTCGCGGATGTGTTTTCGCGTGTTGTGCTTTCCGAGCGTGATGAAATCGCACAGCAATACATGATTGACGAATAGAAAAGTTAAAGGCATGAGCCAAGAACACTTTAACGACATATTTTCCCCTAAGATTCCTGTCCTTAATCTGGAAGAGCAAGCAGACATGCTCACAGAGTTTACAACCGAAGTCCTAGATCTTTTAATCGAAGCTAAAAATGCTATCCTTGCCCTTGAAACTGTTTCTAATGATAAAGAAGCTTTAAATAGGGCATTTAAAGTTTTTTATACCATCAAAGGGCTGGCCGCATTTTTAAATTTAGCCGATATTCAGTTTCTTGCCAGGCAAACCGAAGAGCTTTTTGATGCTTTGCGCAAAGAAACGCTTGCTGTTGATGATGAGGTGATTGAGGTGGCACTTGCGTCCGTAGATCAATTACGTATTTTATTGGATTTACTCAATGAACAAATTTCGCATCAAGGTCATTTGACAAGCCCCTATTGCGATGTCAGCACAACAGCCGAACGTATTTTGACGCTAAAAGAGCGCGCCATTCCTGGATCCATTAAGAAAGTTATTATCGATAAGCGCCTTGGAAAAATGCCAACGGTGAGCTTGCCGGTTTCAGAACAGGATAACCGGGCTAAGATTTTAAAACGTCAGCAAGAGTTAATCAAAGAACGCGAACTTGCTATCCGGTTAGGCCAGCAAGCCCAGCGGCTGGCGGCGGAAAAAAGTGATATGCTCGCCAGCATGTCCCATGAAATGCGCACGCTGATCAATGCGATCTTAGGTTTTTCTGAACTCCTCATTAAAAGTCCTTTAGAAGAAAAGCAAAAGATCTTTTTAAGCTCCATTAGTTCCAGCGGCGAGCTTTTACTCGATATTATCAATAATATTCTTGATTTGGCTAAAATTGAGCGTGGAAAGTTAAAACTTGAAGAATTAAGTTTTAGCCTTCCGGATGTCGTGGAAGATGTTTTTCGTATTATTCGCGCTCGCCTTGAAGGTAAGGCGGTCTCGTTATTTTTTACCATTGACGCCAACATCCCTTATGGAATTAAAGGCGATCCAACACGGTTTCGACAAATTCTTCTGAATTTAATTGGCAATGCTGTGAAATTTACAGAAAAAGGCGAAGTAGGTCTCATTGTTGATCAACTTCCTAGCGAAGAAGCTGTCGCCAATAACGGCAATATTCGTTTGCGCTTTACCGTTTCTGATACCGGTACAGGCATTCCTGAGTCACGGCTCCATTACATCTTCGAACCCTTTATGCAAGGCGATAAGACGATTGCGCGTGAATATGGTGGAACAGGTCTAGGGCTCGCTATTTCAAAAAGCTATGTTGAGCTGATGGGTGGGAAAATATGGGTTGAGTCGCACGTGGGAACGGGAAGCCAGTTTATTTTTGAAGTACCTTTTCCTTATGATGAAGCGTTAACTACTAAGGTCGCGACCACGCGCTCCCAGAAGTTAAGCTTTGTCAAGCATAAGTCAGTCATTCTTATTGATAAAGATAGCCGTCAAGAACTTCTGAAATATTGCCAAGCCCAAGAAATGAATGTCCAGCTTTTTGATCAATCCGCGGGGGAAATCGCGGAAATATTGCTCAATAGCCGTCCGTTAAATATGGCGGCGCCGGACCTTATCTGTATTGACCTTCTTAGCTACAAAGATGAAGCGTATCTTTTGGCAAGTAAATTGCAACAAGCCAAAGCGTTTGAACATACAAAAATTGTGGCCTTGACATCGGATATCAAGATTGGGTTCTCGAATGAAGCTTATAAGGCGTGCTTTGACGATTACCTTCTGAGACCAATTATCCAGTATGAATTCTTTTCATTACTTAAAAAAACATTTGGTTATGTCGACGAAGAGGAACAGCGAAAGACGCTTGATATTGATTCCAATTGCGCAGGGATTAAGGTTTTGATTGTTGATGACAGCATCACTAATATTGAATTGATTAAAGCGTATTTTGAATCGATTGCCTGTGAAGGAGATTTTGCCCTCAACGGCCAAGAAGCCATTGAAATGATTAAGAAAAAACGTTATGATATATGCTTCATGGATTTGCAAATGCCAGTCATGAATGGTTTTGCAGCTACACAGATTATTCGTCAAGAGATTAGTCAAGAGCTACCCATCGTCGCCTTAACAGCAGCGGATGCTACTGAAGATAAAGAAAAGTGTAGGGAAATTGGTTTTAATGACTTTTTATCTAAGCCGTTCAACATGGATGATTTTAAGAAAAAGATACTGACCTATGGCCGAAAATACAACTAAGAAAATTCTTGTCGTTGATGATTCAACTCTTGAGCGTGAACTTTTGATTGAAATTCTCAAAGGCTCGGGGATTAAAAATGATTTTCTTCAGGCCCGCAGCGGAGAACAGGCGATTGAGATCTTGGGACGTTATTACAAAGAGATTTGTGTTATCTTGCTTGACTGGCAGATGCCTGAAATGTCAGGGATTGAATTTATGGAAGGGGTTGTCAAGGTTCCTGCGGTTGCCAAGATTCCCATTACCATGGTTACCGCGTCAGGATCTGAAGACAATAAACGCCAAGCGAAACAGGTTAATCCCAATTTAGCAGGATATGTTGTAAAGCCCTACGAACCTGAGCTTTTAGTGGCCACTATTAAACCGTTCTTAAGATGATTGCGGTGGTTAAAGATGTTCTTTGGTGGTGCCGTTAATAAAGATTTAGAAAAATTTGCCCAGATTCTTGCCAAGAGCATTGCAAAGATGTTTTTGGAGCGAAACGCTGTTCATTTTTCACAGGATCCTTCTTGGCAAAAGAAATTGATCATTGAATATGCAGGTTTGATGCGTGCTGATGGCATGGAGAAATACAACGAACCGACATTTATTTCATATATCAATTATTTTCTAAATGCCAAGGACATGGAAAGAAATAAAGCGATCGGTGGGATTGTTGTCTATATTGAGCAAAGTTATGTTGCTGCTCTTTTGAAGCTTTTACGTTATCCTTTAGCCGATGATGAAGATCTGGATGCCCTCGCAGATTGCTGTGGAACTCTGTGCAACATTATTGCCGGAGCATTTAAGACGGAAATTTCAAATGCGGGGTACATTGAGCTAGAGATGTCTCATTTTACCAGTTATCGCAATCGCGCGGTTGTTGGCGTTCCGTTTCATTTTGATGAGCGAGAAAAAATGGAATTGTCTTTTTTTATTCAAAATCAAAAACGTCTTATCGTGGATATGACGATGGGCGTTTTGCCTAAGCGATAAGAGAGGTGCTTCTTGGATTCGAATACAAATCAAAATGTATTTCAGTACGATGTGGCGACGGTGAGTCTTGAGCTTCATGTGCGGCCGGAGATTTTAAACAAGTTATTAAAAAGCTTTTCAAACACGCTCGCGCAGAAGATTGCACAACTTGAGGAAGCTACCCTTAAGAATGATGTGCTTCAGATTCGCGCGATTATGCATGAAGTCAAAGGGACATCTGGTAATCTTCGTCTAAAGCAAGTTTACGAGACTGCTGACAAAATGCATGTTGCGGTCAAGGCAGGGGATGCGCCGGAAATCATTGCCCCTCTATTTGAAGCCTTTAAAAAAGCGGCATTTTTGTTTATTGATTACTATAAAAATTTATAATAAGGAGACTCTCTATGTGGAAAATTCTCGTTGTCGATGATAATTATGAAAATCGCGAACTCATTGTCGAGATTTTGCGCGAGCACGCGCGCTGCGATGTTGCCTCAAGCGGGAAAGAAGCCATTGACGCCTACAATACATCGCTGCATGATAAGCCGTATGATCTTATTTTATTAGATATTGAAATGCCCGAAATTAATGGCCTTGAGCTTTTGCGTAAAATTCGCCAAAGTGAAGAAGCCGCGGATATTCCTTTGGGGGAGGGTGTTGCCATTATCATGGTTACGGCACATAAAAAACCCTTCCTAGATGCTTTTTACCAAGGATGTAACGATTATTTTATTAAGCCCATTGATCCTGTTAAGCTCATCCAAAAAATTGAAAAGAAACTGGGCAAGTCGACCAAGGAATAATAGCATCGCGCCATAACATTTTAAAGCCAGGAGCCCTTATGGAACAAACTGCAAAAATTATTTTAGATGGCAAGACCTACGAATTTCCTATTGTGGTAGGCGCGGAAAACGAAAAAGCCATTGACATCCGCACTTTGCGATCACAAACTGGTCACATCACCCTTGATCCTGGTTACGTCAATACGGGTTCCTGCCAAAGCGCGATTACCTATATAGATGGAGAAAACGGTATCCTGCGTTATCGCGGCATTCCCATTGAGCAGCTAGCAGAGCATTCAACTTTTATCGAAGTCGCATATCTTTTGATTTATGGGGAATTGCCAACGCATCAACAGCTCGATGAACTCTCAGATAGCTTTACTCAGCACTCTATGTTGCATGAAGATATGAAGAATTTTTTTGATGGCTATCCTGCCTCAGGACATCCGATGGGTATTCTCTCGGCGATGGTTTGCTCGCTTTCCGCCTATTATCCAGAACTGGAACGAACGGAATTAACAACCGTTGATTTTCGACGTATCGCTGTTGAGTTGATTTCCAAGGTACGCACCATCGCAGCGTTTTCTTACAAAAAGAAAATGGGGGAACCTTTTGTTTATCCGCGTGCAGATCTTAAATTTATTCCTAACTTTCTTAACATGATGTTTTCATCACCCAATCGCGTTTATGAAGTTTCAGATTGTGTTGTTTCGGCCTTGCAGGCGTTATTTATTTTGCATGCGGATCATGAACAAAATTGCGGAACGTCCACGGTGCGCATGGTAGGAAGTAGTTTGGCCAATCTCTATGCTTCGGTTTCCTCGGGCATCTGCGCTCTTTGGGGGCCTTTGCATGGTGGCGCCAACCAAGAGGTGACGGCCATGCTCGATGGCATTTATCGCTCAGGGGGTGATGTAAAGAATTTTATTGACCTTGTTAAAGATCGAAAAAATAATATTCGTTTGATGGGTTTTGGACATCGCGTGTATAAAAATTATGATCCGCGAGCGAAAATTATTAAGCAGCGAACTGACGCTTTGTTAAAAAAACTCGGGATTCATGATCCTTTGCTTGAGATTGCGGTTAAGCTTGAAGAAGCTGCTCTTCGTGATCCTTTCTTTGTTGAGCGCAAACTTTATCCTAATGTTGATTTTTACAGTGGCATTATCTATCGTGCGATTAAAATACCAGCAGATATGGCTCCGGTGATGTTCGCCATGGCACGTATGGCTGGATGGATTGCGCAATGGAAAGAAATGCGTGATATGTCAGACTTGCGCATCAGTCGTCCGAGGCAAATTTATACAGGACATTGCAAGCGTGATTATATCGCGATCGACCGACGAACATAAAGGACTCTAAGATGCCCAATATCCAATTTAATCCGAAAATATCGTATTTAAAGAATTCGAGCATTCTTTTTTTAACAAAAAAACAGATCACGGCCATTAAAACCTTAAAGCTTGACGTATGCCTTAAGGACCAACTTGTCTCCTTGGTGACGCTTCAACGATTTTCCGCGGAACAAGGTGAAATAATCCCTCTTTTTATCAAACAAAGCCTTGTTTTAATTGTTGGGCTTGGGGATGATCAGAAAATTTCCAAAACATCACTGCGTGTAGCCGTAAAGCAGGCGATTGAGTCACCCCATCTTAAAGGTCTCGCATCGCTTCATGTCTTTCCTCATGCCAACGACGATGAAACGATTTTTGGCATGATCGAAGGTATCCTTGTCGGTAGTTATACATGGCAGAAATATATTGAGCCCGTCAAGGGTAAGAAATCACTCGCAACCGTTGTCATTGCGGCATCGTTTAAAAGTATTTACGCCCAGCGAATCACAATTTGCGGTGGTGTTAATTATACGCGTGATTTGGTTAATGACAACGCAGATGTCGTTCATTCACTCTTGATGGAGGATGAGCTTAAACGTCTTGTGAAGGGTCAAACGAATATCCGCCTTGAAATTTTAAAAGAAAAAGACCTTAAGAAAAAAGGGCTTAACTTGCTTCTTGCAGTTAACCGTGCCAGTCAATATCCGCCACGGTTGATGATTGCGCATTATCAAGGAGGAAAAAAAGGCTCTGAAGACCTGGCGATTATTGGCAAAGGCATTACTTTTGATACGGGAGGGTTAAATTTAAAACCTACGGGAAGTATTGAGAGTATGCGTGAGGATATGGCAGGGGCCGCTGCAGTTTTGGGGATCTTGAAGAATGTTCTTTCGCTTGGTATTAAAAAGAATATTCTTTTTGTTGTAGCAATTGCGGAGAATGCGATTGGAAAAGCTGCGTATAAGCCAGGGGATGTGATTAAAGCTTATAATGGAAAAACTGTTGAGATTGCTAATACCGATGCCGAAGGCCGTCTTGTTTTAGCTGATGCCATTGCGTATGTTGTTAAAAACTATAAGCCAGCAAGGATGATCGACTTGGCCACGCTAACAGGCGCTTGTCCCGTTGCCCTTGGAAATGATTATACCGGCTTGATGTCCAACGATGATAAGTTTGCACAAAAACTTCTTGATGTTGGCCAAAAAACAGACGACCGTACTTGGAGATTACCGCTTTATCCTGAACTGAAGACACATCTTAAAAGTCAATATGCCGATTTAAAGAGCACAGGGATTCCTCGAGGCATTGGTGGTACGATTTCAGCTGCAGAGTTTTTACATCAATTTGTCGGTGAGGCCAAATGGGTTCATTTGGATATTGCAGGAACAGCCTTTGCGGAAGGACAAGGACGGCTGTATTTTAATTATGGCGCTACGGGATCCGGCGTGCGTCTTGTTACGGAATTTCTACAGGATTAATGATTGATGAAATATCGTGTTGAACATGATAGTTTAGGCGATGTCTACGTTCCTGTGAACAAACTTTATGGCGCGCAAACAGTGCGTTCGATGAAAAATTTTGCAATCGGAACAGAACGTTTTACGCCTACTTTTATTTGCGCCATGGTCACTGTTAAAAAAGCCGCAGCTTTGGCTAATCAAGAGCTGAAGGTTTTATCTCAAAAAAAAGCAACATTAATCATTCGTGCTTGTGATGAGATTTTCGCAGGATACATGGCTGATCAATTTCCGCTTTCCATTTGGCAAACAGGAAGCGGCACTCAAACAAATATGAATGTCAATGAAGTTATTGCCAATCGTGCCATTGTCTTGGCCAAAGGCAAAATAGGTAGCAAAACCCCCATTCATCCTAATGATGATGTTAATTGCGGACAATCCTCTAATGATGTTTTTCCAACCGCCATGCATATCGCCTCTATGTCGGTGTTGCAAAAAAAATGCATTCCTGCGATTTCTGGTCTTCGCGATGCTTTTGCTAAAAAGGCTCATGACTATAAAAATATTATCAAAATAGGGCGGACGCATATGATGGATGCAACGCCCGTGACCCTGGGACAAGAATTTTCTGCGTATGCGCATCAACTTTCATTTGGTCTTGAACGCCTAGCTTTTAGCCTTAAGCACCTTAAAGAGCTTCCCTTGGGTGCGACAGCGGTTGGAACAGGTCTCAACACGCATCCACGCTTTGCGCAAAAGGCTATTGCCCATATTTCACGCCTAACAGCGCTTTCCTTTAAGAAGGCTCCCAATCCCTTTGCTGCTATTGCCAGCCATGATGCCATGGTCGAAGCAAGTAGCGCTCTTAAGGGTCTGGCTATCTCTTTGACTAAGATCGCTAATGATATTCGTTTTTTATCGTCAGGACCACGCTGCGGTATTGGTGAGATCATTTTGCCTTCCAACGAACCTGGAAGCTCTATCATGCCAGGCAAGGTCAATCCTACCCAATGTGAGGCCATGCTTATGGTTTGTTCTCAGGTGATTGGCAATGACACGACGATCGCATTAGCGGGAGCAAGTGGAAATTGCGAATTAAACGTACAAAAACCTGTGATTATTTATAATTTCCTTCAATCGGCCTTGCTTTTGTCAGAGGCCTGTTATAGCTTCCAAAAGAACTGTATTGAAGGCATCAAGCCAAATAAAAAGAAGATCAATGAGCATCTTGAGAAATCCCTTATGCTTGTTACAAGTCTAGTTCCTTTAATAGGTTATGATAAATCAGCGATGATTGCGCATAAGGCTCATCGTGAAAATAAGTCGCTTCGTCAAGCTGCGATTGAAAGCGGTTTTGTTTTAGAAAAAAGATTTGATAGGACTGTTAATCCTCGGAAAATGATCTAACAGGAGATTTGTTATGAAATCACTTATTGAAACACTGTTGACAATTGTTATTCTATTGGTTATTTTCGCCATCCTTGCATATCCTGCCTATATTGCCATTAAAAACATTCGAAAAAAGTAGGTTTTTGGGCATCTAAGCTGTTGAATTTCATATTAAAAGAGTCTAAAAATAAGTGTAAGACTAATAATCACGAGAAATCTTGACATAACCCGAAGACAGGATTATAGTAAATTTTTATTTATTTCTCTTTATCAAGAAATGGTGCATGGTGAATGAATTGCGCAGTTCTATCGAGCATCCTGGTATTGTTATTGATACCTTGGGGGACATGGTAACAGTTCAGATTGAGCAGCTTTCAGCCTGTAGTCAGTGTCATGCCAAGCGTGCTTGCTTGTTATCTGATCGCAGTGAAAAGATTATTGAAATTGCGTGCAACCAGAAAACTTTCAAAAAGGGTGATCAAGTTACTGTTATCTTGGAAGAGCACAAGGGGGTTCTGGCTGTTTTTCTTGGTTATTTGTTACCTTTTAGTATAGTTTTCTTAACTCTTTTGATCACTCTTTCCATAACAAAAAAAGAGGTTTTTTCAGGGGTTTTAGCCCTTGGGTTTTTAATTCCGTATTATTTTATTATTTGGCTTCAACAAAATAATATTAAATCTAAGTTTTCATTTCGTATCAAACTATGATGTATACTGTTTTTACCTCTATTGTCTTGCTTTCCGTGACTGGAATCCTTTCTGGTGTGATTCTTTTTTTTGTTGCCAAGAAATTTCAAATTACCGAAGATCCCCGTATTGATGCTGTCGAATCGGTTTTACCTGGAGTTAATTGTGGTGGCTGCGGTTATCCTGGTTGTCGAAAGTTTGCCGAAGCCTGTGTTCGGGCTCAAGATTTTGATAAACTTTTCTGTCCTGTTGGTGGAAACAAAGGGATGGTGGAGGTATCAAAGATTTTAGGCCTCGAAGTAGCTGAAAAAGAAGTTAAAATTGCCGTTGTGCGCTGTAATGGATCGCTTAAAAATCGCCCACGTATCAATGAATATGACGGCCAAGCTCGTTGCAAGATCGTTCATAATCTATATACCGGAGAAACGGGGTGCTCATTTGGTTGCTTGGGGCTTGGGGACTGCGTTCGTGTTTGTAAATTTGGTGCTATTGAGATTGATGAACAAACACAGCTTCCGATGATTGATGAAGAGAAATGCACAAGCTGTGGGGCTTGTGTCAAGGCTTGCCCGCGATTTTTAATCGAACTGCGCTATAGAGGTAAAAACCATCAACGCATTTTTGTCGCTTGTTCCAATCCTGAAAAAGGTAATATTGCAAGAAAAAATTGTTCTGCAGCATGTATTGGCTGCGGGAAATGTTTTAAGGTGTGTTCCTTCGATGCGATTAAAATAGGAGAAAACTTAGCTTATATCAATTATAAAAAGTGTACGCTTTGCCGCAAGTGTGTGAACGAATGCCCAACGGGGGCTATCCATGAGATTAACTTTAACCTTGTGAGATCAAGGCAAGCGCAAAACCCAAATGTGAGTATTGTATAATGAAAATCTTTAACGGACTCGCAAGTTTCCCAAGAGGCGGGGTTCATCCTCAAGAATTAAAACTTTCAGCCAATCGGCCTATTGAATTCTTATCACCACCAAGAATTGTCACTATTCCTGTTTCCCAGCATTTTGGCGCACCAGCTAAGCCTATTGTTAAAGTTGGTGATAAAGTGAAAATTGGCCAGGTCATTGCAGAGGCCAATGGGTTTGTTTCAACACATATTCATGCTACGGTTTCCGGTACGGTGACAAAGATCGAAATGTGCATGGATATGAGCGGGTACAAACGCCTTGCGATTATTTTAAATGCGGAAGGGGAGGAGTGGCTTGAAGGTATTGATTTATCAAGAACTCTTAAAGCAGAAATTATTTTAACCGGTCCACAAATCATTAAAAAAGTCCAGCAAGATGGTCTTGTCGGCTTAGGCGGGGCAACCTTTCCTTTGCATGTTAAGCTTTCGCCACCACAAGGTAAGCACGCAGATGTTCTTTTGATCAACGGTGTTGAATGTGAGCCGTATTTAACAGCAGATCATCGCTTGATGCTTGAAAAAGGTCCTGAAATTATCGTTGGCATCCAAATTCTCATGAAAGCCCTTAATGTAAGCAAGGCCATGATTGGTATCGAGGCAAACAAAACGGATGCCATTGATCATTTATCAAAACTTACTAAGGATACTCCTGGTATCAAAGTTGTTACGCTTAAAGTTAAATATCCACAAGGCGCGGAAAAACAACTTATTGAAGCTATCATTAAACGACAGGTTCCTATCGGGGGATTACCCATTGATGTCGGATGCGTTGTTCAAAACATTGGGACAGCTTTTGCCGTATATGAATCGATTCAAAAGAATAAACCGCTTGTAGAGCGCGTTGTGACTGTTGCGGGAGAGAGTCTTAATCGATCATCCAATTTCCTTGTTCGCATTGGGACACCTGTTTCTTATTTGATTGAGGTTGCCGGAGGCCTTCCAGAAGATACAGGAAAGATTATTGGTGGTGGACCCATGATGGGTAAAGCCCTCAATACACCAGAAGTTCCTGTTGTCAAAGGAACATCAGGTATTCTTGTTCTCCCACGTATGTATGCCAAACGTGATCCTGTTTTGCCCTGTATTCGTTGTGCCAGGTGTGTTTCGCATTGTCCACTAGGTCTCGAGCCTTATCTATTGATGAATCTTGTTGAAAAAGGGATGTCCGAGGAAGCTGATCGAGAAGCAATTATGAATTGCTGTGAGTGTGGCAGCTGCGCTTATGTCTGTCCAGCAAAAAGACCGCTCTTGGATTCTATTCGCCTTGGAAAATCATTTATTGCCCAACAGCGTAAAGAGAAAGCAAAGACATGAATCATCAAAAATTAATTGTTTCGCTCTCCCCACATGTTTATGCTCCTGCCAGCGTTCGTTGCATCATGATGGATGTCTTGATCGCGCTGACACCCGCTCTGCTTTGGTCAATTTATGTCTTCGGCATTAATGCGTTACGTGTCACACTCTTGGGTGTGGCTTCATGCGTTGTTTTTGAATATCTTTTACAACGATATGTTTTAAAAATTCAGCCAACAGTTGATGATGGCTCTGCCGCTGTTACGGGGCTTTTACTTGCGTTTAACTTACCAAGTAATATTCCAAGCTGGATGATAATTCTTGGATGCTTCTTTGCTATTGCCGTGGCAAAATTAACCTTTGGCGGCTTGGGGAACAATCCTTTTAATCCTGCGCTTGTAGGACGTGTTTTCCTTTTTGTGTCCTTTCCTGTTGCCATGACAAGTTGGCCTATTCCCTTAACAAATCGCTTTCAATTTATTGATGCGATGACCCAAGCGACTCCGCTTTCAATCGTAAAGGAAGGCCTGAAAAACAGAATCCCTGTTGTTGATCTCATGGCAAAAATTCCAAATTATTTTGATTTGTTCATCGGTAATCGCGCAGGATGTATCGGCGAGATATCTGTTTTGCTTCTTTTCTTGGGTGGACTTTATTTATTGTATCGCAAAGTCATTAGCTGGCAGATCCCTGTTTCGATGATTGGTGCCATTTTTGCGTTTTCAGGTATCTTGTGGATGATTGATCCAAGCGCCTACATGACACCGTTATTCCAAATCTTGACCGGAGGTGTATTTTTGGGTGCTATTTTTATGGCGACAGATATGGTGACATCACCAATGATGCCTTGGGGCATGATCATCTTTGGTGCCTTCATTGGAATTTTAACGGTGATTATTCGTGTCTTTGGGGCCTATCCCGAAGGCGTTTCGTTTGCTATTTTAATTATGAATGCCTTTGTGCCTCTGATCGATAAATTGACAAAACCAAGAAAATACGGCAAGGTTAAGAATGTCTAAAAAGCCATCGACTTTTTTCAACATGGTAGGGACGCTGTTTATTATTTCCTTTTTCTCGTCTGCGGCGCTAGGATTTGTTTATGAAATGACGAAAGGGCCTATTGCCAAAGCAACTCTTGAAAAAAAGATCAAGGCGATCCAAGAAGTTGTTCCTGCTTTTGACAATCATCCGCTTGATGAAGTTTATAGCGTCGATATTGACGAGGGAACACTCTTTTTTTATCCTGCCAAAAAAAATAACAAGCTTGTTGGTACAGCTGTTGAAACATTGACCACAAAGGGGTTTTCTGGAATCATCAAGCTCATGGTTGGCCTCTTGCCAGATGGAACGATTAACAATATTGTTGTTGTTGAGACGCACGAAACGCCAGGGTTAGGCGATAAGATCAAAAAGGAAAAATCTGATTTCTCAAAACAATTTACGGGCAAGAATCCATCGTTATTTACACTTAAGGTAAAAAAAGATGGAGGGAGTGTTGATGCGATTACTGCGGCCACAATTAGTTCACGAGCTTTTTGCGATGCGGTGATAAAAGGTTATCAGGCATATAAAAAGGAAGTCCGAAAATGAACCAGTGGCAGAATCTGATCAAAGGTTTGATTAAAGAGAATCCTGTTTTTGTTTTAATTTTAGGGACCTGTCCAACCCTTGCGGTCACGACATCGGTTGCCAATGCTCTTGGCATGGGGCTCTCAACAACTTTTGTGTTGGTGACTTCAAACCTTGCGATTTCCGCGCTTAAAGATTTTATTCCTGATAAAGTGCGCATTCCTTGTTTTATCGTCGTTATTGCCTCATTTGTTACTATTGTGGATTTGGTCATGGCTGGTTATTGCCAGGTGATTCATGCGCAGCTTGGTATCTTTATTCCGTTGATTGTTGTCAACTGCATTGTTTTGGGACGCGCCGAAGCCTTTGCGGCTAAAAATGGTTTATGGTCGTCCACAGTTGATGGTTTAGGCATGGGATTAGGTTTTACTTTCGCGCTTCTGGTCTTGAGCGCTATCCGTGAAGCTCTCGGTAGTGGATCATTTTTAGGACACAAGTTTATCCACAGTGACGGTATTTTATTTTTTATTTTAGCACCGGGCGCCTTTATTGTTTTTGGTTATGTAATTGCGATCATCAATCGGATGAATCGCGGGACAAAATAAGCTTATAATTAAGCTTTAGGAGATATGGCGATGCCCTACGTTTTAATGATTATTTCAGCGGTTCTCGTCAACAACATTGTCTTGACGCAATTTTTAGGTATTTGTCCATTCCTGGGTGTCTCGAAGCGTTTCTCAACCGCTCTTGGTATGGGAGGGGGCGTTATCTTTGTCATGACCCTTTCGACGATCATCACGTACCTTATTCAGACGTATCTCCTTGTTCCTTTTAAAATTGAGTTCATGCAGACAATTATTTACATTTTAGTTATTGCGGCCTTGGTTCAAATGGTGGAGATCATGCTTAAAAAGGTGAGCCCTGCGCTCTATCAGGCCCTCGGTGTTTATTTACCTCTGATTACAACCAATTGCACGATTCTAGGCGTTGCAATCTTGGTTATTCGCAAAGAATTTAATTTAATGGAAAGTACGGTTTTTGCCATTTCCAATTCCATAGGGTTCACGTTCGCGCTTATTATCTTTTCAGGTATTCGCGAACGATTAGAACTTTTAGAAATTCCTGAGGCCATGAAAGGGATTCCATTAGCCCTCGTTCTTGCAGGGCTTTTATCTCTTGCGTTTATGGGCTTTTCAGGAATTGTTCATTAATTTTTTACACAATTGTTATCTTCTGGACGGCAATATTTCATTGACAAAGAGTTTGGTTATGCTATCCTGAAATAAATTTATTAGGAAGGGAAACGTTAACACTTTCTGGTTTAAAGTCATTAAAAGGTTTGGCTTTTATACTAAAAGTGTTTTTTGTTTTATCAGATTAGAAAGGAGGTGAAATTATGAAAAAATTCACAAAGATCTCGTTATTATGCATTCTTTCTCTTTGCTTCGTGGCAAGTTTTTCGTTTGCCCAAGGAGCTGAAGATATGGCCACCGAGGCTGAAATGTATTTTGCCTCTGGGATTGTTACCGAAGTTTCCGAGGCTCAGATCGTTATTTCTGAATACGATTTTGATGCTGGTCAAGAAGTCAAGGTTGCCTATCAAGTCAACGCGCAAACCCAACTTGAGGGAGTCGCGGCTATAGTCGATATCAGGCCTGGTGATGATGTTGAAATTGAGTATCAATTGACTGGGGATCAAAAGATCGCAACCCGTATCGAGAAATACGCTCCAGAAACTGGTGAAGAAGAAATGGAACCGGCTACTCAAGAAATGGAACCGGTTACTGAATAAATGATTGAGAAACAAGCGCAGAAACAGTGGGCGCTGGAACTGAGCAGCCAGTGGACGTTATGCAATAAATACTGAAGCTATGCAATCGCAATGAGCCAGGAAGGCTCAAGGTCTGATTTCGCGAAGTACATGAAAAGCGGACTCGAATATTTTCTAATATGTTCGAGCCCGCTTTTTAATTTGACGTTTTAGGCGCACTGATTAGAATATATCTGTATGCCAATCGATAAAAATTTTGCAACTGCGCGATGGTGGAAACCACAAAAAGATAAAAAGCTTAAATGCTTTTTGTGTCCGCGTGAATGCTTGTTAGAAGATGAACAGCGTGGTTTTTGTTTTTTGCGTCAAAATCAATCAGGCGAGCTTAAAACAAGTTACGGTGTTATAAGCACGCTTGCGATTGATCCCGTTGAAAAAAAGCCGTTGTATCATTTTTATCCTGGAACGCAAACCTTGTCTTTAGGGACCGTTGGTTGCAACCTAGGATGTTCTTTTTGCCAAAACTGGCAGATCAGTAAGCCCACAGATCTTTCCTTTCTCAGCAAGCAAGCCTCGCCGTCGATGATCGCGAAAACAGCTAAAGAGAGGAGCTGTCAAAGTGTTGCCTTTACCTATAATGAACCAATTATTTCATCTGAATATGTTATCGAAATTGCTCGCGAATGCCATGCCCAAGGCATCAAAACGATTGCTGTAACCGCCGGATATATTCACTCATTAGCACGCAAAGATTTTTTTGAGTACGTGGACGCCGCGAATGTAGATTTAAAATCCTTCTCAAATCAATTCTATCAAACTCATTGCAACGCGACTCGAGAGCCGATCTTAGACACATTATGCTTTTTAAAGGAGAAAACTAATGTCTGGCTTGAGTTGACAAATCTTATCATCCCGGGCGAAAATGATGCGGATGAGGAGATTGGCCAAATGTGTGCGTGGATTGCGCGTTATTTAGGGCTTGATGTTCCCATGCATTTTAGCGCCTTTCATCCGGACGATAAAATGTTACAGCAAAAGCAAACATCGAAAGAAGCGCTCGTAAAAGCTCGCGCCATCGCATTTGATCATGGCTTGCGATACGTCTACACTGGAAATATCTTTGATATAGAAGGATCAACAACATTTTGTTATACTTGCAAGAACGTACTTATTGAACGTCAAGGGTATACAGTTTCAAGAAAAACTTTTAATGACCACGGACAGTGTCAGTCGTGCCAGGCGACATGTCCTGGTTATTTCTAACCTAAACGAGGATTGATGATTATTTTAAGTTGGAATGTTAATGGAATTCGTGCAATTGCCAAAAAAGGTTTTTTAGATTGGCTTCAGAAAGTATCTCCGGATATCCTCTGCCTCCAGGAAACTAAGTGCCATCCCAACCAGCTTGATGAAAGTTTGCTCAAGCCATTTGGCTATAAAAGCTATTGGTCGGCTGCACAGAAAAAAGGTTACAGCGGAGTTGCAGTTTACACGAAAAAAGAGCCTAAGAGCATTTCTCAAGAGTTAGGAAAGAAAGAATTTGATTCTGAAGGTCGCAACCTGATCCTTGATTTTGAGGATTTCCTGCTTTTCAACATTTATTTCCCTAATGGCAGCTCAGGCAATGTCCGTGTGCCGTACAAAATGGCATTCTATGAACAATTCTTAAAAGTTGTTGAGAAGCATAAAAAAGCTGGACGCAAAATCATCATTTGTGGCGATGTTAATACCGCGCACGCAGAGATTGATTTGGCTCGACCTAAAGAAAATCAAAAGAATACAGGATTTTTACCAGAAGAGCGTGCTTGGATGACAAAATTCTTCTCTAAAGGTTACGTCGACACATTCCGTCATTTTCACAAAGAAGGCGGACACTATACCTGGTGGGATTATTTCACCGCTGCTCGCTCTAGAGACATTGGCTGGAGAATTGATTATTTCTTTGTAAATGAGAAATTTTTGCCCCAGGTGAAGCGCGCTTTTATTTTAAAAGAGGTCATGGGCTCCGATCATTGTCCTGTGGGGATCGAGATTAAATAAGAGCGAGGCCATGATAAAATATCTTTCGTTTTTTCTGCTAACACTAGCGTTGATGATCTTGCCTCAAGGAGGACTTGCCATGGAAATAACATCACCTGAATTTCAACACAATACAGACATTCCAAAAAAATTTACTTGTCAGGGAATCGATTGCTCACCAACGCTAGAAATTAAAAACGTTCCAGCCAGCGCTAAAAGCCTTGTCTTGATCGTTGACGATCCTGATGCGTCGACGGGAAATTGGGATCATTGGATTGTCTACAATATTCCCCCTTTGACAGCTACGATTGCAGAAGGGTCTACCCCTGGATTACGGTGCCTCAATGATTTTAGACGCAAAGAATGGGGCGGACCATGCCCACCCAGCGGAAGACATCGTTATTTTTTTAAGATTTACGCCCTAGACATCCTTCTTTCGCAACTTCCAGATAATGCTAAGAAAAATGACCTTCTGCGGGCTATGGATGGTCATATTTTAGAAAAAGCTCAGCTGATAGGCCTATATCAAAAGGTGCATTAACTTTTACCCTTAGATTATATTGATTTTCTCTTGTCTTAATGTCTCTTTAAGTCGTACGGTATTTTGAAAGGCGATAGCGTTGGGCGCTTTTTTATGTTAAGATTATCAAAATTCTAAAATACCTGATATGTGAGGTTTCTGTGGATTTAGCGTCTATCAAATCAACATTTCGAATCAAAAACAGACAGTTTTCTTATTTTAGTTTGAAAAAGTTCGCAAGCTTAGGTTTTGAAAATAGCACAACATTACCTTTTTCTATTAAAGTGCTTCTCGAAAGTGCACTGCGTAATTTTGACAATTACAAAGTAACAGAGAAATTAATTACTACCATTGCTGGTTGGTCGGCCTACGCTGAAGAAAAAAAAGAAATTGTTTTCATGCCTGGTCGCGTTATCTTGCAGGATTTTACAGGTGTTCCTTGTATTGTTGATTTGGCCGCCATGCGTGACGGCATGAAAGCCTTAGGCGGGGATGATCAAAAAATCAACCCTAAGGTTCCTTGCGACCTTGTGATTGACCATTCGGTGCAAACGGATTTTTATGGAAGTAAAAATGCTTTTGCAAAAAATCTTAAGAAAGAATTTCAGCGTAATTATGAACGTTATGAGTTTCTGAAATGGGGACAAAATACTTTTAAGAATTTTCGGGTTATTCCACCGGCAACAGGCATTATTCATCAAATTAATCTTGAATATCTTGCCCAAGGCGTTTTAGTATGCCATCTCAACGGTGAGCATGTCGTTTATCCGGATAGCCTTGTTGGTACCGATAGCCACACAACCATGATCAATGGCCTGGGCATTGTTGGTTGGGGTGTCGGTGGCATTGAGGCCGAAGCTGTCATGCTTGGTGAACCCTTGAATATGCTGATACCTGAAGTTATTGGCTTTCATTTAAAAGGAAAACTTGGACATGGTGTGACACCAACAGATCTTGTTTTAACCATTGTTCAGATGTTGCGCAAAGAAGGCGTCGTTAATAAATTTGTTGAATATTTTGGTGAAGGCGTTCAGAATCTTTCGCTGCCAAGTCGTTCCATGATCGCCAATATGGCGCCCGAATATGGCGCGACCGTAGGATTTTTCCCAACCGATCAGAAAACACTTGATTACTATCGCTTTACAGGTCGACCCAAGGCACAGGTTGATTTAGTAGAATATTATTTAAAAGAACAAGGAATGTTTTATGCGCACACGACAGCACATAGTGTGCGCTATACTAAAATCCTAGAACTTAATTTAAATTCCGTCGAGCCCTGTTTAGCCGGGCCCAAACGGCCACAAGATAGGGTTTCTTTGCACCAAGTGCCGGAGTCTTTCATCAAAAACTTTCAGGGCGTACACCCAAGCAATACCACGGGCTTAGTCAATGGGTCTGTTGTCATTGCCTCTATTACAAGTTGTACAAATACGTCAGATCCATTTGTTTTATTGGCTGCGGGAATGTTGGCCAAAAACGCTGTAAAACGAGGTCTCAAGGTTAAACCTTATGTTAAAACATCTCTTGCTCCAGGTTCCCGCATTGCTACAGAGTATCTACGGAAAGCTGGTCTTTTGCCCGATCTTGAAAAACTTGGATTCCATGTTGTTGGTTACGGATGCATGACCTGTATTGGTAATAGCGGACCTTTGGATAAAAATGTCGCAAAGGCGATCGAACAATCCCAATTGATCGTTGCTAGCGTCTTAAGCGGAAACCGAAACTTTGAAGGCCGCGTTAGCCCTTGGGTGAAGGCCAATTATTTGGCCAGCCCGCCACTGGTCGTTGCTTATGCGTTAGCGGGGAACATTACCGTCGATTTACGTTCCGAGCCTCTTGGGAAAGACCGTCAGGGTCACGATGTTTATCTCCATGATCTCTGGCCTAAGGACCACGAAATTGAACTACTGATCCAGAAATGTATAAAACCATCAATGTTTCGTAACGCTTATCAGAACGTATTATCAGGCACGACTGAATGGCGCAAAATCAAAGCAAAAGCTTCGGCGTTGTATCCTTGGAACAAACAAAGCACCTATATTCACCAACCACCATTCTTTATTAACATGAAAAAAAACCCTGAGCCGATTGTGGAGATTAAAGGTGCCCATATTCTGGCGGTCCTAGGTGATAGCATTACCACTGATCATATCTCACCCGCGGGAGCCATCGCGATAGCTAGCCCCGCGGGAAAATATCTTCAATCGCTTGGCATTAAAGAAAAAGATTTCAATAGCTATGGTTCACGTCGAGGAAATGATGAGATAATGACGCGCGGGACATTCGCCAACATTCGCCTTAAAAATCTTCTTGTGCCAGCCCATGAAGGTTCCTGGACAATTCACTTCCCATCGAATCAAGAGATGGATATTTTTTCTGCTGCTAGAAAATATCAAAAACAGCAGATTCCTTTGATCATTTTTGCTGGAAAAGAGTATGGAACAGGTTCATCGCGTGATTGGGCAGCCAAAGGAACAGCCCTTTTAGGCGTCAAGGCAGTGATTGCGCAAAGTTTTGAACGCATCCATCGAAGCAATCTTGTTGGCATGGGAATTTTACCGCTTCAATTTAAAACAGGTGAATCGTTTATCTCCTTAGGGCTTCGGGGTGATGAGCGCTTTGATCTAGAAGGGCTTAATGCGACCATAAAGCCAAGACAATTGATCAAGATGATTGCAATATCTGATCATCATCCATGCAAAGAATTTTCTGTTCAACTGCGTTTAGACACACAGGTTGAGATTGATTATTATGTCAACGGTGGCATTTTAAAAACGGTTTTAAGAAATTTCCTAAAATAGGAGGGGGCATGCCCAACAAACACCATTCCGCAGCAACCATCAAAAAGATTCGCTTAGCACAGATGGGAAAGAATAATTCGTTTTATGGCCGAAAACACACCCGAGAAACATGCAGGCAAATTTCTCGTAAAACATCAGGAAAAAATAATCCGATGTACGGCAAAAGACATTCACCAGAAGTGCGACGTAAAATCAGTCTTGCGATTCGACGATCTCGTCTACACAAATAAGGAAATGAAGAAGAACTTTCCGTTGTTTGTCTGGCATAAGCGTTCTGGAAGAATGTTGTCCTCTAAAGTTCTTCAGACGAGGGAGAGTCCCCGGGGAGCAGAAAAAAAGAAAAATCTACCCGAAAGAACTCCCGCAGAACAATTTCTTAAGAAACTTCAGACTCAAATACGCAAGACCTTTATTTTATTTTTATTTTATTTTCTGTGTAGTTCTTATCTTTTAAGTGCTCAAGGGTGCTCCAAGAAAGAAAAGGTGAAGCCTCCTCTTGGGAAATGGAAAAGAGAAGCAACTTATATTAACGGCAAGTTCAGTCATGAGCGCCGGGCAACCCTAACGTTAAAGAAAACATTGTTCATCCTTGAAGAATCAACGTGTGAGACGCGAGGAATCGTATCCTACCAATCGCGCGCAATGATTTGGCATGTTCAAGAAACAGATTGTTATGGAGTGTCTATTCATGATGAAATTGACTATGGCTACACGATCGACCCAGGTGATGGAAGTCTAAAAATCTTCCGTAATAATTTTTTTTATGACGAGATCCGCGATGTTTATCGAAGAATTCGATAAACACGTTTGAATGATAGGTATGATAAGAAAAATATTATTAATCCCACTCATTGTTTTTTGCATTAGCAGGGTAAGCGCGGAACAATCCGTTGATGATTTAAAAAATCAAGCCTTCGCAAATATTACCCGTGCAAGACATATTATTGCCTATGCGCAGAAGCTGATCGAAACTTCTCCTAGCCGTCAGGCCGCAGAACATTGTGTCCAACTTTATCTTGAAGCCGCTCAACTCTACGGCAATGCCGCGCGACTGTTAAGAGCCATGGGATCCAATTACGTCCCACAAGGCATTATTGATGAATTTGCCAAAGGAGAGAAAAATTGTCTTAAAATAGTCGATGATATTCGACGATTCTTAAATAGAGGAGAAATCGTTGGCACACATAAAGACACGATGCAATCGCTTTTAAAAAAATTAAAGGAAACATCACCATGAAATGCCCTAATAAAGAAAGAAATTTAACACTGTGCACCTGCACTTATGCAGGCTGTGAAAAGCATGGCCTATGCTGTGAATGCCTTCATTATCATCGCAAGAAAGGTGCCTTGCCGGCTTGCTATTTTCCAGCTGATGCAGAAAAAACCTACGATCGATCCATTGAATATTTTATTGAAATCTATCAAAAACGAAAACATTTGTAGGCTAAGTTAAAAAAATCTTGAATGCCGTTTTGGCCTATGTTACAGTAAACACTTCAAACAACCTTAAGGTCGCTATGGGAACCACACTCTACGAAAAAATTTGGAACAGTCATTTAGTTCATGCCGAAAATGGCCAGGCATCGCTTATTTACGTTGACCGTCATCTCATGCACGAAGTGACATCCCCGCAAGCTTTCGAGGCGTTACGCCTGAAGGGGCGCCAGGTACGTTCAAGGGCAAGAACCTTTGCGGTTATGGACCACAACGTTCCAACGCGAGCAAAAGATTTAAGCTTTGCTGATGCCATTTCACGTACACAGATGGAAGCCTTGGCAAAAAATTGTCATGATTTTGGCGTCAAACTCTTTGATTTTATGCATCCTGATCAAGGCGTTATTCATATTATTGGTCCTGAGCTTGGCATTACCTTGCCAGGGATGGTCATTGTCTGCGGAGATTCACACACCGCGACCCATGGCGCCTTTGGATCTCTAGCTTTTGGGATCGGCACATCAGAAGTTGAGCATGTGTTAGCGACGCAAACATTGCAGCAAAATAAATCAAAAACCATGCGCATCACTGTTGATGGTAAGATCTCTAAAGGTGTAACAGCAAAAGATATTATTTTATATATCATTGGGAAGATAGGGACTGATGGCGCAACAGGATATATTGTTGAATACGACGGTAGCGCGATTAGGCATTTATCCATGGAAGGACGCATGACCATTTGCAATATGAGTATCGAAGCAGGAGCCAGAGCGGGCATGATCGCGCCAGATGAAACAACCTTCAATTATCTCAAAGGAAAAGATTTTGCTCCCACGGAGAGCCACTGGGATAGCGCGTTGGCCTCTTGGAAAACTTTAAAAAGTGATCTTGATGCTAAATTCGACAAAACGGTAAATATCGATGCTACAGATATTCGCCCGCAAATTACCTGGGGCACTTCACCTGAGCAAGTTGTTGCGATTGACGCAAGTGTTCCCGATCCAAAAGAGTTTAGCGATCCGGTGAAGCAAGAAGCTGCCAAAAAGGCCTTAGCCTACACGGGCCTGGTTCCCGGAACGCCCATGACATCAATTAAAATTGATATTGTCTTTATTGGTTCTTGCACAAATGGAAGGATTGAAGATCTGCGTGCGGCGGCAAGCATTGTGAAAAATCAAAAAGTTGCTAAACATGTTCAGGCGCTAGCTGTTCCAGGATCTGGACGTGTCAAACGCCAAGCTGAGCAAGAAGGACTCGACAAGATCTTTAAAGATGCTGGTTTTGAATGGCGCGAGCCTGGTTGTTCGATGTGTTTGGCCATGAATGAAGACAGGGCCGCTCCTGGCCAACGCTGCATCTCAACAAGTAATCGCAATTTTGAAGGCCGCCAGGGTAAGGATAGTCGAAGCCACCTAGCAAGCCCTGAAATGGCCGCGATCGCTGCTATCAAAGGCCATGTCGCTGATATACGGGAGTATCTCTAAATGGAACCTTTTTCTCTTCATACAGGTATTGTGGTGCCCATCGATCGCGCGAATATTGATACGGATGCCATAATTCCAAAACAATTTCTTAAAAAAGTGAATCGCACAGGCTTTGGGAAACATCTTTTTCATGATTGGCGCTACACCGATGAAGATGAGCATAATGAAAATCCTGACTTTATCTTAAACAAATCAACATATCAAAACGCTACAATCCTTTTGGCGCGTGACAATTTTGGGTGCGGTTCCAGTCGTGAACATGCCCCTTGGGCTCTAGCTGATTTCGGTTTTAAGGTAATTATCGCGCCAAGCTTTGCTGATATCTTTTATAATAATTGCTTACGTAATGGCTTGCTCCTCGTGAAATTAACGTCAGAAGAAGTAGACGATCTCTTTTTGTTGGCACTTCAAGCAAGTGGCGTTAAAATAACAGCTGATTTGAACCGACAAAAGATTCTTACCCCCCGGGGTCAAGAATATTCTTTTCCTATCGATCCCTTTGCCAAAGAATGCCTGATTAAAGGGCTTGATGCGATTGGTTGGACGGAACAATTTATAGCAAAAATTGATTTATTTGAAAAGAACCTGAAACAAGAAAAGCCTTGGATTTAGGAGGACGTTATGGCAGGCAATAGTTTTGGAAACATTTTTAAGGTAACAACATTTGGCGAAAGCCATGGGGTTGCTATTGGTGCGGTCGTCGATGGGGCCTGGCCTGGGCTAAAATTGTGCAAGGAAGATATTCAAAAAGAACTTAATCGCAGACGACCTGGTCAAAGTAAGGTCACAACACAGCGTCAGGAACTTGATGAAGTCCAGATTCTTTCTGGGGTTTTTGAAGGCAAGACCACAGGTTGTCCAATTGGACTCTTAATTTATAATAAAGATGCACGTACTCATGATTACAAAGCACTCAAAGATATTTTCCGTCCCGGTCATGCAGATTTTGTTTATCAGGAAAAATATGGCATTCGTGACTGGAGAGGCGGGGGGAGAGCCTCTGGTCGCGAAACCGCGATGCGGGTTGCCGCAGGCGCGATCGCCAAAAAAATGTTAAATGAAAAAAGGATAACAGTTATCGGGTATACAAAAGAAATTGGGGGTGTTGTCGCACAGAAAATAGATTTTAACATGATTGAAAAAAACATTGTTCGCTCGCCTGATCGCGTAGCTGCCAATCAAATGATTAAAAAAATTGAAAAAGCACGTCAGGCCGGTGATTCGTTAGGCGGGATTATCGAAGTCATCATCAAGGGTTGTCCCATTGGCCTCGGAGATCCAGTTTTTGACAAGCTGGATGCTAGGCTTGCCGCTGCGGTTATGTCAATTGGTGCTATCAAAGGCGTTGAAATCGGTGCTGGTTTTCAATCCGCATCGATGCTAGGATCAGAATTCAATGATATTCCATTCTTAAAAAACAAATCCGTGAAGTTACGCACAAACAATAGTGGTGGCATTTCCGCAGGGATTTCTAATGGGGAAGACATCATTTTACGCGTTGCCGTGCGCCCCACATGTTCCATTGCAAAACCTCAGCAAGCCCTCACAAAAAATAAAACTTTGAGCATGCTTGAAATCAAGGGCCGCCATGATCCATGCATTTGTCCGCGTGCGGTTGTTGTTGTTGAGGCCATGGTCGCTTTGACACTCATCGATGCATTATTAACGCATCAAGCCTTGTCGCGTTAACATGCTTCTTATCCTATGGTTAAAGATCAAGAAACCAAAGTTATTCTGATTACCGGTTGCTCGAGTGGCTTTGGCTTGCGCATCGCCGCACGCCTTTCCACTGGTCTTTATCATGTTGTTGCTTCGATGCGTAATCTTCAAAAGAAAGAAAATCTTTTAGGTGAAGTTGAACTTCGTAATGGAAAAATTGACTTAGTTTGCCTCGACGTCACTGATGTCGCTACCATTAAAGATGCCATCGCGAAAATCAAGGCTCAATATGGCCGACTTGATGTTTTGATCAATAACGCAGGCTACGGCATCGGAGGTTTTTTTGAAGATTTAACTCAGGATGAAATTCGCGCGCAAATGGAAACAAATTTCTTTGGTGTGCAAAATGTCATCCGCGAAGCCCTTCCGCTGATGCGTGCGCAGACCCAAGGTCTCATCATCAACATCTCGAGCGTTTCAGGTTTATACGCGTTGCCGTGTTTTGGGGCCTACAATGCGAGCAAGTGGGCCCTGGAAGGTTTTTCCGAAAGCCTTTTTTATGAATTATTGCCGTTTGGCATCAGGGTCTGCCTGATCGAGCCTGGACTTTACAAAACAAAGATCTTTTACGAAAATCGCAAATATGCGTCGGGTTTCTTTAACCAAGAAAGCCCTTATTATAAAATCTCTCAAATGTTACAGAAACGCACTAATGACCACATCAAATCAGATGATAAAAACCCTGAAGACATTGCGCTCCTGATTGAGGATATCATTAATAACGAAAATCCATCCTTTCGCAATATTCCTGATATGCGTAGTCGTGTTTTATACGCATTGAGACGCTTTTTACCATTTAGTCTTTTTAGCTGGGTTGTTGCAAAAGCGATTTACGTTGACTCTCAATCAACAAAGGATCGGCAAGGAGCTTAAGCTAAAAAAGAAGAGTTGCAGGGTTACGATTTTTTTGGCATCGATGAGAAGAGGTTTATCTTTTTCGTAGCTCTCGAGAAGTATCACTTCCAAAATCTCCAGACCTCTCAACCCATGCGATTTCGTAAGAAATCCGCTTCACTCACACACGTCAGATACGGATTTGTTTTTCGCTCTTGCCCTAGGGTTGAGGTCAAGCGAGCGCCATAGGCATGTCCTGGATAGATCGTTGTTTGATCAGGAAGTTTCAAGAGAATATCATAAAGCGTGTGATACATGGTTTTCGCGCTTCCCCCAGGAAGGTCGCAACGCCCGCAAGCATTGACAAAAAGCGTATCGCCGGTGAGCAGGTGGCCTGGAATATAGAAACATTGACACCCAGGTGTGTGTCCCGGCGTTTGAATGCACTCAATGTCAATCGTTCCGATTTTAATTTTTTGATGATCTTTGGTTATCTTGAGATTAGGACAACGGGGAAGATAAATTTCAATTTCTTTTTCTGAAATATAGATCGGAATGTTTAGCTCCTTGACAAGCTCGCTTGCCCCATCGGAATGGTCATAGTGGCCATGGGTCAGAAGCCCGCAAACAATTTCCAATCCAGCTTTTTGAGCTTCCTTGAGAATAGCAGGGATATCCCAGGCCGGATCTACCACAGCAATTTTTTTTGTTATTTGATCGCCAACAAGATAAACCAAATTACCCATAGGTCCTAAGGGAATTCTCTTGATCAATAACTGTTCAGCTGTTTTCATGATAGTCTCTAAAAAGTATTTTTCAGCATTATATCGTGTTCAACGTAAAAGACAACTTAAAAACCCTTCTGATTTCACCTTGACAGTTAAACAGGGGAGCTTATAATAGATTTTCAAAATCAAAGGAGACGTTTATGTCATTAGCTGCATCAATCAAGATTCCGATGGGGACCCTGATGCCATCTTTTTGCCTCTCTGATCCCCGCGGTAAAGATTACAGGTCAGAAGATGTAATCGGTGGGCGAGGCCTTTTGGTTCTGTTTACAAGCAATTCTTGTCCGTATACACACGCGGCTTGGCCACGACTTGTCCGCCTTGCAAAGCATGCCCAATGCCTAGGCATTAATACCGTTGCGATCAGCGCTCGCACGAGCGCTAAAGATCCCAAGGATACACCTAAAGAAATGCTCCGGATAATTAAGGAATTCAAGATTTCCTTTCCTTACTTGATTGATGACGGGCAAAAGGTTGCTAAGCATTTCGAGGCTCAGTGTACTCCGGATATTTTTCTTTATGATCACGATCAAAAGCTCGTCTACCATGGCCGTATCGATGACAATTGGAGAGACGAATCCAAAGCGACCTCTTTTAACCTGAAACTCGCGGTTGATGCCTTGGCAGCCGGGGAACCCGTTGAGCGACGCCAGATCTCATCTATGGGTCGTTCCATCAAATGGCGTACGCCATAAAGCACAATTCCTATGACATGTGATTTCCGTAAAATTGATTTAAGCTATCAAGCTCTTCCTGGTTCAAAAAAGATTTATCGGCCAGGAAAAGTCTTCAAAGATATTCGTGTTCCTTTCCGTCAGGTTACCCATGGCAAGAATAAGACACTAGATCTTTATGACACCTCTGGCCCATACACGGATCCCAAGGTTAAACTTGCTGTTGCCAAAGGCTTACCCTCGATCCGTGAAAAATGGATTTTAGATCGCAGAGATACTGTCACATCATCACATTATAGAAATCGCAAGATCTTAAAAGCAAAAAGCGGATGCTCCCTTACGCAGCTATATTATGCCAGAAAAGGGATGATCACCCCCGAGATGGAATTTGTGGCCATCCGCGAGCATTGCGCACCAACACTTGTTCGCGACGAAATTGCTTCCGGCCGCGCCTTTTTGCCAGCCAATATCAATCATCCTGAAGCAGAACCCATGATCATTGGCCGAAGATTCCTGACAAAGATCAATGCCAATATCGGTAATTCGTCTGTCACCTCAAATATTGTTGATGAGGTTGAAAAAATGATTTGGGCGGTTCGCTGGGGTGCCGACACCGTCATGGATCTTTCCACAGGCCCTGACATTCACCAAACACGCGAGTGGATCATCCGTAATAGTCCTGTTCCCATCGGCACGGTCCCTATTTATCAAGCTTTAGAAAAAGCGGATGGTGTTGCGGAAGATCTCAGTTGGAATGTTTATCGCGAAACATTAATCGAGCAAGCAGAGCAGGGCGTAGACTATTTTACGATTCACGCGGGTGTGCGCCTAAAAAATGTGTCATTATCACGCAAGCGATTAACCGGTATTGTTTCTCGCGGCGGAGCAGCCCTGTCCAAATGGTGCCTTGTCCACAAGAAAGAAAATTTTCTCTATACTCATTTTGATGAAATTTGTGAAATTTTGCGCGCTTATGATATTGGCATAAGCTTAGGCGATGGTTTACGCCCCGGAAGCATTGCCGATGCGAATGATAACGCCCAATTTGCGGAATTAAAAGAACTCGGGAAACTCGTCAAGCGTGCCTGGAAATACGAGGTTCAAGCCATTATCGAAGGCCCGGGTCACATTCCGATGAACCTTATTTATGAAAACATGAAAAAGGAAATTAAATTCTGCCATGGCGCGCCATTTTATACTCTAGGACCGCTGACAACCGATATCGCGCCAGGCTATGACCACATCACATCTGCCATTGGTGCTGCCATGATCGGCTGGTATGGCACCGCTATGCTTTGCTATGTCACACCTAAAGAGCACCTAGGGCTACCCAATAAAAATGATGTTAAAGATGGTATTATGGCTTATAAGATTGCCGCGCACGCGGCGGATTTAGCGAAGGGGCACCCTCAAGCGCGTGCCTGGGATGATGCGATATCCAAGGCGCGCTATGATTTCCGCTGGGAAGATCATTTTCGCTTAAGCCTTGACCCTCTTAAGGCCAAAGCCTTTCATGAAGAATCCCTTCCGCATCATCGCCCTAAGGATCAGTTTTTCTGCTCCATGTGCGGACCCAAATTCTGCTCCATGCAATTGACCCATGACATGGATCACATCAAAAAATAAATTGTCGATTATTTTTTTACGCCAGGTGGGATTGATAAAAAGGATTGACCGGCGAGAGCTTTAATGCATGAATCTTCGCGGCAAGATTCTTTAATTCCCTCAACATCTTGTCTTTTTGTTCTTGAGCTAAAAGCATTTCCTTGCCAAATAATTTCTCATAATAGGCAACGCCGTCCATCATGTTCACCTTAAACTCTTCAAACTGGTCAAGCTGACTTTCTGTTAACGTGCATTTGCAATGCCGAAGCTGATCAATCAAATTGTTAATATAAATCATTAGTTCTTTAATAAACATATGGGGCCGCTCTTTCGCATTTAAAACATTGGCACGTCCGTAAATGTGGTCCACCATCTCTTTGAGGGTCATGACCTTCGAGAAGTACGCAAGATTCGGACCTGGACAAATCGCTGGAGTGAGTTCTTTGGCTGCGTTCTTAACATTGTGCTTGATCAAAACCGATGCCCCTAGGTCAAAACAAATACAGGTCTTGGCAACAACATCTTCAACTTGCAAATTTTTATCGGGATCCGCTGATTGCATAATTTGGTCAAGCTTAAGTTTTTGATATTGACGTGACCCCAAACAGATCGGATGCTTTGTAAATTCTGCATTAAAAGATAAATGTCCTAAGGGACAAGGGCTTCCAGGACGATTGTCCTTAACGCGCTTTTCTTGAGCCAAATTGCTCGCTGATGTTCGAAGATTATTAAAAGGGATTCCCATCGGGGAAGAGTTGCTTAAATAAAGATCATCCTCATCAGCGTCCACAAGCTTTTGAAGGGTTTCATCATCGACATTCGTCACTTCCGGCACCAAGAGAAAAGGTGTTGCCCAGCCTGTGCCATCCACGCGATAATGCTCCTGCAGAAAACGATCTTCTCCGCAGGTGCAAATCCCACCTTGAACCGTGATCTTGGGATCAGGAGGGGTGCGTGTCATCAATTTATCTTTTATCTTGATAGCTTCGTTGTAAATGGCGCGAATACTACCGATAAACTCGTGTTTTTTTGAACGCATTTCCTCAAGGATGGGCCCTAAAAGATGGCCGTTCGATGTAAAGGCATGTCCACCACAGTTCAAGCCCGATTCAATACGAAATTCCGAGACCCACAGCCCCTTTTTGGCAAGAAATTTCCCTTGGGTAATGCAGGAGCGGTAGTCGCTAACCTTCAAAACAATTTTCTTCTTAATTTCGCCTGTCTTATCGGCGTAAAAATCTTTAAACTGTTCAAGATAGGCATATAGCTTACGGTTAAACCCTGCAGACAGGATAAGGGCTGAATTTAGAGTACTCGAGGCGTACCCACGCAGGGCCGAAAGAGCATCGGAAAATTCATCAGGCAAAGGCTCACCATCCGGTGCAAAATTTGTCCGATCAAGCTTTGTCATGATATTCACATCAATGGTGCCTGGCTTTATTTTTGCGCGCAATTCATCTTGAAGTTTCTGCTTCGTCGTGGCATCCGCTGCAGAAAGCATAGTGGCGTAGAGTTTCTTAACCGGCGACGTATCAGGCAAAAGTTCAAAATATTTTGTGATCTCTGTTCCTTTTTCAAAAGCGGATGCCTTGAGATCGTCAAATTGTTTGCGGACAATGCGATCAAGAAGGTTGAGGTATTCGGTAATGCGCCGCGCTCGATGATCATGTTCCGTGCTTTTGATTTCTCGATATTCGAGGTGGTAAGCATCGCAATAATACTTGCGCATATGCTCAATCAAGGTATCATCCACCAAAGAAATGACCGAAGACAGCCCGTAGCGGGCAACCTTGACTGGGGTATCGATGGAAAAACCTATCCCCATAACCGGGATATGAAAGGTGTGGAGGTCTTTAAACATATCGAATAATATACTCAATATTAATATATAAATCAAGGGCTTTCTGGAGACATTTTATTGATTATTTGATTTTTAGTGAGCATTCCTTTACAATACAAAGGTCATGAACGATTCTTTTTATCAAATGCTTAAACAGCAAGCGCTAGACGGCAAATCGATCTCTAAAAAAGATTGTCGTCTGGTGCTTCAATCAAAGACCATCGATCTGCTGCTCCTTTTAAATGCTGCGTTTCATGTCCGCCAAAAGTATTGGGGTAAGGAAGTCACGATCCACATCCTTAACAATGTGCAAAATGGTCACTGCTCGGAAAACTGCCATTATTGCGCTCAATCAAAATCTTCAAGGGCTGCTATTGAATCTTACCCGATGAAATCTGACCAAGCCATTCTTAACGAAGCCAAAATGGCCTACAACTCGGGCGCTTTCCGCTACTGCATGGTTTTTTCTGGCAAAGAACAAGGCCTCAAGCGCATTGAGCATTTAAAACGTATCATTGAGTCCATCAAAAGAAAATATCCCATCGAAGTTTGTGTCTCGCCGGGATTTATTAACGCACAACAAGCGCGTATCCTTAAAGAGGCAGGACTTGATCGACTTAATCACAATATCAACACCTCCAAGCGCTATTACGCAAGCATCTGCACAACACACACCTTTGATAAACGCCTCGAAACATTACGGGCAGCCCAAGACGTTGGCCTTGAGATGTGCTCAGGTGTTATTGTTGGCATGGGAGAAACGCCACGCGATGTGATTGATGCTGCCTTAACGCTACGAACGTTTAAAAATGTCAAATCCATTCCGATCAATTTCTTTCTTCCGATTCAAGGTACAAAACTCTCCCCAAAATCAAATCTTTCGCCGGAATACTGCCTAAGAGTTTTATGCCTATATCGCTTTTTACATCCAAGGGCAGAAATTCGCATGGCTGCTGGACGAGAATATCATTTGCGTGATCTACAAGTTTTAGGCCTTTATCCCGCCAATTCGCTTTTCTTGGATGGGTATCTTAACGTCAAAGGCACGTCGCGCTTTCAAACGCTTCAGATGATCAAGGATGCTGGTTTCTCAATCAAGTCTGAACAAAATCTCGATACCCTTATTCAGAAAGAGCGGCAATGCTATACTAAAAACAATCACGACAATACTCCATTGACTTTGAAACAATTATCAGACTTACATCCTGGACATAAGAAAAATTCCTGGCACTTTGGGTCCAAGGATCCTTTTGCCTTATAAATTTTAAATTTACGTTAGGAGAGATTATGGATATTGAAAACGTCATCATCATTGGTTCTGGCCCAGCAGGGCACACAGCAGCGATTTATGCCGCTCGCGCGCAACTTGAGCCCCTCATGTTTGAAGGTATGATGGCTGGTGGCGTATCCGCTGGAGGCCAGCTCACCACCACAACACATATTGAAAATTTTCCCGGATTCCCCGAATCCATCCTTGGTTTTGACCTTATGGATCGCATGCGAAAACAATCAGCCCTGTCAGGAACAAGGATCGAAACAAAAACAGTTGAAAAAGTCGATCTGGCGTCAAAACCTTTCAAAGTCTTTTTTGATGGTGGCATTGCTCAGGCCCAAGCGCTTATTATCGCAACTGGTGCCACAGCCAAAAGACTTGGCATTAAAGGTGAGGAGCAATTCTGGCAAAAAGGAATATCGGCCTGCGCGGTTTGTGACGGTGGCTTGCCAGTTTTTCGCAACAAAATTCTTGCGGTGATCGGCGGAGGCGATACAGCCTGCGAAGAAACCCTTTATTTGACCAAATTTGCGAGCAAGGTATTGCTTTTTGTTCGACGCCATGTTTTGCGCGCTTCCCAGGCCATGCAAAACAAGATCCTGCACCACCCTAAGGTTGAGATTATTTGGGAAACTCATGTGGTTGAGGCGTCAGGCGATCGCATGCTTTCAAAAATAAAAACACGTCACGCCAAAACAAACGAAGAGCGTCTTATTGATGTTAGCGGCCTTTTTTATGCTGTTGGCCACAAACCCAATACCGATTTTCTAGGCGGACAGCTCACGCTTGATACCGATGGATATGTTCAAACAAAGCCAGGAACAACGCAAACCAATATTCCCGGTGTTTTTGCTTGCGGTGATGTCCAAGATAAGCATTATCGTCAAGCCATCACCGCGGCCGGTTCCGGTTGCATGGCCGCGATGGAAGTGGATCGGTATTTAAAAGAAAATGAATAAAAAAACCTTATCTTTTTTTAAAAAATGGGCGATGGCGATACGGCCAAGCTCGCTTTTGCTTTCTTCATCATCCGTGATCATCGGTATCGGCATGGCCTTTGGCGACGGTATTGGGCATTGGCCCTCAGCTATTTGCGCACTTGTTGGCGCATGGCTTTTGCAGATGTTAGTCAATCTCGTCAACGATCATGGTGATCTTGAAAAAGGCGCGGATAAAGAAGGGGATTTTGATCCCATGAGGGGTATTTTGGTTGGCGTGATCAGCCTCAAAGAAATGCGTCAAGCCATTTTGATCGTTATCTTTCTGTTACTTTTTCCTTGTGCATACCTTATTTCCCGTGCAAGCTGGCCCATTTTGCTTGTTGCACTTTGTTCAGTCGCCGCGGCGATCTTTTACACCGCAGGAAAAAAACCTCTTGGCTACATAGGATTGGGTGATCTTCTTGTTTTTATTTTCTTTGGGCCGGTTGCTGTTGCAGGGACCTATTTTGTTCAAACCCACGAAATGAATCTCGCCGTTGTGCTCGCTGGCATTGCGCCGGGACTCTTAGCCGTCGGTGTTTTGACCATCAATAATATCCGTGATCATGCGCGCGACCAAAGCGTGAACAAGAAAACCCTAGTGGTGCGACTTGGAAAAGATTTTGGCCGCAGGGAATATGTGTTTTCAGTTTTTATCGCTTGCATTATGCCATTTATCATTTTTATTCTTACGCGACAACACCTAGGGACCGTTTTGGCCTCTGGAGCTTATTTTCTTGCTTTTCCCGCCATATCAATTGTGCTACGGGATTCCGAAACACAAATCATGAACCAAGCCATCGGCATCACGGTTCAAGTGTGTCTCATCTATAGTGTGATTTTTTCTGCAGGATGGTTTTTCTAAATCTACTTTGGTTCACCCCTTAAGAAAAGAGCGCCAGCAATAGCGTTTCCAAAACGCAAGGCGAACGGTGTCTCTTTTCTATTGCATGACTGTGAGTGTTCAGTTTTCTTACGTAGGTTCATTGCCACGGGCGATGAGGATTTTGCCCGTGCGTACAAGCTCGATCAAGCCAAGAACTTTAAGCGCAGCTTCTAGACCATCAATTTCTTCGGTTGTTCCTGTCTGCTCAACAACTAACGATTCGCTTGTTTTCTCAAGAATAGAAGCATGAAATTTCTTCAAAAGCTTGGCAAGCGCAGCTTTTGATTTTGCCTTGTTGCTCACCTTAAAAAGCGCAAGCTCCTTTTCAATGCTTTTGCATGCGTCATGCTCCTCAACGTTCAAGACATCAATGAGTTTTCCCGTTTGTTTGATGATTTGTTCAAGGGTTGCGGGATCGCCTTGGGCAGTGATCGTCATGCGTGAAAACCGCTCATCAAACGAAGGGGAGACCGTCAGAGAATCAATGTTAAATCCTCGACGGGCAAAGGCAAGCGCGATACGCACCAAAACGCCTGGTTTATTAGCTACAAGCAAACTAATCGTGTGCTGATTTTTTATTTTAGGTAATACTTTAGTCATATTAGGCTCCTGCCTTGCTGGGAGGCTCAATGATCATATGGTTAGCAGCTTTGCCCGCGGGAATCATCGGAAACACATTGTGCTCGCGAATAACATCCGCCTGGATCACCACAGGGCCATGATGTGCGATCGCTTCGGCTAAAACTTTTTGAATATCGTTGACATGGGTCAAATGAAGACCCTTGACGCCATAGGCTTCCGCAAGTTTCACAAAATCTGGATTGCCTTTAAGCTCAACGCCGGAAATACGATTATCAAAGAAAAGTTCTTGCCACTGTCTCACCATCCCAAGATATCGATTGGCCATGATGATCACCTTAACCGGCAATTTGTGCACCGCAGCTGTGGCCAGCTCGCAAAAAGTCATTTGAAATCCACCATCGCCGCAAATAGCAAAAACAAGATCTTGAGGCCGCCCAAATTGAGCGCCAATAGCTGAAGGAAATCCAAAGCCCATTGTTCCCAACCCTCCTGACGAAACCCATTGATCTGGCGCGTCACATTTATAAAACTGCGCGCTCCACATTTGATGCTGACCAACGTCGGTGGCAACAATCGCTTTACCTTGGGTCATTTTATACATCTCATCAATGATCACAGGTGGTGTCAGGCCCCTAGCCACATCATAATGCAACGGAAATTCTTTTTTCAAGGATTCAATTTCGTTAATCCATTCATTCGTGTCCATCGGGCTCACGAGATCTAACAGATCTTCAAGGACCGTTTTAGCGTCACCCACACAGAAGGCATCAGGAACAACGATTTTCCTGATTTCTGCAGGATCAATATCGATATGGATTTTCTTAGCGCCAACGCAAAATTCTGTATTATTGCCATTAATGCGATCATCCCAGCGAGAACCAATAGAAAAAATAAGATCACAACGCGTCAAGGCTTTATTTGCGTAGGCCGTTCCATGCATCCCTACCATCCCCAACGATAGGGGATGAGTTTCAGGAAAGCTACCTTTGCCAAGAAGCGTGCTCACCACCGGGGCTTGTAATTTTTCTGCCAATTGACGCATCTGGGCACTAGCTTTGGAAATTACAACGCCGTGGCCAGCCAACAGCAGAGGACGCTTTGACGTTTTCAAAAGCTTGGCGATTTTAAGGATATCTTCTTTTTTGCCCTTGGTTGGAAAGGTATATCCTGGAATATCCATCTTCTGTTCAAGGGACCCGGTAAAACTGCCCGCAGAAATATCTTTAGGCAAATCTAAAAGCACAGGGCCTGGACGTCCGGTATTGGCAATATGAAAAGATTCTTTAATAATACGAGGAATGTCACCGGTTGATTTAATAAGATAGCTGTGTTTAACAATCGGCATGGTGATGCCCGTAATATCCGCTTCTTGAAAAGCGTCTTTGCCAAGCAAATGCGTCACGCTTTGGCCGCACAAGATGATCATAGGCACAGAATCCATGTGAGCATTCGCGATACCGGTGACGGTATTGGTAGCCCCTGGACCGCTTGTGACAAGCACTACACCAGGTTTTCCAGTCGCGCGGGCATAACCATCAGCAATATGCGTGGCCCCTTGTTCATGCCGGGTCAGGATAAATTTGATCTTTGAGGTTAACAGCGCATCAAAGATTGGGATCGAAACACCACCTGGGATGCCAAAAATATATTCCACGCCTTGCTGTTCAAGGCATTGGATCAGGATTTCTGCGCCTGTTAAAACTTTAAGATTCTTTGTTTGTTTAGTCATAAGTCATCCTTCGCGATTAAATTTTAGATTTATTCTTATACCATAAAATAAATCCCCAAGCAAACATTAAATCATCGTTTGATCAACTTCATTGACATTCCCGTATCCGCCGAGATTGTCTTCTTTGGCAGTCGTCTTGAAAAGCGTACTGGCATTGTCCTCTCGCGAGCTCCCTAGGCCTCAAATTTCCTCCGTTCCTTTTTAATCAGATCTGGGGTCTAGGACTGACTCGATTTTCCTTAGTCTAAGATTAGAGGAAATCGAGACGTCTTAATTTCATCAAAACTTACATTTGGGATAATTACGGCGTCTGAACGAAGGGTAAGGCCAACACGCCTCATGTAAACATGGAATTGTTCAACAACCTTATAATAATAAAGGCAAGGGTTAACATAGAATCGCCTATTTCGAAGTAATTATTGCCTATTTTTTCTTATCTTATTTCTCACCGTCGATGAAAGCGCTTTCCCCAAATGCCCCAAACCCCCTTGTTTTCTCTTATATATATTACATACTTTAAGTATAAGAAGTAGTAGAGCAAGAAACAGGGTAGGGCATATGATAAATGATATAAGAACTTATAAGAATTCTATTCTTTACAAAGCCATCATTTTCTGCCTTTTGCTCTCTTTTGGGCTGATGAGTATTGCTCCTCAAGAAGCCTTGTCTCAAACCCTGGCACCAGCTATTAATACCCTCATCCCCTTAAGCCCGGCTTTCACACCTACCCTGGTTCGTGGAA
>CALGLP010000019.1 GCA_937930175.1 uncultured bacterium
TGAGCATGACAACCGTGTCTTTGTCATTGACAGTGAACTTGCGGTGATGATGGAAACGGATTATCTTGCGATGCAGGAAAATAGTAAAAAGAAGATAGAAGATAGAAAGGAGAAGGGAGAAGTAGGGATAGAAAAAAGCGAGAAGTTTCAGGTGTCAAGTGTCAAGAATAACCTAACACCTAACGCCTTAAACATGACACAATCTGATCCTTCTTCGCCTCTTCTAACTTCTAACGTCCAACCTCTAACTTCTGATATCTCTAAATCTATTATCCGCGACATCATCCTCCCTGAGATCACCAAGGAAGTTAATTTTGGCAAGAACTTTGCCAATCTCAGACAGATCTATCACGCCATGATCCTTGCCGCCTGGTATAAGAACAACCTTAAAGAAAGCATCTTAGGGCAGATTTATGTGGATCAGAGGAAGATAGAAGGAATTAAGCTAGAAAACAGTGAAACGTCCAACGTGAAACGTGAAACGAACGCTTCACGAGATACGCTTCACGCTTCACTAGATACGATGCAAACTCCTGAACAAATTTACAACCAATACCTCACAACCTTCAAGCAAGGCATCTACAACTTTATCAAGGTTGAGCATGACCAGTACACCAACAAGAACATCCCTAGAAAGTACTTTTCAGGGGGATATACTCAGGCAGAAACCGTTGATAGGAGAGAATTTCCTGGCGCTGTTGACGAATTAACTCCAAAGGAGGCTATTTCTTCTGGCAAAGGGAAAGAACATGGCACTGTGACAAAGTTTGATACAGATTTAAAGACTGGCACTGATGCAGGCGCTGGTGTGGGTGTCAAACAGCCAGGCCAAGAAATCGTGGGGCTTCCAAGAAGGCTATTCACTAGTAATCTAGGAGATATCTTTGGTTTTATTTACCAGTCTAGAAGAGCATTTGTGGATGCTCAACCAGTGGACCTCTATGGAATTACTGTCGCGCCGTGGGACTCCGAAGTGAAAGAATTCCGAAAGCTTCAAGATAATATTACAACTTATGAGGGGGCACGAGAAGCGATCAATAGCATCAGAGAAGGGATAGATAGAATCCTGAAACAGGTACCAACATACTTTCTGACCCATGATAGAGCCGCACCAGAAGCTAAGCTTATTCTGAGATTGAGAGAAGCAGTAGAAGATCTTAAAACTTTAGAGGCAACAGTGGCTCAAGGTATAGGTGAATTACCAGAGTATCAATATGGCACCTCCGCCTCGCCACTTTTGGATGCGGTTGCAAAACTGCAGGATGTGTTGCCGGATATTGTTAAGAAGGCTCAAGCGGTAGGCCAGGAGCTTGACACAGAATCCACGCGCGTGATCTTTTTGAGTCATGATAAGGGTATTACAGGACAAGACTCGATGTCTTACAATGATTTTCTGGATGAGGAATTTGAGGCAGGGTTAGCAGAGGGTATTGGTTTTATCAAGGTGTTATTTGAAGCAACTACAGCAGGCAGTAAGTTTTTGATGTTTGAAGTCCGCGTAGATGGATCTTTATCCTTAGCGGAAAATGAAGGGGAAGTAGCGCCAGCATTCATGGAGCTTAAAAAGATCGCTCAGGATGCGCTCAACACCGCAGATGCTGAAGACGCTCAGGAGAGGGCTGACGTAGAAGCGCAACAGAATCGGGAGATAGGAAAGCTGGTCCCACCCAGCCGGGAGGAGATCAGTTCTTTTGTTTCCGGTCTTAAAAAAGCTGCTAATGTCAGCGGTTGGGAGGGGATCAATGCCATCAAGGGTGTTAAGAAAACTACCATCTTTACCAGCAGAGCATGGGGAGCAGAAAAAGCCAATCAGATCAAAGACGCCAAGAAGATACCTGTTATTGAGATAAAGCAAAATAATCGTGAGAACGTGCAACAGATCACTTCCTCTGAGGCTATTACGTTAGATGAAAAAGACAGCTTTTATGTTGTGAAGCTTACGAGTGGCGCCAGCCTCGGCCTTGTGGTGCGGGCATCGAGTCAGCTTAGCCTCAAACCCGTTTCCCCTAACACCTTTCAGATCGATGATAAGGATCTTAGCAATCTATCCGATCGCCCGGCTAGGGTCCTTGCAGCCATGGCAGAGGAAGCCTTAAAAGACGATAAGCTCGTTACACTTCAAAACGCAGGTGGAAAGGCCTTTCTTTCTACCGTTAATGAATTTAAGAATATCTTGAACCAGCTTATTTTTGAGGCTGATGATAATGCTCAATTCCCGGAGATGCCACTGATCAACATCCTCGGCGTTAGCAACACAAAATACGGCCAACAGATGGAATTTGCTTTAAAGAGCAATCCTGAGAAAGTTTTTGTCTTGACCTTTAAGCGTACCAAGGACGGTAAGCAAGCCTTGCGCGTGATCCCTCAGAAAACAGTGCTTATTTATGCGACAGGGACTATTGCTGCCAAGGTCGCTGATGCGCTGGCCCCTATGGGCATTAAAAATGTCTTGACTAACCGTAGTCCGAACAACAGGGCGATCACCGCAATGAATAATTTTGGTTCTGTTCTACCTCTTAATGCCGCCGGTGCTAAAGAGTATGAAAAGGCCGGATTACCCGTTACCTATAAAGATGGCGTGCCGATCACAGCCGAGTCGTATCTCTTCGGCACTGAGGGGGTCAAGAAGGTTGATCTTGTTGTCGAAGGCTTAGACGGTAAGGCCAAGGTCGTTGTAGACGCCAAGGGTATGCCGGTTATGGAAGGCGGGAAGGTTCTTGTTAAACTCCCGGCCGATGCAACCGACAAAGGATATAAGCTGGCAGAAGTTGCCAACTCGCTAGTTTATAAGCTTGAGGTCTTTGATCGATCCACTGTTCCGGTTTTGTATCAAGGTTCTAATAAGCCTAAGCTTGTTTCCAATGGTTTTGTATCAGAAACAGGCACTTTAGAGACCGGCAATACCAGCTTTGACTATATCAAGGATCAGAAGAATATTTTTCTTCCATCTTGCAATACAACCTCGTTGCTTGGCGTTCTTGGACCGATAGCAACCAATAAGAATGTTAAGGATAAAACCCTGGATATAGATATTTTTACAATTCGACGTCATGCTGATCCGGGTGCTCTGAAGAGCGGGATGACTGCAGACGGTTTTGCTCCGATAGAGACTAATTATCATCACAAAGATGATGTCTTGGCCATGATCAATCAACAAGGCGTTGATTTAACTCGGAAGATCAAAAAGGTCATTGGCCCGGAGGGCAAGGAAGAATTTGTGTTCGGGACCCACGCCACCATGAGCAACCAGAATAGATATCACGAAGGCTACGCCACTATCCAGGGCATGGTTACGGATGAAGCAACCGGTCAAGAGCGACCTTTAAACGCTAATGATGTCAAGAAGCTTTTAAAGAACAGCCCACGCGTTGCCTTGGTTCAGACTGACCCATTAGACAAGACGTTCAATGCGGAAATTGTTTACAATACGCAGCATAATCATCTGCAGATCCTTCATCCGTTTATGTCTTTTGCCTGGGTGAAGCAACGACCGGATAATAAGGTCTTGATCATCTTTTTGACAGCTCAGGAATCCAATGTTATCCCTAATAATGCCACAACGACTGCATTAAAGTTGGGACTTTTTGATCCCAAGGATGTCGCCGCGGCTAATGAAGAGATCAATCTTTCCATGGGATTGGATCAGATCAAGGAAGGTTTTGAGACGTATTTGCCGGCGACAGGAGCGAGTTCAACTTTAAGCCTCAAACCCGTTTCCCCTAACACCTTTCAGATCGATGATAAGGATCTTAGCA
>CALGLP010000020.1 GCA_937930175.1 uncultured bacterium
TCTTTCCCTACACGACGCTCTTCCGATCTAGAGTTTTTCGTATTATGTCGGAGTTTGTGGATGGCTTTGATATGCTTTCACGCATTGGCAATGCGGTCACGATTTTTGGATCAGCCCGTCTTAAAGAAAATCATCAGATGTATAAGCTCGCTGAGAAAACGGCGTATCTTTTGGGGAAAGAAGGGTATGCGATTATTACCGGCGGCGGTCCTGGGATTATGGAGGCGGCCAATAAGGGTGCCAAAGCGTCTGGAACTGAATCCGTGGGGCTCAATATTGAGCTTCCGTTTGAACAGGTCCCCAACAAATATATTACGCTTTTGCTCGATTTTCATTATTTCTTTTGTCGAAAGTTCATGTTTTTAAAGTACGCGAAAGCCTTTGTTATTTTTCCTGGTGGGTTTGGAACCTTAGATGAACTGTTTGAAAGCATTACGCTGATTCAAACTAAGCGTATGCCGCGTTTTCCCGTAATTTTGGTTGGGCAAGAATATTGGCAGAGTATGATGGATTGGGTTAATAAAACCATTCTTGCCGAACAGTGTATCAGTCAGGAAGACCTTGACATTATTCAGATCGTGGATAGCGCTGAAGAAGTTTTGAAAGTGGTCAAGGCTTTCTACGCGAAAGAAAAAAGAAAGACCCATGGCAAAAAAAGTTAATGTTATCGTCCTGCGAACAGCCGGGACGAACTGTGATCAAGAATCGGCCTTTGCGTTTAAGGATTGTGGGGCCCATGTTGATTTGGTGCATATTCAGCAGCTTTTGAAGAAAGCCAAGAGCCTCAAGGATTATCATATCTTGGTTCTCCCCGGGGGTTTTTCGTATGGTGACGATATTTCTGCGGGACGTATTTTGGCCAATGAGCTTCGGTTGAAGCTCGGCGAGGATTTGAAAAAGTTTGTGGGCTCTAAGCGATTGATTATTGGTATTTGTAATGGTTTCCAAGTTTTGGTTAAAGCGGGGCTTTTGCCAGGAGACCTTGGCAAAGACTTTGCGAAGGAAAAAAAGACGATCCAGCAGGTGACCCTGATGACCAATGATTCTGGCAAGTTTGAAGACCGATGGACATTTTTAAAGGTAAGTGGCCGTTGCGCCTGGACGCAAGGCATGGAAGGTGTGGTTTACTTTCCTGTGGCCCACGGCGAAGGAAAATTTGTTTGCAAGACAAAGCGTGTTTTAGAGAGTATTCAAAATCAGAACAGGGTTATTTTTCGGTATTGCACACAAGATGGCCGCAAGGCTGTTTATCCTGACAATCCCAATGGCTCCCAAGATGATATCGCTGGCATTACCGACGAGACCGGCCATATTTTGGGACTGATGCCGCATCCAGAGCGTCATTATCTTTTGACGCAGCATCCCTTTTGGACACGTCTGCCCAAGGGCGATCGCTTGGGGGATGGGGCACAAATCTTTCAAAATGGCGTGAATTATATTCGAAAACATTTTTGAGAAAAACTATGAGCGGAATAACGTATAAACAAAGCGGTGTGGATATTCAGAAGGCCAATCATTTTGTGAGCTGGATTGCAGCCCATGCCAAGAAAATAAAAAATAAAGGCGCGATCAATGCGGGTGTAAGTTTTGGCAGCCTTTTTGATATTGGGAAAGGCTATCGTCAGCCGATCCTTGTGTCGTCGACCGATGGGGTTGGCACGAAGCTAATGATTGCTAATTTGGTGAGCAAGCATGATACTGTGGGCATTGATCTTGTGGCGATGAATGTCAATGACATTCTTTGCGCCGGGGCCAAGCCACTTTTTTTTCTTGATTATTTAGCCTGCGGGTCATTGAAGGCCCAGGTTTTAAAAGATGTTGTGAAGGGTATCATTGAAGGTTGTCGTCAATCGGGTTGCAGTCTGATTGGAGGCGAGACCGCAGAGATGCCCGGTATTTATAAGCCAGAGGATTATGATTTGGCGGGCTTTGCTGTGGGCGTTGTGGAAAAGAAAAAGATTGTTTCGGGCGCGTCCATTAAAAAAGGCGATGTGATTGTTGCGTTGGCCTCAAGCGGCCTTCATTCCAATGGATTTTCGTTGGCCCGCAAAGCTTTGTCGCTTGCCGAACAAAAGAGTTTGAGTCACGCACTTTTAAAGCCAACAACGATTTATGTCGACCCTGTGCTTAAGGCTTTGGAGCGTTTCAATATTAAAGGCATGGCTCATGTCACCGGCGGGGCCTTTGTTGAGAAGATGACTAAAATTCTTCCTAAGGGAAAGTGTTTTGCCATTGATCGCGCAAGCTGGATTGTGCCAAAGATTTTCCAGATTATCCAGAGCAAAGGCAATATTGCCGATAAGGAGATGTTTACCACGTTTAATATGGGGGTAGGTTTTGTGCTTGTTGTCGACAAGGCGCAGGCGCCCTCTCTTGTTAAGTTTTTTACTCAGCGTTCTGTTTCGTCTTGGATTCTCGGTAGCGTCATTGATCATCGGCAGAAAAGGATCCTGTTATGAGAGTTTTGGTTGTCGGCTCTGGTGGCCGGGAACATGTCTTAGTCTGGAAAATCAAACAAAATCCCAACGTTAAAGAAATTTTTTGCGCGCCTGGCAATGGTGGTATCAGCACCTTGGCTACATGCGTGGACATCGCAGCCGATGATGTCTTGGCCTTGCGTGATTTTGCCCTTGAGCGTAAAATTGATCTCACCGTGGTTGGCCCTGAGGCGCCCTTGGTCAAGGGCATCGTGGATGTTTTCCAAAAGGCGCATCTTATGATTTTTGGTCCGACCCAGAAAGCCGCTCAGCTTGAGGGAAGCAAGGTCTTTGCCAAAGAATTTATGCGGCGACACAATATTCCTACTGCAGCCTTTCAAAGTTTTAATGAGATTGAACAAGCTAAAGCGTATCTTCAGGGCAGAACTTTTCCACTTGTGATCAAGGCCGATGGCTTGGCCGCAGGCAAGGGCGTTGTGATTTGTCAGAAGATCGAGGAGGCCTATCAGGCGCTCCATGATATGATGACACAGAAGATCTTTAAAGAGGCTGGAGAGCGTATCATTATTGAAGATTGTCTGCAAGGGGAAGAGGCTTCGATTCTGGCTGTAAGCGATGGTAAGAATTATGTTATTCTTGATTCATCGCAAGATCATAAAAGAATTTTTGACGAAGACCAAGGCCCTAATACAGGTGGTATGGGCGCATATTCCCCGGCTCCGGTTGTTACCAAAGATTTGATGACGAGCATTGTTTTTAATATTATTGGTCCCACGATCCAAGGTATGCGCGAGGAAGGCATGCCGTTTCAAGGCGTGCTTTATGCGGGTGTGATGGTGACGAGCGAGGGTCCAAAAGTCTTAGAATACAATGTGCGCCTAGGTGATCCTGAAACCCAGGCGGTTTTGCCGCGGCTGAAAACAGATTTGGTTGATTTGTGTCTGGCGTCGTGTCAGGGACGGCTTAATATGTTTTCTCTCGATTGGGATAAACGTTCCTGCCTCTGCGTGGTGATGAGCGCGCGAGGTTATCCAGGGGTTTACGAAAAAGGAAAAGTGATCTCTGGGCTCTCCGAGGCTGGTCAAATGAAAGACACCGTTGTCTTTCATGCGGGAACAAAAAAACAAGGCCAGGAGATCGTGACTTCGGGTGGTCGTGTCTTAGGCGTGACAAGCTTAGGCCAAGGTATTGAAAAAGCGATTCATCAGGTTTATACTGCCGTTGATAAGATTTCCTTTGATGGTTGTTTTTTCCGAAGGGATATTGGCGCTAAGGCTTTAAAACGTTATTGAGAATAAGAGACATTAACAAAGTGAGGACTTTATGAAAAAACTAGACGTTGTCATCGTGATGGGAAGTGATTCAGACTGGCCTGTGGTGAGCGAGACCGCGAAAATTTTAAAGGAGTTTAAGATTGCGTTTGAAGCCAAAGTTCTTTCAGCGCATCGCACTCCTCAAGAAACAACGCGCTATGCCTGTCAGCTTGAGGCGCGTGGTGTGAAAGTCGCGATTGCGGCCGCTGGTGGCGCTGCCGCGCTTGCCGGGGTGATCGCTGGACATACATCGATTCCTGTGATTGGCATTCCGATGCACACGGCGGAATTAAACGGTATGGACTCCTTATTATCAACGGTGCAGATGCCTCCTGGAGTTCCGGTCGCGACCGTGGGTATTGGCAAGGCGGGAGCCAAGAATGCCGCGTTCCTTGCCATGAAAATCGTTGCGCTTAATAATAAAGGCTTGCGCAAGCAACTGATGGATTATAAAAAAATGCAGGCTCAAAAGATTGCAAAGATTAAACTTCCATTATGAAAACAAGAAAAGTTAATATAAAAGCAAATAGCATTGATTATGACTTGATCGCTCAAGCTGCGCATGTCATTCATCAAGGTGGGCTTGTGATTTTTCCTACAGAAACAGTTTATGGTCTGGGGGCCCATTTTTTTGACGAAAAAGCGTTGGGCGCCTTGCGTGAGGTTAAAGAGCGTTCTGATGATAAGCCTTTTTCTGTTTTGATTTCTAATAAAGAAGATATTGATGATCTGGCCGCGGTTGTTCACTTGTCCACATATAAAATCATTGATGCGTTTTGGCCTGGGCCTTTGACCGTTGTTGTTCCATCGCGGCAGCAGGGAAAGACGATTGGCTTGCGTATGTCCAATCATCCCGTGGCGCTCGCCTTGGTGCGTGAAGCGCGCTGTCCCATCGCTGCGCCTTCAGCCAATGTTGAAGGTGACCCGCCGCCAACCGATTGTGCGCAGGCGTTAAGAAAGCTTGATGGTTTAGTGGAAATGGCCATTGATTCTGGAGAGGTTAGCCTAGGTGCGTCGTCGACGGTTGTTGATTTAACAGCGGCAAAGCTAAAGATTTTGCGTCCAGGGCCTGTGCGTTTAGAAGATTTAGAAAAAGAAGCCAATAAAAAACATGTCCTTTTTGTTTGTACCGGCAACAGCTGTCGCTCTGTTATGGCCGAATATCTTTTCCGGGAAGCCTTGAAAGGTCGTAAGGATGTCGAGGTCTCCTCGGCGGGAACGAGCGCGTTCTTAGGCGGCGCTCCAACTTTAGAGACGGTGGAAACATTAAAAAAAGAGGGTATTGATGCCTCGCGGCATAAGGCGCGCTGTTTAACACGTATGATGGTCAAGAAGGCGGATTTGATTTTAGCGATGACGTCCATGCATCGCTATCAACTGATTCATTTTGAACCATCGGCGACCAACCGGACTTATCTTTTAAGGGAATTTGCAAAATTATCTTCAGGGGCGTATGATCTAGGAGTTCCTGATCCTATGGGCCAGGGTGCGCAAACCTACGAAGAGTGCGCGGCCGTGATCAAAGAATCTATTCAGAAAATTGTGGAGTTGATATGAGTCTCGTTAGACCTTTTTATTCTGCACTCTTGTGGTTTGGCATAACGGGATCAAGATTTTATGCTGATGCAGCAAATCTTTCTAAAAATTGGATAACGAGAGGTCTAACGGGATGAATATTTTTATCGGGGCGGATCATCGTGGATTTGCATTAAAAAAAGAAATCGTGGCTGTCCTAAAGGCGCAAGGATTCACGGTTGTTGACGTCGGGACTTATACACAAGAGACGTCTTGCGATTATCCAAAATTTTCATCTAAAGTCGCCCAAGGCGTTTTATCGTCTAAGGGTTCCCGAGGAATTCTTATTTGCATGACAGGGATTGGGCATTCGATCGCGGCTAATCGGTTTCGCGGTATCCGCGCCGCGCTGTGTTACAACACAAAGGCCGCGGTTTTTTCTCGCGCGCATAATGATGCCAATGTTTTGATTTTAGGGTCAATGTTTGTATCGAAAAAAGAGATGGTGACTATTATTAACACATGGCTTAAGGCCTCTTTTGAGGGTGGCCGACATTTGCGACGTATCAAGCAAATTGATAAGCTTAGCAGCCGTAGCTGTAAGAAATAGGAGTATTCCAATGGATTCTTTAGAGAAGGTCGATAGGGACGTTTGGCAGGCTATTCAAGACGAGAAAAAGCGTCAGAATACAAGTATTGAACTTATCGCGTCTGAGAATTTTGTTTCCGAGGCTGTTCTCGAAGCACAAGGAAGCGTTATGACCAATAAATACGCTGAAGGTTATCCTAAAGCGCGCTGGTATCATGGCTGCGAAAATGTGGACGTGGTGGAGCAGCTTGCCATGGATCGCGCCAAGGAGCTTTTTGGCGCTGAGCATGTGAATGTTCAGCCCCACTCGGGTTCGCAAGCAAATATGGCGGTCTATTTATCCGCGCTGCAGACAGGGGATACCCTGCTCGCTCTTGATTTGGCATGCGGCGGACACTTGACCCATGGACATAAAATTAATTTTTCTGGTCGTACATACAAAATTGTTAGTTACGGCGTCAACAAAGAAACGGAAATGCTCGACTATGAGGACATTCGAAGGTTGGCGATTGCAAGTAAGCCAAAGATGATTGTCGCGGGCGCTTCCGCGTATTCAAGGATCATTGATTTTAAAAAATTTCGTGAGATTTGTGATGAGGTCGGTGCAATGTTTATGGTGGACATGGCGCATATCGCAGGGCTTGTGGCGGCAGGGCTTCATCCCAATCCCGTGCCGGTGGCCGATTTTGTAACGACCACGACGCATAAAACATTGCGCGGTCCGCGTTCGGGCATGATCCTTTGTAAAAAAGAATTTGCTAAAAAGGTTGATTCTGCGATCTTTCCAGGAACTCAAGGTGGCCCTTTGATGCATATTATTGCTGCTAAAGCCGTATGTTTTAAGGAGGCCTTGAGTGATGATTTCAAGCGCTATCAACAGCAGATCTTAAAGAATTCGCGTACTATGGCTAAAGCCCTTAGCGCAAAAGGTTATCGCATTGTGGCTGGTGGCACAGACAATCATCTTTTTATGGTTGACTTGCGTCCCAAAAATGCCAAAGGCTTTGAAGCGGCCGATGCCCTGGACAAGGTGTGCATTACCGTGAATAAAAATTTGATTCCCTATGATCCTGAAAAACCAACCGTGACAAGCGGGATCCGCATTGGAACACCCGCCGTGACTACTCGCGGCATGAAGGAGCCGGAAATGGAACAAATCGCTGAGTTTATCGATAGCGCGATTACCCACCGTAGCGACCCAGCGGTTTTGGAAAAGATCAAAATAGATGTTTTAAGCTTGACCAAGAAGTTTGTGTTGTACAGATAGGGGAAGGAACCCCTAGGGTCGTGAACGCTACCTTAGGGTAAGTTCGCCTCGCTAGGGCGTGGCTCATTGATCATTTGTCTCCGACACCT
>CALGLP010000021.1 GCA_937930175.1 uncultured bacterium
AGACGCTCGTCACAATTACTTTTATGCTCTTATGAAATACCTGCATGAGATCAAACAATACGCTTCCAAAAACATGAGGAAGGTTAATATCCAGCAGAATGACATCGAAATGTTTTCTAATAAGGATCTCGCTGGCTTGCGCGGCATCAGAAACACTTACCACTTCATATCCTTCATTTTCAAGCAATTCCGCATGGAGCTTTCGCACCTTATCCTCATCCTCCACTATCAATATCCTCATCATTTAAAATCCCTCCATATTTTGTTCCTTTAATATTAAGTAACTGTAAATCTAAGACTGAGCGTACAATTGAAAGCAATTCTCAAATCTTTGCAATATTGACGGCGTGCTCAGCAATATCTTTTACGTTCTGGATGATAAACAATAATATTGTCCCTTCTTTTGCAGTTGATTCGGCTGTTTTATTGGCCGTGATTAAATCATTTTGCATGCGGCTGCATATCTTTTTCAGCGCCAAGCTTGTTTTAACAGTCTTCTTCGCTAACTCAGCGTCCTGTTTCAAAAAAGAAATGACTGAATCCCAGACTATATTCTGAAAGAAAATAGTGAACTGAGAAACAGTGGCCTTGTACCTGTCGGAAATATCGGCATTAAAACTTGATAAACTTTCCGCAATACCAGCGCTTAGGTTCGCAATCTGCTTTAATTCGATATTAACGTTAATGCCCGAAGAGAGAAATGTTAAGACGTCGCCTTCGGGCTGGTGTTGTTGAATGATATTTGAAAGGTGTTTCTCGGAATCAATACAAAGAGCTTCTATTTTTTTATTATTATCTATGATCTCTTGTATCTTCTGGGCATCAAAACGAATCAGGACACTGGACGTTTTTTTAATAACATCCTGTGTCAAGTGGCCGCTTTTAAGCAAATCTTCATTTAATCGTTTAAGCTCCCTGTCAATATCCATCATTGAATTTCCCTCATTCTTCATCCAATAATTGTGCAATAACCACAATAAAATATTCATACCCGATTATAAGCAGCAACCCCTGACCCCTTTGAAACTTTATCTTCTAGGGGCCAGGGTTTCAGTTGCTGCTTTTGCCGAGCCCCTACAAAACTGGGGCTTCAGGCAAAAAGTTAAATTTTGAATTGTTGAACAATTTTTCCCCGGCCTTTCGATACAAATGTAACAAAAGAGGGGTTAAGGAAAGGTTAAATAATAATTAAATATTTTAATGATTATTCGCGGGGAGCCGCAGGAAGATCACCGGTCATTCGAGGCAGGTCTACGGTAAAAACGGTTCCTTTTCCGATTTGGCTGGAAACCGTTATTTCACCTTGATGAAATTTTGCTATTGATTGCGCGATGCTTAACCCTAATCCACTGCTTGGGACGGTACCTTTTGCTTTTTCTTCGACACGGAAAAATTTATCAAAAAGCCTGGGAAGGTTTTCCTGTTCAATGCCGATACCGGTATCAGCGATGGAAATCCTAACGCGCCCGGATTTAAAATGGACAACAATATCCATTTTCCCGTCTCTCGGTGTATATTTGATTGCATTATCAATAAGATTCAGAAATAACCGCCGAAGAGTCAGTTCATCCGCATTCACCAAGGCCGTAGTTTCGGGAGTTTGAATATTGACCGCTATATTTTTTTCCGCGGCTAAAATCTTGGCCTTTTCAAACAATACTATAACAAATTGACTTAAATCCAAAGGCTGGAGCTGCAAATCATCGGCACGATAATTGACACGGGTCAACAATAACAAGTCTTCAATAATTTTAAACATTCGTCGGGTTTCTTCCAAGCTGCCGACAATAACTTTCTTGTATTCTTCCTTGTCTCGTTCCTTTTTTAAGGCAACTTCCGCCTCCCCCCTCATGATTGCGAGAGGAGTTTTTAGCTCATGGGCAATATACGAACTCGATTCGGTGATATAAGCAAAGGCTGCTTCAAGGCGGGAAATCATACCGTTGAAAGCCTTAACCAAAGACTGCGTTTCTTTACCGGCATTCTCAACCTTAACTCTTCTGCTTAAATCCTCATGGGTAATGCTTTCGGCTGCTTCTGCGACTTCCTTGATCGGCTTAATAATTTTTCTTATTGAAATCTGACTCGTTAAATAACCCAGCAAAAACACCATAGGTAAAGGTATTAAAAGATAGCAAATCATTTCGATTTTTTGAAAGCTGGGGCGGAACAAAACAAGAGCAATAAAAAAAGCACCCAAAATAACGCTTAATAAAATGATGCACAAAATATTACGTTTAAAATTAATGAGATCGAAACGCATTATTCTTCCCTCATTATATACCCCTTACCATGAATGGTATGGATGAGCGGTTTATCAGACCCTTTGTCTATCTTGGTACGCAAAAAACTGATAAATACATCAATGACATTCGTGAAACTGTCAAAATCTTCATGCCAGACATGCTCAGAGATCGTTGTCCGTGTCACAACATGATTCGCATTAAGCATTAAATATTCCAGAAGCGCGAATTCTTTGCTGCTAAGCTGAATTTCTTTTCCGGCTCTTTTTACTTTATGCCGTAGTTGGTCTAGCTCCAAATCAGCGACTTTTAGAATGCCCGTCTTATCATCTCTGTTTCTTCTTAGCAATGCGCTGATCCTCGCCGAAAGTTCCTCGAAATCAAAGGGCTTCGCAAGATAATCATCCGCTCCGGAATTTAATCCTAAAACCTTATCCCGCACCCTGTCCTTAGAAGTAAGCATCAAGATGGGAACGTTTATTTTCTTGCTCCTGAGTTCCTTGCATACAGTAATGCCGTCCTTAACAGGTAGCATAACATCAAGAATGATGAGGTCATACGGATTGATTTCGGCCTGGAATAAAGCCTTTTCGCCGTCGGTGGCCACGTCAACCACGTAATCTTCTTCTTTTAGGCCGCGCGCAATAAAACTGGCCATTTTTACTTCGTCTTCGACTAATAAAATCCGCAATTCCTGCTCCTCTTTAATAATTTTGGCCGCTTATGGATAAACAAATGACGCTATAATTCTTGAGACTGTAACATTTTCTCCGCAAACCCAAGGATATAGCCGTTACAATCCCTGATATAAAATTCCTTCATGCCATACCAAGTTGTAGAAATATCTTTGATAATATCAACCCTTTTTTCTTTGAACGTGTCGTAGATCTCGTCAACGTTGTCTACATCATAGTAAAAAGCTGCGGATGCGCCGACAGGAACGCCTTTAAGCGCGGGGATATCTTCCCCGTATGCATCTTTACGCATGAACATCACAAACGTATCGTTGCGGCTAACCATTGCATAAACATATCTTTTGCCGTCGGCAAGCTTTGTTTCTATTAATTTCTCGTTTTCCGGTACAAGCATATTCAATTTAAAGCCGAGTTTTTCAGTGTAGAATCTGACAGCCGCAGTTACATCGGCAACCATTAAATCTGGTGTAAGTTTTTTAAATTTTATTTCCATATCTTTGTCCTCCCATTTGTTTTTAGCTTCATGCCTGAAATTTTTGTGTCTTGTTAAAGAAGCCCGTAAAGCAATTGCCTTCACCGATGTTTATCTTGGCTTGAAAAACTTCCCCCTGCATTTATCCGAACCTCGAACAGGGTCTCTTTCGCCTTTAATTTTAACGCCGTAGCAAGTGCCAAATTTAGCATCTATCATTTTATAATACTTGCAGTTTTTACATTTCAATGAGCGTTTGTTCATACTTTTAGAGAGTTCGCAGGATCATCGTCACCAGCGCCTTGAATTTCCAAACAAATAGTTGTTCTAAAATTTCCGCCGTTAAGCACATCTTTTCTTACTTAGCATCGATGTATTCTTTTAACCCCTGCGCATTATTATGCGTTTCGTCTTTTGCGGCATACAACAGTGTCACGCCGCCTTCCGCTCTTTTAGTGATTTCCTTAATAAGATCCTTTTTATTATCAAGCTCTTTAAAATACTTCCGCTTAAATACAGTCCATTTTGCCGGGTCATGATCAAACCATTTTCTTAAGCTGTCGCTCGGGGCAATATCTTTCAGCCAAAGGTCGATCTTCGCCTTTTCTTTGCTTATGCCTCGCGGCCATAATCTATCCACAAGGATTCTGAAGTTATCATCTCTAG
>CALGLP010000022.1 GCA_937930175.1 uncultured bacterium
CGACCACCGAGATCTACACTCTTTCCCTACACGACGCTCTTCCGATCTTAAAAGGATGAGGGGGATGAGAAAGATGGTAAAGGATTGCAGGGTTGAAATGCCTGTCCAGTAAAGATATGAAGGGGAAAGTAAGAGGAAAAGTGTAGCGATCAACGCAATGCGTTTTTGATAGAGGGCGCGGCACAAGAAATAGAAAGGAATGATCGATATAGCTTCAACAAACGGCATGATCCTTGAACAAACGGTGGGTAAGTCAAGTTGCGATAGTTTGCTAAGAAGGGCAAAGAAGTAAATAGACAGCGGATTGTACCATAAAGGAACATAGCCGTAGGCTTCATAGCGAATATCCCAGAGCGGTAGATGCCCGTGGTCTAAGAGAAACTGTGCTAAACAAAGTCGATACCAAATATCGGCTTGAAAGGTGAGCAAATGAGGATCAAGACTTAATCGTGGCAAGAGTCTGAAGGCAACACCAATGGCGTAAACCGTCAGAAGAAAAATAATTTCAAATTTCTCTAAGGACCAGATGCTATTTTTGCTATCTTTGTTCGGTAATAGCGTGTTCATTTGATTCTCTTTTTTTGAGTGACTAAATAGGCTTTGAGATTTTCATCGGGAATTTTAAACGCAGAAACCTTTTGGATAAGGCGCAAGGCTTTATCCTTCTTGCCGTCGGTGATATAAATTTCTAGCAAAAGAAGAAAGCCTTTGATATCTGACGGACGCAAGTCCACAGGAGGCTCTTCCAGGGTCGCTTCAAGTCCAGCGATGAGTGCGTCTTTACGTTCCTGCTCTGTTAAGGACACCACATATTTGGGATTGCTTTTTTGATAAAGAGTTGGATAAAGAATTTGCATGTACGCATAGGGTTGTTCCTCGGGCACAGGTGGAACTTTGTACATCCAGGATACATAGAAATTGTCTGGATCGTTGATGGCAAAGGAAAAATCTTTTTCGTGGCCATGTTTTTTGATGAGTTTTTGAGTTTTTTGGGCGATGATGCGCTGGCCTTGGCAGGTTTTTGCGTAGAGAATATTGAGTGCAAAGGTTTTTTTGCCATTGATGATAATAAGTAGGCAAAGGAAAATGAAAGAGAGATTTCTTAAGTTGAAGAAGGGATTTTTACAAGAGAGTTTTTGAAAATCAATCAGTGCGTAGATCAGGATCAAGGGGTAAGCCCAGAAAAGATAGTTGTAGTAGCTATAATTGGCCAAGATATCCATTCCATCTGGATTGATGCGTCCGGCTACGATTACAGCCATTTGTAGAAACCAAACACCGGCCGTCAGGATAAGGAATGGCCACCGACGCGACAAAAGATTTTTAGAGATGCCTTTGCATAAGACAATGAGGCATGTTGCGATGGCGCCTAAAGCGGATATCAGACCAAGAGAAAAGAGATGCGGAGGCAAAAAAGCGTCTTTGAGATTTAAGAAAACATAATTGTAATAAAAGATAATGCGTTGAGCCAGGACAACCTTGAGAAATGTTGGGAATAGCCCGCTTGTCGTCCACCAATAAAAGGAAATCCAGAGATTGTGAATGGTTTTAAGTGGGGGCAGGGATCCGACCTTGTAGGGGCTTGCGGAAATGGTTTGCCAGGTCATGGCTAGGGACAGAGCGTTTAAGAAAAGATAGATGAGCGCAGGGGCTAGAAGCGCCAGTCGCCAATTTTTTGATAGCCATTGGTTGTTGTTTGTTGAAGGATTGAGAGCGATCTTTGCAAAGATAAAAAAGAAAATGCTGCAAAGAAAGCCTAGGTCATAAACAAGGCAGGCGCAGAGCAAGGCAAAGAAAAAAGAGAAGGCTTGCGGGGCCTTGATGGTTTTCTCATCGATGATTTCATAAAAAATACGAAGGCAGAACAAGATACATCCTAAAAAGAGCATGTAGCTGTTGATGTGGTGCCAGATGATCATTTCGATGTTGGTATAAAGGACTGAAAAGAAAAAAGTTAAAGCCCAAGCAAAAAGTCCTGGCCGGATGCGCCATAAAAGGCTAAGAAGGTTCCAGAGCACGAAAAGGTGTAGAAGGATGCCTGCGGCTTGCCAGAGGATAAAGTTGTAGCGAAAAAGCCATAGTTCAGTTCCTAGAATGAAATAAAACAATGGGCGAAAGAGCGTAGGATCGAATCCAAGAAAAAGATGGCTGTTGCGGTTATAGGAAAAACCGCGTTTGATCGCTAACGATATCCAGCTTGTATCTTGAGCTGCATCGCCAATGTATTGGAGTTGATCATGGCGAGCCACATGAAACAGCGATGGATAATAGACGACAAGGTTGATGAAAATGAGGACTAGAAAGAAAAGAATTTTCTGGTTTTGCTTTGAGAAAAGATCATCTTTAAAGGCCGTTATCATGGGATCTTGGGATGTGCTTTATTGTGTTAAGAGAAAAGTTCTTTGCTAAAATAACACAGCCCTGTTTGAGTGTCAATGGAAGAAGCAGGTGGCAGAAAAGAGTAAAAATAGAATTCCTTTATGTGTCTTATGATATAATAAGCTTAAAATTAATTTATTATTTTGTGGAGATTGTGGACGATGAAAGAAAACTTGGACTATATTCTTTTTGTTTATGGCTTAAGCTTCTTTGTGCTTTCGACGATTGCTTTTCGTCTTTGGAGAGAAAAGCTTAAGACATCCTTACAATGGCAATGGCTTGCGCTTTTTGGGTTGTTGCATGGCATGAGCAAATGGCTTGGCATGCTTGCCATGAGCGCCTCTTTTTATTTTTCCTTAAGAATTTTTACGCTGATCATGATGGCGGTTTCGTTTTGTTGCTTGTTTGAATTTGGTCGACGGTCTTGTCGGGATGACAAAGGGCATTCCTTGGTTGGGATATGGATGTATGCGCCCCTGATTCTTTTGTGCAGTGTTTGTGGGTTACATGGGCTAACAGGTTGGAATATTGGGTTTCGTTATTCTTTTGGTTTGTTTGGTGGTCTGCTTGCTGGCCTTGCGTTCTTTCTTCGCGCGAAGGATACGCCTTTTGATCATAAAGAATGGTTGCGTATGGGAGCTGTAGGTTTCTTTCTTTATGCGATAGCCTCTGGCTTTGTTGTTCCTCGGCTAGATTTTTTTCCTGCCTCTATTGTTAATGATGATGCCTTTCTTCGTTTAACAGGGGTGGTTGTTCAGGTTATTCGGGCTTTGTGCGCAGGGCTGATCGCCTTTTTTTGTTTTCTTATTTTTATTAATTTAAGGATCTCATGGTCTTCTGAAAGTGTACGTAGGCATATCAAGAGAGTTTTTCTTTGGCAAGCATTGATTTTGATTACTTTTGTTATTTTGGGTTGGTTTTTTGTTCATAAAGTATCGGAAGAAAAGATTGCGTCTAAGAAAGAATATCTTTTAAAGCAAGCACGTATTTTGTCGAAGTCTATTAATCCTGAGCATATTATGGCTCTTAAGGGAACAAAGGATGATGTGCTTTTGCCTCAGTATATTCGTATTTGGGGTCAGCTACAAAAGATTGTTGAGATCTTTCCAGAATATCGATTTGCTTATCTTATGTCAAGCCAAGATCGAAGGCTTGTCTTTTTAGTTGATTCTGAGCCCTTAGGATCTGCGGATCGTTCAATGCCCGGGGATGTTTATGATGATGCTTCGGCTGATTTTCAAAATGCTTTTGTAAGGAAAGAAGAAAGTTTTTCCGGTCCTGATACGGATCAATGGGGGACGTGGGTTACTTTAACTGTGCCTATTTTTGATCCCCGTACAGGTAGTTTGCTGGCGATGTTTTGTCTTGATCAAGATGCTCAAGATTGGACGACTAGTTTTTTTCAGGATCGCTTGAAAGGTATCAGTTTGGTTTTAATTTTATCTATTTTTGTTTTGTTAGGGTTTTTTATTTTTGGAAGGGATAGACCTTTGGGCAAAAGGTTCTTTTACGCGGAGACCTTTTATGTTGCAGGATTTTGTTTACTCATGGCAGCTTGCGTTTTTCTTTCAGTTTTTTCTAAAAGTCGTGAGGATCTTTTTGATAAATTTCAACAAGTTGCCATCAATGCAGAACAGATCTTTTATTCAGAAATGAATAGTGTGCGGACGGATCTCGATTATTTATCAAGATTTTTCCGCGCTTCACAGAATGTGGATCGAGCGGAATTTCATTTTTATGCTTTAGGGCTTGTTCGCGATTATCTCGGGCGTCAGGCCTTTGCGTGGTTGCCCCGTGTTAAGCAGGAAGAGGTTGCGCTTTACGAGGAAAAGGCTAGGGAAGATGGCTTAAGTGATTTTTTTATTTTTGAGAAATCTACGACAGGGGAAAAGAGACAGGTTGCTGGGAGGCCTGAATATTTTCCGTTGTATTATTTGGAGCCTCGTTCGGATAATAAGTCGGCTTTAGGCTTTGATGCTTATTCGGAGCCTTTGCGTCGCGATGCTTTGATGCGCGCGCAAGAATCCGGTCTTAGGTGCGCAACGGGGTGGATTGATTTTGTTGTGCATCAAAAAGAACGAAAGAGCGGTTTTCTGGTCTATCAACCTATTGACGAGAACCAAATGATGTCAGCCGATGTGGAAGGTTCTCCCAGGGCGCTTAAAGGTTTTCTTATGGCTGCGATTCGTCCTCAGGCGATCCTCGAGACCGGGCTTTTGGGTGGGCCCCGCGGAAGAAAGCAGTTGGCCCAGATCATTGTTCTAGACCTTAATGATCCCTCGGGGATTAAGATGATCGCTTCCTATCCTCACATGGATGACCGGGGCAAAGAGAAGCTTAAGGATTTTCTTAAAAGAAAACCTGGTGAACTTAAAGAAGTAACATTAAACACCTTTTTTGGGAATTCTTATGCTATCGTGGCTATTCCAACAAAAGCATTTTTTGACGAATACCCCCAAAATTTACCTTGGGTTATATGTTTGGGAGGGCTATTTCTTACAACTGTTTTATCAGCCTTGTCATTTGTTTTGCAAAATGCACGTCGGCATGCAGAGAAAATAGTTGAGCAGCGGACCGCGGAACTATTTGAAAGTGAGCAGCGCTTTCGAAGCCTTTTTGACAATATGGCTGATGGTGTGGCGATTTATAAGGGTATTGATGACGGACAAGACTTTATTTTTGTTGATATCAATAAGGCGGGAGAAAGACTTTCTCAGGTTAGCCGCAAGGATGTTGTTGGTAAGCGGGTGACTCATGTTTTTCCGGGAGTCCAAGATCTTGGGCTCCTGAAGGCGTTTACCCGCGTTTGGAAAACAGGCACTTCTGAGATCTGCCCGCAAAGCCTTTACAAAGATGGGCGTATTGAGCAATGGGTGGAAAACTTTGTTTGCAAGGTTTCAAAAGATCTTGTTGCCGCGATTTATACTGACATGACGAATTTGAAGCGTTCGCAAGAGGCTTTGAGTCGGGCGCACAAGGATCTTGCGTCGATTATGGATGCGGCAACGCGCGTTTCTATTATTTCAACGGATCTTTCTGGGATTATTAAAACATTTAATAAGGGCGCAGAAAATCTTTTAGGGTATCGTTCAGAAGAGGTGGTTGGGAAGAAAGTTTATTCGTTGATTCATCTTGAGTCAGAGATGGTGGCCTACGACAAAGTGCTTTCGCAAGAGTTTGGTTATCACGTCAGCGGATTTGAAACTTTTGTCGCCCGTGTTAAGCGCGGCTTGCATGAAGAGCATGAATGGACGTATCTTAAGAAAGATGGGGCATCTTTGACGGTTAATCTTGTGGTCACGGCGATTAAAGATGAGAAAGGGGCTATGACGGGATTCTTGGGGATTGCCACAGACGTAACCGAGCGCAAACAATCCGATGAACGTTTAAAAAGAAGCCTTGCCGATTTGCAGCAATTTCACGCTGCAACGATCAATCGTGAATCACGCGTTATTGAATTAAAGAAAGAAATCAACGCGCTGTCTTTGAAGTTGGGTCAACAACCTCCTTACGACCTATCTTTTTTAAGTGAGAGCTAAGAAAGGGTAGGGCGTTAAGGCCTGTCTATTATAAATATTATGCAGCATTCTTTATTTTTACCCATGTTTCCAGACGATATAAAAGCTCGAGGATGGAGAGAGCTTGATGTTCTTATCATTAGCGGTGACGCCTATGTAGATCATCCTTCATATGGCACGGCAGTCATTGGTCGGGTTTTAGAGGATCAGGGATATAAGGTTGGCATCATTGCTCAGCCGGATTGGCGAAGCCTTGAGGATTTTAAGCGGCTTGGTCGGCCACGACTTTGTGCCTGCATTACCTCTGGGAATGTTGATTCGATGGTGGCGCATTATACGGCCAACAAGCGTAAGCGTCATGGCGATGACTATACTCCCGGCGGGGTGGAGGGTAAGCGTCCAGATCGTGCCTTGATCGTTTATAGCCATCGCATACGCGAGGCGTTTAAAGGAATTCCCATTATTTTAGGTGGTCTTGAAGCGAGCATGAGGCGGCTTGCGCATTATGATTATTGGGATGATGCTCCTCGGCGTTCGGTTTTGCTTGATGCGAAAGCGGATATGATTGTTTACGGCATGGGAGAGCGACAAATCGTTGACGTTGTTAAGCGCCTTGATGGCGGTGAAATGATTGGCACCATGGTCAATGTACGTGGAACTGCGGTTAACGTTAAAAAAGAAAACATTCCTCAAGATGCTATTGTAATTCCTTCTTTTGAAGACGTGCAAAAAAGTCTTGAAGCTTTTAACAAGGCTTTTGTCGTTATAAATCAGCAGCTGAGCCCTGCGAAGGCTCGGGCGATTGTGCAGCTGCATAAGGATCAGTATGTGTTGCAGAATCCACCAGCATTACCTTTGACAACTAAAGAGCTTGACCATAGCTATGCTCTTCCTTATCAGCGTGCGTGGCACCCCTTTTATGATGCCTTAGGCGGGATCAAAGGTTTTGAAACTGTGCGTTGGTCGATCATTGCCTTACGTGGTTGTCCTGGCGAGTGCAGTTTTTGCGGACTAGGCATGCATCAGGGACGGATTGTGCAGAGTCGCAGCGAGGAATCGATTTTGAAAGAGGCAAGGCTTTTGGCTAGTCTACCTGGATTTCGGGGCACTATTACTGATCTTGGTGGTCCAACGGCAAATCTTTATCTTGCCACGTGTGCCAAATGGGATGCGCAGGATCCCTGTGCCTCAAGGCAATGTTTGATGCCGCAGAAATGTCCGTCTTTGAAATTAGGCTATAGCAAGACCCTGGCGCTTTATCGCGCGATCAAAAAGATTCCTGGCGTTAAACATCTTTTTATTGAAAGCGGCATTCGCTATGATTTGTTGGTTGAGTCGCAGGCGCAAGAATATCTTCGGGAGTTGTGCGCCAATTATATTAGCGGCCAGATGAAGGTGGCCCCGGAACATACCGATGAGGGTGTTTTGAAGCTAATGAATAAGCCTTCGTATAAAGTATATGAGGCCTTTGTTCATCAATTTGAAAAAGTGAATGCGCGGCTTGAAAAGAAAAGATTTCTTGTGAATTATTTTATCAGCGCGCATCCTGGAAGCCGTTTGAACGAAGCCTTGTCATGCGCCACAAGACTTTTGTCGCGCAATATTTATCCTGAGCAAATTCAAGATTATTTGCCTCTTCCTATGACACTCGCGAGTTGCCTATATTATACCGGCGTTCACCCTGTAAGCGGAGAATCTGTTTTTGTTGCCAAGGATTCGCAGGAGCGCTTGATGCAGCGCGCGTTGTTGCAGTCGCAGAATTCTGAGAACCGTCCCTTGATTCAGAAGGCTTTGCGTATTCTTGGCCGGGAAGACCTGGAGGGCTATTTTTTTCCGCGTAGACCAAGAGAGCGCAAAATAATATCGAGGTATTTAGCATATCGTAAAAAACAAAAGAGTGGCGATCGAAGGGCGTTAAAAAAATCTAAAAGGAGGTAGGGTTATGGCAGGCATTGGTGCCTTTTTTTATCAATGGTTGAACTTTTTCTTGGGCAAGATCACTATTTTTATGGTTATTTTTGCTTGGATCTTTATTATGAGTGGAGTTTTAATGGTTATCTGGCCAGAACGTGCTAGAAAAAAACTTATGCGTATTGGGTTTCGACCACTTAAATTTCTTTTGTTTGCTGTTGCTTTTTTTGTTATAACAAAATTATTATCGTCCATTAGTATTTTAAGAATGAGTCTTATTGTGTCAGGACTTATTGGCATTATTTGTTTATATTATTCTTTAAAGAAAATGATTTATGAAAAAATGAGCCGTGCCTTAGCAAAAGCCCCTGTGTCCTTGTTAAGGGGTTTTGCTTTGGCCCAGATCGGTGCTGGTCTTTTGATGCTTGTTTTTCAAAAAAGAATTTGGTAGGATAAGTTAATATTTATCATTTTATGAAAGGAGGGTGTATGAAAATATTGAAGATTGTTTTGGCTATTTTTTTGCCACCGGTAGCTGCGTATATGCAAGTTGGTATTAGTACGCATTTTTGGATTAATATTGTGGCGACTCTTTGCCTTGGTGTTCCAGGCGTGATTCACGCTCTTTGGCTTGTTTTGACAGATAAAAAAGCGTGATATTTTTTTAGAGGGGTCTTTATGAGGGCCTTCTTGTCAAGATTTGACAAGAAGGCCCTTTTTAAAATAATTCATTTTTGATCATTTTAACTTCGATTGGTTTGTATGAATTCATCATGAGAATGAAAAAACATGTGATAGAATACTTTGTTTATGGTCCAGCAAAGAATAACTGTCAGGCAAAAAGATATTGCGCGTTTGTTGCGCAATCAGCGTAAAAATTGTAAAGCAAAGATAAAAATGGCGAAAGATCTTAAAACACGTTCTCGGTAATTAAAGGTTGCCATGAATCCCATTATTCAAATAAGAAATCTTAAGAAAACATTTACGTCGCAGACAAGCGGCATTGACAAGATCAAGGCTGTGGATGGTATCAGCTTGGACATCCTTCAAGGAGAGGTCTTGGGGATCTTGGGTCCCAATGGCGCCGGTAAAACAACCTTTCTGAATATTCTTTCGACCCTTCTTTTAGCCGATAGCGGGATGGTGCAGATCGATGGGGTTCCTCTTGCGCCAAAATATTTTAAGCGCCTAAGGAAAATCCTTAACATGTCCTCGGGTCATCCTAATTTTCCTTGGAGCTTGACCGTGGATGAGAATTTGAAGTTTTATGCCCTTCTTTACGGTCTTCGTGGCGGGGCTCTTGAGAGCAAATTGGGCGAACTTAAAGAGATGTTTAATCTTGGGCCTATTGCTCGTCAGCGCTTTGATGAGCTATCTAGCGGAAGCAAACAAAAAGTTTCCCTGGCGAAGGCTCTTCTTAATGATCCTAAAATAATTTTTCTTGATGAGCCAACCGTAGGTCTTGATCCGGATGTGGCGATGAAGATCCGTGAACGCATTTTGGATGTTTTTAAAAGAAAGAAGCTGACCATTTTATTGACGACGCATAACATGGCTGAGGCGGAGGCTATGTCAAACCGTATTGCGTTTATCCGTCATGGGCGCTTGTTGCGCCTGGCCAAGCCCGCTGATTTAAAAGCCCTTGAGGGCAGGGCAAGCCTCGAAGAAGTTTTTTTAAAGCTTGTGGCGCAGCGTGAAGAGGTTCAGGGCGAGAAGGCTTTTTTCAGTGCAGAGGCGATGGCCTCATCCTCGTCAGAATCCATAAAAGAGCATGCTATAGTTGATTCTAAGAGCATGCGGCTGTGGTTTCAGCGGACCTTTGCCTTTACGTATCGTAACTATAAATTTGCCGTTCGTAATTTTTTTGCCTTTGTCGAGCTTATTTTCTGGCCCCTCGTGAGTTTAGTATCGATTGGTCTGATGGGACATTTTCTTGAACTGAAAGAAAACGCCCTGGCCTTTGTCATGACCGGTGCGATTGCCGCGGGTGTTTTACAGGTGACACAACTGGATGTGGCATACAGCTTGCTTTATGAGGTTTGGTCCAAAAGCATGAAGCACACCTTTTTGACGCCGGTGGGTTTGAGTGAAAATCTTTTTGGATCATGGGTGATTGGCATAGCCCGAGGAAGCATTATTTTTGGTATTCTTTCTGTGTGCGCCACGTTTCTTTTTGGGTTTCATTTTCCGTCGATAGGGATCCTTGCGGTCTTTTTATTTGGTATTTTCTCTTCTGCCTTGTTGCTAGGCCTTTTAGTAAGCGTTTTGATCCTGACCTTTGGACAAAAAGCTGAGATTACCGCTTGGATGTTTGCTTATCTTTTTATGCTCGTGAGTGGTATTTATTATCCGGTCAATACCTTGCCGCCCTTTTTCTACTATCTTGCTCAACTGCTGCCGATTACGTATTTCTTAGAATTCTTTCGTGCGAGTTTTGGCTTTGAGCCCCTGTTTTCGTTTGGGCTCGTTAAGGGCTTCTTGCTGATTGTGGTCTATTTAATCTTAGGACTTCAGGCCATGCGTTATGCTTTTTATCAGGCGAGGAAAAAAGGAATCATTGTTCGCCTTTCAGAATAATTTAAAGAAACTATTATGACTTCCGAGCCCTTAGCTTTTCATCATAAGGATAAGCTTCACGAGCGCCTTAAAGCCGTTCCTACCTTTTTGTCGGAATATAGTTTTGCCAATCTCTATCTTTTTCGCCATGCGCACAACTTTCATCTTGTTGTCGATGGCCAAGAGATGTGGCTGACGGGTAAAACGTATGATGGACACTCCTTTGTGATGCCCACCTGTGATATTCGTACGCAAAGTGTGGAACCGCTTTTAAAGGTGGCGAGGGGTTATGATTTTATTTTTCCTATTGATGAAGCCTGGTTGAGCTCTTTTGATCCCAAGGGTGTCCGCGTGGAATTTGATGAAGGCGATTCTGATTATATTTATACAACGCAACAAATGGCGACCTATCAGGGACCCAAGATGCACGGGAAAAAGAATTTGTTGAATCAGTTTATGGCGCTGTATACGCCGGAGGCAAAACCTTTAACCAAAGAGCGCATGGCGGATGCGCGCGATGTCTTGGACGCATGGCAGGCAGATATGGCGGAATCTAAGGAAGAGACGGATTATGCGGCGTGCCTGGAAGCCTTTGACCTTTACGATGAGCTTGTTTTATGTGGAGGGATTTACTACGTGAATCAGGAACCTGCGGGGATCATCATGGGTGAGGAATTTAATCAAACAATGTTTACGCTGCATTTTGCCAAAGGAAAACGAAAATTTAAGGGCATGTACCAGTATATGTTTAATCATTTTACCAAGATGCTGCCGCATCACTATGAGTTTCTTAATCTTGAGCAAGACTTAGGCAAGCTGGCCTTAAAGATTGCCAAGGCGTCGTATCATCCGGAGCGGATGCTTAAGAAGTATCGTGTCCGTGTTTTAGCGTAGTGGCTGTGGGGTTTTTATTTTGGTGGGCTTTAATAAAATGAAAAGATTAAAAGACGGTTTATCGGATTTTAGTTCTCAGAACTTTGCCGCGGCCAAGGTTTTCCTGTTCATGGCTTTTTTTGTTTTGGGGGCATCGTCGATGGCCTGCGCTCAAGAGGCCAAGGTTTTTTTCTCGCCCAAGGGTGGATGCACGCAAGCCATTGTTGATCAATTATCTCAAGCCCGTCGGTCTGTTGACATTGCGATTTATTCATTAAGCAGCGAGGATATCGCACGGGAAATAGTTCGTTTAAAGAATAAAAAGGTTAACATCCGGATTCTTTCCGATAGGGCTCAAAGCGCGCAAAAAGCTTCAAAAACCAAAGACCTTAAAGCGCAAGGCGTTGACGTGCGTCTTTATACCGGCGGCGGCTTAATGCATAATAAATTTGCCGTGATTGATCGCAAGGTGTTGATCACAGGGAGTTTTAATTGGACGCAAAATGCCGAGGAAGATAACGCGGAGAATCTGCTGATCCTTGAGGATCAGAAACTTATTGTACGATATACAAAGGAATTTGACTATTTGTGGGCCAGGGGAGAAGCGGAAGAAGGCCAAAGGAGCTTGAGTAAAACCGCACGAAATCTTTTCCGTTTTCTTGAAAAGATTTTAAAGCAAATCATTAAGGCCTTGCGGCATTAGATCAAAAGCTACCAGGGTCGTTAAGATGTTTTTTGGTATTTAGCATCGCAGCAAATCTCTGTTATTTTTAGCAAAGAAAATCTATGATCAATAATCTTATTTGCCAAGAGTGTCCTAACGGTTGTTCCCTCATTGTGGAATGGAGCGATGAATTTCATGCTGTGATTGCTGGCAATCAATGTAGCCGAGGCGTCGGGTACGTTGGTCGGATTTTACGACAGGATAAGAAAATTTACGTTCTTTCTAAGGAAAAGATGCCAAGCTTTAGCACAGCTGCTCTTCAAGATATTGCGCTTTTGTGGGGAATCAAAGTGGCAGGGGCGCGATATGATATTTCTGTTCAAGGCAGCCCTGAGCGCAGCGCCTTTCGTGTGGTTGTGGAAGATGAGGAGAAAAAGCTTTTTGTCATGGAACAGCTTTTGCTTAAGAGTCTGGCAATTAAAAAGAATATTGCGAGAACTTTAGAGTTTTTGTCAGAGCGTAAACTTAGGCAGGTCAAGCCGTATATCCCAAACGCGCAAGGCGAGGCTATTGTTAAATATAAAAGTAGTTTCTGGCAGATCATGCCATTTATTTCCGGCGTTGAGCTTGATCGAGCGAAATATATGGATGATGCATGGCGCGGCCCTGTTTTGGCCAAGTTTTTAATTGATTTGCGAGAAAAATCTAAAGATATTCCTTTCTTTAATCCTCAAAGAAGTTTTTCCCTTAAAGACTATATCGATCGTTTAGTTGGCCATGTCAAAATGTATAAGACTTCTCTTCGAGAGGAAGTTGTCGGCGTTATGGATTTTCTTGAGAAGGAATTCATGCCCTCTTACGCAAAGCTGCCAGTTGCTTTTTGTCATGGGGATTATCACCCGATGAATATTATTTGGTCAGAAGATGACATCCATTGCGTGATTGATTGGGAATTTACAGGATATAAGAGTGAAATTTATGATGTGGCCAATCTTATTGGTTGCGTTGGAGTTGAAGACCCTTTAGCCTTGACAGGGGAATTTATACAAAGTTTTATTGCGGCTATGCAAAAGGCAAGAATCATTTCAGATGTCAGCTGGGATTGTTTAGTCCAGTTTATTGTGGCGCTCCGCTTTGCTTGGCTATCGGAATGGCTGAGGCGTCGTGATGAAGAAATGATTACCCTTGAGATGGATTATATGCGTTTGCTGATGGAAAACAAAAAAGCGCTGCGTGAGTCTTGGCAACTGTAGGCTAAGGACAAATTAATTAAGCGCGTCGTCAAAAGTGTGGTAAAATGATTCACTTTTATGGGGAAAAAGATGTCTTTAGGTCATGAGCGTATGAAAAAAATACCATTATCTCAAATCAAGGAAGCACAAAAAGTTTTTGTCTCTGATATTGACGGGGGGAGTATTTTTGTTAACCGTATGATGAGCTTGGGTATTTATCAAGGCCGAGAAATTGCTGTGCTGAGCCGTTTAGCATTAAGAGGCCCAACTGTTGTGAAGGTGGGGCGTTCGACCTTTGCCCTGGGCCGTAGCATGGCGGCAAAGATTTTAGTTGAGATCAAATCATGAAAAAACTTTTTCTGATCGGCAACCCTAACGTTGGCAAAAGCACTGTTTTTTCACGGTTAACAGGCGTGGATGTTGTTTCATCGAATTATCCTGGCACAACCATTGAGATTGCTAAGGGACAGTTGATCTTTGAAGGCGAGACCTGGGATGTGATTGACTTGCCTGGCATCTATTCTCTCGAGGCTGGATCAAAAGCGGAAGAGGTAGCTCTGTCTTTGTTGCGAGAGACCCCCAAGGAAGACATGGTGGTCTTGGACGTGATTGACTCGACTAACCTCGAGCGTAATCTTTATCTGACGTTTCAGCTTCTCGAGGCTCAATTTCCTGTTGTTGTCTGTCTTAATATGCATGATGATGGCATTCATCGTGGGATTACTATTGATGAAAAAGCTTTGGAAAAAATCCTTGGTGTTGTGTGTGTGTCGACATGCGCGATCACAGGGTCTGGCATTAAAAGACTGATCGCTCAGCTTAAAGATGTCCGGATGGCGTTTCGTGAGCCTTTGGATCACCAAGGCCGCTGGCAGAGCATTGGTCAAGCCGTGGCATTCGCGCAAACCCTTGCGCACCGTCATCATAGCCTTCGAGAACATTTAGAAGATGCTTCGGTGCATCCATTTTCTGGCGCCGTGATCGCGATGAGCGTTCTTGTGTTGAGTTTTTGGGTTGTGCGCACCATCGGAGAATTTCTTGTCACGCGCGTGGCCGATCCTATTTTCTTTTTGTTTTACAAGCCTTTTTTAAATAAAATTAGTATTATTTTAGGGCCCGAGACGCTTTGGCATCATCTTTTGATTGGGGATTTTGTGGGTGGGCAAATTGATTTTAAGCAATCGTTGGGGCTCTTGACAACAGCGCCATATATTGAATTTGCCATGGTCTTGCCCTATATTGTTTCGTTCTATTTTGTTTTGAGCTTGCTTGAAGATATTGGCTTTCTTCCTCGTCTAGCGATGTTGCTCGATGGCCTTCTTCATCGTCTTGGACTCCATGGCTTCTCCATTGTTCCTGTCTTTCTTGGGATCGGATGCAACGTCCCAGGAATCTTGTCTACACGTACGCTTGAATCACGACGTGAGCGCTTTATTGCGGCCACCTTGATCTCGATTGGCGTGCCGTGTGTGCCCCTGCAGGCCATGATCTTTGGCGTGATGGGGCAGTTTTCTGGTTTTTATGTCTTAGGCGTGTATTTGGTTTTATTCGCGGTGTGGCTTATTTTGGGATTAATGCTTAACCGCGTTATGAAAGGTTATAGTCCTGAGCTTTTGGTTGAGATTCCAAGCTATCGTATTCCTGACCTTAAGGCCTTGATCCAGAAACTATGGACGCGTGTGAAAGGATTTATCGTCGAGGCTATGCCGGTTGTGCTTGCGGGTGTTTTTGTAGTCAATGCTATGCTTTATTTTCATTGGCTTGATGTTGCCACGTCATTTCTCGCGCCATTGATGAATAAGATCTTTGGCTTGCCTAAAGAAGCAGCCGTGGCCTTGGTTGTTGGTTTTTTCCGTAAGGATGTAGCGGTGGGGCTTCTCTTGCCGCTTGGACTTTCCATAAAGCAGTTTTTTATTGCGACGGTTCTTTTGGCCATTTCGTTTCCGTGTATTGCGACCTTTGTCATTCTTTTGCGCGAGCTTGGGCTTAAAGACTTTTTAAAGTCTGTTGCGATCATGCTGGCTACAGGCTTGATCGTTGGGGCGTTGCTTAACGTTGCGATTGTTTCCATTTAGGTATAAAGGGCGGTTAGGGTGAATTGGTTGAGGATGACTTTTATGGAGCAGAGATGGTTATTAAAGAAATATTTTAATCTTATTATTTGTTTTTTGATGGGGGTGACGATGACAGCTAGCGTTTTAGCGCAAGACAAACAACAAAAAGCAACCTTTGCCGGCGGATGTTTTTGGTGCATGGAAGAGCCTTTCGAAAGTCTTGAGGGGGTTGTGTCGGTCATGGCAGGTTATGAGGGAGGTAAAAAAGAAAATCCTTCTTATGAAGAGGTTTCAACTGGGGCAACTGGTCATCGTGAGGCGATCGAGATCGTCTTTGACCCATCGCGCGTTAGCTATGAGGAACTTCTTGATGTCTTTTGGAAAAGCGTTGACCCGACCGACTCAAGCGGCCAATTTGCCGATCAAGGGAGCCAATACAAAACAGCTATCTTTTATCACAACGACGAGCAAAAGGTTTTAGCAGAGCGCTCCAAGCAGGCGCTTCAAGACGCGAAGATTTTTGCAAGGCCGATTGCCGTTGACATTCTTCCTGCCGAAAAGTTTTATCCTGCTGAAAGCTACCATCAAGATTATTACAAGACAAATGCGTTGCATTATCAAGCTTATAAAAAAGGCTCAGGCCGAGCAGATTTCTTAAAGAAGACCTGGAAGGGTAGGGAAGATATCCCAATCTGTCCTATACGCTCTAGCCCAAAGGCAGCTTATGCCAAGCCTAATGCTAGCGCAATCAAGGCAAAGCTTAGCGCTAAGCAATATCACGTGACCCAAGAATGTGGTACCGAGGTCCCTTTTGCCAATGAATATTGGAACAATAAGCGAGATGGCATTTATGTTGATGTGGTTTCTGGCGAGCCGCTTTTTCTTTCGCTTGATAAATTTGATTCTGGCACAGGATGGCCAAGTTTTACCAAGCCCTTAGAACCAGCCAATATTGTTGAGAAAAAAGATCAAGCGCTTGGCATGACCCGCACTGAAGTTCGCAGTAAAAACGCGGATTCGCATCTGGGCCATGTTTTTAACGATGGGCCACAGCCCACTGGAGAGCGTTATTGCATCAATTCCGCCGCGCTTCGTTTTATTCCTAAAGAGGATTTGGAAATAGAAGGGTATGGGCAATATTTAAGATATTTTGCTAAGTGATATATGAAGAAGAAAGCAAAAAGGAAAAAGGCTAAGGGTGTAAAGAGGGTTAATAAGAAATCGATTGGCGATTGGAAAGTTTATATTCTTGAAACGGATAAACATCAGCTCTATACCGGTATCACGAACAATCTTGAGCATAGGCTTGCAACGCATAAAAAAGGCAAAGGCGCTCTTTTTACAAAATTTTTCGGTGTGAAGGAGCTTTTATATACAGAAAATTATCCTACGCGTTCGGCAGCGCTTATTCGTGAGCATGAAATTAAAACCTGGCCTCGCAGTAAAAAGGTTGAGCTCATTCAAACAAAAAATAATTAAGGAGAGTCCGCTATGCCCGTTGTCATTATCGAAGGACCGCATCTGGAATTGGATGTCAAGAGAGTGCTTGTCAAGGACGTAACTGATGCTTTAGAGAAGGCCTACACCTTTCCTCGCCCTGCTTATGGGATTATTATCAAAGAGAATGCTTCGGAAAATGTCGCTAACGGCGGGGAGTTGGTCTTTGATCGCAAGAACAAACAAAGGTCTTGAGCGTGCCTAATTTTTAGGCAGAAATCCCGTTGGTTCTTAAGAAATATTACTGAACAGCTTCTTGCTTAAGCGGGGCGTGCTGACATTATCCTTCGCTCACACACCCTAGCCCCCAGATTTGACTAAAAAGGAACGAAGAAGATCTGAGGGCTAGGAAACTCGCGAGAGGACAATGCCAGCACGCCTTTCAAGCTTCGGTGATCTTTTAATCAAGACTGTTGCCAAAAAAATGTTCGAGATTGTCTTGCTTCGAGAAGGACGTTGGGCAGGCTTCGCGGGCATGGTCTTTGCCCTGTCTTTGGGCAAAGGAGCGAAGCCGAACATCGAGCGAAATGTTCCACGCTGGGGAACATAAGCGCTCCTGCGAAAAGAAGACAATCTCGAAAAACAAGTTAGTGTTAATTATGAACCAACAAATCAGTTTTTAGGATCGCTCTGTAATATTTGATATGGCCCAATGCGAAATCAATTTTTTAAATTTGTACCCTTTTTATTTTATGCTACAATGCTTCAAATTGAAATTGGAGTACAGAAGAGTGCACCCCGTTAGAGAATTGCATACTAATGGTTTTTTTATAAAGGGTAAAGATATCGCCAGCCATGCAGATCTATCAACGTTATTATCGGCACTCTTCTCTAACGGGGTGCAAGCTGTAAAGCCTTCCCAAAACCTACAACGTCGTGATCAAATAAAAATCATTCTTCAATTCTTTTTTACAAGAAAGGGTTTCTATGCCAAGGCGTAATGACATTCATAAGATTCTTATTATTGGTTCTGGTCCGATTATCATTGGCCAGGCATGTGAGTTTGATTATTCTGGCACGCAGGCCTGCAAAGCGCTTCGTAAAGAAGGCTACGAGGTTGTTCTTGTCAATTCTAACCCAGCCACCATTATGACAGATCCCGAGATGGCGGATAAAACTTATATTGAGCCTTTAACTCTTGAATCTTTAGAGCGCATTATTGCTAAAGAGAGGCCTGATGCGTTGTTGCCTAACTTGGGAGGGCAAACGGGGCTTAATTTGTCGTCGGGATTATATAAGGCAGGCATTTTGGAGAAATATGGAGTTCAGATCATTGGTGTCAAGGCCGATGCGATTGAACGGGGCGAAGATCGCGAGATTTTTAAAGCAACTATGAAGCGGCTTGGTATTCCTGTGCCTCAATCAGAGATCGCTGAGTCTGTGGAAGCTTCAGAAGCTATTGCCCAGAGCCTTGGATATCCTGTCGTTATCCGCCCAGCTTATACTATGGGGGGCACAGGCGGCGGGATTGCTTATAACGTTGAAGAATTGCGCGCTATTGCCTTGCGTGGGCTTACCGTGAGCATTGCCCACCAGGTCTTGATCGAGGAAGCGGTCGTGGGCTGGGAAGAGCTTGAGCTTGAAGTGGTGCGCGATGAAAAGAATCAAAAGATCACCGTATGTTTTATTGAAAATATTGATGCTATGGGTGTGCACACCGGCGATAGTTTCTGTGCCGCGCCTATGTTGACAGTGCCCGTTGAACTTCAAAAGAAGATGCAGGATTTTTCGTATAAGATCGTTGATGCCATTGGCGTGGTGGGTGGGACCAATGTCCAATTTGCCCACAATAAAAAAGATGGCCGTCTAGTTGTTATTGAAATTAATCCCCGCACCTCACGCTCCTCAGCGCTTGCATCCAAAGCCACAGGATTTCCTATCGCCATGGTCTCGACGCGTCTGGCTGCAGGATTTACCATGGATGAAATTCCTTATTGGCGCAATGGAACGCTGGAAAAGTATACGCCCAGCGGCGATTATGTGGTGATCAAGTTTGCGCGATGGGCTTTTGAAAAATTTCCCCAAGCCAAGGATATTTTAGGAACGCAGATGAAGGCTGTTGGGGAAGTCATGAGTATTGGCAAGACATTTAAAGAGGCCTTCCAAAAGGCCATTCGTTCGCTTGAAACAAGCCGCTATGGTTTGGGCGGGGCGAAGAACTTTAAAACTCTTTCCGTAGAGCAATTGCGTGAAAAGCTTCGCAACCCATCGAGTGAACGCATTTTCTTGATGTACGAAGCCTTGCGTCAAGGCCTTGGCGTGGCAGAGCTTCATGCCATGACGCACATTGGCGAATGGTTTATTAAGGAAATGAAAGATTTGGTGGATTTTGAAGAGGCCATGATCAAAACGTCTTGGGCCAAGCTTTCCGATCAAGATTTTATCAAGGCCAAGGAGTGGGGATTTTCAGATAGATATCTGGCGGGCTTGTTTGGGGTCAATGAAAAAGATGTGCGCGCCAGACGCTTAAAGCTTGGCAAGATCGCGCGTTACGAAGCTGTGCCTGTGAGCGGAGTTCAAAATGCCGCGTATTATTATTCAACGTATAGCCCGGGCAAAGACGAGGTCAAGGTTTCAAACAAAAAGAAGATCATGATCTTAGGCGGTGGCCCAAACCGTATTGGACAGGGGATTGAGTTTGATTATACTTGCGTGCACGCTGCCTTTGCGTTGCGTGAGGCAGGGTACGAAACGATCATGATCAATTGTAATCCAGAAACAGTCTCAACCGATTACGATACTTCGGATAAGCTTTATTTTGAGCCGTTAACCGTCGAGGATGTTTTAACAATTTATGAAAAAGAAAAGCCCGAGGGCGTGATCGTGCAGTTTGGCGGACAAACCCCGCTTAACATCGCAGACCAGCTTAAAGAAAATGGGGTCAAGATTTTAGGTACAACGCCGGAAAGCATTGCTTTTGCTGAAGACCGTGAACTCTTCCGTCAGAAAATGATTGACCTTAATATTTTACAGCCAGAGAGTGGCACTGCGCGATCGCTTGAGGAAGCGTTAGCGATTGCTCAAAAGATCGGCTATCCGTTAATGGTGCGGCCGTCGTTTGTTTTGGGTGGACGCGGCATGGAAATTATTTATGATGAAGGAATGCTTAAGAAATATGCCATTGAGGCGATCAAGGTGAGCCCCGAACATCCGATGTTGATTGACCGCTTTCTTGAACAAGCCCTGGAATGCGAAGTCGATGCCCTTTGTGATGGCAGCGAGACCTTTATTCCGACGGTAATGGAGCATATTGAGTGGGCTGGGGTGCATTCAGGGGATTCCGCGTGTTCAATCCCAAGCCGCAATATTAGCAATAAGCATTTAGAAGAAATCAAGAAATTTACTGCCATTATTGCCAAAGAGTTAAAGGTTGTCGGGATCATTAATATTCAGTATGCGATTTGTCACGATAAGCTTTACATTTTGGAGGCCAATCCGCGGGCCTCGCGCACCGTGCCGATTGTCTCCAAGGTCATGGGGGTTCCCATTGCGCGTATTGCGACATTCTTAATGTTGGGCAAGAAATTAAAAGACTTTCCGGAAATTAAAAAGATTAAAGCTGTGTTTGTTGGCGTGAAAGAAGCCGTGTTTCCTTTTAATATGTTTCCCGAAGTGGATCCGCTCTTGGGCCCAGAGATGCGTGCCACCGGCGAGGTTATGGGCATTGGCGATACCTTTGGGGCTGCGTTTGCCAAGGCCCAAGAAGCCGTTGGCTCGAAGCTTCCTTGGGCAGGAACTGTACTTTTGACGATAGCGGAAAAAGACAAGAAATTGCTTTTGTCCATTGCGCGGGAACTTAGTCGGCTTGGATTTAAGATCCGCGCCACCACAGGGACCAGTGCGTTTTTGGATAAAAATCATATTGTCAACACGCGCATTCAGAAGCTTCATGAAGGCCGTCCCAATATCGCGGATGCCATCAAGAATAATGAATTGCAATTGATCATCAATACACCGATTGGCCGCGATAGTAAGCATGATGATAGCTATGTGCGCATGATGGCGATTCAGCGCAAAATTCCGTATGTGACATCTATGGCCGCGGCTCAGGCCACGGTTGAGGGGATCGCGGCGATGAAAAAAGGCGATCAAGCGCCAAAATCATTACAAGAGCATCATAAGGGTTTAGCTTAATTGTGAAGGGCATTGGTCAGGACAGGGGGAGGAGATGGGGGCCTTAATTGTTCTTTTCATTTTGGGGATGTTGTTTGTTCTTCTTGTTTTTCCTCTTTGGATGATCATTCATTGCGTCATGGCCGAGGATAGGAAGCTTGTTTTTAAAGTGTTATGGATTATTTTTATTTTTTTTAGTTGGGTCTTAGGAAGCCTTATTTATGGGTTGTTTGCTTCGCGTAAAGCACTGATCCAGTGGATTGCAGGAAGTATTCTTGTTGTAGGGTTTCTGAGTATTTTTTTTATTGTGAATACTCTTTATCAAGTAGCGCGTAGCGTATCGCTGGAGTCTGTGCAGAAAGTATCTACGCTTGTTTCGCAGGATCTTTCGCTAGAGCATGTTAAGAAGCTTAAGGGTTGTTTGATGACGCTGCGTCAAGAACTTAATGATGCCAAGGGCTTGAAGTCTGTGTATTTGATTCAGGAGACGTATAAAGATATGATGCTTAATCAGGTTTTTGTTGTTATGATGGATGATGGACAGATGAGTATTTCTGAATATAATGCGTGGATTGAGAAATTTGACAATAGAAGGCGCTTGGATGCAAGAGTGCTCAGTGCGTATTTAAAGAGCCTAGGACAAGCGAAAAAGGAATAGGTTTAAAAGAGCAAAGGGATGTTGATCAAAGAAAGGAATGAAGGATATGGGAAAAGGGGATAAACGCACACGCCGTGGAAAGATTTGGCAAAAGACCTATGGCAAGCTTCGTCCTAAGAAGAAGAACGAAGTGAAGAAAGCCAAGGCATAGTTCTTGGAAATTGAGCTAGAAGGCTTGGTAAAGACATCCATTAACACGAATGGGTGTCTTTTTGTTTGTCTATTTTGATTCGTGGAAACTGGTACTAAAATCTAGACAGCCTGTTTTTTGTTTGTTAATATGCATATATTATTAATATATATAGCTAGGAGGGTTTATGTTAAAGGTCATGCGGTTTGTTCTTGTCGGAGCCTTTCTTTCTCTTTCTTTTAACATTTGCTTCGCTGAAGTGATCACCCCTGAATCAACCATTACCCGCGTTAGCGTCTATCCTGGGTCCGCACGGATCACTCGTCAAGCGCAAGTCAACCTCTCCGAAGGTGAGCATACTATTGTTTTTGACAACATTATCCCGATGATCGATCAGAATTCGCTTTCCATTTCTGGGCAGGGAAATGCGCAGGTTAAGCTTTATGGCGCAAGCTTTAAAACAACACAGTTAGCTGTTGTTGCTGATGAGCGCGTCAAGGATCTTGACGCTCAGATTGAAATATTGGCAGATCAGATTAGCCTTCAGAACATGAAGATGACGATCGTGAATCAGCAAAAAGAGTTTATTAATTCGGTTAAGTTGACTGCCAACCAGCAAATTCCTGAAGATATTATGACCAAGATGCCGACAGCTCAAGACTTAAGCGGCATTTTTGATTTTATCGGCAATGGATTGCAGGGTTTAAATGATAAGCAAGAAGCGATTCGCCTTGAGATCCGACGACTTTCTAAAGAGAAAGATGTGCTTGAGCGCGAGATGAGTCAATTGCGCGGAGGCAATGCACAAAAAGCCAAGCGTTCCATCGAAGTGGAATTGTCATGTCAGGCGGCAGGGGCGTTTACCTTGGAAACATCGTATATGGTCATGGGGCCTGGTTGGCGTCCGGTTTATGACGCGCGCGCAGGATTTAACCCATCGCAAGTTGAAATGGTGCAATACGCCATGGTGCAGCAGAATACCGGTGAGGATTGGTCCAATGTGGATGTTACCTTGTCAACGGTCCAACCTCTCTTGGGCGGCCGCATGCCGTATGTGGATTCGTGGATTGTGAGGCCTGCTGAGACTAGAAGGTCCGAGGGTGGGATGTTAGGTAGGGCTTTAAAAGGATCACTTCGCGAAGCTGCTGTGCAATATGAGGCGTATTCTGATTCTAACGGGGTGAAACAGTTTGCCACGCCCACGCAGAACATCGAAACAAAAGCTGAGATTAATTACGCAAGTGTTGTTCAAAAAGGTGTTTCGGTTGTTTTTAACATTGCGCGGCCAATCATGCTAGCTTCTGATGGAACCGAGCGGAAATTTCCTGTGACAACGCAAATGCTCAAAGCGGATTATGAATACGCAACCTTCCCTAAGGTGGCTAGCTTGGCCTACCTTGGCAGCCGCGTGATCAATAGCGACGAGCTAAGTTTTTTGTCCGGGGAAGTGAATTTGTTTGTCGAAGGCGATTATATTGGAAAGTCCAGCATTGATAATGTTGGGCCCGGCGAAACCTTTGATCTTTATTTGGGCGCGGATGAAAATGTCAAGGTTAAGCGTGAGATGATCAAGAAGGAAATAGACAAGACCTTGTTCGCCAACATTGATGCCATGAATCGTAAGGTGACGTATACTTACAAGCTCACGGTTGAAAATTATAAGTCCCGAGACATTAAGGTCAAACTTTTTGAATCCATGCCTACGGCTCAAGACGACCGCATCAAGACCAAAGTCTTTGACGTTAGCGATGAGCCTAGCCAGAAGGACTGGAAAGATCGTCAAGGTGTTTGGCTCTGGGAATTTTCATTGAAGCCTAAGGAGAAGAAAGAGATTCGTTATTCTTTTGTGATCGATCATCCTAAGAATCTTCAACTTCCGGAGGTTGATTAAGGGTTATGAAAATTAATGTTTTTGGATTAGGCTATGTTGGCAATGTTGTGGCCTTGAAGCTCGTGGATATGGGTCACGAGGTCACGGGCGTCGAAGTTGTGGCGCGCAAGGTCGAAGCCCTTAAAAAAGGTCGCTTATCGATCTTTGAGCCGGGGCTTCAAGAGCTTTTGTCAACGGCCCTTAAGAATAAGACTAAGGGCAAGCTTGCCGTTGTTACAGAACTTTCCCTGTCCGATTTTAAGAAATCCGAGGGATCCATTGTTTGCGTAGGCACACCAAGCTTGTCCTCGGGAGAAGTGGATTTGGGCCAGCTACGTGCAACATTAAGAACGATTGGTGCGGCTCTCAAAGAATCCAGCCGCTGGCACAATGTTATTATCCGCAGTACCGTTCCACCGGGAACAACCGAAGATGTCCTGATCCCGATCCTTGAGGCGGAAAGCCAGAAAAAAGCAGGAAAAGATTTTGGTGTTGGTTTTTATCCTGAATTCCTGCGGGAGGGCACGGCGGTCAAAGATTTTTCTTCTCCCAGCCTTAATGTCCTCGGGTTTTATGGCGCCAAGACATTTTCTTTTGTTGAGCGTGCTTTTCGCGTGAAAAAGAAATTAAAAAACGTCAGCCTTCGCACCGCAGAGATGATCAAGTACGCCAACAATAGTTTTCATGCCCTGAAGGTGACTTTTGCGAACGAAATCGGAACGTTGTGCAAGGCCTACGGCGTGGATAGCGACGATGTGATGGATGTTTTCTTAAGTGATACAACGCTTAATCTTTCGCCGTATTATTTGCATCCAGGCTTTGCCTTTGGTGGATCTTGTTTTCCTAAAGAGCTTAGGGCGGTTTCTTCGCTTTTTCTTCAAAAAGGTGTCAAGGCGCCCTTGATCAATAGCATTGCACCTAGCAACGACGAGCATATCAGCCGGTTGATCAGCCTTATTCAGTCTCAAGACGTTGCGAGTGTCGGCTTTTTAGGGGTAACGTTTAAACCAGATACTGACGATGTTCGCGAAAGCCCCTTGTTAAAAGTGCTGGCGTCGCTTTTGGCTATTCCTTCGTATAAAAAGACAACACGCTTGATGGTTTGTGATTCACTCTTGGTGATGGATCGGGTCAAGAAAGATTTTGCTTCGACGGCGATCAGTTGCTATGTCAATCCGCTGAGTCTTTTTGACAAGGCGCAAATGCTCATCGTTGGCCCTTTGAGACTTAGCCCACGTGAGCTTAAGCAATTAGCTCTCTTTTCAGGGCCGATTATTGATTTGAAATATTTAGATTTGCCCCAAGAGATCAAAAACAAACCACATTATCACGCTTTTTGTTAGGTTAAAGGAGTTTAAATGACTAAAAAGATCTGCGCTGTGATTCCGACGAAAAATGAGCAAGCCAGCATTGAAAAGGTTGTTCGTGATTTACGCGCTGAAGTTGACCGTCTTGATCATGAATTAGTCGGTGTCATTATTACCGACGATTCTACGGATCAAACGCGCAAGATCGCTAAAGCCATGGGTGCGACGGTTGTGATCGGTGAGGGCAAGGGTTTAGGCTATGCGATGTGGAAAGGCTTAAAGGCAGCGCTTAAATTTAACCCAGAGATCATTATTTCTATGGATGCGGATGGCCAAAGCGAGATCAAGGAACTTGGGCGTTTCTTAGCGCCGATCCTTAGCGATGAGGCGGATCTCGTTTTGGGTTCACGTTTTAAGGCTAAGGGACTCATTGCTTATGCGTATCATTGGAAAAATCGACTGGGTATTCGTATCCTTGTGAAGATTTTGCGGTATCTGACCAAATTGCCGCTGACGGATTCTCACGGCGGATTGCGTGCCATGGTTCCCGATGTCGCAAGAGAACTTGAGATGGTTGGCACCCACACCTATGTCCAAGAAACCATTATCGACGCCAAAGAAAAGGGTTTCCGCATTCAAGAAATTGAAAGCGCCTGGCGCGAACGCAAGGAAGGATCATCTCGCGTTGTGTCGTCGATCCCGGTCTATGTTTTCTATACGCTTCCGGTCCTTATTTTACGCGCGGGCCAGCATATTAAATTTCTTTATCCTATGGGGCTTCTTTTTATCGCGTTATCTTTTCTTGATTTTTGTTATGTCCTCTGGGACACGCAGTTTAGTTTGGCTGAAATGATTCATCGGCAATCGTTTCATTTGATTTTTCTTCTTTTGTCCATTGGCCTCAATATGTTTTTCATGGGATTTTCTCTTGAGCTCATCAACCGTATCAAGTGTCGACTGGATAAAGCCTACGGCAGTTTGTATCTGTAACGCCTTATGAACAGTACAAGTCCAAACCATTATCTCGAAGCTGTTTTGCCGCAAATCCCACGGATTTTATCTTTGCAAGACCGCAATCCTTTTTCACAAACCTATGGATGTTTTGATCGTGGGTTTTGGTTGCATCGGACCAGTGATTTCCCCAGTGCCATCAACCAAATGGGTTCCTCGATCCTTGCCCTTGTGTGGGCGAAGAAGTTTGAAAACAATCCTTATTACCAGAATCCAAAAATTTTAGAATGGTGTATCGCGAGCATCCGCTATTGGGCGAGTATCCAGCATGGCGATGGGTCATTTGACGAATGGTATCCTAACGAACGAGGATGGGCTGGTCCAACCGGGTATTTGCTTAACGCCATGGCCGATAGCTATGCCTTACTCGAGGATGTCTTCCCTCAGGATCTCAGGGAATCTTTTTTTGTCGCCGTTGCCAAGGCCGGGCGCTATTTAGTTGATTATAATGAAGAGTTTGTCTTGGCCAATCATTACGTGATGGCGCTTCTTCCGATTTATCAAGCGTATCTTTTGACCAAGGATGAGTATCTGCTCAAAGGATTTAAACAGAAATTTGCCGCATTGGAAACCTACTGTTATGACGAAGGCTGGTGTTTAGAGTATGACGGTGCGGATATTGGATATTTGTCGGGGACGATTAGTTTTCTAGCCCGGCTTTATCAGCTTTGGCCAGACAAGCGCATTGAACGGATTGTTGAAAAGGCCATTGAGTTTAGCAGTTACTTTTTGTATCCTGATGGATTTTTTGGTGGCGCCATGGGCAGTCGCGAGACAGGGCATTTTTACCATTTTGGATACGAATTCTGGGGCAAGCAATTTCCCCTTGCTGCGAAAATGGCGGAAGAAGGTTTAAAAAGTCTACAGGCGCACAAACTCGTTTCTCCGTCGACACAAGAAGATCATTATGTCTTGTATCGCTTGGCAGAATACCTCAAAGCGCACGGCGAATACGTGCCACGCCCTTCTCATTTGCCAAATTTACCTTTTGAACGCCAGGATTTTGAAAAGACGTTTCCGCGCGCAGGTATTTTTGTTAAGAAAGCAGGATCGATGTATTGCGTGGTCAATTTAGCTCGCGGCGGCATTGTGAAGGCTTTTGATTGTAATAGCAAAAAACTTTTCTTTAATGATTCAGGATGGATGGCCAAGCTCATAAATGGCAAGGTCGTGACGTCGAAGTGGAATGATTCCACATATCAAATTATTATGCAAGCCAACAAGGTTGCGGTCGGGGGCCCGGGGCATTATGTTGTGATGAAGACCTTTACGCCCGTCACGATGATCCTATTTCGTTTTTTTATGTTGGTGTTTGGCTGGCAAACACAGATCGCCTATTATATTAAGGCGCTCATTCGTAAACTTTTAACTGTAGGATCTCGACCGGCACCGATCGGTTTTAAAAGGACAATCGAGTTTAATCGCGAAGGGCTTGTGATCGAAGATGAATGGACGCTCAAAGATCACGCGCGCATTGAAAATATTTATCTTGGCGATGAAATCCCTGTCCGCTATGTTCCGCAGTCGCGTTATTTTCAGGCCTTTGAGCTTGGAGTGAAGGGTGAGTATTTGTCAGTTCAAGATATCGCGCGTCTTAATTTCGATAAAAAGATTTCGATTGTTCGTCCAATCAAATTTCCCGGGCACTCCTAAGCATGTGTGGCATTTTAGGGCTTCTTCATTTTAACGGTCGTCAGGCTCAAGCGCACAGCCTCCATGAGGCTTTGCAGTGGATGCATCATCGCGGCCCCGATGATGAAGGCGTTTGGGTCAAAGGGGCGATTGGTTTAGCACATAAACGGCTTTCGATTCTTGACCTTTCCTCGGCGGGCCATCAGCCTATGGTTTCTCCCCATGGCCAGGCCGTCATTGTCTATAATGGCGAGTGCTACAATTTCCAAGAGCTTCGGCAAGATTTAGAGAAAAAAGGTCATGTCTTTCGCTCGCGCACAGACACAGAGGTCATTTTGTATGGGATACAAGAGTATGGCCCAGGCTTTGTCACAAAGATGAATGGCATGTTTGCCTTTGCGCTCTGGCTCGAAAAAGACAAAGAGCTTTTGATTTTTCGTGACAGGCTTGGCGTGAAGCCTGTTTATCTGTATCATGATTTAGAAAAGTTTTGTTTTGCGTCGGAAATCAAACCTCTTTTAAGCTTAGGTGTTGACCCTCGGCTTGAAGAAAGTGCGGTTAGTTCTTTTTTTAGTCTTCGCTATTGCCCAGGAGAACAGACGCTTTTTAAATCCATTACAAAGTTGTCGTCGGGATCTTTTTTGCGCATTAAGCAAAGTGGCGAGGTGCAAGAGCATTGCTATTGGTCTTTGGATGATTGCTCTTCTATGGCGGATTGTTCCTTTTTCCAGGCGCAAGAAAAGTTTTTTGATCTTTTAGATTCTGCCGTGTCCCTACGCCAAATCGCGGATGTTCCCGTTGGCGCATTTCTTTCTGGAGGCATTGATTCCAGCGCGATTGTGGCCCTGATGCGTAAGCACGAGCCCAATGTCCAAAGCTTTACGATGGCCATGGGAGGCGATGTTGATGAGTCTTTGGCAGCCAAACGGGTTGCGGATTTTGTTGGGATCACCAACGAGGTGATCGCGCTTCAAAAAGATGATTATCGTTTTTATGAAAAAGCCCTTTGGCATCTGGAAGAACCCATTGGCGATTCCATTATTGTTCCCACCTATCTTTTGGCTCAGCATGCCGCCAAGAGCCTTAAAGTCATTGAGCTTGGTGAAGGCGCCGACGAAATTCTCGGCGGTTATGTGCACCAGCTGGCTATGACCTATGGGAGTGAGCTTCGCGCATCATTGCCAGGATTTATGTTTGGGTTGATTCCTAAAGTTTTGCAAGCCCTGCCTCAAGGCCTGGTGGAAAAAGTTTTTCCGTATCCTGCGAAATTAGGCGCTTCGGGAACGCAGAAGGTGATTCGCTATCTTCAATCGATTGATAATGTAGCCACAAGTTATTTTGATCTCGTTGGACTTTTTGGTGAAGGAAGAAAGCAGGATATTTTTTCTCAAGAATTCTTTGAGGGCTCTGTCCGCGACGCTGATCCTTCAAGCATTTTTTCAGGGTTTTTAGCTCGCCAGAAGAATCCTGTTTTCCAAAATCGATTGCTTGCCCTTGATTTGAGGTATTGGAACGCAGACTACACGCTTTTACGTATGGATAAATTGACCATGGCGCATTCCCTGGAGGCTAGGGTTCCGTATTTAGATTATCGCTTGGTGGAGTTTTGCTTGAGCTTGCCGCGTTCGTTTAAGACAAAAGGTTTTCAGCAAAAGATTTTATTACGTAAAGCACTTGCGCCAAAGAATCTTCTTCCCAAGACAACGATCCAGGCGCCGAAGAAAGCTTTTTATTTGCCGGTTGAAAAATGCTTTGATCGTGGGTTTGAGCAATATGCGCGCGACGTGCTATCGGCTGAAAATCTTAAGAAGCGAAAGATTTTTAATGTGGCGAACGTTCAGAAGCTTTTGGACAAGGTGGAGCGCGAGCTCATTGGTAACAAAGAAATCATGGTTTTGCTTATGTTTGAACTTTGGGCGCAAACTTTTCTTGACGGAAAATGGGATAAGTAGGGGCACGCATGTCTTTTCCTAAGAAAGCTTATAAGAAAAATATCATCGTTCACCGTCCTCGCAAGGACAGGGCGGATGTTTTGCTTGTCTATCCTATTTGGGCGTCTAATGAAGGCCGTGTTCGTTTGCAGCGCATGTTACCGCCCTTAGGTATTTTGTCCATTGCCTCCTATTTAGAAGAAAAAGGTTTTGAGGTGCATGTCCTTGATCTTCACGGAGAACAATTGAGCCCTGAAGATTTCCGGCGCACGATCCAAGTCCTCAAGCCGCGTATTGTTGGCATAACGGTCTTAGCTGCGCATTTTATTCCAGCGCATTATGTGGCTACGATCTGTAAAGAGGAAGTCAGTGATGTGAAAGTTTACGTCGGTGGTCCACACGCGGAATCGAATCCAGAGCAGATGCTGCAAAATAAAAACATTGATGCGGTTTGCCAAGGCGACGGGGAAGAGATCATGCTTGATTTGGCGCGTGGCGTGGCTTATGAGGATGTCCTGGGCCTGGCTTATCGGGGCAAAGACGGCAAGGTTGTTGTCAATCCGCCAAGGCCCATCGAGCACAATCTTGATAAATATCCTTTTCCAGCTTATCACTTGATTGATTTTGATAACTATTTTCCAGCTATTGGCACGTACCGAGATTTACCAGCGGCGAATGTTTTGATGACGCGAGGTTGTCCTGGCAAATGCACTTTTTGTAATTCCGCGAATACGCCCTTGCGTAGCCGTTCGGTTGAGAAAATGATTGAGTTGATCAAATGTCTGCGCTATGACTACGGCATGCGGCAGATTAATTTTTATGATGATACCTTTACCGCTAATATCCAAAGCGTTCGCGCGATTTGTGAGCAGTTGATCGCTCAAAAAATTGATATTAAATTTGTTTGTTATGTCCGTGGGGACATGATGAATGAACGCTTGGCAGAGCTTCTGGCCAAGGCTGGCTGTCACCAGCTCTTGATTGGCATTGAGTCTGGCAGTAAGCTTTTACGTGAGAAAATAAATAAGCCTATCAACGAGGAGAAATATAAAGAAACTGTGCGCCTGGCCCACAAATACGGCATGGAGGTGCGCGGTTCGTTTATTATCGGGCATATTGAGGAAACTAAGGAAACGCTGAGGGAAACCTTGGAGTCTGCGATCAATCTCGACGTGGATTTTCTTCAACCGTGTATCATGACCCCGTATCCCGGCACGCAACTTTATCGGGAAGCCAAGCAAAATCATTTACTGGAACATGAAAACTACGAATTGTATGGCCAAGGCCAGCCGATCTTGAAAATGAAGCATTTGACGCACAAAGACATCATGTGGTTTCAAACCTATTCATTTTTTCGTTTCTATTTTCGGCCCAAAGCGATTTGGCGTCAGCTCAAGAGTTTGAAACGTTGGGCGCATGTGGTTGACTTGTTTAATGCGTTTTACGTGATCTTGATCGAAGGTATTTCTAGCCGCGGCAAGAATCGTTTGCGCCAATGGATGGATTTTGATTTGAGCACTGTCAGAGATTCCTTGGTTGTTGTGCCAGAAACGCCGCGATTGACGTGGGAAGTGCGGGAAGGAAAAGGATAAAGGAAGCCCCTCGGTCGCTAACGCTACCTTAGGGTAAATTCGCCTAGCAAACTTATGTTCGCTAGAACTCCGTAAGTTTGGGGCTCATTTAAGGAGGCATTATGAAAGTATGTGGCAAATCCGTGAAGGTGTTTAAGATCAAGAATCGTAGTGGATACGCAGCGCTTTGCAATGATCATTTAACGGAAGGCGCAACCCCTACCCAGGCCTGTGCGCGCATGGAAAAGGCGTTGAAGAGGACTTCGAAAAAGTGAAAATAAATAAGTAAGTGTTTTTTTCTATTGGATTCTTAGATAGTCCTGGTGTGCGGATTAAATAAGGGAGGTGTTTTATGCGTAGGGTGATATGTTTTGTGCTCTGTCTGCTCACGTGTTGCTTGACCGGCTGTGCTAAAAAATCAGTTGTCCCTGAATGGTTTCTTCCGACTTCTCAGGACCCGTATGCTGTTTTTAACGCATGGCGTCATCTCACAACAAGAGAGGCTGTTTTGGTTCTTGGCAAGGATTGGAAAGTATGCGCTGGTGTTCTGCAAGATAAGAAGGGAGAGCCGATCAGCAATTGTGTTTTGGGCTTCACTTTTTTCGATGGAATACGACCCCATTCTGCCGTTTTAAAGACTGATGCAAATGGCCGTTTCATTATCTATTCACCGTATGGCGGGTTGTCTCTGAAGACTGATCATGTTTCTTTTTCCGCTGCGCCGTTGGGTTGTCCATTCCCTGCAATTCCTGCAACAGACATGGACTTTGTCGCTATGCGTATTATCCCTGTTTCCAAGGATAGGTGCTTTTGTGTTTTAACCAGTGCGCGTCAAAGCAAATATAGTGAGGCGGAAGCTAAGGAATCTGTGGAACGTCAAATGATAGAATGGAAGAATCGCCAGCTTGCCCCGTATCGGGAAGAGCCGCGGACGCGAGAAGGCACTGTCGGTCGCGGGATACGCAACGAATATTCGATTAAAGTTGTCGCACCTGGAGGAGTCGCGATCTCGAATGCGGGATTGAAGTTTTCGGCGTATGATCAGTATGAGGGTAATTATCAGGTGGTACGTACGGATGCCGACGGAAAATGCACCTTGACAGAGGAACTCCTTTCTGGTCAAAATTCCGATTATTACGCTCGAGTTCAAAGATGGTTAACACTTGACATTCCAGGATATGCAGTGGGTCCTATGTCGTTCAATTTTAAAACAAATGAGTTGAATGTTGTCACCGCAAAGGAGGGGGCGCGAGTTTGCGGCAGGGTGATCGATTGGAACGGGAATCCTTTCCGGCGGCGTGTTCGTGTTGTGTATAGGAACAAAAACCATGTCTCCTTTGAACTTTATGTTCTCTCGGATCCGGAAGGTTATTTTGTTATTGATCGGATTATGCCTGGAGAACCCTTTAAACTTCTCGTTGAGGGAAGGTGTCAAAGCTTCGCCTCAGGACCTAATGTCTGGTCAGATACATTCAATCTTAAGGATAGGCAAATACTGAACGACGTAGTTCTGAAGGTGCCACAAGCAGCGGCGTTGCGAGGTATTGTCGTGGATGAGGAGGACCGCCCTGTGACCAGTATTTGGCAGGTTGAGTTTCAAGGTCAAGATGATTATTGGGTAGATCATAAAACTGCTGACGGCAAGTTTGGAGCCTTCGGCGTTACCCCTGGCCCTTTGAAAATTAAGGTGAGGGCAGATGGATTTGTGCCTTATATGAGTGAGCAGATCCAACTGGAGCCAGGAGAGTTGCGCTTCGTCAAAGTGGTGATGAAAAAGGAGGCTCTGAAGCCTTAGTAAAACCCACTAAAGCGTTTCTATTTAACCTTTTGAAAGTAGAAAGGTTTTGAAGGACGTGACCAAATCCCTTGCGACTCAATCCTACCCCACCCTTATCACCCAACTCAAGAAAGTTTTTATTGAAGGCCTGCAAAGGATTGAAGAAGAAAAGGTCAAAGCGTATTGGCAAACAGGCAAGCTGATTTCTGAGCACCTTCTTACGAACAAAGACCGCGCGGATTATGGCACAACGCTTTTGGGAAAGCTTTCCGATGATCTCAACATTGACCTGAGCACTTTACAGCGTATTGTCAGGTTTTACCGCACCTTCCCAATTTCCGCCACGTGGCCTAAATTGACCTGGTCGCACCACCGAGAGCTGATCACGATCGGGGACAAAAAACAACGGGAATATTTTGCGGATCAGGCTATCAAGAAAGAATGGGACGCTAGGCGTTTGGCGCAAGCCATTCATCTGGAGAGGGTGAGCATTGAGGATGCGCAGTTGCCTTTGTCCAAAACCACTCCCGCTGTGCCTAAACTTTCCGTGTCGCGCGCTCGCCTTTTTACCTATCGGGTTATGGAGCCGTCGTTTATTCATCCTGTGGAAGAAAAGATGGTTGTTGACCTGGGGTTTAGCGTTTTTGTCCACACGGAGATCAAGGGGATCAAATTAAAGGATGGAGAAATACTGGAGTCAGCGAAAAAGGGTGAAGGGTATTCTTTTAAGCATTCCGACGCAGGCCCTAAAGAGCTCTACACTTACAAAGCACTTGTGGAAAGAGTTATTGACGCAGATACGCTTGTACTCAACATTGACTTAGGTTTTAGTTCGTGGGTCAGGGAAAAGGTGCGCTTGCGTGGGATTGACGCGCCAGAACTCGCCACGCCCGAAGGCAAAAAAGCAAAAGCCTTTGTTGAGGCGCGATTGAAGGAAGTTGATTTTGTCATTGTCAAGACACATAAAAACGATAAATACGGACGATTTGTGGTGGATGTGTTTTATCAGCCCGGCGAGGAAAGGGAGGAAGTTTCTCGGGAAGGGGCGAGCGAAGCGAGCCCCGAAGATGTTTTGAGCAAGGGCGCTTTTCTGAACCAGGAATTGCTCAGCCTTGGTTTCGCGGTTCTTATGTAGAGAGATCCCGCGATCGTTTGCGTTCCCGGGGATAAATTTGGCCATAAATGATGGCCTCATTTAAAGATGATGGTCATTTGAAAAGAGAATATTTGATTTATCGTGCACATGCGTGGTATTATTTTATTAGGCTGACAACACGGAGGCATTGCTTATGACAACGAAGGTGAAGAGAAAAATAGTTCCCGCCCGCAGTCAAGCATCCCAAGAAATGATCGAGGGTATGATCTATTTTATCCGGGGCCGTAAGGTCATGTTTGATGTGGATCTGGCTTCGCTTTATGGCGTAGAGACCAAGCAGCTTAAAAGAGCCGTGCGGCGTAACATTACCCGGTTTCCAGAAGATTTTATGTTTGAGCTTACCTTGAGTGAATACAACTCTTCAAGGTGCCAATTTGGCACCTTGAAAAGAGGCGCAAACATTAAATATCTTCCGTATGTTTTTACAGAGCAGGGAGTGGCTATGCTTTCGAGTGTCTTAAAGAGCGAAAGGGCTATCCATGTTAATATTGATATTATGAGGACCTTTACGCGATTAAGGCGGACGATCCTTTTGCATAAAGATTTAAAAGAAAAGATTGATAAGATGGAAGAGAAGTATGATGCGCAATTTCAGGTTGTTTTTAGAGCCATGAGGGAGTTACTGGATCCTCCGGAAAAGCCAAAAGGAAAATTAGGATTTTGACGAAAAATGTGCCAGGCACTTAAGCGTAAGCGGGGAAGAGAACGGATGATCAATGTTGTTCGCTGAATGGATAGGGATTGTAGCCATTGCTGTTGCAATGGTTTTTGTTGTACGGCATGAAGTGATGTTTTTCTTTTCCTGGGTTCGTAGACAGGAAATCCCTCAGACAAAAGTTTCTTTATTTGTTCACTGTGTTTTCTTGATCGGCATTGTGCTTTTAGCCTATGCCTTTTTTGTTGAGCCTTATTGGCTGGAAGTAAAGCATGTTGAGATTAGCACGGAAAAGCTCAAGCGAGTGGATTTTACGCTTGTTCAGATCGCCGATTTGCATTGCGATGTTCAGCAAAGAAATGAGAGAAAAATTGTTGAGCTAGTTAACAAGATCAATCCAGACATTATTGTATTCACCGGGGATTCAATCAACGTCCCGCAAGCTCTACCCGTTTTTAAGCATGTTCTGAGTAACTTAACGGCGCGATTGGGGAAAATCGCAGTTAAAGGCAATTGGGACGTTTGGTATTGGAAAGATTTTGATCTTTTTAACGAAACAGGATTTCAAGAGCTTAATGGAAAAGCAGAAACATTTTTAAAAGAGGGTGAGGCGATTTCCATTGCTGGTTTTAATCCGGATGAGCAAATAAGCGCTAGCAACATTTTTGATCTAGCTTTTCCAGATATGTACAACATTCTTTTGTATCATTATCCTGGCATTAACGAAGAAATTGAGAATAACCCGTTTAATCTTATTTTGTCAGGGCACACGCATGGCGGACAGGTTGCGTTGCCATTTTATGGCGCTATCATAACGCTTTCTCAGTATGGCAAGAAATATGAGTCTGGCGTGTATCTTCTTGCTCGTGATAAAATGTTATATGTCAGTCGAGGCGTTGGCATGGAGGGGGGAGCCGCGCCGAGGGTGAGGTTTTTATCTCGACCTGAGATAACTGTTTTCCACATTAAACCAGAAAAGACAAAAGAATAGAAAGCAAAGAATGAAAAAACTTTCTGAAGAAATTTTATTTAAAGGTAAGTGGCTGTCAGTCAAGCACGCGCATTTTTTGAATTCCCGTGGGCAGGAAGTCATGTGGGAAACCGTGGTGCGCAACAAAAAGGAAAGTAGCGTCATCATTGTGCCTGTGTTGATGCCAAGCCGACGTATTGTTTTGATCAAGCAGTATCGTTTGCCTCTAGAGGATTATGTGATTGGTTTTCCCGCTGGTATGACGGATGGAAATCCCGATCAAGCGTTTAAGGAGCTTAAAGAAGAAACAGGTTATGTTGGAAAAATTGTTGGAGAAAGCCCGGCCCTGCAGGTCAACTCCGGGTTGTTAGATGAAAAGACCAAAATTGTTGTGATGCATATTGATGAAAACGACCCCCTTAACCAGAATCCTCGTCAGGCCTTAGAACCTACCGAAGAAATCGAAGTCTTGCTTGTTCCTCATGATCAAGTTTATTCTTTTTTGCTTGCCCAAGGCAAAAGAGGCATGCGCATTGCTGCCGGCGTATGGAATGTTTTTGGCGTGCAGCTTCATATCAATAACCAATAACCAAGACGCAAGATACAAACAAAAGATCCAATCACCAATGTTTGGTTATTGGTTATTGGATTTTGGTCATTGCTTGGTCATTGTGTCTTGGTGTTTGGGTATTGATGACAACGCGACATGCTTCATATCGTCATAGACTTTTTTGTTGGCGGGAACGGGGATGTTGTGCTTTTGGGCAAGTTCAAGCACGACGCCGGTCAAGGCTTCGATTTCAATGCGTTTGCCCAAGCGCAGGGCTTGTAGCGTCGAGGAGCGATGGTTAGCTGTAGCTGGAACAAGCTTGTCGTAGAAAGTTTTTGTATATTCTTGCGCTGTGGCCCAATGCGTTTGATAGCCAGACGCCTGCATCACGCAAAAGATTTCCTTGATGATCTCTTCCATGATTTTTCGTGTTTCTTCCTTTTCTGCTAAAGCCCCGTAGGAAACACCAAGAACAGCGCCCAAGGGATTGAGCGCGCAATTGTAAATAAGTTTGGCCCAAAGGTCCTTGGCGATGTCGTTGACCACAATACAGGGAAGACCGCCTTGCGTGATGGCTTGGGCTAGGGGTTGCAAACAATCGAGCGGAGTACTAAAAAGAGATCCGATGTGCACATCGTCGGCATGAACCGTCACCACAACTTGATTGGGTTTGGGCCGTGTAAAACCTGTAATGATGCGAATGCTGTAGATTTGATTCTTAGGAAAATACTGAGCAAAGATTTCCGCGTTGCCCCAGCCGTTTTGGCAGAGGATGAGCTTGGTGTCTTTACCGAAAATATTTTTATGTTGGCTTAAATCGTTAGCCGCGCTTTGAGAATCGTAGGATTTGACTGAGACGATGACAAAGTCGTAATCGGCATCTGGGATGTCAGAAAGTTTGCTGAATGCCCGAAAGCTGTTTGGCGCAGCCGTGAAATCGCCAAAAATTCCTGAACGCGTAAAGCCTTCTTTATTTAAAAGCTCAGCGGTTTCTTGGCGAGCTATCACATCAACCGTCTGGCCGCTTTTGATTAGGCAGCTATCTAATCCTAATCCGACCGCCCCAGCACCATAATTTAAGATCTTCATTGGACACCTCTTTTGTTATTATAGGGATTTTTTCCTAAAAGACAAAAATTTTCCTATTTGGCATGAAGATTGCTATAATAAATTTTCATGAAAACCATTTTTTTGTCGTCATTTTAAAAAGGAGGCATATCTATGAAATATCTGGTCGTCTATGCTCATCCAAATCCAAAAAGTTTTTGTCACGCGATCAAAGAAGAGATCGTTGTTAGGCTTAAGGAGCAGGGAGCGATTGTGGACGTGCGAGATTTGTATCAGATGGGGTTTAATCCTGTCTTAAGCGCAAATGATTTTATGCAACTTGCTCAAAAAAAGATACCGGCGGATATTCAAAAAGAACAAGATCTTGTTGCTGGGGCGGATACGATTATTTTCATTTATCCTGTTTGGTGGTTTAGCATGCCCGCGATATTAAAAGGGTATGTTGACCGTGTCTTTATGCGAGGATTTGCCTATGACATGAAAGGGCACATGCTCCAGGGGCTTTTAAAGGGCAAGAAGGCTATGCTGTTCTCAACGACCGGTGGCCCGCGCTTTGCTTATTATCTTCTTGGCTATTTGGTTGCCATGAAAATCGCCATTGATGCGGGGGTCTTTAATTTTTGCGGCTTGAAAGTCGCGTTGCATAAATATTTTTACGCTGTGCCGACGATTAGTGATGGGGCAAGACGGCAGATGTTAGCTAGTATTAAGAATATTAAGTTTTCATGAAAAGGCATTTTTGAGAGGGTCCAGGAGACTTTATCCCATGGGAAAAACAATGATCAAGGTGGTTTTCGTATTTCTTTGCGCTTTGATGGTGAGCTCGGCTTGGGCACAGGAGCAGATTCCAGAAAAGCCAAAGGTTTTGGTGGTCTATTATTCGCGTGAAGGCCATACGAAGCAGGTGGCCCAAGAGTTGGCAAAGAAATTTAACGCGGATCTTGAACAATTGATCGATAAGAAAAAAAGGATTGGGCCGATCGCGTTTAGTGCCGCTGGAAAAGACGCTGTTGCCGGTAATCTGACAAAGCTTGAGCCGTTAACGCATGATCCGCAGCAATACGAGATCATTTTGATTGGTACGCCCAGCTGGTTTGGCAATGTCACGCCCGCGGTCAGAACCTTTATTACTCAACATGATCTTTCCAAAAAGCGTATCGGGGTTTTTGGTACAACGCATTTGACCGGGGTTGAAAATGCGCTTAGCCAGGCCGCAACGCTCCTAGCCCCGGACAGAGCAGGGGAAATCCCAAGTCTCCCTCTTCGGCATCGCGACTTGGTGCCAGAGGTCTTGCCCTCAAAGATCGACGCCTTTTATCAACAATTGAAATAATGTTTAGGTGAAATAAAGCATGGCGGACGTAAGAACACAAAAAGAAGAGGACGACACCCAGGCGGTCCGTCAGGTTTTTGACCAGATCGCGTTTCGCTATGATTTCTTAAATGATCTTTTTTCAGGCTTCATTCATCATCACTGGATGAGGGTCCTTGTTCGAGAAGAGCCTTGCAGCGTCGAGACCAAGGTCCTCGATGTCTGCACGGGAACTGCTGATGTCGCTATCGCGATAGCGCGGCACAATTCGAAAGCCCGTATTGTTGGCCTTGATATCAGTGAAAAGATGTTAAGTTTGGCCAAGGCAAAGATCGCCCGGCTTAAGCTTGAGGATCGGATTGAGCTTTGCTGGGGTGACGGATTGGCGATGCCGCTTGCGGATCAAAGCGTGGATGTGGTTTTTAATAGTTTTGGCTTAAGGAATCAAGGTGATTATAAAAAAGCTTTAACAGAAATGGCTCGCGTTCTTAAATTTCAGGGCCGGATCAACATCCTGGAGTTTACGCGGCCTGCCAATATTGTTATTCGAAGCGTCTATCTGTTTTATTTAACTAGGATCATGCCCGTGGTGAGCCGGTTTTTCTTAAAAGAGCGAGCATCGTTTGATTATTTATCGAGGACCATTAAGCATTTTCCTGCACCGGATGTCGTGGCACAGTTGATGCGTGATTGTGGTTTTGCGCAGGTTTGTGTTAAACCTTTGACCGGCGGAATCGCTTGCCTTTACCGGGCAACGCGAGTTCCGGCGGATGGTGGGCAGGGCCCTCGCGGGGCTCAAGGGAAAAGCTGTTATCATGAGGATCGGAGCCGATGAAGATCACCTTTATTTATCCGCGTTTTGAAAAGTTTCTAAGTACAAATAAAGATTTAGACCAGGGGTTGGTGGATTATTTTCTTGGTGATTTTACGACGCCGCCATCTTTGGGTATCCCTATTTTGGCGTCATGGACACCGGCTGATGTTGACGTCGAGCTGGTGGATGATAACAGCGGGGATCCTGTTGATTTTAACGCTGCTACGGATCTGGTGGCGATCAATTGTTTTACCCCTCAGGCGACGCGGGCTTTTGAGATCGCGGATGGGTATCGTGCTTGTGGTAAAAAAGTTGTTATGGGTGGTTTTTTTCCTTCGTTTATGGCGGAGGAATGTCTTAAGCACGCGGATGCGGTTTGTGTCGGTGAGGCGGAGCCTGTTTGGGAAGCGATTGTCGCGGATGCGCGCGCGGGACAGCTTAAGAAAAAATATATTGGTGGCTGCCGCTTTGACTTAGCCAAGATGCGTATCCCTAGGCGTGCAATCTTTTATAATAAAAAGAATTATGACTGGGATGAAGATCTCGTGCAGATTACCCGGGGATGTTCTTATAATTGCGCGATGTGCGCGATCCCCGCCCATATGGGAAGCCATATTCGTTTTCGGCCTATTGACCATATCGTTGAGGAGATGAGAACGCTTAAGTATGACAATGTGTATCTTGCGGATGATGTGCTCTTTTTTCCGCATAAACGCATTCATGATTATGTGAAGGCATTATTGCAGGAGCTGATCCCTCTTAAGAAGAAGTATTTTGTCTCCTCGACCATGGCGTTGCGCTCGGAGCCTGCGTTTCTGGACCTTGCGGCTAAGGCGGGCGTCCGTAATTTTTATTGTACGATGAATGTTGACCCGGTTTCGATCCAGGCGCTGCAAGGGGGAGCAAAAGAACAGCAGATCTTGTGCGACTTGGTCAAGAACATGGAAGATCGTGGTATTCGTTTTTTTGGGTCGTTTGCCGTTGGCCGCGATTGGGATGATACGAGCATTGCCGATCGGATTATTGATTTGAGCAACAAAGCGAATATTCGCACATCGGAATTCTTTCTTTTTACTCCTTATCCGGGCACGGTGCATTGGGATCGACTTGAGCGCCAGGGCAGGATTTTTGATAGGACTTGGAAGCATTATAATGGGGCGCATATTGTCGCGCACCATCCAACGATGAGCGACGAAGAGCTTTATGGACAATTTCTTAAGGTGTGGAGAGAATTCTTTAAAAAGAATAAGGATCAGCACGCTGTGCATTTGGCGCCAATTGTTTATGAGGGTGAAAACGTTGTGGTGGGCAAGCAATTGGCGAAGAAAGGTGTGCGTGGCCAGGCTGCGATTACAGGGGTAGGATTTCTCAGCCCGATCGGTCACGAAAAAGAAACGATGATCGAGGCTCTCAAGGAAGGCCGTCACGGGATAGCGCCCATCACAAAGCTTGATACCTCTTCCTTTAGTACAAATCTCGGCGGAGAAATAAAAGATTTTGATCCTTTGGATCACATGAGCCCGGTGGAATGTCATGATTTTGATGATCCTTATATTCAGCATGCTGTCGTCGCCTCGCGTAAGGCGATCAAGGATGCGGGCTTGGTGTTGGACAAACATGCCATCAATCGCGATATTGCAGTTGTTTTAGGTACGTGCAACGGTGGGCTGGTTTCTGGCGAAAAAGAATATCGCTGGATCCACGGGAAGTCCGATGTTCCCTTTGATGAGAAAATGAATCTTTTGGTGAAGTATTACGGATTAGGTAAGGCGATCGCGCAAGCCCTTAAGATCGGCGGGGAAACGTGGATGGTGACAACGGCCTGCTCTTCCACCACAGCGGCATTGGGGCTGGCTCAGATGTTGATCCGTCGGGGTTATTATAAAAAGGTGCTGGTAGGCGGCTCGGACAGCTTGAGCCTAGCCAACATTTCTGGGTTTAATGGATTAAAAGCGTTATCGTCTGGCCAGATCGCGCCTTTTTCAATGCCCTATGGATTGAATATTGGTGAAGCGGCCTGCTTTTGGGTTGTGGAAGAGATGGAGCATGCCCTTTTACGTAACGCTAGATGTTATGGTAAGATCATCGGTCATGCTACGACCTCGGATGCCTATCATCCTACGACTCCGGATCCTCGTGGTGAAGGCGTTTTTAAAACGCTCGATCATGCCTTGCGGAACGCGGGAATTCCTTTAAAGGACATTGCTTATATTAATGCCCATGGAACAGGGACGGAAGCCAATGATCGCGCGGAAAGTAAGGGGATCGCGAAATTTATTAAAGATGAGCCTGTACCGGTTGTTTCATTAAAATCTTTTTTTGGCCATTGCATGGGAACTGCTGGTATTTTAGAGGCGACATGCAGCTTGTTAAGCATGAACGAGGGTTTTATTCCCCCTACGGTCAATTTTTCCAGCGCTCGTCCGGGATGCACGCTTGATTATGTGCCTCAGACATCACGCCCAAAAGAACATCAGGCTTTTATTTCTGCAAATTATGCTTTTGGCGGGAATAACGCTGCTGTTGTTATTTCCAAATGGGATTTTCCAACACCGGCCATAGAACGGAAAAGCCAGCGTGTTGTTATTACAGGCCTTGGTGCTATTACATCGCTAGGATTATCGGTCAAGGAGACGCTGGTGGCCTTGCGTCAAAGCAAAAAAGGTCTTGGTTCCATTGAACGCTTACAGCTTAAGGGTGTTGGGTCTGCCTTGGCTGGCCTTGTTCCAGATTTTAAAGCAGCACAGATCGATAGGCGCCTTGACTTCTCTTCGTTAAATCTTATAAGCAAGTTTGCCACGGCTGCAGCCAAGTTGGCTTTAGATCACGCGGGAATTCGTGTGGGAACAAGTAATGCTGATCAGGTTGGTATCGTCATGGGAGTTTGCAATGGTCCATCGGAGTCAGGCCACATGGACAGTGTTTTTACGTCTGAAAATTACCAGCCGCATATCAGCAGTTTTTCAAATATCACGGCTAATTCCACAGCTGGATGGGTGTCCAATCTTTTGTATTTAAAGGGTGTGAATATCTCTTTGGCGCCGGGGCAGCACGCAGGGCTTCAGGCCTTAGCCTATGCCTATGATTTTTTAGCAGAAGGGCAGGCTCAGTTTTTGGTCGTGGGAGCAGCGGATGAGGTTTATCCAAGGCATTATTGGAAATATGACGTTATCCATTATTTGTATCAAGGGCCAGAGGAGCGGGATTATCGACTGCGACTGGATCATGAAAAGCAAAAAGTAGTTGGTGAAGGCGCGGGGATGATCGTTATGGAAACACTTGATCAGGCTAAAGAGCGAGGCGCTCATATCTTAGGCGAGGTTTTAGGCTATGGAATGTCGATGGATGCCGGGCCGTTTATCGGGCAAAATCTTGACGTGGAGGGCCTTTTGCATGCCTGTAAGCTTGCCATGGAAAGGGCGCAGATTGTTCGTGACCAGGTTGGCCTTGTTGTGTGGGCTCCTCAGGGCAATGTCCAGGATCAAAAGGTTATGGATGCGTGCAAGAATATTTTTGCTGCGCGCTACGAAGAAATTCCCCTTGTTACGACAACTTTCAACACAGGATACCTGGAGAGCGCGTCGATCATGGTGACCCTGGGGTGCGTGCTTGCAGCTTTTGAGCAAGGTTTTGATCTTTGGCCTCAGGTCACAGGGGTTTCAGAGATTGATCGCAAGGTTCTTGTTAAGTCGCCTGAGCATATTCTTGTGATCGGCAGTAGTGACGTGGGATACAACTTTGCCGTTGTTATTAAGCGTGAACTGTCTACGTTGAAGGTTCTTTCTGTCAGTGCTTAGAGGAGCGGTGGATCGACTTAAGACGTGATTTGACATTTGACATGCTTGGGAATATCGGGTATCCTGTTTTTTAAGTTTTGTGATCAATGAGTTATTCACGTTAAAAGCTTTAAAGGAGGGACAATCGAGAATGGATCAGTCTATGCAGGCAACGATTGATGAGCGCGTTGCTGTTATTCAAGCCATTAAGGAGGAGCTTATTCGGCGTTTAAATCTGCCTTATAAGCCTGAAGATTTACACGAAGATGTTTCGTTGTTTGGGGCAGGGCTAGGCCTGGATTCCCTCGATGCCCTCGAGGTTGTTTTGTGTGTTGAAAATTGTTTTGGCATCAGGATCCCGGACAATAATATTGCGATCTTGCGTTCGATCAATACGTTAGCTGATTATGTTTTAGAGCACAAAGCTAAGCAAGGAGGCGCCGCATGAGAATATCAGCGTTGCGTGACCTCTTGTCCCAGCAGGGGGCTTCGTTTAAAGAGCGTTTTGGTGTAGAGGTTCCGTCGGTTATCAGTGACCTTAAAACAGAATATCATGCGATTCGTGACCATGTCGGCATTACAGATTTTTCATCCATGCAGAAGTTTCGGATCACTGCGGAACGGGGAGTTGATTTCTTGGAAAATCTTTTTCCGGGAAATGTAGCGAAGATCCGTTTTTGTCGAGTTTTGCATACTTTTTTGTCCGATGAAAATGGTAACTTGATCGCAGACTGCTATATTGCTAACAATGATGAAGATTTTATTGTGCTTTGTGACAGCGTTGTTGATGATGCGACGCTTAAGGCCCTTATGAATAAATATGGCGCTCAGGAGTTTGGGCTTGAGGATATCACCGCGACACATGTTGTTTTTAGCGTCGACGGATATAAAGCCTGGGCGGTTGTTAAAGAGCTTTGCGGTGCTGATGTCTTAGGCTTGCCGTATCTCTCTGTCGAGACCTATCGCTTTGAAGAAGCCCCGTTTTCTCTTTTCCGAGCTGGCAAAACATCAGAATTTGGATATTTGATCTTGGCTACTAAGGACATGGGCCCTAAGTTGTTAGCAAAGTTGATTGCGCTTGCGCAAAAAAACGAGGGTGGCCTTTGTGGGACAACAATTCATGATACCTTGCGTCTTGAGGGGCGCTTCTTTAATATTTTTGCGGAAGGCCTGTCTGTCAAAGATCCGTTGGCCTTGGGTTTGCAGTGGATGATCGATTTTGATAAGGAGGTCTTTATTGGCCGCGATCCTATTGTTACTAGGCGAGAAAAAGGATTGACGCATAAAATCATCGGTGTCAAGGCCGAGAGTGCCCTTGAGGATCTTAAAGCCGGCGCTTTCATTTTTCATGAAGGAAAACAAGTCGCTCAAGTGCAGGCTGCCTGCTTTTCGTATGGACTCAATGCATGGATTGGCTTGGCGCTTTTTCCAGTTGCTATCGCCTATCCGTATCTGTCTTTTAATCTTGAAAAGCCTGATGGGCTTACGATCGCCACGATTGCGATGCCGCCGATCATGCCCAAAAGCTTAACTGTGAAACTCGATGAGCTCTAAAGTGTGGAGGCATTATGGATAATGCAAAGGGAAGGCTTATTAAGCGCAAGCTGTCGATCATCCCACGCTTGTGCGATATTGATATGGTTGGTGTGGTTTATAATGTTAATCATTTCAAGTGGTTTGATGAGGGGCGCTTTGCTATTATTTCTGAAATGATCAGCTTAGATGAGATCGTTGAAACTGGAATGACGTTTATGATCGCGGAAAATCATTGTAAGTATGAGAACTATGCGACTTATGGCGAGCCGTTGATTTTATACACCACGCATCGTGTCCAATCTGCTTACCAGGGTCGTTTTGATTTTACGCATTCGATTATCCATGAAAAGAAAAAGACCGAGATCGCGAGTGGATCCTCGAGCATGGTGGTCGTTAATTACAAAACACGGCAATTACTTAAAGAACTACCGGATTTTATGTGGCAACGTTATCTTAAAATGCAATAGGTGCCAAATATGCTTCTTGAAGGTCGTATCGCAGTGGTGACTGGGGGTTCTCGGGGGATTGGCCGGGCGATCGTCACCGAATTTGTGCGGAATAAAGCCAAGGTTTATTTTACCTACCACAAGGATGATGCCGCGGCCAATGAAGTGCGAGATCTCTGCGGTGCTATTCCTGTTAAATGTTCCCAGACGAATTTGGAAGAGGTCGAAAAGACGATCGCATTTATTTTGGCAGAGAGCGGCAGGATCGATATTTTGGTGAATAATGCGGGCATTACCTCGGATCAGTTTCTGATGATGATGCCTTTTGATCAATGGGACAAAGTGATCAATGTTAATCTCAATGGCGCGTATCGCTGGGTCAAGGCGGTGAGCCGGACCATGATCTCTGCGGGAAAAGGTGTCATCATCAATGTGGCTTCGATCGCGGGTTTGGTGGGTACCCCGGGGCAGAGTAATTATGCAGCCTCCAAAGGGGGCTTGATCGCTTTTACGCGGTCGCTAGCAGCAGAGCTTGGAACCAAGGGAATTCGTGTGAATGCAATCGTTCCTGGTTTTATTGAAACGGATATGACCGCGGTGATGCCACGGCAGATCAAAAAGCAAAACATGGAAAGAATTCTTTTAAAGCGATTTGGGAAGCCTGAAGAAATTGCCCCGATCGCTTTATTTTTAGCCTCTGAAGGATCTTCTTATATTGCAGGTCAAGCAATTGTCGCGGATGGAGGATTGTCGGCCACCGCGGTCTAATCAAAAATGATGTACATAAGCGATCGTTTTTAAATAATGGCAAAAACTGTATTCTTATTCCCAGGTCAGGGATCGCAAGAAGTTGGTATGGCGCGCGATTTATTTCATGGTGATGAGTATTTTTTGTCTCTGATTGCTCAGGCGAGCCGGATCACAGGGGAGGATCTTGCCAGGCTTTGTTTAAAGGGTCCTGAAAAAAGGCTTGCCAATGCGCGTTTTTTGCAGCCCTTGATTGTTGCCGTGTCGCTTGGCTATCTGAGGCGCGTTCAAGAAAAAGGGATCAAGCCAGATTATTTACTAGGACATTCTTTAGGTGAGATCACTGCCTTGGCTGCGGCAGGCGTTATCAGCGATGATCTCGCGGTTGTGATGGCTGCTCAGCGTGGGGCGCTTATGGATGAAGCCGCCCAACTTTGCGACGGAGCCATGATGGCGGTATCCGCGCAGGTCAACGATATTGAAGCCCTTATTGAGGCTCTAGGATTAAGCAATCAAGTGTTCATCAGTAATATTAATTCACCAGAGCAAATAGTCCTTTCGGCAGACAAGACATCGTTAAGCATTATGTCCTCCAGGATCCACGCTCAAGGGGGTAAATATAAAATGCTCAATATCGCAGGGCCTTGGCACAGCCCCTATATGGCGAGCGCTTATGAAAAATTTAAAGTGTGGGCAAAGACCTTGATCCTCCAAGAGCCCTGCACGCCGATTATTTTTAACGCCATGGCCAAACCTGAATCAAATCCGGAAAAAATAAAAGAATATATAACCGTGCAGATGAAAAGTCCTGTGCATTTTAAGCAGTGCATGGAATATCTTCATCGCGAACCGGTGGAGACTTTTTTAGAAATAGGTCCCGGAAGGGTCTTGTCAGGCTTGGTGCGCGCCAATGGTTTTATGCAAGGGACCAAGGTCTTTTGCGTGAATGATCTGCGCGGCGTGGATAACGCCGCGCGTGAGCTTTCGGTGTCGCGTGACCTTTAGATGGCGCCTTCCACGCTAGCAAGCATGAGCGTTCCCTTAGCGATGGTTTTCCGACCGGCGATCGCTTCCACAAGATAGGAATAAAGAACCCCAAATTCTTCTTTGCGTTCTGCGATGAGTTCAAGGGTTTCTCCAGGATATGCGGGAGAAACAAACTTGATATTAGACGATGCAAGATAAAAAAGGCGCGGTGAGGTTGGTGGCGTCGCGCTCAAGGTCTTTTGGCTAAATCCCATAAGTAACCCGCTTGTTTGCGCTAGGGCGTCCAGCACGAGCACGCCAGGCATGATCGCTTTTTGTGGAAAATGTCCTTTAAGCCAGGGTTCATCATTGCGTATGGTGCGTTCAGCTACGATCATTTTGTTGGGGATGAATTTTGTCACGCGATCAACAAAAAGAAAAGGTGGTCTGTGTGGGATGATCGCAAGGATATCGTCTAACCCAAAAATTGTTTTCTTTTCCATGGCCGGCATCGATGGTTTTATAAAATATTTATTATTTTAATAACTTAACAAAGATAGTATCATAAGTCAAACAGATTACCGTTAGGCAAAACCTAAAGAGATATTAAATGAAGTGCGAAGGCTTGAACTCTACGATTAAACTCGTCATCAGCATATTGATCTGTCAAAGTGCCGGGATCATCGGGTCCTTTTTCACGCGCTCAGCAATCTCGCCATGGTATGCGTTTCTCAATAAACCAACTTTTAACCCGCCCAACTGGGTCTTTGCGCCGGTATGGACAATTCTTTATACTTTCATGGGCGTTGCCTTCTTTTTAGTTTGGAGAAAAGGACTTTATGTCCAGGGTGTGAAAAAGGCGCTTCGCGTATTTCTTTTTCAGTTAGTGCTCAACAGCCTTTGGTCGATCGTCTTTTTTGGCGCGCATTCGATCGTCGGAGGGTTTACGACTATCGTGATCCTTTGGCTAGCCATCGTCTGGACAATCATGGAGTTTTTTTCGGTCTCAAAATGGGCCGCAGCATTACTGGTCCCGTATATTGCCTGGGTCAGTTTTGCGGCAATTCTAAACGGCGCATTGGTTTTTTTAAATTAAAGTAATTTTTATATTTAGCGGTTTAAAATGGCTTTAATCAAAGAAAAACGCTTTATCATTGTGTTCGCAAAAGAGCCTCAGCGCGGAAAGATTAAAACCCGCCTGAATAATGACCTCTCTCAAAAGAGCATTGTGGGTCTTTACAAGGCATTTCTTAAAGATACCGTTGCGGCAATTAACACATATAAAAACGTTCATAAAATAATGGCTTATTGTTCTGAAGGTCATCCTGTTTATTTAAAAAGGATTGCCCCAGGCTATATTTTATATAAGCAAGAAGGTGTTTCTTTAGGACAAAGACTTTATGCCGCGTTTGTATTCGCAAAAAATCAAGGAGCCACCAAAATTGTTGTCGTTGGCTCAGACGCGCCGGATCTTCCTTGCGCGTATATTAAAACAGCTTTTCGTAAGCTTGCGCGGCATGATGTGGTTTTCGGGCCATCCACCGATGGGGGGTATTATTTGGTGGCTTTAAAAAAACCTGTACGGAATATCTTTCAAGGAATAAAATGGAGCACATCCAGCGTGCTTGCGGAAAGTTTACGCAAGGCCAAAGGGGCTCGTCAAAAAGTGTCTTTGCTCAAACCCTGGCGTGATATAGACCAATATGAAGATCTTGAAGCGCTCAGGACATCAGTAAAGAAAAACAAAGCTTGTGCCAGGCATACCCGGGAGTTTCTCTATGGAACGTGTTTCAAGTAATTTGGTTATCATTACTCAATATAAATGGGCGGGGCAGATGGGGCCTTTCAAGATCCGTTCGACGTGTGAAGAGTGCGACATGACCACGCATCGGCTTAAAAAGATCATAGGGGAATATTTTGCCGCTGAGCCTGTTGCTTTTGAAATTAAGCCATGGCTTGATCATGCGTTTTATTGTTTATCTAAAGGAACCTTTCATCCGCCGATCATTTTGATCAACGGAAGAAAATTTTATCAATTTAGCCACGCGCATCCGGCTTTTGATCAAGAAAAGTTTATTGCACGGGTCCACCAGTTGCTGAAAGGAGAATAAACGTAATATGGTCATCAACGATATCATTAACAAATCTTTAAACGGGGAAGCATTGGAAGCTTTGGAAATCAAAAAGCTTTTTGAGGTCGATCTTTTTACCGAAGAAAGCGCGTTGGTGCAGGTGGCGTCTTATCAGAAAAGCCAGAAGGCTTGCCATGGCAAGGCGGAGGTGCATGCGCAGGTGGGGATCAATATTGCGCCGTGTCCCAGGGATTGTTTGTTTTGTGCCTTTGCTGCAGTGAATAAAGTTTTTAAAGAATCATCGCAGTTAACCCCGCAGCAGGCTGTTGAGAAGTTACGTCAATTTGAGCAAGATGGTGCGAATGCGGTTTTTGTGATGGCCACGGGCAATTATCCGGTGGAAAAGTTTTTTGAGGTTTCGCAGGAGATTCGTCGCGGTTTAAAACCGCAAACGATCTTGATCGCGAATGTGGGTGATTTTTCGCTCGCTGAAGCCAGGCGGTTAAAAGCGTGCGGGTATGCGGGAATTTATCATGCGGTGCGTTTAGGCGAGGGACGAGATACAAAGATCAAGAAAGAAAAACGTTTGGAAACTTTTCGCTATGCGAAAGAAGCAGGACTCCTTTTGGGAACATGTCTTGAGCCTGTGGGAACCGAGCATTCGGTGGATGAGCTGGTTGAAAAAACGATCATCACCCGCGATGCCAAACCGGTTTATAGCGGCGCGGCCCGGCGCATTCCGATCCCTAACACCAAGCTTGGTTCCTATCCGATCGTTAGCGAAGCAAAGATGGCGCATATTTTAGCGGTTGTTCGATTGGCCCTTGGCTACGATATTCCCGGTAACTGTACCCATGAGCCCAACGTGATCGGCTGTGCTGCCGGCGCGAACTTGCTTTGGGCGGAAGTCGGCTCTAATCCGCGCGACACGCATCAGGAGACCCAGCAGGCACGCGGAATGAACGTGCTTCAGTGCCGGAATGTTCTTAAGGAAGCGCATTGGGACGTGCTCGACGGGCCTTCTGTTTTTTATTCGGGAAAAAATTAATCGTTGCTGTAAGAAAGAATGTTGGTAGAGTGGCGGCCGGTCTCTAGGCCTTGATATTGGACCCATTGAAAAGGATAAGTTCTTTGGTACCAGACAAAGGTTGCGGGAACATATTGATCAAAAACATTATCCAGAATGCCCATATCGGCAATGAGGCGAATTTTGACACAGTCATAACTGCGGCCGCTGGGTAGTGTAATAGTTTCTTGGCCTTGTTGTTTGACAAGAACTTTGTAGAGAGCGGGTTCGAATGTTATTAAATAAAATGATTGGTTGTTCTTTTCGTTTAGATAAGGAATAAAGCTTTTCACAAAATTTGTTAAGCAGATTTCATCGATAGTCGGGCCTTTGATCGGAAAAGTGTAGTTTTTAACCCGTGCTCTTTTTGGGTTACGGCGGTCATCGATCTTAATGGTGATTTTCTTTTTTTCGTAATCAAAGTCTTTTTGGGCCTGGTAGAGCGTGTTACCTTCAAGATCTTTGATGACGCACAATGATTTTTTTTGGATCAGGCGTCTGTCTTTGATGGTCCCGGTTGCCTCCGCGAGCCAGTCAACGAGCTCAAAGTGATCAAAAGCGCCGCGTCCTTTTTTCTGGGCTGTAAAGGAGTCACTGGTAACCGTAAAAGAGTGCGAGGAGGCAGAGCGCGGTGTTTGTGTCGGGAAATTAAGGATCGCGGCCGATCCTGCTTGCTGAAAATCAGTCCAAGACGCCTCGGTCGCGAAAGCCGGAACACAAACGCTGATAAGCCAAAGACAAGATAAGAGTATTATTTTCATTGGAAGTTTCATCAGTTCATATCATAAGGAAAAGTTTAAAGAAAGCCAACAAGAATTTATGCCTTATTATTCATTGATTGTGATCACTCTTAAAGCGGACAGCGCGCTTTTGCAGAAAACACGGATTCTGCTTGAGCGTTATCCGGATTTGGAAGTTATCATTGTTCAAGCGGACGGCTCTAAAGAATGTCCTGCGTCCTGGTCTTCGCGTCTTTGTTTAGCGCAGGCCCCCAAGGGAAGAGGTCTGCAGTGCAACGCGGGTGCGCGTCTTGCCAGCGGCGAGAATTTGATCTTCCTGCATGCAGATACGGAGTTACCACAAAAGGCGTTTGAGGTTATTGATAAAGTGTTTCAAGATCCGAAAGTTCAGTTGGCGTGTTTTCGTTTGCGCTTCGATATGGCGCATGGACTTCTAAAGTTTTATAGTTTTTTTACACGTTTTGATTCTTTTTGGACGAGTTTTGGAGATCAGGGGATTGTCGTTCGGCGAACATTTTTTGATCGGGTTAAAGGTTTTCCGGATTGGCCATTGCTTGAGGATGTGGAGTTCTTTAGGCGCGCTAGAAAGTTTACAAAAGTTGTTAAGCTGCCGCTCTCGGTTACGACATCGGCTATTCGCTATAAAGAGAATGGAATCTTACGTCAACAACTTAAGAATGCTTGGTTGCTGATCCGATACCGCTTGGGTGCTTCCCCTTGGGACTTGGTCAAAGAATATGAAAAGAAAAGAGGCGGCCTGTGAAATTTAAGATAGCATTTTTTTTGATGATATTTTCTTTGTTTTCTGTTAACGCGCAAGCCCTGAACCATGATCTTTTTACGGGTGTGCTTCAAAGTTATGTCACCGAGGGTATGGTTGATTATAAGGGGATGTGCGGGGATATGCGCTTAGCGCAGTACATTGATCAAATAAGCCAGGCAGACCCGGAAAAGATTACCGATAACAAGGCGCGCTTAGCTTTTTGGCTGAATGCGTACAATGCCTGGACGCTCAAGATTATTTGTGATCATTATCCTTTAAAAAGTATTAATGAGCTGCATTCCGGCGGGCTGGCCGTCGGGATGATCCTTAAAACGACCGTTTGGGATAAGAAAATAGTTACAATTAATAACCAGAAAACCTCTTTGAGCCGTATCGAACACAAAATCATTCGCCCTGTTTTTAAAGATCCCCGCATTCATTTTGCCGTTGTTTGCGCAGCGAAGGGCTGTCCACCTCTAAGAAATGAGGCATATGAAGCCAAGGTATTGGATCAGCAGCTTGATAGTCAAGGCAGCATATTTCTTGCTCAAGAGAAGAAGAACTCATTTAATTTTGAAACTAAAACAGCCAATATTTCGCCTATTTTCGGTTGGTTCAAGGAAGATTTTGGAGGGAAGCCCGAAGCGGTTTTGCGTTTTATTGCCGGCTATTTACCTGAAGAAGAAGGGAAGATCCTTTCTCAAGATGCAGCCAGATGGAAAATCAAATATACGTTTTACGATTGGAGCTTAAATGAGCAGTGATCTAATCGCGGGAACCGTATTCCTGATACTGTTCCTTATCCTAGAGAACACTTGGCCTTTTTATAAGGGACGCAAGGAAGTCCTTACGCATGGCTTTCGGAACTTGTCGATTGCTGCTTTGAATGGGCTTATCAATGTTGCTTTTGGGCCTTTAATCATAATGGTCATTTTGTGGGGGCAGGCCAATAAGATTAGTATTCATCAATGGCTTGGTCTTTCAGGGGCGTTTTCCTGGATCATCATGTTTTTACTTTTTGACGCATGGATGTACATCTGGCATCGTCTTAATCATACATGGTTTTTTTTGTGGCCTTTTCATGCAATGCACCATGCGGACACACAAATGGACTCGACGACTGCGTTACGATTTCATCCGGCAGAGATCGTTTTCTCGAATATTTTAAATATCGGTGTTTTATGTTTGCTTGGCATGAGCTTGGAACAGTTTGTTTTTTATAAAACCGCATTATTTCTGGTTATTATTTTTCATCATAGCAATATCAATTTGAGTGAAAGATTGGATCGCGGGTTGAAAAGATTCATCGTAAGTCCCTCCATGCACAGGGTCCATCATTCCCGGAAAATAGAGGAGCTTAATACCAACTACGGTAGTGTTTTTTCTTTTTGGGATAGATTTTTTAAGTCTTTTTGTCAACGGAATGATATGGAAGCCGTTGAGTTCGGCCTTGGCCTGCCGTTCGACAGAAGCGGGGGAACATTGGTTGGGATGCTGAAGATTCCCTTGGCCAAAAAGATATCACAATGAACCCCTGATAATACATTTTTTGTTTTAAAAAAGGCTGTGAAAGAAGAGTTTTTATTATGCGATTAGGACTGTGTTGTAAATTTCTAGAACAACCGATAAAATTTTCTACAACAACAGCGACATCCATTTTGAGAATGCGGCGTAAAGATGCCCTGGCGAAACTCTCGGGGTTATGTTTTGAAAACGCCTGCGCCTTAGAAAAAGCTATCCAATATTGCGCCGGTCATGGTATCGGCTCTTTCCGCATCAACAGCCAAATTTTGCCTGTCAAGACCCATCCCAGGGCTGGCTATGACATCAAGGACTTGCCTTTGGCTGAGGAGATCGTCTTGAAATTCAAAGAATGCGGTCAATGGGCCAAGAAAAACAATGTACGCCTGACGTTTCATCCGGATCAATTTATTGTGCTAAGCTCTAAAAACAATGATGTTGTTGATCGTTCTATTGTTGACTTAGAATATCATGCCTTGGTGAGTGAATGGGTTGGCGCCGATGTGATTAATATCCATGGGGGAGGGGCTTATGGCGATAAGAGGTCTGCGCTTAAAAGGGTTATGAAGAATGTTAAGAAGTTGTCTCAAAAAGTACGGTGTCGCCTGACGTTTGAGAATGATGAGAAAGTTTATTCACCGGTAGATTTGATTCCGCTTTGTCAAGCAACAGGCGCCGGCTTTGTTTATGATGTGCATCATCATCGGTGCCGGCCGGACGGTTGTTCCGTGGAAGAGATAACCAAGAAAGCCGTTAAGACCTGGAACCGTGAGCCGTTGTTTCATATTTCTTCGCCTATTCATGGATGGCGGAAAAAGAATACCGCATATCATCATGACTACATCAATATTAAAGATTTTCCTAAATGTTGGCTAGGGCTTGATGTGACCGTTGACATTGAAGCTAAAGCAAAAGAACTTGCCATTTTTCGCTTGCAAAAAGATTTAAAAAGAATAGAGAAGAAATGACTAACCATTTTTTAACCTGCCAGTGGAAGAATCTTGCCATGGTCAATTTTGAAATGGACCCGGAGCTTCTGTTGCCTTTTGTGCCAGCTGGTACGGAACTGGATCTTTGGGAAGGTAAAACATTCGTGAGCCTCGTGGGATTTCAATGGGATGATGCTTGTCTTAAGGGTTGCAAGATCTTCGGCCATAGTAAATTTGAGGAAATGAATTTAAGATTTTATGTCAAGCGCCAAGCGCCTGAGGGTTGGCGTCGGGGCGTTTGTTTTATTCGGGAATTCATTGGCTTGCCGGCCGCGGCTTTAGTCGCCAATATCTGTTACGGCGAGAAATTCCGTATCCGTACCGTTGCCTCCTGCCTTGAGCAAAAGGCGCTTGGCACTTATATTCAATACCGCGTTGAAGATCGTAGGCGGCCAAGCATCCTCGATATGGTGGCAAATTCTGCCATGCAGAATATCCGTTCTGGTAGCTTTGAAGAATTTATCATCGGCCACGCGTGGGCCTATGCGTCTTTAAAGAATGGTAGGACGCTCGAATACCGCATCGAGCGGCCTGATTGGCATTTTGCCGAAGCCAATTTTGTGCATGTGGGTTTTGACGGCGCTGGGCTTTATGGTCCGGCCCTGGGACACGTGATCCGCGGAAAACCGCACTCAGCTTTCTTGGTCGATGGTTCTGCGGTCAAGGTTGTGGCCCCTCAAAAGATCCCTTATGCGATCCGGCATTCGATCGTGATCTTTGACGGTGTTTGCCATTTGTGCAACGGGTTTGTTGATTTCATTCTAAAGCATGATAAAAATAAGAACTTTCGTTTATTACCCAACCAGTCATCGGCAGCAGGGAAAATGTTGTCTGTGTTTGGATTAGTTTCGCAGATCAATGATTCCGTGTATTTGATCCAGGGAGGGAAGGTTTACAAAGAATCGGCAGCCGGTTTGCGGATCTTAAGAACATTAGGGGTTCCTTTTAACTTGTGTTATGTTTTTATGGTTGTCCCGTCTTTTTTGCGTAATATTGTCTATCGGATCATTGCTCAAAATCGTTATCGTTGGTTTGGAAAAAGAGAATCTTGCAGGCTTTTACTGCCTCAAGAATAATAGAATAGAAAGGAGGCAAGATGAAAACCGTTTTGTTGAGTTTTGCAACATTAGGATTTTTTATGCTGGTGGCCGCACCGGTTAAGGCTCAAAAACCAGCGGATATCTACGGATTTACAGTTTCTGACATTGATGGAAAACCTGTGCCGCTTGCTGATTATAAAGGCAAGGTTTTGCTCATTGTCAACACCGCTTCCCGCTGTGGATTTACATCTCAATATAAAACCTTGGAGGATCTTTATCAAAAATATAAAGAGCGGGGTTTTGTGGTTTTGGGATTTCCAGCGAATAATTTTATGGGCCAGGAGCCGGGTAGCAACGAAGAGATCAAGAATTTTTGTTTTATGAATTACAAGACGACCTTTCCCTTGTTTGCCAAGATCAGCGTCAAGGGTGCGGATATCGCGCCGTTATATGCCTATTTGACAGGTGTTCCCGGCTTTGAAGGAGGCATCATCTGGAATTTCAATAAATTCTTGATCGATCGCAATGGCAAAGTCGTTGCCCGTTTCGCCAGCCCTGTGGATCCGATGTCTCCAGAGCTGGTCAATGCTGTCGAACAACAATTATAAATGAAAGGAAAAGTTTCTATGTTTCAGATGATCGAAGTGATTGGGGTGTCCAAGGAAGGTTTTAGTCAGGCGGTTGATCAGGCAGTGAGCGATGTGGCGAAGACAAAGAAGAATATTCATTTTTTTGAAGTGACAGAGCAACGGGGTTGTGTCCACGAGGGTAAGATCAAAGAGTTTCAGGTCAAGGTTAAGGTGGCATTTATTGAATAACATGAATTTAGCGCGTAGGCGTCAACTCAACTCGTTTGATTATTCAAGTGGGCCGGTTGTTTATTGGATGAGTCGGGACCAGCGGTTTGCGGATAACTGGGCGCTTATTTACGCCCAGGAGCTCGCGCTTAAGAATAAAGTGCCGCTGGTGATTGGTTTTACGCTTGCGCCGGGTTTTTTGGGCGCGACACAACGTCAGTATGCTTTTATGCTCAAAGGTTTAAGTGATGTGGCCTCTGCTAGCTCCCAGAAAAATATCCCGTTTTTTCTTTTGCTCGGCAATCCGTCAGAGGCAATTGTTAAGTTTATAAAAAAATATAAGGTTGGTGCGCTTGTTTGCGACTTTGACCCTTTAAGGGTCAAAGTCGCTTGGAAAAAGGCTGTCGCGCGCAGCATCGATATCCCTTTCTACGAAGTGGATGCGCATAATATTGTGCCGTGTTGGATTGCCTCGCCTAAACAAGAGTTTGGCGCCTACACGTTGCGGCCTAAGATCAACCGTTTAGTGGATCAATTTTTGGAAGATTTTCCGCTTGTCAGAAAACATCCCTTTTCTTTTGATGTTAAGCCCACATTGATCGATGTTGATCAGATCTTGCGTACTTTAGATATCGATAAGAGTGTTGCTGAGCTTTCTTGGATCAAGCCCGGAGAGATGGAAGCGCACAAAGCCTTGCGCGATTTTGCGCAGGAAAGATTGTCTGATTATAACGTAAAGCGCAATGATCCATGTCTTAAGGGCCAATCCGATCTCTCACCGTATTTGCACTTTGGCCAATTGTCAGCCCAGCGCGTGGCGCTCGCTGTCGCTCGCGCAAAAGCTAACGAAAACTCGAAGCAGGCATTCTTGGAAGAACTTATTATCCGACGGGAACTGGCGGATAATTTTTGTTTTTACAATCTGTATTATGATTCCACAAAAGGTGCACCAGCCTGGGTCCAGAAAACCTTGCTTGAACATCGCAAGGATAAGCGAGAGTATTGTTATTCGCTCAAAGAGCTTGAGGCTGCCAAGACCCATGATGATCTCTGGAATGCGGCACAATCGGAAATGGTAGCAATTGGCAAGATGCATGGGTTTATGCGTATGTACTGGGCCAAAAAGATTTTAGAGTGGACGCCCGTTGCGGACAAGGCCTTTGCCGCTGCGGTTTATTTAAATGATAAATATGAGCTCGACGGCCGCGACCCCAATGGTTATGCTGGCATTGCCTGGTCCATCGCCGGCGTGCACGATCGCGCCTGGGGCGAGCGCGCGGTTTTTGGGAAAATCCGGTATATGAGCTATCAGGGGTGCAAAAATAAATTTGATGTGGATAAATATATCGAGAAAGTTAGAAAAATGAAAGGCTAGCTTATGGACCGTGAATTAAAAGAAAAAATCCGTATCGGCATCAGCGAATGTAATTTTGGTGGACAGGTGCGCTGGAATCACATTGGTTGGGATCGAGTTGCGCGCCTGGAAAGAGAGCGAAATGATTATGTTTGGATCCCTGTCTGCCCCGAGGTCTTAAGCGGCTTGGGTGTGCCGCGTCATCCAATGAAGCTCGTTGTTGGAACCGGCGATGATTTCTGGCAAGATAAGGCCAGGATGAAAAATCGTAAGGGCCAAGATGTCTCTGCGAATCTGCGTGTTGGGGCTTTAAATGCGCTTGAGATCGTAGAGCGCTCTCAAGCTGAGGCCTTTGCGTTTATGGAGGGCAGTCCATCGTGTGGGGTTTATCGCACGACATTAAAGGATAAAAGGCTTGGTCGTCCGCCAGGAGTTTTTGGATCGCTACTTTTGAAACAAGATCTATTTCTTATTCCTGTTTTGGATTTTGATAGCCCATGGAAATGGTGGGACTGGTCCAGGCGCCTACATGCCTTTGTGTGGCTCAAGCGCTTAGAAATTAAGGGCAAGCAGGAATTATATGAGGCCTGGCATATGCTTAAATTTATTTGCCAGGAGGCGCACGAGAAGAGCGCGCGGGATTTGGGTGCTGTTTTGGCTGCTGCTCCTAAAAGATTGACTCAGGAATTTATCAGCACTTGGAAAACACAGGCTTTTCAGCTGTTGCGTCGGCCTTCTACTTTGCAGCGTATTCAGGCGGTTATGGTCAAGCATTATGCCCACTATCGTAAAGTCTTTGGCCTAAGCGTTAAAGACGTTGCGGCGCCAACCTTGGATGTCAATAAGCATGCATTTATCGAGGAGCTAAAGAAGATGGAGCGCAAGGCCTTTGACCAAGGGTATTTATTTGTAGGCCATCCCATCGTTTATCGTCCAGAGGAGAGGTAGTTAATAGTGTTTTGAAAGGAGTTTTAGATGAAAATGAGTGCTTATCAGGTCGTCGCAGCTTTAGGTTCATCGCTTTTGATGGTGTCGGGATTGTTAAGATATCTTCAATTTGGGAATCCCAAGGAATTGATCATCGGGGTTTTATATTTTATTGCAAATATCTTTATATTTTGCTTATAAAGACAGTATATATTACTCCATAATATGTTCTGATAGGATATAAAATAGGGATTCTGATATCAGAATCCCTATTTTATTCTGTATTTTACTCCACTTCTAGAGTAAGATACCTATAAGTCTATATTTTTCAATTACTTAAGTAAGTTTTAAGTACTTCCCACGTCTTTGCACCTACAATGCTATCCCCCTTAAGATTATTGGCTTTTTGGAATGCAGCAATAGCGGAAATGGTATTTGGGCCAATTTTTCCATCAATATTGCCAGTATAGTAGCCAGCTGATTTTAAGGCGCTTTGAACATCCGTGACCTTGACAGGGACCCGGATAATACCGATATGATCTTTATTGTCGGTAGAAAGGGATCCTGCGGATACCGCCTTATTTTTACTGCCAACTTGTTGGCTTAATTCATCAACCTGATCCTTAAGGCTGTTGATCTCCTTGTCCTTTTCTTCTAAGGCGTTTTCAAGCGTCTGGACTTGGCTTGAGAGAGAATCGACTTGTTGTTTGTGGCCTTGCGTTGTTTGACAGCCGGTTAACGTCATGGTTATGGCAAAGAGGCCGATAAGAATGAAGATATTTTTCTGCATAAAAATGCTCCTTTTTGGTTGGTTTTCATTTATTATAGGTGAATTTGATGGCTTGTCTAGATGATTTATGAAATAATTCTCTCTCCTTTTATTACTAGATTTGAAATCGATTGACAAAAGTTTTATTTAACCATACCATAAATTATTAAACATATGGAGGAGACGATGACGCAGGACAAAAACCCTATTCACCCCGTTAGAGAATTAAATGATTCGGCGGTTGGTGTTGACAAGAAGGTTCCACTTGATGGCGAGTCACCCCTAATGGGAAATCTACGGCTGACGTATTTCTCTAACGGGGTAAAGAAATTTTTTAAAGATTTGTTGGAAAAGCTGGACCAAAAGATGCTCGAGAAAGCAAAGACAAAGCCTTGCTGCGCAAAAAGCAAGCCTAAGGATGCCTCGTGATCAAACCCATCATTGATTGGTTTTTTTATTCGCTGTTTCAGCTTGACCCTGAATCTCACGTCGTGGGAGCGCTGCATTTTTTTATTTATGACACGATTAAGATCATGGTGCTTCTTTTTGTGATGATTTCTTTTTTGGGTTTCTTGCGATCGTTTCTTGATCAAAAACGTATTAAGCAATGGCTGAGCCACAATTCCTTTTTTGCTAGCGTCTATGCCGCGATATTTGGCGCGATTACGCCTTTTTGTTCGTGCTCCTCGATCCCCATTTTTTTAAGTTTTGTCAAAATGGGCATTCCTCTGGGCGTGATGTTTTCTTTTCTGATTACTTCCCCGATGATTAACGAGTATCTGGTTGTTCTGATGTTAATTTTTTTTGGTTGGAAAATCACCTTGGTTTATGTTGTGAGTGGCATGGTCATCGGTATTGGCTCAGGCCTTATCCTAGGACGGATGAATCTTGAGAAATACTTGGAGCGAGATCTTTTTTTAACAGCAGAGGAGTCTCAAGAAGAAAAGGGGCCGAAGACGTTAGGAGAGCGGATCAACTTTGGTCTGGGCGAGGCCAAGACCATTTTGGCGCGGCTTTGGATATGGATTATGGTTGGTGTTGGGTTGGGTGCTTTGATCCATAATTATATTCCTGAAGAAGCGATTCATGCTGCGATTAATAAAACAGGGCCATTTTCTGTGCCGATCGCCGTGGCCTTGGGTGTGCCGATGTATGGCAGCTGTGCCGCGATTGTTCCGATTGCCGTGGCCCTTTTTCACAAAGGTGTTCCTTTAGGGACAGCGCTTAGCTTTATGATGGCGACAAGCGCCTTGAGTCTTCCTGAGATGGTTATTCTCCGTCGAGCCATGAAATTAAAGTTGATCATTATCTTTTTTGCCATTACGACCTTGGGAATTATTTTTACAGGGTATCTCTTTAATATTTTGCAAAAGGTGTTAATATAAATAAAGTATTTGATCAACAAACCATTCAATCAAGGAGGACGCATGAAAGTGCAGGAGATTGGCAAGAGGCTCGAGATTTGGCAAGCGATTGTTTTAGTGGAGCTTGTAATGATTATTTTCTTAGGACTTTATTCAAGTTATCAGGGCAAGGCTTTAGCAGCTCAATCTACGTATGCGTCTAAGGTTGAACAAGTGGTAGCGGATAAGGATAGGCGCGAGAAAGAACTTTCTGCAAGGCTCACGGCCGTTATGACGCTTTTACAAAGAGCCGTTAATGATCTTAATCAAGGCCAGCCGAGTGGCGCTATTAATAATATGCCGGCTCCAGGAGTTGTTAAGTAGCAAAGAGTACGTTTTTTGGGTGCCTTAAAAATCTGCTTTTCCTATTCTTTTATGCTATATTTATAGTAGCAGTATCGCTCTTTTATAATATCGGTTGTAGTATTTTCTTAGCCAAGCCCCGCCAAGGCGTATCCTTGGTGGGGCTTTTGTGTAAAGAGTTTTTGAGTTGATTTTCAAGAGTTTTGAGTATAATAAAACAAAGGATTGCAAAAGTTATGTCGACCAAAGATTTGATTATTGTTTTTTCTGTTTTGTGCATTGTTGTCTTTATTGTCTTTACGATCTTTTTCCCTCCAGAGGAGAGTCGAAGGCGTAAGCGGCGAAAGCTTGAAGCGCCGCAAGAGACTCTTTCTAAGGAGGAGAAGGGTTGGCAGGAGGCGGCCTTTCGACTTAAGGAGCATGTGATTAAACACAAGCAAGAAATTCTTGCGCTTAAAGAGGAAGAAAAACAGCTTCGCGAGAAAATCAAAGATGAAGAGCAGAAGACGCAGAAATTTGAAGAAAAGCTAAAGCGCGAAAAGCAATGGCTTGCTGAGCAGGAGTCATCACTAGATCGGCGTACCAAAGAAATGCGTCATGTCAAGATTGATTTGACCAAGGCCCAAACAGATCGCGAGCATGAGTATTCTTTACGTCTAGCCGCAGAACGCGATAAAAAAGAGATCCAGGTTGCGCTAGAAAAGCTTACCAAGGAGCGCAATGATCTTGTTTTAAAAGTAACGAATCTAGAATTTATTTTACGTACACAAAAGGAAGAGCTTGCGGATTTGCGTAAGACCAACGCGAGTCTTCAGAAGAAAAAAGAGGAAGATCAGTGGGTTGCCAAATCTGAATTTGATAAGCTTGAGATGCAGCTTAAGCAAAAAGAAAAAGAAATTCAAAAATTGCATGATGATCTGAAACGTTAAGTCTCCTATGTTTTCTCACCGCACGAATTGGCCTTTTGATTCAAATCCGTTGATGCTTCGGCTTCAAGAACTCAAAGAACGCCATGTTAAGATTTTTGACCTGACAGAGTCCAATCCAACCCGTGCTGGGTTTGTGTATCCGCAGAAAGAAATTCTCAAATCCTTTGGCAAAGCGGCAAATATGCTCTATCAGCCGCAAGCCTTTGGGGATATGAAGGCGAGAGAAGCGATTTGCCGGATGTACCGCAATCAAGGGATGGACGTGAAGCCGTCACAGGTTATTTTGACGTCGAGTTCGAGCGAGGCGTATTCCTTCTTGTTTCGTTTACTGCTCAATCCTCAAGACGTTGTTTTGTTCCCAAGCCCGAGTTATCCGTTGTTTGATTGTTTAGCACAGCTCAATGATGTCGAAATTAAGCAGTATCCGCTTGTTTACCATGAGACTTGGGAGATTGACCAAAAGCGATTAAGGGCCGCTGTGACAGAAAAAACAAAGGCCTTGGTGCTCGTAAGCCCCAACAACCCTACGGGTTCGTGTGTGAATGAAAAAGAATTGAGTGTGATCGATCAGGTTTGTCGCGAAAAGAATTTAGCGATTATTTGTGATGAGGTTTTCTTTGATTATGTTTTTGAGGGCGAAAAAAACAAGACAAGAAGCTTGGCAGGTCATAAGCCTGTTTTGACTTTTACTCTAGGAGGACTTTCTAAAAGCCTCGGGCTTCCGCAGATGAAATTGTCCTGGATTGTTGTAAGCGGCCCTCAGGAGCACGTGACCCAGGCTTTACAGCGTCTAGAGATCATTGCTGATACCTATCTTTCAGTTAATACGCCTTCGCAAAATGCCCTTGCAGATTGGCTTTTGCAAAAAGAATATATGCAGAGGCAAGTCAAGGATCGCATTGAAAAGAATAAAAAAGTGTTGGGCGCCTTTTGCCCAAAGGCGCCCTTAGAGCTTTTACATGCCCAAGGGGGATGGTATGGCATGGTGCGTCTTCTCAAAGCGACTTCGGAGGAAGTCTGGGTGTTGGATCTTCTTGAGCGTGCGCATGTCCTTGTTCATCCGGGATATTTCTTCGACGTGCAGCATGGTGCGCATATCATTTTAAGCTATTTGACCCCTGAAGATATTTTTAAAGAAGGGCTTGCACAGATTGGTCAATATAACGCGCATTTTTAGATTTCTAGGGTTTGTTTTGATTCAAGCCTTGCAAACATCCAGAAGCTGCATATAATATTAATATATTAATATAAAATAAATTATCATAATCAATACGGAGAGATACTATGGCACGACCATCTTGGGATGAATATTTTTTAAAATTAGCAATGCTTGCGTCTGAACGAGCGACTTGTCCGCGGATGCATTGTGGATGTGTTTTAGTGAAAGATAAAAACGTGATTGCCACTGGCTACAATGGATCAATTCCTGGGGATGACCATTGTGAAGATGTGGGATGCCTGGTTGTGGATAATCATTGTATCCGCACCAATCACGCGGAGATGAACGCCTTAACGCAAGCGGCGAAAAAAGGGCATCCGACGGATGGCGCAACCGCGTATGTGACGAATATGCCTTGTACGAGCTGTGCGAAAGCCTTGATTGCCGCGGGGATCAAGCGGGTTGTTGTTTTTTCTGATTTTCACGATACCATGGCCAAGACATTCTTTGAGAAGGCGCATGTTTCGATCGATAAAATAACCAAGCCGTGTAATGAGATCAATTATAATCTCGATAGTTATTCTTCAGCGAGGAAGTAGCCTTCGATTGTTTGATCAGCAGGAACATTGTGGAAAGCATGCCTGCTGATTGTTTTTTAAGAAATGTCAAAAGTGAAGAAACATGAAAATTTTAGTTTTAATCATTACGTGTTTTGTTCTTTCTTTTCTTTTCATTCGTTATCTTGAAAGGGCAAGCCTTTTCTTTCCTCAGAAAGAGATGGATTTTGACCCAGCCCAACAAGGCGTAGTCTTCGAGGATATTTTTTTAAAGACTGAAGATCATCTTTTACTGAACGGATGGTTTTTTAAAGCACCGTCAGCCAAAGCCACGATTCTTTTTTTTCATGGCAATGCGGGCAATATGAGCCATCGGCTTGAGAAAATTTTCTGGTTTCGCGATCTCGGCGTCAATGTTTTTATTATTGATTATCGTGGTTATGGGAAGAGCCAGGGAGTCCCAAGCGAAGAGGGTCTTTACAAGGATGCTCGCGCGGCTTTTGATTATGTCAGTCAACGACAGGATGTTGATAAAAAGTGTATCGTTGGCTATGGGGAATCGTTGGGTGGGGCCGTTGTGGCTGACTTGGCCTTGCACCGGCCATTGGCGAGCATGATTGTGGATTCTTCTTTTTCGTCAGCCGCGGACATGGCGCGTCGATACTATCCTCTGATTCCCGCTTTTTTACTTAAGACAAGAATGGATTCGGCGGCAAAGGTTAAAGAAATACAATTGCCAAAACTTTTTATTCATAGTAAGGATGACGAGATTGTCCCATATGCTTTAGCCAAAAAGCTTTTTGATGCTGCGCAGAAACCCAAAACCTTTTTAGAGATTAACGGTGATCACAACGGTGGTTATGCGTTATCTAAGGAACGTTATTTATCAGGGATCAAAGACTTTCTTATAAGCCAAGGATTGTAACATGAACGACCCATTCTTAAGAACACACAAGACACATATCGTGGATGCGCAAGGACGCAAGGTGATGCTGCGGGGGGTTAATCTGGGCGGATGGTTGATGATGGAGGGTTATTTTATGCAAGCTCCTAATATCGCTGTACGCCAATTTAAGAAAACATTTGCATCAGCCTTGGGAGAAAAAACCCTCAAAGATTTTGAACGCAATTTTTACGCGACCTTTATTCAAGAAAAAGATTTTCAAGAGATTGCTAAGCTGGGATTTAATTGTATTCGTTTGCCATTTCATCATGGCCTCGTTGAGACACGACCCTATCATTATAGTCTGGAGGGCTTGGCGTATCTTGATCGGGCGATTGCGTGGGCGAAGAAGTATCATCTCTATGTTATTTTAGATCTTCATGCCGCGCCAGGATCTCAGAATCATGATTGGCATTCAGACAGCTTGGGCCAGGCAGAGTTGTGGAAAAAGAAAATATTTCAGGCGCGAACCTTTGCATTGTGGGAATTTCTCGCTCATCGCTATAAAGACAATGTAACCATTGCCGGTTATGATCTGTTAAATGAAGCGGTAATCAACGATGTCAAGGGTTTGAATGATTTCTATGCAACGCTCATCAAGCGTATTCGTGCGGTTGACCCACGTCACATCCTTTTTGTGGAAGGCAATACATGGGCCACGGACCTTAAGTCTCTCGATAAATTCTACGACGATCGTATAGCCTTGAGCATTCATTTTTATCATCCGATGGATTTTACATTTAATTTTGTTCCGCTCTTGTCGTATCCTTTGCGGTATCAGGGTATTCGCTGGGACAAGGCGATGCTTAGGCGCATGGTGGCCTCCTATGCAAAGATTGCCAAGGATTATCCTGCCCCAGTTTTTGTTGGAGAGTTTGGTGTGCAATCCCGGGATAATCGCGAGGGAGAGCTTGACTGGCTTTCCGATGTGGTGCAGTGTTTTAACGAAAAGGATTTCCATTGGACCTATTGGACCTATAAGGCAGTCAAAAATACAATCTTTCCCGATGGGATCTTAAGTTATTATCCTAATGATCCTTGGATCAACCGTCAGGGGCCCCAGGTGGGTTGGGATACTTATGCGAAACTTTGGCCGACGCATAAGGAGCAAATCATTGAGTCTTGGAAGAGTAAGCATTTTACCCTCAATCAAAAAGTTGCCCGGGCGCTCCAATCATGACAGGTATTAAAGAAATTACGAGCTTAAGAAATCCCCAGGTCAAGGCGGTTGTTGATCTTCGCGAGCGAAGATTTCGCGATGAAACAGGCTTGATGATCGTGGAGGGTCTGCGTGAGATTGCGCTCGCGCAGAGCGCAGGCGTTGTTTTTTCTCAGGTGTATTTTGAGCAGGGATTTTTTGATGCCAAGGAGAATAAAAAGTTTATTGAGGATATCAGCCCCCAATGCAAAGAAATCTTTTTGCTTCCCGAATATGTTTTTGAAAAAATGACCTTTGGCCATCGTCATGAAGGTGTCCTTGGCGTATGCGTCCAGCCGAAGAAAAAGCTAAAAGACATAAAACTTTCTCCTAATCCGCTTTTGATTGTTGTGGAAGCGGTTGAAAAGCCTGGGAACCTTGGGGCGATCTTGCGTACTGCCGATGCGGTGGGTGCCGACGGGCTTATTATTTGTGATCCTGTAACAGATGTCTATAATCCCAATGTCATTCGTTCAAGCTTGGGGTCTATTTTTTCTGTTGGTGTTGTGCAGGCCGGTAACGATGAAGCATGGAAGTTTCTTCACTCAAACAAAATAACCCTTTATGCGACCTTGCCGCAGGCCAAGGAGTCCTATGCCCATGTTGATATGCGTGGCCCCATGGCGATTGTCATGGGAAGCGAGGAAAAGGGTTTAAGTGAATTTTGGCAGAACCATTGCGATAAGGCTGTTTATATTCCGATGAAAGGAAAAGTTGATTCACTTAATGTCTCTGTTTCTGCCGCTGTGATCCTTTATGAAATTATCCGTCAACGAGAATAATAAAATACGTCTTCAGGTCTTTTTGTCGCATAACGGCGTTTGCTCCAGGCGTAAGGCTATGGACCTGATCCAGCAAGGCCATGTAACATTAAACGGTAAGCTTGCGCTAGAGCCATCAACCCTTGTGGATCCCAAGAATGATGAGGTTTGTTTTGACGGGCAGATTGTTTGCGCGCAGAAATATGAATATATCCTGTTGAATAAGCCGCAGGGCTATACAACGACCACGGAAGATCCTTTTGCCCAAGAAATCGTTCTGGATCTGTTGCCGCATCATTTAAGACATCTGAATCCCGTCGGGCGGTTGGACAAGAACACCGAAGGCCTTCTGTTGTTTACCAATGATGGCCAGGTGGCGCAGAAGTTGACACATCCTAGTTTTCATGTTGACAAAGTGTATTACGTGATCATTGATGGCGTGTTGAGCGCGCAAGACAAGACGCGCCTTGAGCAAGGAGTTATTTTTGACAATCAGAAAACAGCGCCGGCCAAGATTTTTGACCTGCGTCGCGAGAAAATAGAAACGTCGTTAAGGATCACAATCCATGAGGGGCGCAAGCGTCAAGTGCGCCGTATGTTTGATGCCTTGGGCTACGAGGTTCTTTTTTTAAAACGGGAACGGCAAGGACCTTTAAGTCTAGACGGTCTCAACGTGGGAGAATGGCGACATTTAACCGAGCCAGAAGTGCAGAATATCAAGAACCTATGATTACGATTACGAATCTTTCAAAAAATTTTACCAATCGGACGCTTTTTGAAGGCGTTTCTTTAAGTGTTTATCGCAATGAGAAAATTGGGTTGGCTGGTCCTAATGGCGCTGGAAAGACAACGCTTTTTTCTATTATTCGCGGGGAGATGCAGTCAACGGCGGGAGAGGTCCAAATCCAAAAAGGAATCAACATCGGCTATCTTCCCCAGGAAAGCTCTTTTCTTTCGCAGCGAACTGTGATGGATGAGCTGACCTCGGGTGATGATCGCATTGTTAAGCTCAAGGAAGAAAAGCATAAGCTTGAAGATGAAAACAAAGCAGGCTCGATGCGTTATGGCGATGTGTTGGCTGAGCTTGAACATCTGGGGATTTATGAACTTGAGCATCGGGCTGAAAAGATTTTAAGCGGGCTTGGGTTTCGTGAGCGTGATATTCATCGTCCGATTGCCCATTTAAGCGGTGGCTGGCAGATGCGCACGCTCTTGGCCAAATTGCTCACGTATCAGTATGACCTTCTCTTGCTCGACGAACCTACCAATTATTTGGATTTGAACGCGACGTTGTGGCTGAAGGACTTTTTAGCGGGTTATCAGGGCACGTTTATTATTATTTCGCATGATAAGATTTTTCTTGATGATGTTACCAACTATACGATTTTGCTTGAGAATAGCCGTATGGTGAAGGTGAAGGGAAGCTATAGCCGTTATGAAGAACAAAAAGCCGTGGATAAGCTTTCGCTTGAAAAGCGTCAGAAAATTATTGAAAAAAAGAAAGAACAGCTCGAGCGTTTTTGCGAGCGCTTCCACGCCCAGCCCAATCGTGCTGCGGCCGTACGCAATAAGCGTAAAATGATTGAGCGTATGGAGGATATTGAGATCCAGGGCCATCGGCGTAGCATGAAAGATTTTGAATTCCCTGAGACCGTGCGAAGCGGCCACCATGTTCTGACCCTCGAGAATATGTGCAAGTCTTACGGCCAAGTGAAGGTTTATGAGCATGCGCAGCTTGAAATCACGCGTGGACAAAGAATGTGCTTAGTCGGAGAAAATGGCGCTGGAAAATCAACACTTTTGAAAATTCTTGCTGGCGTTATTGACATGGATCAAGGGGTTCGGCGTCTAGGGCATAATGTGGATCTTGGATATTTTTCCCAAGCCCGTCTGGATGTCTTGAATCCTCAGAAAACAGTCTTAGAAGAGGTCTGTTCGGCTAAGCAAGGGGTCCGCGCACAAGACGCGCGTACGCTTTTAGGACTTTTTAATTTTCATGATGATGATGTTTTTAAGTCAATTAAGATCTTGTCTGGAGGAGAAAAGAGCCGTGTTATTTTAGCTAAGCTGTTGATCAATCCGCCCAATTTTATCCTGCTTGATGAGCCTACAACGCATTTGGACATTGACGGGGTGGAAGCCCTAACGAATGCGTTTAAGAAATATGAAGGGACGCTGTGTTTTATTAGCCACGATTTGTTCTTTGTGAAAGAAATCGCCAATCATATTGTGGAAGTGGATACTGGAAAGCTGACGCATTATTACGGCAATTTGGATTATTATCTGGAGAAGCGTCAGGCCAAGGATACCCAGTATGCCCAAGAGCAGAAAATCCTTAAGCAGCGATTAAAAAAAGAAAAACAAGATGACAAAGAGAAGCAAGGGATAAATCCCGGCATTGAAAAACTTCATGAACAACATAAGGAAGCCTTGCGTACCATCGTTCAAAATAAAGATATTATTGGAAAGCTTGATCGTGAAAAGAAAGAATTAGAAACCGAGAGTTATGTCAAAGCGCGCGTTCTTTCAGGTTCAAGTGTTTCGCGCGACGAAAACACCCTTAAAGAGTATGGCCAGAGGCTCAAGTTTATCCAGCATCGTATTCGACAGATTGAAAGTGAAATCGACCGTTTGAGGGAGGAAAATCGGCAGATTAAGAAATAGGGAAGCTCCGCCAAGAAATGGCGGAGTAAATTCAGCCAGAAAGTTTACGAGCGCTAAGGCTCCGTAAGCCATGGCTTCATTTATGAGCAATCTTAAGCTTGACTTGCATAATATTTATAGCAATGACCGCGCTATCGAGCAGGCCTTGACCTCGGTCATGCGCGAGGCGATTGAAAAGAAAGCTCGATGTGTGGAAATTATCCCTGGCAAGGGGTCGGGCCAGCTTAAAAAACATGTCTTGCGATTTTTAGAAAAAGGGTATAAAAAGAGTTATCACCGCATCGAGAAAGACGATAAGAATTTTGGGCGTATTTTTGTGCATTTTCGCTGGTAAGGCAAGGGAGGCGTATGAAAGAAATTCTTTTAATCGTTTTATGTTCCTGCTTCTTAGGTTGTAGCTTGTGTCATGTGAGTGAAATTAGAAAAATCCAGGCTGTCGGCGCTAGTGCGGACGAACAGCAGCGTTATGTGGCGCAAAAAAATAAAAAATTTGAAGAACTCCTCGCGGTCATTCAAGCTGACCAGATGTCTCGCTATACAACCCAACAAGATTTTTTAAAAGCTTTTGGTGAGCCTATTTTCGAAAAAACCCTTGAGAAGAATCAGGGGGCCGCCCAGATGTGGCTTTATCGCTATTGTGAAAAAATGCGTGGGTCTGAAAAGATGTATCTTTATTTTGATGCCTCAGGAAAGCTTTTGAAATGGGAATACTTGCCCCGTTAAAGAAAAGATACCATGGTTATGTCAGTCAGGGGGATAAGAGAACAGTTGTTTTACGCGGTCGCAATCGTTGCAATGGTGCTGCGGGATACGTTTCTCTAACGGGGCAAGCCTGCCGAGTCAAAGCAGCTAAGGCCTCATTGCTCAAAAAGATTTATAACGTTCTTTTGTGTTCGTTGGGGCCTCAGCATTGGTGGCCTGCGCAAACACCCTTTGAGGTCATGGTAGGCGCTATTTTAGTACAAAATACCAACTGGACAAATGTTGAGCGCGTTATTAGCCATCTGAAGGCAAGGCGCTTATTAACGGCAAAGAAGTTGAATGCCTTAGACGTGGAAAGGTTAGCTTTGCTTATTCGGCCCGCGGGTTATTTTAACGTCAAGGCCCAGAGGCTTAAACATTTTCTCACCTTTTTTTGTGATCACTATGACGCCGATGTTCGCAGGATGAAGCTTCGCGATGGGGCGCAGTTGCGCCAAGAGCTCCTGGGCGTTCACGGCATTGGCCCTGAGACCGCGGATTCGATCCTGCTGTACGCCCTTGACAAACCGTTTTTTGTTATCGATAATTATACTCAGCGCATTTTTGCGCGGCATAAAATTCTCAATCACGATACATGTTATCAGGACGCGCAGCAATTTTTTCATCGTCATCTGTCCCGCGATGTTAAGGTGTACAATGAATATCATGCGCTGTTGGTCAGGCTGGCTAAGGATTTTTGCCGGAAAAAACCCTTGTGCGTCCAATGCCCTTTGCAAAGTTTGCCAAAGACAAGGTGCGTCAATAATAATTAACAAGAGGGGATTGAAAGAAAGGAGGCCGGGATGATGTATCGTAACATTTCTTTTAACAAGGTTTTGTTTTTTGTGCTCTTAGCTTTCTTTTTTGTTAAGACTCTCGCCCTTGCGCAAGAGGATGCCACGATTGCAGGCCTTAAGGGACAGATCGAGGCTTTGCAGAAGAGGGTGGAGGAGCTGGAGGCGCAGAAGCGTGCGGACCAGGCTGTTTTGCCGCAGGGACAAGGGGTTCCTTCGGCCGCAGCATGGGATCCTTTTGATGAAATCAAGCGCATGCAGGATGAAATGAACCTCATGTTTCAGGGCGCCATGGGTCGCTCAGGTGGTCGTCGGGGAATTTTTAGTAGTGATATGAGTTTTGAAGAGCAGCTTGATCTTAAAGAGACCGATCAGGGATATGAAATTGTTTTTGATATGAAGGGGTTGGATAAAAATAAGATTGATGTCCAGGTGGATGCTCATTCCGTAACGGTTAAGGGCGAATCCGTGCGGCAAGAAGAACAGAAAACCCCGCAACAGTATTATCAGGCGCATAGCGTTGGTTCGTTTATGAAAACGATCCCGCTGCCTATGGATGCGGATACCTCCAAGGTTAAAACTGAAAAACAAGGAGAGAGTCTTGTTATCCGATTGCCTAAGAAAACTAATAAGTAGGATAGCCTTTATTTTTCTATTACTGGTTTCAGGGCCTGAGGCTGCTCAGAGCGTCTTGCAACCCGAAGAACAAGCTACAATTGAGATTTTTGAGCGTGTTTCACCGTCGGTTGCGTTTATCAAGAACGCGTCGCTGCAGTGGGATTGGTTTTCAACGTATATCTATGAGATTCCCCAGGGCGCGGGGTCGGGATTCGTCTGGGATACCCAGGGGCACATTGTCACAAATTTTCATGTCGTGTGCCAAGCGGACAAGATCGAAGTGGTTTTATCCAAGCAGCAATCGTATGAAGCGCAGGTTATTGGTATTTCGCCAGAGCACGATCTGGCGGTTTTGGAGATTAAAGCTCCGGAAGAGGTGCTTAAGCCCATTCCGTTGGGCCATTCAAACACCTTGAAGGTAGGGCAAAAGGTGGTCTCGATTGGCAATCCTTTTGGTCTGGATTATTCGTTGACAACGGGAGTCGTGAGCGCCTTGGGTCGAACCATGCGTTCGATTGGTGGCAAAAAGATACAGGATGTGATTCAAACCGATGCCGCCATTAATCCAGGGAATTCCGGAGGGCCTTTGTTGGATTCTTCAGGAAAACTGATTGGGGTTTCGACGATGATCTATAGCCCGTCCGGGGCTTCGGCGGGGATCGGCTTTGCGATTCCAGTTGATACTGTTCAGAAAATTGTTCCGCAGCTAATTGCCCACGGTGTTATCAAAAAGGTCGGATTAGGGATTGTCCTGGTCCCGGATCATATCCGTGAGCGCCTGGGGCTTCAGGGGGCGCTGATCTTGGAGGTGCCTCGAGGGTCGGCAGCTGATCGATCGGGATTAAGAGGCACGCGTAGAAATTCTTTGGGGGATGTGATTTATGGTGATATGATTACAGCTATTGATGATGTTTTGATCGAAGACAACGAGAGCCTCATGGCAGTTTTTGACAATAAAAAAGCTCAGGATAAGGCTGATGTCCGTTTTTTGCGGGATGGCAAAGAATACGGAACAACCGTGATCCTGCAAGAATTACGTTAAGATGTTTATTCATCAATCACTATAAAAAAGGGAGGGAATATGAAGTGTCCGATAATGAGCGGTTACAGTTGTGATCCGTTTTCGGCGATGCTTGCACTTAAGATGTTTATCGCGATATGGGTTGCCGTTGTTCCTTTGATGTTTTTAAAGCGTTTAGATAAGTTGTTGAAGATTTTGGAAGATAAAAAGAAATAGTCGACAGCTTTTGCCATGACAGAGAAAATTATTGCCCATGTGGACATGGATGCTTTTTTTGCTTCCATTGAACAGCGGGACAATCCCTTGCTTATGGGCAAACCTGTTATTGTGGGAGCTGATCCTAAAGAAGGTCGTGGTCGTGGCGTGGTGTCCACCTGCTCCTACGAAGCTCGTCGTTATGGCATTCATTCCGCGATGCCGATTTCAGAGGCCTATCGCAAATGCCCCCAGGCTGCCTTTCTTCCTGTGCGGATGGCGCATTATGGAGACGTGTCGCATCACATTTTTCTTTTGCTCAATCAATTCACACCGGATGTTGAACCTGTAAGCGTTGATGAGGCTTTTTTAGATTTAAGCGGGACAACCATGTTGCACGGCACACCTCTTGAGGCAGCGGCTAAGATTAAGCAACGGATTCATGACGAATTACATTTAACGGCCTCCATTGGGATTGCGTCCGTTAAGATGGTCGCGAAGATTGCCTCAGATCTTTGCAAACCTGACGGGCTTCTTGAGGTTAAAAAAGAGAATGTCCTGAGTTTTTTATGGCCTTTGGATGTCGGTAAACTTTGGGGCGTGGGGCCGAAAACAAAATCTTTTCTAAATGAGCAAAAGATTTTTACGATCGGAGATTTGGCGAAAATAGATCAGGGCAAGCTTTATGATATGTTCGGCGAGCATGGATTGAATCTTTATGCGCTTTCGCATGGGATTGATGAGCGCGTGATCGAGGAAGGACAGGAAGCACAAAGTGTTAGCCATGAACATACCTTTGAGCGCGATACCGCGGATCGCGCAATGCTTCTTAAGGTTTTGCTTATGTTAAGTGAGAAGGTGTCGCGGCGGCTGCGGCTGGATGATTTTAAGGGGCGCACGATTAGCATTAAAGTTCGGCTGGAAGGTTTTAAGACGTATACCCGTGCCGTCACGCTGCCAGAGTCAACGAATTTTGTGGATGACATTTTTATGCATGTAAAAATGCTTTTCGAGAATCTTTATATTTGTGGTTCAAAGGTACGTCTTTTGGGCGTTCGGGTTTCTGGTTTTGGGAACCAGTATATGCAGGAGAGCTTGTTTGAGGATAAGAAAAAAGATAAAAAGGAGCAGGTTCATAAGGCGGTGGATTTGATCAAAGATAAATTTGGGGAGACGTCGATTCATCGCGCGAGTTAAATGCCCTTGAAAGGATTCTTAGTCTTGTCCTTGCGCGAGCTCTGCAGGCCTCAGATTTTATTAAATATTACTTTGCAGAACCTCTGAGGCCGAAGCCTGTTTGAGCGAAGGGCAAGACTAAGAATCCTCTGAAGAAGCTTAAGTCTGTTGCAGGATATAAAAGATTGTTTTGACCATTCCAGGAACGCTCGCTTTTCCCCAGCGTGGAAAAGCTCGCTCGGCGTTTCGGTTTCGCTTTGTTGCCAGCAGCGAAACCTGGTTCGATTTCCACTAACGATATTTTTAGGAGAATCGAGCCATTTCAGCTTCATCTAAATTAAAACTAGGAAAACTGAAAAGGACAACGTCCTGTTTGGATCAAAACAATCTTTATTCGCCTAAGCGCTTTAAAATTCTTTGCAAAAAGGGGTTGTTGGCGATACTATATAAAGGATGAAGAACATCGTGATTGACATCGATAACCTGCAGATTCGTGCTAAGCTCAACGGATCGCAAACCGCGGGGCAAGTCTGGGATGCCTTACCTATCACATCCTTCACAAGTCTTTGGGGCGATGAGGTGTATTTTCAGATTCCTGTGAAGGCCGAGATTGAGAAAGGATTCTCGTCTGAAACGGCCGAAATCGGGGATTTAGGTTATTGGCCCGAGGGGCAATGTTTTTGTATTTTTTTTGGGCCAACGCCGGTGAGTAAGCCAGGAGAAATTCGTCCAGCCAGCGCGGTCAATCTGATTGGTAAAATGGAAACTGATTGGCAGGCCTTAAAAACAGTACGTGAGAATCAAAAAGTAATAATGAAGGAAGATAAGGGTTAGGATATGAGTATTTCTTTAGGGGTTTTCTTAGGCGCTATCGTGGCCTTTGGCCTTTTTTTGGGCGTGGCGATTTTTCTTCTCAAAGAAATTGTGCGTAAGGAAGTCCGTCAGGAATTCGAGTTTTCTAGGACGCAAATGCAGGAAAAGTCTGTGGCGGAGCTTGCGCGGCAAAAGGATGCGGTTCAGAATTCTGTCCAGAGCCTTAAACAAGACATTGAGCGCTACGGTCGGCTTGTTCATGATTTTGAAAAAGACCGTGATACCAAATATGGCCATTTGGCTAATGAATTAAAAACAGCATCCCAGGCCACGAGCAAGTTGCAAGAAACAACCAGTCATTTGACGAGTATTCTTGCGAATGTCAAAAAGCGTGGCGAATGGGGCGAACGTATGGCGGAAGATATTATTCAGCTTTGCGGGCTTAAAGAAGGCATCAATTATCGTAAACAAAAGCAAGGGGAGGCCGGCTCGAAGCCGGATTATACCTTCCTTTTGCCCGATGACCATATCGTTAACATGGATGTGAAATTTCCTTTGAATAATTATCTCAATATGGTTAATGCGGCGGAAATCGCGCAGAAGGATATGTTTTTAAAGCAATTCTCAGGGGATGTCCGTCGTCGTATCAAAGAAATCCAGAACCGGGATTATATTAGCCCGGCGGATGGTACGCTCGATTTTGTTCTTTTGTTTATTCCTAATGAACAAGTTTTCGGTTTTATTCAAGAGACGGATGCGGGGGTCATGGATGAGGCTTTAAAGCAAAAGGTTGTCCTGTGCTCGCCGTTTACACTCTATGCGACTTTAAGCATTATTCGTCAGGCCTTTGATAATTTTCATTATGAAAAAGCGACTAAAGAGATCGTCAAAACCATTGAGATGTTCTCGCGCACCTATGATATTTTTAAGGAGCGTTTTATGAAGCTTGAAGATACAATCAATATTGTCTCAGCGAAATATCATGAGATTCAAAGCACAAGCTTTAAAGAGCTTGATACAAAGATTCGCAAGATCCAAGATCTCAAAAAAGGGCAGGGGGTTAGCCTCCCTGAAGACAAGGACCTCTTGTCTTCAGGATAAGCTTTATCGGGAGTTAAGTGATGTCACATAAAGAATATTTTAGAAATCATATTTTTGATTTTACGCCATTTCTAGGAAAAGAGATATTGGCGTTTACAACAGATGCGTCGATCGATTTTGCGCTTTCGAGTAGTGCGCCTTTTTTAAGCTTTGCGCAGCGAGATTTATTCAAGGATCAGTCACAGTCTTCGTGGTCTAAGGTTTTTAATATTCGTCAAGTTCATGGGAATAAAATCGTTATTGCCACAGCCAAACTTTATAAAGAGAGTAACGCGATCGTTCAAGCGGATGGAATTGTCACCCAAGATGCGGATGTGCCCATTGCGGTTCGTACCGCGGATTGCCTCCCGGTTTTTATGTATGATCCTAAACAAAAAGTGGTTGCGATCACGCATGCCGGATGGCGATCGACACACAAGAGGATTGTGGAAGGGACCTTAAAGAAAATGAAAAGCAAGTTTAAAACCAGGCCTCAGGATGTCAAGATTGCCTTTGGTCCAGGCTTGCGTTCGTGTTGTTATGTGGTGACAGACGAATTCCTCAAATATTTTCCGCAAGAGACCAAACGCCAAGGGGATCATTTGGTGTTTGATCTGGCCTTGGCTAACCGGCGTCAACTTTTGTCCGCAGGCGTTCTTGCGCGTAATATCTTTGACGCAAAAATGTGCACGTTTTGCACGCAGAAATGCTATTCTCACCGACGAGACCAAGAGCGCGCAGGCCGCATGCTGTCTGTTATCATGCTCAAGGGCTAAAGAAAATACGAAATCATCTTGTCAAAGCTTAACTTTAAGCTAAAATAACCCAAACGTTCAAGGGAGATTTCTTAACATGAATATGATTGTTTTGGTCACAGCCCAAAATAGTTCCCAGGCCAAAAGAATAGGCCAAGCCCTCCTGGAAGCTCATGTGATTGCCTGTGTCAACATTGTCCCCGGTGTCCAGTCACTTTTTTGGTGGCAGGGGAAAGTCGATTCGTCCAAAGAAGTTCTTATGGTCATGAAAACACAGAAACGGTGTTTTAATAAAATTGTAACGATTGTTAAGCGTCTTCATAGCTATCAAACGCCCGAGATTGTTGCGTTGCCGATTGTCCTTGGCGAGCGAGCGTATATGCAGTGGCTAGAGGCATCGTGTTCATCCCGCTAGGGGACTGTTCTGGAAAAGTCTTTTGCTTTTGGGCGTGGCGCGACAAACTAAATTTTACCGTTAGAGTTAGCCATTGGTGGAGTCGGTTTTCTAACGAGGCAAGGGAAAGGGTTTAAACATGAAGATTGTTGGACGGGTTGTTTTGATTGTGCTTGTTTTTTTGTTTGTGTTTGGGCTTTCACGAAGCCGCGCTCAGCTATTTACCTTTGGCGGCAGTCCTTTAGAGGGAAAGTCCGCGCCTGATTTTACATTATCAACGTTGACCAAGGGGCCTACGACCTTAAGCGCTTACCGCGGTAATCAGGCTGCGATTATTTTTTTCTGGGCCACGTGGTGTCCGCATTGCCGCACAGCGCTGGAAGACCTTAATGCCCGCGCCCAAGAAATTCAAAGCCAAGGAATTAAAATCATTGTTGTTGATGTGGGAGAGTCTAAGGTTCAAGTACAAAACTATATTGATGAGCGTAACGTGACTTTGGATGTTTTTCTTGATGAAGAGTCGTTGGTTTCAAGCGATTATGCGGTCGTTGGCGTTCCAACCTTTGTTTTGATTGATAAAGAGGGAATGGTTAAGAGCGTTAAGCATGCCCTATCAGATGATTATCAGAAACTTCTTGATACAAGTAATTAATTCGCCATCGATTCTTGTTGCGATCTGGTGATATTGTCAACGAGCTTTGCTTTTTGGCGAAGCCCTGCTAAAAAGTTGGTAAATGCTTGTTCGCGTAGCTTTGCGATCAAGCGATCCTTAAGAACAGCTTTTTCCTTTTCAAATTTCTCCTTGTCAGCTTCGAGGAACGCCCCTAAATACAGAAGCACAACCCCATTATTGATGTCCACAGGAGCGCTTAAGGGATTTTCTTGGGTCAAGCTAAAGGCGGCTTGATGAAATTGCGCTGAGGGTCCTACCTTGGGCAAATATTGCGCGCGATTAAACTCTGGCGTCTTTTCGATTTTTAGGTTCATCTTTTTGGCAATGGCTTCCAAGTCTTCCGTTGGATTTTTGATAAGCTCTTGATGGATTTGTTCGCGGGTTTGTTTGGCTTTTTCCTGCGCAAGTTTTTTAGACTCGGCCTGCACAACCGCGGCGCGCACTCTTTCCTGGGCTTCGTCAAAACTTAAAAGACGTTCCTCTTGGGTTTCTTTAAGGGATAAAACATAAAAACCTTTTGATGGGCTCGAGACGATTTCTAATTTACCCTTTTTAAGGCTTAAGGCTTTTTGGAAAACTTCAAGCGGCCATCCAAGGCTCAGATTCGGGGCATCAATGCTAAAAAATCCACTTTCCTTGACGGGTAGTTTAAATTTCTCAGAAAGTTGCTTGAGATCAAAGGTGTTGGTTTCAATCGCTTTTGTTATTTCTTGTGCGGTTGACAATAAGGTGTCGTTTTTTTCTTGGGAAGAATCGCTTGGGTATTCTAGCGCAAGATAGCTAATGTTGATCATCGGGGGGAGGCGAAACATCCCTTGGTTTTGGTCATAATAGGCGCGAAGGCTTTCTTCAGAGGCAACCACATCCTTGGCCTGTTCCGCAAAAGGAAAAAGAACATAATCGATCTGGACTTTCTCGTTTTCTGTCTGATAGGCCTTCAAGACTTGTTCATCGGTGGCGTCAACCGCGAGCGTTTCTTGGTTGTAAATCTTTTCAAAGATGAGGGATTCGCGGATACCTTCTTCAAAATCACGCGGCGTGCAGCGAAAGACATATTGCGTGATTTGATCGTAGAGTTGTTTATCAAAGGTGCCATTTCGCTGGAAAAACGAAAACTTTTTGACCGCCGCAACGACTTCGGCATTGGAGACAGTGATTTTTCTTTTTTTCGCTTCAGCAAGTAAGATTAGCCGATCCCAGGTTTCGCTTTCAAGGTTAAGTTGGCTTTCGATTTTATTGAAGTTTTCTCCATAACGCAAGATCGCTTGGATTCTGACATGTTGTAAGGCGTCTTCAAAGTCTCTGAGTGAAACCGTGCGGCCGAAAATCTTGCCTGCAAAGGACGCTGTCTTTTGATCGCGCGTGAGTGATGTTTGAATGCCAAAAAAGACAAAGGACACTGTGATCATGACAGCCAAAATCCAAAGGATTTTCTTAGCAACACCTTTTTTTCTTAAAATTCTAAGCATGGACCCTCCTGAAAGTTTATTCGTTGTGTGAAATTTAAATGATTATAACGACAAAATTTTCAGTTGGCAAGCTCCGTTAGCAATATCATGAGTGCTTCGGTTTTCCTTAATTCGGGATCAGCGCAAACCGATACGTCCTATTTTTATCTGAATTCGGCATGAGGGAGAATTGGGGCGTGATGCGTTGTTTCTGGCAGGCCCAGGGTTTTCGGGCAAACCTGTAAAACACATGCTATACTTTCCACTAACTCAACCTTTTTATATAAATATATGTTTTATTTATTGCAAAAACGATTTAAGACCTTTTTAAAGACTACAAGCTTAATCTTAGCTTTTGTCTTTGCGCAGGGGGTCTTTTTGCCTTTTCCAGCTTATGCCCAGGCTGTTTTTCCTCAAGCAGGACAGATCATTTCTTTAAGCTCTGCATTTACACCTACGATTGTTCGTGGAATCCGCATTTATCCTGATAATCCTTTAAAATTTGACTTTATTGTTGACGGTGGGGACGCTGACTTAAAAGGGGATGAGTTAAAGAGCGAAAGCGAAAAACTTATCCGCTACTTCCTGGCAAGTCTTACTCTTCCAGAGAATGATCTCTGGGTCAACCTTTCTCCCTATGAAAAAGACCGCATCGTTCCAGCAGAGCTTGGGACTACCGAGATGGGTATTGATATGCTTGCCCAAGACTATCTCTTAAAGCAAATAACTGCCTCTTTAACCAATCCTGATAGTGATCTTGGTAAAGAATTCTGGCAAAAGATTTACAAGCAATCCTATGAGAAATTCGGGACAACGAACGTTCCTGTCGACACCTTTAACAAGGTCTGGATCATGCCCGATAAGGCTGAAGTCTACGTTCAAGAGGATAAGGCCTTTGTCGTTGAATCGCGATTAAAAGTGATGCTGGAAAGTGATTATTTAGCAAGAGAGAAAAGTAAAGAAGATAGAAGGGAGAAGATAGAAGATGGAAAAAACAACGACAAGACAACAGCGAATAAAAGTCCTGATTCCCTAGATTCTAAGACTTTTCCATCTTCCATTGTCCATTCTCCATCTTCTGATATCTCTTCTAGTATTGTGCGTGAGGTCTTCATCCCTGTCCTTGAGAAAGAGGTGAATGAAGGCAAGAACTTTGCCCAGCTAAGGCAGATCTACAATAGCATTATCTTAAGCTACTGGTATAAGACCAATCTCAAGAACTCCATTCTTAATAAGGTGTACGCGGATAAAAGAAAGGTTAAAGGACTAGAAGTCGTGAATAGTGAAAAGTATCTAGTATCTAGCCAAAAAAGCAATGAAGAGTCGTTAGAAAATGGCGAAGAAAAGCACCAGATACCAGATACTAGATACCCTTCACAGGTTCAAAGTAATTCTTTGCCAGATACTATTCACTCTTCACCAGATACTGTTCAGATTATCTACCAACAATACCTCCAAACTTTTAAAAAAGGCGTCTGCAACATGATGAAGGTGGAGTATGACCCTTACACCAAAAAGAACATCCCCCGAAAATACTTTGCGGGAGGGGTGGTGTGGGATGTTGCACCAATTCTAGGCTATTTCTCAACGATCATCGGGCCTATGCCGCAGTGGGTTTTAACGTCCACGCTCGAAGATCCTTTGATGATGATCGAGTTTAATTCTGTGCCTGTAACAGAAGAGGTCTTCAACTCCGAAAAAGTTCGTGCGCAGGGGGTTGCGCAGGGAAGTTCTGAGCCCATAACGATCAGCAGTAGCCTGAGGCCGTTATCCGATGAAACAAAAGCGCAGCTCGGCAAGCTTTTAAATGAATATGTGAAATGGGGTGGGACCACGGTGGTTGGAAAAACAGGTTTTTTTGCTTTTCTCAAAGCAAAATGGGGATGCGACGATCAAGTGCTTTCAGAGATCTTGGGCGTTAAGAGGAAATTTGCGAAATCTCTTGTCGAGGCGCGACAGGCGGGAGGGATTAGCGTTAGAAATATTTATGCATTTGTAGAAAGGTTTGGGTTTACGGGTAATGACGAGACAATTTTTTTTGGTCTTGCAAAACCTAAAAAAGATGTAAAGTTTTTGTCAGAGAATATGTTTAATTTGTTTGTTGAGATTAAGGTCGCAATGCCAAAGGTATTGTATCTTGGCATACCTGATAATTCCCCTAAAGAAGATCAAGGTTTTTTTGTGCCCAATCCAAATGGGTCGGGGGACACCTATGTTCCGCTGATAAGAAGAGTTTCCTTCGCCTCGTCAAATATTACAGGAGAGAATGATCTTCCTTTGAGCCCGCTCACGGGAAAACCGGATCTGCGTTCCCGCAAAGGTGATCCGGACACCTTAGAGCAGAAGATGGACGCATTAAAAAAAGCTATTCAAGGCGGTTATCCCTACGGGATTCGTTATGGCGTAAATAGACTTTTAGCAGCGGCGATTAATTCTCAAGCGAATCCCAGTCAAAGAATTCAGGCCTTAGAGTTTCTTGCTCAGCTACAGCTTCCTCAGAAGTTTATTGATCAGTTTTTATTCGAGAAATCCAAAGGCGACAAAGAGCGCTGGTTGGCACAGGTGGCTGGGGATCGAGAAGCTAACCCTCGCCTGCGGGAGCTATGCATCCAGGTTCTGGCAGTTTTATCGCAACAGCTTGGTAGTCGCTGGAACTATGACCTGCTGGAGGAAGTTATCACTCGGGATAAGAAAAGGGATATCTCGGGGCTTCCGCTTGCTTCTACAGGCAAGCCCAACTTGCATCATCGCACAGGCCCTCACAGTACTCTTCGCCAGCTGATTGCTGATTTGCCGAGGCCTGGAAAAACTCCTGGAGGGATCCGCCATACCGTGAATGGTCTCTTGAGCATCGCGATCAATACAGAAAATTCTTCAGATAGGATCCTGGCTCTTCAAACGATTGCAGAATTAAAAATTGATCAAAAATATATCGATCAATTTTTATTTGAGAAATCTAAAGGCGACAAAGAGCGCTGGCTGGTTGAGGTGGCAGAAGATCTGCAGGCTGAGCCGCATCTGAGGGCATTAAGTATCCAAACCTTGTGGGTGCTGGCTCGGCAGTTCGGCAGTCCTTGGGCGTATAATTTGCTTGAAGATCTTGCTCATCCTAAAGCCGCGGGAGCGAACGCTCCCCAGGAAGTACAAGAGGCCTTGGATAGCTACGCAGGATATCTTAATTTTATTACAGATGCGGATTTGGTAATGACAGACCGTATTTTACCATCGGCACTCATTTATCATATTTTTGGTGAGAACATTATTGAAATGTTTATGGCCTGGGGCAAGGTTGTAGATCCGCAACTTCCAGCTGCTGCTCGCCAAGAGAATGTGCAGCGCTTGATTGCTATTGCAAGGGGTGAGGGGGTGGAATATCAAGGCACGGATTTTCAAGCCGAAGCGCATAGCATATTGCTGCAGATGTCCACGACCACAAAGAGAGCTCTGCATCCAAAATTCCGGTACATGGCCCAGAAGTATATCGACAAAGCTCCGCCTAAGCCTTTGATGACCATATTGCGAAATCCTGATCCCAAGAAACAAGAGACCTCTTCAAGCCTTGTTCAAAAACTTCAGGCAGAGCTTGAGGCATTCAAGGAAGTTGATTTTTCTGCACAAGCCCAAGAGTTAAAGAGCCACTATAAAAGTTTTCTTCCCCGCAAGCGGCCAGAAGACCGTAAAAAACTTCAACAGGAGATCGAGAGTTTTTTGGGAGCGCTCAGGGATCTTCTTTCACAACATCCGTTGCTCGCACGTTCAATGCGCTTGGCCCGCTATGATGTTTTAGGACGCGTTCAGAGGGTTTCCGATTGGCTGTCGTCGCATGCGCCATCCCCACCGGCATCCACCAGGGATCGTCTTAGCCTGGAAGCGGATCTGAACAAAGCGATCCGGATTTTGTCGATTCTGCAAAATAGTGCCTATGGACTCATGGATCTTAAGGTCTTGCCTCAACCCGGTCAAGAGAAGATTTTTTATTTAGAGGTATTTAGCGATGCGGTGATCCTTGCGAGCCTTGAAAACCAGAAAGACTGGAAGCCTGAGTATAAAGCGTGCTTCAGGGAGTTTCAAAAGATCATTGGTTCGGAAGCTGTTGTTGAAGCCTTTGCCTTGGGGCGCCGGGATTATGCTGTTTGTCTTTTGCAGATCCTGATTTCGTGGCAGGATTATCGACGAATCATGGAGGATCTGATTGAGCGGATCCCTGCAGAGAGCCTTGGTCGCGCCTTTGTCCGGGACACACAATCATTCTTGGGGGCTGTGCGGAAAATGGATCTGGCCATCAAAGAAAGCGGTGAGGCGATTTATGTGGACCGCTATCCGTTGACGATCGACCGCTTTCTTCAAAGATTTCCCGACCTTGCTTCAGTCTTTGGTGAGAGTTGTGGACAGAATTTCGGTTCTTTTGTTAACAGCATCGAAACACTTGCCGAGCGCGAATCCCGCGATAAGCATCTTGAGGCGCATCTGGACGCCTTGGAGAGATTGTTTGTGCGAGTCTTTCCCCAGGTAAAAGACCGGCAACGCGCTGTCCGCGAACATTTTCTGAATCTCGTTAATTTATCGCGTCAGGCTGTCCGCAGTGATCAGGCGTTCTGGGGTCTTGTGGAGTTGATCGGCGCTGATGCGCTCAGAGAAGATTTCTTCTCTGACGACAATCGAGTGCTCGAACACCTGAATATTATCCTGCCAGCATGGTCCGGACTTGTTTCGGCGTTATCTGATCCTTCGCGTGATCTTGCCAAGCCGACAATAGCGTTCTTAGCCGCCTGGGTTGAGAACGCAAAAATGCCCGTTTCCAACGGGAAAAAGGTCTCCTCAAGCTCTCTGGAGAGTATTTTACGAGATGAATTATCAGCATTCAGGGCTACGGATCTGGCTGTGCGTGCCAAGAGACTTAAAGCGCGCTATCAAAAAATGGCCAAAAAGATAGAGGGCAAAGAATATCCGGATGCAAAAGAAGCTGTACTTATTGAGAAATACGGAAAGAAACTTTTAAAGGATATGAGGACCTTTTTTAAGGACAAAACTCTTTTGTGTTCGACTGTTGAGCAGGCTGCGATCTTGCCAGAGTTGGCAGTCTTTAATCCCATGACTGATTTTCTTGCTGGTTTTTTACAGGTTAAGATCAAGATGAAATCGCCTCAGGATGTAATCGCCGTGCAGCGTGGAGCCATCGTGCAAGTGGAAAAGGTCTTAAGCGCGCTTCAAAATGGCCATTATGCCCAAGAAAATATCAAAGAGACGAAAGCTAAGTCTACCGGGGAAATTATTCAATATGTTGATCTTTTTGGGTTGGGGATGCGCGGGAAGAAGATGAACAGTTTTGTTGTGGAGAAATCAGGCTTTAAGAAGTTCTCTGAGGGTTTTCAAATAAAGCCTGAGTTGATTTCTTTGCTCCAGGGCCTTCGCCATCTGCACGAAGAGAATCCAGGCTTGTATTTGGAATTAGAAAAAGCCGCGCTTGATCCGGCGTATCAAATCCCTGAAACGATGCAAAATTCCGCGCATGCTCAGACCGTCGGTCTTTTTGATAAAGATGGCGCAATGAAGCCCTTAGCTCGGATAACTCTTGTGGAAACTTTTAATGGGCCCGAGATGAGAAAACAATGGGCCGAAAATATCCGCATCCGGGAAACCGGCCAGGTTACGATTAGTTTTGATCGAAATGGCAAGGTCTTATCCGTAAGCCAGGGGGATATGGGTCAAAAAAGGCCAGCAAGCATCGGCAACGAGTATGTTCTTCTTAATGTTGATGTCACGAGTCGCGGTAACGAGCTTTATCTCGTAGAGAGTTCTTTTAAGTCTTTGCCGTATGTGGTAAGGAGAAGCTTGATGTGGCTTGCGTCAGGAGGCTTGTGGATCCGCGAGGATATTCCTTGTGACCTTGACCCAGAGACTGCCGCCTTAAGCCCCGAAAGGATCAGGGAAACGTTTTTGCACCAGCCTAAGCCGAAAAGCTTGTCTGCGTATTTTGTTTCTCAGAAGGAAGCGATCCGCCGGGCCTATGCCGCCTACCTTGAGGACAAGAAACCCAAAACAGCCAAAGATTTTGCCACCTTCGAGGAGCTGTACGCGCATGTAAACGCTGTATTGTTCTATGAAGGCATGTATTTTGAGCGAAGAGGGTTGGAATATTTTGAGGAATATTTCCATGAGGTGTCGGCCCAGATTAAAGAATTTGAGGATCTTTTTAGCGGGAATATCGATCTGGAGAAATTGTCCGCTTTTGAACTTTTCATGAAGACGCTGGGTTTGGCTGATCTTAAAAGCCGGAGTGACCGCTATTATTATCAGGCGCGAGACTATTATTCCCGGATCCTTTATGGCAAACATTTCTGGGAAATGTATGCCGATCAAAAAGAAAGCTTAAGCGAGGCCCAGAAAAGCATCGTCCGGATCTCGATCGATTTCTTTCCGGGCCGCTACGATGAGGAGTGGGATGCTTGGCAGCAAAGATTTCAGGCCGAGCTCAATAGAAGAAAAACGCAAGGTCCGAAGTTTGCCCTAGAGGTCATTGCGGGCCTAAAATCTAAGGGCATCAATCTGCAAGAGTTTGGGATGAGCCGGTTGATCGATCAAGTGCTGGGCTTAGGGGGCGAACGTTTGGCTCCTTCCGTTTACGCGGATGAACAATCTGTGCAGGATGGGACGGATTATTATCTCACTGACCAGATTCTGGAACGGCTTGACCTTAAGGCCTCGGATGTGTTCTATGATCTTGGCTCAGGACACGGGAGGGTTATTTTCTGGACGGCGTTTTCTACTGCGATCGGCAAAGCGGTCGGCATTGAATATGTTTCTGAATGGGCCAATCGTGCTAGCGACTTGGCTCTTAAGCATAATATCTCGGATAGGGCGGTCTTTATTAATTCCAAGGTCCAGAATGTTGACTTCAGCGATGGCACGGTTTTCTTTCTTTATAATCCTTTCCAGGCTTCTACCCTTGCGCGCGTCACGGAAAAACTGCAGGCGATCGCCCGCCAGAAGAAAATCCGCGTGATTAGTGTAGGGGGTTGCAATGAACATTTCCTTTTACAAGGGACTTGGCTTAAAGTTGCGGAGATGATCAAAGGTAGCAGGGATGAGAGCGCTATCATTTTTGAGTCGACCATCGACTCCCCATCGGCGGCCGCGGGCCCTGCGGGCGATCAGCCGTCGGTGGGGAATCTGCCTCCTGATGTAAAGAATGCTATGTATTTCATCTTAGACTCAGATGGCGTTATTCTAAGGATCCCCGAGATTGATAAAGAACATGTTGCTTTTGTGTACGCTATGATGAAAAAGGAGATCACCGACCCTCAAGGGTTTGTTCCCAGCGAAGTGGATATGCAAGAAGGTCGTCAATTCAAAGAAAAGTATCCTGGCCACACAACCAAGGTAATCTTAAGGGAACTTTTAACTTCGTCCTTTGCTGACCGATTTAAAGGATTGGATACTGAAGAGCTTGTTTCGAAATTTGATCAAATTTATCGAGACCGAAAAAATGCTGAGGTTGATGAGATACTAAATCTTCCCCTGGAAGAAGCTGAAAAAAGATTGCTTATGCCCGGGGTTAAGAAATTTTTACAAGACAAGGTTAATCAAGGGGCTGTCTTGCGGGTCCTTTCTGGCGGGAGAGAAAGCGAAAAGCGGCGTATTTTTGAAAAACTTGGATTGATGGGTTTTTTTCAGGATGTCCAATTCGCAGGTACTAGAGAGAAGAAAATCGAAATCTTTGAAGACATGATCGCCAATATTGACCATAAGGAGAATATTGTTATCGTGGATGATTCTCTTGAGAATATTGATGAGTATAGAAATGTCATCAGCCAGGGTCAAAAGCGTTCCGGGAAGTCTTTTCTTATCGGCTTGGCGAACAAAGAGCAAGAGGATCGCATGAAGCCGCACGCGGATTATGTGATTGAGGACTTAAGCGGCTTGGTAGCATCGTCGGCTAGTAAACTTGGTGATGAGGGGAAGGCGGGGGAGGGAAGCGCCGCCTCGACAAAAAATCTCAAGCGCATTGAAAATGTCCATGATTGGTTGGTCACTCCTGAGCGTGTTAAGGAAGTGACTCGTCGGGCTGTGGCCTTGGGGTGGAAAGAAGTTAGCAAGAAAACAGCGGATGATATACTTGATAAATTGAGAACTTACGGAAATCGATATCCTTTAGATAAATATTCAACAGAGCGCGATCCTGGCAAAACCGTCATGATCAATTGGTGCGTCGATCAAGCTGTGAGGAAGCAGAGGGATCTTTTTTTTACGCAGGAAGGGTTGATATTCTTGGTCGCGGATCTTATGGATAAAAGTAAGGATTTGGCCAGGAGATTTCTGATTGACCTGGGAAATCTTGATGATGCAAAGTTTAATAAAATACTTGAAAACGAGCTAAGGCCTAAGGCCATGAGCCATAGTAATTTCGCACCTGAGCGCATTGACGCCGTTGTTCATTGGCTGGCGCGTCCGGATAAAGAGTTTTTTCCAGTGAAGAAGAAAATGATTGATTCGCTCCTCAAGGCAGGGATGGAAGAGCTAGCCCAGATTTCTTATAAAAGCTTATATCTGCCTGACCGCCAATTAGGAGAGATTCAGCTTAATGATGACCAATACTGGATATTGTCCCAAATGAATTTTAAGGTTCTTCTTTTAGATTTGATTTATCAAGATCCGGTTGCAGCCCAAGCACTGCTTGATCCCTTACTAGCGTCGATGGATAGCGAAAAAGAGATACTTAGCGCAAAATCGTATATCAATTTTGGAATTAAACAGATCGCAGGGATCCAGGGCGTGGTTGAGGAATATGTGCGGGATTATTTTGTTACTGTCGATGGATCAGCAAAAGAGACGTCTTCTTATTCTGTCAGGATTGCGGGTATCATGCGTTCCTATATTCTGGAAGCATGGGAGAAATTGGCGGAGGATCATCTTGATGTTAGTACCACTGCTTATACGAAGAAAAAGAATCTTGTTGTTAATCTCTCGGGGGAAGATCTGGAGAGGTGTATTACGGCTATCAATACTTTCTTGAGAATGCATTTTGAAGATAAGTTGTTTAGTTTTTCCCTTGACGAAGGAGACCTTAGTATTTCGGTTTTAGATCAGCTAGAGGAGGATGCTGGCAGCAATCCTCAAGCTCAAGAGCTCCGTGATCTTGGAATTCCTCCCGATGTTGGTGCGCAGGCTAAGGAAAAGGAAGGCATCTTCAGCCCTGTGGGCGAACAGCCGTCGGCGGGGGGAAAGGCTGTGCATTTGGAGGACCGCGCTGTCCTTCAGGGCGATCTGCCGATTTCAGATGCCGAACGGGCGTCTTTGACTTTCATCAGGACAGTGCTAGAACGGGAAAGATGGCCAAAACGTAATGATATTTTTCTTCGGGATGCTGGAACTATCTTCGAGGGCCTGCTTCAAGGTGCCGCTGCTGTTTTATTTAAAAGGCTGTTGGTTGAGTTGCTTGGTAATGCATGGGACTATGGCGCTATAGATTCGCCAGACAGGAGTGTGCCCTGGGTTGTGGATCTTTATCAAAATGCTCAGAGTCAATATTTTTTAAAAGTAATGATTTTCCAAGACCATATTTCGAAAGATGACTTGATGAGCCTGTTGTCGCATCAAGGTCTTTCTGCAAGGGATATTCTACAAGAGCAAAGCGTGATCGGGAAGGGCCTGGCTAAAAAAGGGCACGGGGCTTTTGAATCTTTCGCGCTTTTATCCAAAAAGGGCATTCCTTTGACATTAGAGTATTCCAGGGAGGGCAAGGGGTTAAAGACGGTTTTATGGGCCGGGATTTCTTCTCAAGCAGGCCAGGCGAAAGGACAACCTACCTTGGGATACGGCCAAGACTATTTGCAGACCACCAAGACGCAGGCAGGCTTGCCTAATCCAAACGAGCAGGGCGATCAGCTGCAAGCGGGGAAGGGAAGCAGTGCCAGCCCCATATTTCAGAAGACGCACAAAGCTGATCTTTATCAAAAAGCTAAAAAACTTTTAGATGAGATCTTCCCCCAGATACTCGAGGATTTTACCAAAGACCCGGGCAAGAAAGGATTTGAGGGGCCTGATGGTCTGATCGCCTTTATACGTCAAGAATTGGAAAAAAGGCTTGGGGAAAAGCTTTCAGATCCTCTCCTTGGTCAATTGCTGGGATTTGATAGCAAAACTCTACGCGCAAAACTCAATAGCGTCGAAGGTTTGAGCCCTCTTCAAGACATCAAGATTCAAAAGCTTGTTGATCGGTATCCTTCCTTAAAAGATGAGGAAGCACGTCTGCGGGCCATTAATCAGGAAGTTTCTTTTGAGCAGGCTAAGATGGTGCTCAAGAGAATATTTAAGACAGCCCTTCGAGAATATGTTGAAGTCAAAGAAGGAACGACGTTCTGGGGTCCTGAGGGTTTCGCTCTGTTCTTGAAAAAGAAACTTGAATCAGAACTTGGTGTCAAGGAGATAACAAAGGGATTTTTTGGGAATCTACTTGGTTTTAGTGCGAATCGCTTAGAAGAACGGGGTGCCCAAAGCCTTTTGCCTAAAAACCAAGCCCAGCTTATGGATGAGCACGATTTGGATGATGTCGAACGAGAATATTTATCTGAGATTTGTGGCGGGAAAGAAATAGAAGTAGTCTTTCAACCTGAACCTGATTTTCCGAGAGTGGCCAGGCGGACCTTGAAAGCATATCGGAAACAAGGGGGCACAAGGCTTTCAGGTAGCGACGGGTATTTTCGTTATCTTTTTGATAGAGTCGGCATGAAGGGCGTTAAAAAGATAGGTTATGATTTTAACGGGGCAGTAAGTAAACAAGCCGTTTGGTCATGGCTATCCGGCCACACCCCTTCAAAGGTGTTGCTGGAAAAAGTCGTTTATGAGGCCTTCGCGACACTTACCCCGCTATTCAAAAAGTCAATGTTAAAAAGCTTGCTCGAGCTTCGCACAATGGAGATCGAAGCCGCCAAAAGCGCTATGCCACATTCCGAGCACACGGACGAAATTGAGGGTTCTTCTGATCCGGCGGGGGAGAGGGCGGATTTGGCAAACAAAGCAAGCAAAGACGAACGCTTTATTTTTACTGACATTATCGCAGAGGGCTGGATAGTTAATACCCAGTATTACAACAAGATCGTTGAATATGCTAATCAACGACTTAAGTATTTATTAAGCCAGACTGAAAATGCTCAGAAACTTGAAGGGATTTATTTGGAAATCAGGAAAAAGGCGAAGAGTAAAAATTTGGTACTTGATATTAAGATTGATAAAAATCAAAAAGAAGATATTGGGGTGGTTGTGTTGACGCCGCAAATGGAGAATTTAGATCTTCAGGCGAGTAATATTGATATCGATGACACAGATTTTAAACACAGGCGATTAGGAAGAAGTATTTATATTGCAGTGAACGATGCGCTTGGTTTTTATGGGCAAGGGGTTATTACAAGCAAGGGATTTTTTCTAGAAAGCAAGGGCATCTCACCAGGAAAGAATTTATGGGAAAGTCTTGTTCGCGATGGATATGCTGAAAAGATTCTGGGAGCTGGTTACAGAATGCTTTCTTCCAGCAAAAGTCCAGATGGTGTTGCTCCTTCGTCTTCGTTTGGGAATAATACACCAGAAGGGAAGAAATTGGGAGGGATTGATTTTAACGCCAAGAATATGAACGTTACGGCCACAGGTTCATCGTCTGTCGATTTTACCTTGCCTGAGGGCATCACGGCAGAGGGCCTGATGAACGCTCAAGGATTTGTGCCTGTTATTATTAGTATCACCCCGGTTGCGAATATCTGGACCTTGATGGGCCTCAATCGAGAGGACGCGCAAGAACTACAGCGTGTTCAAGGCCTGGGGGAGGCCATGGAGCCGGAAAAGATAAGTTTGGCAAGGTAGTTTTTTTCTTGATCGATAGGATTGCCTTCTTCTTCTCAAAAGAGCCCAATCAGCCTTGCTTGAGCTTGTCTGGGTTTTTTCCGGAACGCTCGCTCCGCCCCTGTCACTCCAAACTTTTCTCGATTCTCGGCTTCGCTCTCCCTAGCGGGAGCCGTGCCCGCTCATCCTCGAAACGTCCGTCAAAAGCCCAGCCAAGCTCTTTTAACGGGTGGATTTAGAAAGGCGCGTTGGCATTGTCCTCTCGCGAGTTTTGCAGGCTTCAAGTTTCCTTGAATTTTAAATTTAGATAAAGTTGGGGCCGAAGGATGTCTGAGCGAAGGACAATACCGGCACGCCTATAAGCAACAGTATCGCCTGAGTAATTTTTGCTCAAATTATCTAAGTGCTCCTGCAAGGAGAAGACAATCTCTGCGCTTTCCCTTTACAACCAATTTCCCTAAATGTATAATGCGTTTTCTTAATTTTCTGTTATAATGAAAAAAATTATTAATAATCATGGGGATAAAAGTGATGAAAAAATTAAAGTTAGGATTACCTAAGGGAAGCCTTCAGGAAGCAACGTTTAACCTTTTTGAACGCGCGGGCTTTAAGGTGCGCGTTTCTAGTCGCTCCTATTTTCCTACGATTGACGACGAGGATGTGGAAGTGGTTTTGTTGCGTGCCCAAGAGATGTCGCGTTACGTCGAGGATGAGGCTTTGGATTGTGGGATTACGGGTGCTGATTGGATCGAGGAAAATGGCTCACGGGTTGAACGTTTGGCAGATTTGATGTACGCCAAGCAAAGCACGTCCAAGGTGCGTTGGGTTTTGGCGGTGCCGGAAGAGTCTTCGATGAAGTCGGTGAAAGATTTGAAGGGAAAGCGCATTGCCACCGAGCTTGCCAGTGTGACTAAGAAATATTTAAAGAAAAATAAGGTCAGCGCTGAAGTGGAATTTTCTTGGGGCGCGACCGAAGCCAAGGTGGCCTCCGGGTTAGTGGACGCGGTTGTGGAGTTGACGGAAACCGGCAGCAGTCTACGCGCCAATAAATTACGTATTATAGCAACGGTGTGCGAGTCGACGACCCAATTTATTGCGAATAAGAAAGCCTGTGCTGATCCTTGGAAGCGTAAGAAAATGGAGCAGTTTATCTTGCTCTTAAAGGGCGCCTTGGAAGCCGAAAATATGGTGGGTCTTAAAATGAACGCAAAGGAAAAAGATTTGGAAAAGGTCTTAAGCGTTCTTCCTGCCTTGCAAAATCCAACCATTGCGCCTTTGGCGCAAGAGGGATGGGTAGCCATTGAAACCGTGATTAACGAAGGTGTTGTCAGGACCTTAATCCCACGACTCAAAGATGCAGGGGCGCAGGGGATTATTGAGTATGCGCTCAATAAGTTGATTTACTAGAAAGGATAGAGACTATGCCGTGTGGAAAAAAGCGAAAGCGAAGGAAGATCTCGACGCATAAGAGAAAAAAACTTCGCAAGGCAAAACGTCATTTGAAGAAGAGAGATCATTAGTCTTCTCCCGCCGGTGGCGGGACGAACTTAACTTCGCCTCTTTGATGTGAAGTTAGATGAGCTTGCTTGGGCACATTCTTGCGAATGTGCCCAAGTCTTCATTCTAAAAACAATCCGAGGGATTTGCTGCTGCTATGAATACCCTTACACAAAAAGTTTTCACCAAGGTGATTGCCTTTTGCTTGCTAGGCCTTTTTTATTTTTCTCATCAGGGCTTTGCCCTGGACGAGGCCAATGCCAAGGCTCAGGCCCTGGCGCATTACACCATGGGTCTTTCTCATGACTGGAACGGTCTTCCTGATGAAGCCCTGGCGGAGTATGAGAAAGCTGTTGGACTTGATCCGAATAATTATGTGATCCACTTGAAACTTGGCGTGGCTTACGCGCGAGCCCAAAAGCTTGATAAGGCTACCGAAGAGCTAAAGAAGGCCTCAGAGCTTAATCCTAAAGATATCGAAGCGCATTATCTTTTGGCCATGATCTATGCGTCGCAGTCTAAAGAAGACAAGGCGAACAATGAATACGAGCTTATTTTAAACAAGTTGGCCCAAGATAATCCCAGTAGCGTTGAGGCCTTAGCCTTGTTAGGCCAACTTTATTATTCTCAAGGAAAGATGGCGCAAGCCATTGAACAATTTGAGAAGATTCTTCTTCAAGAACCTGAAAATAGTGAAACATTGTCAATTTTAGGCTCGCTGTATCTTGACCTCCCCAATCGCGCCAAGGCAGTTGAGTATTTCAAGAAGTCAATCGCCATTGATCCGCAAAACGATGGAAGTTTAAATTCTTTAGGTTATATTTATGCGGAAGACAATAAAAATTTGGAGGAGGCCTTTGGGTTGATTCAGCGTGCCCTAGAAATTGATCCAGAGAATGGCGCGTATCTTGACAGTATGGGATGGGTCTATTATCAAAAAGGGGATTATGAAAAGGCACGTCTTTTTTTAGAAAAGGCCAGCGAGTTTGTTAAGGATCCTATTGTTTATGATCATTTGGGGGATACGGCTTTTAAAGTAAAAAATTTTCCGGCGGCTTTACGTTATTGGGAAAAATCTTTAGAACTGGATCCAACCCAGGGTAATGTTTTAAGAAAACTAGAGATGCTTAAGAAGCAGCCGTTTATGCCAAAAGTGAATCAGACGCCAGCACCCTAGCGTACGTTATGAAAAATATTCATCTTCAGTCTCCCGCAAAATTAAATCTTTCTTTAAAAGTCCTTGGAAAAAGACCTGACGGTTACCATAACCTTTCAACGCTTTTTGAAAAAATCAATCTTTATGATGACATTTATTTACGACGTAGTCGCACGGGGAAGATCCGCATTTTTTGTACTCATCCGCAAGTCCCCAAGGGAGCTAAGAATTTAGCTTATCAAGCGGCTCGCATGCTTCAAGACGATTTCGCGCTAGCGAATGGTGTTGATATTAAAATTGTTAAGCGCATTCCTGTCGCGGCTGGCCTTGCTGGAGGCTCAAGTAATGCCGCTATGGTCCTTTTAGGCCTTAATGCCATTTGGCGGCTTGATTTGAATTTTGCACAGCTTTTGGCCTATGCCAAGCGTCTTGGCAGTGATGTGCCTTTATTTCTTTATAAGGATATTTTTTGTCATGGAACTGAGCGCGGAGATAGGATTAAAGGCCTTAAAATCAATAGAAAATACTGGCATATTGTGGTTACGCCTCGCCTGAAAGTTTATTCAGCTAAGGTGTTTAAAGCCCTTATCGACATTTGCTCAGCTAAAGGCAATAAGGTAGTCGACATAAGGTCTTTTCCTAGAAGACAAAAGTCGTTATATCGGTCTTCTTTAGCTACTTTTGACATGGAAAAGACCGATAAAATGGGGTTGACAAAAACAAACGATAATGTTAATATCCTGACTTGCGCTTTAAGGAAGAATGATTTGGCTAAGGCTAGTCAGCTTCTTTTAAATGATTTGGAGACAGCTATTGTGCGTGTCCATCCACAGCTCCTTACAATAAAGAATAATATTAAGACTATAAGTGGGCTTGATATTTGCTTTTCGGGAAGCGGGCCCTCACTTTTTGGGTTGGTGTCAACGCAATCTAAGGCCAAAAAGATCGCAGGTCTTTTAGCGAAACACTATGCCCGAGTTTTTGTGGTGCGGACAGGTTAGATGAAGGAGGAAGCAGCTATGGAAATTACAGAGATCAGGGTTTTTTTAAAAGATGGCCAGGATAAAAAACTTAAAGCTTATGCGACGGTAACATTTGACAATTGTTTTGTTGTGAGAAATATCAAGGTCATTCATTCGGCCAATGGTTTTTTTATGGCGATGCCGTCTCGGAAAACAAAATTTTCTTGTCCAAAATGCAATTTTAAGAATGAAGCTGGTAGTAAATTTTGCAACTATTGTGGGGCAAAGTTGCCTTTGCAGGAGCCATCGGTTAAGCCTAAAGATGCCAAGGCTGATCATCGGGATATTGCGCATCCGGTGACTAAAGAATTTCGTGATTATTTGCAGAAAAAGGTTCTAGAAGCCTATGAACAGCAAGCCGCCAAGGGAGAATCATCTCCTGTGGAAGTCTCTGGGGTTGAGGAGATTCATGATGCTGGCGATATTGCGGATGATGATGTTTTGTAAATGATTTATTGCCCGGTGGTGTAATCGGCAACACAGCAGAATTTGGATCTGCTTTTCCAGGTTCGAGTCCTGGCTGGGCAGTTAATATTTAGGGCGGGGATGATGGCGCAACCACGAGTGATTATTTTAGCCGCAGGCAAGGGGACGCGGATGAAATCCGATATGCCCAAGGTGTTGCATCCTCTATGCGGCAAGGCCATGATCGATTATGTGTTGGATGTTGCACGCTCAAGTAGTTCTTTGATATATGTGGTGTTAGGGCATCAAAGCCAGGCTGTGAAGGCACATCTATCTGCGCAAGTAATGGTTATTTATCAGAAAAAGCTTTTAGGCACGGCCGATGCTATCAGGGCTGTTGCGTCAAAATTAAAAGGCTACCGTGGCGATGTTGTTATTTTGTCTGGGGATGCGCCGTTGCTCAGAAAAGAAAGTCTCAAGTGCTTGGTGCGCACGCATCAGCAATCCAAGGCTGCATGCACGGTTGTAACGGTTGAGCTTAAAAATCCAACTGGTTATGGCCGTGTGATGCGCGATTCCCGTGGTGATCCAAAAGCGATTTGTGAAGAAAAAGACGCGAGCGTTAATGAAAAACGCATTCAAGAAATTAATACAGGGATTTATTGCTTTAAGGCTCAGGCTTTGCTGGGTGGCTTAAAAAAGATTTCGTTAAATGCCAAGAAAAAAGAATATTATTTAACCGATATCATTGCGATTTTGGTAAATCAGGGACAGAAGATTTCTGCGATGATGCTCAAAGATGTTGAGGAAGGGCTTGGCATTAATACGCGAAAAGATTTAGCCATGGCTGATGCGGTTATGCGCGGGCGTATTTTAGATCGATTGATGCAGGAGGGCGTAAGCATTGTTGATCCGCAAACAACATATATTGATGCGAACGTTAAGATTGGCCGAGATACGGTTATTCGTCCCTGTACCGTGATTGAAAGCAATGTAGTCATTGGTCGAAGATGTTCAATTGGCCCGTTTTGCCACTTGCGTCCCAAGACGCACATCAAGGATGAGGCGTGTGTTGGTAATTTTGCTGAAGTTTCGCGTTCTACTCTTGGGCCTAGAAGCTTGATGAAGCATTTTAGTTTTTTAGGTGATGCGACCGTGGGTCCGGATGTCAATATTGGCGCAGGTGTTGTGACCGCCAATTATGATGGGAAAAATAAAAACAAGACTATGATTGCCCAGGGAGCCTTTATCGGGTCGGATTCGATTTTGGTTGCTCCTGTGACGATTGGGGAAAAGGCTGTGACGGGTGCTGGCTGTGTCGTGACAAAAGGGAAAAGAGTTCCTAAGGGTCAAATCATCTTAGGAGTGCCAGGAAAAATATTAAAAAGAGGGAAGCGTTTATGAGCGAAATATCTATTATTACCGGTAATGCGAATCCTCTGTTAGCGAAAGAAATTTGTGATCAGCTTGGCATTAAGTTGACGGAAGCCTTAGTGAGTCGTTTTAGTGAAGGGGAAATCCGTGTCAAGGTTGAGGGCAATGTGCGCGGCAAAGATGTTTTTATTATTCAGCCGACTTGTCGACCGGTGAATGATAATTTTATGGAGCTTCTTATTTTGATTGACGCCGTCAAAAGGGCATCGGCAAGGCGTGTGACTGCGGTGATCCCTTATTATGGATATGCGCGTCAAGATAGAAAAGATCAACCCCGTGTTCCGATCACGGCGAAGCTTGTGGCGAATCTCATTACATCGGCAGGGGCGAATCGTGTTTTGACCATGGATTTGCACGCGAGCCAGATCCAAGGGTTTTTTGATATTCCGGTAGATCATTTGTATGCAATTAATACGATTTGTGAATATTTTTCAGAAAAGCAGATGAAGGATCTCGTTGTTGCTTCGCCTGATGCTGGTGGCATTCGGATGGCGCGCGCGTATGCAAAAAAATTATCAGCAGGGCTTGCAATTGTTGATAAAAGGCGCGATAGTCCCGAGAAGACGGAGGTCATGCATATTTTGGGTGATGTTAAGGGTAAGCATGTTATCCTTGTGGACGATATTATTGCGACAGGGAGCTCTGTGATGGAGGCGATTGAAGAATTAAAAAAGCGTGGTGCAAACGATGTCTATGCAGCGGTAAGCCATGGCGTTCTTTCGGGGAATGCGCTTGAAAAGATCAGTAGTTCTAAAGCTTTAAAAGAAGTGGTGATCACAAACAGCATTCCGCTTCCGGAACCTGAGAAAAATACAAAAATTAAAGTTTTAAGCATTGCCTCGTTGTTGGCAGAGGCGATTAAGCGTATTCACGAAGAAAAATCGATCAGTTGTTTATTTTTCTAGTGAAGCAAATGACACGAACCATCAATCAAAGAAGGTAGGCATTACATCATGGAAGAAATTAAACTCGATGTTCAGGTCCGATCAGAACTCGGAAAATCAGGAGCACAAAAAGTCCGTCTCGCTAATGGGATCCCGGGAATTGTTTATGGTGGAAAATTGAAACCAACCACAGTAACGATTGATCGTAAGACGTTTGAGAAGATCATGCGCGTTCATCACGGGGAGAGCCTTATTTTTCATATCGCGGTGATGGAAAAAGAAAAAGCAGCGCAAGATTTCTTTGCGGTCATCAAGGAGCTTCAGCATGATCCGGTTGGCGATCACGTGACCCATGTTGATTTTGTACGTATTTCTCTTAAGGAAAAAATTGAAGTTAAGGTTCCTGTGATGGCCCAAGGAGAACCGTTGGGTGTTAAAAAAGACGGAGGATCTCTTGAGCATCACCTGTGGGAGCTTAAGATCGTTTGTTTGCCTACGCAGATTCCGCAGCATATCGATGTGGATGTCTCGGCGCTTGAGATCAACCAATCCGTTTTAGTGAAAGACCTTGTGTTGCCTGAGGGTGTTATGGCGCATCATGATCCAGAAACGATCGTGCTGACTGTTGTTCCGCCGATGAAAGAAGAATCGGCTAAGCCGGCCGAAGAAGCAGGCCCTCAAGAGCCTGAAGTCACCAAGGAGAAGAAAGAAAAGAAGGAAGAGGCTGCTCCAGCAGCGGAAGCGCCAGCTGCCAAGAAAAAAGATTAACGAAAGTGCTTCGTTTTGGTTAATGATTATTTGTTGGTAGGCTTAGGGAATCCTGGAAAAGAGTACGTGGGCACGCGGCATAATTTTGGTTTTTTGGCTGTGTCCCATTTTGCAGATCTTTATCAAATTGAGTTCGTAAAGAGCGCTAAATATCATGGGTTGGTGGGCTCTGGGACGGTCGAAGGAAAGAAAGTTTATCTTCTTTTGCCCTTAACGTATATGAATGTTTCTGGCGTTGCGGTTTGTGCCATGGTTAAAGATAAAGGTATTCCGCTTGCGAACGTGCTTGTTTTGTGTGATGATTTTCATCTTGATTTTGGCGAGATCCGTATCCGTCCCCAGGGAAGCTCTGGCGGGCACAATGGATTGACCTCTGTTTTTGAGCATTTGGGTAGCAAGGAGATCGCTCGTTTGAGGCTAGGAATTGGGGCGCCTCAAGAGAAAAGTCAAGTTACGGATTTTGTTCTTTCAGGATTTAAAGCCGGAGAAAGGAAGAGGCTTCCCGAAGTTGTTGCAGAAGCTGCAGATTGTTGCCACGTTTTCTTGAAAGAGGGGATTAGTCAAGCAATGACGCGTTTTAACAAAAGGAGTAAAAAAGAGGAAGAAAAAGAATGAGAAAATATGAATTGGTTGTGATCGTGGATGCTTTACCCACAAAGGAAGAAAAAGATGTGATTATGAAAAAGGCGACCGATGCCATTATTAAGAGTGGTGGTAAGGTGATTAATAACCAGCTATGGCTTGCTAAGCAAAAGTTTGCCTTCAAGATCAAGCGCCGGACGGAAGGAACGTATTATGTTGTGAATATTGAGGCTGAGCCAAGCGCTGTCTTGAAGATTCGCCAAGCCTTAGGCCTCGTGGAAGAAGTTCTTCGTTTTGAAGTGATTAAAATTGATTAGAAGAAAGATTTAGGAAGGAGTAACAAAATTATGGCGAGTTTAAATAAAGTTTTGTTGATCGGGAATTTAACTAAAGATCCTGAGTTGCGCTACACCCCCAATGGTATTGCTGTGGTCAATTTACGTATTGCAGTGAATCGTCGCTTTCGTGATCGCGCGTCAGGCGAACTTAAAGAAGAAACTTGTTTTATTACAGTGACAGCGTGGGATAAGCAAGCGGAGGCGTGCAATCAATATTTAAAAAAAGGGAGCCCGATTTTTGTCGAAGGGACATTGCAATCACGTTCGTGGGAGACCCAAGATAAGCAGAAGCGAAGCACGATCGAAGTGAGGGCCGAACGCGTTCAGTTTTTAGGATCGTCCAAAGACTCTTCAGCTAAGACGGTTGAGGATGTTGGAGGCGTTGTTGAGGAGAGTGCAAAGCCTGAGAATATTTCTTGGGATGAAGAAGAAAACGTTGCTTAACAAAGGATAGGAAAGAATATGCGAGAAAAAAGAAAATATGATAAAAAAGATAAAGAACGAAAACCGCGAAGAACGCATACGCGACCGCCACCCTTGACGCCAGAAATCAAGATTGATTATAAAAACCTAGAGTTGCTGCATAAAGTGATGGCGCCCAATGGGCGCATTTTGTCTCAGCGTTTTACCGGGGCAACATGCAAGCAGCAGCGCGAACTGACTCAGGCGATTAAAAGGGCTAAATATCTGGCCTTGTTGTCCGTTGGGTCTTCAAGAAAGAGGTTTTAGTTATGAAAGTTATTTTATCGCAAGATGTTCCTAAAGTGGGAAAGATTGGTGATGTGGTGACCGTAAAAGAGGGGTTTGCGAGAAACTTTTTGCTTCCCCAGAAAAAGGCGTATGTTGCCAGCGCTGATAATTTAAAGCGGATTGATCAGCTCAAGGCGAAACAAAAAATAGAGGCGGATCGTGTTAAAAAAGAAGCGGAAGATTTTGCCAAGAAGCTTTCCGCGGTTTCCTGTACAGTGAGCGTGGAAGTCAATGATCTTGAAAAGCTTTATGGTGCGGTGAGTGAAGCTGAGATTATCAAAGCACTCAAGGATGAAGGTTTTGATATTGATAAAAAGATGCTTGTCATCGACAAGCCTTTGGAAGAATTAGGCATTTTTGAAGTTGGCGTTAAGGTTCATGCAGACGTGATAGCTAAGATCAAAGTATGGGTGACCAAGAAATAAAGTTCGCCGCTAGGCCGAAGGATGCTCCGCTACTTGATTATGAAGGAAAAGTTGCTCCTCAGAATCTTGAAGCGGAAAAATCTGTTTTGGGATCTATGATCATTGATCAGGATGCTATCGGCGTTGCTGTTGAGATTTTAGATGAACATTGTTTTTATACGTCTGTTCATCAGAAAATCTTTTTTGTGATCTTGAAGCTTTATAATGATCGTAAAAACGTTGATTTGATTACGCTTTCTGACGAACTTAAGACACAAGGGATCCTGGATGATGTTGGTGGCGTTAGTTATTTAACGTTGTTGATCGATCTTGTTCCTTCGGCGGCCAATGTCGAATATTACGCGGGCATTGTTAAAGAAAAAAGTATTCAGCGTCAGCTGATCCGTAATGCAACCCAGATTTTAAATGAAAGCTATAACCCGGGTGCTGATGTTGACGAACTCGTGGACAGCGCGGAAAATCTTATTTTTCAGATTGCCACGGCCCGCGAGCGCCAAAAAGCTGTTCACATTAAAGAGCTTATTAAGCAAACCATTCAGACGATCGACACGCTTTATCAGAAGAAAGAATATGTTACGGGGATCTCAACGGGGTTTATTGAGTTTGATAAGATCACCTCAGGGCTTCAGAAGTCCGATCTGATTATTGTGGCTGGCCGTCCATCCATGGGAAAAAGCTCTTGGGCTATGAACGTCGCAGAATACGCGGCCATTGAACACAAGTCGAGCGTGGCGATCTTTAGTCTTGAAATGTCCAAAGAGCAACTTGTTCAGCGCATGCTTTGTTCCCATGCTCGCGTGGATGCCCATAAGGTCCGTACAGGATTTTTGCTTCCTTCAGATTGGCCAAAGTTGACCGCTGCGGCAGGAAAACTTTCTGCGGCTCCGGTGTTTATTGATGATACGCCCGCGATTTCGGTTTTGGAGTTGCGCACCAAAGCGCGACGATTAAAAGCAGCCCATGATATTGATCTTGTCATTGTTGATTATTTGCAGCTGATGCGCGGTCCGCAACGTACCGATAATCGTCAGCAGGAAATTTCTGATATCTCGCGCTCGCTTAAGGCTTTGGCGCGCGAGATCCAAGTTCCCATTATTGCGATTAGCCAGTTGTCTCGTGCTGTGGAAAGTCGCCAGGACCATCGTCCGCAACTATCGGATCTGCGTGAGTCTGGGGCCATTGAGCAGGATGCGGATTTAGTTGTGTTGTTGATGCGTGAAGAATATTATTTTCCAACCGAAGAAAACAAAGGTATTGCGGAGTTGATTATCGCAAAGCAGCGCAACGGTCCGACGGGAAACATCAAAACAACATTTATCAAAGAATATATGAAGTTTGAAAACCTATCACGCAGCTCAGAATAAAAAGGGAGAGACTATGAAGAAGATTTGGCTTGTCATGGTGTGTTGTTTAGGATTGAGTGTTGCATCGCTTGGGTTTGCGCAAGAACAAATCTCTGCCGATCAGGATGCCCTTGAGCCGCAAGCGGTGTCAGAGTCTCAGACCACAGTTCCATTAGCTACGCAAGGCGAAGTCCCTGAGCCCCAAAAGACATCGATTAAACCTGCCTTGACCGCCGAGGTTTTTCGTTCTGAATCTGGAAAGATTGTTAAGGTGATTGATGTTACAGGGAACAAGACAATTGGAATGCCTGCGATTCTTGCCAAGATCAAGACACGGGTTGGGGATATCTATTCGTCTAATGTGATTAGTGATGATATCAAGCGTCTTTATAATACGGGGTATTTTGATGATGTTACCGTGGAGAGCGAAGATGTGGAAGGGGGGCTTAAGGTCAAGGTTAATTTAGTTGAGAAATCTGTTATTAAGAAACTGACCTTTACTAAGACGCGTTATTATAGTGAACGAGCGCTGACATTAAAGATTAAAAGTAAAAAGGGAAGATTTTTTGATCGTCGTAATCTGAAGGAAGATGAAAATATTATTAAAGATCTATATGCGAAGAAGGGTTTGACGAACGCGATGGTTCAAATTGAGACTGAAAAAGATGAAGTCAATAATGGTATTAATCTTCATTATATCATTAGCGAGGGAGAGCGGATTAAAATTAAAAAGGTTCAGTTTGCAGGTAATGCAGCGTTTCCTTATAAGAAGCTTATAAAAGTGATTAAGACGCGACCGGATAGTCTTTTTACCTCTGGGTATTTAAAACAGGATATTCTTGATGAGGATATGGATCGTCTAAAGGTTTTTTATGCTAACGAAGGATTCTTGGATGCCCGGGTAAGCTATAATCTTGAGCAAGCATCAGAAGCGAAGCTTTTTGTGAACATTCAAATCATTGAAGGAAAGCGTTATTATTTAGGACGCTTGGATATTGCGGGAAACGATAAAGTCTTTTCCCAAGAAGAAATTCGTAAGGTTATTACAAGATTAAAGAGTGATGCGACCTTTACTCCTGAAAAACTTGAGAAAGACATTGCTGACATTAATTCGCTCTATTTTGATAAAGGCTATATTTTTGCATCGATTAAAGATTCTACGTCGATTAATGCGCAGACAGGTAAGGTGGATGTCCGTTTGAACATTGTTGAGGGTGAGATTGCCTATGTTAATAAGGTTAAGGTTGAAGGAAATACGCGGACTCGTGATATTGTTATCCGCCGAGAAGTCCGTTTGAATCCTGGCGATACGTTTGATGGGACGAAGTTGCGCCGCACCAAGGAGCGTTTAAAGAATTTAGGGTATTTTGAAGAAGTGAATTATGATATTCAAGATACAAGCATAGAAAATAAAAAAGATCTCGTTGTGCAGGTCAAGGAAGCCAAGACAGGAAGTCTAAGCTTTGGGGGTGGATATAGCACAGTGGATCAGCTTGTCGGGTTTGTTGAGATCCAGCAAAAGAATTTTGATTTTACCAATTGGCCAAGCTTTACTGGTGGGGGGCAAAATTTGACGGCCCGAGGGGAAATAGGATCTACGCATAACAATGGTACCTTGAGTTTTACGGAGCCATGGATCTTTGACATGCCGATTTCCGGAGGATTTGATCTTTATCACAATGAAATTTATCGGGAAGAAGACAACGGTTATCCTTATGATGAAGTCCGCACCGGTTTTGATCTTCGTTTTGGCAAAGAGCTCCGAGAGTATTTGTCTGGCGGGATTGTGTATCGATTAGAAGAAATTGAGCTAAGTGATTTTGCGTCTGATGTGAGTAGTGAGTTGAGGCGGGAAGAGGGAACAAATAACATTAGTAGTCTGAGTTTTAATCTGACCTATGACTCTCGCGATGATGTTTTTAATCCCAGCCGTGGGTTGGTTTTAGGTGGGACATTTGATATTGCTGGAGGGCTTTTAGGTGGTGATAAGGACTATTACCGCTTTAAAACAAAGACAAGCTATGATGTTCCGCTTATCGCAGGTTCTGTTTTGGAATTTCGCTTGCGCACAGGATTGATGGATTCTTACGATGATTCAACGTATGTTCCCGTCTATGAGCGTTTTTATGCAGGAGGTGCTTATACGATCCGCGGATACGATGAGCGTATGGTTGGCCCTCTGGATTCTCAGTCAAGAGATCCCATTGGTGGTAACAGCATGGTGATTGGAAACATTGAGTATACGATCCCTGTTGTTGATTTTATTAAGCTGGCCGCTTTTTTTGATGTAGGTAATGTGTGGGCTGATATGAATGACTTTGGCCAGGGAGATTATAAGTCAGGCGCTGGGTTTGGGCTAAGGATCAAGACACCGATTGGTCCGATTAACCTTGATTATGGTTTTCCGTTTAATGATATTCCAGGAGAAGATAAAACAGGTAAATTTTATTTTAGTATTAGTCGGTCATTTTAACAATTTTAAGGAGGACGTATGAAGAATAAATTTTTTACAGTTTGTTTAGTGACGTTTTTTATGTTTTGTTTGCCTGGGTCAATCTTTGCGCAGACGCCTTTGAAGATTGGATATGTGGGCCTAACGCGGGTGTTTGATCAATATAAGAAAACCGTTGATTATGATAAGGTTCTTGAGCAAAAAAGCACGGAATACAAAAAGCAGCTCAATGATATGGTTGCTAAAATTCAAGAAGCTGAGCGTAAGCTAACGCTTCTAAAAGAAGTTGAGCGTGCTAAGCTTGCGGAGCAGATGGAAAAAGACAAGGAAGCATTAAAGCAGTTTATGCAGAAGAATGAAACAGATTTGCGTAAAGATCGAGACGATAAAATTCGGGAGATTTTGCTTGAAATTGAAGGCGTTGTTAAAAATTATGCCCAAAAAGAAAAATACGATATCATTTTAAATGATCGCGTTCTTATTTATGGCGCAGACACCCTTGACCTAACGCAAAAGATTCTTGATTTACTTAATGTTAAGAAATAATTCTTCTTTTTATGCATAAAAAGCTTTGGGAAATCGCAGCACATCTTAAGGGTCAAGTTCAAGGCGATGATAACATCGTGATTACTGGTATTTCCGGCATCAAGGAGGCAGGGCCCGGGGACATCACGTTTGTTGCCAATGCTAAATATTTCCCTTTGGTAGAATCCACGAAAGCTTCAGCGATTATTGTGCCTCGTGATATTGGGGCTAGCGCAAGAAATTTTATTCTTGTTGATAACCCTTCGCTTGCATTTGCTCAAATTGCCGCATTTGTTTTAGGTGAGCAAGAGCACCAGCTCAAAGGTATTCATCCAACGGCTGTGATTGCCCAAGATGTAAGCATAGGAACAAATGTTCGTATCGGTGCCCATACGGTTATTGAAGGCAAGGCTGTGATCGGCGATGATACGGTTATTTACAGTGGTTGTTTTGTTGGGCATGAGACGTCTATTGGTTCGAAATGTTTGGTTTATCCTAATGTTACAATTCGTGAGCGTTTATCCATTGGTCATCGTGTGATTATTCATTCGGGGACTGTGATTGGTTCAGATGGTTTTGGTTTTGCTCAGGTTGAAGGCGTTCATCACAAAATTCCTCAGGTGGGTACCGTGGTGATTGAAGATGATGTCGAGATTGGAGCCAATGTCACGATTGATCGGGCACGGTTTGATAAAACAGTGATCGGTCAAGGAACCAAGATCGACAATCTTGTGCAGATTGCGCATAATGTTGTTATTGGGCGACATTGTATTATTGTTGCTCAGACGGGCATTTCAGGAAGTGTTGAGATCAAAGAAGGTGCTATCTTAGCCGGTCAGTCTGGTATTGCCGGGCATCTGACTATTGGCGAAGGCGCGATTGTTGGGGCTCAGGCGGGTGTGACAAAATCTGTTGCGGCTAAGACCTTTGTTTCTGGGTACCCGGCTAAGCCGCATGAGAAGGCAAAGAAAGTCAATGCCGCCTTGCAGCGATTACCTGAACAGATTAAAACGATTAACGCGCTGAAAGCCAAAGTGGCTATGCTTGAAGAAAGACTTAAGGTTTAACAATATGAATGCTAAACAAAAAACGATTCAGCAGGAAATTTCAGTCCAGGGCAAAGGGCTTCATTTAGGAAAAGAGGCTAAGGTTGTTTTTAAGCCAGCCCAAGAAAATAGCGGGATTTGTTTTATGCGCGTTGATCTTCCTGGGAAACCAACGGTTAAAGCGGAATACACGAATATTTTACATCAAGAGGCCCTGTCGCGTTGTACTTCGATTAAGGACGGTGAGGCGGTTGTTCATACCGTTGAGCACGTGATGGCTGTTTTGTGTGGGCTTCAGATTGATAATCTTCTTATTGAAATTAATGCCGAAGAGCTGCCTGGGCTTGATGGCAGCGGAAGGGATTATTATCAAGCCCTTAAAAAAGGTGTTGTTGCGCAAAGAGCGGAAAGGAAGTTTATTGATATCAAGGAGCCTATTTGTCTTGAAGATGGCGATTCGTCTCTTTTTGCAACGCCCGCGACAGAGCTCAAGGTTTCCTATTTGCTTGATTATCAGCATCCTGTTTTGAATGCTCAATTCTTTAGCCGAGAAATAAATGAACAGGTTTTTGAAAAGGAAATTTCTTCATCGAGGACATTTTGTCTTGAAAGCGAAGCGCAAGCGCTTCAAGGTCAGGGCTTGGGCAAAGGTGCTAACCATACCAACACCCTTGTTGTGACCGATTCTGGCGTCAAAGAAAATACACTTCGTTTTCCAGATGAATTTGTTCGTCATAAAGTTCTTGATCTTGTTGGCGATCTTTATCTTTTAGGTCGGCCTGTCCGTGGTCATATTTTTGGCATGAAAAGCGGACATCGGCTTAATCGACGATTGCTTCAAAGAATTGTTGAGCAAAATGAAAAATATGAAAAGATTTTCACCCCGAAAGCCTTCGAGCATGTGGGCAAGACTGTTCTTGATATTAATGCGATCCGAGACATTTTGCCGCATCGCTATCCTTTTTTGTTTGTTGATCGGGTGATTGAGCTTACGCCTGGCAAGCGTGCGGTTGCCGTTAAGAATGTGACGGCGAATGAGCCTTTTTTTCAAGGTCATTTTCCAGACAAGCCTGTGATGCCAGGGGTTTTGATGATTGAGGCCATGGCGCAGGTAGGGGGCATCGCGGTTTTAACAGATCCTGAGAACAAGGATAAGCTTGCGTTATTTATGGCCATTGATAATGTAAAATTCCGTAAAGTCGTTGAGCCTGGCGATCAATTGGTTTTTGAGGTAGATGTTCTAAGATGCAAATCACGTTTTGCTCAGGTGAAGGGTCTTGCGAAAGTTGATGATAAGGTTGTGGTTGAGGCGGACTTAATGTTTTCTTTTACTGATTTATCTTATTTGCGAAGCTAGAACAAAATGAGTATTCATAAAACAGCGATAATTCATGCAAGTGCTAAGATCGCCGATGATGTTGTGATTGGGCCCTATAGCGTGATTGGCAAGGGCGTGTCCTTGGCCAAGGGCGTCAAGATCGCGAGCCATTGTGTTGTGGAGGGCCGCACATCCATTGGTCCTTATACGGAAGTTTTTACCGGCGCGGTTATTGGTAGTATTCCACAAGATCGAAAATTTAAGAAAGAAGAAAAAACGTATCTTGAGATTGGTGCTAATAATATTATTCGTGAATATGTTACCATCAATCCAGGTACTGGTGAAGGTGGCAAGACGATCGTCGGGAATGATAATCTTTTTATGGCCTATTCCCATATTGCGCACGATTGCATTGTGGGCAATGATTGCACGATCGCTAACGTTGGCACCTTGGCAGGTCATGTCACGCTTGAAGACCATGTGGTGATTGGGGGCTTAACAGCGATTCATCAGTTTGTCCGCTTAGGTCGCTTTGCGATTATTGGCGGTTGTTCTAAAGTTGTTCAAGATATTCCTCCGTTTTCAACTTGTGATGGGCACCCCGCGCGAGTTTATGGACTCAATCTTGTGGGTCTGAAGCGTGCCGGTTTTAGCAGTCAAACTCTTCGTGAGTTGAAAAAGGCCTTTAAGATCTTATTTTTTTCAGAATTGACAAAATCAACTGCCGTTGAAGAAATCAAGAAACAAATCTCTCTGAATCCTGACATTGAGCATCTTTTGCATTTTGTGCAAACTTCTCAAAGGGGACTTTGTAGCTAATGTCGCAAGACAAGCCAATCCTGGGACTCATCGCCGGTAATGGTAAATTTCCATTTCTTTTTGCGCACCAAGCGCGTCGTCAACATTTTAAAGTTGTGGCTGTTGCGATCAAAGGGGATACCTCTTTTTTCTTGCAAGGGGCAGTTGATCAAATGATCTGGGTCGGGCCCGGAGAGTTGGCTAAGCTCTTTTCGTTTTTTAAAGCCCAAGGCGTGACCAAGGTGATCATGGCAGGCCAAGTAAGTCCAAGCAATCTTTTTAATGAGCGTTTGGCCTTAGATGATGAATTTAAGAAGTTATTTCAGGCCCTCAAAGATCGTAAGGCCGATACAATTTTTTCTGCGGTTGCAGATAAACTCAAAAGCCATGGTATGGAGCTTTTAAACTCTACATTTCTTCTTTCTAACCATATGGCGCCTAAAGGAACCCTAACAAAGAGAGATCCAAGCTCGCAAGAGCTTGCGGATATTACTTTTGGTTGTGTTATCGCGAAGCTGATGGGCGGTATTGACGTCGGACAGACTGTTGTGGTCAAAGATAAAGCCATTGTGGCCATTGAGGCCATGGAAGGCACAGATAAAACTATTGTGCGTGGGGGTGCGATTGCGCGTCAAGGGGCTGTGGTTATTAAAACGAGTAAGCCAAGTCAAGACGTGCGTTTTGATATTCCGGTCGTAGGTCCACGGACGATTAAACATATGATACAAGTTAAAGCATCATGCTTGGCCATAGAAGCTGGAAAAACTTTGATGATTGATCGGGATACCTGCGTGCGGCTTGCCGATCAATACAAAATATGTATAGTCGGCGTGTGAGAAATGAGTTGCCATGCAAATCTTTGAGAAAATTTTAGCTGATTTAAGCAACATGGTTTGGGGGCCAGCCATGCTATTTTTTCTTTTCGGCACCCATCTTTTTTTAACCTTCCGTTTAAAAGTGATCCAGCGTTATCTTGGCAAGGCCATCAAGCTTTCTTTGGAAAGGGGCCATGAAGGCGAGGGCGACGTGAGCCATTTTGGCGCGCTCACCACAGCCTTGGCCGCCACAGTGGGGACGGGAAATATTATTGGTGTTGCCACAGCGATTGCGGCGGGTGGGCCGGGCGCTGTTTTATGGATGTGGCTCACAGGCGTCTTTGGCATTGCCACAAAATATGCCGAAGCGTTGCTGTCTGTTAAATTTCGCGTGCGCAACAAAAAGGGACAAATGGCTGGCGGGCCAATGTATGTTTTAGAAAAAGGAATGAAAAATAAAGGACTGGCGATCGCGTTCGCGGCGTTTACAGCTGTTGCCGCGTTTGGTATTGGCAACATGGTTCAGGCCAATTCGATTGCCGCCTTGATGAAGGAAACGTTTGGCGCATCGCCTTGGATCACGGGTATCGCGATTACGGTTTTTACAGGATGTGTTATTTTAGGCGGAATTACGTCGATTGCCCGCACATGTGAAAAGTTTGTTCCCTTGATGATGATGTTTTACATTTTAGGATGCGTCATTTTGCTTTGTATGAAGTGGCAAACAGTGCCACAAACACTAGGGCTCATTTTTACAAGCGCGTTTACAGGTCAGGCAGCATTGGGCGGATTCTTGGGCGCCGGCATGAAGGAAGCCATGCGTTTTGGTGTTGCGCGAGGCCTCTTTTCGAATGAGGCTGGCATGGGAAGCGCGCCCATCGTCGCCGCCGCTGCAAGAACAAGCAATCCTGTCCGTCAGGCCCTTGTTTCATCAACGGGAGTTTTTTGGGATACGGTGGTGACTTGTGCGCTCACGGGACTTGTGCTTGTGAATTCAGGATTTTGGAGGCAAGGCTTAAAAGGTGCTGCATTAACCAAGGCTGCGTTTAGTGATTTGACATGGATTGGGCCTGTGATGTTAACTATTGGGCTTCTAACCTTTGTTTTGTCAACGATTCTTGGTTGGTCTTATTATGGAGAAAAGGCTGTGGAGTATCTTTGGGGGGAGCGGGCGATTTTTCCTTATCGCTATTTATGGGTCGTGGCTGTTATGGTTGGATCGGTTGTGACGTTGCCGATGGTTTGGTCCTTTGCGGATATCGCGAATGCGTTGATGGCGATTCCTAATCTTGTGGCCCTTTGGGCCTTGAATGGTATTTTGGTGGAAGAAACACGTATGCATTTGTGGTGCGAAAAGCGTCCTGCATAAGTCTTACAGTTATTAAAATCTATCGAATATTCTATTGCTTGCATTTTTGTTTTAGGCTTTTTATAATAAAACTTCAAAAAGATAACTAAAATAACAAGGTTGGCGATGTCTTCGTTTAATGCAAAAAAAGTTTTTTTCTCCGGCAATGAAGCCTTGGCTCAAGGCGCGTACGAAGCTGGGGTCAAGGTTGCCGCGGCCTACCCGGGAACACCATCGACGGAAATCCTGCAAGCTATTTCCCGTTTTAACGAAATTGACAGCCAGTGGTCTGTGAATGAAAAGGTGGCCTTTGAGGTCGCTTTAGGAGCCGCGATTGGTGGGGCAAGGGCGTTGTATGCCTCGAAACATGTTGGCATCAACGTCGCTATGGACCCAATGATGACTTCGGCGTATACAGGCATTAATGCTGGGTTTGTGATTGTGTGTTGTGACGATCCCGGGCTTCATTCTTCTCAAAATGAGCAAGATAATCGCATTTTGGCGCAGGCAGCCAAGATTCCTCTTTTAGAACCTTCGTCGGCGCAAGAAGCGTATTTTTTTGTTCAAGAGGCTTTTCGCTTGAGCGAAGAGTTTGACACGCCTGTGTTTTTGCGCATGACCACGCGTATTTGCCATGCCAAAGAAGATATTTTGATTGACAAAAGAAAAGAAGTGCTAGCCAAATCCTTTAACATGGATGTGGCGAAATATGTCATGGTTCCTGGCAATGCCTATCGTCGGCACATTGTTCTTGAACAGCGTTTGGAAGAGCTTAAGAAGTTTTCCAACGCATCGAGTTTAAATGTTGTTGAAATGAAAGACACTAAGATTGGTGTGATTACAAACGGATCAGCTTATCTTTATGTTAAGGAAATGATGCCGCAGATGTCGATTTTAAAATTGGGCATGAGCTTTCCTTTTCCTGACGATGTGGTGAAAACATTTGCTTCAAAAGTGGAAAAAGTTCTTGTGATCGAAGAGCTTGATTCTTTTATTGAAGACAAAGTCAAAGCGCTTGGCATTCCATGCACAGGAAAAGATAGATCTTTTTGTATTGGCGAATTAAGGCCTGAACATATTCCTCTTATTATTGAAGGAAAAACAAGGGAGCCAGAGGTGTTTGCTGGCCGTAAGCCATCGCTTTGTCCAGGGTGTGGGCATCGCATGGTTTTTAATGTCTTAAAAGAGCTTCAAGTGACTGTTTCCGGCGACATTGGTTGCTATACTCTGGGAGTTTTGCCACCTTTTAGCAGTATTCATACGTGCGTTTGCATGGGTGCTGGCATCACGATGTTTGAAGGTCTCAGGCGCGCCCAAAACAATAATGTAGTCGGCGTTATTGGAGACTCGACTTTTGTTCACTCAGGAATCACAGGGCTCATCAACGCCGCGTATAATAAAATGACAGGTGTGATTATTGTTTTGGACAATAGCATTACTGCCATGACTGGTGGGCAGCCTCATCCAGGCGTTGGCTTGACGCTTAAGGGCGAGAAGACAAAGACATTGAGCCTTGAAAAGATTGTTCAAGCTAGTGGCGCGGATCATGTGGATGTGATGGATCCAGCATTGATGAATGATTTCAAAAAATTATTAAAGAAGCGTATGCGTCAGAAAAAGCTTTCTGTTATCATTGCGCGAAGGCCGTGTAAGCTTTTAATGGACAAACAGAAGAAAACAAAATTGTAGATTGATGACATCAAACGTTCAAAATAATACCAACATCATTTTTTATGGCATCGGAGGCCAGGGAGTCTTAAAGGCTTCGGAGGCTTGCAGCGTGGCGGCGCTTGTGGCAGGATATCGCGTGAAAAAGACGGAGATTCATGGCATGTCTCAGCGTGGTGGCTCTGTTGAATCATCAGTGCGTTTTGGTAAAGATGTTATTTCCCCGTTGATCCCAAAAGGTGAAGCGGATTTTATGATTTGCCTGCATCCGGAAGAACATAAAAACCCAGAAGGATTGCTAAGGGCTCAGGGGATAGATCTGATTGCCTATACGCATAAGGCATATGAGGTTTTGGCCGACAATAAGATATTTGTGAACAGTTTTTTGCTAGGAGTTCTTTCAGGGTATTTAATGATGTCCGAGGACCATTGGATCAAGGCGCTTAAAAATGTTTTCGGTGAAAAGAGACAAAAAGAAAATCTAACCTTTTTCAAGGAAGGTCGAGCATGGGCCAAACGACTATGATTTGGAATGAAAAAGTAGAATGCATGAAGCTGGAAGATCTCAAAAATCTTCAAAGCGAGCGGTTTGCGAAATTGGTGAGCTATGCCAACGAGCATTCGCAGTTTTATCGTTCTAAATTTCATCACGTGGGTATTAATCTAAAAAGTATTCGCACTATTGATGATATTTTGAAACTGCCTTTGACGACCAAGGATGAGCTAAGAGAACAGTATCCTTTTGGTCTTAAGGCGACATCGATCGATCGCATTTTAGAGACCCATGTCACCAGTGGAACAACGGGTAATCCTGTGGCTATTGGATATACACGCGCGGATCTTGATCTTTGGGCTGAGGTTGTGGCACGAGCGCTTTGTTGTAGCGGAGCGGTTCCTGGAAACATGATCCAGGTGGCCTACGGTTATGGGCTTTTTACAGGAGGATTAGGACTTCATTATGGGGCGCAGAAGTTGGGGCTCACCGTGATCCCTTGCTCGTCGGGCCAAACCAAACGTCAATTGAAGCTCATGAGAGATTTTAAACCACAGATCTTGGCCTGTACGCCGTCGTATGCTCTTTATATGGTTGAAGGGGCGTTGGAAGAGAAAATGGATCCATCGGAGAGTTCTTGGAAGATTGGTATTTTTGGCGCAGAACCTTGGAGTGAGGCGATGCGCACGCAAATCGAAAAGACATGGGGCATGGTGGCAACAGATATTTATGGTCTCTGCGAAATCATTGGCCCTGGTGTTGCTCAGGAATGCCATCACAAAAAGGGGCTGCATCTTTTTTCTGATGTGTTTTATCCAGAAGTTTTGGATCCTGAGACCAGTAAGCCGGTTGGGGAGGGAGAAAGCGGGGTTCTTGTTTTAACGACGTTGACCAAAGAAGGTATGCCGCTTATTCGTTATGTAACGCGAGATATTGTGACGATGACAAGCCAGAAATGTCCTTGTGGACGGACATCACCCCGTATTAGCAAAATTAAAGGCCGTACCGATGATATGATCATTGTGCGCGGGATCAATGTTTTTCCATCGCAGATCGAGCATATTCTTTTGAATATCGAAGAAACGCATCCGCATTATCAGATTATTGTTGATCGCGAGATAAGAGGCCTTGATCAAGTGGAAGTCATGGTGGAGATCAAGGAGGAATTTTTCTCAGATGAGATTAAAAAGTTAAGTAGTATTCAGGAGCGTATCGAGAAACGTATTGAATCGAATTTGGGGATTTCCGCCAAGGTCCGTTTGGTGGAACCGCAAACCATTGCGCGCAGTGAAGGTAAGGCGAAGCGCGTCATTGATCGACGGCAATTATAAGGGAGGGTCAAATGAAGATAACACAGATTTCTATTTTTCTCGAAAATAAACGTGGGCGGCTTTGCGAGGTGGCAGAGTTGCTAGGGAAGAACAATATTAACATTCGTGCGCTGACGATTGCCGATGCCAAGGATTTTGGTGTCTTGCGTATTGTTGTGGATAAGCCTCAGGAGGCGGTCGGGATTTTGAAAGAGCACAAGATGGTTGCGACCTTGACGGATATTGTGGTCACGGAGGTTGGGGATCAGCCTGGTGGACTCGCAAGCGTGTTGCGGCTTTTGGATGACAACAAGATCAACGTTGAATATATGTATGGATTTGTTGAAAAGTTTTCAGACAAGGCACTGATGGTCTTTCGTTTTGATAATACAGATGAAGCGATCAAGCTTCTGCAAAAAAATAATTTTAAAGTGATCAAAGAAGAAGAAATTAAAAGTCTTTAGAGATTTCAGGGGCCCCAAGGCAAGTGCCTTGGGGCCCTTTGAAGAAAAAGATTAATTATTTCTTAAAGGGATTTTAGAATAGGAGGGGTTAAATTATGTTTTCGTTACAGTTTCGTTTGTGGCTGATGATGACCGTGCTCTTTGCCTTGATTTACGCGGTTGTTGTGGTGGCTGGCCGTTATATGGGCATTAGTAATTTTTATTTTTACCTAGGGATATCCGCCGCCATCATGTTTTTTCAGTATTTGATCGGCCCTAAAATGGTGGAATGGTCCATGGGCGTTAAATATGTCACCCGTCAGGAATATCCGAAGCTTTTTCAGATGGTGGAAGATCAAGCTCGACGAGCGCAGATCCCAACGCCTAAAATTGGTGTCTCGCAGATGGCAATCCCTAACGCCTTTGCCTTTGGCCGTGGACGAGGCGATGGCCGCATTTGCGTGACCCAGGGGATCATGCATTTGCTTAATGATAATGAACTCAAGGCTGTCATTGGCCATGAAATGTCACATATAAAGAATCGTGATGTCTTAACGATCATGCTTTTGTCTATTATCCCGATGATCCTTTATCGCGTTGCTTTTAATTTTCTTTTTTTTGGCAATCGCAGAAGTTCGCGCGATAGCGGAGCCAATACCATGTTGATCGGCTTAGCAGCTTTTATCTTTTATTTTATTACGAATCTTTTGGTGCTTTATGCTTCGCGTATCCGTGAGTATTTTGCGGATCAAGGCTCGGTTGAGCTTGGTAACCGTCCAGAGGTTATGGCTACGGCGCTCTACAAACTTGTTTATGGCTCAGCGCGTATGTCTAAAGATGATTTAAAAGAATCCGAAGGCATGAAAGCATTTTTTGTTAATGATCCTTCGCACGCCAGGGGTGAGATCAGAGAGCTTAGCCAGCTTGATTTGGATAAAAGCGGAACCATTGATCGTAGCGAACTCAATTTGCTTCAGCGAGGTGGCATTAAGCTCAAAGCCTCAGACAAGATGATGGAGTTGTTGAGTACGCATCCGAATATGCTTAAGCGTATTCGTCATCTGTCGCAGTTAAGTGTTTAGAGTAAATCTGTTGAAATATTTTTTGGCCCTGCCTTTTGCAGGGCCGATTTTTTTTGCCATTTATTTAAATTTTCTTGACAATCCACACAAGCGTGTGGTAAATTAAATTCATGATAAAAAATCTTACAGAAAAACAACGAAATGTTCTCCACTTTATTTTTAACAAGATCAAAAATGAGCATATGCCACCGACGATTCGTGAGATTGCCGAAGAATTTGGATTTTCTTCTACGGGCACAGTTCGGGATTATTTAAAGGCTTTGGTGGATAAAGGCTATATCAAGGTGAGCGAAGGAAAGGCTAGGGCTATTGAGCTTGTGAAAGAAGCTTTTCGCTTGCCGATTTTAGGCGCTGTTGCTGCTGGTAATCCGACCTTAGCTGTAGAAGATATTGAAGGGTATGTTGAGCTTGATGATTTGTTCTTTTCCGATGCCGAAATTTTTGCTCTTCGCGTCAAGGGCGACAGCATGATTGACGCTGGGATTATGCCTGATGATTTGGTTCTCGTTCGTCGACAGCAGGCTGCTGAAATAGGTGACATTGTCGTTGCCTTGATTGGCGAAGAGGCCACGGTCAAACGTCTTGTCAAAGAAGGGAACAATTTCTTCCTCCAGCCAGCCAATGATTTATATCAGCCTATCCTTGTTAATGAAGACGTAATCCTAGCCGGCAAAGTCATTACAAGTATTCGGAAATACCTTTAGTTTTTATATATAATCGTGTTTGTTTCGCCGTCCCTTCTGATTGACACCCCTACTCTTTTTCACTATAATAAGCTACTTAATATTAATATAAATAGGAGACTGATCGTGGAAATTCATGAAATCAAGCAGATTCGTATTGAAAAAGCAAAACTTTTGGCTAGCAAAGGCCTTAAGCCTTATGGCGGTAAATTTTTACGTACCACAACGATTGCTGACGCGCTTTTACATTTTGAAGAAGAGAAAGAAATTGTTTTAGCCGGCCGCATTATGGCTAATCGTGCCCATGGCAAGGTGATGTTTTTGGATCTTATGGATCAAAGCAGCAAGATACAACTCTTTGTCAAAGTGGATAATGTCGGTGAGGAACTTTTTACGATCATCCAGCATCAGGTGGATATCGGTGACATTGCAGGGGTGAAAGGAAAACTGTTTACGACAAAGACGGGCCAGCAAAGCGTGCGCGTTTTAGAGTTTAAGCTTTTATCCAAGTCGTTGATGTGCTTGCCGGAAAAGTGGCATGGATTAAAAGATGTTGAAATTCGTTATCGTCAGCGCTACGTTGATCTTTTAGTCAATAAAGATGTGAGAGATGTCTTTATCAAGCGCAGCAAGATCGTTAGTTTTATTCGCTCTTTTTTGGATAAAAAAGGATTTCTTGAGGTGGAAACCCCTATGCTTCAGCCCATGGCGGGTGGCGCCAGAGGCAGGCCTTTTAAAAGCCTTCATAATACTTACGAGATGGATGTTTTCTTGCGCATCGCACCGGAACTTTATTTAAAAAGGCTTCTTGTGGGAGGTTTAGAAAAAGTTTATGAGCTTAATCGTAATTTTCGAAACGAAGGTATCTCCACGCGGCACAATCCTGAATTTACTATGCTTGAAGTTTATGAATCCTATGCCGATTATGAAGACATGATGACCATGACGGAAGATTTAGTGAGCTCGCTTGTTCAAGAGTTGACCGGTGGGTATAAGATCATTTATCAGGGCAAGGAAATTGATTTTACGCCACCTTGGGAGAGGCGTTCGTTTGCTAAGATCGTGAAAGAGAAGTTTGATATTGATCCTAGCGATGATGTCAAAGCGATGCTTGCGAAGGTGCAAGTCAAAAAACGTGTGGCCACTGATGAGGTCCTGACGCGTTCAGGTGTGATGAAACTCGTAGAAGATTTTCTGGATGAAGAGGCCACGAATAATCCGATTTTTTTAATCGATTATTTTACATTCTTATCACCGTTGGCTAAGGCGAAGGAGGACAACCCCTTGTTGGCACAGCGATTCGAATGTTTTATCGCAGGGCTTGAGGTAGGCAATGCGTATTCCGAGCTTAATGATCCCACCGAGCAGCGCGCGCGTCTCTTAGAAGACTTGAAGGACGATACCGAAACAGGTTTGCGTAGCATTGATGAAGATTTTGTGAACGCCCTAGAGTATGGTATGCCGCCTGCTGGGGGATTAGGGATAGGGATCGATCGCCTTGTGATGATCTTGAGCGATGCTTCTTCTATTCGTGATGTCATTTTGTTTCCGCTTCTCAAACCTCATGGCAAGAAAGAAGACGGTCATCATGACGTATGAAGGTTGGATAGGTCTTCGTTATTTGATAGCTAAAAAAGAACCGTTTTTGGCGGTGATTAATTTTGTCGCGGTTGCTGGTGTGGCCATTGGGGTGGCGGCGTTGATCGTGGTGATTGCCGTGATGACAGGCTTTGACAATGATTTGCGGGATAAGATTATTGGCACCAATGCCCATATTGTTGTAGAAAAAGAAGTTGGGATCAACAATTTTCAACAAGTTCAAGGCGATATCATGAAGGTCGAGGGCGTCAAGGCAACGACGCCCTATGTCCAGGGGCCTTTATTTATTGAATATGATGGTCAGTCGATGGGTGTTATGGGGCGGGGGATCGATCCTAAGACCGAACCTCAGGTAACCAAGGCCAAGGAGTATCTTAAAGAAGGACGACTTGAGGATTTAGATATCAATGGTATTGTGATCGGAAGCGAGCTTTCGATTTATTTGGGCAAACACCTAGGGGACAAGGTGACCTTGATTGCACCAGCCTCAGGGCTTTCTGGTGGAGGATGGAGGCGAGAGTTAACGATTGTGGGCATTTTCACCTCAGGGATGTATGACTATGACATGAATTTATTGCTTCTTCATTTAGCGAAAGCGCAGGAGATTTTTCAGCTTTCTCCAGATGCCGTGACAGGCATTGCGGTTAAGATAGACAATATTTATGATGCGCCAAAAATAAAGAAAATGCTTTATAAGGCCTTGGGCTATAGTTTTCTTGTTAAAACGTGGATTGATTCTAATAAAAATTTTTTTGCAGCTCTTAAGCTTGAAAAGTTTGCGATGTTTATTATTTTAACGCTGATTGTCTTGGTTGCTTCGTTTAATATTGTGAGCACGTTAATTGTGACAGTGACGACCAAGGTTAAAGATATTGGGATTTTAAAAGCGATCGGGGTTCCGCGCCAGTCGATTGAGCGCATTTTTACGCTTAAGGGTTTGTCGATTGGTTTGATGGGAACTTTTTGGGGATGTGTCGGAGGGGTGGGCATTAGCATGATCTTAAAGAAATATCAGTTTATTAAACTCCCGCAAGATATTTATTATATTGATAGGCTTCCCGTGTTGTTAGAGCTGGGTGATCTTTTGATGATTGCTGGAGCCGCGATGTTGATCAGTTATTTAGCAACGATTTATCCGGCTAAGAAGGCTGGACAACTTGAGCCGGTGGAGGCCTTGCGGTACGAATAATGTTAATTGCAAAGAATATTTTTAAGACATATACGGAAATTGGCGCACCGCTTGAAGTCCTCAAGGGCGTGAATCTTTCCATTGAATCAGGCGAGTTTGTGAGCCTTGTGGGGCCGTCGGGTGCAGGCAAATCAACGTTTTTGCATATTTTGGGTGGTTTGGATAGTCCGACGCAAGGGCAGGTCTTTTTAGATCAGGAAGATATTTATCAAATGACCGATAGCCGTCGGGCCGTTGTCCGCAACACAAAGATTGGATTTGTGTTTCAGTTTTATTATCTTCTGCCGGAATTTAATGCCCTTGAGAATGTTGTTTTGCCGGCTTTGATCAAAGAAGGATTTTCTTCAAAGAAAGAGCTCGAGCGCAAAGGATTTGATTTGCTTGAGAGGGTTGGGATGAGTCAGCGTGCGTTGCATAAGCCTAAACAGCTTTCCGGCGGAGAGCAGCAGCGTTTGGCGATTGCCCGTGCGCTTATCAACAATCCGAAGATTATTTTTTGTGATGAACCAACGGGTAATTTGGATTCCCAGTCTGGGGAAAATATTATGGCGTTGTTGTTACAATTAAATAAGGATCATGGCCAGGCGGTTGTGATGGTCACTCATGATCTGCACCTTGCCAAGCAGGCAAAGCGATCTGTGCATATGCAAGATGGAAGAATTTAAAACATTCATTAAACAAAGGGGATTGCCGATGAAAGTGTATCTCAATGGAAGGCTCGTAGAAAAGAAAGATGCCAAGGTATCTGTGTTTGATCATGGACTTCTTTACGGTGATGGTGTTTTTGAGGGTATCCGAACGTATAAGCGTAATGTTTTTAAGCTTCGCGAGCACATCGAGCGGCTTTATGAATCTGCGCATACGCTGATGCTTAAAATACCCCTGACTAAGGTGCAGATGGCTGACGCTATTGTAAAAACCCTTAAGGCTAATAATCTCTCCGATGGCTATATCCGTGTGATCGTTAGTCGTGGGGAAGGTGATTTAGGCCTTGATCCGCGTAAGTGTAAGGGAGAGGGGACCGTGATTATTATTACGGATAAAATTACACTTTATCCTGAAGACCTTTATCGTAACGGCATGGAGATTATTACCGTGCCAACAGTGAGAAATCTTAACGAGGCAGTGAATCCTCAGCTGAAGTCGTTAAATTACCTTAATAATATTTTAGCGAAAATTGAAGCTACGAATTCTGGCTATGCGGAAGCTCTGATGATGGATGCTCAAGGTTATGTGGCTGAATGCACGGGGGATAATGTTTTTATTATCAAAAGAGGTGAACTTTTGACGCCACCGAATGCGCGTTTGTGCGGGATTACGCGCAATGCCGTCATGGCGTTGGCTCAAAAGGCGAAGATCCCAACCTATGAAAAACTCATCACGCGGCATGAAGTTTTTACTGCCGATGAATGTTTTTTAACCGGAACAGCGGCGGAGATTATTCCGGTGGTCAAGGTGGATAGCCGTGTTATTGCTAGCGGCAAGCCCGGCGCGATGACATTAAAATTGATTAAAGCGTTTCGCGCGATTACAGCTAAGGATGGCGTTCAGTATTAAGCGTATTTTAAAACAGGGGGTTTTATGATCTGTGATGTATGTAAGAAGAAAAAAGCCTCGGTGCATTTAACGGAAATTGTGGACGGCAAGATGGCAGAAATGCATATCTGCGAAGATTGCGCACGGGAGCGTAGCGTTCAGATGGAGCAACAATTTGGGCTCGCGGATCTTTTAGCTGGGCTCTCGGATTTTGGCAAGCAGATTAAGACTGAAGACAAGGTCAAATTGCAGTGCGCTAACTGCGGTCTGGGCTATGATGATTTTAGGAAGTTTGGCCGCTTAGGTTGCAGTGAATGTTACAATGCGTTCCGAACGCATCTTGCGTCGCTGCTTAAGAAAATTCATGGATCGAATCAGCATTTAGGCAAGCATCCTGTTGGGCGCGTTACGCCCCCTAGTGCAGCGGCTAAGAAAGAAGCCAAAGCTGTCAAGGAGGCCAAAGAAGATTCGCTGCAGGAACTTAAGAATCAATTACAGCAAGCTGTGTTGTCAGAGCGTTTTGAGCAGGCAGCTATTTTAAGAGATAAAATTCGTATTTTAGAAAAGAAGGAAAAAGCCGTATGACCATTGACGAATTGATTAATCACACCGGAGAATGGCTCAAAGGAACAGGTCCGCAATCGCATATTGTGATGTCGTCGCGTGTTCGTTTGGCACGCAATGTTGAGCGTATTCCTTTTCCCGCTAAGGCGAGTAAAAAAGAATTGGTTGAGATTATCAAGATTGCCAAGGAGGCTTTTGATGCTTCGGAGTATTTTAAAGATGCGATGTTCTTAAAGATCAACGAGATGGACACTTTAGATCAGCAATTCTTGATTGAGCGACATTTGATGAGTCACGATCATGCGGCTACAAGCGAGGGGCGAGCGATTTTGGTTTCTAAAGAAGAAGTTCTTTCGATTATGGTCAATGAAGAAGATCATCTGCGTATCCAAGTAATGCAGTCAGGGTCGCAACTGGCGGAAACTTGGAAGATCATCAACATGATCGATGATATTTTGTCGAATAAAATTCCCTATGCCTATGATGCCAGCTGGGGATATCTCACGGCCTGCCCTACGAATACCGGGACGGGGATTCGCGGCTCTGTGATGTTGCATCTGCCGGCATTGGTTATGACCAAGCAAATCAACAAAGTTTTGGAAGCGATTGCAAAGTTGAGTTTTACTTCTCGTGGATTTTATGGCGAAGGTACGCAGGCGACGGGAAATTTTTTCCAGATCTCGAATCAGGTTTCCTTGGGTCACAGCGAAGAAGATGTTTTGCAAAATATGAATGGTTTGGTGGGGCAGATCGTGGAGCAGGAAGAACAGGCTAGGCAGGCGTTGTTACTTCAGAATCGATCGATTTTAGAAGATAAAATTTGTCGTTCGCATGGTATTTTAAAGAACGCGCATATTATTTCAAGTCAGGAAACGGTTGATCTCCTCTCTATGGTGCGCCTGGGGATCGATGTCGGTGTGATCAAGGATATCAAGAAGCAAACGATCAATGAGCTTTTTATTATGATTCAGCCAGCGCATTTGCAAAAGCTTGAGCGCAAAAAACTTAATACGCTTGAGCGTGATGTGAAAAGGGCCAGTGTGATTCGAAGTAAGTTGGGATTATAAATACGTTAATTAATAATAGGAGGAGTTATGTTTAATCGATTTACGGAACGCGCACGCAAAGTTATTGTTTTGGCGAAAGAGGAAGCCAAGCGATTTAATCATGATTATATTGGTACCGAGCATTTGTTGCTTGGGTTGATCCGCGAGGGCGAAGGCGTGGCAGCGGCTGTTTTGCAGAAGCTTGGACTTGATTTAGAATCGATCCGCATTGAAGTAGAAAAAGTTGTGCAAGCTGGACCTCAAACCCAGGTGATGGGAGATATTCCGTTCACGCCACGCAGCAAAAAAGCTCTTGAACTGGCAGCGGAAGAGGCCAGAGCTTTGGGGCATAACTATATCGGGACTGAACATTTATTGCTTGGGTTGATCCGTGAAGGAGAAGGCGTGGCGTATCGTGTTTTTTTGAATATGGGTGTTGATCTTGAGCGTGTTCGTAACGAGGTGATGGAATTGTTGGGATCGGGAATCCCTGGTTTTGGAAACCAAGAGCAAGCGAAAAAAGGTAAAACACCAGCGATTGACGCTTATGGACGAAATCTTAATAAACTCGCCAGAGAAGGAAAGCTTGATCCTGTGATCGGGCGAAAAGGTGAGATTGAGCGTATTGTTCAGATTTTGACACGACGCACAAAAAATAATCCTGTTTTGATTGGTGAAGCAGGTGTTGGGAAAACCGCGATTGTGGAAGGCTTGGCCCAGCTTGTGGTAAGCGGGGATGTGCCAGAAAATCTTCGGGAAAAGAATATTATTGTTCTTGATTTGGCGATGATGATCGCAGGAACCAAATATCGCGGCCAGTTTGAAGAACGCATTAAAGCAGTGATGGATGAAATTAAACGCTCTAAGAAAATTGTTCTTTTTATTGATGAAATTCATACCTTGGTTGGCGCCGGAGCTGCGGAGGGCGCGATTGACGCTGCCAATATCTTAAAACCTGCCTTGGCGCGCGGTGAAATTCAATGCATTGGAGCCACGACCATTGACGAATATCGTAAGAATATTGAAAAAGATGCAGCTCTTGAGCGCCGTTTTCAAACTATTACGGTTGAGCCTCCGTCTGTTGATGAAACAATTCAGATTTTAAAAGGATTGCGGGATAAATATGAAGCCCATCATCGTGTTAAATATTCAGATGAAGCCCTGGAGGCAGCAACAAAGCTTACCGATCGCTATGTCACGGGACGCTTCTTGCCGGATAAAGCTGTTGACATTTTAGATGAAACTGGAGCCAGGGCAAGCTTGAAGGTGATGGCTGTTCCTGATGATATCAAGAAGAAGGAAGAGGAGATTGAAGAGCTTCGGGAAGAAAAAGAAACGCATATCAAAAGTCAAGATTTTGAGAAAGCCGCGCAAATGCGTGATAAAGAGCGCGAGGCGCGTGAACAGCTTGAGCAAAAACGACGCGAGTGGCTTCAGAAGCGTGATTCGGTTGTTCAGGTGATCTCTGAGGAAGATATTGCACGTGTTATTTCGCAGTGGACTAAGATTCCGCTGATTCGTCTTGAGCAGAAAGAAAGCGAGAAACTTCTTAAGCTTGAGGAAAATCTTTCTAAATCTGTGATCGGTCAGGAAGAGGCGATCAGCGCGATTGCGCGCGCAGTTCGCCGTTCGCGCGCGGGGATTAAAAATCCTTTGCGTCCGATTGGATCGTTTATGTTTTTAGGGCCAACGGGTGTAGGAAAAACTCTTTTGGCGCGGGTTCTTTCGGAATTTATGTTTGGGGATGAGAACGCGATCATTCAAATTGATATGTCTGAATATATGGACAAGTTTAACGTGTCACGATTGATTGGCGCTCCTCCCGGATATGTTGGGTATGAAGAGGGCGGACAGCTGACGGAAAAAGTGCGTCGTCGTCCCTATTCGGTTGTTCTTTTGGATGAAATTGAGAAGGCCCATCAGGATGTTTTTAATTTGCTTCTTCAGGTTCTTGAAGATGGCCGCTTAACCGATAGCTTGGGCCGGCGCATTGATTTTCGTAATACGATTATTATTATGACTTCTAATGTGGGTGCGGAAATTTTGCGACAAAAAGGTTCTTTAGGTTTTGCCTCGCAAGACATGGAAGTGACCTATAAGGATATGAAGCAGCGCTTGCTTGATGAGGTCAAGAAAACATTTAAGCCAGAATTTCTCAACCGTTTAGATGACACAATTGTTTTTCAATCGCTCACGAGAGAAAATCTTGAACGCATTGTGAGCTTGGAGATGAAGGAAGTCGCAGATCGACTTAAAGATCGTAATATTTCAATACAGCTGTCACCCGAGGCTCTTGAGTTTTTTGTGCATAAGGGGTTTGACCCGACTTTTGGGGCAAGGCCTCTGAAGCGAACCATTCAACGTTATTTAGAAGATCCTTTGGCAGAAGAAATCATCACGGGACGTTTTACCGACGGAAGTACGATTAATATTAAGTATGATGTGCAAAAAGATATTTTAACTTTTGCATGATGATCAAGCCAAGGTGCTTTATTTTTATTGTTGTTTTTTTTCTTTGGGGGGCCTCGCTTTCGTTTGGTGAGTTGTTATGTTCTTTTAGCGGTTCTTGGGATTTTGCCAAGAAAGAACTTGATCTTATTTTTGAGCCCGTGTCAGGTGGGCGCATTGGTTTCCAGGTCGCAGAGCAGAAAGCGCAGACAGTTGATTTTCAAGTTGATCTTGCAGGGATTAAGCTTTTGCTGTTTGATATTACCGCAGAAATGATGGGGACAGCCAAGGTCGTTGACCTTTTAGGCTCTGATCCTGTGATAGAGGGCGTTATGGATGATGGGGGTGGGGCGCTTTTAGGCTATAATTCTCATCGTCTTATCAAAGGAGGATTTAAGCTCAAAGAGGACAAAATTTTTTTAGAGAATTGCTTATGGGAGGGTCTACAGCTGCAGGGATATTGTTCGCTTGTGTTGCCTTTTGAAGTTGATTTATCTCTTAAGGCGCAGCATGTTTTGCTTGTTGATCTTCTTTCTTGGTTAGGTCAAGAAGGCAATGATGCTCAGGGTGAAGTTTCAGGGGAAATTCATTTTTCAGGGTTCTTGGATTGTTTGGCGATGAAGGGCAAGCTTTTTTCTTCAGGTCAAATTGGAGATTTTCGTTACGATAGTATTGTTGCGAGCTTTCAAGGATTTTATCCTAAGGTTAAGTTGATGGATACAAGTGTCACCCAAGAAGGGGGAATAAGTTTCTTCTTGGAAGGTAATATTGATTTATCGAAGGATTTTAAGAATTTTTCTGAGCAGTTAGCCAAGATGAAAATGTTACCGTTGATCCGACAGACTGACGTTGATAGGGAGTGGACGATTCGTCGCGAGACGCAGGACAAGAAGTCAGGAGAGACAGAGTTTAAGTATCGGCTAAGAAAAGAGCGTGAATTTTCTGGGGTTGGAGAAGGCGGGATGCTTACGATTCAACGCAGTATCAAGTTTTAAATGGCTTGCCTTTGCCAAAAAAAGGTAAAGGGTATCCGCAAAAAGCGGACCCGTTTTTAGCGAGAATTCGGACAGTGATTTTATGATTATTTGTCTCCGCCAAGAGCGGCGGAGGGTATCTGCAAAGAGCGGACCCGCCTCTGGCGGGAATTCGGTCGAACAATTTAGGTTCCTTGTGTAATTTGAAGTTTTGTTTAAGGAAACCCCGCGTCGCTTGTGCTCCTGGGGTAAATTCGCACAGTGATTTATGATCACTGTGTTCCATAAATCACGTGCTCATTTATGAAAACAAAAACACTCTTTATTTGTCAAGAATGTGGAACGCAGTCTTCTGGATGGCTCGGTCGTTGTCCAGGGTGTCAGAGCTGGAATACCTTGGTGGAAGAGCTTTTAGAGCCTCAAACGACCGCGACGCGTCCAGCGCTTGTTTTAAAAGAGCAACCGGTCTTGCTGCATGATGTTTTAAGTGATGAGGAGCGAAGGTTTCAGACGGCTAACGGAGAACTTGATCGTGTTTTGGGCGGTGGGATTGTGCCAGGGTCCGTGGTGCTTTTAGGTGGGGATCCAGGGATTGGCAAATCAACGCTCGCGCTTCAGGCGGGATGCTTATTGGCGCAAAAAGGGCTCAAGGTTTTTTATGTTAGCGGTGAGGAGTCTGTCAAGCAGACTAAGATGCGCGCGAATCGTCTTGTGGAGAATAATCACCATAAGCTTTATATTGTGAATCAGGTTGACTTGGATACGATTTTTCAACAAATGGATGAGCTCAAGCCAGATCTTGTGATCATTGATTCGATCCAGGTGGTTTTTCAGAAAAATATTTCTTCGTCTCCTGGCAGCGTGAGCCAGGTGCGCGAATGCGCGTCACTCCTGACTCAGTTTGCCAAGGCCAAAGGTATTGCGTTAATGATTATTGGTCATGTGACCAAGGAAGGGATGCTCGCTGGTCCTCGCGTGCTTGAGCACTTAGTTGATACTGTTTTGTATTTTGAAGGTGAGCGTTATTCGATGTATCGAGTTCTACGCGCGACGAAGAATCGCTTTGGCTCTACCAATGAAATCGGTGTTTTCGAAATGACTGCCACTGGCTTGAAAGAGGTAAAGAACCCTTCGGAAATCTTTTTGTCCGAAAGGCCAGCCAATGCCCCGGGGTCCGTGGTTGTCCCGATCCTCGAGGGCACAAGGCCATTTTTGGTGGAAATCCAAGGGCTGGTGAGCCGTGCAAATTTTGGGATGGCGCGACAAAAAGCACAAGGCTTTGACGCAAACCGTTTGGCACTTTTAGCCGCAGTCCTGGAAAAGAAGCTAGGACTTGCTTTACAAGATAAAGATATCTTTTTAAATGTTGTTGGAGGCGTCAGGGTGATGGATCCCGCAGCAGATTTAGCCGTATCCTTAGCTGTGGCATCAGCCCTGCTAGACAAAAAGATGGCTTGGGATATTGTAGTTTTAGGAGAGGTCGGGCTTTCCTCGGAGGTCAGGAGTGTCAGTCATGTGGCTGTGCGGATCAATGAAGCGCAGCGGCTTGGGTTTAAGCGCTGTATTTTACCAAAGAATAATTTGAAAGGAAAAGAAATTAAGAAAGAGAAAATCGAGCTCATCGCTGTTGAGTCGGTTAGGGAAGCTCTGGATGCTCTGTAATCGTTATTATTTAAAGGAGAGGCTATGACATTATTTATTGTTCGTTTGTTTTTTCTCATCATTAGCGCAACAGTGGGTTATCAGATCGGTGATATTTCAGGCTGGGGCACGACAGGAATTTTAGGAGGTGCGGCTTTTGGGTTAACACTTATTTTTCTTGAGACAAAAATGTATCGCGTTTCTCTTCGCGGTTTGTCGAGTATGGTTTTTGGTTTGATCTTAGGAATGGCCATTGCAAAGCTTGTGACTGATATTCTTGCTCTTCTGCCTCTAGGAGAGTATCTTCTTTCGCTCTCTCGCGTTATTTTAACAATTATATTTTGTTATCTAGCGATTACCATGGCCTTGCGCGGGAAAGATGATTTTAACTTGATCATTCCTTATGTGCGGTTTCGTAAAGAAAACTTTTTTGAAAATGTTGTTATCTTGGATACCAGCGCGATCATTGATGGCCGCATCATGGATGTTTGCAAGACAGATTTCTTTCAGGCGCGCTTGGTTGTGCCGCGATTTGTTTTAAAAGAGTTGCAAACATTGTCAGACTCTAAGGATGCGATCAAGCGTGAACGTGGCCGACGAGGTATGGAGATCTTACGCGTGATGCAAAAAGATGCGGCCATCGACGTAAAAGTCCATGAGGATGATTTTGCGGATTTGAGCGATGTTGATGACAAACTTTTGCATTTGGCTAAGCGTATCGAGGCGCGCATTTGCACCACGGATTTTAATCTTAATCGTAATGCGGGCATTCAAGGTATTAAGATTCTTAACTTAAATGAGCTTGTTAATGCGGTTAAGCCTGTTGTTTTTCCTGGAGATCGCATTAGCATTAAGCTTGTGAAAGAAGGAACGGAACATCAGCAAGCGGTGGGCTATCTGAGCGATGGGACCATGATCGTTGTTGCCGATGCCAGGCATTTGATTGGCCAGGATGTTTCAGTGGAGATCACTTCTGCGATTCAAACCCAGGCCGGACGGATGATTTTTGGAAAAATTAAATAATGAAAATTCAAGCCATCATTGCAGCAGCAGGGCTGGGAACAAGACTTAAGGCTTCAGACCCTAAGCCGCTGATCGTGATGAATCAGAAACCGTTATTGGTTTACAGCCTTGAGGTTTTTGAACAATGTTCTTTGGTTGATAGCGTCATTGTTGTGGTTCCTCAAGATTCAATGATGAGCTTTGAACAAGCCGTTAAAGATTTTCATGGCAAGAAAAAAATCAAGTGTGTTGTGGGTGGCTCAAGGCGCTGTGATTCTGTGGCCAACGGCTTAAAGGCATTGGATCAGGATACACAATTTGTTGTGGTACATGACGGAGCTAGGCCTTTTTTGATGGGGGAGCTTCTTGCTCAATGCATCGTGGCCGCTCAAGAAAATAAAGCCGCGATCGTGGCCGTGCCGGTCAAGCCAACGGTCAAGTGTGTTAATTTAAAATCTTTAACCGTTGAAAGCACGCTTAAGCGCGAGGAACTGTGGGAGATCCAGACGCCGCAAGTTTTTGAGAAAGGCATTCTTCTGAAGGCGTATGAGGGTTTAGGTTCTGCAACACCCACCGATGATGCTGAATTAGTTGAGCGTTTAGGGATTAGACCCAAGGTTGTGATGGGGAGTTATCAGAATATTAAAATTACAACCCAGGAAGACCTGGCGTTTGCCGAGTTTCTTTTAACCAAAGGATAATATGAAGCGTATTGGCATAGGATATGATATTCATCGCCTTGTTGAGGGGCGCAAGCTTGTTTTAGGGGGACTAGAGATCCCATACCCTAAAGGACTTTTAGGGCATTCGGATGCGGATGCCTTGACACATGCGATTTGTGACGCTTTGCTTGGTGCCTTAGGTCAGGGAGACATTGGCGAACATTTTCCAGATACCGATGCGCGTTACAAACAGATTTCGAGTTTGATTTTGCTCAAAAGCGTCAAGAAGCTCGTCGATCAAGAGGGCTATAGCATTGTGAATGTTGATACGATTGTGATCGCGGAAAAACCTAATCTGAAGCCTTATAAGCCAAAAATGCGCACGTTGCTGGCTGAGTGCTTAGGGATTCAACCCGAGACGATCAACATCAAGGCCAAGACCCAAGAAGGGCTAGGTTTTGGCGCTTATGGGGAAGAGGCCATCGCGGCCCATGCGATTGTTTTGTTGTCGAAATAAGCTGTTGGGTAGGCTTATAAGGGGTCATAGTTTTTTGTGAGTGGTGGAGCAAGTTTTCGACATCCAACTTGCGAGCATTTTGCTTCGTAAGTGCTGTCGTTATTGAAGGAGAAAAGCATGTTACTATTTCTTTTAAACATTGTTTTAGTTTTATTAGTTTGGTATTTTTTTGTTTTGGCCATATTTTCAGAAGAAATTAAATCGGCACAAGACCGTGATCCTGCCGCTAAAGGCAACGTTCAGATTATTTTTCTCTCGAGCGGCCTCCACGCGATTGTTGTTTATCGGCTTTCGCATCTTTTGTGGAAGCAGGGCATTCCATTTTTTCCGCGTCTCGTTTCTCAGCTTGGCCGTTTTTTGACAGGTATTGAAATTCATCCTGGGGCCGAGATTGGCCGAGGGCTTTTTATTGATCACGGCATGGGCGTTGTCGTCGGCGAAACAGCCATTATTGGAAACAATGTTACGCTTTTTCAAGGTGTCACCTTAGGCGGCACAGGCAAGGAAACAGGGAAGCGACATCCGACTTTAGGCGATCATATTGTTGTGGGAGCCGGGGCTAAGATCTTGGGAAATATTACCATTGGAAGCAATTCCTACATTGGCGCTAATGCGGTTGTGCTCAAAGACGTCCCACCCAATACAACCGTTGTTGGGGTTCCAGGCCATGTGACTAAACAAGATGGAAAGAAAATTGATCGCGCCATGGATCATATCAACGTTTTGGATCCCGTGATGCAGCAGCTTGAGGAATTAAAGAAGCGTATTGATGAGCTTGAAAGTAAGGAGCAGAAATAAGCCCGTGGATATCCATATTTATAATTCGTTGGGAAATAAAAAGCAAGTTCTTACGCCGATCAAGGGGAAAGCGCTTAATATTTATTCCTGTGGGGTTACAGTCTATGATCGTTGCCACCTAGGACATGCGCGCAGTCTGTATGTCTTTGATATGATCCGTCGGTATTTGTGTTATCGAGGTTACACGGTGCGGTTTATCCGCAATATCACGGACATTGATGACAAGATTATTCATCGCGCAAAGGAACTACACAAAGATTGGCGCGAGATTGTGGATGAGAATATTGTAGCCTATCGTCGTGATTTAAAGTCATTAGGGATTTTAGATGCCGATGTTGAGCCGCGGGCCACGGAACATATTCCTGAGATTATCGCACACATCGAAGGTCTGATCGCTAAAGATTATGCCTATGTTCAAGATGGAGATGTGTATTTTAGCGTGCGTCAGTTTAAAGATTATGGCAAGCTTTCGGGTCAGAGCATTGAAAAAATGCAAGAGGCCGTCCGCATTGAAAAAGATGACAAGAAGAAGGATCCTCTGGATTTTGCCCTGTGGAAGAAATCAAAAGAGGGTGAACCCTTCTGGGATAGTCCCTGGGGAGCGGGTCGTCCAGGCTGGCATATTGAATGCTCAGCCATGAGCATGAAGTGCGCTCATGCCAAGACCCTTGATATTCATGCCGGCGGGAGAGATCTCATTTTTCCGCACCATGAAAATGAGGTGGCTCAAAGCGAAGCCCTAACAGGAAAGCCCTTTGCCCAGTATTGGATCCACCATGGCCTTTTGACGATTAACAGTCAGAAGATGGCAAAATCGCTAAAGAATTTTATCACCATCGAGGAGGCTTTAAAGAAATATACACCCGACGAGCTTAAGCTTTTCTTTCTTTCCTCGCATTATGGTAGCAGTCTTGATTTTAATGATGAGAAGATGCAGGAAGTGCGTAAGAATATTGGACGCTTCTCTATTTTTTTCTTTGAAGCAGAAAATTTAAAGAAGGAAAGCCAAGATAATGTAGCTGATTTTCCATCAGCAATCGAAAAGCATAAGCAAGAATTCTTAAAAGCCATGGATGATGATTTTAATAGTCCGCGGGCCTTGGCCGCTCTTTTTGAAATGATCACAGAGACCTACAAGCTTAAGGGCGTGGAAGATTATGCTGGTCTTTTTGGTCGCGTGGCGGCGTTGATCCGCAGTTTCGGTCAGGAGATTTTTGGACTTTCGATGCAGTTTGCTTTGCTTGATCTGAGCGCTCATGAAGCCTTGCTTCTTGATGCGCGCAAAGTGGCAAGGGCGCAGAAAGATTTTAAACGTTCGGATGAGCTTCGAGATGAATTGAAGGGTTGTGGCATCATTGTCGAGGACGGCCCGGGGGGACAAAGATGGCGAAGAGGGTAAGAGGGATTTTTATTACTTTTGAAGGTTCTGAAGGATGCGGGAAAAGCACGCAGGCCAAGTTGTTGTGTGATTTCTTGAAGAAAGAAAAGAAGGATGTGCTACATATCCGTGAGCCTGGGGGAATCAAGATTAGTGAACAGATTCGCAAGATTTTGTTGGATGAGAATAATAAAGAAATGGTTAAGTCGTGCGAAGTCTTGTTGTATATGGCGGCCCGCGCGCAATTGGTTGATGAGAAAATTCTTCCTGCGTTAAAAAAAGGTAGCATTATTATTTGCGACCGTTTTCAAGACTCGACTGTTGCCTATCAAGGCTATGGTTGCGGCGTGGATATCCGTTTTATTCAGGAGATTGGCCGCTATGTGACAGAAAATGTGCGGCCCGATCTAACGTTTCTTCTTGACCTGCCAACTCATAAGGGCCTCTCGCGTATCCAAGCGCCCAAAGATCGTATTGAGCAGAGATCACTCTCGTATCACAATCGTGTTCGTCAGGGGTATCTTGCGATCGCTAAGAAGGATCCTAAACGTGTCAAAGTTATTAAGGCTCACCAGAGCCGTGAAGAAATCCAAAAGATGATCCAACAGCATGTCCTGAGGCTTGTGCATTAATGATCGCTGTAGAAAATTCTGTTTCAGCTGATATTGTAGGTCGTTTTGTTAAGCTTTTAGCTGCCAAGCGGCTTGCTCATGCGTATCTTTTTGTCGGGCCTAAGCATATTGGCAAAAGCGAAACAGCTCTTGCTGTGGCTAAGCTTGTCAATTGTGAAAAGCCGTTAAGCGATGGATTCTGCGATATATGTTCGAGTTGTAAAAAGATTGCAAAGGGTGGACACCCGGATGTCCATGTGCTTGATAAAGATGACCCCTTGATTGAGCCAGACGAGGATAAAAAGAACAAATCCATTAAGATTGGTCATATTCGCCAGATGATTGACAAGACGCAGATGAGGGCCTTTGAAGCGCGCAAAAAGGTTTTTATTATTAAAGATGTTGAATATGTTACTCTGGAAGCCAGCAACGCGCTTTTAAAAACTTTGGAAGAGCCTGCGGACAATACACTGATTTTTTTGACAACCTCGGCGATGGATCGGGTGTTGGATACCATTAAATCGCGTTGCCAGACGTTTTATTTTTTCCCTTTGAGCCGAGATGTTTTGCAGAAACGAATTTTAGCGAAGGAACATCTCAGTGACGGAGAGTCTCGTTTTTTAGCATATTTTTCTGAAGGCTGTCCTGGCCGGATCCCTCAGAGTGATCCTCGTGCATTCTTTCAAAGACGCAATGAGGCCGTTGATCATTTTGTTTTTTCAGGCCAGGATGAGGCCTATTTAAAAAGAATCCTTAGCGATGGTCCGGCCCTCGCGGAAGTTTTCCAGTTTTTATTTTGCTGGTTCAAGGATTTGATGTTGTTAAAAAATCATATGACGAAAGCTCACCTGGTGAACGCGGATCGTCTTGCGGATTTAGAACGATTGCGCGATCATTACAGTTTTGAAGAGCTAGAGGATATTCTGGAAGAGCTTGTTGTTGCCAGAAAAGCCTTAGAGGAGAATTTTAATATTAAAATTGCAGTGGCGTTACTTAAGGAGAAGACATGGAAAAAGTAGTTCAAGTACAGCTCGGGCAGTTTCGAGGGCTGGGATTGTATAATATCAAAGACATAGAATGTAAGCGTGGTGATTGCGTGATTCTTAGTATTGACCGTGGCAGTGAATATGGCAAAGTGATCGGCGAGGTAGAGTCGGGCGCTGATGTTAAGATCGACAATCTTCCTGGGAAAGTGGATCGTGTCGCGACAAAAGAAGATCTAGATCGTATTGAGTGCAATAGAGAAAAAGCAAAACAAGGTATGCAGACGTGTATCAAGAAGGTGGAAGAACAAAAATTGCAGATGAAGATCGTTCATTGTGAATATAGTTTTGATAATAGTAAGGTCGTTTTCTTCTTTATCGCTGAGGAGCGTGTCGATTTTCGCAATCTTGTCAAAGATTTGGCTGGTATTTTTCATGCGCGCATTGAATTAAAACAAATTGGCGTTCGTGATCAAGCCAAGGCCATTGGCGGGGTGGGGTGTTGTGGTCGCTCGCTTTGCTGTACGTCGTATATGCGTGAATTTATTCCGTTAACCATCAAAATGGCCAAGGAGCAAGATCTGCCGATTAATCCTACGCGTATCTCTGGTGTGTGCGGGCGTATCAAATGTTGTATGGCTTATGAGTATCCTTTGTATAAGCAGTATGCTAAGGGGATGCCCAAGCGCGGTGCCAAAATCACAACGCCAGAAGGTAAAGGTGAAGTTTTTGATGTTAATTATATTGAGCGAAGCGTTCGGGTCAATCTGGGCGAAGGCAAGACTACTAAGGTTTTCTTTAACAAAGACGAAGATGAATAAATTTTACGTAACTACGCCTATCTATTATGTTAATGATAAGCCTCATATTGGCCATGCCTATACGACTATTTTAGCGGACGTATTGACACGTTTTCATCGAGGTCTTGGCGACGAGACTTTCTTCCTAACCGGCTTAGATGAACATGGCCAGAAGGTTCAGCAGGCAGCTCTTGCGCGTGGATTTAGTGAGCAAGCCCATTGCGATGATCTGGCGCCAAGATTTACCGAGCTTTGGAAGAAGCTTGGCATTGGTTACAGCGATTTTATTCGTACGACCGAGCCCCGTCACGTTAAGGTGGTTCAGTATGTTCTCCAAAAGGTTTACGACGCTGGGGATATGTATGCTGATGAGTATGAAGGCTGGTATTCGGTTGCGGAAGAGCGTTTTATTACGGAGACTGAAAAGGATTCTGGCCAGTTTCGTGATGTGAAAAAGCTTAAAGAGCGTAACTGGTTTTTTAAAATGAGCAAATATCAACAAAGGTTGATCGATTATATTAATGATCATCCTGGGTTTATTGCCCCGGAGCATCGTCGTAATGAAATGTTAGGATTTTTAAAGCAGCCTTTAGGCGATTTGTGCATCTCGCGTCCTAAGGCGCGTATGAGCTGGGGGATTGAGCTTCCTTTTGACAAAGAGTATGTGACTTATGTCTGGTTTGATGCGCTGCTTAATTATATTTCTGGCGTGGGGTATGTTTCTGATGAGGCGACTTTTAAGAAATGGTGGCCAGCGTCGGTGCATTTGCTTGGTAAAGATATTTTGACCACACATTCGGTGTATTGGTCAACCATGCTTTTTTCTCTCGGTTTGCCTCTGCCGGAAAAGATTTTTGCTCATGGATGGTGGCTGATTGGCGAAACCAAGATGAGTAAATCACTTGGCAACGTCGTTAATCCGCTGGACTTAATTGATTGCTACGGCGTTGACAGTGTGCGTTATTTTCTTATGCGTGAAATGATGCTGGGTCAGGATGCGCATTTTACCCCTGAGCTTTTTATTAAGCGTTACAACAGCGATCTGGCCAATGATTTTGGTAATTTGCTTAATCGCGTGAGTGGTTTGATCGGTAAATATTTTGAAAAGAATATTCCATCGCAAGGGTCTCTGACGTCCGACGATAGAGTGGTCGAAGTTTTGGCGTGTGATTTGCATGTACGCGTGAAGGCGTATATTGATGATCTGAGCGTCCAGGAGGCCATCGAAGAAGTTCTAAAACTGGTGCGTCTTGTCAACGGGTATCTCGAGAAGCAAGCGCCATGGAAAGTCGCCAAAACGGATCTCGCGCGGGCTGGTACGATCTTGTATGTGGCCACCGAGAGCTTGCGGATTGCTGCTGTTTTGTTGTCTGCGGTGATGCCGGAGAAAACAAAAACGGTCTTAGACATCTTAGGCGCTCAAAATACGCAGCCTTTGTGGGGTCAATTAACATCGGGCGTCACACTAAAAACACACGATGCTCTTTTTCCTCGCATCGAAGAAGAAAAATAAAGATATGTCTATTCCAACCATTCAGTGGGCCAACAATGTTGTAAGCATTATTGATCAGCGTAAGCTTCCTTTAAAGCTTCAATTTATTGATTGTAAAGATGTCAAAATGCTTTGGCATGCAATTAAAACTCTTGCTGTGCGTGGGGCGCCAGCCTTAGGCGCTGCCGCGGGATTTGGTGTTCTCTTAGCTGCGCAAAGCATTAAAACGAAGAATCGGAAAATATTTGATCAGCAGCTTAAGAAGCTCTGTTGTTATATCGGAGTAGCTCGCCCTACAGCGGTTAATCTTTTTCATGCTTTAGAGCGCATGCAGGATGTCCTCGCTTCTCATCCGCAATTGTCGGTGGAGCGTATTCGCGTGCTTCTAAAAAAGGAAGCCATGGCGATTTCTGAAGAAGATCGCGTGGTCTGTCGTCAAATCGGCGCACATGGCGCGCCTTTGATCAAAAATGGTTTTCGCGTCTTAACAGTGTGCAACGCTGGTGCGCTTGCGACCGTTGATTTTGGCACAGCCTTAGGCGTTATTTATACGGCCAAGCAAAAAAAGAAAACTTTTAAAGTTTTTGCCTGCGAGACAAGGCCTCTGTTGCAGGGCGCGCGCCTGACAGCCTGGGAGCTTCTGCGCGAAAAAATTGATACGACCCTTATCTGTGACAATATGGCCGCAACGCTCATGGCGCAAGGCAAGATCGATATTGTTTTGGCTGGCGCTGATCGTATTGCCTTAAATGGTGACACCGCGAACAAAATCGGAACCTATAGTCTGGCGGTTTTGGCGTATCATCACAAAATTCCTTTTTATATTGTGGCACCGCAAACAACGTTTGATCAAAAGATCAAAACAGGTAAACACATTCCTATCGAAGAGCGCGATGGAAAAGAAATTTTATATCTGGCAGGAAAGCGCATTGCGCCTGTTGGAGTTAAAACCTATAATCCGTCTTTTGATGTTACGCCTCATGAATTTATTTCAGGTATTGTGACGGAAAAAGGTATTGTGCGTCCACCGTTTGGCAAAAATATTCATCGCACCTTTCTAAGAAAATGAAAATAACGCAAGAAAATTTAGCGCAACTTGGTGAGTTCGGGCTTATTGCAAGACTTGCTAAGAAAGTTTTTGTTGCCAAGAGCGTTATTCAGGGGATTGGTGATGACACGGCGATTTTGCCGTTGACGAATAATAAGTACTTACTTTTTACGACGGATTTGCTTTGCGAAGATGTGCATTTTACAAGAAAAGAGGATCCTTTTTTCATTGGACGCAAGGCCCTGGCATGTTCGTTAAGCGATATGGCTGCCATGGGCGGAGTGCCAACCTATGCGGTTGTATCCGTGGGGTTGCCAAAAAAGTGCTCCATTGATTTTGTTGATGAGATTTATCGTGGGATCAATGCCTTAGCAAAAAAGTATAGAACAAGTCTTGTGGGCGGGGATACGATCCAAAGCGAGAAGCTTATCATCAATGTCGCGTTGTTAGGCGAAGTAGAAAGGGCAAAGGTTGTCTTACGCTCGGGTGCTAAAAAAGGCGATCAGATCTTTGTCACGGGCGCCTTGGGTCGGTCTTTGGAGACCAAAAAACATTTGTCGTTTATCCCCAGGCTCAAGCAGGCGCGTGTTTTAGTTTCGCGTTTTAAGCCAAGCGCTATGATCGATATTTCGGATGGGTTTGCCGCAGATTTGGGACATATCTTAGAAGAAAGCCGCGTCAGTGCTGTTGTTGATGAAGTCGCGATCCCTCGCGCAAAGGGTGCGACTCTCGAACAGGCCTTGTTTGACGGTGAAGATTTTGAGCTTATTTTTACGCTTTCCAGAAAGCAAGCATCAAAGATTTTTATGCAAAAGCATTTAAAGGTTTTTTGGGTGGGCGAGATCGTAGGGCAGGGGTGCGGTTTGTCGTTGCGTGATAAAAAAGGAAATATGAAGAAAATAGCAGCTAAGGGATATAAACATTTTTGAGATGAAGAAGAAGATTCTTACCCAAAACCCTAAGCAAACTTTTGATCTTGGCAAGCGTTTAGCCAAGCATTTGCAGTCCCAAGACATTGTTTGCCTTTTTGGTGAGCTGGGTAGCGGAAAAACTGTTTTGACCAAAGGCATGGCGCAAGGATTGGGGATGAAAGATAATGCCGTCAACAGCCCGACGTTTACCTTTTTAAATATCTATGAGGGCAAAACAACCCTGTATCACTTTGATCTTTATCGCATTGAACAGGCAGAAGATTTTGAGGCCTTAGGCCTCGATGAATTTCTTTACAGCGATGGCGTGTGCGTGATTGAGTGGGCGGAAAAGCTTGGGGGATTGCTCCCAAAGCAATGTTTGCAAATTAAAATTAGCCACAAGAATGAAACAAGCCGTGAGTTTAGTCTTTCGGCCAATGGCAAGCGCGCAGAAGAATTGTTAAAGGCAATCTTATAATGAACATTTTAGCGATTGAAACATCAACCAAGCATTTTAGTCTCGCGGTTTTAAAAAACGATAAACTCTGCGTCAAGCAGGATGTCATGCTCGATAAAGTCCTTTCTGATTCGATTATTCCAGCTATTGACGGTACCTTGAAGAAAGCAAAATTGTCTTTTAGCGAAGTGGATGGCTTTGCCGTCGGTCTGGGGCCTGGTTCATTTACCAGTTTGCGCGTGGGGATGTCAACGATCAAAGGCTTTTGTCTGGCTTCAGGAAAGAAAGTTGTCGGCGTCTCAAGTCTTGATTTGATTGCGTGCAATGTCTTACCGGCGTCGCAAAGGGATATTTGTGTCATCGTTGATGCCAAGCGCGCCATGGTTTATGCCGCGATTTTTCGTCTCGGGAAAAGCGGTCTTACACGGATCGGGAAGTATCGCTTGCTTGAAATCAAAGATCTTTTGCCGCAGATCAAGAAAAACACCACCTTCGTAGGCGATGGCATTGCGCTTTATCGTGAGGCGATCGAGGCATATTTTGCCAAAACAAAAATCCATATAACCTTTGAACAAGAATCACTTTGGTTGCCTAAGGCTGAGCACTTGGCATTTTTGGCCCTGGATCGTTTTAAGAAAAAAAAGGATGACAATATTAACAAACTTCTTCCGCTGTATCTTTATCCTGAAGATTGTCAGGTGCGACGATGATGACCCTTTCTTCGCGTGCTCAGCGATTTGCTCCGCCTATGGCCTGGGCGGAGATTGATTTAAAGGCTGTTGCCCACAATCTTGAAGCTATCAAGAAAGCGGCTGGCCTTAAGCTTAAGATTCTTTGTGTTGTCAAAGCTGATGCCTATGGCCATGGCAATATCGCGATTGCCAGATTATTAGCACAGAAAGGTGTCGACTTTCTTGGTATTTCTGATTTGCATGAAGGCATTGCACTTCGCAAAGCCGGCATCAAAAAGCCTATTTTGATGGTTGAAAATACCTTGCCGGAGCACGCCAAATATTTAGTCGAAAATAAGATTACGCCGATTATCTGCACGCTGGAATTGGCACGAGCGCTTAATAGTCTTGGGTCGCGAAAAAGAAAGAAGATTCCTGTTCATATTAAAGTTGATACCGGCATGGGGCGTTTGGGCGTTGCGGCAGGTGATGCGCTTGACTTTGCCAAGGCTTTGACGCGTTTGCCTTGGATCTTGGTGGAAGGGGTCTGCACACATTTCCCCCTTTCCGACAAAGATACGAGTTTTACCCGACGGCAGATCAAAGCTTTCTTAGAAATTGTTCAGGATATCCGAAGCTCTTGCGGCCTTGTCCTTCCTTTTGTTCACGCAGCCAATAGCATGGGCATTGTTTTTTATAACAAAAAAGGCCTTAGCCTGGTGCGCGCAGGACTCATTCTTTATGGGATGTATCCATCTCCCAAGATCAAATCAAAGATCCACTTAAAGCCTGTGATGAGTGTCAAATCTCGGATTACATTTCTAAAAGATGTTAAAAAAGGTCAAGGCATTAGCTATGGCCATTGTTTTGTTGCCCCGCGTGCGATGAAGGTGGCTACGATCGCGATCGGCTACAATGATGGATATTTTAGGGCGTTTTCCAATAAAGCTCATGTCTTGATTCGCGGACATCTTTGTCCTGTTTTAGGGACTGTCACCATGGATCAGATCATGGTGGATGTAAGCCGCGCTAAGGGTGTCAAAATTGGCGATGAGGTTTGTGTTTTAGGCAGGCAAGGGAAGCAAGAAATCACCGCCGATGAATTGGCGAAGCTTGCTGGCACAATTAGCTATGAAGTTACCTGTGCGTTAGGCGGCAGGGTGGCGCGAATCTTAAAAACAAAGGTAGGACATGGATAATTTTATCAAGATTTGGAAGGCAGACCATCAGTATATCCTGCAAGCGTTTGATCGGCTGGGTGAGGCGGCGGTGGGTAGCCCCGATTGGCGCAGTGAACTTTTTGAGATTCGTGATCGGATCGTCAACCACTTGAAGATGGAAGATGCGAGGCTGTATCCGTTTTTTCGGACAAAGGCCAAAGACGATCCGCGGGTGCAGTGCATCATTGATCTCTTTGAGCAAGAGATGATTGAGATTTCAAAACAAGCCGTAGCTTTTTTTGGTAAATATGAACAAAGTCGTGATCTTGACGATTTTATATCGGATTTTAAGACTGTTAGTGCGGCACTTCAGAAACGAATTTGGAGCGAAGAAAATGTTCTTTTGGAAGAGTATCGCAGGATTGCTGAGAAAGCATAGTAGGCGAGGATAAGGGAAGTAGATTTTTAGAAAAAAAGTAATCTTGTGACTAGGAATCTTATGGTAAAAGTTTGTTATGGTTTGGTATTGTCTTGATACTTTTAACTAGATTTATTCATGTTGTGGGGGCGTTAGATAGTTTTGAGAGGCACGGTGGGATTGTCTTAGCTACCAGCTGAACCCGACGAATGGTTCGAGCCATTTGGCGTGGCTTCCCTCCTGGTTGAAGGATTGTTTGTTATAGTTTTTATTGGGAGAAGGGCTTTAAATGGGCATGATCAGGCATAGAGCAATCCCAGGATTTTTTCTGATCGGGATGTCAACAACAGTGGTTTTGTTATGAAAATATTCTTAAAAATATTATTTCGTTTTCTTATTATTGTTTTTTTGTTAAGCGCACTAGTTCTCTTCTGGGTCTTGTCATCGACATGGGCTATGCAAGGCGTTTTTGGTTTAGGTGCAAAGATCTTTTTAAAAGATGTCATTATTCAAAAGCTTGTTATTAAGAAGCAAGTTTATCAATTTCCAGGGAAAATGATCTTTCAAGATGTTTCTTTTTGTCTTAAGCATAAAAAAGATGATTTTGATTTTAGTTTCAAGACAATCGAAGTGCGTAAGTTGCTAAACCTTTTACGTGCGCAGGAAGGAGTCTCGTTGGAGGTGGCAGGCGGCGAGATTGGTTCGTCTGCTGCACAAATCCACGGACTTAAGGTTCATTTGATCTCTCAGGCAGGAATGAGCTGGGGTGGAACTGTTTCTGTTGAAGCGGCAGAAAGTAATGGTTTTGAGTTGGCGAGTTTTCAGGCAAAGGCGGTCCTTAGAAAAGAGGATGTCACGTTGTTTGACATTCAGGCACATTCTTATGATGGAAAAATAAAAGGTATTGTTCAAGTTTATTTTCTTCCTTTGGTGCGTTATGTGGCTAATCTTGAGCTTGAACATTTCCAAACAGTAGCGTTGGAACAATGGAATGCTGATATGTTTTCGCAGGTGAAAGGGCAAGTGAATGGCGTGATTCATGTTAAGGGGCCGGTAGGGGGTTTAGAAAGAGCCGAGATGGCCCTTGTGCTTGTCGATGGGGGAGGAATTCAAGCGCAACTACTTTCGCCTTTATTGGCGTATGTTCCGGCAAGTACGCAGAGTAAGATTCTTCAGGCAGCTGTTGAACAAAAACAATTGATTCGCATTGATAATGGACGTTTGCAGATTAGTAATAAAGATGCAGGGAAAGTGACAATGATCATCCAACTTCAGAGTAATAATCTTAACCTCGACGTCAATGTAGCCCTTGATGTGATGATCGATGGTGGGCTGCAGGGCTTGTTAAGCAACCTTAACCAGTTTTCATTTCTTAAGAAAGGAACCTAAATGACACTGCGCAATCATTTCTTTTTGGCATTTTTGTTGTTGATTTTTTTGATTACAGGATGCACGGTCAAAGCCGTGGGCGATCCCAATCGCCCTATTACAATCAATGCCCACATCACCGTGGATGTTAAGGGATTACAAAATACAGCAGCTGGTATTGAAGATTATGTTAGCGGAAAGAAACCAAAGGAAAGCTTGCCAATTGAAAAATAAGGAGGAGAACATGGTGCGTATGATTTTTTGTGTAGTAACGGGATTGGTTCTTGCAACAGCAATTTGTCCAGTAAGGGATGTTGGGGCGGCAGAAAAATATACGATTAAAGAAATGACCCCACAGGTCACGGCAGCGCTCGAAAACCGCAGGGACCGTTTTGCATCGCTTCAGCAGTTGAAGAGGCAAGGCGACGTTGGCGAGAATGCTCAGGGTTACGTGGAAGCCCTTTCAGGCAATAGTAAGGCAAAAGAGATTGTTGATCTCGAAAATGCTGATCGCGCAGTTATTTATAAAACGATTGCTCAGCAAAACAATTTATCTAATGCCTTGAGTATTATTGAACAAATATTTGCCCAGACACAGCGCGATAATGCTGAGCCTGGCGATAAGATCCAGCTGGAAAATGGTAGCTGGGGGGTCAAATAAGAAGCGAGATGTTTCTCTAAAGGCGGACTTATTAAAAGGAGGGATTATGGCGAAGAGTGCAGAAGATCAAGCGGTTGAGTTGCAGGAAAAATTGAAGTTAATCAAGGCGGAAGATTTTATGACCACGACGATCTTAACAGTCAAAGAAGATTTAAGCTTGGCTGAAGTGTCAGATTTGATGATCAAAAAGCGCGTCAGCGGGATCCCAGTTGTTGGCGCAAATGATGAGCTCGTTGGCATTATTACGGCAACTGATTTGTTTACGCTCATTGATATTATTCGGTCCGGGTCCGCTAAGGAGGGGGCCTTGAATCCCAATGTGAGCTTTGCTATGTCGACACATATTTTAAGCATCGAAAAAAGTACAACGCTTGATGAAATTGTTACCGTTATGAAACGAAAGAATATCCATACGCTTCCTGTTTGTGAAAATGGAAAAATGGTTGGGATTGTTGGTCGAAGAGATGTCTTTAAGAATTTTTATGCTTTAGCGCAAAACATAGCTAAGGGTCAAGAAGCATAGGCTTTGGTTTATTCGAAAAATGAGAATTAAACAACACTGAAAGAACGGTATATGAAAAGAACCATATTGGTCATTGATGATGAAGTTGATATTCGCGAAGTTCTTGTTGCAAGATTAAAGGCCCAAGAGTTTGATGTCGTGACAGCGTCTAATGGTCAAGAAGGTTTCACCGCCATGGAAGCGAAGAAGCCCGATGTGATTTTGTTGGATGTCATGATGCCGGTTATGGACGGTTTTGAATTCTTTAAGATCTTAAAGAAAGATCCAAAGCATGCGGAGATCCCGGTTATCGTCATTACGGCGAGAAGGCTAATGAAAGATACCTTTGAAGCTTTAGGCGTTCATGATTTTATTTCCAAGCCGTTTGATGCTCAAGAAATGAAATCAAGGATTGATTTTGTGTTAGCTAAGAAAGCCCTTGTTTTGTGTGTTGATTCAAGCGCAATCGATAGTATCACCAAGGCTTTGCAGCAAAATGGTTATCTTGGATCCGTGGTGAGCAATGAAAACGATCTGCTTATGAAAGGAAAAGCCTTAAGCTGTGATCTGATTGTTCTTCATCTTGCCTTTTTGAAGCAGGGGCCAGAGGAGCTCTTGCCGCGCATTGGTCAGTTGCAGTGTGCGAATCCGTTTATTGTTGTTTATAGCGACGCGAATTTAAAAGGGACAGAAGATGGGTCTACGCTTGCTATTGAAGAGGCTAAGACCAAGTGGGCAAAAAATAAGGTTAATGCCTTTTATGACGCCCGGCTTGTCGCTGAGCCATTTTCAAAAGTTTTAGCGAGCTGGCTTGTTAAAAAGTAAGATCTTTAAGTCTGCGTTTTGTCCATTAGGGTATTCATGGTGGATACGTTAATTACTTGCCTTTAACACCGTTTGACGTAGACTTGTCTGCCGGTAGTGCGGGAAGGTTTGGTGGCAACAAGCTACGCTTTCCCTTTAGTTCATCTGTAAGTTATGACTTTCTTTATGCAAGATAAACATAGTTTACGAAAATATTCTCAAAAGGAAATCCAGCAATGTCTTTCTTTGCTTGAGGGTTTTACCAAAGATAGCGCGCAATTAGCCCAGCTTTCAGAAGAAGAGCGCATTGCCTTGATGAAAGCGGCCGGACAGCTTTCGCGTCCTTATCGCGACGAGATTGCTAAGCGCAAGTATGATATGCGCAAGCTTAAACGTCAGCGGGTTGTAAGCGCCGAGCGCGGTGTTCGCGCGCAAACAGGGATTCGTCAGGCACGCGCGTCCGCTGTCTTTACCGCACCTAAACAAATTACGGATGCTGGCGTTCAGGCTGAACAATCTTTCTTTGAATTAAAATCCCCGCGGAATTGCTATGTTTGTAAGGCAGAGTATCAGAAGATCCATTTCTTTTACGATGCGATGTGTCCTAAGTGCGCTGCATTTAATTATGAGAAAAGATTTCAAAGGGCATCGCTCGTGGGACGCGTGGCGTTGATCACCGGATCGCGGTTAAAAATCGGGTATCAGGCAACCCTGATGATGTTACGCGCCGGAGCCACAGTCATTGCCACGACGAGATTTCCCGTGGATTCAGCGCTAAGGTTTGCCAAGGAAGAAGATTTCGCTCAGTGGAAAGATCGTTTGCATGTTTATGGCTTGGATTTAAGGCACACACCTAGTGTTGAGATTTTTTGTTCTTATGTTGAGCAGAAATATGATCGTCTCGATATTCTGATCAATAATGCCGCCCAGACTGTTAGGCGCCCTCCAGGTTTTTACGCGCATTTGATACCAAATGAAACAGGTGATGTGAACCATTTGCCAGAGCCCGCCCAAGAGCTCTTAGTTCATTTTGAAGAATGCAAAAAGAAGCTCCGTCTTTTTTCTCATCCTGACCTTGTCACAGAAGGTGCGCTTGCCATTGCCTGGAATGGAAAGGTGCCTGGGGTAGGATTGCGTGCCTCAGCGCAGCTTTCTCAGATTCCGTATGCTTACGACCACGGGTTAAAGGCAGAAGAGGTTTTTCCGCAAGGAAAGTTTGATGCAGATTTGCAGCAGGTAGATTTACGTACTACTAATAGCTGGCGGTTATGCCTGGGAGATATTCCAACAGCAGAAATGCTTGAACTGCAGCTTGTCAATGTCATTGCACCGTTTGTTTTGTGTAATAGACTTTCGAAAATGATGAAGCGAGACAATACGGGACAAAAACATATTGTTAATGTTTCTGCCATGGAAGGAAAATTCCTGCGTTTTCAAAAGAGTGCTCGACATCCGCATACCAATATGGCTAAGGCGGCTTTAAATATGTTGACGCATACGGCGGCAGGGGATTTAGCGAAGCAGGGTATTTTTATGAATGCTGTGGATACGGGATGGGTTACCGACGAAGATCCTGTTGCTCTTGCGGCGTATAAACAGCAGCATCATGATTTCGAGCCTCCCTTAGACATTGTGGATGGCGCGGCTAGGGTTTGCGATCCATTTTTTTACGGCATTCTTAGTGGAAAGCATTGGTGTGGCAAGTTCCTTAAGGATTATGTTCCTATTGATTGGTAAGGCGATAGGGCGATTGTAAGATAATAGGTGTCGACGGCTTTACAAGTGAGATTCGCACATCAATATTTTGTTTGAGAAAGAAATATGCAGCAGGGAACGTTTCAGGATTTAAGGTGCTGGCAGATCCCCTGGGTCGAGGATATTTGCGCTTTTGTGCAAGCTACGGATTGTGCTGGGCTTGCTCCTGGGGAAATAGCGATTAAGGGTCGGGATCTTTTTGTTCGTGTCGGAGAATATGTGACTGCGCCCCAAGCGAGTAAGCGTTTTGAAACGCACCGCCTTTATGCTGATGTGCAATATCTTGTCCAGGGTGTGGAGGTCATGGGGATCGCAACGCAAGGGCCTTTGCTGCCGTTGGTCGACTATGATGAGCTTCAGGATATTCAATTTTTTCAAACACCAAAATACGTAGAAAATCTTATTGTATCTTCTGGCGACTTTGTCCTATTTCTTCCGGGTGAAGCGCATCAACCAGGGTGTCTGTATCAATCGTCGGTAAAGGTAAAAAAGCTTGTTTTCAAAGTAAAAATGCAACATGCGATAACGTGATCGGGTGAATTATGGATACGGATCAAGAAAAAGTTTTTATTCCTGAAATTATTGAAGCAGGATCTCAAGGTGAGCGCCTAGAAGAGGCAAGGGCCGATAAGGCAAGAATTGGCTGTGCGGTCTCTGGAGGCAGTTATCTTGTGATGATTGTCTTGGGTATCGTTATTTATATTTGGACGATCGGTATTGCGTATCAATATACCGGTTTGCTCGGGGCGATGCTTAGTTTAATGTTCCCAGGATTTTCGCAAGTTTTTTGGGGAGTTTATCTTTGGATTGAAACCAAGACGTTGATGAATCCTTATTGTTTGACGCTTCTTGGATATGTATTTGCTGCAGTGTTTGTTCGTGCAGGCATCTTTTTATTTCAAAACAGCATTTTGCGATCAAGAACACGTTAAGTATCGTTTTGGCGTGTCAAATCCTACTGCTAGACTTAGATTCGCGATTTAATAAGATAAAAGGCTAAGGCAGTAAAAATTAAAGGTGCAAGCCATGCCGCGAGGATTGGCGCAAAAAGTCCACCTTTGCCTAGCGCAAGTCCTATGGCGTTTGTCACATAAAAAAGAAAGCCAATCCCAATAGCAATGCCAAGGGATGTAAAGGTCATGGCTTTTCTTCTCTGCGTCATGAGGGCAAGAGGCAATCCTACGAGCAGAATAATAAAGTTTCCAAACGGAAAAGCAATTTTTTGATGAAAATCAACGCGCATGTTGTTGAGAGCTTTTTGTGCTCCACTTTTTGAAAAACGCTGGATGTAGCGATGAAGCTCTCGGATGTTCATCGAGTTGATATTGAGCCGTTGACGCAAGAAATCTTGAGGCGTTTCCTTAATGTCCATGAGTTTTTCGTCAACGTAGGCGATTGTTTCTGTTGTTGTATCGCCGGGGATTGTAAAGCTCGTGATTTGGCATTTGTAAAATTTCCACGCAATGCCTGTCCATTTGCCTGTCAAGGCAACAAGTTTTTCTTTGATCTGCTGTTGGTCGTCATGACCAATGATCGTGACACCTTTTAAGGTGTTGTCTATGGGGTCGTATTGATCAATAAAGAAGAGGCGATTTTTTAAGCCATAAAAAGTCAAGTTTGTGATAGGTTCTTTCTTTTTGCTTGCATCTGAGGGGAGGACCATGGCCTCTTGTTGAATATTTTCTGAGGCGCTTGTAGCTTGGGGTACAAAGCGTTCGTTGATCCAGAAGATTAAGACAGAAACAACGAGGCCGAAATAAATTGCGGGTTTGGTGATTTGCCAGAAGCCAAGCCCTCCGGAGCGAAGCACAATAATTTCATTATTGCTATTGGCATGGCTAAAAGCTAAGAGGCAGGCGATCAAGCAGCCAATGGGGGAGGTTTGGGCTAGAATAATGGGAAGAAAAGATTTGTAATATTCAAGTAAGACGTTGAAAGGTACTTTTTGTTTGATGAAATCATCAAGATTCGTCGCCATATCAATCAAGATATAAAGAAAGCAAAAAATTAAGATTGTCGATAGAAAAATCTTAATAATGAGGTTGATAAGGTAGCGGTCTACGATACGCATAGGCGATAATTGAGGTTAAGAGCGAGCAGTGCTCCTACAGTATTGGGAACCCACATGGTTAAAGCAATAGGGGCATTTTTCACGCAAAGGCCTTCACAAGCTAAAGTTAAAACATAATATCCTCCAGCGCATAAGAGGGCCATAGCGATATTTGCTGTTTTTTCGCGCCGATGCGTTACCACGGCGATAGGAAGTCCTAGCATGATAAAGATTAGGACCGAAAACGACCAGGAGAGTTTGCGGTGAAATTCAATCACAAGAGGCGTCGTGTCAACGCCTAAGGCTTTGAACTCGCGGATCTTATCGTTTACTTCTTTTAGTGTCATACCTTTAGGTTTTTTATCTACCTTTTTATCATTAGCGGCCATAAGGTCTAGGGTACGGAAAAAAGTATTAAAGCGTAGTTTATAAAAGTTGTTGGGATTTTCTAAATCAGGTTCATCGGTTGTGCCGTTGATCAGCTTTAATTTGATTTTATTTTCGCCAGGGATTTGGGTAAATTCTCCTTCGTTGGCTGTAATCGTGCGCGTCATCTTTCCATTGGGTTGAGGTTGGTAAATACGAACATTGTAGAGCTTGTTTCCATCGATGCGGTAGATAAAGAGAATTTGATCTTTGAAGTCTGTAATAAAGGATCCAGCCTCGAGAAGGGCTGTAGGATTTTTAGTTCCCACTTCTTTGATCAGCTCGCGTTGTTTTTGGTAAGCATGCGGAACAAGCTGTGTATTAAGAATGACTGCAAAAAGACTCAGGATAATCGCAACCGTGAGTGTGGGCGTTAAAAGCTTGCGCAAATGAATGCCGCTAGCGCGCAGGGCAAGGATTTCGTTGTCCGCGGAAAAACGGCTAAAGGTGAGAATAACAGTGACCAGTGATGCGATGGGGAGGGTATAGGTCAAGAAAAAAGGAATATAGTAGAGAAATATTTTTCCAACCATGCCTAAGCTCACTCCTCTGTTGATAACGAGGTTTGCTAGACGGATGAGGTTGCCTAGCAAGAATACTCCTGTCAAGACGATTAGTGATAAAAGAAAAGGTAAAATGGCTTCACGGAGAATATAGTTTCGTAGAATTTTCATAAAGGATCTTTTTGTTTATGAATACTTTACAGGCGACCTAAGCTTGTGTGAGTAAATTGACTCCAGGAGCCAAAGCGACGCAGGGTTTCTATTATTTTTGTGAAATTTCTGCAAAAGACAATTGCAGAATTTCACTGTCCGAACGCTAAAGTCAAAACCCCAACATATGAGGCGTCAGCCTTTTTGCATATTTTGGCTGCTTCACAAGCCGTTGCCCCAGTTGTCATTAAATCATCAATAAGAAGTATGGATTTATTTTTAAATACACAAGAATGTCTTATTCTAAAGGCGTCTGTGATGTTTGTCCAGCGCTCTTTTTCTTGTAGAAGGGCTTGAGGGTGGCAGTGTTTGACGCGGATGAGGTTGTTTGATGATATAGGTGTGTGCCATTTTTTGGCAAGGAGCTCGGCAATCAGCTGTGTTTGATTAAATTCGCGCTCACGATGCTTTGTGGGATGAATTGGCATGGGCACGAGATAGTCAAAGGCTTGCAGCGGCACACGATAGCGCTCAAGAAAGGTGTTGATCAGTTCAGCGAAAAGAGATTTTAGCACGGTTTTTCTTTTGTATTTATAAAGATGTAATAAATGTTTTAGGGGGTCGTTGTAAATCATGGCTGGCCAGGCAATATCAAAGTCAGGAATTCGCTTGCGACATTGCGCGCAGAGAGATTGGTTCTTTGGGGTTAAGATGTGGCGGGAGCATTTGGGGCAAAAAGGGGGAGTGTTAAAACAAAGACTATCGCGGCAGGCATTACAAAGAATGCTTAGGTGATCGAGGAGTTTTGTGTGGCAGAGCAGGCACTCTGGTGGATAGACAAGATTGAGTAAGGAATCAAGGATGCCCATAGCAGTCTCGTTGTTGTCGTAAGTTAGGCGTATCTTAGCAGTTGCTTAAAAAGGTGTCAAATGGCTCTGGCACGTACGTTTTTTCTTTACAATATCTTGTCAGGCACGCACAATCATCGTATAATAACGTCAAATTTAAAATGAAATGTATAACAGGGAGGAAGGCATGTCCAGTTTAGCCGCAGATAAAAAAGAACTTTTTGAAATCCTTTGTACCAAGGCATTTTTCCGTGAGAAAATTACGCTTTCCTCAGGGAAAGAAAGTGATTATTATATTGACGCTCGTCGGGTAACGTTAACGCCAGAAGGGGCTTACCTATGCGCAAAAATTATTTTGCAAATGATCCACGATGAGTTGATTGATGCCATTGGCGGTCCAACGCTAGGAGCGGATCCCTTGGTTGGAGCGATCGCGAGTCTCAGTTTTCAAAATAAGAAACCGATTAACACTTTTATTATTCGTAAGGCTCCCAAGCCTCATGGCAAGCAGCAGCAAATTGAAGGCCCCTTGCTTAAACTTGGTGCTCGTGTGATATTGATCGACGATGTGGCGACCACTGGCAAGGCCTTTATCCAGTCTATTGAGGTAATGAAAAAAGAAGGTTTTCAAGTCGTTAAAGCTATCTGTCTTGTGGATCGCAATGAAGGCAGCAAAGAGGCTTTAGCGAAGGAAGGTTGCGCTCTCGTGCCCATTTTTCAGGTTTCAGAATTTCTTAAGCGATGAAAAGAAATCCCGTAATTATTTTAGCATCACGTTCGGTTCATCGGCGTAAACTTTTAAAACAAGTTGGGCTTAAGTTTCGTGCTGTTTCAAGCCGCGCTAAGGAGTTGACCACCATGAGTAAAGGATGCGCGTATCTTGTTAAAATTAATGCCTTGCTTAAAGCTCAAGATGTGGCAAGCCGTGTGAAAGAGGGGCTTGTTGTCGGCGCGGATACGGTTGTGTATACGGCGGATAGGAAGCTCATTGGCAAACCTCGCAATGCCATGGAAGCTAAGAAAAATTTAAAGATGTTGTCGCGAAAGCCCCAATGGCTTTATTCGGGCGTTGCTATTGTTGATGTCAAGACTAAGAAAACTGCAGTTGATTTTGAGAAAACGAAGGTTGTGATGACTCCCTTAACAGATCAAGAAATTGACACTTATTATCGTCATACGCCCGGCGAGGATAAAGCCGGCGGTTTTGATATTGAGGGTCGAGGAGCTTTTTTTATCAAACGGATTGAGGGTTGCTATTCGAATGTGGTGGGATTGCCCTTGGCTAAGTTAAGGATCATGCTCAAACAGTTTGGCGTCCATCTTCTTTGTACGGTTGCTTGTTTTTCTTTTATTGGATGCGCCACAACAGAATATAATTTAGCGACCCAGCAGCAGGAAACTTTGTTGTTTGGCACAGAGAAGGAAGTCAGCATGGGTAATGCGATCGCGCAATATGTTGAGAAAGAAAATGAGATCAATACGGATGTTGATGTCAATGAGCGCGTTGCGGAAATTACGAAGCGTTTGCAAGCTGTGAGCGATCGCAAGGAACTTCTGTATAGCGTTCAAGTTATTAATAATGAAGAGGTCAACGCCTTTGCGCTTCCTGGAGGCTATATTTACGTCTATAAAGGTTTGGTGGATCAAGTGGACAACGACGATCAGCTTGCTGGCGTTATTGCGCATGAGTTTGGCCATATTACTGCCAAGCATGCCATGAAGCGGCTTCAAGCGTCTTATGCGTATACGATTTTACAAGTTCTTTCTGCTACCACAGGTAACGCACAGATGATTCCAGGCATTGATTTAGCTTTCGCGTCAATTATTACCGGGTATGCTCGAGAAGATGAGTTTCAGGCTGATCGATTGGCTGTCAAGTATATGACCAGGGCAGGGTATGATCCGCAAGCTATGGTTCAATTCTTAGAAAAACTCCAAGTAATTAATGAAAAAGCACCTATTCGTCGTTATAGTTATTGGCGAACACACCCTTACACATCGCAGAGATCTGCGGCTGTCCGTCAGGAAATTACAGGCGAGACCACGTTCCGTGATTATATCCGTCTTACAGAAGAAAAAGGAGTGCAGTGATGCTTAAAAAATATTATCAGTACATCTTTTTTGTTTTTGTTCTTGGGGTCGTTGCTTCAGGATGTTTAAGTGATCAACAGGCCAAGGTGTGTTTTGGGCCTGATTGCCTTAAGGTTGAGATCGCGAGAACGAGCCAGGAGCTTGAGCGAGGCTTGCAGTATCGAGAAAGAATGTCTAGAGATGAAGGCATGTTATTTGTTTTTCCGCAGGATGTCGAGGCTGGTTTTTGGATGAAGAATACACTGCTGCCGCTAGACATGATTTGGCTTAATCAAGATAAAAGGGTTGTTTATCTTGAGAAAAATGTACCGCCGTGCTTTCAGGACGATTGTCCTGTCTATGGACCCAAGGAGCCGATTCGTTATGTTGTGGAAGCCAACGCAGGATTTGCGGATGCTAAAAACATTCAAGTTGGCCAAGAAGTTAAGTTTGTGTTTGTGGATAAGAAAGAGAAATAAACATTTTCTTCCAAGATTTTTTTAGCCGAGGTATGTTATAATTAATTATGATGCTAACCTTTAATACTATTTTTCAACCTTCTTATTATTATTTTAACGTTTGCTCTCTCATGCCGTTTGTCTTTTTTAACATCACGCTGTTTTTCGCGATGTTTGTTTTAGGCATCGGTATGCGTCAAAGTTTTCATCGTGCCATTTTTTATTTTTATATGAGCGCGGCGCTTTGGCTTCTTGGTTTTGCCTTGACGCTTAACGCCTGGGTGGATCCGATTACGTTTTTTTGGGGTCGCGTCACCTATTTGGCCATTGTTTTAGTTCCTGTGACGCTTTTGCACGTCGCTTTGGTGACGACGGGTCAATACTATGAGAAGCGTTTTTTCTATCAAAAGCGGTTTTTTTTATGGATTGCCTATGCTGGAGTTCTTTTTCTTTTGCTCAGGACATGGCGTGATCCTTTTTTTGTTGGCATTGTCGAGTATCCCTGGGGATTTTCTCCTCAGGCTAAGGATGCGCACCTGATTTTCTTGGTCTATAGCTTTGTTTGTTTTACATATGCATTGTTGCTTATCCTTAGGCATTATTTTATGTTTTTAAAGTTACCACAACGGCGGAAAGCGGATATTCAATACCGCCGCAAGTTGCAGTTTATTGTGCTTTGTTTCATGCTAACGCTTCTTAGTAATTCAACGGTATTAAATAATCATGGGATTGGAATTTATCCTTTTGGGCCTTTGTTGCTTTTTTGTTCTGTCGTTGCTATGGGGTATGCTCTTGTCAAATATCACAATGTAACATTTTTAGAGCAGCTGCGCACGATTGGCGGAGAAGTTAGGGAGAGAGAGCAAGAAATTGACCTTGCAAATAAGCGTATGGAAAATGCGCGCATAAAGCTTGTTGATGCTGGCAAGGCCACGATCTTTGCAAATCTGAGTGCTGGTATTTTGCATCAGATCTGTCAGCCTATTACGGCCGTCCACGGGCTCGTCAAGTTCTTAAAAAAAGACATGAAAGAAACAGATCCTTATTATAAGTCTGTTGATTTGGTTTATGAGCAATCGGTTTATATTAAGGAGATGCTTAACGATCTCATGGATTTGATGCGTCACAAGGAAACGAAGAAAGAGAATATTGATGTTAATGATTGCATAGAGCGATCCTTAAGACTTGTCAAAGATGAATTTCGTATCAAGCGTATTGAATGGGATTTTATTCCCGGAGAGAATTTGTTTAGAGTCTATGCGGATGCCATTCAGCTTCAACAAGTCTTTATGAATATTATCGTTAATGCTGTTCAGGTTTTAAGCCGTATGCCTAAAGGCGAGCGACGATATATCCGTATAGAAACAAAATATCATGCGAAGATCGATCGTATCATTGTTTCAATTGAAAATACAGGGCCAGGGCTTTTAGATGAGGAACGGCACTCTATCTTTGAGCCTTTTGTTTCTGGTAGTGATGGCGCAGGTTTAGGATTGGCACTTTGCAAGGACTTGCTTGATGATCACGGCGGAGATATTGCAGTGGAAAACATGGATAATGAGGCCTGTCAGGGTGTACGCTTTTCTATTTTCCTTCCACCTTCTACTTTTTAAACGTGTAAAAACTTTTTCCTAGAGATAATTCCAAGCATTCTTTAAATGTCTCAGAGAGTGTCGGGTGAGGGTAGATACTTTGACCTAGGTGTTGTAGAGGGGCTTTTGTGTTTATCGATAAAAGTGCTTGAGCGATGAGTTCGCCAGCTTCAGCTCCAACGATTCCTGCGCCAAGAAGCTTTTCTTTTTTAGCATCAAAAATCAATTTTGTCAGTCCATCTGTACGGTTTAGACTCACGGCACGCCCGTTGGCTGCCCAGGGAAATTTAAAGACTTCAATGGGGATATTTTGTTCTTTCGCTTGTCCTTCGGTTAATCCGCAATAAGCTATTTCTGGATCAGTAAAAACAACGCTGGGGATCATGGCGTTGTCTTGGTTGATCTTTTTTCCAGCAATAGCGTCAATGACGATAGTTGCTTCGTAGGATGCTTTATGCGCGAGCATGGGGCCATCAACAACATCACCGATCGCGTAAATAGTGTCGTCGTCAGTTTGATAATGGGCCTTGACCTTGATTCTTTCGTTCTTTTCTTGTTTGATTTTTGTATTCTCAAGATGGAGGCTTGCGACATTGGGTTTTCGTCCTGTGGCGACAAGGATTTTGGCAAAGAGCTCTTTTGTTTTAGTACCTTGACAATTAAAGGTTACTTCAAGGCCGTTGTTTACAATAGAAATCTTTTCCATGGATGTTGAAAGTTTGATATTGGTCATTTTTTTCTTAAGAGATTTCAGGGCAATGGCTACCAAATCTTGGTCGGTGCCGCTTAGAAGGTTTGGCATGATTTCACAAAGAGTGACTTGCGTTCCTAGCCCGGCGTAAATGCTCGCCATTTCAACTCCGATATAGCCTCCACCAACTACAAGCAGAGTTTGAGGAATTTCTTTGAGCTCAAGGGCTTGAGACGAAAATAGTACATTGGCTAATCTCTCGGGTACGCATTGGGGTTTGATAGGCTTAGAGCCTGTGGCAATGATGCATTTGTCAAAAGAAAGGGTTTGCGATGTACCGTCGATTTTCTCGATGGTGATCGTTTTTGAATTGACAAAACTTGCTTTGCCTATAATGAATTGAATCTTTTTCTGTTTGCATATTTGTGACAGACCTGTGCTTAGCTTGGTAATAGTATTTTCTTTAAATTGACGAATTTCTTCAATATTAATTTTAGGCTCTTCAAAATAGATGCCCCATTCTTTGGCTTCTTTAGCGTGGGCAAGAGTATGAACAACTGAAAGCAATGTTTTTGATGGGATGCAGCCTTCATGAAGACATGTTCCACCTAGGGAGGAGCGTGTATCAATCAGGGTAACATTAATGCCTTGGTCGGCTGCTAAAAAAGCCGCTGTATACCCGCCTGGCCCTGCGCCAATAATAACAAGGTGTGGTGATGTTGGTTTATGCATAGGTTTAAATGACCTTTTTTAAGTGTATTTATACTGGAGGGGGGATTTGGGCGCGCCTTCCTTTAAAAAAGCTTGCAATGAAGCGAGCACAACCTCAACTTCCAGTAAAAAATTCTAGGACTAGTTGAGGCTGACCCCCAATCCCAGAAGGAACTACGCTCTGAACGTAAAGCCGCGCGTCTGAGCCCGTTTTCCTTGTCAAAGTTCTAGATGAAACGGCACGTCTCAACTTCCTCTAGAATGTTTATGCTGGAGGGGGGAGTTGAACCCCCAATCCCAGAAGGAACTACGCTCTGAACGTAGCGCGTATGCCAATTCCGCCACTCCAGCATAAGTAAGGTAAGTTGAGAAGCCAGTTCCGCCACTCCAGCAAATAATAAAACTGAGTCAGGGATACCACTTTTTCTCTGAAACAATTATTGTGCATTAAAAGTATATCGGTAAAATGAATTTATGTCAATTGCGACAAGCTGATTTGGAAAAAAGGATTTTGAAGCATAGAGAAAAGACGGGATGTGTTATAATACCATTTATGTTTGAGGCTAATTTTCAAACCACATTGCTGGCGTCCTTGCGGATGTTGTTGATGGGAGCCGTAGGGTATTATGTCATTCGACAAAGAATCGTTTCGGAGGCGATTTTAAACGCCCTTAATGATCTTATCGTTTATCTTTTTTTGCCATGTTTAATTCTCTATGATTTCTTTGACAAATTTAGCTTTGCGGCTTACGGAAAATGGTGGATATTTCCACTGTTAGGTGTTGTTGTCTCTTTGACGGGTCTTGTGGTTGGCGGAGCTGTTAGCTCCTTGATCTCGAGCAAAGAAAAGAGGAATCAGTTCTTGTCTCTGTGCGCGTTTCAAAATTCTGGATATATTCCGCTTCTGATTGTTCAGTCTATTTTGAAACCGCAAGATGCACAAGAGATGTACATGTATATTTTTCTTTTTTTGGTTGGGTTTAATTTTTTGATTTGGTCCTTAGGCGCAAAACTCATTTCGGGTGAAGAGCGAAGCATCTTGAGTCTCAAAGATTTTTATAATCCTCCGATTCTAGCGACGATAGTCGCGTTGGTTATGATTTACTTTAGGATGCATCATTTCATTCCCCTGGTGGTGCTGGATTCATTGGGTTCCTTTGGCAGCTGTATGATGCCTTTAGCGATCCTTGTCGTTGGAGGAAGTCTGGCAACTATCAAGCTTGATGAGCGACAGTATTTTAAAGATGTTATTTTGGCAGTTGGCACAAAACTTTTTATTTTTCCTGCGCTTGTGCTCGCAGGGCTTGTTTTTTTTAAGGTTCAGTCGCTTTTAGGGCTTTTGTTGATTATTGAAGCCGCTGTTCCAAGTGCTGTGACCTTGACGGTTGTAGCAAAATATTATCACAAGGATGAAACGTTTATTAATCAAACGATTTTTTATAGCCACATCGTTGGCCTTGTTACGCTCCCTCTTTTTTTAATTCTTTACCAAAGAATGGTAGGGTAAGGTATGATCGAGACAGGAAATATTGCATCGAACAAAAAGGCTTTTCGGGATTTCTTATTTTTTGATCGTTGGGAGTGCGGCCTAGAGCTCAAAGGCGGCGAGGTCAAATCGATGAGGCTTGGGAATGTAAATTTTCATGATAGTTTTGCGCGCGTCGATGGCGATGAGATTTTTCTTTATAATTTGCATATTTTGCCCTATGCCCAGGCGTCGTTTTTAAATGAGGATCCTGATCGCCCGCGCAAACTTTTGCTGCATAAAAAAGAAATTAAGAAAATTGTAGGCCGTAGCGCGCAGAAAGGCCTTGTTCTTGTTCCGACCAATATTTATTTTAACAAGCGAGGGTTTGTAAAAGTTGAGATTGCTTTAGGCCGGGGTAAAAAGGTTTATGATAAGCGTAGCGATATTAAAAAACGTGAAGCGGATAAGCAAATCGATCGCGCCATTAAACAGAGTCGATTGCGGTAAATAAAGACGGTTCTGTAAGCGTTAGCTTTGATAACATCCTTGCCAAAACTTCTTTCCTGAATTATACTTTTTTCATTAGGGGTGATAGGTTTCGACTCCTGCTTCGCCCAAAAGTTTTCACGTTTGGGCTTCGCAGAGTCTGTGAGGGGAAGTAGAGCGTTGCGGAGCTAAACACGTTAAGTATTTAGCGAAGAAGGGTGAGATTCGCTCCAGTTCTTTTAGATGAAACTGTTCTATGAAAAATATGGGGGTGATAGGCTTCGACTTGAGTTCGACGCGATAGGTGTGGCATGCCGAGGACACCCGGTTGGCCTCGTAAAACATCTGGGTAAAATCAAACGCAGATAACCTCATTGCGAAAGCTAACGAGATCGTTAACCCGATTTTCGCTGGCGAAGCAGTACCAGTCTTAGGCTAATTAGCTTAAGCCCTTTTGCAGGTTGCGCCTGCAGACTTGCAAGAGGACTCTTGTGGGCTAGTCCCGTTGATTGCCTTTGTTGGCGGGGCGAACTCGAAAAGGCTAGCCTTTATCAATCCTGTTTGTTGGAGGGATAAAAGGCGAGTAGAAAAAAAACAAACTACGCATGTAGAGGCTTCTATGGTGTAACCCAAGGACCGGGGTTCGATTCCCCGCACCTCCACCAAAATTTGGGAAGCAAATTTTGGTGGACCTTTGAGCTTTCCTTATAATCGGAAAAAGCTCAAGGGCCCACCAGATTTTTAGAGGAATTTGGTAGGTACCTCACGAAACCATCAGATTTTCGTGTTTCGTGAGGCCCACCATACGGGTCTTTTAAGGTAGCTAGGGGGACGCCGTTTCGCTTGCAGCTCCGCATCTCCACCAATGATATCAATTCGAACCGCTGCCTTTGTCTTTTTATGGGCAGTGGTTCGCGCTTGTCTTGGTTCACCAAAATTTGTAGAGCAAATTTTGGTGGACCTTTGAGCTTTCCTTGACCAAGAAAAAGCTTGAAGGCCCGCCACACGGGTCAATTAAGGTAGCTGTAGGAGATTATTTCTCTCGCAGCCTTGAATTGTACAACATGATCAAGCAATCCTTTTTTTTCTTTCTTTGGATTCTAATCTGGCAAGAGCAATCTTTTTTTATTGATTTATCCGAATTAGACAAACGCTTTTCTTGATTTATGCGGATTTTTTATGATAGAAGCTTCCTTGTCGATAGGACTTCGTTGACTATTAGGTTTTTTTGTGCTATTCTTCATTTTGTTTTTATGGTAGAGCCGCATCTTTACCAGAACAAAGAATTTATAAAAAATAACCTTAACCAAAGGACATCATCATGAAGCAGTGCAACCGTATTTCTCTTTCTCTAATCTTTTGTTTCGCCTCGCTATTTGTTTTCACCTCCGCCTCTTTTGCTCAAAATCCTCCTGCTTCACAGACTGCTGGAGGTGTTTTACAGCAGCGTAAGATGCTTGAAGAGCAAAAGCGCATAGAACAAAGGGTGACTGATACAAAGGCCCCAGCAGAAGAGTTGGCTACTCCTGAGGTGATTCCTCAAGATGAGGGTGAAAAGGTATTGATCACAAAAATCGTTGTCACGGGCGTAACCCTTATCCCTGCAGATGTCATTTCTGCTATCACGGGACAGTTTGAAGGCAAAGAACTATCTTTGCGTGAGATGCAAAAAGTGGCTGATTTGATCACCGATGAATATCGCAAGAAAGGATACGTGACATCGCGTGCTTATATTCCACCACAGGCTATCCGTGAATCAATCTTGAATCTTAATGTTGTAGAAGGCCGCATGGGAGCTGTGGATATTCGTGGAAACCGTTTCTTTAAAACATCGCTTATTCGCCGTAAGGTTGAACTCAAGCCTCAAGGCTATTTTGATTTTGTTACGCTGCAAAAATCCTTGACCTTTATCAACGAGCATCCTGACAGGACTGCGAAAGCCGTTTTGGCTCCTGGTAAAGAACCAGGTACTACAGATGTGATCCTTGAGGTCAAGGACCGGTTGCCGATTCATGTCGGCTACAACTATGATAACTATGCCTCCCGCTATTTAGGGGAGCGACGCAACACTGCCTATCTTGAGCATAATAATTTGCTGGGATTTGATGATAAGCTGCGCTTTGAGTGGCAGCAGTCACGCGATGGTTCTTTAAAGCTTGGGCTGGGGCGCTACGTTTTTCCCATTAAGAGAGACTGGAGTGTTGGTTTTTACGGCCTTAATGAAGACACTACGTTGGGACGAGATTTTAAGTCTTTGGATGCGCGTGGCGAAAACATTGTCTGGGGTGCGTATACAAGTAAGGCGTTAGTGAATACGGAGAATCTGGACTTACGCTGGAACACCGGATTTGATTATAAGGATAGCAAGAACTTTCTTGCGGGTATTGAAACCTCACGTGATGAGATGCGTATTATTAAGACAGGATTAGATCTTGACTTTAATGACCGCTGGGCAAGAAATATCATGACCGCTGAAATCGATGTTGGCATTCCACATATCATGGGCGGTATGGATGATCAAGATGATCATTCTTCGCGATCTGGTTCTGGCTCAGGGGCAGAGTTTCAGAAGTGGGTTTTAAATTATTTTAGGCTTCAGCCAGGTCCTTTTACATCAGAGATTCTTTTCAAGAATTCGGCGCAGATATCCAATAGCGATCTTGTCGCTGGTGAGCAATTTCAGGTTGGTGGCCCAGGCAGTGTTCGCGGATACCCTATTGGTGAGCTTGCAGGGGATAAGGGTTTGTACTCGAGCGTTGAGTGGACATTTCCTCCGTATTTTGTTCCACGCCAGGCTAAGGTGCCGTTTATGAAGAATAGGACTATTTTTGAATCTTTCCGCATCCTAACATTCTATGATTGGGGCGCGACCTATACCAACACCGCTTCTGCTGGCGAGATTGATAACCGTTCTTTAAGTGCCGCAGGATTTGGGTTTCGCTTAAGCTTGGGAGAAAACTTTTTCGCACGTATTGAATTTGGTTATCCCCTAAGCAGCTACGAACCAACCGACAATAAGACCGTTCATCCGTGGTTTGAAATAACAGCTAAATTTTAGAAGTCGTAGGGAAAAGATTCTCTTGGAAAAGAAAAAATCTTAATACTATGATTATCAATGATTTAGGAATGTCTCGTCGACTTGCTATTTTTAAATTATGTGCTATCCTTACACTAAGCAATTTCAAAAAGATTACATCACTTAATATGGCATCTTAAGATTTATATCCGCAAGAATTAGAAAAACAAGATTCTAAGAATTTCATTTAACACGAAACAGAGAGGAATATCATGAAAAGAAAGATCGTTGCGTTAGTCGTCAGTGTCATTTTCTTGACATTAGCTGTTATGCCGCCATGCGGTTATGCTCAGGTTTTGCCGGAAGGCTACACGGTTGTCAATGGCGATGTAATGGTAATCATCGATGGCCAAACCATGAATATTAAACAAGCAAGTCAGCAGGCGATTACTGAGTGGGTCAGCTTCTGCATTGCTAATGGCTATACCGTCAACATCAATCAGCCAGGCGCGTCTTCCTTTTCCTTAAATAGGGTCACCGGTGGCAATCCTTCTCAAATCCTTGGAAATCTTTTTTCCAATGGACAAGTCTTTTTAGTTAACCCTAACGGTGTCTTGTTCGGCCCAGGGTCTTCGGTCAATGCTCCAGGATTAGTGGCATCGACTTTAGATATTTCCAATGATGACTTTCTTGGGGGTAAATTTATTTTCTCAGGCAAGGGCAGCTCTGTTGTGAGCCAGGGGCAGATCCTTTCTCCGGGCGGTTATGTCGCCCTTTTAGGCAATCGTGTTGAGAATGCGGGAGCGATTGTTTCAGAGCTAGGGACCGTGGCCTTAGGCTCGGGAAGCAAGATCACTTTAGGATTAGATGCAGGGAGTCTTATCAGCGTTGTTGTGAACGAAGCGGCTACAGCTTCTAATGATGCGACTGATTCAGTCAATAATGCCAACGCGATTCTGAACACGGGGACGATTTCAGCGAACGGTGGCACGGTGATCTTGACTGCCAAGGCCTTAAACGGTATTTTTTCTAATGCGATCAATAACCAAGGCATTATTGAAGCTACGGATATTGATGGCAAGGACGGAAAAGTTGTCCTAAGTGCTAGCGGCAGCAATGCCAATATTTCAAGCTCCGGAACGATTACTGGCGGAGACGTTACGGCAACAACCACCGGGGATTTATCGGTTAGAAAAATTATCGGGGATTCCGTGGATCTAAGCGCTAACACGATCCAAGGCTTGCCCATTATGATGTCCGAGAAAAACCCGTCGGCTAATATTATTGCTGATACCTTAAAGCTCTCTGCGGCTAACGGCATTGGCTTGAACACTTCCAAAGGCCTCTTGACGGATGTTAATACTCTTTATGCTTATAATAACGGCACTGGTGGTATTCGTATTACGGATATTGCAGGCGATCTCAATGTTGTCAATGCCTTAGCCTCTGGTAGCGGTGGTAACGTGAGTATTACCTCAAGCGGCAATATGACCTTGGGTCATGTCCTGGCTTTTGGTGAAGGAAACACGGCAACATTAAAGTCTGACAATGGAAGCATCCTGGACGGCAACGGAAGTTTTGCTAACATTACAGCGGATAATATCGTTTTGTCAGCAAAAAACGGCATTGGATCAAGCACAGATGCAATCGAAGCAAGATCCGCTAGCCCCTGGATCAACTCTTTGAGCTTGACCGCTAATAATTCTACAATCGGGGGTATTTATGTTGATGGGTTGTCTGCTAACATGGATATCTTGTCCGTTGTGAATAACGGCGGTGATGTTCGGTTGTCATCGGCCGGATCAATGGGCATTAGCGAAATCTTTAGCAGTAATAATGTTCAGCTAACCGCCAATACTATTATCAATAGCTTGCCCAGCGCCGGGGTCAATGTGACGGCGAATAGCCTTACTTTGTCGGCGATGAACGGTATCGGTCTTAATACAGAGTCCGGTCTTTTGACAGATGTTAACAATCTTTCTGCTTATAATTATGGCACCGGCGGGATCCGCATCACGGATATCGCAGGCGATTTAAATGTTATCAATGCCTTAGCCTCAGGCAGCGGCGGGGATGTGAGCATTATCTCAAGCGGCAATATGACCTTAGGTCATGTTTTGGCCTTTGGCCAAGGAAACACCGCTACATTAATCTCAAACACCGGAAGCATCTTTGATGGCAATGGCAACCTGGCCAACATTACTGCGGATAATATCGTTTTGTCAGCGGCCACAGGCATTGGCGCTGCGGATAATTTCCTTGATATGAGATCCGCGAGTGCGTTTATGGGAAATGATACATTGCATGTGCAAGCTGCAAATTCTAATTCAGGAGGGATCTACCTTAATGGGATGTCAACATCGAGTGCTGTGCCACTTAATTTTTACGCAGATTCGATTGTTAATAACGGTGGAGATGTTGCCGTAACCTCAGCTGGCAATTTATGGGTAGGATATGTGGAAGGGCAAGATGTCACGCTTAATGCGCTGTCAGGTTTTATTTCAGATGCTGTTAATGATAGCGACCTGGATATTAAAGCTGATATGCTAAAGCTGTTCGCATATAACGGAATCGGTGTTAACACTGATTTAGGCCTAATTATTGATGCGAAAGATCTGATTGCTAGCACTGCATTTAACGGGATAAAACTAACAGATATCAATGATTTGAATATCAAGATCGCAGATGCTCTTAATGGTAGCATCAATATTACATCAGAGGGTGATATGAGGCTGGGGGATTCAACCTTTCCTGATATCTTCGGCATTAAGGCAAATGCTACTTATGGCAGCGTTACGCTGACATCAAACAATGGTGCGATCATTGATGGTAATGGCAGCAACTGGAACATTGAGGCTCTTAACATATTTCTTAATGCTAAGAATGGGATCGGGTCTAATGATGCGATCGAAGTGCACACGGAACATCTGTCGGCTCACAATACGACATCCGGCTCAATCAGGATAAAAGATCTTAACACTAATTTGTACGTTGATTCAGTTGTAAACGAGGCATTAAATGGATCTGTTTATCTTACAGCGGCCGGTGACAATAACTCTAACCCTGGGTGGGATGACTTGGATATGTACGTTAAATCTGTTGTAAGCAAAAATGGCGTTTATCTAGAGTCTACCAAAGGCGCTATCCTTGATAATAATGGATCAGCGCTTAATATTGATTCTCTTTCAACAGAATTGATTGCTTTTAGGGGTATTGGCAGTGCTGATGCCCTTGAGACAAGAACAAACATTCTGGATTTTAGGAATATCTCTTTGGGGAATGTTAATATTGATAATATGGTCAATACGCTTGGCGGGAACCTTCAGCTGGGCGATCTTTACGCCTGGAATACAGGATCTGGTAATATTACTGTCAGAGAACTTATTGGTAGCATGACAGCATTGGATGTCAGGGCGGATAATGGCTTTGTGGATCTTTTTAGCGAGCAAAACATGTCGTTAAAGTCTGTTTTGGCAAATGGTTTGGTCAATATCGAGACGGCCAATGGAGATATTATTTTTGGCGGACCAGGCTTTTCTACGGGAAGAGTTGAATCTTTAACGAGCGGGGTGAACTTATTGGCTGATAATGGATCGGTTCTTGTTCAAACGACACAAACCACACCACATATCATTGCTAAGGGAGATTCTTATATCCGGACTCCGCATGGAAAAATTACTCCCACAGGAACACCCCTGGATGTAAATATTGACGGGAACCTTTATGTTGATCTGACAAATTCTCAGATTTCTAATGTTGTTAACGCGCCGATCCCTCCGCCGATGGATATTTTCGGGAATATGACTGGAATCGTGACGGGATCGATCACAATCCCATTTCTTTTAGGGACAAATAATCCGGCGCCTTTAACTCCGCCAGGCTATGTTTATTATAATGGAGTTCAGATATGGCCGCCCAAGATGATTGATTCGGGAGAAAGAGAAAGAATATCGGCTTCCACAGAAAAGATCGAGAAGGCATATTGGGAAATATTAAATCCTTCGCGTTATGTTTCGGTGGATCCGGCAACGCGAACATTTTATCAATATCATCCGTTAGGGGAAACCGATGATAGCGCGTTTACAGGTATCAATTTAGACGCGGATGCTTATGAATTTATCGAAGAGAATATTAATTTAAAGAAGGATTTGGATCCTTATTTTGGTTGGTTGGAAGATCAGAAAAAGGAAGAGGGTCAGAGCTAAGTTTGGGATAAAATTTTACGAGTAGGTGTGATTAACAAGCGGGAAACCCTGACGGGTTTCCCGTTTCTGATTTTTGAGTTGCAATTGCTTTTAGATACAGTAAGATAAAAGAAATTATTGTTTATTAAATATTCGTTCAAGGAGGGGTGGGTTCGATGAAAAAACTTATGGTTGGTCTGTTGTGTCTTTTTCTTGTGGGGTGTCAAGCCAAAGAGAAGGCTAAGCCGGTGATCAGTATTGACAATATCAAGGTGAGCCTTGAAGAATTTCAGAAGGCCTATCAAGCCTCTGCGTTTTCAAGAACATCGACGGAAGCTAAAAAGGAATTCCTGGATGTTTTTATTTCTAGAAAATTAATGCTGAAGGAAGCCGAACAAATGAGCTTGGATAAAGATCCAGACTTTTTAACGGATATTCAACTTTTCTGGGAGCAGTCTTTGTTAAAGCGTTTGTTGGCCAAGAAAACACAAGACCCTATTTTTCAATCTGCTGTGACGGAGCAAGAGATTCAAGATTTTTATGTCAAGCATCAAGAGAAAGAATTTGTTGGACGCGACCTTGCTCAAGTGCATGAGCAGATCCAGATGATACTTTCTCGAGAGAAACAGCAGGCAAGTCTTCGAGATTGGATTACCAAGCTCAAAGGGCAGGCTAATATCTCTATCGATTATCAGTCCTTGGGAATTTCCCCTTAATCATTAGGAGGTTTACATGAAAGAATATCGACGATCGCATTATTTTATTGATAAAACGTTTCAGACAAAATTTATTCTGACCTTTGGTTTAATTGTCTTTATCTCGTCAGCTTTAGCCATGGGATTGGTTCTATATTTCTCAAGAGAATCCAATACCGTTGCCATCGAGAACACGCAGGTCGTGGTTAAGACAACCGCGGATTTTATTTTGCCGCTGATCTTCCAAACAATTTGCGTTGTGCTTATTTTTTCTTCGATTGCTTCCATCGCGTTGACGCTTTTATTTTCTCACAAGATTTCAGGTCCACTCGTGCGCTTGACTCAGGAAATTAATGGATTGAAAGCTGGGGACCTAACTCGCGGTTTTTCGACCCGCGGGACAGATCAGCTTCAGAAGTTTTCTCAGGGCCTTTTTGAGATGGCGGACGCCTTAAAGGGTCAGGTGATTGATCTTAAGGAGGATTATCAAAAGTTTCAAAGGTATTTGGAAGAAAAGAGCTTTTGTTTAAATCAAGGAAACAAAGAAGAGATTGTCAGGTTTCTTAAGGCCATCGAAGAAAAATTGTCTCACTTTAAGACATCCTAAAGCATGAGAGGTATTTCTTTGCGTCTTTTTCGATATCTTATTATTGTTTTGATCGTTTGTGTTCTTGCGATCGCATCGCCACAAAGGTGCTTGGCTCAGGAAGAAACGCGTATGATCGCGAGCGGGCAGTATTTTGATGTCTATGGATACGCTGGCATCGACATCCCCTCTCTTTTGGCAGCCTTGGATTATCAATCGTTTTACCCGGGAAGCTCCCTTACTGGTGAGCGAGGGGATTTCAGCGCGATCCTTGCCAAAACGCTCGACGTCATTTATCTTGAGACCTCGGATATCCTAGATATTCATATTTACAGTTATCATGGGGCGATCCAATTTCTTCCTGATGTGTCCGCGGTGGATTCTATTTTTTATAAATATGCGGGACGCTCCATGCATGAGCGTTCGTTTTATTTTCATGAGAAAAATACCATCTATATTTCCGTACGCGATCTAGAGCTAGGGGTTCTTGGCCATGAAATCGCGCATGCGATCATTTCGCACTATTTCGTTGTGCCACCACCGGTTAAGGTTCAAGAAGTGCTTTGTGGGTATGTTGACTTTAATCTGCGCAAAAGTCGCGGAAAGATCCTCCCTAAGAATAAGCATAAAGATTAAAAAGGCATTTTGCCAAGGAACAAGAGTTTTGCCACCGTCTTCATTAAAACAATTTCAGAATCAGCTTACGATTCAAAGCCTTAAGGTTTTCCTCAAGATGACGCAATTTTTGCCACGCGGCTGGGCACAGGCTCTTTTTGGTGTATTGACGCGCTTGGCCTATCTCGGCATCCGCAGTATTAAGCAAATCTGCCGGATAAATTTAAAATTTGTTTATGGAGAAACGAAAACCGCTCAGGAATATGAGTCGATGGTTAGGGCGTGCTTTGATAATATTCGACGCTGTATGATGGATTTGCTGTATTTTGTGGAGCGGCCCAAGGAACTTTTAAAGATAGTGCGTATCCACCATGAAGAGAGGCTCCAGGAAGCGCTCCAGGCTCGTCAGGGCGTGATCGTCGTGACCGCCCATCTTAATAATTTTCCTCTGATGTTTGTTTCGCTTGTGGTGAAGGGGTATAAGGTCCATGTTATTATCCGCACCATGCGCGAAAAAGGTTTTAGCAAATTCATGTATGATTTATGCGCTTTGTGGAAGATCAACATGATTGAGACTCTTCCTAAAAAACATTTTATCAAAGAAACGTTTGGCGCTCTGCGTCGCAATGAACTGTTGTTTATCTTGCTCGATGAGGTTGTCCCAGAAGAGGAGGGCGTCAAGGTTCCTTTCTTGGGTTCGTATGTAACCCGTGCAACAGGGCCTTTGTTGTTTCAGGAGCGTCACGGATCCCCGATCGTGCCCATGTTTATTACTCAAGAAAAGGATGGATCCTTTGATATCTTTATTGAAGAACCCCTTGTTCTCGAGCGTACAATGAGCCCTGAGGAAAATACGCTTAAGAATATTACTAGCCTGACGATGATCATTGAATCGTTTGTTAAGAAATATCCTACCCAGTGGGGAGGATGGCTCAATAAACGATGGATTTCCTCGCGTGCCTTAGTCTAGCGCTGCATAAGGCCGTAAACCCGAGAGTGTAAGTCGTTAAACCTTCCCAGACAATTTATTTGACAAAAAGGTGTTGGTCAGTATAATGCACATATGTGCATAACTAATGGGGAGCAGCCGTGAGGCCAAAAAAGACACGATGGGTCAAATGTTGGCCAGGGGAGCGATGCTTCCGTCCTCAATGTAAACCTTTAAAGAAGCTTCAAGGTGTCAATCTTACCATTGATGAGTTTGAAGCAATCCGTCTTTCGGACCTAGAAAAATTACCTCAGACAAAAGTCGCTAAAAAGATGAGAGTTCATCGATCGACGATTTCGCGTATTCTTGAATCTGCGCACGAGAAGATCGCGGATGCCTTTGTTAATGTTAAGGCCGTAAGAATTGAAGGAGGATGTTGTAAGGTTGGGACAGGGATCTTGAGGAGCAAAAAGAGCACATAGGAGGGGAACATGCATAATAAAGAGCGTAATATTTCTAGTTTTGAAAAGTATTTAACGGTATGGGTCGTCGCGTGTATTGGCCTTGGGATTGTGATTGGAACATTTGTCCCGCAATTAGCCAAATATCTTGATAGCCTTGCGATTGATGTCAATGGGGCTCCGGTTGTTTCTATTCCCATCGCTATTTGTTTGTTTTTTATGATGTATCCGATCATGGTCAAGATTGATTTTGGCGAAGTCGTTAAAGCCGGGAAATCTCCTAAGCCGGTATGGTTGACGCTTTTTGTGAATTGGGCAGTCAAGCCTTTTACCATGTATGCAATTGCTTATCTTTTTCTTGGGATTTTATTTAAAGGATTAATTGGAACCGAAGCTATGGATTTGGTGAAAATGCCACCAGGAGCTGATTGGGCTTTAGGTTCAACCCATGGATCGGGGACAGTTGTTCTAGAAAACGGGATGAAAATGCTTTCGGTTCCTTTGTGGCGCAGTTATTTCGCTGGGTGCATTTTACTTGGCATTGCGCCTTGTACGGCGATGGTTTTGGTGTGGGGATTTTTGGCTAAAGGAAATGATGGGCATACGTTAGTGATGGTTGCGATGAACTCCCTGACAATGCTTGTTTTGTATGGACCGCTGGGGGGATTTCTTTTAGGTGTGGGACGCATGCCGGTTCCTTGGCAGGCGCTTGTTATCTCGATTGCCATTTATGTAGCGTTACCACTTGTGGCGGGATATCTTTCTCGAAAATGGATCATTGCAACCAAAGGAGAAAGTTGGTTTAATGAAAAGTTTTTGCATCTTCTCACGCCTGTTTCGATTGTTGCATTACTTTTTACTCTTGTTCTTTTATTCTCTTTTAAGGGAGAAATAATTCTTGTTAAGCCTTGGACGATCCTGTGGATCGCGATTCCGCTTTTTATTCAGACATGCTTGATCTTTGGCATGACCTATTGGCTTGCGAAGAAGCTAAGGCTCAGCTATGAAGACGCGGCTCCATCGGCCATGGTGGGTGCGAGTAATCATTTTGAGGTCGCGATTGCGACCGCAACGATGCTTTTTGGCCTTTCGTCCGGTGCGGCCCTGGCAACGGTCGTGGGCGTTTTGATTGAAGTCCCGGTTATGCTGATGCTCGTTAAGTTTTGTTTGCGCACGAAACAATGGTTTGCTTAGAGTTTGCCTTGACTAGAGGGGATATTTATTTTTATTGACAAAATAAGGAAAGTCGTGCATACTTGATTTGAGTTCATAAGGGAAAAGAAGACTTAGGCCGGAAGGCAGTCAGGATTTGCCTTGCGGTTTTTTTGTTTTCGAGTATGCCATCATGACTCAAGTATTCTTGAAAGGAGGATAAACATATGGCAAAAGGAACTGTAAAATGGTTTAATAGTCAAAAAGGTTATGGCTTTATTGCGCCTGAATCTGGTAAAGATGTCTTCGTGCATCATAGCGAAATTCAGGGTGATGGGTATAAATCTTTAGATGAAGGACAGGCTGTTGAGTTTGAAATCGCAGAGGGTCCTAAAGGCGAACAAGCCAAGAATGTAAGAAAAATATAAAAATCAACGGTACGTTGTATTTTTATGGGGCTGATGATCTTGTGATCATCAGCCCTTTTTCTTTGGGTGGGCCCTGCAGGGCCCGCTAACTAAATCCAGGGTGAAGTCTTTGTAGGCGAGAGCTCTCTTATTGGGAAGGTCATGTGGTATAATGACGTTGACTTGAAAAGAAAGGGAGGGAATGATGGTCTTAAAGAAATATTCGTCAAATATCGTGAAGTTGTTTATTATTGGGTTTTTGATTGCTGGTGTCTTTTACCTGGGATATCAGGTATATCATAAATATGTTTATGAAAAGAAAATTTTAGAAGAGATGGTTAAAAGGCTTCAGGCGGATTCGCGCATTGCCGAAGTCATTGTGACAGATGTCGGTGTTGACGTGGCAACTCAGCAGCAGATAACAACGATTAAATTTCTGGAATTTAATAGCCTTGGCCAACCTTTAGCGCCAAAATATTTTACCTTCATGGGTAATATTATTCAGTTTCAGTCCTTGGTTGTGCGCTTTGTGGATAAGTTTGTTACTTCCGGAGACGCTTTAAAGGGGAAAAGCATTGCACTGTTTTGGAAGGCTTTTGTCCTAGATGGTGCACGTACGCAAGAGTATGTGATTACGCCTGTTCGCGAGATTCCCGCAGGGTACAAGATTGAAGGTGTGTCGAGCTCTTTTGAAGAAGAGATTTGGAGAGAATTTTGGGACTATGCGCTTTATAATAAAAAAGCATCAGTTAAGGGTATTAAGAATGCTCAAATTGAAGCGCCAGGAATGAAGTTTATTCCGGGTATTATTTATACCCTCCGGATTGAGCATGATGGTGGGATCCGCATTGACACTGCTCCCATCCCAATGATTTTAAAAGGAGAGATTCTTCGTTAAGGCTTTTGAGGTTAGTTAGTTTTGATGATTAACCCAGAAGATAATCTTGTTTTTGAGATCTTGGTAGGTCTTTTGGTCAAATAATTTTGTAGCTAAATAAGTGTTTTCAAAGAAATCAACATTGTCTTCAGTTTTTCGAATGATCAAAACATATCGTCCAGAGTATTTAAATCGTCGGGTTGCTGTAATGGCAATCGCAAAATTTTTATGATCAAACTTTCCATCTAGAGTTTCAACAGAAAGAAGAAGGATCCTGTCATTTTTAATCAGAATTGGTGTTCCACCGTCAATGGGGAGTGTGATGTCCTTGTCTTGATTTTCAATAAATTCGAGATTATCGCGGTTGCCATAAAAGAGATAATTATCAAAACTGTCGAGTGGTCCATACCGGGCAAAGGATGGATCCAGCAAGAATGTCTTAGTCGGATCAGTTTTGTCGTAGATCATCAGGATTATGTGGCTTGATTGAGGTTGGAGAAAGAATCCGGATTCGGCAACCTGGTGGAATTTAATGGCATATTGTGGTTCCAGCAGCGGCGCAATTTTTGTGTAGGTGTAGGATGCGAGCTCGCCGCAAAGGCCGTAGCGACCTTCTTCTAGGATGAGATTGCCATTTTTATCAAAGCGATGAATGTTGGTTAATTGCCATGTTTGAGTTGTAAAGTTAATCAGAAGATTGACCTCGTTGCGTAGTAGTGTCGGTAGACCTGAGTATTGCAGAGGGCTGATGATAGACATGATTTGACTGTATTGAGGAATACCATTGGTGGGTGGAGAAATGGTTTCTGTGACAGAGTCTTCTTGTTGCTTTCCGATTTGGTGAGCGAAAAAGAAAGCTGCTCCAATCGATAGGATGCTTATTATGGCAAGCAAAAGCGCAAGGATTTGATAGCTGCGAAGTTTATCTTTGAATAGGGAATGAAGGAAATGATGCATAGGTTATTTACTAATTTATATGATCTAGAGGCAGAGTCAATCAAATTTTAGTCTAAATCATTTTGGAGGGGTTGGCGTAGAGCAGGGAGTTCTGTTCTTGAGTATAGCGCGGCCATTATGGTGATGCTTGAGCAAACTCAAAATAATTTCTTGACAATGATTATTACTGAGATTATAATTATCTCAGTCAAAAGGGTTGCACATGAAAGTTTTAACCAAAAATACAGACTATGCTATTCGCGCGCTTCTTGAGCTTTCTTTTGAAGACGAGCATTTTATCTCAGCTAAAGAAATTGCCCAGAAGCAGGATATTCCTTATGAATTCTTGCGTAAAATCCTTAATCGTCTCATTAGGGAAGGAATCGTGATCTCAAGAGAGGGAGGACTAGGTGGTTTTCAGCTCAACCTTGCTCCTACTAAAATTAAGCTGACAGATTTGATTAGAATTTTTCAAGGTGAAATTAAGCTTTCTGAGTGTATGTTTCGTAAAAAGATTTGTCCGAATCGGAAGCATTGCGTTTTGCGCCAGAATATCTTACACGTTGAGAAGAAAGTTATTGATGAATTTCGTTTGATCACTATTGGAAGTTTAAAAAATCAAATGATAGGTAAGAAATGAAGCGTAATATTATTAAAATTAATGAAGAAAAATGTAATGGGTGTGGCCTTTGCATTCCTAATTGTCCTGAAGGCGCGCTAAAGATCGTTGATGGTAAGATTAAACTCGTTAGTGAATCTCTCTGTGATGGTCTTGGAGCCTGTGTTGGTCGATGCCCGACAGGGGCTTTGATCGTGGAAGAGCGCGATGCTCAAGTTTTTGATGAAGCGCAGGCAAAGAAAAATATGGAAAAAGCAAGAGGGCAGCCTCCGCAGGGCATGGGTGGTTGTCCAGGCTCGATGGCTAGGCAATGGAATAAGCTAAAGGGGGATACTCAGGATGTTGTTGGAAGCTCTGCCTTAGCTCAATGGCCAGTACAGTTAAAGTTGCTTAATCCCCGTGCTCCGTATTTTCAAAATGCTGATTTGGTTATAGCGGCTGACTGTGTTCCTTTTAGTTATCCTCATTTTCACGCACGGTTTCTTAAGGGAAAGATTTTAATTATTTTTTGTCCCAAGCTTGACCATGCTAATGAAGAATATATTGAGACATTGGTTGAAATCTTTAGAATAAATACCATTAAGTCTCTTACGGTTGTACACATGGAAGTTCCATGTTGTTCTGGAACCCTGCACATTATTGAAGAAGCATTAAAAGAGTCTGGGAAGAGTATAATAATTAAAGATTATACAATTTCGCTACAGGGAGAAATTATATAAAGGTAGCTCTGCCTAAAAGGTGGCGGAGTAAACTCTGACATAGAACTTGCAAGCAATTCGTTTCGCAAGCTATGTCGTTATTGAAGGAGGGGGATGATGAGCATGTTTTGTTATCAGTGCCAGGAAACAGCAAGAAATACAGGATGTTTGGTTAAGGGTGTTTGTGGCAAAGACGAGCGTGTATCCAATTTAATGGATCTGCTCATTTATGTTTTACAGGGTATCTCCGTCTCTGCTCAGGAACTTACGCAGCCACTCGACCGTCGATACGGCTTTTTTGTTATTAAGTCTCTTTTTGCAACGATTACCAACGCAAATTTTGATGAAGAGCGCATCGTTGCTCTTATTAAAGAAGGCTTAGGGCTGCGCGAAGAGCTCAAAAAGAAATCAGCGTGTGGTTGTTGCGGCGGCAGCTGTGTTGACGCGCTCGCCTGGTCGGGAAACAGCAAGGAAGACATGCTTAAGAAAGCTGCAACGGTAAGCCCATTATCGTATAGTCAAAATGAAGATATCCGTTCCCTTAAGTCTTTGCTGCTTTATGGCATCAAGGGCGCAGCAGCTTATGCAGAACATGCTGCCGTTTTAGGTGCTTATGATGATGAAATCTTTACCTTTATGTTTAAGGCGTTAAGCGCGTTGACAAAGAATTTATCAGCAGATGATCTTACGGCTTTGGTTCTAGAAGCTGGAGCTGTATCGGTGAAGGCGATGGCCCTTTTAGATGGATCTAATACAAGCGCCTATGGCCATCCTGAAATCACAAAGGTTAATATAGGCGTTCGCAAGAATCCAGGCATCTTGATTTCTGGCCATGATCTCAAAGACATGGAGGAGCTTTTAAAGCAAACAGAAGGTACGGGTGTTGATGTTTATACTCATAGTGAAATGCTTCCATCCAATTATTATCCCGCTTTTAAAAAATACGCTCATCTTGTGGGAAATTATGGTGGTTCCTGGTGGCATCAAAATAAGGATTTCGAAACCTTTAACGGTCCCATTTTGATGACGACTAATTGTATTATTCCTGTTCAAGATTCTTACAAGGATAGAATTTTTACAACTGGAATGGCGGGTTATCCAGGTGTTGTGCATATTGCTGATCGACTGCCTAGCGGTAAAAAAGATTTTTCAAAAATTATTGCTTTGGCCAAGACATGTCCGCCACCGCAGGAAATCGAGATGGGAGAAATTGTTGGTGGGTTTGCCCATCACCAGGTTCTCGCGCTTGCGGATCAAGTGGTTGAGGCTGTTAAGAGTGGAAAGATTAAGCGCTTTGTCGTTATGGCTGGCTGTGATGGACGACAGGCATCGCGCAGGTATTTTACGGATGTTGCCAACGCGCTGCCACAAGATACCATTATTTTAACAGCTGGATGCGCGAAGTATCGTTACAACAAACTTGCCTTAGGCGATATCGGTGGTATTCCGCGTGTTTTAGATGCAGGGCAGTGCAATGATTCTTATTCTTTGGCTGTGATTGCGTTAAAATTAAAAGAAGTTTTTGGGGTCAAAGACGTTAACGATCTGCCGATCTCTTTTGATATTGCCTGGTATGAGCAAAAAGCGGTGTGTGTTCTGTTGGCCCTTTTGCATCTTGGTTTTAAAGGGATCCGCTTAGGCCCAACCCTGCCAGGATTTTTAACACCGGGTGTTATTAAAGTTTTGGTTGAGAATTTTAACATTAAACTTGGAAGCAATGTCCAGGCTGATGTTGAGGCCATGATGGCAGGGCAGTAGATCCAAGAAGGAGGTAGGTGATATGCAAAAAATCGCTTTTTTTGATACTAAGCCATATGATCAAAAATCGTTTGATGCAGTTAACCAAAGCCACGGTTTTCATATCACCTACTTTCCTTTGCATCTTAATGAGGGCACCGCGACTTTAGCTAAAGGGTTTGACGTGGTTTGCGCTTTTGTTAACGATACGATGAGTAAGGCGGTTATTAGAACACTTAAAGAGGGCGGTGTTCAGCTGATTGCCTTGCGATGCGCAGGATATAATAATGTGGATTTAAAAGAGGCTTATGGGAATCTTCATGTTGTGCGGGTTCCGGCGTATTCTCCCTATGCGGTTGCGGAACATGCGGTTGCTTTGATGATGGGTCTCAATCGCAAAACCCATCGTGCTTATGATCGTGTACGCGATGGCAATTTTTCCATTAATGGTCTCTTGGGTTTTGACATGCATGGCAAATGGGCAGGGGTCATTGGTGTTGGCAAGATCGGGAAATGTTTAGTTTCCATTCTTAAAGGTTTTGGCATGGATGTCATCGTTTATGATCAATTTGTCGATGAAGCCTTTGCCAAAGAGAGTGGCGTTCGCTATGTGAGCCTGGAGTCTTTATATGCACAATCAGATATTATTTCTCTTCATTGTCCTTTGACGCGAGAAACACAGCATATGATTAACGATCAAAGCATTGCTACCATGAAGCCTGGGGTGATGATAATTAATACGGGTCGCGGCAAGTTAATCGACACGAAAGCTTTGATCAACGGTCTTAAGACTGGTCAGATTGGCTCTGCGGGATTAGACGTTTATGAAGAAGAAAGCGAATACTTTTTTGAAGATTTCTCGTCTTCGGTCATTGGCGACGATGTCCTTGCGCGCTTATTAACCTTTCCTAATGTTTTAATTACATCTCATCAGGGTTTTTTTACGAAAGAGGCTTTAGGCAATATTGCTGCGACAACACTTGAGAATATTGTTGAGTTCTTCAAGGGTGGGTATTTGAAAAATGAAGTTTGTTATCGCTGTGAAAAAGAATGCCGCAAGCAAAAAAAACAGCGATGTTTTTAATTGTAGCGTGAAGCACGCTTGCGGTCTTGACAAAAGGCCAAGGTCTGTTAGGATGAAAGAAATTAATATTAAGGGAGGTGAGTGACCATGGTCGTTAAGAAGAAAAAAGCAGTAAAAAAAGCACCAGCAAAAAGAAAAGCTAAGGCAAAGAAATCAAGATCTTGCTGCTGCTGTTAATAGGGCGTAGTATGTTTTGGAAGTAATTGTAAACTTTAAGGCAGGATTTCTTAAAAGAAATCCTGCCTTTCTTGTAGACATTTGTTTAAATATGTTTTGAAATCATCGATATGGCTGATAACATCGTTTTTTTGTGAGGGTGCGATGATCTTATGGCAATTGTTTCTCGTTTTTTTTCGGATTGGGCTTTTTGCTTTTGGCGGTGCGTATTCTTTTCTGCCGCTTATTCAAAAAGATGTTGTTGAGCGTTATGCCTGGCTTACCAAGGAAGAATTCTTAGAAATTTTAGGTATTGTTAAGATATTTCCTGGCGCGATTTCGGTCAAGTTTGCAACGTATGTTGGGCAGAAAATGGCTGGAACTTGGGGGGCGATTGTTGCCAACCTTGCGAATCTTTTAGCTCCGGTTGTTCTGATTCTAATTGCGACCTATTTTTATAATACTTACAAAGAAGTGCCTCAGCTGAAGAATGCCTTTGCGATGATTCAGCTAGCTGTTTTCGCCATGATTGTTGCTGTTGCGTTTCAAACAGTTAAAATGACAGATTTGATTGTGTTGAAGAATTTTTTTGTGGTTGTGGTGGCATTTGTTTTGTTTTTTGTTTTTCATGTTCATCCTGCTTTTATTCTGCTTGGGGCAGGGCTAATCGGGGCATTGCTTGGATGAGAGCAGGGAGATAAAGGTTTTTCGCGGAACAAGAAAATCGTGCTATGATATAGTAAATTATTTAAACCACAAGGAGGATAAAATGAGCTGTGAACGTTTTGAAATGTATCAGTGTTCTCAAGATCCAAAATGTCAGTGTTTGGCCCAGATGGTTCGTGGTTGTGGGGAAGAATGCGTAATGACTTGCTGTGGGGCTCCGATGACAAAGGTGCAATTTAAAACGGCTGATCAGGGAAAAGAAAAACATGTTCCGGTTATTGAAAAGATCGCTGGGGGTGTCAAGGTTAAGATTGGTTCTGTTCCTCACCCTATGGAGCCAGATCACTATATTGAATTTATTGAACTTCGTACAGAAAATGAAGTTTATCGTAAGTATTTAAGCCCAGGCATGGCGCCTGAAGCGGTTTTTCAGATTAACGCTGGCAACGTCAAGGCTGTTGAGTTTTGTAATAAGCATGGCCTTTGGATTTCTTAACCGGTGTCATAAAATTCTTAGAGGAGGTGCCCTATGAATACTTGGATAAAAAGAATTTCTGTCACACATGCTGGGTTAGGAGTTATGCTCTTGCGGCTTTTTCTTGGGTGGGTTTTTCTTAGTTCTGGCTGTGGAAAGCTTTTTGGCTGGTTTGACGGTTCTGGTATTCAAGGATTTTCTGGATTTTTAGAGAAAATTGGCATTGGCTTTCCTGTTTTTAATGCTTATTTAGTTGGCTGGGTTGAGCTTATTTGCGGTGTCTTGCTTTTGCTTGGTCTTTGGACGCGCCTTGCCGCGATCTTTATTATCATTGTCATGGTGGTTGCGGTTCTGAAGGTGCATCCTAACAATTTTAATTATCCTATAACTGTTCTTTTGAGTGCCCTTGCCCTGATTGAGGTTGGAAGCGGAGCCTTTTCGATCGATAGGCTTTTAGCCAGAAAATAATAAAACAGCTCAAGGCTTTCCGTGCAATCTTTAGTAAAAAATAGAATTTTCATTCTTGGCGGAGGATTTGGCGGCCTTTATACAGCTATGAGTCTTGAAAAGGCCTTACGCCAAGATCCTTCCATTGACATAACCCTTATTAGCCAAGACAATTTCTTTCTTTTTACGCCGATGTTGCATGAAGTTGTTTCGAGTAGTCAAGGTGGTATTGCTATTGCCAATCCTATTCGCAAGCTTTTAAGGCATGCCACTTTTATCCAATCCCGCGTCGATAAGGTTGACCTTCAGAAGAAAATTATTGTAACAACGAATTTCCAGGGAAGTAAAAAAGAGTATAGTTATGATCATGTTGTTTTTGCTTTAGGGCTTGCGCCGAACTTTTTTAATATTCCTGGATTATCCCAGAAAGCTTTAACAATGAAGTCTTTGCAGGACGGGATTCGTCTTCGTAATCGTCTTATTGCGTGTCTTGAAAAAGCCAACGGCGAGCCAGATCCCGAAGCTAAGAAAAGGCTTTTGACGTTTTTAGTCGCTGGCGGAGGATTTACAGGCGTTGAGATTTTGGGTGCCATGGATGATTTCTTAAGAGAAGCAATAAGGTACTATCCTTATGTTTCCAGCGAGGACTTAAGGATGATTTTAGTTCATCTTGGCGACGCTCTTGTGCCGGAGATGCCAAAGAATCTTGGGGCTTACGTGCAGGAGAAGTTTGAGCAACGTCATGTTAAAGTAAAGCTTAAATGTGGCGTTGTTGCTGTTGAAGGTGATAAAATTATGTTGAGCTCTGGGGAACCAATTGTGGCAGAAACGCTTGTCTGGACAGCTGGGAACACAACGCAGCGAGTCGTTGAAACGCTTGCGCTTGAAAGAAAGCAGGGGCGTATCGTGGTCAATGAATATTTGGAGGTTCCTCAGTATTCTGGCGCTTGGGCTTTAGGAGATTGCGCGTATATTCTTGATCCTAAGGGACAAGGGGCTTATCCGCCAACTGCGCAGCATGCGATTCGTGAGGCAAAAGCCTTGGCTAAGAACATTGTTTTTGTGATCAAGGGGAAGTCTAAAATAGCTTTTTCGTTCAATGCCCTAGGGTCGCTTGCTAATTTTGGGCATCAGACTGGAGTTGCCGTGATCTTTGGTTTTAAGATGAAAGGGTTTCTTGCATGGTTGTTGTGGCGCGACGTGTATCTTTGGAAGCTTCCACGACTTGAAAAGAAAATACGTGTATGGTTGAATTGGATTATGTTATTATTTTTTAAAAGAGATACGATTCAATTTCTCAAGGAAGAGAATTCATGAAGAAAATATGGATTTTTAGCATGGCGTTTCTTTTGATAGCCAATTGCCTTGCTTCTTCGTTTGACTGGAAAGCTGCTCATGATAAAGCTGACACCTTATCTCTTGCGCAGGCCATCAGCGAAAACGAGTCGGGTGAGCAATCTGCAGAAACTCTTTATACTTTGGGTCTTGTTTATCTTAATGAATACAAGCATCTTCACGCCAAAGATGTTTTTCTAAAGATCTTAGCTCTTGATCCTAATTTTTCTGAAGCCAAATGGGGCATAGCGGAATCCTTAAGACGAGAACATCGCTACACGGAAAGCGTTCCAATGCTTGAGGCAATTATGAAGGCAAACCCTGATTTTTCTCCGGCCTATATCACGCTTGCGTATATTAAATATGTTCAAGGAAAGTTTAATGAAAGTGTTGTTTTGGCAGGCAAGGTTATCAATCATTCACAGAAGAATGTCGATAGGGCCAATTTTTTGCGTGCCCATGGGCTTTACGCCGGGGCGAAGGGCATGATCGCCCATTATGGAGGCCCATTATCGAAAGCGATTAATGGTTCAAGCGTTCTAAAGCATCTTAATATCATTCAGAAATTAGCTCCAAATTCGGCGGTGGTTAATTTCGGCTTGGGGAGTTATTACATGCTAACTCCTGCTGCTTTTGGTCGGAATTTAGATAAGGCGAAAGAATATTTGGAGAAAACAATTGCCGAGGACCCGCTTTTTCCGGATCCTTATGTACGCCTGGCGCAGATTTATAAGAAAACAGGTGATGAACAGAAGTATGAAGAAAATATGGTAAAGGCTTTAGCTCTTGATCCACAAAATGAGCTTGCTTTGGATATCAAGACCGGAGCCTGTAAATTTATTTGCTTAAGCCCAAAGGAAAAAGGTGATGAATAGAGCAAGAAAGAAGATTGCAGTGGTTGGTGCTGGGGTTGGTGGACTTGCGACGGCGCTACGTTTGGCTCATCGGGGATGTGATGTTACCGTGTTTGAAAAACTTTCGCAGTGCGGCGGACGTAATCATATGCTTATTGACAAGAGTTTTAAATTTGATATGGGCCCATCTTTTGTTTTGATGCCAGATTTTTTTAAGGAGGTTTTTAGGGATTGCGGAAAACAAATTGAAGATTATTTGAATCTTAAGGTTTTGGATATCAATTATAAGATCTTTTATCCCGATCATCGCGTTTTGACTGTTTTTAAAGATTGCGATAAGACAAAAGAAGAAATTGAGAGCTTTGAAAAAGGAAGCGCGGCGGGTTTTGATAAGTTTATGAAGAAAACAGAAGGGTTTTTTAGTACCGTGGCGCCGCTTCTTTATCGCTGTTTCACGGTTAAGGATATTGCAAACCCTAAAAATTGGAGCTTACTTTTAACGTTGGAACCCTGGGCAACCTATTGGGATCTTGCCAGAAGATTTTTTAAGACTGAAGAGCTTGCTTATGCTTTTACTTTTGAGGCGATGTTTATGGGTGTGTCGCCGTTTGAAGCCCCGGGATTTTACAGTGTGATCACCTATGCGGACCATGTTCAGAAAATTGCTCATCCCATGGGGGGGATGTATGAAATTCCAAAAGCTTTGGAGCGTTTCGCACGAGAAAAGGGTGCCAGGTTTGTTTATGATGCGGAAGTCAAAGCGATTCAGTCCCAAGGCTCTCAGGTTGCGATCGTTGTTGACGCAGAAGAACAGCTATTTGATAAGGTTGTTGTAAATGCGGATTATTGTTATGCGCAAAGTGATTTGCTCAAGCGTCCTCTTGCGGATTATCGTTATTCGTGTTCAGTCTTTTTGCTTTATTTAGGTTTAAAGGGAAAACTGAAGGGTTTGGATCATCACAATCTTTTCTTTGCCAATGATCTAAGAAAGAATTTGCGTGAAATCTTTGAGGAGAATCAAACGCCCCAAGACCCTTCTTTTTATGTGCATGTTCCGACGGTGACTGATCCTTCCCTTGCGCCTGAGGGTAAAGATATTGCCTACATCCTTATTCCTGTTTCTAATCTGAAGGGTCTGCAGGAGCCGTTTAGCTGTGTTGAAGAGTCTTTAAAGAAGAATGTCTTTGAGCGAATGAACGCGGTTACAGGGCAAAGAATTGAGGATATGATCGAGGTTGCACATGCCTTTTACCCTGAGGATTTCATCACCCGATACAATCTAAAATATGCCGCGACCTTTGGGCTCGCGCATAATTTGATGCAAAGCGCATTCTTTAGGCCAGGCAATCAAGATGCAAAAGATAAAAATATTTTTTATGTGGGGGCTAGTACTCAGCCGGGCGGGGGATTGCCTGTTGTGATCGCGGGGTCCAAGATCGTTGCGGACATGATCACCTCTGAAAGATAAAAGATTTTCTCGTAAATCGGTATAAAAGATAAAACAGCGCTGGTATTCTTTCGATCATTGGCACAAAGGCACGTTGACGGTATACATCGAAATTGTTTTCTTCTATTTTTTTTAGGATTTTCGCATAAAATTCTAGGATAAGAAATGTTACTAATTGACAGCGGGGGTTTTTGATCAGCTTGATGCCTTGGCTGGCTTTCAAGAAGTAATCACGCGCTCTTTTGATCTGAAAGCGCATAAAATCTTTGAAATTCTTATCAACGTTTTTATTTGCAATATCGTTTTCGTCAATTTGGCATTGGCTCATTTCATCTTGCGGCAGATAAATGCGTCCTCGTGCAAAATCTTCCTGAATGTCTCTTAAGATGTTTGTTAATTGAAGCGCAAGGCCTAAATCAACAGCGCACTGTTCTGCCTGAGCATCGTTGCTCTCAAAGATTTTTAGCATCATGAGTCCAATGACGCCAGCCACACGGTAGGAATATTGATAAAGCTCTTCAAACGTTTCATAGCGATCTTTCGTTAAATCCATGGACATCCCCTTGAGGAGTTCGTCAAAGTATGCTTTCGGTATTTGGTATTTTGTGACAGTTTCCCGGAAGGCGAGCAGGAGTGGTTTTTCGATGGGGTGAGGGCCAAAGGCTTGGTTAATTTGTTCTTGAATGTTTTCAAGTTCTTGTTGTTTTTGATCAAGGTTTAAATGCATGCTGTCGACTGATTCGTCGCTCAAGCGACAGAGCGCGTAGATCGCGTAAGCCGCCAAGCGTTTTTCGCGAGGCAGGAAAAGAGATGTTATATAAAAGGTATGCGCGTTGCGTTTTGTGATGGCTTGCGCTTTTTTAAAGCCTTGGTTTATCATGGCTTCATTGTATCAAAAATGCGCTTAATCCCAAGTAAAAATTGCCTTGAAGCGATCTGTGATTACGGATAGAATAAAAATAACAACTATGGTTAAGGGAACGTATCTTTTTATCAATTTTGCGATTATTTTTGTTCCGCTTCTTCTTTCTTTTGAGAAAAGAGTTTTCTTTTTTCATAAGTGGTTGAGGGTTTTCTTTGCCATTGCGATCGTTGGAAGTGTTTATGTTTTTTGGGACGTCTTGGCAACGAACTTGGGGCATTGGTGGTTTAACCCGCGATATGTTTTAGGCTTTAAGATAGGAATCCTTCCCTTTGAAGAAATCCTCTTTTTTGTTACCGCGCCTTTTAGTTGTTTGTTTATTTATGAAGTGATCAGCTTTTTTCATCAGGACAAACCATTTGTTTTTAACCGGCGTATCATGAATCTTTTGATCGTGGCGGTTTTGAGCGCTGGATTTTTGTGTCTTGGGCGGGATTATACAGCGTTGAGCTTTTGGATGCTGGGACTTTTTCTTTTTATTGGCATGACGTATTTTCGTGCGATGATTGAGATGCAAAATGTTTGGATTTATTTAGGTATTTGTTACCTTCCTTTTTCTATTTTTAATGGTATTTTGACGAGTCTTCCGATCGTGTCTTATCATCCACGCGCGATTTTGGGCTTGCGCGTTGGCACGATCCCTGTAGAAGATTTTTTTTATAACCTTGCGTACTTGGGATTTATATTGATTGTTTACAAGGCTATTTACTTTCGAGGGAAGGGTCGATAAGAAAGTATTTTTTTGTGTTGTTTATGCTTTCTGAGCACGTTAATATATTTTTATTATTATTTTTAAAGTTTAAAAAAGGAGTTTATCATGATCATTCAAGCTGTCAATCAAGGCATCGAGGATATTCGTAAAAGAGGAAGCGGAGTGTTTCGTGAGGGGGCGCATCGCCTTCCCAATATTTCCTTGATGATGGCCGAAGGTGTTTTGAAGAATATCAAGGGCCTCAAAAAGCCTTTTGTTACAGTTATTAATTCCTATACCAATCAAATTCCTGGGCATGCGCATCTTGATGAGCTTGGGAAAGTTGTTAAGATGGAATTAGAAAAGCAAGGGGTCAATGTCTGGTATGCCAATATTGGTGGTGCGATCTGCGACGGGATCGCGATGGGGCATTTTGGCATGAAATATTCCCTTGCCTCCAGGGAACTCATTACGGATCAAATTGAAACAATTATTGGGGCCCATCCTTGTGACGCGTGGATTGGGATCGGCAATTGCGATAAGATCGTGCCGGGGATGTATAACGCTATGGTTCGCGTGAATATTCCGGCGATTTATGTTTCAGGTGGGCCGATGTTGGCGGGGTCCAGAGGTACGGATTTGATTTCGATTTTTGAAGGTGTGGGAAAGTATAGTGCGGGTAACATGAGCCAGGGGGCGCTTGAGCGCTTGACATCATGTGCTTGCCCAAGCTTTGGAAGTTGTTCAGGAATGTTTACAGCAAATTCGATGAATTGTTTAGGTGAGGTCTTGGGTTTTGCGCTTCCAGGTAATGGCACGATTACAGCGACTGTTGCCGTTTCGGGGAAACATCAATTTAAAATTAATCCTAAGCGCATAGAGCTTGTTCGGCAAGCCGCGAGGCGTTTGCTCTTTTTATTGGAAAAAGATATTCGTCCTCTCGATATTCTAAAAAAGCATTCGATCGACAATGCCTTTATTCTGGATATGGCCATGGGTGGGTCAACTAACACTGTCTTGCATGTTTTGGCCTTGGCGCATGAGGCAGGCATTCCTTATGATTTAAGACGGATTGAAGCGCTTTCAAAAACGACACCCAATGTTATTAAAATCTCACCTTCGCGCATGGATGTGCACCTTGAGGATGTTCATCGTATTGGCGGTATGGGAGCTATTTTGCGGTCCATTGTCGATGGGAGCAAGTCTGTGTTAAATTTAAAGGCGCAAACTGTCTACGGTACCTTGGGTGATTATGTTAAGAAATCACCAAAGCCTGATGGAAAGATCTTGCGTACGGTCAAGAATGCTTTTTCTCAGGAAGGAGGTTTGCGCATTTTATTTGGCAATATCGCGCGCAAGGGTTCTGTGGTCAAGACCAGTGGTGTCGATAGCGATATGTTTGTTTTTTCTGGTCCTGCAAAGATTTTTGAATCTCAGGAAGAGGCCCTTTCTGGTATTCTGAAAGGAAAAGTGAAGAACGGGGATGTGGTGGTGATTCGCTATGAAGGTCCCAAGGGTGGCCCTGGCATGCAAGAGATGCTTTCTCCGACATCGGCTTTGAAGGGTGCAGGGATTCGGGCAGCCTTAATTACCGATGGCCGTTTCTCGGGAGGAACGCGTGGGCTTTGTATTGGTCATGTTTCGCCAGAGGCCGCAGCGGGCGGAGAGATTGCGATCCTAAAAAATGGCGATATCATTGACATCAATGCGCACAAAGGAACTCTTAGCGTTCGGCTTTCGTCTCGTGAAATCAATACACGTTTAAAGCGATTAAAACCTTTTCGATCCAAGGTGCGTGGCGGTTGGCTCAGGCGATATGCGAGCGTTGTGACTTCCGCAGATACAGGTGCTGTCTTAGTGAACCCCTCATAACAAAGCGAGACTAAGTATGAAAAAGAATTTTGTCCTTGATACCAATGTGCTGATCCATAATCCTCAGGCCTTGTATTCTTTCGCAGATAATAATGTGATCATTCCTCTCATTGTGATCGAGGAGCTTGATCAATTTAAAACTAGTCCGGATAAAAAGGGGATGCATGCCAGGCAGGTTTTGCGTGAAGTTGATTCTTTAATCAAGAAGGGGGCCTTGACGAAAGGTGCCAAGATGGCCAATGGTGGAACATTGATCATTTCTTTTGGTCCTAAGGAAGCCATTCCTGATATGGATCCCAGTCTTGCCGATAATAAGATCTTAGCTGTAGCGTGGGATTTGCAGGTGAAGAAACAAATCGTTTTCTTTATTTCCAAAGATATTAATGCGCGTATTAAGGCAGAAGCCTTGGGGATCAAGTCGGCCGATTATGAAAAAGAAAAGGTTGAGTATTCCAGCCTTTATACTGGCTGGCGTGAGATCAGCTTGCCGAAGGAGGACATTAATAAGATTTATGCTGACGGAAAGCTCAATGTTAAAGGTTATACCTTTCTAGAAAATGAGCATGTCCTGATTAAGGCTAACGACGATCCTTCCTCATCTGCGATTTGTCGGTATCAAGGTCAGGACAATACCTTTGTGCCGATTAAAAAAGAATTTTCTGCCATGGGGATTAAACCGTTAAATGTTGAGCAGCGTTTTGCTTTTGATCTTCTTTTAAATGATGACATCAAGCTTGTCACACTTGTAGGCCAGGCGGGGACGGGAAAGACCTTGATGGCGATTGCATGCGCGCTTTCCAAGGTGATGGAAAAAGAGTCTCCGTATGAGCGTGTTCTTGTGGCACGGCCAATTATTCCTATGGGCAAAGATATTGGTTACCTTCCTGGCAGCAAAGAAAAAAAGCTCTCTTACTGGATGCAGCCTATTTACGATAATCTTGAATATATTTTAAAGCGTTCTATTTCGGCGAATATCAATGGTTTGGTCACTAGTGATTTAACCGCTGAGCATCTGATGAGTTCGGATGTGATCGAAATTGAGGCTTTGACGTATATTCGTGGGCGAAGTATTCCTAATCAGTTTATGATCGTTGATGAGGCGCAGAATTTAACTCCGCATGAAGTCAAGACGATTGTTTCACGCGCCGGGGAGGGGACTAAGATTGTTTTAACTGGAGATCCGGGGCAAATCGATAATCCGTATTTGGATGCCAATTCCAATGGTTTGGCCTATACGGTTGAGCGATTAAAGAAGTACAAGATTTTTGGTCATGTTTTGCTTGCTAAGAGTGAACGCTCGGAGCTTGCATCCCTTGCGGTGAATGAACTTTAATCTAGAAGAAAGTGTCTAGGAATCTCCTCGCGTTGCATGCTTGCGCGGAGTGGTTTTACAAAAAGAATGTCAAACCAAAAAAGGATAGCTTTTTTAGCTATCCTTTTTTGTTGAGGCGCCCTGCAAAGCAGGGCGCCTCTATTTGAAAACAACAAGAATTTTTATTCAGCGATGATGGCTTCTGTTGGGCAAACAGCTGCGCAAGCTCCGCAGTCAATGCATTTTTCCGCATCAATCTTGTAGATGGGTGTTCCTTCATCGATGGCTTCTACGGGGCACTCCGGTTTACATGTTCCGCAGGCTGTACACTTGTTGGTAATCTTGTGGGTCATGAGTCACATCCTTTCGTTAATGAGTCCAACTGAGAATTATGGCTAGACGAAATGATTTTGAAAATGTTTACTTTCCTAAAGCTAGCTGCGTGTAAATTTGATAGTGATTTTAACATATTTTATTGAGATGTCAATCTTTCGAGAGGAGAAATTACTTAAAGGGGTTTTTCGTTCATTTTCATCAGAGATGTTTATTATTACTAATAAATAATATCACTTCATTTAAAAGTGCAGTATAATAAAGACACCATTTTTAATGTTTGCTCGAGGGTGCGTAGTTGTTGTGTTTGTTTATTTTTTGGTGTTCATGTTTTTTATTCAGCTTATTTTTAGGAGCGTGTAGGTGAAGATTGGGACTCGTCTTATCTTAGGTTTTCTTATCATAGCCTTTTTCTTGGCGATTTTTGGCTATGCGGCGACAATGATCAGTCGTCGTGCTCTAGAAAATGCTATTGGCGAAAGTACGGCAGTCTTAGCGCAAAATGCTTTAAGGGAAATTGATCGAAGTATTTTTAATAAAATAGAGCTTTTTGAAAGTTTCCTCAGCCGTTCTTCACTTCAAGATTTTTTAATTACCTCTAATCAGCATTTTTCTCAAATATCAAATCGCGACAAGGAGATTGCTCGCTTAGACGAGCAATGGCAATCCATTCCTGAGCGTGAGTTATCTCCTAGGATGCTAGAATTGTCAAATAATTCTTTAGCCAAAGAGCTCAAGGAAACGCAGAATTATTATGACAAGAAATATGGATATAAAATTATTGGAGAAATCTTTGTTACGAATCAATATGGCGCACTTGTTGCGCAGACTGGTCGCGCGAGTGATTATAATCAGGCGGATGAACAATGGTGGCAGCAAGCAAAGGCTCAAGGCTTATTTGTTGAGGATGTTGCCTTGGACGAAAGCTCTGGGGTTTATGGAATTTCGTTATGTTTTAAGGTGAGGGATGCCCAAGAGCAGTTTATCGGGGTCATGAAGATCGTTCTTAATGTTCAAGAATTTGGCCGTATTTTGGAGTCTATCAAGGCTTCATCGATTTTTAATGATCGTAAAATTGCTCAGAAAGAGGTGAGTGACTCCAATCTTACATTGTTAACTCAAGATGGACGAATCATTTATTCAACGAACAAATATGTGTCGCTTGAAGAATGTCTTTGCTGGAAATCTTTTGTTAAAGGCCTTGTTTCTGGGAAGGGGTATCAGGGTCATGCGATTGTTCATCCGGTCATGTTTAGTGGTAGGCCGAGATTAATTGCCTATGCAAGATCGGAAGGTGTTGATAACTATCGAGGGCTAGGATGGATCGTTTTTTTTAATTATGATGCTGAGGATTTGTTTTTTTCTGTTGCTCAGCTGCGAGGCATTCTTTTTGTCCTTTCTTTTTTTCTAATCTTTTTGTCTTTAATCATATCTTTTTTTATTGCAAAATCGATTGCTAAGCCTTTAGGGGATCTTAAAGATGCCGCGCTTAAAATGGGTCAAGGTGATTTGGATGCGCGTGTTCATTTTTCCCTTAAAGATGAGATCGGCATTTTAGGAGAAGCCCTTAATCAGATGGCTTTTAATTTAAAAAAAATCACAGCATCTCGTGATGATCTTAATCGTGAGATTGCCCAGAAAGAAAAGATTCAGAAGGAGCTTGAAACTCAGAAAGATGTGGCCCAACAGTATTTAGATATTGCTGGCGTGATGATCCTCGTTTTAGGAAAAGAAGGAGAGGTTGTGCTCGTTAATAGCCGTGCCTGTGAGATCTTAGGATATCCCAAAGATCAGATTTTAGGGAAGAATTGGTTTGATCATTTTCTGCCGCATAAGGCTGTTGCCCATGTTAAGAGTGTTTACAACCGTTTGATGTCAGGAGAGGTGGACCTTTTTCAATATCATGAAAATCCGATTATTGATAAAAAAGGAGAAGAGCGAACGATCATTTGGAGTAATGCTGTTTTAAGAGATGATCAAGGATCACCTATTGGCTGTTTATCGTCCGGTGAAGATGTGACGGATCGACGTAAAGCAGAAAAAGTCCTTTCCGTGCAGAGAGATTTGGCGATTTCTTTATCTTCGGCGGTTAATCTGAAAGAGGCTTGTGATAGTCTTTTAGGGGCATTGCTTAAATTTCAAGGGTTCGATTCTGGAGGAGTTTATGTTTTTGACCAAGTTAAGCAGAGGGGTATTCTTGTGAGTTCGTGTGGCTTGACGCCTGAATTTGTTGAAAATATCAAGTCTTTTGATTCTGATGCTTTAGAGGTCCAACTCATAAGGCAAGGGAAGCCCCTTTACGCGGATTGTAGTGAAGTTTTGCCAATTCTTGAAAAGGAAAGACGGGCGGAAGGCTTAACCGCAGGTGCGATTATTCCTATGATCGATCGAGGTTCATTCGTTGGAGCATTTTTTGTTGCTTCTCATTTCTTAAAAGATATTAATTTGACGCAGCGCCATGCTATCGAAATCCTTGCATCGTCTTTGGGGGGTATTATTGCCCGTCTGAAAGCTGAAGAAAGGCTTAAAGAAAGTGAATATTGTTTTCGCTCTATCGCAGAGCAGACCGGGCAATTGGTTTATGATTATGATATTGTAGGCAACTCTATCCAGTGGACGGGGGCAGTCGAAACCGTCACGGGATATTCGTTGCAAGAATTTCGAGATAATCGCTATGGTGATTGGATCGAGCGTATTCATCCTGAGGACAGGCCAAGGGTTATGGAGCTTTTCAAGGAAACAATGCGTAAGGGTAGTTCGTATGATGCTGAGTATCGTTTTCAGCGCAAAGACCAGAGTTATATTTTTGTTGAGGAGCATGGCGCCTATTTTACGGATAAAGAGGGTCAGTCGTATCGCATGGTTGGGACGATCAGCAATATTAATGAACGCAAGCAAACGGAAGTGTTTATTCGTAAGAGCGAAGAGAAATATCGTGTTTTAGTTGAGAATGCTAATAGTGTTATTTTACGTCTTGATAAAAAAGGGCGAGCGACTTTTTTTAATGAATTTGCGCAGAAGTTTTTTGGCTTTCAAGAGGAGGAAGTTTTAGGCAGGAGTGTTATTGGGACCATTGTTCCGGCACAGGATGATGCGGGTCTTAATCTTGAGGCGATGATTGAGGATCTTTGTGCGCATCCTGAAAAATATGCGTCTAATGAGAATCAGAATATTTGCAAGAATGGTCAGAAAGTTTGGATTGCCTGGAGCAATCGCGCGATTGTGACGGATCAAGGGGAAGATGAAATTCTTTGCGTAGGAACAGATATTTCCGCGCGTAAAGTAGCTGAAGAGAAATTAAAGCTTATGTATAGTGATTTGCAAAAAATGCATTTGGATCTCAAGGAAGCCCAAAATCAGCTTTTGCAATCGGAAAAGATGTCCGCGATCGGCCAACTTTCCGCTGGGGTTGCGCATGAGGTTAAAAATCCTTTGGCTATTATCCTTTTAAGCGTTGCAGCCCTGGAGGTGCAGCTTAAAGATTTGAGCGAGGAAAATAAGCGGCATTTGAGGATGATCAGTAATGCTGCGGATCGTGCCAATAAGGTGATCGTTCAGCTGCTTAATTTTTCACGTTATACCGAAGTGAGCATCAAGCGAGAATCGCTGCATCCGATTCTGGACAATGTCATTTCGCTGGTCAAGACAAGTTTTAAAGATAAGATGATCGAATTTCAGAAGGAGTTTATCAATCAAGATCTTTTTGTGGATGTTGACAAGATCTTGATTGAGCAGGCGTTTTTTAATTTGATCGCTAACGCGATTGATGCGATGGGCAACAAGGGCAAGGTAACGGTCAAAACACAAGTGATCGAGCTTCTTGATAAGAAAAGAAAAGAGGTGATTGTGGTTGTTGAAGATACGGGGCCAGGAATTCCTGAGGATGTGCGCTTGAAGATCTTTGAACCATTTTTTACAACCAAAGAGCAGGGCAAGGGCACAGGCTTGGGTCTTAGTATGGTTTATACGATTTTGGATCGCCATAATGGGCGGATTTCTTTCGAAAGTGAGATAGGTCAAGGGACAAAATTCTTTGTAGGTCTTCCGTTATCTCAAGGCTAGACCTAGGCTAGAGAGTCGACATGTATTCAAAGATTCAACTTAAATTATTTATTCTCCTTCTTTTCCTGGTTTTATTTCTTGGGTCAGGTATTTTGTTTGTTAGCCAATCTCACCAAAGGCAAATTGTCGCCATTGCGGATGATCAGCAGAAGCAACTCCAGGTTTTTATTGATGATATTCTTAATCTTAAAGGGCGATCACTTTATACAGTTGTTTTTGATTATACATATTGGGATGAAATGGTTGACTTTGTTAAAGATCCCTGGAATGAGGAGAAGATTCGTTGGGCGCGGGAGAATATGGGCGGGGCGTTAGCAACGTATAGCGTTCAGCATGCTTGGATTCTCAACAAAAAGAAGGAGCTTGTTTTTGACATTCATGAGCCAGGGGTTACACCTGTTTCCTTTCCTTTGTTCAGCACAGCATTCCCTAGTATTTTTAGCGGAGGTAATTTTGGACATTTTTATTTTTGGGATGAGGAAGGCTTGCTTGAGCTTCGCGGGGCAACGATTCATCCAGGGTCAGACATTGTCCGCAAGACACCGGCCCAGGGGTATTTTTTTGTTGCTCGTCGTTGGAATGCGATATTCGTAGGTGAATTAGCGCACTTGCTTGGCGGAAAGGTAACTTTAGCGCCTCTTTCTGCTAATGTGTCAGTCAGCGATGCGAGGGATTCTAGCGCTAATAAAATCTCTGATAAGATGTATTTTACGCGAGAGTTTAAGGATCTGGGTGGCAACCCGATTGCAGTTCTCACTGTTGAAAGGCCATTTATGTTGGCTGGTTATGCGGAGCAGTTTTCAAAAGGGTATCGTCGTTTTTATGCTGGGGTCTCGATTGCGTTTGTGATTGTCTTTTTTTTGTTTGGTTTTTTTTGGATTTCTATGCCGCTAGCTAAGATTTCTCAGGCCTTGTACAGCGAGGATCAGGTTGCGTTAAAAAGGCTTTCAAGGAGTCATTCAGAGTTTGGGCGTATTTCAGAGCTCATCATTCGTTTTTTTAAACAAAAAGAAAAGTTATTAAAAGAAATTATTGAACGGCGTAGAACCCAGCGTAAGCTTAAAGATGCGCAGACGCAGCTTTTGCAGAGCGAGAAGATGGTCGCGGTGGGGCAATTGTCGTCGGGCATTGCCCATGAAATTCGCAATCCCTTGGCAAACATTGTCCTTGCCGTTGATTGTTTACGCCAGGAAATTCCTGCTGCAAATGAATCTGTGAATCGGCAAATGGATATCATTCAGAAATCGGCTACGCGTGCCAATAAAGTTGTTGTGGAGCTTCTTAATTTTGCCAGAGAGCGGCATCTTAACCTTGAGCAAATTTCATTTAATGTGATGATTGGTGAGACGCTTGACTTAGCGGAAAGCTACATTAAAGCAAAGAAAATCGCTATCCAAAAGAATTTTTATGCGGGAAAAGAAGTTTTTATCCATGCTGATCGGATTCTTGTTGAGCAGGCGTTGATCAACATCCTTTTTAATGCTGTGGATGCTATTGAAAGTCAGGGGATGATTACTATCAATACTTTTTTAAAAGGCGCTGGAGAAAGCAAGACGCAGGAGATTGTGGTTGAGATTGTTGATACTGGACGAGGCATGACGTCAGAAATTCAAAAGAAGATTTTTGATCCTTTTTTTACAACTAAAGAGCTTGGTTTTGGAACAGGGTTGGGCTTGAGCAATGCGTATATGATTTTTCAGCGACACCAGGCAAGGGTACAAGTGAGAAGCGAGGCGGGCAAAGGAACAACCTTTGCGATTACGTTCCCTTGCCAGATGGGATAAGGTTAGTAAACCGGGAGAGTTTATGGCAAAAAAGAAAGTTGTCATTATTGATGATGAAGAAGATTTTTGTTTTCTACTTTCAAAGCTTTTGGAGTCTAGCGGATATTTTGAAGTTTTCTTAGCCTATGATGGTGAGCGAGGGAAAAATCTTGTCCTTGAGCAAAAACCAGACCTTATCTTTTTAGATTATGTGATGCCAAAGATGAGGGGGGATGAAATTCTTACGATCTTTAAAAACGATGAACGCATCAAACGCATTCCTATTATTATGACGAGTGGTCTTGGGGAAGCTGCGTATGTGGCAAAGATTATTCAAAGGGATAAGGGTGATCATAGTTTGATCGGGCGATTGCCCCTTCCTCGTGACCTGAGCAGGGAAGAAGCTTTAAAGCTTAATCAAGAACTTGGAGTTGAGGCTTTTTTAGAAAAGCCTTTTTCTCGGCAAATGCTTTTTCAAGCGATAGAAAAGATTTTAGGAAATCTTTCTTGAAGGCGCTCGAGGTGGCTTACGGAAGAAGGCCTTGGTTTAGCAGAAAAAAGACTTTTCAAAGCACAGGAATGCCGATATCATGAGTGGGGGTATTGATGAGATTGGTGGTTTGGGGTTATCTGATTCTTGAAAGGTTCAATAGATGACGGATAAAAGAATTCAGCAAAGGGTGAAAGCTAATTTGATAGGACGCTTTAAAGCGGCCGAGGGGGCAGGTGATTATTGCGAGACAACGATTGTGAATGTGAGCCCTGAAGGGCTTGGTTTTTATTCGGAGAAAAAGCTTCAAGATGGCCAGGCGTTTAATCTTGAAGTCCAGCTTGATCAGGAAAAATGGATTAAACTCAGCGGCGTGGTGGCGTGGTCGAATCAAAAGAGCGCCTCGGATCCTTATCGTGTAGGCTTTAAGATCGTTGCAACAGGCAGTGAAGATGAAAGAAATCTTCTTGATTTTTATTTTGAAAAGGTCGCGGAAGAAAAGAAGTTTAAGGGGAAGATTTTGGTCATTGATGATGAAAAAGATTTGGTCACATTATTGTCGTTTCATTTGAGCCAGGCAGGGTATGAGGTTGTCGTGGCATTTGATGGAGAAGAGGGTTATCAGGCCTATCAAGACCAAACGCCAGATTTGATTATTTTAGATCTCAAGATGCCTAGGCTCAATGGGTTTGAGGTTTGTCGCAAGATTCGTCGGGAGAAAAAAGACACGCAAATTCCTATTATTATGTTGACCGCACTTCAAGATGATGCGGATCGTTTAATTGGTAAAGTCGTCGGGGCCCAACGTTATATGACGAAGCCTTTTCAGGTTGAAGATCTTTTAAAAGAAGTTGAGTGGTTAATGCCCACAGATTTTTTTATGGATCCAGAATAAAAGGCTTGCTTTTGTTTTTGTTTTGTTTAAAATATTTTAAATAAATGAGGAGGAATTATGTTAGCATTTTTTCTTTTGATTTTTGGTGTTATCATGCGCTTGATGGTTCATCCGGCGAACTTCACCCCTGTGTTGGCTCTTATTTTGTTTGGGGGAGTTTACTGCAACAAAAAGTATGCGTTGTTTTTGCCGCTTGCGCTCATGATGTTGACTGACGCTATTTTGGGTGTTCATGATTTGATCTTTTTTACGTGGGGAAGTTTGATGCTGGTTGGCCTGATGGGTCTCTGGCTTAGAGAGCGTCATGATTGGCGGCATGTGGCCGGCGTAAGTTTAGCATCAGCTGTTTTATTTTATATCGCGACAAACCTTGGTGTATGGCTTTTGGGATATTATCCGATGAATCTCAAGGGACTGATTGATTGTTATGTCTTGGCTATTCCTTTTTTCCGAACAATGCTTGTGAGTACGCTGGTGTATAGTTTTGTATTTTTTGGTTTATATGAGCTTATTGCTTCGCGCATTAAAAAGACTCGTTACGCGTGTGTGCTCTAGATGAATTTTTGTTCTTTTAATAGTTTTAGGCGCTCAAAGAAAAGTTGAGCTTAAGAGGGAAATTCGGTGCAAGGCAATATGGCCTTTAGTCCGAAGCAGTCCCGCTACTGTAGTCTCGGCAGAAATTGTCGGGAGAGCCAGAATGCCTGCCTAAAACCGGTGTTGATATGCTGCGCGAAACAGCATAAAAACAAAACGTTGTGGATTTACAGGGTATGCTCCCAACTGATTTAATCGGTTGGGAGTTTTTTTGTTTCGATGTGAAATGCATCGAAATACTCCGAGCAACAGGCGAGGAGATAGGAGTAGGAATGCACAAGGGAAAGATTTTTTGTTGGGTCGTTATTTTTCTGGGGTGCGTAAGCGTCGTGTTTGCCCAAAGTCATAGCCTAGATTTAGGGGAGATTAGTATCCTTGCTACACGCACAGGCATGATGGTTTCGGATGTGAGCCAAGGATTGACGGTCATTACACAAGAGGATATCCAAAAATCAACGGCGACTTCTTTGGTCGATGTGATTGCTGCGCAAAGCGGTATTTTTGTCACAAATTATACAGGAAATCCTAAGGGAGTCAAGGTGGACGTCCGTGGGTTTGGCGAAGCAAGCGTCTCTAACCTTCTTGTCTTGGTGGATGGCCGGCGTACAAATCAAGCGGATCTCTCTGGCGTAGATTGGGGACAGCTTCATTTAGGAAGTGTTGAGCGTATTGAAATCCTTAAAGGCCCATCAACTGTTCTTTACGGTGATAATGCCACCGCAGGCGTTATTAATATTGTGACAAAAAAAGGATATCAATCCAAAGAAGCGCCGATCAAGGTAGGGGTTGAAGGAGGCAGCTTTAATTATCAGAAGGCCTTTGTTTCAGCGCAAGGAACGGCCAAGACCGTTGATTATTTTTTTGATGTTGCGCATCAATCAAAGGATGGTTATCGCGTTAACAGTGATTATTGGGCTAATGATTTCTTGGGAAATATTAAGGCAAGCCTTACGGATCAATCCTCTGTTGATTTCTCAAGTGGTTATCATCGTGACCATTATGGTATGCCAGGCGCTCTTTTTGATTCAGATATTCTTACCCTTGGGCGAAGGGGTAGCAAATACCCGGAAGATCAGGGATGGACCTCGGATGTTTTTGTCAACGTGGATCCCAAGATCCTTTTTTCGATCAATGATCAGGAGGCAGAGCTTTCTGGGTTTATATCGTATCGTAAACGATTTAATAAATCTTTAAGCGTGTCACCGTTTGGGCGTTATGAAACAGCCCATGAAATTAATTCATTTGAATGGCGTCCTAAGCTTTCCCTGGAGGGTTCGATGGGAGAATGGTGGAAAAATAATTTGACCACGGGGGTCGATTATTTTTATGCCGATGATCATGTGCGAAGCGGGAACCAGGCCTTGGCTCAAGATGTTGTTAGTATTGTTAAACAGACCTTGGGGGTTTATGCGCTAGAGCGCATGGAATACAAGGAAAGGTTTCTGGTTAATATCGGGGGTCGTGCGATCTGGGCGGATTATAATTTCGATCAGACCCAGGTTGTTGCTAACACCGAAGAAAAAAAGATAGCTGATGGCGCCCTGAATGCCGGGGTAGGATATAAATATGGCAAGAATTCTCAAGTGTATTTTGACTATGCCCGCGCTTTTCGTTTGCCTGCCACCGATGAGTATTATCAAAACAAATACGAGAGTCTTTGGGGGAGCGGCGGAGGGCTCAATACGGATCTTAAACATCAGGTTTCGCATAATTATGAACTGGGGATACGTGATTTTTCTTTGCCTTGGCTTAAAACTGATATGAATTTATTTTTGATGGATGTTAAAAATGAGATTTATTATGATCCGATCACGTATAAAAATGCAAATTATAGCCCAATGACGCGTCATTGGGGTTTTGAGCTTGAAGGCAAGGCGCAAGTTTTTAGGAATACGCTTGAGCCTTTTATCAATTGGACATGGCAGGATGCTTTTTTTAAAGGGGGAGAATATGGCGGACACAAGGTTCCTTTTGTGCCGCAGAACAAGATTTCTTCGGGTGTGAGTGTTAACGTTTGCCGTGACCTAAAGACAACTTTTTCGGTGAATTATGTTGGAAAAAGTTTTGCCATCAGCGATCAAGCCAATGCCCAGGCGAAATTGAATTCTTACGTGACTTTTGATTTTAAGATAGACTACAGCTATAAAGGGGCCAAGATGTGGTTTGGCGTTAAGAATATGTTTGATTGCCATTATGAGGCTTATGGTGTATATTCCTCAGGCGCTGATAAGGTAGGGTTTTATCCTGCGGAAGTGCGTAGCTTTCTGGCGGGGATGAGCTATGAATTTTAGAGTATTGTTAGAAAAAGGAGTGTCTTTTTTTGTGGGCTGCCTGATCCTCAGGCAGCCCTTTTTTAGTAATTTTTCTTTCAATTCCTCCGTTGCAAAAGTTTTCGAATTTGTTATAATGACTGCAACTTCATATCAAAAGTATATTTATTAAAGAAAGGTCACCTTCCCATGTCACTTAAAGATCTCTTTCATTTTAATCAGAAGAATTCTTATGATCAAAATCACACCAAAGATCTAGGCGCTGTTTTTAAGCCTAAGGGGATTGCCGTTGTTGGTGCCTCGTCGAAGCCGGGTAAGGTCGGGTATCAGATCCTTAAGAATATTATTGATTGCGGCTATGAGGGCAATATTTATCCGGTTAATCCTAAGGATGAAGAAGTTTTAGGACGAAAAGCGTACAAAACGGTTGAGGAAATTCCTGGTGAGGTTGATACGGCGATCATTTCGATTCCAGCACCCTTGGTTATCCAAACGCTAGAAGGTTGTGCGCGTAAAGGTGTTAAAGGTGTTGCGGTGATCACCTCTGGCTTTGGCGAAGTTGGCAATATGGATGAAGAGCTGCAGCTTAAGAAGATTGCGGATAAGCATAATATCGCGCTTTTAGGTCCGAACATGTTTGGTTATGTTTATACCCCTTCTAAACTTAACGCGAGTTTTGGCCCAGCTGATATTCGTCCTGGAAAGATCGCGTTTATTTCTCAAAGCGGCGCTTTGGCGATTTCGTTGATGGGCTGGACCGCCATGGAAAAAATTGGCTTAGCATCGTTGGTCAATCTTGGCAACAAATCAGATATTGATGAGAAAGATCTGATCGATTATTTCAATAATGATGAAAATGTGGATGCTATCTTAATTTATATGGAAGGCATTAAAGAGGGTAGAAAGTTTCTAGAAACAGAGATTAAAAAGCCGGTTGTTATTTTAAAGGTGGGATCCTCTAATCGTGGCGCCAAAGCGGCTGCTTCGCATACGGGATCTTTGTCAGGATCAGATAAGATTTATGAAGGAGTTTTTAAACAATTAGGCCTTTTGCGAGCGAGTACGTTTACGCAGGCTTTTGATTGGGCCAGAGCTTTTTCTCTGCCGCTTCCTAAGGGTGATGAAACGATTATTATTACCAACGGCGGAGGCATTGGCGTTGCGACGACGGACGAATGCGAAACTGCAGGGATGATTCTTCTTGATGATGCAGCCTGGCTTGAGGAAAAGTTTAGAAAAACCATGCCGGATTTTGGCAGCACAAAGAATCCTGTGGATATTACGGGGCAGGGAGGCGTTGTCGGTTATCGCGAGGCAACGAAAATCGCTTTTCATGAGGACAAGATTAAGTCCGTGATCATTCTTTATTGCGAAACGGCGGTGACTGATCCTATGGATATTGCGAAAGCGGTTCAAGAGGAATATAAGGCTGTCGGTCGCAATAAGCCTGTTGTTGTTGCCATGGTTGGTGGTCATCGCACACAGGAAGCTTTGCATTATCTTAATGATCATCATATTCCAGCTTTTACTGAGGTTAGCGAAGCCGTTTCTGCGCTCAAAGCCCTTTATAAGTGGAGAGAAATTTCAGGACGCAAGAAAGAGATCGCCAAGATTGATCCTGCGCCTCAAGAAGTGATCGACATCATTGATAAAATTAAAGCTGCGGGTCGAACTATTTTGCTTGAGCATGAAGCGCGCAAGGTTCTTGAACTTTGTGGCGTTCCCACGCCCAAGTGGGGATTTGCCCGCAATATTGAAGAAGCTGTCGTGAAAGCCAAGGACATGTATCCTTTAGCGATGAAAATTGCTTCTCCAGAGATTATTCATAAGTCCGATGTCGGCGGGGTTGCTGTTAATATTCAGAGCGAAGAACAGCTACGGACACAATTTGACAAAATGATGAACAAGGTTTCCGCAGCCGTTCCTGATGCCAATATCCTTGGGGTGAACTTGATCCAGATGATGAAGGGGATTGAGTGTATCGTGGGTTTAAGTAATGATCCTCAATTTGGACCTGTGGTGATGTTTGGTTTAGGAGGTGTTTTTGTGGAGGCCTTAAAAGATGTATCTTTTCGTATTGTTCCGTTTGGTAAGATGGAGGCCGGGCGGCTTATCAATGATATTAAGACAGCAAAGATCCTTGATGGGTTTCGTGGGATTCAAGCGGATAAGGCATCAATTGTGCAGACGATTTACTCGATTCAGAAGCTGGCCCCGTTGGTCAAAGAAATTGACATCAATCCTCTTATTACGAACAAAGATGGAAGCTTTGCCGTCGATGCAAGGATTATTCTTTAGCGTTTTGCTTGCTAGCTTTTGGGATGCAGCAGGGGCTTAAAAGAAGTGCTTTTTTCGAAGAATCTTTATTGACAAAATTTGTTTCGCAGGGTAATGTTATAAAAGGTTAAGTTTATCGAGAAGAAAAGACAGATTGTTCTTTGATTCTCAAAATCTTTTTAAAAAGGTAGGTAGTCAGATGGTAAAAGGTAAAGTCAAGTGGTTTAATGCAAAAAAGGGTTATGGGTTTATTGCAGCGGATAGCGGTGAAGACGTGTTCGTTCACTTTAGCGAAATTCAACAGGAGTCTGGGTATAAGGCACTTGATGAAGGCCAAGCCGTTGAATTTGAGATGGTTAATGATGATAAAGGACTTAAAGCTAAGAACGTTGTCAAGGCTTAAAGCATATAGTAGGTGATAATCATAGAAAAAGGGCTAGCAGATTCTGCTAGCCCTTTTTCTTTATTTTAAGATTCTTTTATAGTTATTTTAAGTATGATTTTCGTGCAATGTAGCTGGTGTGGAGAAGGTGATGGGATTTTTCAGAAAGCGGTTTGCCAAGAAACTCATCGTAAAGTTTCTGGATATAAGGATTGTCATGGCAGCAGCGCACTTTCTGGTCACGATCATCTTGATAAAGCCCTTGGGCGCGTTTGATGCGTAAGTCGTCGGTAACTCCGTAGGGTTGTCCGCCTCCGGCCACGCAACCTCCAGAGCAAGCCATTACTTCAATAAAATGATACGGCATGTCTTGGCCATTCTTTTTAGCCTCAAGAACTTTGTTCATCACGTAACCAACATTTCCTAAGCCATGCGCAACCGCTACTTTGACTTGTGTGCCTTTGATGTTGATCGTTCCCTCCTTGACTCCTTGAAGTCCGCGGACCATGTCGATCTCAACATTTTTTAAGTTTTCTTGGGTGATCATGTTGTAGGCTGTTCGCAGAGCTGCTTCCATAACGCCGCCCGTGGTCCCGAAGATGGTTCCACCGCCAGCATAATCTCCTAAGATGTGATCAGGCTCTTCATCGGGTAAATTTTTAAAGTCAATTCCCGCCTGGCGGATCATGCGCGCAAGTTCACGCGTTGTGAGGGACAAGTCGACATCTTGCTGTCCGGAAGAGAACATTTCTTTGGATCGTATAATCTCGAATTTCTTGGCCGTGCAAGGCATGATCGAGACAACGAAAATACGTTTGGGATCAATTTTGTTTTTTTCAGCAAAATATGTCTTAGCAAGGGCTCCGACCATTTCGTGAGGCGATTTACACGAGGAGAAAAATTCAATAGCGCCGTGGATATACTTTTCCATAAAATCGACCCAGGATGGGCAGCAGCTTGTGATCAAGGGCAAGGGCCCTTTTTTGTGAACAAAGCGTTGAACAAACTCTGTGGCCTCTTCGATGATGGTAACATCGGCACCAAAGTTTGTATCAAAGACAGCTTTAAAGCCAAGTCGGCGTAGGACAGCGTAAAGTTTTTTGGTTAAATTGGTTCCAATCGGATAGCCAAAGCTTTCTCCAATAGCGACGCGAACCGCAGGTGCAATCTGTGCAACGCAATAATTGTTTTCATCACGTAGCTTCGCCCATGTTGATTCGGTTTGGTCGTATTCGAAGATAGCGCCGGTAGGGCAGTGGGCAGAGCATTGGCCGCAGCGAACACACGGCGAGTCTGCTAAATTGATGTTGGCGGTTTCGAGGTCTCCTGCAGGGGCAATGCGCATATGGATACCGCGTCCTAAGAATCCTAACGCCCAGACATCTTGAATTTGTTGACAGACTTCAACACAACGGCCGCATTTGATACATTTGGCAGGTTCCAAGACGATGCTTTTTGTTGAGATATCTTTTGTTTTGTTCTTGATAACTTTCTCAAAAAGTTCTTCTTGGATTGCAAAGTCTGCGGTGAGTTTTTGGAGTTCACAATAATAGCTTCGTCCGCACTGAAGACAATCGTTGGGATGGTTGGATAAAATAAGCTCCAGAACGGTTTTGCGGACTTCAACGATTTCCGGATCATGGGTGATGATCTCCATGCCATCTTCAAGCGTGGTACAGCAAGAACGGAGAAGTTTTTTAGAGCCTTTAATTTTGACAATACATAGGCCGCACGCCGCTGTGGCGGGAAGGTCCGGATGTTTACAGAGGGTGGGGATTCTGATGTGAGCTTGTTTTGCAGCATCGAGAATGCTCAAACCCGCTGGGACGCGAACATTTTTATCATTAATTTTAGCTTTGATTGTTTTTGCTTGCATGATTAACCTCGTGTGATCGCTTTAAATTTACATCGTTCGAAACATAGGCCGCATTTGATACATTTGGTGTGATCAATGAGATAGCCTTTTTCGCGGTCTCCGGAGATGGCTCCCACAGGGCATGCCTTGGCACAAAGACCGCATTTAATACATTTTTCTATGAGAATGTCGAATTTGAGTAAATGACTACATTTGTGGGCGCGGCATTTATGATTTTGAATGTGCTCGGTATATTCCTCTGTAAAATATTTCATCGTTGATAAAACAGGGTTGCTTGCCGTTTGCCCTAGGCCGCATAGCGATGCCTTTTGCATGGCCTGGGATATCCTTGAAAGTTTATCAAGGTGGTCCATGGATCCATTGCCGTTGGTGATTTTTTCAAGGAGATGAAGCAGCTGATAGCCTCCAATGCGGCAGGGTGCGCATTTGCCACAAGATTCATCAACAGAAAATTGTAAATAAAACTTTGTAATGTCCACAATACAATCATCTTCATCCATGACGATCATGCCGCCAGATCCCATCATCGAGCCAATGGCAATTAGGTTGTCATAATCGATGGGGGTGTCTAAGAATTGCGCGGGGATGACGCCTCCTGAAGGGCCTCCGGTTTGTGCAGCTTTGAATTGTTTGCCATCTTTGATCCCGCCACCGATATCAAAGATGATCTCTCGCAGGGTTGTTCCCATGGGGACTTCGATAAGGCCAGAGTTGTTGATTTTTCCTGTTAAGGCAAAGACCTTTGTGCCTTTTGACTTTTCGGTCCCTATTTTAGCAAACCATGCGGCACCTCTTAAGATGATGACGGGGATGTTGGCCCAGGTCTCAACATTATTGATAACAGTTGGTTTACCCCAAAGTCCTTTGACCGCAGGAAAAGGAGGTCGAGGCCGTGGCATGCCACGTTCACCTTCAAGAGAGGCTAAGAGCGCTGTTTCTTCGCCGCAAACAAAGGCGCCAGCTCCTAATCGGATTTCAATGTCAAAGCTAAAGGAACTTCCTAAGAGATTTTCACCTAAGAGTCCATAATCACGGGCTTGCGCTATGGCGATGTTGAGTCGCTCGATGGCGAGCGGGTATTCTGCGCGAATATAAATAAAGCCTTTGTTGGCATTAACCGCATAACCGGCAATGGTCATTGCTTCGAGGATGGAGTGGGGGTCACCTTCAAGCGTGCTTCTGTCCATATAGGCTCCAGGATCGCCTTCGTCCGCGTTGCAGACAATATATTTGATGTCGCTAGGAGCTTTTTTTGTGAATGACCATTTCATGCCTGTTGGGAATCCTGCGCCACCGCGTCCGCGTAGGCCTGATTTGGTGACTTCCTCAATGACTTGGTCAGGGGTCATCTCAAAGAGGACTTTTTCAAGCGCCTTGTAGCCATCGCGGGCAATGTATTCATCGATTTTTTCAGGATCGATCACGCCGCAGTTTCTTAAGACAATGCGAAATTGTTTTTGATAGAAATCGATATTGGCCACGTCGGTCATAGGGTGGCGGCCTTTGTCGTCTTTGGGGTTGTACAAAAGACGCTTGACCATTCGTCCTTTAATAATGTTTTCTTCGATGATCTCGCGAACATCTTCAGGCTTGAGTCGCACATAAAAGGCATTGTCGGGTAAGACTTTAACAATGGGTCCTTGTTCGCAAAAGCCAAAACAACCTGTTTTAACAACTTGGACATCATTTTCAAGCTGATGGTCTTTGATTTCTTTCATGAAATGATCATGGATTTCGCGCGAGCGACTTGATTCGCAGGCCGTTCCAGAACAAATAAGAATATAATGTTTATAGGGCATAAAAACCTCGTTAATGTTTTACAATGTCAATAGAAGGTTTGTCTTGAATATGATCATCGAGTAGCGCTTTGTCGATAATATGTTTCTGGATAATCTTACGCGCAGTATCTTCTGTGACGTTTCCATAGAGAGTCGTTGGCATGTCGGGCATGAAGATCTCAACGGTCGGCTCAACATTGCAATTGCCCATACAGCCGGTTTGTTTAACCGCAATATTCTTAAGGTTACGTTTGTTGAGTTCATCGATGAAGGCATTTAAGGTTTTTTTGGCTCCTGCAGCAATTCCGCAAGTTCCCATGCCAACCACGATACGGGTATCTTGTTGGCTATCGCGCTTGTCCATGTCTATTTTGAGCGATTCGCGCATTTTTCGTAAATCATCAAGAGTAAGTTTGCTCATAGTTATCTCCTAGAGATTGATAATGTCTTGTTCTAAGCTAATGAGATATTTCTGGGCTAGCATTAAGTTGCCAGCGCGAGAGAGATCTCCGAGTGTTTTTTTCAAATCATTACGAACAATAGTATATTTTTGTTCGCCGTATGATCGGTTGATGACCAATTCATGATTGCCATCAAAGATCATTAACTGCAACATTGTCTGCGGTACGTCGCCAAGCGGGGGAGTATCCACATGGGATTTATGAAACGTAAAGGAAACTGATGTTCCAAAATCTTTTTCAGATCGAATATCCCAGGTGCCGCAACCCTGTTCTACGGCTTGCGCTAAGAACGATAATCCAAGGCCTTGCGTGCGTTTATGTTTTTTGCCATTGGTTATAAAAGGATCTTGCGCCTTGGCTAAGGTTTTGGGATCCATGCCTTTACCATTATCTGCGACCAGAAACTTATATTTTTCCTTTGTTTCGATGACATCAACAACAATGAGCGTCGCTTCGGATTCAATAGAGTTTTGAACAATGTCGCTTAAAAAGTCACAGAGCGTTAAATGCATTGCTAATACTTAGAAAGAATTTCTGGAAGTTGGCTTTTGAGAAGCTTTCCGTAGACGGTTCCGTTGATGGACATGACGGGAGCGAGTCCACAGCAGCCTAAGCAGCGTACAGCTTCAACCGAAAATTTTCCATCCGGGGTCATATCATTGAGGCCTACTCCTAAGATGGTTTCAAGCTCTTTGATGATGTCTTCGCCGCCCTTAAGATAACAGGCTGTTCCCATGCAAACGGCAATAATGTTTTTTCCTCGTTTTTCTAATTTAAAGTAATGATAAAAAGTAATCACGCCATAAATTTTGGCGAGAGGAACATCGAGAACTTCGGCGAGTTTGAAAGCAACATTGCGAGGAATAAAGCCATATTCTTCTTGGGCCTTGTGTAAGATCATGATGAGATTGCCGGGCTTGTCTTTCCATTGAGCAATATAATCTAAAAGCCCAGGTGTGAGTTCAAGATTTTTGATCGTTTCCATTTTAAATCCTCCAGTGAGAAGCTTAAGAATAGGGCAAATTATAAAGGAAAGAGGGGAACTAATCAAGAGAAATCTTTTGTTACTATGAGAACTTTTAATTTGACATATTGATATCTTATGTTACTATTGTGACATAAAAATAGAGAAAGGAGAGTGTTATTGTGACTGAAAGCAAGGAATTGATATCACGATTGCTCAAATATAAGAATGTTTTAACAAATTTCAAAAAACTTGGGATGGTCAAGATCTTTTCGGACAATCTTGGGGATGCTACGGGGTTGTCCTCGTCGCAGGTGCGTAAGGATTTTAGCGCCCTCAAGATCACCGGCAATAAGCGTGGCGGTTATGATGTTGATCATTTGGTTGTGCGGCTTAATCAAATCTTAGTTGGTGACCGTAAGCAGAAGGTGATCGTGGTCGGTTGTGGCAATATTGGCCGTGCCTTGATTGAATATAACGGATTTCATTGCGAGAGTCTAAAAATCGTTGCGGGGTTTGATATTAGCAAAGGGAAATGGGATCCTGAGGCTAAGGTGCCGATCTATCCATTAGAAAAAATGGAAGAGTATGTTAAGAAGAATCAGATCAAGGTTGGCGTTGTTGCTGTCCCTGAGAATGAGGCATCTTCGGTTTGCGACAAGATGATCGCCGCAGGTATTAAGGGTATTTTAAATTTTGCACGTGTTTATATTCGCGAGACCGAAGGGGCTGTGGTGGATACGGTTAACATTGAGCTCAAGATCGAGAATTTGTTTTATTTCGCCAATGCCCTAACCAAAGAACATGATTATTCTAAGATTAAGAGGCAACTCCATGAAGATTGATCAACTTATCAAAGCATTAGATTGTGAGGTGGTGCACCGCCGCAAAGAAACAGGCGTTAAAGATCTCAAGCATTTTGTTGTTTCGGATCTTATGAGCGATGTCCTTCTTGTCGATGGCGATGTGGATCTTTTGATCACGTCGTTAGCGACAACGCAGGCGATACGCACCGCTGATATCGTAAGTGCGATTGGCGTTATTGTTGTTAATGGCAAGGCGGTAACCGCGGATATGAAAGTTTCTGCCAAAGAGCTTGATGTCACGTTGCTGAAGACAAAGCTATCTTCTTTTGAGGTTTGCGGCACCATTCATCATCTGAAAGGACAAGAGTGATGACGGATAAAGGCATTCCGATCAAGATGGAAGAATCGACATCGTTGATCTTGGACTTGATCTATCAACTCAAGATTAAAGATGTCATGACTCGCAATCTGGTCATTGCTTCTCCTGAGGATTCCTTGGATCATATTAAGACATTAATGAAGCAAAGAAATGTTACCGGTATTCCGATTGTGAAGAAAGATCGGCTTTTGGGTATCTTGAGTATTGATGATATTTTTAAGGCTTTAGATAGTGGCTATATGCAAGAGCTTGCAGAAAAGCATATGTCTAAGAAGCTTGTCATGCTCGAAGAGGACATGCCGCTTGCCTTTGCGATTTCTTATTTTGATAAATTTAAGTATGGTCGTTTTCCTGTGGTTGATAAAAACAATCTTTTGGTAGGGATGATCACGAGCCGTGATATTAATGTTGGACTTTTGATGGCCATCAACAAAGAAGTTGCGCGCATGGAAGAACTTTTGGCCCAGACGACTCCTGTTGATGCGCATCATATTCGCAAGATGTTCCGTATCCGTAAGTATGATTTTGAACATGCCGGGAACGCGTCAAATCGGATTAAAAAGCTTCTTGTGGAGCGTAAGTTGGATCCCAAAGATATTCGACGTGTTGCGGTCGCGATGTATGAGCTCGAGATTAACATTGCTGTCCATTCTGACGGAGGAACATTGACGGTGATCATTGATCAAGATCATGCGGAGATTACTGCCAAGGACTCAGCGCCTGGGATCGAACATCCGGAACTCGCGCTTCAGGAAGGATATTCAACAGCCAACGAATGGATTAAGTCTTTGGGTTTTGGGGCCGGCATGGGGTTAGCCAATATTCGTCGTGTTTCCGATAGTTTTGATTTTCAGTCGGCGCTTGGCAAGGGAACGACCGTTCGAGCGGTTATTCATTTTAAACGAAAGGAAGAGAAAAGCCATGACCATTAGTGAGATGACAAAGCTTACAGAACTTACGCTTGTGCAGAAGGAATTTGAGGATGGTGTGATTTCCGGAGGATACACATCTGATCTTTTGAGCGATGTGATCGCCAATGCTGAGGCGAATAATATCTTGATCACAATCCAAGCGCATATTAACACCGTAGCCGTATCAAAATTGGTTGGGATTCGTGCTATTGTTATTGCTAATCATAGAGAAGTTCCTATTGATATGGTGGAAGCGGCTCAAAAAGAAAAGATTGCCCTTTTTTCATCAACGCTTAGCCAGTTCTCCTTGTCTGTCTTGATTGGCAAGCATATCCATAAACAATGATGCGCATAAAAGCGGATCTCCATATCCATTCGACAGTTTCACCTTGTGCTACTCTTTTGATGTCGCCGAAGAATATTGTTAGCGTTGCGAAGGCCAAGGGATTGTCTCTTGTGGCCCTGACCGACCATAATTGTACGCGCAATTGTCCTGCATTTTTTTCGTTGTGCAAACGTGAAAATTTATTTTGCTTGGGCGGGGCTGAAGTGACAACCGTTGAGGAATGTCATGTCCTTTGCCTTTTTGATAATCTCAAGATTATTATGGAATTTGGCCAGTACGTCGAATCCCGCTTGCCTGATGTGCCTAATCAAAGAGATCTTTTTGGTGATCAGGTTTATGTCAATGACCAGGAGGAGATCTTAGGTTCTGTGGAAAAGTATCTGGGTAATGCCACCAGTATTAGCGTCTCTGAGCTTTGTAGGGCTGTGCATGAGCGAGGTGGTATTATTATTCCTGCGCATGTGGATCGTCCTGTTTTTGGAATGATCGCCCAATTAGGCTTTATTCCGCAGGAGCCTTTTGACGCCCTTGAGATCTATCGAAATAATAAGAGTGCCGCTATTGGCGCAGAAGAAAAGTATCCTCTTATTTCTAATTCGGATTCGCATATGCCAGATGAAGTTGGTTGTGTTTATACGGCAATGGAGATGCCGGAGATATCCTTTATCAATTTGAAAGAGGCATTGAAGCGTGGGGCAGTTTTTATTGAGCGGGGATAGCGGTCTTTAGCAAAGAGCAAGAATTACGACTAGATAGTTAAGACTTAAAAAACATTTTTGATTTCTAGTATTTTGTGTATAATATTTTAATTGATCGAGACAAGGTATTGCATTTTTTAACGAGCAAGGGGTGTGGGGTTGAATAAAGATGATTTTATTTTTTGGTTAAAGAAACATGTGCCGGCTTACCATGAAAGGTGAGCCGGTTTTATTTTATGGATTTTAAAAAGGAGGCGTTGTGAAGCAAATAAGCCAAGGTTTGTCAAAAGATCAGCCTGTTGGTTCCTGTTGTTGTGGTGAGTTCTCCGAACCAGAAATGTTAAAACGTCTCGATGAGATTATTGATACGTATAAGTCTGCGGATGGGGCCTTGATCCCGATCTTGCAAACAGCTCAAAATTTATTTGGATATCTTCCGAAAAATATTTTGCGTCGGATTGGCGAACGATTGCGGATCCCGTATAGTCAAGTCGCTGGCGTTGTGTCGTTTTATTCTTTTTTCTCAACAAATCCTCGGGGTAAGAATTTAGTGCGTGTGTGTCTGGGAACCGCGTGCTATGTGCGTGGAGGCAAGGAGGTTTTGTCAACGATGCAAAAAACCCTTGGCATTAATGTTGGTGAAACAACAGCTGATAAAATGTTTTCGCTGGAGGTTGGGCGTTGTTTTGGTGCCTGTGGTTTGGCGCCTGTTGTGATGATCAACGAGGATGTTCATCAGCGGGTTAAGCCAGCAAAGATAAAAGAACTTCTAAGCTTTTATCGTGAGGCAAAGTCACAGACACAGGAGGCCGCCGCATGTTAACTGACAAGATTTTATCCTTGAAAGATTTAAATCGTATCAAAGATGCTGCGGTTGCGGAAAAGGTCAAACGTAGTATTTATAAAGAGGTTTTGATCTGTGCTGGGGGAGGATGTATTGCTAGCGGTTCGCTGCAGATTAAGAAACGCTTGGAAGAGAAGATTGAGAAGAATGGAGTTGTCATCGATATTGTCGAGACAGGATGTTTAGGTCCTTGCGCTAAGGGGCCTGTGATGGTCGTAAACCCTGGGCATGTCTTTTATGAGAATGTTACCCTTGATGATGTTGATCAAATTTTTGAGGAACATCTTTTTAAGGGGAAAATTGTTGAGCGGCTTTTGCATCGCAATTTTGAAACGAATAAACCTGTTTCTGACATCAAGGATGTTGATTTTTTTAAACGACAAACAAAAATTGTTTTGCGGAATTGCGGAACGATCGATCCTCAGAATATTGTTGATTATATTCGCGTGGATGGATATCAGGCTTTGGCCAAGGCTTTGACGATGATGTCGGCTGATCAGATTATTGATGAGGTTAAAAAGTCAGGGCTCCGCGGCCGTGGAGGAGCAGGGTTTTCTACTGGAATGAAATGGGAATTTACACGTAAAGCGCCCGGCAGTGTTAAATACGCGATTTGCAACGCGGATGAAGGAGATCCTGGGGCTTTCATGAATCGAAGCGTTCTTGAGGGAGATCCTCATAGCGTGATCGAAGGGATGATGATCGCGGGTTTTGCGATTGGGGCTAAACAAGGATTTGTTTATGTGCGGGCGGAGTATCCGTTGGCGGTTTCACGATTGATGAAGGCGATCGAGCAGGCTCGGGCGTGTGGCCTTTTAGGAAAAAATATTCTTGGAACGGATTTTTCATTTGATTTGGATATCCGCATGGGTTCTGGGGCGTTTGTGTGCGGAGAAGAAACTGCTTTGATGGCATCATTGGAGGGAAAGCGTGGAGAGCCGCGTCCGCGTCCACCTTTTCCAGCTATTAAAGGACTTTGGGGTAAGCCGAGCTTGCTCAATAACGTTGAGACATATGTTAATGTGCCGATCATTCTCCTTAAAGGGGCCGATTGGTTTGCGTCGATGGGAACGGAAAAAAGCAAGGGAACCAAGGTGTTTGCCTTAGCAGGGGCTGTGAACAATACAGGGCTTGTGGAGGTTCCTATTGGGACGTCGCTTGGGGAGTTAATTTATGATATTGGCGGTGGGATCAAAAATGGAAAAGAATTTAAGGCCGCTCAAATTGGAGGGCCCTCGGGAGGCTGTATCCCTAAGCAACATCTTAATGTTCCATTGGACTACGACACGCTTGTTGAGTTGGGCGCTATCATGGGATCAGGCGGGCTCATTGTGATGGATGATGATTCGTGTATTGTGGATGTGGCGCGTTTTTTTCTTGAATTTGTGCAAGATGAATCGTGCGGAAAATGTGTGCCGTGTCGTGTTGGGTCAAAACGGATGCTTGAGATCCTTGAGAAAATTTGTAAAGGAGAAGGTAAACCAGAGCATATTAAGAAATTGCTTGAATTGGGTGAAGGAATAAAAGATGCTTCGCTTTGTGGGTTAGGCTATACCTCGGCTAATCCTGTGCGTTCAACCTTGCGTCATTTTCCTAAAGAATATGAAGAGCATATTCGTGATAAACATTGTGAGGCTGGGGTTTGCCCTGATCTCGTGCGGGCCCCGTGCCAGAGCGCTTGCCCAGCCGGTGTTGACATTCCAGGTTTTATTGCTTTAACAGGGGAAGAACGCTACGCGGAAGCGCTCAAGCTTCATCGTGAACGCAATCCTTTTGCGGCTGTGTGCGCAAGAGTTTGTTTTCACACTTGCGAGGATAAATGTCGCCGCGCTACGCTCGATACATCGGTTTCGATTCGTGGGATCAAGCGTTTTATGGTGGACCAAGAGATTGTCGTCCAAATCCCGGAGATTCATCATAACGAGGCAAATGCTAAGAGAAAGATCGCGATTGTTGGGGCGGGGCCTGCCGGACTGTCTTGTGCGTATTTTCTTGCGCGCTTAGGTTATCGTCCTACGGTTTTTGAGAAAGAAATGCGTCCTGGAGGGATGCTTGTTCAAACTATTCCTGCGTATCGTTTGCCACGAGAAACCTTAGCCCGTGAAATCCGCATGATTGAGCAGCTTGGTGTTGAAATTGAAACCGGAAAGGCGCTGGGACGTGATTTTACGATTGATTCGTTAAAGAAGCATGGTTATGAGGCGATCTTTATTGCCGTAGGAGCTCCGGAAAGTGTGCGCCTTGGGCTTGACGGCGAAGCCTCGGGAGGGGTTGTTGATGCCCTTGATTTTTTAAGAACTTATAATATCAGGGGATCTGTTCCTGTGGGTAAGAAAGTTGTTGTTGTAGGAGGTGGGAATGCCGCGATTGATGCCTCGCGGAGCGCGTTGCGTTTAGGGGCCCAAGAAGTGACGGTTGTTTATCGTCGTAGTCAAAATGAAATGCCAGCGTACGCGGAAGAAGTGGACGAGGCTTTGCATGAAGGTGTCAAGATCTTGCCTTTAACTCACCCTATCGAGATCAAAAAGGATAAGGATGGGAAAGTCTGTGGATTAAAGTGTATTCACATGAAGCTTGGGGATTTTGATCAGACAGGGCGACGACGCCCAACCGCGAACGCGGAAGATGTTTTCGATATGGAAACGGATCAAGTGATTGTTGCGATTGGACAGAAAATGGATGTTAAAAAGCTTCTTGATGGGGTAACGATGAAGCTTTCAGAGAGAAATTTTATTTATGCGGATCCGGTTTTAGGAAAAACTTCGGTGGAGGGAATTTTTGCCGGAGGGGATGCCACGACGGGTCCTTCCTCAGTTGTGATGGCGATTTCTTCAGGAGAACATGCGGCAGTTGGGATTGATCAATATTTGACCGGAGAAGAACATGCATTTTGGCGTGTGCAGAAAGCTGTTAAGGTTGATTTTGATCCCGATGCGGACCCTGCTCCATATCCGCGAGATCCGTTGCGATTGATTGATGTGGCGCGTCGCAAACATAATTTTGATGAAGTTGAACAATCGTGGAATGAAGGCGTAGCTAGGCGGCAAGCCAAGCGATGTTTGCGCTGCGATTATGGAAAATGTTTAGATGAGAAAGGGGGTAAGGCGTAATGGTGAAGTTAACAATTGATCGTAACATGGTCGAAGTTCCCCCTGAGATGACGATTTTGCAGGCCGCGCGACAAATGGGCATTATTATTCCTACGTTGTGTTATCTAGAAGGTAAGGATCCTATTGGTGCCTGTCGGGTGTGCGTTGTTGAGGTGCAAGGTGGTCGTAATTTGGTATCATCTTGTTCAACGCCTGTTGCGGAAGGCATGGTTGTTTTTACCAATAGCCCCCGTGTTCGTAGAGCTCGTAAATTAGTTGTTGAGCTTCTTTTGAGTGAGCATGAAGGAGATTGTCAAATTTGTGACCGCAGTGAGGATTGCGAATTAAAATCCTTGGCTTATAGCTTAGGAATTCGCGAGCCGCATTATGAGGGTGAAAAGCCAGAAAGGTTTTTGGATGTAAGTTCTTCCGCGCTTGTTCGAGATTCTGGCAAGTGCATAAAATGTCGTCGCTGTGTTACGGTTTGCAACGAAATTCAACACGTGGGAGCCCTTTTTCCTCAGAATCGTGGATATAAAACATTGATCGGACCTGCGTTTGCTCTAGGCCTTGAAGATGTACCTTGCGTTCAATGTGGGCAGTGTGCAGCGGTTTGTCCTGTGGGCGCGATCATTGAGAAAAGCCATGTGGATATGGTTTGGGCAGCGCTTGAGGACAAGACTAAACATGTCGTTGTGCAAACCGCTCCCGCGATTCGTGCGGCGCTAGGGGAGTGTTTTGATTATCCACCAGGAACTCTTGTGACAGGAAAAATGATCACCGCGCTTCGTCTTATGGGATTTGATGCGGTTTTTGATACTAATTTTGCGGCGGATTTGACGATCATGGAAGAAGGCACAGAGCTTTTGTTGCGTCTTAAAAAGGCGCTCGTTGAAAAACAACCCGTGGCCTTGCCTCAATTTTCAAGTTGTTCGCCGGGATGGATCAAGTTTACCGAATATTTTTATCCAGAGTTTCTGCCGAATCTATCTTCTTGTAAGTCACCGCAACAAATGTTTGGCGCGATCGCGAAGACGTTTTATGCGCAAAAGAAGGGCTTGCGTCCTGAAGATATTGTTGTTGTGTCGGTTATGCCGTGTACGGCGAAAAAGTTTGAATCCAGCCGTCCTGAGATGAATAGTAGCGGCGTCAGAGACGTGGATTATGTTTTGACAACACGCGAATTAGGTCAGATGATCACGGCGGCCGGTATTCATTTTACAGCGTTAGAAGACGGACAGACGGATTCGCCTCTTGGGCTTTCGTCGGGTGCCGCGGATATTTTTGCTAATAGCGGTGGGGTTATGGAGGCGGCTATCCGTACGGCTTACGAGATCGTGACAGGTCGTGAGCTTCCACTTGTAAATCTTCATGTTGAACCTTTGGCAGGGCTAAAGGGAATTAAAGAAGCAGCCCTTAAGCTTGAGCAGGTTCTTCCGGCGTGGTCTTTTTTAGAAGGTGTTGAATTAAAAGTCGCCGTCGCGCATAGCTTATCCAATGCCGCGGCCTTGCTTGATCTCATCAAGGCGGGTCAGGCCCATTATCATTTTGTTGAGGTCATGACATGTCCTGGGGGATGTATTGGTGGAGGAGGCCAGCCGCGATTTACAACTGATGAAGTCCGTCGGGCGCGCATCAATGCGATCTACAAGGAAGACGAAGGCAAGGCAATGCGCAAATCCCATGACAATCCGGACGTAAAAAAGCTCTATGCAGAGTTTTTGACTGATGGCCCTTGTGGTCATCAAAGCCATAAGCTTTTGCATACGCATTATGTTGACCGTGGGGATAAAATTTGATAGATTAGCGTAGCTATTGGGGAATGTTTTTTTAACGTTGGTAATCAGGAGGACAAGCGATGGCATATGATCCAAAAGCGATTCTAAAGAATTTTAATAAATGCATGACCGATATCCGCAAGGCTGTGCCGTCGGAATATGACGCATTTATGCAAGAAAAAGAGATTATTTTAAAGTCAAATCGTCTTCCTGAGAAAACAAAATGGTTGTTATTGTTGGTTTCGAGCGTAAGTCAAAAATGTCCTGTTTGTTTGACGCGCGCGGTGACGCACTGTCTCAAGCAGGGATGGACAAAAAAGGAAATGCTTGAAGCGTGTATGGTCGCGGTTTTGGTTGGTGGCGCAAGCACTATGACCTATGTGACGATGGTTGATCAGGCGATTGATGAGTTGACGAAAGGCTAAGAAATATTTGGTGCTCTTTCTGATAGCATAATTCGTTACATTGACCTACGGACAAGGGGCGTCAAAGCCCTGTGGCTAAGGGATCAACTCGCAGCAAATATTTGTTGGTGAGTTGTGTTTTTTAGAATCCCGGGTTTCCGTTAACAGGCAATCCGGGATTTTTATTTTATTGATAGGAGAAATATAATGAAAAATCGTTTAGGTTTTATTGGGATTATTATTCATGATCGGGATAAGAGTGCTGAAAAGGTTAATCATATTTTGCATCAGCACGCCAAAATGTTCGTCGGGCGCATGGGTATTCCGTACAAGGAAAAGAATGTGGGTGTTATTACCTTGATTGTCGATGCGGATACGGATGACATTGGCGCCCTTACGGGCCGACTTGGCGAGATTGAAGGTGTTTCTGTTAAATCAGCGTTAGTTAAAGAATAGAAAAGGTACAAATGATGGATGATCGAATAGAAGAAGACAGTTTGGGCCAAGTCAAGATTTTAAAAAAAGCTTTGTGGGGCATTCACACGCAAAGGGCTTTGGAGAATTTTACAATATCCTCTTTTCGATCAAGTCAGATTTTCATCAGGGCAATGGCTTTGGTCAAGAAGGCCTGTTGCTTGGCCAATCTGGATACGGGATATCTCGCGAAAGACAAGGCATCGGCTATGATCCAAGCATGTGATGAAATCATTGAAGGAAGGCACTCTAATCAATTTCCGCTCGATGCATTACAGGGAGGGGCGGGAACATCGATGAATATGAATATGAATGAAGTGATCGCCAATCGTGGGCTTGAGATTATGGGATATGATCCTGGACATTATTCTATGTTGCATCCACTTAAGGATGTGAATATGCATCAGTCGACAAATGATGTGTATCCGACAGCTGTAAAAATAGCGGCACTTCAGGGCCTCAAAACGTTAAGTCATAAAATAGAATTGTTGCAGGGTGTTTTTCAGAAGAAAGAAAAAGAATTTGCCCGTATCGTTAAAACTGGTCGCACTGAAATGCAGGAAGCTGTTCCCATGACTCTTGGCGCTGAATTCTCCGCTTTTGCTGAAGCGATTGCTAGAGATCGATGGCGTATTTTTAAATGTGAAGAAAGAATACGTTGTGTCAATTTGGGAGGTACTGCTGTGGGGACGGGGTTGGCGGCTCCAAGAAGCTATATATTTCTTGTGATCGATAAGCTTCGTGAATTTACAGCGCTTGGGTTGAGTCGTGGAGAAAACGTCGTTGACCAGACTGCTAATAGTGATAATTTTGTTGAGGTCGCAGGGATCCTCAAGGCCCATGTGGCCAATGTTATTAAGATATGCAATGATTTGCGATTGCTGAACATGCTCGGAGAAATACGGCTTAAACCAGTGCAGGCCGGCTCTTCGATTATGCCCGGGAAGGTCAACCCCGTCATTCTGGAGGCTGCCCTTCAGGCCTGCTTGAAGGTTGATGCCGATTGCCAGATGGTGTTTGAGACCGCCTCGCGCAGCAGTTTTCAGATCAATGAGTTTATGCCGCTTTTGGCCATGAGTCTTTTAGAAGCGCTCGAAATTCTTGCAAACGTAAATGCGATGTTATCAAAACATATTGAAACATTGAGTGCCAATGAGGATGTGTGCCTAAAATATATTGAGAATAATCCCTTAATAATCACGGCATTTCTTCCGCACCTCGGATATGAAAAATGTGAACAACTTTTAAAAGAATTTCTGGCCCAGGTTACTGATCAGCCGAATATAAAGAAGTTTTTGATGGAAAAGCTTGGCAAAGAAATTGTTGAAAAGACGCTGCTACCAGAACATTTGATGTCTTTAGGGTATAAGGATCATGGAAAAAGCACCTAAATCTTTACGTTTACATATCGGCGTCTTTGGACGTACCAATGTTGGAAAATCAAGTTTTTTGAACATGGTATTAGGACAGGATGTGGCGATCGTAAGCGCTCTCCCGGGTACGACAACCGATGTGGTGGAAAAGACCATGGAGCTTCTTCCCATTGGGCCCGTTGTGTTTTTAGATACAGCTGGTCTTGATGATACATCGGCGCTTGCTGAGCAAAGGATCGAAAAAACTACAAAGATATTTAATAGAGCGGATCTCGTGTGCCTTGTTGTTGAGCCTGGGATTTGGGGTAGTTTCGAGGAAGATGTTTTGGCTAAATCCGTTGCGCAAGGCGTTCCTGTGATAGGCATTATTAATAAAATAGATCTTAGCTGTCCTGATAAAGATTTTATTGATCATGTCACGGCCAAGACAAACGGTTGCGTTCTTGTCTCAAGTGTTTCTTGGGATAAAAGAGGTGACTATGTTACTGCGCTAAAAGGGCATTTGATACGCTTGTGTCCAGATGATTTTATCAATCCTCTTGCCTTGGTAGGTGATTTGGTGTCTTCAGGGAAAGTTCTTGTGCTTGTCATTCCTATCGACCTTGAGGCCCCTAAGGGCCGGCTTATCCTTCCGCAAGTACAGACAATACGAGATGCGCTAGATGCTGATGCGATGAGTCTTGTTGTTAAGGAAAGAGAATACAGCTATGCGCTTTCGCTTTTGAACGAACCGCCTGCCTTGGTTGTTTGTGATTCACAGGTTGTCATGAAAATGGTCGCGGATACACCTCGCGCGATAAAGTGCACGACGTTTTCAATCCTTTTTTCGCGCTATAAAGGAGACCTCGGGGAATGCGTAAAAGGTGCCTGCGCGATTGATAAGCTCATGCCTGGAGATAAGGTTCTGATCGCGGAAAGTTGCAGCCATCATGCTATCGAAGATGATATCGGAAGGGTTAAGATTCCCCGATGGCTTAGGCAATACCTTGGTCACGATGTCGCAATCGAGGTCAATTCAGGCAAAGATTATCCGGATAATCTTTCTGAATATAAGCTTGTTATTCATTGCGGCGGATGTATGACAAATAGACGAGAAATGTTGTATAGGATAAATCTTGCGAGAAAACAGGGCGTCCCAATCACTAACTACGGCGTGTGTATTTCATTTCTCCAAGGTGTTTTGGGAAGAGTGCTCGAACCATTCCCGCAGGCATTGAGCGTTTTTCAAGAGCAGATGAAACGAAAGAAAAGGTAACTTTTGATGAATAAGATTGGTATTGAAAATTTTAAGAATCCTATTAGGCAAGAAGAGGTCGACAAGTATCTTGATCGCGGTCGCGATTTTATCCGTGAAGAGGAAATCAACCATTATTTAGAAAACACACGCAGCCCTGATCGTCATGAGTTGGAAGACATTCTGAAAAAAGCGCTGTCCATTCAAACACTTTCACCGCAAGAAACGGTTGCATTGATGAATGTTAAGGATTCTGATTTGCTTGACAAGATGAAAAAGACCGCCCTAGAAGTCAAAAAAAAGGTTTATGACAACCGCATCGTAACGTTTGCGCCTCTTTATTTAGGGAATTTTTGCGTGAATAATTGTGCGTATTGTGGATTTAAGACGGATAATAAGGATGTTACGCGTCGAGTTTTGTCCATGGAGGAGATCAAAAAAGAGGTTGAGGCCCTGGCTGGTGATATTGGGCACAAGCGCCTAGTTGTTGTCTACGGAGAGCATCCTAGGAATGACATTGATTATATTTTGGAAAGCATTAAGACGATCTATGCTGTTCAGGCAGAAACAAAACATGGAATTGGTAATATCCGTCGGGTTAACGTCAATGCGCCTCCATTTTCCATTGAGGATTTAGCGCGCTTAAAAGAAGTTGGCTTGGGTACTTATCAGGTTTTTCAAGAAACATATCATCATGAAACTTATGCCAAGGTTCATCCGGCTAAGACTATTAAAGGAAATTATGCGTGGCGGCTTTATTGTATGCATCGCGCGCTGGAGGCTGGCATTGATGATGTGGGCATCGGTGTGCTATTTGGACTTTATGATTGGAGATTTGAAGTGCTGGGTCTTTTGTATCATGCGATTGAATTGGAGAAAAAACTTGGCATTGGACCGCATACGCTTTCTTTTCCGCGCCTTGAGCCGGCGCATCAGGTGGCACTCGATCAATTTGCGCGTTATCGTGTGAGTGATGATGATTTTAAAAGAATTGTTATGATCCTTCGTTTAAGCGTTCCGCACGCGGGAATGATTGTAACCGCTCGCGAGAATGAACAGATGCGACGTGAAGTCCTTGATCTTGGCATCACACAAACTGACGCTTCAAGTCGTATTGAGATCGGCTCCTATGGCGCTCTTGAGGGAAAGCAACAGAAGGACAAACAGCAATTTATTTTAGGGGACACGCGAAGTCTTGATGAGGTGATCCGTGAATTTGCGCAGCGGGGCCTAATCACATCGTTTTGTACCGCTGGATACCGTTGCGGCCGAACAGGCAAGTGTATTATGGATTTGTTGCGTGATGGCACTGAGGGGAAATTTTGTAAATTGAACGCTATTTTAACTTTCCGCGAATGGTTGGATGATTTTGCTTCAGAGGAAACAAAAAAGATTGCGGAACCTGTCTTGACGAAGGAAATCGAAGAGGTTCGGCAGAAAATGCCTAAGCTTTACTCAAAGCTTATGGACTATTACGCGCGCATCCAAAAAGGTGAGCGCGATTTATATCTGTAACATGTCATGTATAAGAATCAAATACTAGAACATCTTCGATCGTCGGATCCTTCGCGGCTTTTCGCAGAAGCGGACCAGGTCCGCACGCACTATTGCGGCGAGGAAGTTCATTTGCGTGGCATCATTGAATTTTCTAATTATTGCCATCAAGATTGTCTTTATTGTGGATTGCGTCGCAGCAATGTTACAGTCACTCGCTATCGCATGACTTCAAAGGAGATCATTGCCTGTGCGCAAAAGGCGCTTGCGCTTGCCATTCCTACTGTTGTCCTGCAATCAGGGGAGGACCTGTTTTACAAGATCGAAGATCTGTGTTTTATTGTTCAGGAGATCAAGAAATTAAATATCGCGATCACGCTATCGATCGGAGAACGTTCTCTTGATGACTATCGAAGATTAAGGGAGGCGGGGGCTGATCGATACCTTTTGCGTCTTGAAACTTCTGACGAGAAGCTCTATGCAAAATTAAGACCTGGGCATTCTTTTTTCGAGCGTTTAAAATGTCTTCAATGGCTTAAAGAATTAGGGTATCAGGTAGGTTCTGGTATCATGGTTGGTTTGCCTGAGCAATCTTTAGAGAGCATCGCCGACGACATCTTGCTTTTTCAATCTTTGGATCTGGATATGATCGGCATTGGGCCTTTTTTGCCTCATCCGAATACTCCTTTGGCAGGGAACAAAAGCATTGGGATCGACATGGTTTTGAAGGTTCTTGCCATAACACGCATTGTGACAAGAAATACCCATATTCCCGCGACAACTGCTGTTGGCACCATTGATACCCAAGGCCGACAAAAGGCCCTGACTTGCGGTGCTAATGTGATCATGCCTAATATAACGCCCATGCAGTATCGCAAATTCTATGAAATTTATCCTGATAAAATATGCTTGTCAGAGGACCCAGCAACATGTAGGGGCTGTGTGGAAAAAATGATTTTGAAAGCTAACCGAAGAGTTGGCACTGGCCCTGGCCACACTTTAAAAGAGGAAAAGAAATGATCGGTTATTCATCCGCCTACGCAGGATACCACCCCGCAGAACTTCTGCGGGGTGGAGGAATGCGAAAATGCTGTTACCGATGCTTCGGTGGATGTTTGCCCTTTTCTGAAAAGGCGGATGAATCCTGCGAAGTCCGCCACTGAATCAATGGCGGACGAAGAAGGATCACATATAGAAAGGTACCACGACTTTAGTCGTGGGGCTCCATGATCTACACCCCTTATACCCCTCGCTGTATCATGCCCCGTGAAGAAGGTCTTTAAAAAAGATCTTGACATCTCAATCGTTATATCGTAATATAACGATTAATTGATTTCTAAAATATACCAACGTCTTATCGAAAGAAGGGCTTATGTCTGTAATCAAACTAGATTATGAAAATTTTCACAAGGAGGTTTTGGATTCTTCTATTCCTGTTCTTGTTGATTTCTTCGCGGACTGGTGCGGGCCTTGTCGTATGCTTGCGCCTGTGCTGGAGGAATTGGCGGTTGCTTATGAAGGCCGATGCAACATAGCGAAGGTGAATGTTGATGAAAATCCTGACCTCGCGGCGCAGTATCAGGTCTCATCGATTCCGGCTTTATTCTTTTTTAAAAAAGGGAAAGTGGTGGATCAAGTTTTAGGAGCCCTTCCCAAAAGATCCCTGGAAGATAGGATCAATCGATTACTGTAATTTTTGATATTGACAGAAAGGGTAAATATGAAAAGGATAGCAATTTTTATTTTGGGGTTTATCGCGGGCGTGGTTTTTTTAGGGTCTGCTGTGATTATTGTTGCGCCAAAGATGATGATCGTTTCAAGCGCGAGTCGATATGATTTTGACGAAACAGTTCTTCGTATCGAGCAAAGTATTCAACAGGCTGGGTGGAGTCATAAGGGAACTAATTTTATGAATGAGGAGATCGGCATGCGATCGGGGAAAGGCTTGGGTGTTCGCGTAGCGGGTATCAAGCTTTGCAAAGCCTCTTACGCTAGAGATATTTTACAAGATGAAAAGGCGCGATTTGCCTCTTGCTTGATGCCTTGCACAATATCGGTCTGGGAATCAGATCTGGGCAAGGTTTATGTGTCAAAAATGAATACAGGGTTGATGGGAAAGCTGTTTGGTGGAAAGATGGCAGAGATTATGGCCGACAAAGTTGCTCCACAAGAGCATGAAATGCTTAAGGATATTATTAACTAACACTTGCGTGAGGATTATTGTCTATGAGTTCAAAGAAGAAAATTGTGATTATTGGGGGAGTTGCCGCGGGTCCTAAAACAGGATCACGTATTAGCAGGATTTGTCCAGACTCTGAGATCACGTTGATTGAGAAAGGGAAGTTTCTTTCCTATGCGGGATGTGGCCTTCCGTATTATATTTCTGGAGCGGTTCAGGATCAGAAAGAATTAATGTGTACATCCATAGGCGTTGTCAGGGATCCTGTTTTTTTTCATGATGTTAAAAATGTTAAAGTTTTGAACCAGACCCAGGCGACGTTGGTTGATCGGCAAGCAAAGAAAGTTTGTCTTCAGCATGTCTTATCGCGGGAGACTGCCGAGATCCCCTACGATACCCTTGTTTTTGCAACCGGATCGCATCCTATCGTGCCGCCTATCGACGGTATTAAACTTAAGAATGTTTTTATAGTGCAGACCATTGAAGACGCTGAAGGTATTCGCGCTATCTTGAGCGAAGGTAAGGCGCGGGATGTTGTTATCATCGGAGGAGGGCTGATTGGCGTTGAAATCACAGAGGCCTTAACCGAAAGGGGCGCGCGCGTCACAATCATTGAGCGGCTCCCGCAAATTCTTCCGATGCTTGACAAAGAATTAGCGTATCTTGTTGCCAAGCACATGGAATCCAAGGGTGTTAAGATTAAGACGCAGACTGCCGTTAAGCGTATTGAAGGCGTTCACACAGTCGAGGCGGTGATTACGGATCATGAGCGAGTGTCCTGCGATTTTGTCATTGTCGCGGTTGGCGTAAAACCAAATACTAGTTTAGCGAAAGATGCTGGGCTTGTGCTTGGAACAACAGGCGGGATTGTGGTCAATGACCATATGCAGACAAGTGATCCGAATATCTTTGCGGTTGGCGATTGTGTTGAATCTTTTCATCGACTAACCGGTAAACCTTGTTTTATACCCCTTGGTTCAACGGCAAACAAGCAAGGACGCGTTGCGGCTAATAATATTTGTGGGATTGATGATGTCTTTCCAGGTGTTTTGGGGTCGACGGTATGCAAGGTGTTTGATTTTAGCGTGGGAAGAACAGGGCTTGGAGAAGATCAAGCTCGTCAGGAAGGATTTGATATTGTGACGCTTTTTAATCCGGCTCCTGATAAGGCGCACTTTTATCCAGGCGCAAAGCTTATCTATGTTAAATTGATCGCAGATCGCCAAAGTCGGCGTCTTTTGGGACTGCAAGTGGTTGGCCCTGGTGACGTAGATAAACGTATCGATGTTGCCGCAACCGCCATGACAGCTCACATGACTGTTGACCAGATCGCGAATCTTGATCTTTGTTACGCGCCGCCATATTCACCGGCGGTTGATAATATTTTAACATCGGCCAATATCGCGCGTAATCAGATCGACGGGCTGTATCAGTCGATATCTCCTGAAAAAGTAAAGGAAAAGATAGACAAGGGCGAAAAGATCGTTTTGCTTGATGTTCGAAGTCCGCAGGAATATGATGAGGCAAGGATCGAAGGGTCAGTCCTTATTCCTTTAGGGCAGTTGCGACGCAGAATAAACGAGTTGTCATTAGATCAAGAAATTATTACTTTTTGTAAAATTTCATTACGGGGTTATGAGGCCGCTTTAATTTTGCGATCAGCAGGATTTTGCAATGTTAAAGTTATGGATGGCGGAATGCTGATGTGGCCATTTCAGGTCATTTCAGTCAAGCATTCAAATAAGAGTTGAGGATCGGGTGTTTGAAAGAAGTACAAGGCGTATTCTTTTGTGATAAAATAACATTTTGAAAGGAGCATTTTTGTGGATCATCAAAAAGAAAGTGATGTTTTAAAGGCTTTAGGACATCCTGTGCGTTTGCGCATGGTTGAAGGCCTTTTGAAAAATCATTGCAATGTCTCAAAGATCGTTGAAAAGATGGGTCTTCCTCAGTCAACGATCTCTCAGCACTTAGGAATTTTAAAGAGCGCCGGGATCCTTTCTCCGGAAAAGCATGGCGTGGAGACGTGCTATCATGTTGTTCACCCAAAGGTTAAAAAGATCATTCAGACCCTCAACTCATAATAAAGGAAGAAAACCATGTTAAAGAAATTGATTACTTTTTCTCTTCATCGTCCGCGCGCCATTATGTGGGTCACGCTTGTGTGTGTTGGGCTTGCCCTGATGCAGTATCCAAAAATGAAAGTGGATACAGATCCCGAAAACATGCTTCCCGAAAATGCCCCGGTGCGTGTTTTTCATCGGGACATCAAGAAAGAATTTTCTGTCTACGACATGGTGGTTGTGGGGATAGTTAATCATAAAAATGCAGAAGGTGTTTTTAATGTCAAAACATTGACAAAGATTTACAACATTACCGAGGAGATCAAGGGAATCAAGGGCGTGATCGCAGGGGAAATTTATTCTCTGTCAACGAAAGACAATGTTCAGCAAGGAGGCGTCGGGGAGGTTCGCTTTAATTGGCTCATGCCAAGTCCTCCGCAGACACAGCAAGAGGCCTTGGAGATCCGTGATCAGGCGCAAAATAATCCTATGTTTTACGGAACAGTTGTTTCCGAAGACGGTAAGGCGCTGTGTTTGTATATTCCCGTAGAGCGTAAGAATTTAAGCTATGGTGTTGTGCAAGCCATTAAGAAGATCGTGGCCAAGTATCCTGGTGAAGAAGAGTTTCATTTTACAGGATTACCCGTGGCCAATGATCAATTTGGTGTTGAAATGTTTAAGCAGATGGCGATTTCAGCGCCGCTTGCTGGGCTGGTTATCTTCCTTTTGTTATGGTTTTTCTTTAAGTCTGTAATTTTAATTGTGGCACCTATGTTGATCGCTATGGCGACGGTGATTATCACCATGGGGCTTTTGATCGGGTTTGGTTTTCCTGTGCACATCATGAGCTCGATGATCCCGATTTTCTTGATGCCAATTGCTGTTTTAGATTCGGTTCATGTGTTGAGTGATTTTTTTGAGAAGTATCCTTTATATAATGATCGGCGAAAAACGATCTCAGCGGTCATGGAAGAATTGTTTTTCTCTATGCTCTATACCTCACTGACAACTTTTGCTGGTTTCTTCTCTTTGTCCTTTACGCCTATTCCGCCGGTTCAGGTTTTTGGAATCGCGGTGGCGATCGGCGTGGCGATCGCGTGGGTCTTGACCATGACCTTTATTCCAGCTTACATCATGTTGATGAATTCCAAGATCTTTGCCAATTTCCATTCTTCGGCGGATCAGGAAAAAAGTCCTTATTTGGATAAGGTTTTGGGTTTTATTCGACGTGTTGTTTCTAGACATTTTAGGCTCGTGCTCATCGTGACCGTGTTTTTTGTGGGTGCCGCTTTTTATGGGATTAGCCGCATTCAGGTCAATGACAATCCGGTGCGATGGTTTGAAGCGAAGCATCCGATTCGCGTCGCGGATCGTATTTTAAACAAACATTTTGCAGGAACCTATGAGTCGTATTTGGTTTTTGAAGCTAAGGATCAGCAACGAGAGATCTTTATTGAGCCGCAGATGTTACGTTATGTCGAGGGCTTGCAGAAAGCAATGCTCACAACAGGTTTGGTTGGGAAAACAACGTCTTTAGCGGATGTCGTCAAAAAGATTTACTATGAGCTTTTGGGGGGTGATAAAGTCAACAATGTTGTTCCGCCAACGAAGCAAGCGGTTGCGCAGTGCTTGATTTCGTTTGAAAATTCTCATAAGCCTGATGACCTTTGGCATATGACAACACCCGATTATTCAAAAATCAATATTTGGGTTCAATTAAGGAGTGGGGACAATAAAAATATGCAAAAGGTTGCCCAGCATGTCGCACAATACATCAAAAGCAATCCTCCGCCGATGGACGTTACCTTTAACTGGGCAGGTTTGACGTATATCAATGTTATTTGGCAGAACAACATGGTTGGTGGCATGCTGAACAACTTTCTAGGAAGCTTTATGATCGTTTTGTTCATGATGCTCTTTTTGTTTCGTTCGCCGATCAAGGCCTTGATCTCCATGATCCCCTTGACGGTCACGATCCTTTTTATTTATAGCCTTCTTGGTTTCTTTGGTAAAGATTATGATATGCCCGTAGCTGTTTTGTCGGCGCTGACCCTGGGGCTTTCCGTGGACTTTGCCATTCACTATATCCAGAGGGTTAATGATGTTAATGCCCAGAAGAACGACTGGCGCACATCAACCGAAGAGATGTTTGAAGGCCCTGGTCGTGCGATTATTCGTAACGCCTTAGTGGTGGCGATTGGATTTTTGCCGCTTTTATTCGCACCGTTGGTGCCGTATAAAACAGTTGGGTTTTTTATGTTCACGATCATGGCATTTTCTAGCGTGGCAACGCTTTTTATCTTGCCTGCGATTGTTTATTGGAAGCCGCAGTGGGTTTTTGAACAACAAGGGAAGGGCGTTACATGTCGATGTAGCAGTTGTCTGCTTGTCGCTTTTTTCGTTGCTTGTGCTGTGGCGTATGTCCTCTTGGGATATACACCGCTGGGGTGGAAATTGACAACATGGTTGAGTATTTTTGTGATCGTTCTTTCTGCTGGGTTATGCCATTTAGCATCAAAAAGAAGAATCTGTTTAAATCAAGGAGGTCAGAAATGAAACGATTAGGCGTCGCTGTTTTCTTGTTTTTGATGTTGGTATCGCCGGTTTCTGCTCAAACGGTTGATGAAATTATTAATAAAGCGAATCTGGCTGCCTATTATGCGGGGCAAAGCGGCCAGTCGGATGTTGTGATGACCATTACGGATGCGCAGGGTCGTCAGCGCACGCGAGAGTTCCGCATCTTGCGGCTAAATGTGAAAGAAGGCGCGGAGCAAAAATTTTATGTTTATTTTAAGCGCCCGACGGATGTGGAGCGCATGGTGTATATGGTATGGAAAAATATCGGCAAGGATGATGACCGATGGCTTTATTTGCCAGCCTTAGATTTGGTCAAGCGTATTGCCGCGAGCGACAAGCGTTCAAGTTTTGCGGGGTCCCATTTTGTTTATGAAGATGTGTCTGGTCGGGGTGTGACTGCGGATACCCATGAGCTTCTTGGGGAAGAGGGGAATCTTTACAAAATAAAAAATATGCCCAAAGATACCAAGGGTGTCGATTTCGCCTATTACCTTGTATGGATCGATAAAAATAATTTTCTACCGATGAAGGCTGAATACTATAATACCGGTGGAAAGCTTGTGCGCACGGTTGAGGCTCTGGAGATCAAAGATATTCAAGGTTATCCGACAGCGATAAAATCAAAAGCAGTTGACCTTGAGCGCAAGGGCGAAACTGTCATTGATTTTACTAATGTTGTTTATGATGCCGGGCTTGAGGATAGTATTTTTACTGAGCGCTATTTGCGTCAACCCCCAACCCAATGGATCAAATAAGATGAAACGTATTTTCCTTATCTTTCTGCTTGTTATGTCGCTATCCTCTGCGGCGCAGGCTGGTTTTTCTGGCCTACATGGGTTTATTGAAAACGACGTCGGGATCAAGTTGAGCGATGACACCACCAAGCGCGACAACTACAATATGTTTGAACAGCGCTTGCAGCTGAAGTCCAATTATTACGCGCAAGGCGAAAGCTATTGGGCGCGCAAGGGAATGGTGGTGAATTTTCGCGGTGATTTTACCGTGGATGAATACTACAGCGGAAAGACGGATTTTGATCTTCGTGAATTCAATACATCCTTGAGCCCTTTTCGCTCTATGGATCTTAAAGTGGGCCGCCAAGTTTTAACATGGGGGACAGGGGACTATCTTTTTATTAATGATATGTTCCCTAAAGATTACGAGTCGTTTTTTATTGGTCGCGACGATGAGTATCTTAAGAAGCCCTCGGATGCTGTAAAGGCTTCGTTTTATCCAAAATTTGCGAATATCGATCTTATTGCGATTCCGTCTTTTACGCCCAACACCATCGCCACCGGGGATCGGCTATCATTTTTTGATAGCTTCCAAGGCGGCATTGCTGGCACCAATTCCGACCGTCATATTATTGAACCACCATTTCAGATGTCCAATAATGAATATGCCCTGCGCGCATATCGCAATTTTGGCAGCAATGAAGCCGCTTTTTATTATTTCCATGGCTTTGATAAGAATCCTCGTAGTTACAAGAATGAAGCCGAGCGCCAACTTTATTACCAACCCCTTGATGTTTACGGCGCAAGCCTTCAGGGGCCCTTTGCCAAGGGGATTGGCAATCTTGAGCTTGGCTATGGCCGCTCGCGTGACGATGCCAATGGTACCAATCGGATGGTGGAGAATTCGTGGTTAAAAATGATGGGAGGGTACAGCAAAGACCTTGGCAATGACTTGAGAGTGGGTTTCCAATATCTAGTCGAAGAGCGACTGAACCAGGGCGCCTATGAGGACCATCTTTTGCCCAATGATTATCGCTGGGATGAGTTTCGTCATGTCCTCACCAACCGCCTCACCAAATTATTTAAGAATCAAACGGTCAACGTGACCTTGTTTACTTTTTATTCTCCGTCGGATAAGGATGGATACGTGCGGCCGTCGGTGAGCTATGATATGACCGATCAGTGGAAGGTGACCCTTGGTGCGAGCTTGCCCTGGGGCGAAGATGACCACACCGAATTTGGCCAGATGAAGCGCAACAAAAACGTGTACTTACGGGTACGGTATAGTTTTTAACTTGCTCCTTTTGATAAGGAGATCAACGAAAGGATCGACGATGGAAAGGATCTTACGCGGTATCGCAGGTGTCTTTATTTTGATCAGCTTAGCCTTGGCGGTTTGGGTTGACAGCCGATGGTTGTGGTTTACAGCTTTTGTTGGTGCTAATCTTTTGCAGTCAGCATTTACCAATTGGTGCCCCATGATAACTATTTTAAAGAAATGTGGTGTTAAATAAGTTTAGGTTGGGATGATTTGATAGCCGATGTCTCAAGCCCCTTGTGATATTAATTGCGAGGGGTTTTTATTTGTGTTAGATTGGATGGCGAGAGATAGATTTACAAGATAAAACATTTAATACAAAGGAGGAAGAGGATGAATATTCTTTATTTGGTTATCGCGGGTGCGGTTGTTATCTTTTTTATGGGCATCAGGATCGTTCGTCCGACGCATCGCGGACTTGTCGAGCGATTTGGTAAGTACAGCCGTTTTGCTAATCCGGGTTTTAACTGGATCATTCCCGTTGTTGAAGTTGTTTACCAGGTCAATGTTACTGAGCAAATGGTGGATGCGGAACCCCAGGAAATTATTACCAATGACAACTTGAACGCCAAGGTTGACGCGCAGGTTTATTTCAAAGTGAAGGCGGATGAAACGAGTGTCAAGAGCTGCCAATACAATGTGAATAATTATCAGTGGCAGATCGTGAATTTAGCAAGGACTACTTTAAGAAATATTATCGGTACGCTGACTTTAAAGTCCGCCAATAGTGAACGCGGCAAGATCAACGCCGAGCTGCATCGCACGCTGTGTGACGAAACAGCGAGCTGGGGCCTGGAAATTGTCCGTACAGAGCTCAAAGAGATCGATCCGCCCAAGGACGTTCAAGAAACGATGAATAAGGTTGTGAAGGCCGAGAATGAGAAGATTGCCGCCATTGATTTTGCTACAGCGACAGAGACAGCCGCGGATGGTCAGAAGCGCGCCGAGATCAAAAAGGCTGAAGGCATCAAGCAGGCGCGTATTCTTGAGGCCGAAGGCGAAGCCGCAGCCATTAAGCTCGTGAATGAAGCTGCAGAAAATTATTTTGTGGGTAATGCGCAAGTTTTGAGAAAGCTTGAAGCCGTTGAAAAGTCCTTGCAACATAATGCCAAGATCGTTGTTCCTGCTAACACTGAACTCGTGAATGTGATTGGCGAAATGGCAGGATTTTTGCCGATTAAGAAGTAAGAGACGTCAAGAAAATTATTGGCAACAATGAATTTTGAAAGCATCGAATGAAAAAAAGCATCCTTCAGTTGGCGCTGGTAGTTAGCGTCATAACCACTGGGACTTTATCCTTAGCAGGCCAAGGTGATTTTGGGCTTGTTAACGCTAAAGGATTTGTCAAGAGAGCGGAAGTTGGCGGCGCCGGGCTTTATGTTTTCTCCATGTGGGATCATGGTCGCAACGTGCCCATTGGTGAGGATGGACGTTTTTCTGTCGCCATTCTTTCAAGTGCAAGGCCGCAGAAGATCTCGGTTCGCGATGCCCAGGACAAGACCCGTGCACTCGCTTTAGTTTTATCGCAAGAGGCGCAAGATGTTTCGTTTGACGCTTTGTCGACGGCCATGGCGATTGTGTTTGGCGATCCGAGCACGATCACCAATGCCCAAGAGATGAAAAAATATTTAGCGATGGCTGAGCAGCGGCAATCGTTTCAGGATTTTGTCGTGTTCCTGAAGGCCAATCTTCCGCTAAGATCCATTGAAGAGCTCGTTAGCGATGAAACGTATGTTGCGCTCTTTGAAAAGTGCAATCGTGAGATTTTTAATGAGGATCGCGCAGCGATTCATCAATCGCTTTACGAGGCGCAAGGCCAGCTCGAAAAGTCTTTTTATGAGAAATAGGTTTTAACGTGGCAAGCGGTATTGAACAAGAACTGCGTAAATACGCAAGCCTTGAAAAGGCAAAAGTTTTGCAGGGTTTTTTCAAGACGGGTCCTGGAGAATACGGGGAAGGCGATCTTTTTATCGGTGTTCAAGTGCCTTGTCTGCGTCAGGTTGCCAAAAAGTTTCAAGATACAAGCCTGCCCGAAGTCTTGCGCTTGCTCAAATCTCCTGTCCATGAAGAGCGCGCAACAGCGCTTTTTATTCTTGTCCTTCAATTTGTGAAGTCTGATAAAAAAGGGCAGCAGCGCATTTATGAGGCGTATTTAAAGTATACGCGGTATATCAACAATTGGGATTTGGTTGATTTGTCAGCCGACAAGATTGTTGGTGCATTTTTGGTCGGTAAGCCCAAAGGTGTTTTGTTTAAGCTCGCGCGATCGGCATCATTGTGGGAGCGGCGCATTGCCATCCTTGCAACGTTTCATTTTATTAAACAAAACGATTTGCGCGAAACATTCACCATTGCCACGATGTTGCTAAGCGATAAGGAAGACCTTATTCATAAGGCCGTGGGCTGGATGTTACGAGAGGCTGGTAAACGGGATATAGCGCGTGAAGAAAAGTTTCTGAAAGTTCATTATAAAAAAATGCCAAGAACCATGCTGCGTTATGCCATTGAGCGATTTTCGCTTATCAAGCGTAAAGCCTATTTGAACGGAAGGGTGTAGAACTTATCTTTTATCATAAAAGCAGGAGGGGCAAATGAAAAGATTTTATCGATCCAAAGACGAAAAGAAAATTGCTGGGGTCTGCGGTGGGCTAGGGGAGTATTTTGACAAGGACCCCGTCTTTTTTAGGATTATTTTTGTGTTGATTACGTTTTTTCCTCCAACGTGTGGCATTCTTTTGTATCTCATTATGTGGTTTGTTGTTCCAAAAAAGCCGCAATAATAATCACCCTTTTTTAGGGGCAGCCAATGGCATGCATTGGCTGCCCCCCCTTACTTTATTTAACTTTCTAGCGTATTTATCTTTCGTTTTTCCTTTATTCACGCTTTTTCCGTCGATGAAAGCGCTTTCCTCAAATGCCCCAAACCCCCTTGTTTTCTCTTATATATATTACATACTTTAAGTATA
>CALGLP010000023.1 GCA_937930175.1 uncultured bacterium
AACCAAAAAAGAAGTTGAGCCGCCGGCCGCACCCAAAGCCGAAGAGACCGTGACCGAAGCTCCTAAGACGACCTTGACCGATCAAGCAGAGAAACCTGCTGAGATCGTGGTCGAGCCCACGAAGACTGAAGAGACTACCCTTGTAGAAACCAAAAAAGAAGTTGAGCCGCCGGCCGCACCCAAAGCCGAAGAGACCGTGACCTCAAAGCCTGCTGCCGAGGCCACGATCCAAGAGCCTGCTGTTGATGCTCAGGACGCGGAGATCGACCGCCTTCTTACTTTGATCGCGGGCTTGGACGGCACAAACGATCTTTCCTTGCAAGACAGACAGCGATTAGAAGAGGCGATCAACATTGAGCACATCCCTACCTCTCCCTCCCAGATCGGGATATTATTAACAAAGGGCATTATCACATTAAGCAATATTGTTGTTATTCAGACCCAGCTGGAAGGATTGCCGTTTGACCGGCGCTGGGAATTGGTGGAGGCTTATCAACAGAAGATGAAAGCGCTTGGCCTGGATCCGAATTTGTCTAGATCCAAAGGTTTTGTTTCTCAAAAAACAGTAGACCTAGTTGAAATCGATGGTGAGCCTGTGTCCAGAGAGGAGATTGTTCGCGAAAAACTTCCTTCTGAGATCTTGGATATGTTGATCCGGATCGAACATTTGACGCAGTTGTCACAGATTGATGCAAAGATGAGAAAGCTGACTGATGTTGAAGAAATTCCTGCCGCTGAAGAGGGTCAACCTCGCGATCCGCGCTGGATTCTTGTAGAGGCTTTGGAAGGAAAAAAGAAAAAGTTTGCCGAAGATAAAGCTCTTGAGGACGCGCGAAACACGGGTCCGGAAAATTTTCGCGCCAACCGGGCTCTACAATATTTGCGTGAAACGGATGATCTAACGATTGCTGAAATAACGCTTTTTAGAAATGATTCTAACAAGACTGTCCAAAACAAAGCAGAGTGGATCCTCAAGAGTTACCGTCAGAAGAATGGCAACGGGCATTCTAATAGATCGTTTGTTCCGCAAGATAGCGGCGAGGGATCGTGGGAAGCCTTGCGCGTGACATATGGTATCCGTTCAGTCCTTTGGAGACTCAAGGATCCGAAGATAGAGATTGGACAGTTAGCCCAAGCCCTTCACGATGCTTGTTTTAAAATTTCAGAAACTCAAAAAGATCTTTCAAAAGACATCACGCCTGAGAAAGTTATTCAACCTTTTTCTCTGGATTTAGAGGCCCTTGAGAAAGAATTGGGCAGATTGGAAACATCTGCTGCACGCCTTCAAGAGATAGCTTCAGATGAAAATCTTCCGGCTGAAATCAGAAAGAGGGCAGAAATTAGTGTTTACAATCGCGAAGGACTCAGAGTCGAGAATGTGAAAGAATTCTTAAGAAAGTTTGATTTAACAATGGAGCAAATAACCCCCTATCTTAGTGATCCTAACGAGGCTGTTCGGGAAGATGCTCTTTGGGCAAAACAACAGCTGGAGAGGCGTCAAAATAATGGAAACGGGAAGGCTGCCCCCCAAGAAACAGCAGCTTTTGACAATGCCCAGCCGGCACCAGACGGAACTGAATACCTTGGAAATAACGGTAATGGCAACGGCGGAAATCATCATGGTCATGGAACACCGCAATCAGTAGTCAAGCCGACAGAAGGGCCATTGCCCAATGTAGTAAAACCGACAGAAAAATATGACGAACGTGTCCAAGCTCTTTTGACCTTTATCCACAATGCAACCCATTCTTCCCAGATCACCCATGAGCTTTTACAAGATAAAAGTAGGGTTGTCGGAAAAGCTGCCAGGGCAAAACAGCTTGAATTGACGGAAAAAGAAAATCGAGAGCGACTCTTCGCATTTCAGAATACGGCACGTGTAGTAGAAAGCTTGCTTAAGAAATCTCAAGAGCCGCCTGTTGCGCCCCGAAAGCCAGAGATAAATTTAGGCGATAAAGACCCTGATCAGGACGGTGGCAATATTTTTGGGCTTCCTGTTGATCTTGATGGGGCGTCGAGTGAGAAGCTTAGAGGTGATCTTGATTTGCGCGAACAAGCCTTAGCAGCGGTAGAAGCAGAGTTATCGCACGCATCCCAGGCGATGCAAGGCGTAGGGGATTTAAGCCTTTCTTTTACTCTGCCCAAGGATCTATCGCAAGTTCCGTCAGCAGAGGATATCGACATTTTGGTTTCGAATCTTCAGAAGAGTCAACAAGAATGTTCCTTGGCTCAAGCGGCCGCAGAGAAAATTGAAAAGCAGCTTGAATTGATACGCTTGGCGCTTGAGAGCATCAAGAGAATCATTTCGAATCATCCAAGGTCAATCAAAGAAGTGGCGGATGATCTTTCAAAGCTTGCAAATCGCATTGAAGGTTTATTTGTGCGCGTTCAAAAAGTTCAAGAGGGTTGCAATGCGCTTCGCGATATTGTTCAAGGCAAAGAAGCGAAAGCACAAGACATTTTAGCGCAACTCAAAAAGTTTGTTGATGTTCTGCAGACATGGCTTAAAGATCTTAAAAGAAAGGAGCAGGATTTTGAGAAGGTGTTTTCTGCCGGTCGTCAAGATCTAAGGCGCTTGAAGACGAGCCTAAGGGCCTTAGGGCACCGTGGAAAAAGCCTGACTAACCGCCAGGAGCGGCTTAAGGCACAAGTTGACAGCCAGGATGGCCTTGTTAGCCGACACGATGATAGGATAGCGGCGCTTGAAGACACTATTGCTACGGCGCGCAAAAATAATGAAGAAGTTGATGCGTCGCTTCATGAGAAGCTTGAGGAGATCTTAAAGCTCGCAAAACAGCTGACGACGTTAAACACAGAGATTGAGGATTTAAAGCGCCAGCAAGCGAAAGCCATGGGGCTTGATCAAGAAATACAAATTCGTTGGGATGCGGCGAGCGGCAAGGAAGAGACGTTAAGTCAACAGGCACAAGCAATCGCCCTTGAGCTTGGCCGCCTTTTGCAGGATATTCAACACGCGCAAGATTTGCATCAAAAAGGGGTGGAGATTATCGCCGCATTAAATAGTATTTCTCTCCGCGCAGAAAAAGTTTGTTCTCATCGGATATTTACGCGCTATGGATTTGTTGTTGTTCCTGCCCATCGTCAGGAGGTGACCAACCCTTCTTATAAGATGCTCACGGCAGAAGGACACGCACAGATCTCAGAGATTCTTTCTCAAAAAGTAAAATTGCTCATTCGCGCATTTCTTACTTTGAAAGCATTACTCAGGGATCAAAAGTTTTTAAAGGAGGCCTTATTCGCAAGTCAAAGGCTCTTAGGCTCTCTTGAGACCTTATTGACGACAGCAGATGCTAAGCTTGAGGACGCGAAGGTCAAGCATGCAGAATGTAAGAGTGAGCTCGAGAAGCAAAGACAGAGCGTTGATCTGGAAAAGAGGCAAAATGAGCTTGATATTAATGCGATGACAAAACATGCGCAGCAGATCGTTGAACTTTTTCGAAAGTCTAATCTTTTTAATGAAGAAGAGCTGCAGAAGCTTCAGAAGTATCTTCTGGAAAAGAAATATGCTGAATTTTTATCGCAGAGCCAAGAATTTTCAGATTCTGTGACCCAACGCATCGATGATAACCCTCGAAGGTACAGGTTGAACCAAGAAAAGAAAAGATTAGAGAAGGATCTAAGCGAGATTAAAGGTAAGTTTGTAAAATTACTTGAAGAAGAAAGAGGTGTGACTGATCAGCTCACTGAACAATATCGTAATTTTATTAAAAGAATGCAAGGGCGGGGGAATGGGGGCGCGCAAAATAACAACGATAAGCCTCTACCACTATTATCTCAACAGAACGAAATTGATAAAAAGCGAGAAGGTCTTCGTTTGGAAAAGCAATTTATTCTTGAGCAAATAAAAGCAAAGGACAATGAATTGTCCGAAATGGATTCTAACGAACGCGGTGTTCAAAAAGGAGCGCAAGCCGCGATCAAGAATTTTGCTAAAGCCATTGCTCCTATCATGGCCTATGAGGCAGCAGAAGAAGAACGACGCGCTAAGCTTCAAGTAAAAATTTTGGTCGAAGAGCGCGCTCATGATCGTCTTGTGTCCGCCCAAAGATGGCGGGAGTCTCTTGCCAAGGTAAAGGGTAGCCATGAGATTGCTCATCAAAAGAGTAAAAAAGACCAAGAGCAGATAGTAGAGGACGTGAAGAGTCAAAAGCAAAGGGTTGCAGGGCTGTTAAAAGATATTAGTGATCTAAAGGCATTGGCGGATGGCTTTAAGGGAGACTATCAGATCATTGCCCAAAAGGCTCAGGACGATGAAGCTCAAGGTCAAGCGTTGTATGAGGAGGGTTTGATTTTAGAAGCATCTCTCAAAGAGGCTCAGGGTAAAGTACAAAACGATATGAATGAGATCGAGAATGGTCTGATTTTCGATGATAGCCAAGAACCTCAAAACACAAAGCAGCTTAAACGTACTCTTACAACGATTAAGGGAAAAATAACGCGGAAAACAAATGAAAAGGAAAACATAGCGGCAAAAATCGAAACACTTTTAGGTGAAGTGCGGTCAACGCAAGAGAAACAGCAAAAGACTTTGCCTAGCACGCAGGCTCTGCAGAGCAATGTTTTGTATTTTCAAGATTTATTACGGGAAGCGAAGGAGTCTTTGAATGGCCATGAACCAACGATTCAAGAGTTATCCCAAGAGATCGCCGACATTCAACAACAAATAGGAAATGAAAACAAAGAATTTATGGATCAAGTGTGGGATTTGCGTGAAAAACTAAGAACGCAGAACCCTCAACGTGAAAAGAGCAAGCAGGTGATCGGCATTCTTTCCAGGCTAAAGGACGTTAACGGCATAACCTCTTCCGCGGTGAACATTGTGACTACGTCCAGCTCTGTGGTGATGAATGCGGCCTTTATTTTCTTACGCGTTCCGCTGCAAGAACCCTGGCAGCCGAATGCGTTTCATTTCGTCGTGTTGGCGATCGCGGCAGGCATCGCATTCTGGACGCTTTATCTCGGAGTTCGATATGCCGTGATCATGCTGAGGATGCCCAAGACAGGTTCCGCGAGGATGAATTATATTTTAAAACAATGGGCTAAGAGAGATGCTAAGCGACATAGCCGCTGGAATATATTTTCGACAACGTTTAATGGCCTCATGAAAGAATTGTTACGGCGCGCGTATGTGCGTTTTTCTGATCAAGAATCTAGCCAAGAAAAAGACACAGGCGTGGAGCAGCCAGAAGCGATCGCATCAAGAGAACCTAAAAAAGAGTTGATCGTCGGGCTTCCGTTTCGGTTGGCGAGACAAAAGGCGGACATTGATCGCGTGACCGGGCAGAACAAACCATTGCGTCGAGGAAAAGCAAAAACAGCTTCTGATGTTTTCTTCATGCCAATCGCCGTCTACACCTTGCCCGGAAATCAAGTTAATGGTTTTGCCAGGGACATTGCTCAAGCAATTCGATCACGCTTAAACAATGTTTCCGCGATCGCCTGTGATATGCAGGGGCCGTATATATTAACCGATGGCCGCATTGTTTTCCGGATGAGCCCGGGCGCCGATGATGGTTTGTTTAAATTTATGTTGGCCATCTTACCGGACACAGATAAGAACGCTGTTCTGCTGCATGAACATATGATCATCGTGTCCGATATTTCAGGCTTGACCGAGGAAGCGATCGCACGCATTGATAGAGGGCTTAACGACAAGGTTATTTATCGACGCTCAGAACAGGCGGATGCTTTTTTTGTTCTGCAGTTTGTAAAGGATAGTCTAAGAAAAACGTTGAGACCTAAGGTTTTGATCGCAGAACCCCTAACGACAGATGCGCACGTGAGCTTTGAGGAGGTCTTTAGTCAGGATTGGCTCGGTGGAAAATTCTTTTATCCGCCGGACACGCGGCATCCTATCGAAAATGGGCATTTTTGCCGCGGAAGGTACGTCAGGATCAACAAGGTTTCTTCATCGGGGATTTTCAAAAGGCAAGAGGCTTGCGCGGCAAGCAGTAGCACGCTTTCTGAGCACTGGCTTGGTGAAGCACGTTTTACCAAAGAGCAAGTTATTTACGAGATCAGTAATCTTGAGGAATTTCCTGACGGGTTAACATTAGATGATTTGAACTTAGCTGAGATTTTGTTGTTGTTGGAGGAGAGTCATTTCACTAAAGAGATTATTTTACCCCTTTTAGAGTGGATCAAACGATTTGCGTCTAATACCAACCCTGTTTGCGATCTTTCTAGGGTGGGTGAGGTGCTTAAAGCTCAGCTTAAAGAGCTGCAGAAAAAATTTGACGAGTCGTGTCCTTATGTTCTAGCGCGTGCTACAGGAGAACATGGCACATCTGTTGTAATTGTACAGTGGGTTACCCATGGTCTTGTTGGGTATAAGAAGAATTATGACTGGGACCAGATGCAATTTCAGGTCGGATTGTTACTTAGGACGCTGAGCAAGATTAACGAGTATGAAGCGCAAAGAACAATCGATTTTATTGAGATTCACCCTAAGCCAGGGACTGTAAAAGTTTTAGACTCTTTAAAAGCGATCTTTAAGAGCGGTCAGCTTGGCCAGGAGATGTGGTCGAGTTTGGTGCTCAAACAATTTTGCAATCTTCTTGTGAAGTATCATTTGGAGGAATTTATCTATATCGTTGGTGGTGGGGCACGGGATACTGTTTTAGGTCGACCTCTTAAGGATATCGATATTGGACTCGCTTATCGAGCCCAATCAGAGGGCTTGAGGAATATCTTTGCGCATACGATGACCCAAGCCACAGAAGATGTGATGATTTATTGTGAGGATGTTTTAAGAAAACTCGCTGATGCGCTTAATACAGAGCCAGGGATTGAGGTGGCGATTCTCGACAGGAAAACAGGTGAGTTAACGTCAGGGGTTGAAGTTACGTTTGGGGATATCATGTCAGGTGTCGTTCATTTTCAAGGGATGGAGATTGGGTACTGCGGTCCTTTTCGTCGAAGATCTGTTAAGCATCCACAGCTAGACGAAGAGATGCCTGTTATTCAGAAGCGCGTTATCTTTGATCCTGACACGAATGAATTTTTTGGTGACTCAACGGCATCTCTTTTGCGTATTGTGATGGATGCTAGGGGTAAGTTTTATAATTATAAGTATGCAATCTTTGACCTTTTATTGGGCAGGGTTACGGTTTGTGGCGACCGTAAGGGCATGGACATGACGTCGATTTTAAGAATTTTGAGAATTAAATATGAGTTTGGGCTAGACCTTCCTAATGATGTTGATGAGCTTGTTAAGACTGTTGTCGAGGGATATCGATCGGGAAGAGCCCCTATTGCTACTATTTCCGTGATATCGGCAAGGCGTCAGATTGAAAAGCTGATTTCTTTGGCTCGAGAACTTAGCCAAGTTAACAGGGATCTGATGGGGTTAGGGATTTTTGAGCTAGTGGACCAAGCTGAAACAGAGCAAAAAAAGATCGCAGAGCAAAGCGCAGAACAAGCTAAGAGGGAAGCTGTTGATACTTTAGTGGATTCTTCTAGCGAGGCAAGAAAGCCAAGACAGATTATTTATAAAGTTAAAGGGCCTGATTATGATTGGTTGAGTGCTCGATACAAAGCGATTATTCTTAACATTGCTAAATCGTGGCGAGTTAAGAAGGATGTTCCCTTCTCTCATCAGATGGATAAGCTTGTTGATTTATTAAAAGAAGCAGGTGTTGAAGATCTTCGTGTTTTTGAAGCCTATCCCGATCTCTGGGTCCGGTTGTATCGCGATACAGTTCTTTTGTCAGTAAAGCCTGAGATTCAGGATGTGGTTGATATCTTGATGAAACTTATGGGAGCTAAAGATTTCTCAGTCTTGGCCCAAATGCTTAGATCCTTGAAGATCGATGAATTTATTATTGGCAAGGGATCGTATCGCCTTCTTAGCGAATCCGAGAAAGAGCTTCTTTTTCTTGCTTTGGTTCGCAACATACCCTTAGAGTTTCGATTGTTAGTTAAGCTCGCTTTTGAGCCGATGCAATGGGTCGTGTTCAAAACAAGCTTAGCAAAAGCCCATCAAGAGGCAGAGGACGAGCAGAGAAAATACGCCGTCTATGAGCCCCAGGGCGTTAAGGTCTTGTTGACCCGCAGGCATTTTCCGATGAAGGATATTGTTCCTTGCCATCACATTGACATGACTCCTGGTGGCCAGGCGAGGTTGCTGTATGAATATCGCTTTAAACAAATCGAGTCGGGAATTTTTATCCCGGTTCTCCTTGTTCAATCTGATCAAGGGAGGGGCTATATTCGTAACGGACATTGCAGGATTCTGAGCCAGCATAAGAAAGATAGAGAAGATGTTGATGCGTGGGTGATTTCTTTCACAAAGGTTGTCCCAGGAATGATCGATCATATTGTTACTTTTACAGAAAGCCATGGACTTCTTTCAGTTGGTGATATGGTTCGAGGACAGAGTCCGGGATCTTTTGATACACATATCGGCGCGTCGCCGCTTGTCAAAACAATTGCTTCTTCGCAGCTCATCATCGTTGCTGAGGCCGTGCAATCTTTGCCGTCGAATCTGATTATCCCGGAAAAGATTTTAAGAATGCTTTCGCCTTCTGCGCTGGATAAAAGAATGAGGAAGGTTCTTCACCAGATTTCCTGCGATCCTAAGAGAGCGCCAGCGCACGCTATAGGAAGAAAACATATTGGTCTTAGCGGGGTTGAGCTCTATTCACGCAAAGTAGTTTTTGGGACAAGTATTTTTTATGTACTTCTTTCTTCTCATCGCGTGCTTGTGGTTGATCTTATTCATAATCAAAAAGTTCACGAACTTGCTAAAGATCCCCAATGGGTTAGAAATATCAAGCAGCTTATTGATCAACATGCTCCGCAGTCCATCGATCAAGAAAACTTTGAGGATTTCACTATTCCCGCGATACGCCTTCTGCAACTTTTTGCCCGCACCAAGGCTCCTGAGGTGACGTTTAGGATGCTCAAGGAAAGACCGTTTCTTTTGATCGTTGCCTCCCTTCAAGATGTTCAAGACTTCTTAGGCCGACAAGGATTTTCTTGTACTCAGAAAGGCCTGAAAACCATTTTCAGTATTCGTGTCGCTCGAGAAGAAGAACCTTTTGCGTGTTTTGGTGTTCATGATCAAACTTTTATTGCGTTTTCGCCGCATCGCCCAGGTAGCCTTAAAGATGCTGGCCGGACCGAAGAGCTTATTGAAAATTTTCTTACCGGGAAGCGGACATCGAGCAACATTCTTGTTGTGGGTGACAAGTCCTCGCCTCGGGCATTGGCCGTGCGCTTTGCAAAAGAGTTGGGACATAACACGCATGAAGCTCCAAACGCACAAGACGCGCTTGCTATCCTTGATCACAACACTGTTGATATCATGATTTCAGATGTGAAGATGATAGGGCAAGACGGCATTGCTTTAGCTAAGGAAGTGCGCCGAAGATTCCCATCTGTTGCGATCATCCTGATGGCTGGCGGTGCTTCCGTAGAGGAGCAAGCAGAAATATGGAATCTTGGGCTTTCTTTTTTGGATAAGCCATTTTGTTTAGAAGATCTCAAGGATGTCCTTAAAAAGCAGAAAATATCCCATGTGTTGTTTACAGGATATATGCCCGTTAGTGTTGATAGAAAGTGGCGAGTCCTTATTCCCGCAGGGTATAGCGAGGCTCTCGCCGGACAGAGAGATTTGCAGTTCGCTGTTTATTTGCATAAAGGCTTTTTGGCGATTTATCCAGAAGCGTCATCTCGAGGGTTTTCGGCAAGATGCATTGATAGAAGATTGTTGTTAAACAAGAAGATCCGCGCTCGATGGCAGAACAGGGATCCTGAATCCCTTGCTCTTGTCATTGTTGGCGTCGGAGATCATTTTGAGCTCTGGGAACACAAAGCCTGGGAGCGTTATCGAAAAAGCCAGGCTGTTATTATAGAGATCATTGATCATTTTCTATTCAGAAAGTTCTTAGAAGATGCCACGGAAGGGGGGCGCTATTTGACGAAGTTTGACAGTAAGTATCGACTACATATTCCTGTCAAGTTTCAAGAACAGGCAAAAGACTACTGCGACGGTTTTCTGGTCAACGAGATAGAACCGGGGGATAGAGCGATTTTGTACGCAAGCTTGGATAGAAAAGCTAGGGTTTGTGATCCGGATGAATTTGAGACACTCATTTTGCGGATGAACTTAGATCTCCCATCTCGGTTTAAATCTCAACATCTTCTAAGGATCTTTTATGCGTCGTTTATGAGCGTGTCTTATCAAAAGGTCAACGGCTATCTGAGACTTTCTTTTCCGCAGGCGTTCTGCGAGATGCTGGGCTGGGATTCGTGGGCCGGCGATTTTATCCTCGAGGGATGCCGCAAGCATTTTACGCTGAGCCCAAAGATTATCTCATCGGGTCTTGATTTTAATCGTGTTTCTTCCATAATAAAAAGAGATAGTTCAAGAATATTAAACTGCTCTGTCGGGGGGCCAAAAAGCTACCTAACCTCGTCCGTGGCTGGTGGGGGGATAGCTTCCTCTGACAGGGCAGTTGTTGGTTTTCTTCTTTCCGCCTGGCATGTCCTTCTTTCGACAGCCTCTCTTTTTTCTTTATCAAGAAAGCGCTTGCTGCCCAACGCGGTTCTTTTTGTCGAGATGGTGCTTTTTATTATCTTGTTTGGCTGGCAGATGACTGCCGCGGCGCAAACCGTTTCCTTGGATTCCCTTCGTATTGAAAACGCCCAGAGGGCGGAAGTCGCGCGTGTACGCTTTTTTACGATTGGTGCACGCGACGCACAGTGTTTGGACACGCTTAATGTTCAGCCTAGCGTTTATGATACAGCCCTACGTACGCAACTTGCCCAAGAGATCTCCCAAAAACGTATGTTTTTATCCAGCAGTCATCAGCAATATCAACAGATGGAGCAAGATAAAGAAATCTTGCGTGTGTTGCGGCTTAGGTTGTCGGCGCAGGGTGAACGTGACGTACGAGGGATTGTGATCGGAGAGCAGGTGTTTGATAGCCAGAAGCGAAGAGAGCTCGAGCTTGGCATGGCCAATGATATCCAACAGTTGGGGCGCGCAGCGCAAGCCGCTTACACCGATGACCTGATTGATTTCTTTACAACCAAGGAGTTGCTTGAAAGAATTGAAATAAACAGCCAAGAATTCTCTCCGGCGCAGACATTTTATTTAGAAAATAAGATTGCCCGCAAAAAATACGCGCTTGATCTTCAGGAGCAACAAGCAAAAGAAATTTTGCAGCTGCGCGAGGCTCTGCGCTTTTTAGGGGAGTTGTTGCTTTGTGATACAGAGCGACAGCTGAGAGCTGTGAAGATTAGTCAGGATGTGTACAGCGTGAGCCTTCGTCAAGAGCTCAAAAAAGAGAAATCTCAGCGCATTGATGAAATCCGCGCACAAGCAAACTTGGTAGACCAGGAGGAGATCGCCCAAGACACTATTCCTTCTTATCTTTTAGCAAAAGAAAAAGAACGTTTAGCGGCCATGGATCAGTTGTCTTGGCAAGAGGACGCCCTTGCTACGATTTTCTATGCAACCACGCAGGGAGATTTAGATCCGGTCGAGGCCTGGTTTCAGGTTTCTGACTCTGTTGTACGTCAGAGGATTATGGCCAAGGTCAAGGCCAAGCGTCAGGACATTGTTGAGGTGATGGAGATTAGCCGCATTGAGAATAAATTAAAGACTTGCCGCAATAGTCATGACGTTGAAGGTATGATCGTTCGCCAGAATTTTGTTAATCCCAAGACATATCAAGAGCTTGAAGCAAGGATTGCGGACGCGAAAGAGGCGTTTGATCGAAGGGCGAAGCTTGAAAAAGCGATTTTGCAGTTGCAGGAATCCTTGAGGGTACGCCAAGAGATCCGCCAGGCCTACACAAAGCAGGATCTTGATCGTATTGTGATCAAGAGTAGTGACGTTGATTCCCTAGAGCAAATCCTCTTGCAACAGGCCATGGATGAGAAAAGAGCTTATTTTCAGTTTCAGCGAAAGTTATCCCAAGACGCAGACAATATTCCGGGAAAGGGAAGAATGCATTTTGAGTTGATCATTTTTTCTGCGTTTCTTTTGAATCCTAGACGTTTTCGTCAGCGCCAACGAAGTGGCAAAAGGGGTCTTCGCGGCCACTCAGAGGATCGTTTAGATTTTAACCGTAGCCTGCTCATTGAAGAGGGCGTACAGACGCAGGGGCGAAGTTCGTCGGATTTGGTGGTGGATCCCAACCTTCCCCCTTTTACGAGGCTTGTTCAGCAGGTATTCTATAAGAAAGGTTATTTGATTGAGGGGAGCGCTTTCGATAGCGGTTGGCGTTGCCTTGTTTATAAGGCTCAAAGAATTTCTACAGGTGAGAAGGTAGCGATCAAGGTAGCTAACCCTTATGGCGATATTGTTCCTGAGATATGTAATCTTTATTCTCAGGCAATGAAATTGCCCATGGCGACTTGGAGGAGATATAACTTTTTCGAAAGAAGAATACCAGGATTGGTTAAGCTTTACGAAGCAGGCTTTATTTCTGCCCTTGAGATGCAAGAATGTGCTCCCACGGATACTGACGAGAGATTGGCAAAGTTTTTTATCTGGGACTACCATTATCAAATCCTTGAGTTTATTGATCGCTTGGGTGAAGCTAATACCGAAAATCTTCTTCGTCGAGATTATTTTAAAAACATGGATATTGCTATATTGATAGTTGCCTTTAGCAGATTTGCTAAAGAGATAGATTTGATGCATCAAGACGGCATCGCCCATGGTGAGTTGTTGCCCAAGAATGTACTTTTTGATAAGTCTGTGCAAATGTCAGCATGCGATTTAGATTGTGTGCGATCAGCGCTAGAAGGTAAAGAGAAGGATGTTTGTTATGCACGAGGGGTTGGGGTTCAGGTTTTGTCGCAGGCTGCTGTGACGCCAGAAGACAAAAAGCGCGTTGATGAATTTTTCGCTAGATGGTCTGGTGATTATATGGCGAGAGTTGGCTTAGCAACGTTTGCAGAAGAATCTTTTGATTTGTGGAAGAGTGTTATCTTAGAGAACAAAAGAAATTCTCTTGTCGAAAAGATTTATGAAAGCGAAGGAGAAGATAGGGTTGGACAGTTTATTAGCGCATTATTTCTAGAAGATACGATGAGTTTTGAGGGAATTGATAAAATCACGTTAAACATTGCTCGGGCTTATGGTCTTTTGGGAGAAGAGAGATCAGCGCAAATATATTTAGAGGAGGTTCCGCAGGTTCGAGGAGAAGACCGTATTTATAGCGTTAGCGTTCAAGAAACTTCTTTAACGCTTAATGATGATAGGATAAAACATAATCCACGCGTCTGGGCTAGTAGTGTCATTGTTGGGCAGAAAATAATATCAGAGGAGAGAGTGTCGCGCATGCTTAGCAACAGCCAAGTCTTGGATCGCTGGACCAACATTCTTCCCGGAGGTTTATATATTCTTTTTGGTGAAGAAGGAACCATTCGTTATGTTAATTCTACTATGGCTGAGATTCTTGGGTGTTCTGTTCAAGAGATGATCGGCCGATCCATATTTGACTATATTGATGAAGCCCAGCGTGAAGATGCGCGCGTACGTTACAGAGCTAAGCTTCAAGGCAAGGCTTTACCTTCAACATTAGGCAGAGCGTATGTCTCGCGAACAAAAAAAGTTTTTGGCGTTACAAAGGATACGATTATTGTAGATAAAAAAGGCGTAGGGTTGGGCGTGCTTACATTTTTTACGGATATTACTGCGCAAAGAGAGGTAGAAAATAAGAGTCTCATAGCCCTTAGGGCATTAGAAACGTCGATCAATCCTGTTGTTATCGCAGATATGCTTGGAAACGTTATGTATGTGAACAAGGCATTTTTAGAATTGTTAGGCTATTCTGAAGAAGGGCAGGTTCTTGAGACATCTCTTTTTAGGTTATGGGAAGATGCTAGGGGGATAGTACAGTCTTTGCACGCTCGAGAAACGTGGAAAGGCCAGGTTGTTATTACGAAGCTTAATGGCACGACCGCAACTGTTCAGATGGAGGTGGCTCTATCTTTTGATGTGTATGGTGCTCCTGCTGGGATAACGGTTTCGCTTATGGATGTTAGTCGGATCCAGGCTATGGCCAATGCCATGGATCAACAATATCAGCTTATGTCTACTATTCTTAATGCAGAGGGATCCATGGTAATCGTTGTTGACGCACAAGGTTTAATTATGCGCATGAATTATGCTGCAGAAGATATAAGCGGTTATTCTTTGTCGGAGGTTGTGGGCAAGCCGTTAGCGGATTTATTTATTATGCAAGAACAGAAAGATTTTGTGGTGGATATTTTGCGTAACGCGCAAGAAGCGCCACTAATTCAAGAAGCTGATGAGTTTTTGACAACAAGAAAAGGAGTGCTTAGGGTTGTCCATTGGCTCATTAGGTCTCTTCATGATGATGAAGGAAGATTACAACTTGTTGTTTTTGGTGGCATGGACGTTACTAAGCGTAAGCAGGCAGAGGAAGCTTTAAGAAAGAGCGAGGAAAAATATAGAACAACGGTTTCTGCTTTGCCGGATATCCTTTTTTATTTTAGCCCTGAGGGGGTCTTTTTAGATGTTCAATGTAATGAAACCCATATGTTGTGGAAACAAAAAGACTCTTTTATCGGCAAGACGATTTCGGAGATTATGCCATCAGAGATTGCTTCTCAAGGAATACGGGCGATCACAGAAGTCTTGAGGACAGGGTCTTTGCAGATTTTTGAGTATGCCTTGGATATGCCCAGTGGAATAAAGTTCTTTGAAATGCGCATGGTCAGGTCAGGTCCAAGTGAAGCGATGGGAATGGCAAGAGAGATCTCTGAGCTGAGCTTGGTAGGAAAAAGCCAGGAGAGAAGTGGATCGTCGTTAGGTTTAAGTGACCCGGCGCTTAAACAAAGCTCCTCACTGAAGAGCGCGCAGCCCAAGAGCGCCTCCAGCATTTTCAATATTATAAGTAATCGCCAAGCCGACCATTTCATTTTCCCCTTAGGCAAAGTAGCGTTTACTCTTGAAGCGTATGATCGTCTCGCGGGCTTGGCCCACCTGGTTCAAGAAAAGATTTCTTCCCTACGCGGCTATCCTGCGAAACGGGTGAATATTGTTCTAGCAGGCCCCAAGGGAACTGCAGCGGATGCCTTTGCGCGAGCTCTGATGGCATCGTTAGCCGGATCTGATATCAGTTTTAATCTTTGTGCGCGATCAGATGTTCTTTTGTATGGAGGGAGCTATCGTCATTCATTTGTCGATGGTGTTTTTACTCAGGAACAAATAACGATCTTGATTCATATGGATTATTTAAATCTTGGCCCTTCCAAGGATGCATGGCTAACTAGATTCATAGACAAGATGCTTTTTGCAGAGATCGCCTTAAACACCAATGAGTTTGTTAACTTTTTTGGCAGCGTGATCCTTTTTCTTGGCTTAAGCGGCTTAAGTTATTTTGCAGGACAAGCAGGGATGGGCGGGGAATGCCACGCAGGACTCACAAGCCTTTTGAGTCTTGGCGCGATGCCAGGGTTTGCGCTGAAAGCTATGCACAAAAGAATTGTTTGCACCCTACGAGGAAATGGAGCTGGGCAGAAATCAGCTTTAGGGAAGGCAAGTAGCTCCTCAAATATTACTCTGGCCGTAAAGAAGCTTGCGGAGCGATTTGGCATCGTGATCGATCTTGAAAAACAGACGATCAACGGCATGTCGAAAGAAGAATTCTTTGAAAGCCATAAGCTGTATGCCAATTGTCCATCTAAGACAGAAGAACGCGAGAGGGAGGATTTTGAACGCACCAAGGAGCGTCTTCTAGGCCGCAAAACAACTCGTGAAGAAATGAGAAAGGTTGTTTTGCAAGCGGCTAAACTCGTTGGCACAGAAGAAGAGACAAAGCATCAGTTAACGACAAGCCATAAAACAAAGCGACAGATTATCGGAAACAATGCGCGTTCAAGCAATAAAGGCCTTTTGATGTGGGCGGTCAAGATACTTTGTTTGAATTCTGAGCGCGTCAGGGCGCAATCAAGAAAAGGATTACTTTTCTTTGCGATGGATATTACAGGTAAGAGGATTGAAGACCTCCCAATCTTTGCGGCTTACCCTAATGGTTTTCTTATCGGAGAACCTTTATATTGGAAGTGGATGCTTGTGCCCGGACAAGCCCCGCCGCAAAAGTATTTTGATACTGTGAAGATCTCCCTTAGCCAATATTATCCTTCCCCTGATGTCCAGCTTAGCATTATTTCTCAAGAACAAATTCTTAATCTGCATGAAACCCTGCAGCGTGAGCTTAGTATTTATTCGCTGTTGCCGGAGCCGATGCAAAAGTTCACGCGAATACGATACGAGCCTTTGATAAGCCCAGCCTTGCAGATCATTGAGCCCTCAGGCAAGAGAAGCTGGATGTCTTTTACGCAAGCCATTGTACGCCAGTTTGAACGCAACGACATCGATCCCCGCAGCGTCCAGAGCATCAACATCGGGCACAGCTTTTTGTTTGCGCCGCATAGCCAGGATATTGATATCAGAGTCGTTGTTAGCGGCAATGATCAGGATCAGAAGCTAGGACATTCTTTTAGCGTATGGTTTGTGGATCATGACGGCGAGCATACCTTGAGCTGTGAAGTGTGGCGCATCGGCAGGGAACGTGTCGCGCCGGAATATCAAATGATCCGTTATCGTCAGGCGCTACCGATCATCGGCGAGAATTTGTTTCATCCGGCATTAAGCGAACACTCACTTACGCTTCGAGAGGCGACGCTTAAATATTTTCGCTCGCGCGTGGTGCATTATGCCGCGCAAAAAGATTGGCGCAAGGCCTTGCACCGGGCCATTAGCTTCCTGGATACACGCATCGCCTTTGGCATGGCGAAGGAAAAGGATCGAGCATATCTTTTAAAAGCGGCCACCTGGCGTTTTAATAATGATTATGACCCATCCAAGATCGCAGAGATCGTCCAATATGTTGGCAAAAATTCCTCCTCTCTTTTAATCAAAATCGAAAATATCATTTCGACTTGGAAATACCTTGTCGAAAGCAATGCCTTGGCAGAGCTGTTGGCGCGTTATGGTAACGGGGCAACGGCGAAGAACACGCGTAAGGCTACTTTTAAGCAAGACTTAACGAGTTTGATCGAAAGCTACGCAACGATTGCGCTTGAGGCCAAAGAGTGCGTTCAAGAACTGACAACGCTTTATACCGAGGATGGAAAGATCATTGTTGTTTATGGCCGCTACCCAAATGCTCTTCTTGTGCGTATCGCAAGAATTGATTTTGTCGATTATATGACAGATACACCCAAGGTAACATCATTTTTTAGTCGTGACATATCGGTGCGTGTTGATATTATCCGCGATCAGCGAGAGATCCAAGGCATTCAAGCAGAGCTTGCTACGTATAGCCAGCATCCTTATTTATATGCTTTTATGCAGAGTTTTGCGGGTTATGATATTTTTGATATCGAAAATAAGATACAGCAAGCTCGTCGTATTTATCAAATGCCTGGTACGCCTGAAAATGCGCGCAAGGAGATCCTTCGTTTATTTGTTGCACTTTTGGCTAAAGATAACATGTGGCAAATTCAGCAGAAAGCCCAAGAGACCCTCAATCAAATATTCAGTTTAAGGCCCTCAGATTTCCCACAAGCTACCGATATCCGGATCGTTTATCCGGGCCAGGCTGTTGTGATCGAGCCCATCATTATCAACGTCGCATTTAATCCTTTAACGGAAAAGAAAAAGCTTGAGGGTTTGCGATTTCAACTAGCTTTTTATCAGACGGAAAATCAGCAGTATTCTTATTTTAACCCGAAGGTTGTTGCACATAATGACCATCAGGTGCGTTTGGAGGTCGACAGAGCCAAGAAGATTGTTGCACAAAAAGGTTACATTCATATGAGCGTGCGCTTAGACCGCGGCCAAGATCAATGGATATTTGTGAACTCACCGGAGGCAAACCGCACATTGATCGTCCAGCCGGATATTTCAGGTCAGAAAATTTATCAGGTGTGGCTAAATTATATGAGCGCCTATTATGACAGGGAAGGGAATTATCATCACAATGGAAAAATAGAACATACTGCTGATGGTCGACCTGTCTTTGGACATTTTAAGATGCTTGAAGCGCTTTTGCCGCAACTTAAAGAAGAAGGTTATGATAGCGTCTATGTTATGGGTATTTATCAGCTGGAGCGTCCCGAAAATATCAAAGGACAGCGTGGGCCTGATGCATCAATGTTTTCACCTTGTAGCTGGGCTATGAGTCGGGAGGCAGGCGGCGAAGAAGCTTTTCGTGACATGATTATGAAAGCGAAAGAATGTGGCATTGGTATTATCGTCGATGTTATTCCGCATTTAAACCAGAATTCTAAGCAGCTTCCTGAGCGAGCGGTTGTCAAGGCATATGGCCCGGATGGACAAATCATTCAGCGCGTGGCATCAGACGGAACCGTTCATGGAGACGGGAGCGCCGTTTCGTGGAATGATTCTGTGGCGTTAAATTATCGTGACAAAGGTACGCTCGACGCTTTTGTTAATCTTGTCTCATGGCTTGCACAAATGGGTGTTGCAGGTATCAGAGGAGATGTTTTTCATAACTACGGAGTTACTTTTCCTGTCGCAGAAGGTCTCCAGGGCAGAGAACGATTATTCGGATATGTGACATCATGGCAGCGTTCTTCGGATGGGGGATTTCGTACGGTTAATCAGTGGTCTCCTGACCAAGCAAATCCTTTGTTAACTTATTTGGTAGCCGAGATCAACAATCGCTATCCAGAGTTTATTTTTATTGGCGAGAATTATGGGCGAGATGAACAGTTAATTAAGTCAGGTATTATCCCGATGAATTCTGGCACTTACGAGGATCTCAAGAAAGTTATTGTCAGAGATCAGCCGGCAAAAAATATTCTTAACAGCCACCTTGACTGGCTTTTTCATTTATTACCTCAAGGAGGCCAAGCTGTCACGGCGCTCGAGACTCATGATTTTGAACGTACGATGGATTTTGAGAATTATGGTCCTTACAAGATTAAGGCAGCGCTTTGGGCATGGATTGCTATGCTTAAAGGCGCGCTGCTTATTTTTAACGGACAGGAAAAAGGGCAGGCCCAGCGTGTTTCTATTGATAATTGGAGCCGCAATGATTATGCCAAAGGAGATCAAGAGCGATTTTTTGCTCTTAAAGAATTTGAGCGTGTTAACGCAATAACGTATGAAGCCTATTGGGAGCGTGTTTTTAATTTTTATAGAAATAATAAAGAACTTTTTAGCCATCAGGCCAAAACACATCTTTTTGATATTTCTCACGATCGCGTTCTGGCCCTTGCCCGTTATACAAAAAATAAAAACGCCATTTTTGTCATTAATACCAGTCGGCATTTGGCGCGTATTACGGTCAATCTTGCTGATATCTTTAGAGGTTTAGGTATTAAAAATAATGAGAATCGAATTTATCGCGTAGTAAATTTAGAAAATGGCGAAGAAGAAACATCGTCGGGGCATGGCCTTTTCATTCATGGCGTTGACCTGCGTTTAACAGCCTATGATGTGGCTGTTTTAAGTTTGGAGGATATCACGGGTCAGCCTGGCACAGAGGAAGCCTTGATCAAGGATTCTTTTACGCGTTATGAATATCAGCCTTTTGCTTATCGCACCAAACATAATTATGCGTCACGATGGATCCAGGGGCCTTTCAGCAAAAACGACGCGGCCATGTTTGCAGAGCGCTTTGCTTTCTTGGCGAAGCTTACCGAGGGTGATGGTCGATATAAAGATCTCTGGCCCTGTGATTTGACGATGATGATGCATGAGCTGACCCAAGGTCATCAGAAGCTGCGCACCTTTGTCAAAAAGGCGCTACAAGACATTGTTGCGACAAGTCAGGAGGTCGTCGTGCGCGATGTGGCGGCCAAAGTTTTGCGCTGGATCGACGTGGGCATCATTGTTGAAGGCTCTCCTGAAGTTTCACCATTTTCGAGTGCTGGCGGCCTTGCGAAGGTTCCGGGACAAAAGGCTGAGGAGCTTGTAAGATCAGGCCTTAAAACTTATGTTGTTAGTCCTTTGTATGCCTATAAAGAAGAAGTAGTAGTAGAAGATGAGATAGAAGTTGTTTATCGAACGTATATTAAAGATGATGTTATTGCGAAGTTTGGTATTCACTATGTCAATGTTGTTCCTCAGATTTATATGGGGCGACATGGGTTTGTTCCTGCCGCTATCGCGTACACACGCAGAAGCGGGGTTAATTATCTGTTTTTAGATAATCCTGATTATGCTGATGCTCTTTATGGGAAGCTACGAGGAAACACAACTGATAAGGCGCAGAAAGTAACCAATGAGCACGAGCAACTTCGTTCGATATTTCTTTCTTTAGGCACCTTAGAAGCGATCAAGCAAATAGATATTTTTCCTTCTTTTTTTGTTGGCAATGATTGGATGTGTGCACCCCTTATGGTGCATTTAACTTGTGAAACGTCCCTTTATTGTAACGACCCTCATTTTAAAGATACCTATACTATCTTTTTTGTTCATAACAACGGCCAAGATTATCAGTTTAGAGTTCCTTATATGCAAAACGGCGTTAATCTTTTGGAAAATTTTGGGCTTCGCGCTATAGATGGGTCTGGCAACCTTACAGAAGAAGGAAAGATGTTCTTGGATCCTCATGATCCTAATTTGATGAATCTTATTGCGGCAGGTATTCGGCCTGAACGTAGGCATTTTGTTGGAACTGTGAGCCCGGGGCAATTGTTTGATTTTCTTGCATCAGATAATAAGGGCGGGGGAGAAGGATTGCGTTATTTATATATAGAAAAAAAGAAACAAAACAGATTGTTTGCAATTACTAACGGTATTCAGCTAGAAGCTCGTCAGAATGATTTGTTTGGATTCTGTTTTAGAGATATTGATCGAACGGATCGCGTAGCCGTTAGAAAAGCAATGGACCATATTAAAGCGATGCAGAAAAAGTCTCGCAAAGAAATCGCAACAAACTATCCTGAATTTTTCTCTCATTCTGAGGGAATTTCTACCTATTTAGTCGATGATGATTATTTTGTTGTCACTATGGTCACGCGTGTTACGAAGCAAAAAGGCGTTAATTATGTTGCGTCATTTGTTCGAAAAGTTTTTCATTCAGGGAAAAAGGTTGTCTTTTTGTTTGTTGGGGATGGGGACACTCAGCTTATGGGTCAGCTAAAATCCTTGGTTAAAGAATTTCCGGGTTTGGTTGGCTATCCGGGAAAAGGGATTTCTGATCAAGATCCGATTTATTTTCATATGTATTTGGCCGGTGATCTTTATTTGGCGTTTTCAACTTGGGAGCCAGGCGGAATTTCTCCAATGGAGGCTTTGGCATTTTTAACCGCTGTTTTGGCTTCAGATAAACAAGGCCATAAATCAACGATTAAATCGGTTTATGTTAAAGCTTTAAAAGATTTGTTAGGGGTTTATGACGATGAGCCTGGATTTAACGGGGCACGTTTTCCTATTGATGACAATAGCAAGGACGATACAATCAATCATGCATATCAGGCATTTGAGACATTATTTAGCGCCTGGGAAAATCGTCATAAAGACGGTAAATGGGAAGAACTCCTGGAGAACGCATTCTTCTCTGATAACAGCTGGCAGAGAGTTGTAGGCGAGTTTGAGGTTTTATTCAAGAATGTTCTTGAATTTGATCGGGTATCCTCCTCTCTTACGCTTTCTAAGCTCTTGGACAGCACAGAGAAAATGATTGAAGCCTTCAAGACAAAGGAGATCTTAAAGATTATCCCAGAGTTTAAGGAATTGATACCTTTGCCATCGGTTTCTGGGGGCCACAGGACCTTCTCGCTTTATTTGCGCACGTTAGAAAGCTTTAAGATCCTGCTTAAGGAAGAATCCCAAGGTTCGTGGGGTTATGCGCCCGCGCAGATGAGGGCGGTGAGGGCCGCGTTATTGTTTCGCGATTTGGGTGATAGCGAGGTTGTGGTACAAAAATACCAAGACAGGCGCCTGATCCCCTGGGAAGGCAATGAAAGACGCATCGAGCAGATCCGTGTGGCTATTCGGCCGTTTTATCCTAAGGATAGTAAACAGTTCCGCGGTTTTCTGCGATACCTGAAGCATCCATATTTTTCCGCGGCCTATGGAAAGGAAAAGCTTGCGCCTATTTTCAATAAGCAAGAGATGGCGTTTTTTAGATATTTGACCTGGTGGCATTCTATTTTTGCTGAGTACGCGATGTATGGGTGCGCCAAAGATCTCACGCCCAGCAAGAAATTTATCCGCGAGACTCATAAAACAGTACAGGCGGCTGGTCTGCCGGCTGGCGATCTGGTGTTTGCGCTATACCGCGTTCAACTGCTGGACGCGCTGTCCGCTACTGAAAGAAGGGATGAAGGCGTGACCCAGGGTTTTATGAGGGTCCTTGAGGAGATCTTTGAGAAATTCCGGGAAGGGCTTGAAGACGGCACATTTCGCTCATTTGAGCTGTATCTGGAAGATATTCGTAGGGAGCAGGGGCAGATCCGGCAGGAGTTTGCCAGCCTTGTCAACGCGGTTATTCTGAAAAAAGGGTCCTGTGATCTGGATATTCTCTTGCCGGCTTTTTTAATGGCGCAACGTGCTCATTTTGGCCAGCAGCGCAAACAAAAAAAGAGTGGCTATTCCCTGGCATTGGAGAACAATCAGCGCCCTTGGCATTTTTCCGACTTTCAAAAAAAGCCTTTCATCACCCATCCTCTTTTTGTCGCCAAGCTTTGCGTGAATATTTTTTATATCACAGACGAGCACAAGCTTGCCCTCGCACTTTTGCATGATGTTTCGGAAGATACGGATGTTTCGGTGGCTATTTTAACAAAGATTTTTGGTGTGAAAACAGGCCGATGGATGGTGCGGGTTTTGCATATTGTTAACAAATACATGGCCACAGATTTTATTTTTGATTATACCAGCAAAAAACCCGATGATTTTCTGCATTCCTATATTATGTTTTTGGTCCGCGTTCTGGTCGAAGGGGACCGCTTTATCCATATTTTAAAAACCGCGGATGTCCTAGCCAACTTCGCGGAATTAAGAGGCTTGGACCTCAAAGACCGCATCAAAACACTTCAGAAAGTTTCTCTTTATCTTAAGCTGTTCATGGAGACTTCGCGGCTGAGCAAGCGTATCAAGCGCACGGTTCTTTTTCGTTTGGATGTCAAAGATATCTTTTCTCAGGCCGAGCTGGCCCAAGATGCTTTTGTGCGCAGGATCAATGAAGATTTTGAAGGACGCATTTTTTATTATCAGGATATTTTCCTCAAAAGAAGATCTTCAGGGAGAAAAGACATTGTTCAGGCTATGTATCATTTTTGGAAAGCGGTCAACGGAAAGAATATCCGGTTTTATGTGCCGCTCATCAAGCGCCTGCCTATGACGCGTGCGATCTGCAAAGTCAATATATTGAATTTTCTGCCCAAGATGGCTCAGCGAGAGATTATCGGTGCTTTAATCCCGCATTATTTGGTGAGCTTGATGCCTGTTGTCGAACGGCGCGGGATCAAGGGAGACATCGAAATTCGATGGAAGGATGATGATACCGAGGCCTCTAGGAATGTTTTGTTAATATGCGGGCGGAGGATCTTTGTCGCGCATGTGATCAAATATTTCTGGTGGAAAACACTGTCAGCACGGCAAAGGGCTTGGACCAGGATCAAGGCTTTGGTTAATCCTTTGACGCGCGCTAAGGTTTCTCTGGAAGATTCTTTTGTGAGCGCGGCCGCAGAGTTTTCAGAGGAAAAGGCTATGGATTCCGGGGTTACTACTTCCTCGAGCGCTCTTGTTGTCATCATCAGCGTTGTAGCGCTCACAGGGTTTTTGTTCGTTGTTAGAGCGTTTCGGGATCTTATGGGTGCCAGGCGGGTTAAGCTGGAGGGCATACCGGAAAGCCTTTGGCTTATTCGGTTTCACAATAATCCACGCCTTAAACATGATCGACCACTTCAGCATTTTATAGCAGAATCCATTTTTGACAGGGACGCCGACTGGCAGATCGGCCAGAGTAATCAAAGTATTTTTGTGAAGGCAGGATTCGGCTTACGTAAAGAAATTGTCGGGCTTGTGAAGATCGACCTTCATCCGCGCGGATATCATTTCCGCAGTCCTTGGTTCAGCGAGCAGTTTGTGAATATTCCCTGCGCCTTGATCAGCTATTTGGAAATATTAGAGTTGCATCGCAGAAAGGGTATTTCGCGGGAAGTGATCAAGGAGACTGTGAGGATAAGTCAAGAGGCTGGGCTTAATGGTGTTTGCGTGGTGAATGTTCCGAAAGGCAAGGTTTCTCATTGGCGTCATTTAGGTTTTGAGGTTGTTGATCCGGGGAAAGTTATTGTCGGTATGCGACTTTCTGAAGAAAAGGCGAAAGAATTGTTAGCCGCAAGCAGCGCCTTGAATAAAACAGCCGCCTTCGCTAGCGCGCCGATCAAAGAGGACGAAGCGTTGAAATCTCTAAGTGAAGTGATAAGAACGCAGGGAACAGGTAATCAAGGGATCAGCCCCTTTGGGCAAGGTTTTCCAAGGCTTCCATTAGGTGCGCAGCCTCAGCCGCAACTGATATCTCAGCCTGATCCTAGGGTGAGTGATGACAAGAAACTTTTAGTTCTCCTGAAAGAGTTTATGCGTCTTTTGCCTTCATGGGAAACATCTTTTTCGAAAGCTATGGATTTGCAGGGGGAAGAACAATATTTGGAAGCGATCGAGATTTATCAGAAGCAATGTATCCCGTTAGCCGAAGAGATGCAAAAAGAGATTGATTCTTTCGGCGGATTTCAAAAATTGAAGGCATTGATGTTGTCTGTTCCGGAAGGATATCAAAAGGGAATTGGTCAGATCATGTCTGCTTTTCAGGAGGTAAAAATAAATTCATATGCAAATCTTGCTGATTGTCAGAAAGAATTAAAGCTTTACGGAGAAGCCCTTAGAAATTGTTTAGAAGTAGAGCATGTGAGCGAATCCAATTTCGGTGTTCCCACAAGAATAGCCGATTTTTATTTTCTTACAGGCAATAAGGATCAAGCGGAGACATATTACGCGAAAGCTTTAAACGTCTTGCTTAAGAATGAAAGCCAGATTCAAGAGCAGTATTTTGATGAGTTTATGGCTGATGTTTTGATTTATTATGCCGCGGAAAAAGAGGACACAGAGGATTTTGTCAAAGAAGCTAATCAAGTTATTTCAAAGTCAGAGGCATTCGCTAATGCTTTCTTTCATGAGGTTCTGGAAAGTTTTGCGCAGAAGTTTGTGCGCCATTTCGAAGAAGCCAACGGTGAACAAGCGAAAAGAGAGTCTCTTGAGCGCTTAGCCAAAGCCCAAGCCGCGCTAGAGGCGCTAAGATTGGTCCCAAGCGAGACCCCTGTCTGGCCTGGTGACAATAAAAACCTTGCTGGCCTGTATCGTTCGTTGATGGTGGTTGTCAATGCAAGGGCCAGGACAGCCTCTCATGAGGTTGACAAGAGGTTTCTTGAAGCGCAGGTTTTTGATTGCTTGAGGACGATTTATTGGCTTAATCCTGATCCTGAAAACGCCCATGATCTGGTCTGGAATCTTCTTATTTTGAATGATGACAACGCTACTAAAGAAGCAGGGGAGATCATTGAGCGCATTCGTAGAGATTATTCGGGTTTTTCTTTTGAGCATCTTTTTGCGCAAATGTGGACAGGCGTTTATTTAGGGATCATTTATCGAAAAGCTGGCAAGAGCAAAGACTCTTTGTGGATCCTCGAGAAGTCCATAGCGCTGGCTGAAAAATTGTTTGTTATGGAGCCGCTTAAGGATAAGAAAAGGGATAAAGCCTATTGGAAGGCAAGAATAACTCAGCTCAAGGTGGTCGCATGGTACAACATGGCGATGAATTTTATTGAAAACAAGAACAAAAATTTTAAGAAAGCGGTTGAGGTCTTGGGGAAGGTGCGCCATGCTTTGAAACTCTTTGCCACTCCAGCCGATGTGTCAGGAGCCCATGACGCCTATGGCTTGCTTGTGTCCCTTACCTTCCAAGAGGATCCGCTAGACAAGTCAGGGCTTGCTAGGAAGTATTTTAATGAAGCCAGAAATATTTTCAAGAATGAATTAGATGTTCCTATCCTTGGCATAGGAGCAGAGCTTTGCAGAAATACAGGCGAATACGCAGAAGCTGAGAAACTTTTATTTATGGCGTTTGAAAAGGATCAAGGCAATTCACGGGCGCTCATCCTATATAGCTTAGGGGTAGTTTATATGAAAGCTAAAAAATTTGCGCAAGCTAAAGATATTGGCCAGAGGCTCACTCTAGAGTTCCCAGAGGTTTTGGGTGGACATTCGCTTTTGGCTTACGCTTGTTACAAGCTCAAAGATTTTGACAGCGCCTATCAGTATTATACAAAGGCCATGGATCTTGTTGGTGGTGATATCGCCGCCAAGCATTCCTTATCTTTTTTGTTGATATTGCTGTATTTGTCTAGGCCCGATCTGACCGTAGCAGATAAGAGCAGCCCCAAAGAGCTTTTTGTCAGGATCGATCCGGCGCAGTTTTCTGTCCAGGATGTTCTTGAGGGTATCGAGGATGATGCGAGATCCATCAGAATTGATTTTGTCCGCATATTGTCAGAGCTTTTGGCTGAGCGGATCACTACTTTGGAGGAAAAGACCAGGGACATTGCAATGCTTAGAAAATCTCCGGCCAAAGGACCTCAGAAAAAAGAAAACGATGCCAGGATCTTTCAGCTGACCGGAGAGCTCAGGGTGGATACACGGATGTTTGATTTTTATTTTTCATCATTTTTGGGGATCGCTAAGGATTTGGTTAGTGATTTTTCTTTTACGGTTAATCCAAAGCTTGACCCCATTGTTTTGCGCCGCCAGATGGTTGAATTCGCGGCCGGCATCATCGAAGAAAAGTTTGAAGAAGAGTTGCGCGGGCGGGAGCGTGAGCGGCAAGCCCAAATACGCGTGCAGAAGCTTGAAGAGGAGCTTGAGGATTTAGTTAAGAAGGCTTCAGAAGACGGCACGTGGGATAGCTGGGTGGCGGCCTTGGATGTTGTGGAAGAGCTAGAAACGGCGAAGCCTTTAAGCGATGTTCTTAAGAGATTTGCCGAAAAGGTTAAAGCTGAAAGTGATATTCAAGGCTTTTTAGAGGGTATTGAAATAAATTTGACTGCCAAGCCGGCCTTTTATGATCTGCAATCCGCCAATGAATCCGTCGGCGAGCTTTTAAGGCTAAGGTCATCGGATGAGGCTGTTGTTTTGGCTCATAAACGAGTGCAATTTCTAACACGAATATCAAAAGAGCCAAGCTTTGCTCAGACGACCATCGCGATCGAGGAGCAATGCAGCAAAGGTCTTCTGACTTCAAGACAAAAAAATGCTGCCTTGGCTTATTTTGAAAAACAAGCGGAAATCAAAAGGCTTTTACGCGCCATTAAAGCCAGCGACGGCAATCACCTGGCCGATCGGATGGCGCTGGCCGCGTTGTATGAAGAGATGTGGATGTTTCCGCAAGCCGTGGAGCAGCTGGAAAAAGTTTGTGCGATCAATAAGAATTCCTGGACCGCGCTAACGCGCTTGGCGAATCTTTATGTTGAGCGCTATCCTTATCTACAAGGTGATAAAACAAAGTTTCCTAATAAAGCTTTTGCTTGTGCTGTCAAAGCTGTCAAGGTTTTCCCAGGCTTGCTTCAGGGAGATTCATTAAATTGGGAATTGAGGAATTGTGTTAAAAAGGCAAAGGAAACCGGTTGTGCTTTTGATGAGATGCCTCAAAGGTTTGAGCTGACGTGGATCCCTGAGGAGCAAACAGGAGCCTCGGCAATTGAAAATATCTCCTCCGCTCTTGAGTCCGCGCGTGCTTCCTCGCCGGAAAATGTTTCCCGCGCCAGCGCGCCGGATGGACTTAAAATCGCTCAATTATTAGGACTAAAAAGTGAAGAATCCATAAATTATTTAACTAATGAAGAATTACAAGCCATTCAGGAAATTGTCCATCTGGTTCTTTGTTGCGAGGAATACTGCTGTGTCTGCGAAAGAAGAGATGTTTTTGACTTTTTAAAGCGACTAATCGTTCTTGAGGAAAATAAAAGTAATCCGCCCATTCTTTATATAAGTGGTTGGTGCCAAGACCGCCTAAGTGCTTTCAAGCTCTTGCGAACAATTGTCGTTGGGCATGAACATTCTATATTTGCTATATATCATATTTTGTCTACACTCTATTTTGTCATTTGCGATATGATCAAAAAATGTAATGACGGTAAATCTTTGGACTGCGCGGGGGAAAAGGCAATAGAGAAAGTCTTATCGGAAGAATATTTAGGAAAGAAAGACTTGTGGTTTAACTGTCAGGGAAGGGGCACTTTTTTAAGCGAATCATATGATATAGGATTATTTGTCTTAAGAAATCCAAATTTATTAAAACGCATCCTTGAAGGTTTATTAGACGGACACGGAATTATAAGTAGGGCTTCTCATATTATAGCGACAGGCGTTCTATCTTTGTTGGATGAAGACATATATCCAATAACATCCGCAGAAAGCCTGCCGGCAAGGGCTCCTGCTGTGCAGGAAAGCGATTTAAAGCTCCTGCCTGTTTTTTATAAATTATTTCAAGCTGGATTGCCAGAGAGTGAGTTAAAAATAGCTGGTAGAAATATACAGCATTTATCTTGCGCCAAGGGTTTTTGTATTAAATTGATCAAAAGAGGTGAAGAATTAACAAAAGTTAATGGGGAGCCTTTCTTATATCAAAAGGCGCGTCAAAAAAGTACTATATCTTATACAGGCATCATTCCTGAGCCATGTCAACCGATAGGCGCAAAACCAAGGATCTTTTTATTCAGGATCTCCCGTGAATATCTAGAAGGTTTGGTTAATTTTGATTTTACCGAGTGGAATAACCCGTTGTTGATTATTAGGGATGACTCAGGAGATGAATTTTATTGTGGCTGGGCTTATCAGGCGGATATCCGATATTTCGAATATTGTGATGATGTAAGTGCCAGCGAAAGTCTGTTTCTATTTAAAAATTGCGCGGCTCTTATTAAAGAATTTGGCATACTTCATACGGAGTTAATTCCGATATTTCATTCCGGGTGTAATTATAATTTAGATTGGTTCCCGGCAGGGGTTATTTGTGATACGTCTTTCGATTTCCCAAATTTAAGATCATCGATTGGAACTATAGCGGATTGGTCTTTGGACCATCTTGGGAGAATGTCGGCATATTGCGTCCGTCAGCAGCTTTTCTGCCTGACGATATTTATTGCTCAGCGCCTGATCTTCAATGGTTCCTCCGTGGAAAACTTAAGCAGGATATTAAAAGAAAGTTTTAACGCCTATTGCCAGGAATTGCTGGGATATGTGCCAGAATCGCTTGGCAGAATAAGCTATTATTATTACGCCGATGGCTTATTTCAGGCATCTCAAGGTGGAACTAGGGAAGATACTTGGCCTGGCAATCCAAATAGCGCCTTGCCTGTTGGCGCTCATCGCTTGCTTGATTTGATCGGATTTGTGTCTATGGAGGTTTTACAGGGGTTGATAAACAATGTAACTTCGCCAGCGAGTGCAGGGTGGGATCAGGAGGGAAGCAGTCCAGAATCCGATCCTTCATCAACGCCGGTGGGAGAAAAAATTTCTTCTAAAGGGATCGAGACTAAAGAATTCGAAAATGTCTCTACGTTAATAGACTTGATCAGAGGCAGTCTGGACTTATTATCTTTAAATACGTTGTTTTTGTTGTTATTTTCTGAAGACAAGACGGCATGGAGAAAATTGATAAAGCAACGCGGTAAAGATGGCGAACTGCTAAAAGGCAAAAAATTAAAGAATGCCATTAAACGCGTTAGTCAAATGTTTGTCTCTGCGCAGAAGAAAAGCATCATCTTGGAGGGCTATATACAAGGCAGACACAGAGGCAGAGATCTTCTTCTTATAAAACCCGAAATAGGCAGTATTCTGTTGGCGCTGAGGGATCAAATCGCCCAGCAGCAAGGAACCACCGTTGCCGATGCTGGAAAAACATACGGCATTATAGACAGAGCCGGGAGAAAGACGCAAGCAAGAATCGGCGATCCTGTATTTCATGTTACAGGCTCACAAAAGATAACAATAAGTATAATTCTCGACATAGACCCTATCGGCGGGTGCCTTAAACTAAACAAAGAAAATCTAAGCTGGGATTGGTTTAATGGTGGGTGCGTATTTACGTCTCGAGAGGATGCAGAAAGGTGCATAAGCAGTTCTGTTTTTAAGGATAAATCGCATTGCATCATTTGGTCAGCTATGTTTTTACTGTTGAACTCGTGGCTAAACTCGCTCTTTATCTACGACCCGTTGATGACTTCATCAATTCTTCCCGCTATTTTAACCCTTGGGCTGATCGGCCCGACAGCGGTAAGCTTGTCGGGTTTATTCCAAGCCAGCACTGTCAATAACGCGGGATTACTGGATGCGGGTGTTTGGCAATGGCTTGCGGGCTTCTGGCAGGAGCGCGGGGCTTTATCTCTATCCATGTCAGGATCTTTTTCATCGGGAAATTCCTTGGATCAGACTGTTTCGTCATCTTTGATCGACCGCATCTCAGGGCCGAACGCAGTCATTCGGGATTTCGAGATCAACGATGACTGCATGACTCTGACGGCGCAACACAAAGGGGTTACTGTTAAGGTCAGGATCGCGCATAAGTTATGCACGGTTATTTCGCTGGGTGCACGCAACCATAGTAAGCTCAACTCTATTCCGGCAGAAGCTAATCTTTTGAGGATTAAGGATATGGTGTTCGACAAAGAAGGTTTCGAATCCCAACATCCCTCCTTTTATGTAAACAAGGCCCGGGAAACCCTACAGGACGATCGATGGTGGCATATCGACGGGATTCGCGAGATTCCCATTGCCTCGATCTTTCGCATGCACAATACCTCCATTTTTAAATATTTCAGTATTTTGAGCCGGATCAACGATGAGGAATCGACTTGGAATAAATTCATCCAAGAATTTCCGATCGATATCTTGGATATAGGATATGGGCAATATTTTATCCTTAAAGGAATGCATCGTTTTGACCTGGCTTACCTCTTGGGTCTTCAGGACGGGGAAATCCCCTGCAAAGTCTACCGGGTTAAAGAAAGTCGTATGAGCGAGAATGTCATGATCGGAAGCCTTTGGCAGTATATCGAAATGCTTCAAGATGAGCTGGGCCCGAAGGATTTTAGAGAAAGATTCTTTAAGCATTCGATTGGAAAATTGGTAAGTGCGGTTGATTGCCTGAAGCCCGTTGCATCTTACGAATATGAAAAGGCAAGCAATACAGTGACCATGACTTTTCCTTTCGTGGAGCTTTCGAATAAAAAAACGTCCTTAAAGAATCAGAACTCTAAAATGCAGTATCTTTTTTGTCTTATTGCGGTTTTGACCGACATTGATCCTGAAGGGTTGCTTCCGTATGTTCTTGAAGAAGGGGCTAGGTCAGGGATTTTCCCCGCGTTAATAAGCTCTTCGCTCAAAACAGCCGCCCGCGCCAGCGCGCCGGGGAGTTATAAGACTCCGACGTTTATCCGCTCCTTGATCGGCTTACGGCAGAAATATTTCCCAGACAAACCCGGGCAGGCTGCGAAGCAGGGTCTTCATGAAGGCGTGAATGCGATCTGCGATTTCATTTTTGTGTTTTTTCAGGAGATCAAATTCAAGGGTTCTGTTGATATCTTCAAACCGCTGTTCTTTCAATACGACTTAAGTGACTTGTTTCAAACCCTTGCGGCTACGCCGGCAGATATCCTGACGCCGCGCAACAAAATCGTTCAGAAGATCATTCGAGCCTTTTTAGCGATCGAGACAAAAGATTTCGAAAAGTCCTGGGCAGCGCTCTTGGAGACCGCGCGGGATTGCGTTAATCAAAAAAACAAAGATTTGGGCACATTTTGTTTCTCGACGATGCTGGATCTTTTTTATTCCTTGGTCCAGACTAAGGATATAAATGACTTTAGCATCAAGATATCGTGGGTTGTGGAAGGGCTGAAGAACACCAAGGATGTTGTGGCGCTTGCCTTGGGCGTTAACCTTATTGATGTTTTGCGCGCCACCCTGGCGAACGAAATGGCCCAGGGGAAGAAAAGACCCTTGGCGGACCATCAGATCTTTGCGATCATACTCGAGAAAGACATCGCCCTGCGCGCAGACGAGACGATTAAAAAGACGCTGGAGCAGGATCCAGAGTTTTACAATCAGGTCGCTTATAGCGATGAAAAGCTCGCGGCTTTGTATGATCAACTCGGGCAAGTGTACCTGTTCATCGATCGGTATGCGCCGGAGATGGTCCGAAAAGCAGAAAAGGTTACCAACCAAGCGCTTTGGCTTGTGCCGGATCATGAGCCCTATTTGATCCATTTGATCGATATTCATCTTCGTCAGGCAGGATTTTCTATCTTGGAAGGGGATTTTGTAAGCGCGTACGCCCGCTGCAGCGAAGCTGTTCGCCTGGATGGTTTTGTTATCAAGAATAACGGCCAAAGCCAAGTGCCATTGATCCATTTTTATTCCGTGATCCTGGAAGTTCTCGATCCGGCGGGCGAAGGGGAGCGGGCGGCCAACACTTTTTGGCAGGAGGTTTTACCGGTGTTCCGGGATGAAGACCTGGTAACGGTGTTTAATCGCGTCGTTCCCCAAGCGCAGGAGGACACATCGCGTCAGAGGGCGGTGGCATTTTTTGCGGATCATTTTAAACTTTTGGGTCATGATTTAGACGATTATGCCAAGGCAGCTAAGTTTTTAGGTCAAATTGCGGATAGTCAGACCTGTGCTGCTTTGCAGGAGCACGCCAAAGATTTGTTTGAGCAAATCATCAGTAAAGGGGATTATACGGTGGCGGTTGATCAGGCGGATATTCTCGCCAGGTTAGGGGCGCCCCGCAAGCAAGTGGAGGCCTTGAATGCTAAAGCAAAAACTTTATCGCGCCTTTGGACGGATATTCTGAAGGCTGAGAGCAGCGGTCAGCATGAAGGCGCATTGAAGAAAGCCGAACAGTTGCTTAACCAAAACTCCGGAGATGTTCGCGCTCAGAAAAAATACCAATGGCTGAAAGCTGAGATTGCAGCAGCCCAGAATCGGCAGAAGATGATCACAGATATTGAAAGCTTTCTGCGTAACGCGAACAATCAGGCGCAAAAACCGGATGAAGACAGCAAGCAAAAGGCGCGCAAGAATCTATCGAGGGTCGGGGAAATGATCGCCGGGCTTGATCCTGAAAAGGCAAAGACATATGTTGGGCGCATAGCCGCCATCGAAGCCCTTTTGATAGCGCAAGAAAGCGAAAGCGACGACCACGCTGAGATCAAAAAGTCTAAAAATGAAGAGCCTGCAAAAAACAAGGCGCCGCCAGCCCAAACGACAGAGCCTGCTCCTACCGCAAAAGACCTTCCTCCGTCCAAATCCACTGTTGAAACAAAAAGTATCCGTATATATTTGGCCAGCGATATCTGGACCACTTTGCAACAAGGACAACGCTTAGAATTATACAATCGTTTTCTTGGTTCGATCAAGTCATTAGCTAATCGCATCCTTGGCCAGCAACATCATTATAAGATTAAAGATATTACCCGTGGATATCCTGTGAATCGTATCCATGTCGGCAAAATCCATCATTTTGCGTACACTGTTTCTATCTCGCAAGAGGATGGGGCGCAAATATGGCTATTTTTTGATTACGAGAAAAGCCAAGGGAACAAAGGATATAAAAGGCTAGCTGATAGGCAGGCGCTTGATTATCTTTTTACAAATTTTGATAAGATTTTAAGAGACGCGGTTCTTGTTTATGAAACATCCTCCAGCGCTTTGGGTTTTGGCGACGCGCGGGTTGCATCGAGGTGCGCTTCGTCTACACCTCAGAAAAAGGTCTATCCTTTGCTATTAAGCACCGAAGAGCAAGCCTTTTCTACAAAGACTTTTGGAGAGAGCTATTTATCCGAAGCTATTGCGATTGACACAACGGCTTTATCAGCCTCTCGCGAACAAGGCGCTGATAGACTGAACAAGATTGCTAACGCAATCTTGACATATCTTACGCAGCGCGGGCCACCAGAATTTGCCACCGATGTTAAGGCCGCATTGTTGTCCACAAAGATATTTTTTACCAATGATCTCCTCCTGCTTCAAGCAAAAGACTCCTTACCTTATATCGCTATTACCGAAATAATCACGAAGCAAATATTTTTCCATACACAGTATCTTCAGTTTCCATTGTATAAGCAAATAGAGATTTTCTATTATGCCCTTGTCGGTTGTATGATGAAGACAGCCTTGACTCGAGAAGAGGCAGAGGCAGACACGATTATTTTTATTTTGGAATATTTGTTTAAGACACGTCCTGAGCTGTGGATTGATCTTAATCTCCTTGCGCAAAAGCTACAGGAAGGGTTGAAGGTTAACATAATCAAGCATGCTGGCAAGAAATTGATCTTTTATTCGCCAACAAAAAGGTGGATTGTTAAGATTAACTTAGAGCCAGATTTTGCTTTTGAGAAAGAAAAAGCATTTTTTGAAAAACACAATCCGCTTGAAGGCGCGCACATGGCTTATGCGAACAATGAAGCCAAGTTTCTCGTTTTCAGTAATGTGTCTTATGACGGAAGGCTTAAGGATCTTTTTTCCTATTTGCACAGCGGGCAGATCAGCCTTCAAGAGGCAAAAGACGCTATCTGTGGTTATGCCTTGGTTCTTGCGAAGATACACGATAGCCGGATGGACATTTTGGATGAGGGTATTTATCTTCCGCAAGATTTTGATTCTCAGCTTGAAAGGGCATTAAATCGGTGTAAGTATTTGGCCGACCAAGGCTATCTCGATCTTCCTTCACGAGAGCAAATTATTGCAGCACATCACGATGTTCGCGACGATCAACTCGTCATGCATCATGGCGACCCAGGACTTACGAATTTTTTTGTTGACCCCTGGACGAGGGAAATAGGTGCGGTCATTGATGGAGAAGCCAGCTCACGTGGCGCGCGTAGCAAGGAATTGGCGAAAGTGATTGTCACGCTTATTGACGCTCAGAAAAATAGCCCCTTTCTTATTCAGAATTTTTATTCTTTGTTTATAGCTTTTCTTGATTCCTACTTTGATGCAAGTAAGGTTAATCCTTCGATTATTATGGCAGCGATACCGTATTATTTGGCGACAGAGCTTCTCTGGTATGCAGAAGAAACCCAGCGTATCCTTGGGAATAGGACGTGGGTCGCTTGGCGTCTTGAACTATGCCGATGGGCTTTGTCGATTGAGAAATTCACGCCAACGCGATTGATCGCTTTTTTGAGCGAAGGTCTTTCCTATGTGCGTGTAAACTCAGTTACGACTAAGATTGTCTCTCCTTTATTTTCTGAAGTAATGGCTTCGGGTTTTGAGATGAACCTGGAGCCTCATGAAACTGCTAAAATTTTTGTGTATGTCGATGTTGAAAACTCCTCGGAAAAAGTGATTTCCCTGATGCGAATACCTGCTGAGCTTTGGAGTGATATTGATCAACAGGATGTTTGGAGAGGTGTTGGTCCGCTTGAATTGATTCATTATGGAGATGGAAAAGCTGTGTTTATGGCTAAGGCTTTGGCAGAGATTTCCAATAGGCCGGAGTCTTTTTATCAGTTAACTTCGCGCATTGGTCAGGCGTGGGCGGATTTGCCTCGAGGGAACCTTAAGATAAAAGTTAGTTTAAGCAAGCTAGAGAGGAAGTCATGGGAAGAGTCACTTCAGGTTTTTTGGGGAGCGGTTATGCTGGATTGGGATGGAACAATCAAGGGGTATGGAAACAAGGCTCCTTCAATTTCTATCTTTGACCACATTGCTAGGCTTAATGCGGCAAAGGTTCCCGTTGCCATCAATACGGGGCGTAGGAAGGCAGAAGATACTAGAGAAATCTATGACTTTTTTAAAGAGATAGGGGAGCGGCTCGGTGATCATTTTCATCCAGAGCTATGTTATTTTTATTTTAGCACAGCTTCCCTCGCCTATGTTTATAACAACTCAGAGGCATTGTATCAGGCACACATCCAGGATGATTATTTGGCGCATGCTATGGACGTTCTAAGGCAGAAACATTTTGATCCCTTTGTTAAGGATGTGGATATTGGCCAAGAGGCGATTAGTTTTACCTTTAAAGGTGCCTGCGATCGAGGGTTGTTTGCGGATCGGCTCAACAGAAAGCTTTCCCAAAAGCCGGGTCTGGGCGCAACCTATACGGATGATTATTTTCAGGTCGGCATTTGTGATAAGCATATAGGACTACAGGACTTCTCGCAGCGCATCGGGGTGCCGATCGATTATATTTTGCGCATTGGAGATCAAGGACAGCCCTTAGGCGTTGATAATCCCATGATCAATACGAGAGGCGGGTTGAGCGTTAATCATTTTGATGTTTCTTATGTCTGGCCGCTTAGCACGATCAAAATTCTTGGCCTGAAGAGTGTTGATGGCGCCGAATGGCTTTTAAAGAATTTTAAGTTTAGATCACCGTTTGTTTCTTCAGCGCTCACGCAGAATAGGGCAGAAGCTTGGCCGTTCAGAGCCCCAGCTTCCAGCAATCTTTTGAACACGATTGAGAAACGGCAGCGTATTGCGCAACACAACCGTGAGCGTTTTGGGTCGCTTGTACTTCAGGTCCTTGAAAAAATGTTGACGAGGGTTAATGAGGGTATCGTGCAAGAAGTGGAGAGGCGAAATCCAGAGCCTGGGGTTTTAAACGCTCTTTATGTTTTAAATGCCCGCGTGGCTTATTACTTAAGCTTTTTTGAAAGCAGCAAGGCAAGAGCGCAACCCTTGGCAAAATATATCCTTGGCGAACCGTATCCTCAGGCGCAGTTGATCGCCCTCCATGCCTTGCTGAATATTAACCCTCAGGATATGCAGGCACGCGCAGCACTTCATCAATTATACCAAGAGACCAAGGAGCAAGAGGAACAGCTTGAGAAAGATATTGAAAAGATAGATTCAGATTTTAGCCAGGGCCAGGAAAGCGGAGGCTTAACCTTCTTTGAGCTCAATCCAGACCAGGAGCAATTACTAAGAGATTTTTCTTTCGCCGAGGCCCAATTAAAGCAGTCTTTAGAAATCTTTGCCAAGCTTCACGATCTGCGTATTGTCTCAGAGATCCTTGAGAAAGTTCATTCGATAAATCCTCAGGAGCGCATACAAGGGGCGGAATTGATTATTGCTTTTGATGATCCTGCCTTTATTCCCATTTTGAAGAGCGAGGGGATATTGCCTATGGATGACCAAGCGAGCAAGCCGATCGAAGAGACTCTTTCAATCTTTAAAACGAATCTTTATTTTTTAGAGGCTATAGGATTCTTAGGAGATCAGAGGTTTGTTGAGCAACAACTGATCGCATGGAAGCCATTTTTTATCAAAGTCCGTAGAGCTTGGCTTTTGCATCCACACCCTGGGCTTGATGAGATCGTGGCCAAGAGCCTTTTTAGCCTCGGCCTTAGACAGAGAAGCGCTGTTGTTAAGAATATTCAGGACATATGGAGCAATCCTCGTTTGGCGCAAAAGGATGCTTTTCTAAGAACGATGATCGATGTTATCGCTAATCTTGGATTGGTTGAGTATATGCAGGATATTGACCGGAAGTATCAGGTGATTTGTAAAAAAGAGGCGGTACTTCAGCGTGAGCGCCTGGAGCAAATTCTTTTGAGCCTGGGGCACCAAAGAGTTTCCGATCATTTTAATTGGCGGTTAAGTCAATACATTGAGAACCAAGGTGAAAGTACTGCGGCGGAGGCCAGGTTGATTCTTGACAAGGTCGGCATGGTTATGCAGGCCTGTGGGTTTGCGGTGTCATCGTCGGGTGTGAAGGCAATAGAGCCTCAGGTGGACAGGATGAGCAGCACAGGCATAAAAAGCCGCAGGTCTAAAGAAGCAAAGAAGGTGGATTACGACCTTATTATGAAATTTCTTAAAGAGAACGATTTGCGAGCCTTAGGGGTATTTTTTGAAAAACATCGAGAGTCTTTTATAGGGTATCTAACGAACAGCTATTTTGGCTCTATGACTAAGGAAGATGCCGAGGATATTCTTCAGAATGTTTACATTAGAATCATTCGTACGCGCGGCAATCTTAAGTCGCAATTTCACGGAAAAGATGATCCCTTGCCTTGGATTTATCCTATTTTGCGTAATGCCTCCTACACATGGCTCAAGCAGAAGTCTAAGATGAAAACAATTTCTTTAGATGAAGGGGATAGTAGTTTCGAGATTCCTGACGAGCCGGTTATACCTATGGATGAGCGAGCGCGATTTGTCGTTCTTGCGCAAGAGATAAAAACATTGTTGAGAGCATTTGTTAAAGAGAAGTTACCTCCTGTGTACAGGCTTGATTTCACTTGGCATTATGATGAGGGATGGACGGATTTGCAGATTGCTAGTTTGCGAGGTGTTAGCAGAAACACTGTGAAATCCAATCTGCGCAAGGCGCGGCGTTTTTTATGGAAGCTTTTAGAAGAAGAGCTGCGAACACGTCCGGATCTGCGAGAGTATCTTGAGTCTCTTCCTCAGGGGCGGGGTAGAAAGAGGCATGTCTTTGGCAATATCAGACCCAAAGCTGTTTCTTGTCCGATTGTTGATCGAGCGTCTTCTATCATTTTGCCCGGCGCGGCGGAGGCAGGCCTTTTTGGGAACACAAAGCGTATTGCACAATTTGAGGATGAGGCTAATCGAAAGCTGAGAACTCCGATCGGCCTTGAGATAGAACTTAATCTTCCCGAAAGTTTCTGCGACGAAAAGAATCTAAAAAAGATTATTCAGAGTCCTCGAGATCTTCGCAGGATGCAATATATTGATTTCCACCCTGACCATGCCTACAAGCTTCCCGAATTTAGTTTTGGTCATTCATGGAGCTTTAAAACGCAAATGTATTTGTGGGAGAAGATGAAGGATATTTTAAAACTTAGGGATAGCGATGTTAATTCGGTACAAATTAATCTTGGGATTCCTTTTGATGTTTGGAAGAAATGTTCTCTGGTGCGGTTTCGCGAGGATGCACGGCTTTTGATGTTGGCGGATGTGGTGGCTTTTGTTAGCGATAAAAGGATCAAGGCTAAGAAGACTGATAAAGTTGTGAGCTTAGATTGGGCTGAACCTATTAATGGCAGAAAGTATGTCCGTATTGAATATGGTTTTGGCGATATTCAAAACTTAAGCAAAAGCGGACCTCTTGAGCAGAACGTTCATGGGGCACTGGTGGAATATCATAGTCATTATCAGCCTAAAAAAGATGATATTTCCTTATCTGATCCTAGGCTTCCTTTAGCTGCGGTCTGGCAAGAAAAGGGCATTGCAGAGCTTAAGCCGTTTTTGAAGCAATGCGTTATTCCTGAATCACGGATCAAGCTTCCCGAGGCTCGTACATTTAAAAAACTTATTCCTTGGCGTGATAAGAATCCTAAGCTTGTTGATGAACTGCGGTCGTTGTTGTTATCGATGCTTTCTGATTGCCAGGAAGTTTGCGCTAGTGCGTCCAAGAAAGCGAAATCTGGGGCAGAAAAACAAGGCGCGCCGGTTGGTATCCTCGCAAGCTCAGTGCTTAGAAATAAGGCTTGGCTTGAGGGCATCGAGGCCATCCGCTCCTGGATTAGTCGTCGTATCCGTTCGCCGGTAATATCTTTCAAGAAAGTGTTTCCTTCCAAGCCCGTAAGACCTGTTCCTTCGCAAGAAGACATTTGCCATACCTGGCAGGAGGCTGTTGAAAGATTTTATACTATGAAAAAGGAAGGGAAAAGTACCCTGGCATTGCATCTTCCCAAGGAAATTATCCCTCCGACATTAAACAAATATTTGAAACGTAAATATAGAAAATATTTCTTTTCGCGTAAAGACAACGTTCCGGCGCTTGTGCCGGCGGATGTCTTTATGCTTTATCGCACAGCGACTGCCAAGAATTATACCGTGATCTTTCGGTGGATGATTCCGGCGATCACGGAGATTGAAGAGATCGCAAAGGTTCACAACCAGTCCTGGGCCAAAACTCCCCAGGAAAGGTTCACCACGGAACAGGCCACGGCCATGATCCATAATCATCCGACAGGACATGTGGTGGCGGAAGTCGTTGACCATACGCAAAATAATCGGCGTTTTATTTATGGGCTGATCTGGAGTAAAAGAGTTTTGCTGACCCTTAAGATCGTTTGGCAGATTCGCCGGGGCAAACTACGCCATACGATCTTTAAGAATCTGATGACCTTTACAGACAACCTCACGTTAAGCGGAAACCGTTTTGACGGTAATGGGGTATTTAATTACGCGGTCGGTATTCCTAATCCCGGGGTCATACCTCCGGAAGAATTCGCGCCTTATCTAGTCGACGGCAAGCGCATCGAAGGAGTTTTTCAGGGCCTTATCTTAAGCCAGCGTTTTCAGGCCCAGCGCGATGGTCTGGAATTTTTATGCACGTATAGCCCGGAGTCAGCTTATATCCTTCATCGCAACAATAGCGCGATCAAATTTAACAAAGGCGTTATCTACAACGGACGGTATGCGGGCATGAACGCGATCTTGATGCGGTATCCGCTTTACAGCATGAGCGAGCTGCGTGAACTTCTCTGGAGCGGTCAGATGTCTGTCCACAGATTTTGCCGCCATATTCGACAAGAAATGGCTGACCGTACCGGGCTTTATTATCCTGACCTTGTTCGTCGGCACGAGCCTCCCTACGATATAGTCCCGGAAGCTGTGGCAAAACATGCAGAGGAATATCATTTATGCTCTCTGTTTTTACGTCAGCACTCCCGGCCTTTTCCTTGGAGTAAAAATTTGACCCGGCGTTTACGTAACGGAGCTTATCAGGTCGTTGATCGCGTGATTGAAGATCCGGCAAGAAAGAGAAAAGCGAAAAAGGTCATCCGCTTATTTCTGAAACAACGGGCCCTAAAGCCATGGACGCTGTATGGGATCAAGCGCGCCTTAAGAAAGATCAAGAGGATTTATGTTGATCTGCGGCGCATAAGAAAATTTTCCGCTTTGAAAACGCTGAAAGCCCTACGGCACATCAGCCGTATTTTTATCCGCCTTTCCGTGCAAGACTATGAAACGCGCTCCCTTACTATGCATGAAGCTGTTAGGGCTTTGGGGATCATCATGATGATCGTGGCCGATAACACCGATGATCCGGAAAAAGCCCTTAAAGACCGGGTGAACGAACAGGCGCTCGAAGACCTTCCGGACGTCGTGGCGCTTTTGGCCAAGCGTGGCAATACGCTTGAGGATGCCTTGTTGGTCTCTGCGCTGGGCAATGCCCTGGATTTTGCCAATAACGAGATCGCGCACCATCGGACAGGAAATGGGGATTATTCTATTAAGATTGCGATCTTGGAGGCCCTAGCTAAAGAAACAATCCAAGACGGTTTTTGGAAGAAAAATGATTGTGAAGTTCTTAAGAAAAAGCTTGAAACCAAGAGCCAACATGGTTTTTTTGTTTTTGATAACGCGGGCGAGGCTGTTTATGACCTGCCGCTTATCCGTTGGCTTATTGCCCATGGCCATCAAGTGACCCTGGTTGCCAGAAGCCGGCCGATATTTAACGACATCACAATGCGTGAACTCGCCGAGCTTTTTAAGCAGCCCGCTGTGATTGCTTTGTTTGAAGATGAAAACAAGAAAAGCTTGATCAGCTGGCATAAGGCAATGAAAAAATCTTTTGGTTTAGGGTCTGGCGAAGCCAAGGATTTTAATTTGAATATCATTGGCACCGGCACGGCTGTCTTGGGCATTGATTATCAGGATCTTTCTAAAGATTTTATTGAAGCCTTTCAGGCTGCGGATTTTGTTCTCTTCAAAGGCCAGGGAAACTATCACACGAGTCACGTGGTCAGCTTGCAAAAAGACGCTTTTTATCTTTTGTTTGTGAAATTAGCTGTGGAGGTTGCAGGCAAATATCCCAAGGGAAGCTATGTCTTTGCCTTTGAGGCGGCTGGCAGCAATGATTCACGAGATTTTTTCAAGAAAAATTCGGGAAGAAAAGGCGCAAGGAAGTCCCAAAGCTCGCCGGTATCGTCCTCAGGGGCGGTTGTGCAGGAAAATAAAAGGGTGTTTAAGTTCAGAAACGCTGATTTTTTTGTCTCGTGTTTATCATGCGAAGAAAGTATTGGCCAGGCGCAGTATATTGTTTGGGAGATTGCCTTGACTGATCTCACCGTTTTAGCGGAGAGAGTAAATCCTACGAGCGTTACCGTTATCCGTGTTGTTAAGAGCCTTGTGGATGCGGTTAAGAAGGCAAAGAAAGCTTTGCCGAAAGATTCTTCCAATAAAGGCATCAGCTTGCTTTCCTTATATAACGGGTGTCAGATTGCCTCACAGGATATGAATGAGGAGGTTTTACAGATCTTTTTTCTTTCGTGCATTACGCAGGTTTTGAACATCAAGAAAAACGATCCTTTATTTGTTCACCGAGAATATTTTCCTTTGCATAATAAGGCTGAGTATGTTTTTTATGATCCTACGCAGGTTGACGTCATTAAGACAAGTGACGGATGCAAACCTGTTTTTCCTTACATGAAAGAAGCTTATTTTAATGATATCGTTATGCTGTTGACGGGCCGAAGCCTTTTGCCGACAAACACAAGGCACACTAAAGACGCGGGAATGTCCTCACCCATGGTGTCGTCAAACCTTGACTGCCTTCCTCAAAATGATGCCACGTGGGGTAAGGTCCTTAAAGGCCTTGGGGTTTCCTCGCTTGACATCCCACATTCTTTAAGAAACGCGAGGATTGCAAGGTGTCTGGCGAAAACGGAGAGCTTGGATCCAGAGACAACCTTGGCGTCTGAAGCCGCGATGTGGTTTCATGATGTTTCAAAAAATACTCCGCTTGATCAATATTTCATAGGCAATGAAAAGCTTTCGCAGACATTTCGTCTGCTCGTGCATCATTTGGAAGGCGCGCAGATTGCTGGAAAACTTCTAAAGCAGTGGGGATGCGAGAAGGATTTTATTAAGCAGGTGCAAGGCATGATCCTCACGCACATGGGCCCCATCAAGGGGAGCATTCGTTTTGAAGGTGAGACGGTGGGATTTATGGAATATGTGCGGCTTACCCATTTAGACGAAATCAAAAAAGCTCTTCTTTCTTCTGGTAAAGAGATGAACGCTGTGCGCAGAAAACAGTTGGACGCTTATGTTCGCAGCCTTGAAAAAGGATTTCCTCAGCCACAGACCATAGAGCAGAAGATCGCTCGAGATGTTGACCTTCTGGACTTGGCCGGCCTTGGGATGCTCAAGACAGTTTTTAATCGTCAACATGAGGCACAATTCTTTGAGAATGGCCAACCTGAAGCACTGCTAACATCGTTTCGTTCAGCCAAGCAAAGCGCCCAAGATGTTGGGTACAATTTGTTCACGAAAACGGCAAAGCAAATATGGTTTCAGCAGATAGCGGTATTAGAGGATTTTGAGGAATTTTTCTTGTGCTTTAAGGAGAAGCGTGTAACGTTTAAGTTTTTTAAGCCACTCTTTAGAGGATTTCTTTGTGGGCATAGTCCTGAGGAACCACTGCGCGGATATTTGGCATGCTTGCGCGCATCGTCGCAGATTGATGCTGGCAAGGCAAGCAGCGCGAGGATTGAGCTTTTGTGGCCCAAGGTTTCTGTTACAAAAAATGGGTATTTTCGCGTGACAAGAAATGCCAAGGAGATTATAGGAATTAAGGCTAGTGATGTTTCGGCCGTTAGTTATCCACCTATTGGGGGAGTCAATTTTCTTCTGACAAGGCCGCAGATTGATTTGTTGGGTGAGTTTTTAAACAGTACCCAAGCCGTGACCCAGGATCGCTCTAATCTCTCTTATTATAGAGGGACAAAGGTAGGAGCTTCTTTCTTCCGTAGGGTTTGGTGTTTTGTGGGATGCACGATTGTTGGAGATCAGGTCAGGCCTGATAAGTATATAAAAAAATATCTTCCATGCAATCAAGAAGTTTTTTATGGTTATGGTCTTGGTTTAGTGTTTTTGGCCCAGAGCTGGGATATCTTTTTTGCGAATCTCAAGAATCTTTCTGAGCTTCAGCGAACTTACGTGAGGGCGGTTATTTTTGATGTGCTAAGACAAGAAAACCATGGCTTAACGCCAAAGCAAGTCCAAGACCTTAGGGATGTTTACGCCATGCTTGCGCTTGAGCCTGCGATCCTCAAAGAAGGTTTTTCTTTTGTAAAGATTGAAGAGATCTTAGGGCTTCTCGAGGAGAAGGGATTCTTTAAGAAAGCACTGGGGCTGTCGTCATCGAGTATAGGCGTTGGGTATCGAGAGCAGGCTTCGTCGGCAAGTGCTAATATTTCAACGGATATCGCGTTAGACTTTGAAGATCCTCGCAACGTTTTGTTGACCTCAAGGCCTCAAGATCTCCCGGGCTGTATTCGCCAAAGAGTGCTGCCTCAGGGTGAAACGATTTTGGTGCTAGGCCCCAATGCTATGCTTTACGCGGGTCAGACGATCAGGGCCCTTAGCCAGAACAATCGCGTTGTTATTGTTCCTGTCTTTGAGAGTTCAGAGGTAGAAAAAGCTTTTGCCCAGCATAATCCAAACATTGTTATCGCGTCCAACAATAGAGTCGCTAAACAGCTTATTCAAGAATATTGCCATACGACGCAACAAAGACTTTCTATTTTCTTTTATTCTGACCTTGAGGCGATTGTCAGTGCGGGTGATTTAGAAATTTCTCAGCGGCCAAATTTGAGCATTGCCGATGATGATATTTCTCTTGTGACACAAGCGATCCAGTGCCATGCGACACAACTTCCACGCAAAGATTTTCCTCATCGAACAGCTTACGACAAAGCTGTTGTGCCTTTAGCAGAGGTCGCGGCCATGATTGCAAATTATTTAGGGCTTACTTTGGCATCTGGAAAATATGCCAACAATTTTGTTGTAACCAAAATAACAAGAAAAGGGGTATTGCTGGCACCAGCACTTTTTAAGAAGTACCAACTTGTTTTCAATGGGGCAAAGCCCTCAAAAGGTTTTGTCGGCATTGCATTGTATGAAGATCAGCCAGTTTTGTTTAGCTCTCCGCATCCTGATGATCCGGAAATTGGCGCAGGCTTTTTGATTCTCCAACTATTGCAAGGGGGAATTGATATTCACAACATTGTTCATTCTTCTGGAAAAAATGGTGTTCAAAGCAGTGACGCTCTCTTATCTGATTTTTCTAAAAGGCGAAATCTTTCAACAGATGAAGCAATGGCTCATATAAGAGGGTGGGAATCTCAGCATGCCGCAGTGTTTTTGCGATCAGTTTTGCTCGCCATGCAGAGATTAAGGGGTGATGGCGATATCACTGTACTAGAAGCCATGTTGGATTATTATTTTGATGATCCGCAAGATCGAGATTTGTATATCTATGAGGAATTTTCAGATCTTATTGCAAGGCATCTTCGTTTTCAAGAGAAAACCGGTAAGACATCATTGCCCTTTTTAGCGGTGTTAACGCATCCGGTTGACATGCAACCCACCCATGTTGAGGTTTACAAGAGAAGCATTGAGGCTCTAAAAAAACTGGCTCAGAAATATGGTATTGAAATCCAAGTTATTTTTTATTCTTCTCCCTGGCAAGGCAACCACAACACGTATTTCCAGTATTCTTCCAAGGATGTCTTGGGCCAAAAGGCTGTTTCTCGGGAAGGAAAGATCGCAGGACTTCTTTCTCAGGGCATGGCTTATTTTACTCCAGAATTAATAAAAGAGACCTTTGGGTTGCATGTGCCTACTTTAGGTGAGGTGGGCGGAGACCGTGTTGAGCGCTTTAGAAGAAGTGTGTTTGAACCAAAGATATCTTCAACGCTTGCCATAAGCTCATCAACCACATTCTGCTTAGGAATTAACGAGCTCCTTTCAAGGGTTAAGGACATGCCTGCTTTTGAACTTTTGTCTGCCTTGGATCTTCAAAAGGCCAAGCTTCTTAAGACAATAAAGACGAACCTTTTTGACGTGCAGACTATCAAGATGCCAAAGCGTTGGAATTTTATGAAGCCTCCCACTGGATGTCAGATTTTTCACAATGAACTAGCTCCAACGCGTTATTTTGATCTTGTCTATAACAACAAAGGACACCTGATCGCAGTATTTCCTGTTGTTTCTCAAGATGTATTAAGGCGTTTTGGGCGGGATCGCTTATTTTATTTTGATTTTACAGCATATTATTTTGAGCTGCCTAGCATGAGCGATCCAGAGGCTAGAAAAAAGTGGAAAGAGTTTGCGGTTGAGAGTTTGCGGGATAAGGCTGTTATCGAAGCCTACAAGAAGCAGAGAAAAGTTTCAGACCTTGTCAAAGAATTTCCAACCCAAAAACAGCTTCCTTATGTTTATGCTGAATTTATTCCAGAGTTAGGGATGCCGTTGTTGATTCAATTTGATCCATTGGAATTGCTTGAGGAAGATTCTGCTTTATGGCAGCAAGAAGTAAAATTTCAAAGGATCTTTTCTGTAGCTTTGAATAATCCAAGAGTTATTTTCCCGATTTTTCCAACAGTTTATTCTCCTGCTACCGAGCAAAACCAGATGAGTGATTTTACCTATTTGAGGTATGTTTATGGTCTTGGTAGCAATCTAAAGCTTGGCGCAGAGGAGATGAGTTTAGTTGTTGGCCCAGGGTCAGGGATTGATGCTTGGCTTGTTTGGCTGGCAACAGGACAAACCGTATACGTCGTCGGTATTAATCCTTTGGAAATTGCCAATACAGGGGCTCTGGCCAGGCTAGCAGGCTTTAGCGTTGAAGCTAAAATTCATGATAATATTCTTACAAAAAGCGGAAAGTCGATTTTTGGCAGCAAGAAATTTGTTTTGGTGTGTGCCAACGCGCCTTTTTCAGAAGACTCACCTCTGCCCCCTCATACCTTGGCTGATTTAGTTGCTAGTTTAGTGATTAGGTTCTTACTTACCTTTGAGCTTATGAGGCCAGCAAGACTTATGTCGTATTGGGATGGCGATGAAGGTAAATTTATAACAGGCCTTGCCAAGGGGATCTATAAGGTTTTGGATCGTCAAAAGGGACGCAGCGTTATATGGGAAAGGGTGTCTACATCAAGGATCAACCATGACAAGATATTTCGGTCTGTGGGCTTGGAGCTTGTTTGGGTGGCATCTGACGATGATGACGAAATCGACATTGTCTATGTTCTTAAGGTGAAGAATCAGGCCTCCTCGTCCATTCCTTTTAACAAGCGCCGCGGAAAAGGAAGGTTCCACGAATCTGAGCCGATGCTGCAGGATTATTTTGTGCGGTTGGTTAAAATCAATCTGGAGCTTATTAGCCTGAGTGCCAAGCGTACAGCGTTGCAGTGGCGGCAAAAAGCGATCCTTGCTGATATAAATGATTTGGCGGAGTCTTCAGATGTAGGGCAGCGCGTTGACTTAACAGAGAAAGCTGCCAAAACCGCGGCCGATCTCCAGGCGATTGTTGAGCAGCTTGATCGCCTTTGGGTAGATCTTGAGGTGTTTGTCCAAGAGATCGATTCGGCGCAGGTCGATGCTGCGCCGCAGGATCTTTTTGCCCAGGCTAATATGAAGTTGCAGGAAGCTGTCATCTTTATTCAAGCGCACAATGAGCCGGCAGCCAATGCCATCTTGGTTTCGGTATTTGAGTCTTTTCGCAAGGAATTGTTGAATGTGATCCAAAAGAGAGCTGACAAGCCTTATGATCAAGAACGCATTACGGTTGAGCCGGGATCAGGAAAGATATCGATTGTCCGAGGCCGTAACATCAAATACGCACTTAATCAGCGCAAGGGCAAGGGTACGATCTTTAGGATTTATGATGATGTTGCGTATGCATCGCTTGGCCAAGCTTTTGGGGCCGTTGACCATGAACTGCAAGGGGAGATCGCTGAATTACTGAGCTTAAGAGATATTTATCGGGAAATTCGCGACGTACGAAATCTTTTAGAAACTGCCATCATGCCGCTTTCGGTTGCTGATAAGCGCAAAGGCGCTCAGCCGCAGGTCCCTGATGCTGAGGCCCAAAGAATTCAGTTGATGCTTGTCGGGATCCAGCAAAAGCTGTCCAGGGTCACCCTGGAAGAGAAGAAGATCATTCTTTATGCGCTGAAGCTTGGCTTGGATCTTTTTTCTCTTGATCAATGGCGGGCCATCTATTCTGTCTTAGGGGTTGCTTTGATGTTCATCCAGGCAAGGGGCGAAGCTGTTAAAGGTATTGCGCAGAGAGTTGTGAGCGGCCGGTTGCAAGACCTTGAAAAGATCGCCGCAGATCGTCAGGGGGAATTATCTTTACTGATCAAGAAGATCAAAGCAGAAATCGCGGAGGACAACTTTGACGGTGCTTTGGGCAAATTTGAAGAGATGATCACCTCAGAGAAGATCAAACCATATCTGGCAGAAATTGAATTTAGCCAAATGCCTGCGCTACTTAAGCTTGCTCGCCGTCTTATTCGCGACCCTGCCAACAAAGAAAAGGTTATCGAAGTGCTATTGCTTTGCGATGCCATCATCGAGGATACGAAGGACTTGGCCGAATTTATGAAAGCATTTCGCAGGGTGTATGTTTTTGAGAACATTCGCCAAAAGGGTTTACGCTTAACCATAGCGCAGGCCTTTGAGGGTACATATGCGCAGTTTATTAAGAAAAAAGGCTTAGCCCGGGGGTCTCCGCAAGCGGAGATCTCCTGGACTTTGTTTTATCGTGCTGTGTTTATCCCGCCTCTCATCGATAACCCCCAAGACAAAACGACGCGCATCCCGTATCCTGTCTTTTTAGCCGCAGGTGATTTACTCGACATTAAGCGCGTTAGTCATTTTAATCTGCTTTCCCGCATTTTCCGGTCTTTATTACAAGAGCTCATCAAGGAGGACAAAATCTGCTACGGGGATCTCTCTCAAGAGGAAAGAGACGATCTTGTGAACAGTTTGGCCGCGCTTCATGATCTTTCTGAGGCTGATCAAGCTCTGCTCGCGGCGGCCCAGCGCGCAAGTTCGGTGAGCAGAACGGAAATCAGAGGTGGCAGTGATCTGAATGACCCTGATTCTACTAAGCCTTTGGATGATCCTGATCAGAATGCAAAGGTTGAGAATCCTGATGATTTGCTCAAAGAGCCGTCAAAATCACCCAGAGAAGTAAAAATTGAACAAGAATTTTCTTGTTCGAATAATTGTAATCCCTGCACGCGGTGCATGTCATCGACTTTGCAGACGCCCATGTTTCTGTCCGCAGAGAAGATGCTTAGGCGTCAGCGCATGATGTGGCTCATTCGCGTTGCGGCGGATCAGGATGAGGAATTATTTAAAGAAATGGAGCAATTATTTAGCCAGAATCCGGAAAAAGGTAAGGTTTTTGCAGCCATTCATCATTGTCGTAAAGTTGGCCTTTCCAAGCTTTACATGCACGCAGGGGGGATAGGATCCCCAAAACAGTTATACAAGGTGTTTGATGCGATTATCGATGATATCTTAGCAAACAATCCAAAGGCCAAAGAACTCTATGAAGAAGCCGATGTGCTTTTTCAGGGTGAGCAGAAATATGTTTCTCAGCTTACAAAAGACGATTTGTTTAATATTATTTGGGTTTTGCGTCAGATGAGCATAGAGGAAAAGGAGAAACTTGAGCACTTGATCATGCTCTTTCCGGCGGCCATGGAGCATGCCCGTTATAGTTACCTGGTTAGAAGTATTTCTGAAGCAGGCGATACGCTGCGAAAGATTGCCGCAGGCGAATATATATATGACATTGTTGATGAAAGGCAGAAGCAGTACAGCAGTGAGTCTGCCTGTATTCATGGTAAAAAAGTTTTTGCTTATATAAGGCATTTTGCAGAAATCCCTTATGTGGCTCAAAAGGTTATTGAGTATCGAGATCTGAGAGGGAAAGCTAAAGCGCTTAAGGACGAGAATCCCAAGATCCTGTTTGCTAGGGTCAGGAGCATTATTCAGGAGGCTTATGTATCAGAAGATCAGGATTTGTGGAATCGCCTGGTCAAAGATTTGCCCTATCTTCCTGGCATGCAAGTCTTGGCTGAGCTTAGAAGTCGTTTTAGAAAGAAAATAAGCCAGCGATTGGCTGCGTTAACCTACCAAGCACAAGGCCAGGACTGTAGATTTGCGACAGTAAAATCAAGGACAGATTTTGAGCCGGAAGACACAACAAAAGTTATTAACAATCTTGTTTCGCATCCAAGCGTATTTTTTCAATTATTAAATGAAGAAAATTATCCTTTGATGGGCAAGCGCCGGATGATCCTGAAGAGAGTCGGCCACTTGATTGAGAAGGCGCGTAAGCTTGTGAAAGACTACGAATACAGCCAAGCAGAAACTTTGTATAAGGAAGCGCGGGAGGTGTTAAAGGGAATAGGTCCTGATGTGAGGGCATCGGAGTCGTTAAACAAGAGCATTGAGAAAGGTTTGGTAGAGGTCAGTACGCTTCTCGAGAACGAAAAACACCATGAAGAGATTGTTGCAGAAATACAAGGTGCGGAAAAATGGATAAAAGAGGGTCAGTATGAACAAGCGAAGGCTTCGTACGATAAGGCTCAAGCGATCTCGAAAGACTTAAGTCCTGATGCAGAGATGTTTTCGCTTTTAAGCAAAAGGATCACGAAAGGCTTAGCGGAGGTCGAGAGGCTTCAGGGCAGAGAAAAAACAATCACAGAGCTTTACGTGATTATAGAGAAAGCAAGAAAGCTCACGCGAGATGGCCACTATGAAGAAGCGAAAGGGTTTTATCAAGAAGCTCAAGAGATATTAAGCGCCGCAGGATCGGGTGGCGGGATGGCATTTCGATCTTTAAACCTAATCATCAAGAATGGCTTGGAAAAAATAAGCAGGCTTCAAGGCATAAGAGCCGCGACCAAAAGACTCAGCGGGATAGTGAGAACAGTAGAAGAGCTTAAGAGAGAAGGTAAATACAAAGAAGCGGAAGATTCTTACCTGGAGGCTCAAGAGATATTAAACATGGGAGGCTTGGGTAAGAGGGTTGTTCGGTCTTTTAGAAACAGGATCAAGAAAGACTTAGCCAAGGTAATCAGGCTTCAGGACAGGGAAAAATTCTACATGACAGTAGGGAAAGCAAGAAAGCTCACGCGAGATGGCCACTATGAAGAAGCGAAAGGGTTTTATCAAGAAGCTCAAGAGATATTGAGTCGCGCAGATTTTAGCAAGAGGGTGTTTAGTTCTTTTAAGAAGCGGATCGCAAAAGGCTTGGCAGAAGTATTCAGGATGCAGCGGGCATTTGAAATTCAAGAGGCAAAGAAAACTATTAAAAAGATTTCTAAGATGATGGTTGTCATGAAAGACTTTTCAAGAATGAATATTACTTTGAGGGTCAAATCGAATTTTGCATTATTTTCATCCCTTCCATCTCCCGCATGGTTAGGCGAGATCGAGAGAGACATCAAAGGGGGAGTTTTTGGATCTGTGATCGCTTTAAAAGATGAAGACGATAGATTTCTCGCTCTCATCTATTGCCGTAAAATGACGTATCCTTTTTCTGGGGGAAAGATTTGCGCAGGATCGACTAAGCCGCAAGAGAAGAAACAGATGACCAGCATTGCTTTTATTCAGGTTGCGGATAAGCGTGGCGCAGCGCTAGCCTTAGAAACACCCGCCTTTATCACATTTCTGATCAAAGAAGTTGTGAAGCGCAGCGTTGAAGATACGACGCTTTCTGCGGATCTTCGGGGAGCCGTGACTTTTCACTACAAGCATTGTGGAATGGAAAAGGTTTTGGACCAGACGCTTCCGGAATTCCTGAAAAGCATAGGATTTCAAGAAGTGACTTATACTTTTCAGGCCGGAGGGATTTGGGGAAGCGAGCAAATCGGAACAGCCGATTATTTAATGTTATCCAAGGCTGCTGCGTTGAAGCTTTTGGCGAAAAATAGTTCGTCCATCGCAGCGTCATCGTCAACCCCAGCGGTGCAAAACAAAGCATCTTACAAATATATTTTCTTTGGGTTGATTTCATCCGCCTACGCAGGATACCACCCCGTCTTGGGCTGGGGTGAGGACTGCAAAAATGGCCTTACAGGTGCTTCGGCGGATGTTTGCCTTTTTCTGAAAAAGACGGATGACTTTAGTCGTTGGGCTCCATATTTAACGTTTAAAGCTTTCCGCAAATGGATGGCGGCGCTTAGGGCAAGGCTGAGCGCTTGCGCGCAAAAAGGAAAAGATTTTGGGGAGCTGTTGCGTTTGGATTTCTTCCGTGGCTGGAGTACCAATGTTGTCGCAACGGCTCCCTTGTTTTTTATAGGAGGTTTTCTTCCTGCGGTGCTTATCGTTCAAAGTGAAAGTCCGTTGACAAACAAAGCAAGCAGCACTCTTTTTTCTAGGGATGTGCTTACAGATCTTGAACCGCAGCGCATGATGTGGCTCATTCGGATGATCGCTGATAACGATGAGAAATTATTTGGCCACATTGAACAATTATTTAGTCAGGATGCAGAGAAAGTCAGGGTTTTTGCCGCGATCAACAAGTACCGTGAAATTAGTTTTAGCAAGATTTTTGAAAAAGTTGACGGAATATCCCAAAAGCGGTTTCGTAAGGTCTTTATGGGGATTGTGGGTGATCTTTTGTCGAAAAATGCAAAGGTCCAGAAGCTATATGAAGAAGCTGACGCGCTTTTTAAGGGAGATCAGAGATATGTGGCTCAGCTTGTTAAAGACGATTTATATAACATTGTTTGGGTTTTGCGCTGGATGAGCATCCAGGAGAAGAAAAAGCTTGAGTCGCTGATCAGGTTCTTTCCAGTAGCCATGGATTACCGCCGATATAATTATCACGCAAGGATTATTGCCGAAGCCGGTGCCGTTATAGGGAAGATAGCGGCCGGCATCTATTTATCCGATATTATTGAGGAAAGGCGAAAAGTTCGTTGCAGGCAAGTTATCTACACACATAATGAACAGGTTTTTGATTATGTGTTGTATTTTGCCCACATTCCTTATGTTGCTAAAAAAGTTATCCATTATCGAAAGCAAAAAGAGCTTGTTGACAAGCTTAAAAAAGAAAGCTTAAAAATTGTGCTTTCCAGGGTTAAAAGCCTTCTTCGGAAGATCTATAACGAAGACAAGGCCTCATGGGACCGTCTCTTGAGAGATTTACCTTATCTTCCTGTTATGCAAAAGGCAGCGATATTCAAGCGTCATTTCTCTGAAAAGATAGAGCAGCGTCAGGCGGCCTTGGAACATCTGGCCACAGGCGTTGATTTGAGCCAAAAGGCGTTGAGGTCCCGGAAAGATTTTGATCGGAAGGATCTGCGTACGGCGGTGGAGGCTCTTTCTTCACATCCCAGCATACAGGCGGAGATAGTTAATGATAAAAAGTATCCTGCGCGTAAGAAACGTCATTCCCTCGTCGAGGGCATCCGATTGCGTATAAAGCGAGCACAGCAGTATGCAGAAATCGGAAAAAGCAAAGAAGCGCGCGATCTTTTTCTGGAGGCCAGGGGGATGCTTTCTGAACTGGGCCCGGATGTGAGGGCCTTTGAATCTTTACATCAAAGCATTGCCAAAGGCTTGGAAGTCGTGGGCTGCTCTTGCGACGCGCAAGCCATTGAAGAACTTCAGCAGATATTTGATGAAGCGGAAGGCTTTGCAAGGGACGGTGCATATAAGGTCGCGAAACATTTTTATCAGAAAGCCAAGAGAATTTTGGCCGGTTTAGGTGTTGAGCCAAGCGTTGTGCAGCCTTTGGGCGAAAGAATTGAGAAAAGCTTAGCAGAGGTTGGCAAACTTCAACAGACAAAACGACTCGTTACGAAATTAAATACGGCACGAGCTCTTGAGAGACTCAGCATGCGCGTGCAGAAAGCAGAGCACTTGGAAAGGGAGGAAGGTCTTTACCTCAAAGCTTTAGCGCAATATCAAGAAGCCTTAAGGATTTATGATGTTCTTTTGCAAAAGAAAATCAATGACGCCGATTGGCTGACACTCACCGGGTTATATCAGAGAGTCGAGAAGGGAGTGCAAAAGACTCAAGAGACATTGATTGATACACAGCAATCAAATAAGTCCAAGGGCCGCAGCGGCAAAACAACCCTTTCCTCCGGCATTCTTTTAAAATCTCCTATGACCATCCCGCTGCTTATTGCTGCCGCGCAGCAACATCCTCTCATTGCTAAGTACTTCTTGCGCATGGCAGGGTATGTCGATGAGATCCGGAAAGAATTAGCGCCAGCCGTAAGCAAGGACGACTTTGGCATTACCTCGCGGCAGGAAGATCAGGGCGAGAATGTATTTTTGCTTAGCACAAAGAGGATTAGCGAGATTTTGTGGAAAAAATGTCCCAAGGAACCGGATGCCGCTACCTTTTTTAATCGCGCGTTTATTGCTTACAACGATGCCCACAGTGCCGAGGCAGGGATCAATGCGCTCAAGGTGATCTTTTTATATGAAAACTACCGTCGATCAGGTCAATTGTGGAAGGGCAGGGAATTTCTGAATATCCTTTGTGTGCCAAATCCGGATAGGATCATTTTTGATTTTCAGAGTGTTGAACATAAGAAATCTTTGCGTCATGACAAAGGACTTGTTGTTGACCGCGTGCTCAAGATCTTTAACGATTATTTTACACAGGTGTTGCCTTTTGAACAGCAAAAAGTGTCTCTTGAAAAGCAAAAAGCAGTCAAGGCCTATTTGCGCAAGCGAGGCGGGCTTGATTTCTTTGAAGCAGTCTTTCAGTTCCAAAAAGAAGAGACCGTGCCGGCAGAGCCCATTACTTTTGTTATCCGTCGTATCGAGGCCGGTGGGGAGGTGTTCTGGTGGCCGACGATCGTGATCAACCTGGCTGCCTTGAAGACGCCTGATCAAGTTTTGGAAGAATCCGTCGGGCGCGCGATGTTTTTGTTCTTGCGTTTTATCGCGCGCAGTTACCGGCTGCCTTTTCCTGAAGAGGGCATCGAAGAAAAGATGCTTTTAAGCTTAAACCCTGTTGGTTGCATTAAGAGTATGATAGGTCCCTTTATAAAAAGAGTTTATATCCGTGATCCGAACACGAACGAGTCATGGCCGCTTAATTTTACAGAAAGCATTTTGGATGGCTTGTTCTTGATGCTGGTTAACTGGACCACCATTGATCCTGATGATAACGCTTTTGAGAAGCTCTCTCATAATACACGTCGGCTGGCCTCATTTTATGGCGATAAAAATATGCTTGTGCAGGCCTTGTACCGATTGATGACATTGTATGATCTTTGGGATGCCCCCCTTATCATTAATCACAAACTTTTCCAGAAAGAACTGTATCGTCAGATCACGGATCTTGTTGCGATCGGCCATAAATACCTGAATCTGCCGTCCTTATTGACACAAGAACATCAGAGAGATTATCAGCGTTATTGTTTTGATGAGGCCCAAAAGGTCTTAGCGCTTGCGTTTGCAAGTTTTCAAAGGATACAGCAGGGCGTATCATTTCAGGAAACAGCAACGCGACAAGAATTTTTGAAGGAGGCAGGCGATGCTGTTGTGGATCTGACGAAGCATTTTATCCGCACGGTTTCTCATCCTAAGGTTGAGAATCCTGATCCGGATTGGATTAAGAAATCAAAAGAATGGAGCAGGGCTTTGTCACATTTTAAGCCCATGGGTTCCTCGGCGATCAGCCAAGGCCCTGCCGCGGCTTCGAGCGCGATTTTTTGCATGCTGTGTCCTGTTTTTCATTTGGGGGCTGTTATTGTTTTTGATTATGCGTTGATCCAATCTATCATTTTTTTCATTATTTTTATCGTGGGTTTTACATTAACGATCAAGGCGTGGATCAAAGAGGTTCAGCAAAACAAGCGCGTCAAGGTATTAAGCGATCCTCAAGCTGAAGATATCAGCGTTGCTGTTATCAATCGTCCGACATACGACATCCCTAACGCTTTGGATACAAGCACACTCCTTCGTCTTGGTGAGGTTATTTTGGCCAATGAACAGAACGACAAAATTACTGCGACGCTCATCATGGGAAAAGGCGATCGCGCCTTTGTGGCCGGCGGTGATTTGATTAAAGTTGGGCTAATGAAGACATTGAAGCAGGCTGCGGGATACGCAAGGCTCGGTCTTGAGACCATGAATATCATCGCGCGATCCTTAAAGCCTGTTGTGGTCCTTATTAATGGTCCTTGTTCCGGCGGGGGTTCCCATTTGGCCTTAGCCGGTGATCGCATTATCATGGCCCGGACATTTCAGAAACGCTTCAAGAATTTCCTCCAGCATCCGGAAGTGACCTTGAATGTCATGCCGGCCTGGGGTGGCCTGATGCGTCTTTCGCAAAGGATCGGGCCCAAGAATGCCATATGCCTTTTTCTTGAGATGGACGAACAGGGTCGAACCCGACGGGTTTATTCCGAAGAGGCATTGGCCATGGGGCTTGTTGATGAAGTTGTTGAAGAGGGGGAACTTTTTTCAGCCGGCCTCAAGGCTGTGCGCAAGGGTATTGCTTTGTCGCAAAACGACCTGCGTTTTACCGATCAAAAAAAGTTTTTGGCACAGCAAGAAGAAGTGCAAGGGTTGTTGGGGGATGAGGAGGTAATAGACTGGATCGCGGCTCATGAGAAAAAGGGGCGCGGAGATCTTGCCCGCGGCGTTGTGAAGATTGTCCAGATCGGTTACGCGCAAGGGATTTCGGCAGCCGATGAGGAAACGATCAAGTTATCCGCCTGGGCCTTTTTCTCTTCAGAAGCCAAGGCTGCGATTGTAGAGAAAGTCAAAGAGCTAAAAGATCGCCGGGAAAAAGGAGTTGAAAAGAAGGATAGGATTTCCTCATCGCTTAAAAATCAAAAAGAGTGCCAAGCCCTGATAGGCCAGATCGCTGATGTTTTACAGCTAGAAAAATCTGATGAATATGATTTTGGTGAGAAACCCTTAGCTTTCGGGGGCAACGAATATATTTTTCAATCTTTATCCAGAAAGTCTGGAAAGCCTGTTGTTCGTCTGGGCTGGGGCCATAACGGTATGGGGAGATTTCAGCAGGACCAGTATTGGGGCTCTTGCTTGGTGCAAGTTGGCCAGCTTGTGTTCATGGACGCGCAGATGTTTAAGGAGCTGAGTCAGTCCTTTCAAGAAGTCTTGAGAAATAACATTATTCTTTGCCGTGATCTGCATGACAGCACGATCGACAATAAAGGCTTACGGGATTACACCTCAGCCGTTATGGCCGCGATGTTTCAAGTTGATTTTGAGGGGAAATGGGTCATCGACTTTGGTAGCGGGGATGGAATGCTGTCATTGGCCGCGCAGGTGTTTGACCCCGCATTTATAACACTCTTGGATTGTGATGAGGATGCTCTTAGGCGGGCAGCCGTCCATTCCGGTCTAAATAGTCTCAAGAGATCTTTGGGCCCAACTTTTTTAAAGGCAGACTTGCGTAAACCTAAAGAAATGATGTCCATGCTGAAAGCCCAGAACGCTCATCTACCTATTATTATTTTAGCGAATTTGGGGGAATCAGAATATTGGTATGATGGGATAACGAATCAGACCGTGATCAAACTCCTTCCTGCTATTGAGCACTTCACGGGATGTCAGATTAGCGATGTTGCCTTCGGCGGATATATTTCAGCTTATGATATTTATACGCAAGGTCTTCCTGAGAAGGCGATCCGAGATGATCAAGAGTTGCTTAAGCGTACAGCAGGTTTTACTGTTTGTCCTGAAGTCGGGTCAACTGATCTTACCTTTGGCCCTGGTGCCTGGCGCGCTAAGAGGAATGGTCTTTGTTCCTCTGTGATCATGGCCGTCGGTATCACAGGGCTCGCTGCGGCACTAGCCGGTTTTGGCGCAGAGCATCTGCACGAGCTTCTTGTCTTTGCTCAACAGATTAACGGGCCTGGCCTGAGTTTTATCGAAGGGCCGGGGTCGGCCCTGGCCCTGGCCGGGGCGCCCTTGCAGGAGTTTTTGGCCGCGGTCAACCCGACGATTTGCCGGTCCGCCTCGGAAACAGAGGCTGCGCAGACAAAAAAATGGCTCGATTCCATGGCTGCCGATGAACTTTTAACGGTCATTGGTCTTCAAAAAGGCAACGTTTTCAAAGAGCCACAAGATACCCTCAATAAGCTAAAAATCGTATCGATCCGAACCCCGCGACGTCGCCAACACAATCTTCCCTCTGTTGATGTTTTGAGCCAGCGCATTTCTTCGTCGGCAATAATAAAGATCCGCGATGCCAAGGATGTTCTAAATTTTGGCGGTAAAGCCGCAAACTCAAGCAAAGTAATAGAGCTAGGGAAGCGCGTCCCAGACGGTTTCGTGTTGCCTGATGAAATATTTGACGACTCTGTAATGCCAGAGATCGATGCCATCCTTCATGATTTGGCAGTAGATGTTGAAACGCCAGAGACCATTTTCGCGATATCCCAAAAAATTTCGGAACTTGTCGTTTCAAGAGACTTTCCTGCCCAGCTTCAAGACGATATCATACAAGCCTATCGCATCTTTAAGAACGGAAGAAAAGATTTAAGAGTCGCTGTCAGGACCAGTGGTATTAAGGAAGATTCTCGTGCTGCTGCATTCGCCGGACAGTTTAAAACCGTTTTGAATGTCGCCACAGAGGATGAGCTTATCATGGCCATAAAAGAATGCCGAGCTTCATTATGGAGCCCGCAGGCCATTATTTATAAATGGCACAACAGCATCGACACTAAAATGTGCATTATCGTCCAGGAGATGATACCTGCAGAAACATCGGGAGTTGCTATGAGTGCTGACCCCTTAACGGCCGACAAACACGAGACGGTTATTCATGCCGTGTGGGGATTATGTGAAGGGGCGGTCAACGGCTCGGTGCCGGCAGATGAGATACGTTATGACAACAAGGCAAGAAAAGTTAATCCGCACAGGTCAACCAAGGCCTACAAAGACCGGATGATCGTAGTCTCGCCGACCTCGGGCGTAGAGGAAGTCTCCGTTCCCAAGAAAAACAGGAATAGATGGGCTATTGATGGTGAGCAGCAAAAAGAGGTAGCGCAAACTGTTTTGGAGCTGCAAGACGCCTTTGATGGCCCTGTGGATATGGAGTGGAGCTATTACCAGAGAGAGCTTTTTATCCTTCAGGTCCGCCTCATAACGGCGATCAATGAGAAGACTGCCTTTCCCATTGAGTGGGATGGAGAAGAGGATAAAGCGTTGCAGTGGACCTGGGCCCCGTTTATCTTTAACGGTAACGCCACGTTCCTGGAGATTTCAGGGACCAGGCATACCAATGACGGCAATCTGCGGGCCGGAAAAGCCCTTTCTTTGCCAACGGATTCTATATTCAAGGTTTTCAACGGTTTTACTTACAGGGCGTTATACAGCAATAAGAAAAGCAAGTATCTTGCTCCGTTCTTATGCAAACGCCTTGTGCAGAATATGCTTAATTTTATTTTTCCTTATTATCTTGAATTGATCCGGATCTATCCGCGTTGCGTCGGTTCTTTAGGAAGAATTGGCAAGATCTTTGATCTACTCTGGGAAAATCAGTGGGACAATCTTCTGCCGGAGGTCAAGCAGAGATTATCCAGACTAAAAGCGATATATGTCGGTGCCGGAGGGGCGCCTTACTCGGAACTCCATTCGAATGTTCAAGAAATAGCCGATACTGAGACCAAATTTTGGGAAATTAACCGCAGAAGCATAACTTTCATGCGCTACCTTAACATTCACTATTTTAAGAAGGCGGATTACGCATTATTGGCCCAAGGATCCGTAACGGCTATCAGCGAGCTGAGGTCCAAGATTGTGGCAATAGCTGATATTGTCAAACAAAACAGTGTTTTACATGACGAATTGGCGAGTCGTTTCAATAACGCGGTAGAGTTGAATACCCCCGTAGACATTTCGGGGCTGGACAAGATAAAGGGCGGTCCGGAATTCTTGATTATGCTGGATAATTTTCTTGATGAGCATGGGGGAGTATGCTCCAATTTCCTGATACCGACTTGGTCCGAAAACAATGTCGATGTCATAAGATGGATTTTAGCATCTTGCGATATGGAGGAGAGAGCAGGAGATATTAAGGCCAGGGAGCAAAGGATAAACGACTTATTGGCTGTGGTAGGTCCTATCCATCGACCTCGAGCTAGGTACGAGTTGGAGCTACCCATAAAGATCGAGAGAATTTTTAACGACCACAATTATTATAATAAACAACTGTTGGCAGGCGGAGAGCGGTTGTTTTTCCTTAAATTAGGCGAGAGGCTGACGGATGAATTTATCTTGGAGTCTTCCGAGCAGATATTTTTCCTTTCATACGAAGAGATCTTAGATTTGTTACGCAAGAAGTCAGAGGGAGGCGGCATCGAGATCAGCGCCATAAGGGCAAAAATCCGAGAGAGATTTGCTATATGGAATAGCCGCAATGCTATGAGGCCACAAATGCATATCGGCAGTATGCATAGTAGAAATCCCGAGAAAGTAACTGCGGTAATCGGAAGACCTAAAAAATCGATAGCTGGGTGGGCGTTGCTCAATGATTATGCCGTAGAAACTCAGGATGAGGATAGCAAGATATTAAAAGGCCGGCCTGCGTCCCCAGGGATCTATGTCGGCAAGGTCAAGGTTGTTCTTTATCCGCATGAAAGTAACAAGATCGCGAAAGGCGACGTTCTGGTCTGCAGAACAACTGATCCGACCTGGACAGCATTATTTTCTACCATCGGGGCTGTGGTGGCCGATTTTGGCAATGGAGTAACCCAGCATACTGCGATTACTGCCCGGGAATTCAGGATACCTGCTGTCGTAAACACAGGCTCAGCCACTAGGCTGTTAAAAGACGAACAGGTCGTTCGAGTTGATGGTTACGAGGGCACAATCACGATTATTTCCTCGCCGGTCCTTCCCGCCCTCTTAACCCTTGGCCTGATGGGCACGGCGCTGGCAAGTTTTTCGGGCGTATCTGGGGCGGGTGCCATGACCCAGGCGGGGTTGATGGATGCAGGGGTTTGGGCGTGGCTCGCGGGTTTTGGCACAGAGCATCTTCACGAGCTTCTTGCCTTTAGCCGGGACACCTTGGGGCCGCCGTTTATTTTACAAGCATTTTTCTTTCTTGTGGCCCCGTTAGACTTCCTGAAAGTTCTTTACTCTCCGTTCACCCAGATATTCCAACCAAAAAAATTCCTGACAGAAAAGCCTTTGGTAAAGGCGGATGAAAATTCCAGCGAAAACCCCAAAGAAGCCTCGCAGTCCGATTCCCTTTTAAGAGAGCAGCAGGCTCTTGTTTCTGTCGAGCTTGGTATTTATAAAACAAAGGTTATTTTTTTAGGGGTCAGCGATAAAGGACGCCCGTTAAAACAAAAATTAATGTTTCGCAGTATCTTGACCAAGGATTTGCTGGAAGATACGCGCGTATCCGCTGAAAAGTTAGGCCGCTTTATCCTCCGCACGACCAAGGAAGCCCGTACTCAAGCTCAGAAGAAAGGCCGGCGGCTAGTCGTTTTACCGGTCTTTAGCTTGGCCTACAATGATCGGTTTGATGCCCACAGTGAACGCTTAAGGCAGGACCTTTCCCTCATGCTGGGCAGCCAAGGCATTGTTAAGCCTGATGCGGTGGCGGTGCTTTCTTACCATTTAAGAAAAATCCTTCCCACTCTGGGGAAGAAAATCAGGGGCCAAAATCTCATTTTTCTTAAGATGTCCGGAGGATTGGGCGGCGGCTCCATTGTCAACGTGCACACCCATGATCTTTATGAGAATGAAATTGTCAACCGGCCGGTGGCTGATATTAAGCTTAAAGGGAAAAGCCATCGCATTAAAGTCGGTTCAAAGATATTCACGCTCATCTTTAAAGGCTCCCAGCCTTTTTCAGCGGGGAATATTATTTCGGGTAAAGGGATCGAAAGAATTTTAAAGAGTATTGATTGTCAATTAATGAAAGAAGGGCGTCGGCCTGTCTTTCAGGGGCTGCTTGCCCGGTATCCCAAGAAAAAGGTCGATGGGTATTTGCTGGAGGGGATCATTTCCAATGAGGTTCATGCCTCGCGTGAGGTGGTGAGCCTTTCGCGAAAAATTCTGGTCTTGATCGGCGAATATTTGGGTCAGTTGATCGTACTTTTGCACAAAGGAGAATTTGAGTCGTACAAAAAGAAAGACCGTTGGAGCCAAAAGGACAAGACAGAGGTTTCTCGCACACTGAATTTTATCCTAGAGACAAAAGGCGCGTGCGGTAAGATCATTAAGCAGTCTGCCGCACGGTATTTGAAAAAACATCTTCCTCAAGAGCAGATCTGTCTTGTTCATTTTTTTGATGAGGGAGAATTGGCAGCCGCAAAAGGGGCAGCCTATTTTATTCCCAGACAGGCTCTCTATGAAGCCCTGATCAAGGCCAAGTATCTTTTGTCCACGGTGAACGCGGGCATCAACCGCCAGCAGCAGGTGGCTGAGCATTTTAAGAGCCGGATCATGAACGGCAAGAATGTCGGGCTCAAGAAATGTATTCGTAAGCTAAAGATCGCTTTCAAACAAATTTCCGGTGTTGAGATGTATCGTTACCGTCAAGATTGGATCGCGGTTTTAGGCCAGACGATTTTTGCCAAGGAGAGCAACTCACTGCGGGAGGCCTTGAGCGAAGTAAGTTGTCTTTTAGGGGAGACAAAGTTTAAGGTTAATGAACATGTCTTAGGGTATCTGACGAGATCTCATGATCTTACGGAGCAAGATGCCGGCAAGTTAAAACTGGTCTTAGATTCTTTAAAGCCCCGTAAGTTTAAGAATCGCCTTAGATCTGGCTATGTTTCTTTACGTTTGCTTGTCAAGCAGTTGAGTACTGTTAAAAATATCGCGGTTCTTTTGATCTTGATGGGGGCCACCCTGGAGATCTTTGATCAGCTGGTGAATGTCCTAGACGTGATCTCAACGTTTTCGGGATATTTCTTTAAGTGGATGGGTAACGGTGTGGTTGTGTTGACCCTTTTGGGTTTGATCGCGTATGCTCTTAAGCCATTGTTTCGTCGGATCGTTTTTAGAGAATACCAATCGTTTGTTAGCCAGGACACGGTTACAAAAGCCGCGCGCAGGATCCGGGTCGCCCCGCTTGACTTTACTCAGGCGGAAGATAAATCGAGCTATAGCTATTTGGTGTTTAATTCTGTGCCTTTTTTAAGGCAAATAAGAGATATTGTGCACGGCATTATCCGTTATAGCGGTTTTTCGCATGATGGTTTTTATGGCGTGGAGGATGTTGGTGAGCACGGCAGGACCAAAGGTGAATTCCTAAATAAGTTAGTCATCGATTATTTAGCAACGGGGGCCAGGCAAAGGCGATGGAGCCGATGGCTGATGGATAAGGTTTTCCGATTTTCGTTGAGCCCGGCGTATTCTTATCGCAAGGGCCAGCAGATCTTAAGCCAGCTATTTGCGATTCTTAAGGAAAAAGGATATACGCAGCCGGCTATTGACCAGATGATCAAGGAAGCGTATTTCCATGGAAAGACACCGGCATTGATCAAGGCCATGGAAGGGGCTTTTGAGCCGGGGATCTTTTCGTTCTTGGAGAACCGTCTTAACCTTGGGCAAATGGATCAGACCTCTTTTCTTCTTGAAAAGGGGGTTGCTTTAAGACAGAGACAGAAAAAAGAGAATAGCGTGTTGTTAACTAGCCTTGTTTCTGAGTTAGGCTCGGAGAAGGCTAGCAGCAGTTGTGATCTAGAGGGGCATGAGCATGGCCATCACCACGACCACGCGCATCATCACGCAGTCAATATGCAGACGTTGAAAAAGGTTTGTGCGATTGTCGCCGGCTATATGGTGATCGAATTATTTGGAGGAATGTTTTTCCGTTCCTTGGCGCTGACCGCGGATGCCGGGCATATGTTCATGGATGCCATGGGGCTTTTGTCGGTGTTGCTCGCGCAGTGGTCCACGCAGCGTTGGGATATGCATAGAAAATATAATGGTGTTTCTTGGGCGGAGCTTCTGGCGACGGGTATTAATACATTGATGATCCTGATTATGGCAGGGTACGTTTTTGTTGAGTCCTTTGAGCGCTTCGCTCAGCCTGCTGCTGTTGCGGTGTTGCCGGTGTCGGTGATCGCGCTTGTCGGGTTGGGGGTCAATATTATAAGCGAGAGGATCGTGCATCCACAAAAGGATAACGGGATGGGTATGAAAAGCGTATATGTGCATATTTTTGGTGATTTGCTGATCTCTGTGGGTGTTCTGGTCAGTATGCTTTTGATCAATATCACCGGAAACAATGCTTGGGATCTTGGGATCAGTTGTGTCATTACGCTTTGGCTTATTTTTAATTCAGGCCGCTTGGCTGTGGGGATGGTTAAGGCGGTCAAAGGCAAGCATGACGATGAACATCATTGGTATGATGAAGCTTCCGGATTAGGCGATGATCACTCGCATTATCATGCGAAGCACGAAAAGGCTTGCTCGTTGATCCGCGAGACTAATCTTAGGGCATATGATCTACCTGGCGCGGTCCAAGCCAAGGCCTTGATTGAGCCCACGACCGTCGACCTTTATGAAAAGACTGAGAGGCCTCTTAAAGCACCGATCGGATTCGAAGTCGAGTTCAATTTGTGCTCGTTAAAGCGTTTTGGCAGCAAAAAATACCGCACCCGCATCCGCTCCTTGCCTTGCAAGCCTTATTGGGTGGCGACCGGCATCTTTGAGGTTAGCCCAAAACCTTCTTGGAGTTATCAGACTCAAGTGGCTATGGCGCAGGCGTTGCTGAATAAACTGGGGATTTTGGTCGAGGATATTATTTCGGTTCAGGTCAATCTGGGCATGCCTTCTAAGATCTGGAAAATAGTAAGACAGCTTGAGTTCCTTGAGGAAATGCAGAAGATCATGATGGTAACGGCTTTAGGCTTTGTTTCGGCTGAGCGCATTTTAAATAAGAAAACCAGCAAGGTCGTCGAGCTTCGTCCCGGCCGATGGTTTTTTAGCGAGGCCATGAGCCTTGAGGGTCAACGCTATGTGCGTTTTGAATGCGGATTTGCGGATTGGCTGATGATCAATGAGATCGCAGGCATTTTGCAGCATCTGTTCCCGGCCTTGACCGTTTATTGCCGCAGTGATCTTGAGGCTTTGACCGATGATCAGCAGGAGCTTGCCGGGATCTGGCAGAAAAGGATCCGGGAGCCTTTGCAGTCCCTGGTTGATGAGGTTTTTTTCGCGGCGGATAAAGATTTTCTGATCGACAATGCCTTGACCTATGTTGCACTGCTGAAGCTTCGGGATGGGAATGAATATTTTCGGCAGGCCAGTCAGCAGATCTTGCGCGATGTATTTAAGGCCTATCAGCAATGGCGGGAGCGGGCCAAAGATTTAGGAGTATTGGAAAAGACGATTTCGTCTTGTATCTTTGAAATCCCAGTGGCGTCTTCATTTGTCGCTTGGACACCGGAGGCCTTTGAGATCTATGGCAATAAGGGTGGGCGCAGTTTTGTAGCATTAGCCTTTGCAGGTCAATTTAATGATAAGACTATAGGAAAAAGAGCTCTTTCAATCGGCACAGGCCGTTACAATTATCCGGAGCTGGAATTGGCTCTTCGCGGTTGGGATGTTACGGTGGTGAGCCCGCTCACAAAAGAAGAACTATGGAAAACCCGCTTAGATCCTTGCAATGAGACATATCAGGGCATCCGGCCTGGCGCACTAGGGGCGGTCATTCGACAATCTGGGGGCCGCTATAGGTATATTAATTCATGCTTTGAACTTGAAACTCCAAGCCAATATTTTCAAAATGAAAAATTTGATTTAGTGATCATCGCTAATTTCTTAGATACTGGAGGGGGTTCTGAATTTATTAGACATGCTTTTAAATCTTTTGTTTCTATTTTAAGCGATGAAGGCCAGATGGTCATTGTTAGCAATCGAATTTGCTCCAGGAGCGAAAATTTTATCAAGAAACTTAGAAGAAATAATGTTGAGCTTAAGCGGTATCAAGGTCTTCCGTATTATGATCAACTTTTGCACCAAGTGGTTTATGCTGATTACGACGGTAATTGTTACTGGGATGTTATCTCCAGAGTTCAGTATTTTTATTTTCGGAAATGTCTTTCTTCTGTCATTTTGGTGGTAGATGATGAGGTCAATAATCTTGACTTAACAGCAATGATTGCAGAGTCTTTGGGCTATGGCGTGGTGAAGGCCGGTAGCGTCGATGCAGCGCTTGGGATCTTGCGCCGACAGAAGATCGATGCGGTTGTTTCGGATGTCAATATGCCCGGCTTAAGCGGTATTGATTTGGCACGTATTGTTGCCGAAAAGTTTCCTTTGGTTCCCGTCATCTTGATGACAGGGTGGGTGGCCGCGGACCAAAAAGAAGAGATCGCGCAATTGAAGTTAAAACTGATTTATAAGCCGATTGACCCCGATGATCTTCAAAAAGCGATTGAGAAGGTATTTTTAAGAAAGTCATCAAAAACCTCTTCGCCGGCGGTTGACCCTGAAGGACTAACGATATTTTTATTGGGGAGAGAGGGGGTCTCTTCATCAATCGCCTGGTCTCTAGAGACGATTGTCGGAGGAGATTTAAATGCTCGTTATTTAAAACGTATCTGCGAAATTATTAACACTCATGATGATGAGGAAGAACCAAGGGACCATGGGCGAGAAAAGGTGGCGTTCTTGATTGGGCCGGCCGCTGATTTTTCGACGGCATGGTTAGCGACTCAAGCTTTGAAGTTCATTTTTATTGAGAAATTGCCATTGCATGTCACGTTGGACACTGTCCTAAAGAGAAATATCCAGGAGTTGATGGAACATGCTTTTATGTTGAGCATGATGTCAGCGCTCGGATCAGGAGATTTGCCTAATTTCGATCTGTTTCTTTATATGAATGAAAAGAAAATTATTGATTTGTATTGTATGGAAAAAAGTTTTCAGGGCTTCATCACTGATGAGTTCTTGGGGATCTGTGGAGGCGTGTGGCCATTTCTTAAGAAGGAAATCGAGATTGCCACGCGCGATTCTTCTGATCATATCAGCCCTGCGGCAAGAGAGGATGATCCCAGGGTTTTTGATTTGAATTTTAGACTAAACAACAGGGAACACTCCTTGGTTTTTATGGAAAAGACAGATGGATTGGACGTCAGCAATTATGCAAATTATCTAAGGCTCTTTGGTGGCGTTGATTTTATTATCATTAAGGCCGGCGATGTTTATTTAGAGAATAAGAAATTTTTGCTGCCTGGACAAATCGTTGAGGAGTTCTTAAGGCCCGGAGGATTTGTCATTCTCGACAGCAAGAGGGCTCTTCAGCAGGGCCAAGCGGTTCGCGATTTACTGATACCTGTGGAAGATGACGTACTTTTGAAACTGGAAAGGCAAGGGGCTGTTTTTGGTTACAATGGTCCTCTTTATAATGAATCAAAGAGCGGGGCATATATTTTTAAGAAGAAAGGCTCCATATCTTCGGCGGTAGCTTCTTCAGTGCTCGATATTCCTTCGGGCCGGGGAACAAGCTTTAAGATTTTATTGCCAGTTGCCAAAGAAAGCCAACAGAAAGAATCTTTTTGTCTGACGGGTGTCAAAGAGGGCAGGGCAACCAAGTCTAAAAACTCCGGATCACCATTAACTTTGTCTACGATCTTCGTTCTAGGCCTGGTCAGTTTAATGGGGGCAAGCTTGGCGGGATTGTCTGAGCCGGGCGCGGTTGCTCATGTGGGATTAATGGACGCAGGCGCTTTGCAGTGGTTGGAGGGTTTTTGGTCAGAGCATGTGGCGGCGGTGTTGTCGGCGGTATTTCCTAATGGGCCGGGGGAAGGGGTTTTGGTTTATGGCGCCTTTGCTTCTTCTCACCTTTTTGTTCTTGCCCTTCTTTCTCTTCTCATCGGATCTTTAATTTTTATATTTTTATTCCATCGCAAAAATCACGACCAGATTGCTTACCCTGAGATCCAGGGCATGGATTTTATGTCGGTTGTACGTTATTTTTTGCCTCAGGGCGATCTGACCCTCACTGATGTCGGAGCCGGGAATAACCGTTTTATTGAATCAGTAAGAGAAGATCTAGATAATGCTTTTTCGCTTTTGGTTGGCTTTGATAACAAGACCCCGGGCTATAAAAAGTATTGCCCCCACTCCCAAGAAGTTATTTCCCTTTCTCTTCAAGAGGCAGCTGGAGATCCAGACTATCAAGAATATTCTAACGTTGTTACCGTAAATGCGCCAGACGTGCATTTTTACGATGATCTTGTTCCTTGCGTGATGTGCTTGCTCAAACGGCAAGGCGTTGGCTTGATTTTTGTGAAGTTGGCTCCCAAGGATGGTTGTTATATCAAGAATCTGATGCATCAGATGCGGATTTATGGGGCACAGCCGATTTTGCTCAAAAACCTTCAAGGTTATCCCAAGACTTTTTATACTGATGACAGAACTCCGGTCGTTTTGGGTGTAGTTCACTGGAGGCAGAAAGGATCTTGTTCGGCGAGCGTCACAGAGGATATGACTGTTGCTAACGCAGACGGCCTTTCTGCGCAAAAGAATTGTTTTTTTAAAACGAGATGGCTGATCGCGTCTATCACTTGTACAAAAGTTCTATTGATGACTTTTTCTTCATTGATCAAAAAAAATAAAGTTCTTTTGCTCAGTGGTTTATTATTCTTTTTTCCTAACGCGGCGCTGGCTTTTGTTGGGACCGGCCCTGAGGATTCCTTGGGAAGCCTGCCTGAGGCCAGTTATTGGCTAGTAGAATGGATGTTGAGCCAACCGCTCTGGCTGGCGCTGGGCAAGATCTTGACGCCCGTTCTCGTGATCGCGCTTTTTTTAGCCAGGGCCAGGCGATGGAGGGTCTCGATCCCTGAGCCGGTTCAAGAGGCGTTGGGGATTCAGCCGAAATCTCGCGCGTCCGCGTCATCCAGCAGGCACGGATTGTTTTTCTCATCCTTGGGACCTTCCAACGCCTTTGATGATCAGGCTTACGAGACGCTTGTTAACAAGGGTTTTATCGTTCAAACCATTGCTCAGAGACGGTTTCTTTTTATTCTTCGCGTTTTTGACAAAACATCTCTTGTACGCCGGCATCCGCAGAAGGTCTTTATGATCGATATAAGAGATATTGATGACCGAAAGCGTGTTGCACGTTTTGATTTTGTTTTTGATCTTGCTGCTCAAAGAGCTGTTGCAGATACGGCTTATGTCGAGTATCGCTTTTTAAAAGGATACGAGGAGTCGTTAGATCATCTTCATAGCGAGGGATATCGCGTTGCCCTTAAGGTTCTTGATAAGGCGCGCGATGTTTTCTTTTCGACTCGAGGATTAAGCTATCCTGTGAGCATCGATATTGCTGACGATTATCGCAGTTCAAAGAAAAAAGGCAATTATCAGTTTTTCACAATTCTTTTTAAAATATTCTTTTCTTTGGCTCATCAGCAGGGCATACAATCCTTTAAAGCGGTGCCGCTCAGAAAATCTCTTTTTGATCGGATCTTCGAGTACATCATTCTTCCTAAAAAGATAAGCCTTTTTCAATTTTATCAGAGAGCGATCCCTTTGCCGTATCAGAAGAAGTGGTCTTGGGATTTATACCCGTATTTAATTTTTGATCTTTCGGATATGCCTTCTGCGCTTGTCTTTTCTTTAAGTCCTGCCGGCACCAAGACTGAGGCGTTAACAACGTCTTCGGTGATACACCCAAAGAGCGATTCTGTCTATGCTCTGGAGGTCAGGGATTTCGACGGCGCGCCTGAGGCCCGGAACAAAGCTGCTAGGCTGCGAAACGCTCTTCTGAAGGCTGATATCCCTTTTGTTCAGAAGAAAAGCTTTGAAGATCTGCCCTGGAAAGCAATCACCAAGTGTATTGGAGAGCATGAAGGCCCTGTGATGACCTGGATCATTTTCGGGGGACTGTTTCGGGCTTGTTTACGAAAAACGATCAAAAAGATTATAGATCTTTGCTCTAAGCTATCGGGTCAGACGACGAGGATCGTTTTGCCTTTGTTTGCTATGAATCACCTTTATCGTTATGAATTGACGAGCGAGTCAAGCGAATTTCGTGCTTATATGCAAGTTAGTGAAATTCCTCGCTTGATCGAGGCGCATTCCAAGGAAGGCTTGATCACAACAGGGAAAGAACCTTGGCTTAATGCGGATGGATATTATTTTATGTTTGACTATGACGCAACCAAACAGCAGGTCGTGATCCGTTGTAATGGACAGATTTTACGTGTTTTAGGAGACGAGGCTTCAACCAAGCATACTGTGATTCTTGATTTTGTGATGACATTGGAGGGTTTTAATAAAGTTATGGAACAAACCCAGATTACGGCTGTGAATGTCGATGGTAAAGAGGTAGGCAAGTTAGCGCAAGAGCAAGAATTCGGATCCCCATTAGTACTTCCAACCATTTTAGTCTTAGGCCTCATCGTCTCTGCGCTGGCAAGTTTGCTGGGCTTCTCGGAGCCCGGCGCGGTTGCTCACGCGGGATTGGGGGATGCGGGGGTTTTGCAGGGGTTGGCGGGTTTTTGGTCAGAGAATGTGGCGGTAATGTTGTCAGCAATATTTACCAATGGGCCGGGGGATTTGGTAGCGATGAGCTTAGGGCTTTCTTCGGTTTCGCCTAGCCTTTTATTATTTAAGGAAGACAATGCTATTGGACCAGGCCATTTAGTTAATGAGCACGCGCCTTTGGAATTAACAGACATGATTCAGCCAGGGTTCTTGACTCCTGGACTGGTCGTTGTTCATAGCGATGATATTCTCCAGGAAGTACTCTATATATACAGCGAATATAATTTTGTGGGGGCTGCAGGAACGCTTGCGGTGTATCTAAAGCGTTCACGCTGGATCAATCTTTATCCGCGGATATTCGCCTATCTTGATAGAGTTCTTCCTGAATCTTATGAAAGGATTGTTTTAGTTAGATCCTTTGAAGACCCAGAAAGGGTAAAGCACGAGATCCTTCATGATCTTGTTGAGTTATCTTCACAAGTAGACTCCCGTCCTTTTGAAAGTCTTATTGAAGCTTTCAGTAAGATTATGGAAGAGGATAAAAATTTCAATGAAAAATTTCATGAATTCCTGTGTCCTAATGGAGCATGTGACACAGGGATGAACGTGGAGCATTTTATTTGTTATTTCTTTTCTGGCCAAAGGTCTCACGATTGCTCCGAGGAATACCTTTCCTTTACTCGTACTTATCATTATGAAGAACTTTATGATTATTTTTTGCATCAAATGCCGCGCGAAATTATTGATTTATTTGATCAGCTTGGTTTAGTCTGGCCGGATGGTAGTGATGTTGATCAAAATGCTGGGGACACGCAAGAAACATTTAGCATATCTAGTCCCCGGATTGCTCATCGTACGGGTGTGTGGGAGCTTGAAGAGGCGGGCAAGCCCAATGATCCCAGGGAAGATGTTTCTTCGCCGATCTCACGGGAAGACTTCATCGATAACTATCTGACATCGCTCGGCAAGCATTGGGCAGACTTAGCGCCGAAGATGAAGCCCCTTCTACTTAAAAGGTTGATAAGTCTAGAAGCCGGGGCTGATTATTATGTGCAAGACAAAGAGGCTTTTGCCGCGCTTGCCGACCTCGGCATAGCGAGTGCCCATATGTTCATGCTGTTGTTGCGCACTAGGGCGCGTCCTGACGTCGAAAAAGAGGTCCTTCTTGAGAAAAACATCATCGAGGGTAACTATGAGCCTGTATTTCAATATTTCGTCAATTTATATAAATATCCCAATGAAAGCGACACCTTTTCTAGGTATCAATCTGCTGTTGTCAGATATGCGATCCTCCTTGAGGGCGATACGGTCGTCAAAGCCCCGCGTGATATTGTTGCCTACATTAAGGACATTGTCATTAACGAGTTTATAGGCTCAAGGGAAGAAATCTATTGTGGATCAGCTTACGGCCAGTGTGACCTTTATCCTCGGGCTGCTGTTAATGAGGCGCAGCAATATTTTGAACGACATTTTCTTGAGTATTATGGAGTGGCTTTTCCGGTATTGCTCGCCGATGTCGTTGTTTTCACGAAAGATGTAAATAAATGTTTTTCGTCTCAATCAAAGATCGGCGTGGCTTATTCCTCGCACGACTCCTCTAAAATATATCAAAAGGTTGTTCCTTCTCTCATAAGGAAGATCTTCCACGAAGCCCTGCATTTGGCTTTGCCGTACAGCTTTAATGATTTTTACGCCTTGAGAATTTTTGATGAGGGTCATATAAGATATGAAACGGACGAATTTACCTGGTTCGTCGATCCGCAGAGTTGCCATGTTGACGATGGCATAGCCGACGATATATATTTTCCTCATCGCCGCTTATTCGTATCTCTGCAGGAAATCGTCGGCAGAAACAACATCATTAAGATGAGAATGGAAGGAAAGATCGGCCCGTTGGTCGCCGCCTTGGGCGCTTACGGGAATGAATTGATGATGCTGTTTGAGTATGTTCAGGCTACGAAGAAAGAAAGGCTGGGCCTTGAAGTTGGCAGCGGCTACACGGAGACAGCGCCCATCGACGATTCCCAAGAGCTCCTTTTGAATAGGAATTCTCCGGAGATGCTTCTTCAATTTATCGAAAAGGAGGAAGCGGTCCTAAGTGCTCAACGGCCTGATTGGCAGGAGCGTAATAAAAAAGGAACAATATTCGATCCGTGCTTTAAAGGTCGGCTAGCGGCTTCCTCGCCAATTCTTCCTTCTGTTCTTATGCTTGGCCTGATCGTCTCTGCGCTGGCAAGTTTGCTGGGATTGTCGGAAGTCAGAACCACTATTCACGCCGGAATTCTTGATATAGACCCTATGGACTTTGGCTATATTTTGCGGAGTTTAGTCAGAATCGGGTTGTTCACCGCAGGCGTAAGTTTGTTATTTGAGAATATTATCTTAAACTTCTCTGGAAATGTTTATGAGAAATTCTATAAAAAGACGCGCATGGGCATTCTAAACGCCCGGGATATTGTGCATGCCGGTGAACTGGGGGCGCGAGGATTTTTTATCGGGTATCAACGATGGTTTAGACGCATCGGCGCAAAAGATCTCACCAAGAATTTTGTGATGTTGTTAGCGACAGGGAAATCCTGGGAGATCGCGTATCAGAAGATCGCGGATAGCTTAGATTCTTGGGAGACTCCGGAAACCCAGCAATGGCTTAAGAAGCAGGGCATTGACCCCAGGATCAAGCCAGACCCCAGCCGCATGGTTGTTTTTCATTTGGATACGGTGATCCCGCAACAAAGAGAGGACTATTTTTCCTTCTCAAGGACCCTTGGTATTGTGTGTGATACGTTTCATATCCCACAAGCGAAAGCGAATCGTTTCTTTTGGTATGGGGATTGGACGTTGGATGATCAAGGTAATCTCGTACAGATGTCCCCCGAAGAATTTTTTTCTCTTAAAGACGATATTCACTCTCGTGGGTTTAAGATCAAGGATTTTTTATCAGGGCAGATGCCTTGCGAGGACGCACAATATCGCTTTTTGTCCGCCATGGAACAGCAACGACAGAAGACCTCTGATCAATATCGTGCATTGGGCGGCGCTGATTTTGTGGCATACAGTTTTGGGCCGTCGTATCAGGGTAAGGGGCATGTGGCCTTTGTGGAATCCATGGATGAGGTACGGGATCAAGCTTTCATGGATTTGGGCGGGTATCATTTTGCCGCCAGTCAAGCCTCTCAAAATGGAGGTTTCAGCCGCACCGTTGGCAAGCACGGTTTTGTGACTTTTTCGATCGCGGATATAACGTTTAATCCTGAGGCGTATTTAGTGGGCATTGTGACGGATCATCATAAATCTTCAACGGTGCGTATGGCTGTTGAAGGAGATATCGCAAAGGATTTTCCGCGCTATCCGGCAACCGGTTTGCAGAGATCTCAGGGGGTCTTGATCTTGACTGATGAATCCGCGCGTGATCTGCGCGACCGAAGGCATCCCTGGGACTTTCGTGTACTAAAAAAACCTGAATGGACTGAAGAAATGCGCCGGACATTTTTGATCCGCTTGTCTCAAGAAGCTGGCAAGCCTTTGACACAAATCATGGATAAAGATTTTATTGATCCCGAAAAAGATCTTCCTGGACCCGTCCTAAGGATACGGCGGAAGAATTTAAAAATATTCAAAAGTTTTGGATCCTTAAAGTCGCAGGGTCAGGCGTATATTCAGTTTGTCATGGATCATATGACAACCACGGCGCCGCAGGCCTTAGCGGAGAAACTTTGGGGGAGAGAGCGCATTCATTCTCTTGAGTTCATCGCGGCTTCGCTCGATTTTTTAAGAAATCAATATGAACAATGCCTATGTTATGGTCATGATGGATCCAATATCCAAGAGCTGATCCAGTCAGAAGAGAAATCATTAGCGTCAAAACAAATTACTATTTTATTGAAAGATCCTCATCCTGATGATAGTTTTCTCGCCCTGCTCATTGGTTTTCTTAGAAATCTTATTGCCAAGGGTTATGTTAGAGCCTATGCCATTTGCGCGACCACAGGGGCCGAGGCGGTGAGCGATGTATTGGTTGTGCAATTTCTAGAAACCATGCGCTCCTGGGATCAAGAAACCATCAACCAAGCCTTTGATCTTGATCGTGGAGAAACAACGAAGCAATTGTTACAAGACGCCATGGCCCAAGAAAAACCCAGTGATGTTTTAAGTTATGATGTGCAAAGTAAGATGACCGCAACGGGATGGCATTTACGAACAAAACTTATTTTTAATTATTTGTTCGTTAAGCGATTCGAATATCAACATGCCCCGCCAAAACAAGAACTTCAAGAATTTTTAGACAAGTTGATCGCCGAGATCGAGGCCAAGCCAGATTGGGGAGCTCGGGATAGTGAAGAGATTGTCTATATGAAAAGCATTGTTCGCGTGATCGAGAATAAAACTGCTATGATGGCCCTAGGGCTTCCTTATGAAAACATTTTTGATCCGATGAATTTTTCTTGGTATCAGTCTGGGGTCAAGGATGGGACAGCGCGCGATCAAGACGTAGAAAGGCTGATCAATGTTATTAAGGGCATAGGACGCCTGGATATGATCATTGGTAATGGGGAGGGTTTTCGGTCTTACGATACGCATGCGACCGTTGAAGCCATGGTGATTGCGGCGTTGTTAAAGTTGTTGGAGCAAAAATGGATCGACCCGAAAACGTTTCGGTATTTCACTTATGAAGGCGTGTGGAAGAGAAAGTTGCTAGAAGAAGCAAATCTCACTGTTCTTTATTCTCAAGAAGAGATCGAGGAATTTGATCGGATGTTCTTAAATCTTTATCCATCTCAAGTGCCTGCAGAAATGCTGGATGCTTCTCAGGAAAGAGTGATGCTGTTTTCACAAGCCGTTGTTCAACATGGGAAAAAAACAATCAAAGAATTGAGAAGAGTTTTAGGGTCTCACAAGGTTGACGAGGTTCTGCCTCGCGCTAAAATGGCGCTTCATTTTAGAGTTTTAAGGTTGTCAGACCCAAACGATCTAAACACAATGCCCCAGAAGATCGAAGAACTTGAAAGGGTTCGTGGGCCCTTGGAAAGGGTCAGTCCGTTAAAGCTTTATGGACCGTTACCAGGTTCTATTTTAGAAAAAGAAATTGGTAAGAAATCTATAAGCTCACCTACACAAATTTCTTATTGTGCTGTCCAAGGTGAATGCGAGGGCCGAAGTATGTGGTTTAAGATTTTGCATGCCCCTTGGACCATGGTTCACGTTATCGGCAATCTTGCGCAGGCCTTTTTGACAGGGCGACGAGCAGATATAGAAAAAATAGATCTCTTGGCTGGTATTACCTATAAAAATCACGCACCTCCTTGTTATGGGGGTATGATGGCGAATATCCTTGCATGTGTTGCAGTTCTTTATTTAAGTTCTTTTTGGTTGCTTAGGTTTTATGCCATTGTGCATTTTGTTTTTGCCGCAGCTGAAATTTATTTTCATTATTTTTCTTTTGATAAGATTTTTTCTGATCTTGATTTCGAGATTCATGAAGACCTTGAGCAAGACCCCCAAGCAAAAGAAAATTTAGAAGCATTTGTTCGAACATTGAAGGATCAATACTTCTTTGTTGTTTATCCATGGGATGGAGACTTCGATAGCGCGAGACGATTTATGATGGAAAACGGTTTTAATGCGCAAGTCATCGAGGATGCGCGTTGGTCGCTTAAAGAATTGTGGGATAACATTGATCAAATGAACAACCCGCACCATGATCTGCTTGCTCGCTATAGCGTTGATAGCGTATTGGCATTTCGCTTGATCAATATAGCAGGTGAGTTTTATATTGAATTTTTAGTCGTCGATAATGGCCCTGGTTTTGACGATATTGAACAGGCTGTTATGACAACTTATACATCAAAGATTTTGACTGGTCAGCGCGGCTTGGGGCTTCCTGGTTGCGCTCGAAGAGCATTGTTTCATCAAGGCGGGTTATCGATTGCGTCCAGAGGAGAGGAGTTTATTATTGATCGGTTAATTGATCTGAGTTCTTTCGTCCACCAAAGACCAAGGCTAACGATCGTTCAAGTCTTTATGCGTGCTCTGCGCGAGCATTTATCATGCGCCATAGGGCCATTATTATTGATCTTATTTTCTAATCAGATCTTTTTTAATGCTTGGGGTGATGCGCTGGTCCGTAATACCCTGACCGGAGCTGTGACGGGATTTTTGGGTCAGTTGCTGGCTGGATATGTTGCCAAGAAAGAATGGAATATTTTCAATGCTTTTGGCATGGGTGTTTTAGGTGCGACATTTGGTTTTCAGATTCATTATGGTTTTAAGATCATCAATCAAATCGTTCCTTATAGCGCAGATCTTTTAGCGCAGGGGTTAAGGACTTTTTTGATCAGCTGTATGGGATTAGCGACGTTGTTGCAGACAAGTGTTTGGCGTCATGTGGCTAGGATGATTCAAGAGAGATTTTCTAAGAATATGATGAAGGACCCTCATTATTCTGCTCAAGCCCAAGTGGCTAAAAATATTGATTCGATCGTGATCCTTTTTGCTTTAGGCGTAGGTACGAATTATTTGTCTCAACTATGGGATAGCCCGCTGTTTTATATGACATCGGGGATGGCGGTTTTTATTTTGCATCGGTATTTTGATGAGCGCATGAGTCCCGTGTTGAATATGATGTCGCGGGCGTATCGGATAATAGATTTTCTTTATCAGAAATGGTGCGTTGGTAATCTTTTGGCTGTGCAAGTATCTTTACGAGTGCGTGAAAGATTCCTCTTTTTTTGTAAGCTTTTGTTGTTTTCGAAGAAAGCGAAACAAGGCCAATATGCCGGTGTTGTTGTGCAGGGAGTTTATGAGAGGGTTTTTGAAGGCACGGAGCGGCCTTTTGAGACTGTTGAATCCTTAAAGGTTTTCATTCAAGTTTATTATGATGATTTTGTCGGAAACACGCTGAATTATCTATCTGCCTTGGCTGAGCTTAAGACGTTATTAGGAGAGATAGGAAATAAAGAGGCGCGGCTTATTTGGAAGATCGTTAAGGATGTTGATGAGAGTATTATCAATGATTTTGAAGAGATAAGAGAAAGTAAAACACCTAGGGAGTTTGTTGTAAAGGCTCTTTCTTATCAGACGTCGCATATTCGCTTAGCAAGATCTTTAGTCAGGAAGATGATCAGAGCGGACCTTGTTTGTCCTGAATTTTTAGGATGCGCATATCAGTATTTGCACGAATCGCAAAGATTTTATAAGCAGCTTGAGCAAGGCATTAAGGATGTTATTGGCAAAAAGTTTCGAACACCCCGGACAAACACCTTGCTTTTGACCGGCGAGCTTCAACGTGAAGAGGAAAGCCGTAGCTTATCGCCATTTCAGTCTTCCACCGCGCAGGGCTCCTCCGTGCTCGGTCATCTTTCTGAAGAATTTTCTCTTAAATTTCCTTTCTTACGGCATTTTTTAGTGCCTCCGGTTCAAGTACAACCCGTGCTTGAAAGAAATAGTTCAGAACGTCAATTCAACCTTAAGGGGCAGATGTCTGCTGCAGCATGGCATCGGGAACGTGGCGAAGAATATGTGGCTTTGGAGCTTGAAGATCTGATCAACGTGATCCGTAAGATCCCGGGTTGCCCTAAGGAAGGCAGCGATGATGATTTTGTACTTGCTCATCGTAAGCCCGAAGGCAGGATCTGGTGGGATATTGAGGGCGGAGAGCCAAAAGTTCGTAGGATCTTGGAAGAGATATGCCAGTTGCATCCTTTTGTCATCGACGCATTGATTCAGCAGGTGTACGTTAATCTGACGCAGTCGAATTCTTATCATGCAGTTGTTAATCAGGGGTGCGTTTTCTTGTTTAAAAAATATCTCAAAGAGAGCACTCAAGAAGATCTGTTGTTTGGCTTGCCCTTGACGGTTGTATGGCAAAATAAAATGTTTCAGCTGGATCATCAATCGCAGGCCGCAGTTATCGAGCGGGGAATGCAGACGGCTGTTGATAGGGTGATGGCTGCAGTCTGGGTTTGGATGGATACAAAGATATCCCCTGCCCTTAAGGGTCTTTTGATCTCTTACGTGCGAGGCATTGGGGGTTTGGATTTCTTGCGTGTACATGAGGGTGGTGACGATGAAGTGATGAAGCTTGTGATTGAACCCTCTCATCTTTTAGGCGTTAGCTGTTATCGTGGCGTTTTGCATACGGATGTCTCTGGTGTTGCAGGCTTAAACGATGAGGAGTTGTCTGAGCTTATCACGGTGAATCTTTCGAGGCTTGTTCTTTTTATTCTGCGGGGAAAAATATTGCCGGAAGAAGAGGAGCGAGAAGAGGAGGACTATTTGATCAAGATCCACATGGATTTAACAAAAAGAAATTCTGATCAAATTAAGAAGAAAGGTATTGTTCTTTCATCGTATGGAGAGGAGATCGAGATTCCTTTTTCTGAAGGCTGCCTTTTGAGCTATTGGCCAGCGATTTACGAATCTCTGGTGGACCCTATCCAGGATGCGCGTATTAATATTCTTGTTGACCGTCTTTTGAGACTCGTGTCTTATTATCGCGAGAATTATTTATTTATGAGGTCTGCTTTGGTTTGGCTGGAGGGGGCTGTTGTTATTACTAAGAATTACAAAGATAATGTTCCTTTGCAAAATGGCCAATGGCCTTGGGTGTTGCATGAAGGACGACGGTTGTTTTATCTTTTTCGCAATTTCCCTGAACAGCATGAAGTGACTCGTGAAGATCATCTTTGCTGGCAGCTTTATTTGACCAAAGCCTATGAAATTTTTAAGGCCTATTGGGATCTGATTGAATTGATCCCTCGACTTGAGGTCGAAGATCCGAATGATGAGGGCGCGGTTTCGCAGGCCTCCTTGTTTGATGTTAATAAGCGTCAGGAGCTATTTGAGGATCATTTTAAAAACGGAGTTATTCTGACGGTCCGGCTGCTTCATTCATTTTCTGAATGGGTCGTTAACGACAAGCTTGTTGATAAAGACTTTGAGCTTTGGACCATGAAGATGATGAGCGATTTTTCTGCCAATATTGCTTTGCGATTAAGCTTGCAAAAAGAGTACGCTGCAACCAAGACGCCGATGATCGTAAATATTCAGGGTGCTTTTTTTGAGAAAGTGATGGCTAGGATGGAAACAACACCTTTTGAAGATCCGAGGTGGCAATTTTATCTTGAGTATGCGCATGGTATTCTGATGGCCTCGTATGATATTTTTAAGGTTTTTACCTCATGCCGGCAAGAAAAAATATATAAAACGATGTACTACCATCTTCACAACCTTCTTGATCAGGTTGAGATGGCTTGTAAGGCAGATAGCGGCAGCCAAGATCCTCAAAGATATGGCCAGTATGTTGAGGGTATCGCAAAGCGCATGTATAATTTGATCGTCCAGCCTGAGTTTAAGACTAAAGATCAAGGGATGAAGGGCAAGATGGCGCTTGCGGTCAACGTGACTTTTAATATGCTTGAGAAATTTTATTTAAAAACGAATGATCCTCTGCGAGCGCTAAGCTTTTGTTCGCGTGCGCTGCATGGACTTCAAGTTTTTTATTGTTATCAGTGGCCGGGCACTCAAAGTTTTGCGAAGCAGACAAAGATCACCTTGATTGAGACCACTTATGTTTGGTCGAGGCTCGTGCAGAACAGATCGCCCAAGGCCAAAGCAGCGTTAAAGCGACTTCGTGAGGTTATCGTCTTTGTTTTAGAGACTCAATCCCGCGATCATAACGTTTTATCAGAAGATCAAGTTGCGTTTTTGAATCAATTTAAACAGAATTTAAACACGCCTGGTTTTTACCATTATTCGGATCATGTTGATCAGGATCTTTGGAAGCTTCGACAGCTTTTTAATCTTCAATGGGAGAGGCCCGAGTAAGGATCGCTACTTCTTTTTGTTTTTTTCTTCCTTTTCCGTTATACTATCTTTATGTCAAAATTAAAATTATTGTTCTGGCCGGAGCTTCTTGCTCCTGCCGGAGACTGGGCGAGCGTGCGCGCAGCTGTAGGCGCTGGCGCAGACGCAGTTTATTTTGGTGTTAAGACGTTGAATATGCGGCATGAAGCGTCGAATTTTGACCTTTTGGAAATCAAAAAGGTCATGGCGTTCTTGCATGAACATGGGAAAAAAGGATATTTGACGGTTAACACGATTATTTTGGAAGAGGACCGGGCTCCTTTAAGAAAGATCTTTGAGGCGGCATCGAAAGCTTCAGCTGATGCCGTTATTTTATGGGATACGGCGGCTCTCACCCTTGCCAAAGAATACGGGCTTGCTGTTCATCTGTCCACGCAGGCTTCGGTGGCTAACAGCGAGGCCGTTGCCTTTTACGCCGCGCAAGGCGCGGCGCGCATTGTGTTGGCGCGTGAGTGCACACTAAAAGATATTCAGAACATTGTCCAAGAAATTAAGAAAAGAAAGATCGCCTGCCAGATCGAGACCTTTATTCATGGCGCGATGTGCGTGAGCATTTCGGGCCGATGTTTTATGTCAGAGTTCTCGTTTGACAAATCCGCCAATAAGGGAGAGTGTCTTCAGCCGTGTCGACGAGAATTTGCGATCCGCGATGTGGAGGATGAAGCTGAATATATTTTAGGCAACGATTATGTCCTAAGCCCTAAGGATCTCTGCACGATTGATTTTATTGATGAGCTCATCCTAAGCGGTATTCATGCGTTTAAGATCGAAGGCCGTATGCGTTCTCCGGAATATATTCGGGTTGTGGTGGGCGCGTATCGCAAGGCGATCGAGGCTTTTTATCAAGGTATTTTAACTGTGAAGCTAAAAAGAGAGCTCAAGGAAGGTTTGCAAAAAGTTTATAATAGGGGATTTTCCTCCGGGTTTTACTTTGGCCGGCCAGGGGTGAAGGATATGAGTCGGGGCTTGGGGCATACGCACGAGAAAGTTTATATCGGTGAGGTTAAGAAATTTTATGCCAAGATCAGCGTCGCGGATATTCGCGTTCAGAGTGGTGTCTTGAACAAAGGGGACACGGTCCTTTTTATAGGCAATAAAACGCCGGCGCTAGAGGCCAAGATTGGCGATATGCAATGCAATCGTGTTTTTATTGAGCAAGCCCCCAAAGGGACTGCGGTTGGCGTTAAGCTCCCCTTTGCGGTTAAGCCTAAGGATAAGGTTTTTTTGTGGCAGAAGAAAAAATAATAGCGCAGGAGAGGCCATGATCAATTTTCTAAAAGGTTTCTTTACCAAAATCTTTTCGATGACTAATCGTTTCAATTTGGTGTGCTACGGCCTCATCGCCTTGGGGGTGATCGTGCGCGCTAAGCACTACATGACCAATTGCTCACTCTGGACTGATGAGGCGTGGGTGGCTGTGAGCGTGAGCAGCCGGTCTTTTTGGCAGATCCTTCAAGGCGTTGATATTTTTCCTGACTTACCCAAACCTCCGTTAGGTTTTTTGCTTTTGGCCAAGGGTGCGATCATGACGCTTGGTGATCATGAATATGCCCTTCGCCTTTTTTCATTTATTTCTGGCGCTGGAGCATTGTTTGTGTTTGATCGCTTAGTGCGCGTCTTTAAAGACAAGGCGCTGACCGTGATTACTTTGGGGTTTTTTGCACTTTGTCCGTCTTTGATTTATTTTTCGGCAGAACTTAAGCAGTACTCGCTTGACCTTCTTTGCGGCCTTGTTCTATATCTTGTCTTTAGCGATACCTTGGGATTTAAGCTTGGCATGCGAAAAGTTATTTTGTTAGGTTTTTTGGGTTGTTGGGCGATGTGGATGTCCAATGCCGCTGTTTTTATTTTAGCGGCTTTCGGCATAACCTTTTCGCTTTTTGCGCTTTGGGAAAAGCGCTGGAGCTGTTTCTTGCGTTCACTGTTGATTTATGGATGTTGGATGGCGAGCTTTTGGTTTTTATATAAGAATTTCTTGTCGAACATGGCGTCAAATACCACTCTTTTCCAAACTTGGCCAGGAGCGATGCTTGAGGTTTCTTTGTTTTCTAAAGAGGCGATCGTCTGGATGAAGAATATTTTTTTGGCGATGTTTTCGGATCCTCTTTCTTTCTCTTTTCCCGTGATGGCTTTTGTGTTGTTTTGGATAGGTTTCTTTTCGTTTGTACGTCTTAAGAAGCAGGGTATCGCGTTTCTTTTTTTGAGTACGATTCTCATAACGTTTTTGGCTGCTATGGTGCAAAAATATCCTTTTCGTGGAAGGCTCCTGTTGTTTCTTTTTCCGGGAGTTCTTCTTTTGGTCGTACAGGGTGTTTTGGCGATCGCGCGGGGAAGCCGTAAAGAATTTTCGCTAGGGTTTATGATTCTTTTCTGCCTGTTGTTGTTTGCGGGTCCGCTGACGCAAACTCTTCGCGGGTTTTTAAAAGATTATTGCCGTGAGGATAATCGCGAAGCCATGTCCTTTATCAGGGAGCATGTTCGCAGGGGGGATTTTGTTTTGCTTAATTCCGCGGCACAGTTTCCTTTTTGGTATTATGGCGGGCAGCGTGGACTCGCGCAGTTTTTTGAGGAAACATGGGCGGGCATGGAGCAGGGGGTTGCTAGGAAGGGTGTGAAGATTGCGAAGTTTTGGGAAGGCCTCAAGGTTTCTCAGGGAAAACAATTTACTTTTTTTCGTTATGAATACAATTTGTACGATAAAGATTATCACTATGTTAAATCGTTGATCCGTTCTGATTTGACAGAAAAAGATATTTATTTTTTATTTGAGGATTTACCGTTTGCTTATCCCGTTGAGGGTGAGCGCTTGTGGCTTGTTTTAGGGAATCCTTCACCAGATTTTGAACGTATTGCCACAGGGTCTTTGGGTTTGCGATTTCCAAAACTGATGGAGTGTAAACGAAAAGGCGTGTCGGTTTATTTGTATCAAACCCGTTAGCCTTGCGTTTGGCAAGCATGTTTTCTAAAGTCGAAATCTTGAAAAAGAGGAAAGGGTCACGTATGCTGAGAATAAAATTGGGACGACTCATTTTAGGGGTGGCGGGTTGTTGTTTTATTGCAAGCTGTGCCTCTGTTCATAAGCAGGAAGCGGTTCCGGAAAGTTTTTTTAAGGATGTAGAAGGTCATTATAAGATTGCTTATGTGCTTCCCAAGGATGCATGCTGGCCGCCAAGCAAGCGAAGTGATATTGTTGTAAGTAATTTTGATGGTACGGATAAAAAGAATATTACTGAGTGGCTCTATCCAGGGGAGAGGACAATCTCTTTGTATCCCGCATGGTCTCCTGACGGTCAGTGGTTGTTGTTTCAGGTGATTCGGAATTTAGAAAAGGCAAAAGATTTGGGTGATGAAATCATTGTGGAGTTGTATATTGCGGATGCTGCGAGCTTAAGTTATCGAAAGCTTTATTCTTATCAAGAGCAAGGTTTTCAAGGCCAACCTTATAATTCTGCGTTGTTTAAGGGGGCTTGGTGGAGCAAGGATAGCAAGAATATTCTTCTTTTTCAAATGGATCAATTTCATCACCAGGCTCTTGATTCTCAGGATGACCACAAGAAGCCGATTTTAATATCCATTGATTCTTTAATCCCTCCACAAGACTTCGCAGAGAATCATTATGACGATTTTGTGCAAAGAAGTCTTTTTCCATCATTTAGGAATGGCGCGAAATATTTTTCACCTGACGGGGAATATGAAGTAAGCTTGGTCCGTAATCAGGATGTTTCACTTGGGCCTAAGGGTGCTTTTATGCCAAGCATTGGGGATATCCTTAATGTTCATCTTAGAGATGGCGGATTGTTTTTGTCGAAAAAGAATTCATTAAGCAAGAGAAGAATTTCTGATGGAATAGGAATGTTTTCTTGGACACAAGACAGCAAATACATCATTCTGGATCTTGGTTCCGCAGGTGGTATTCATATTGTTGATCTAAAAGGACAATCCAGGGCGGTAGAGGGCATGCATCCGGATGTACAATACGGTATTTCTTATACAAAAAGTTCTCTGTCTAAACTGCGGTATTGAATCGCTTCAGAAAGATGCTCTTCGAGGATATCTGCTGCGCCATCCAAGTCTGCAATGGTCCGGGCCACTTTAAGGATTTTATCATGGGCGCGCGCGGAAAGCCCAAGCTCATCAATCGCCATTTTTAAAAGATTTTTAGCCTGATCGGAAAGGGCACACCATTGCTTGATTTGGCGATGGCCCATTTGCGCATTAGAAAATAATTTTGTTTTATCAAAACGTTTGAGTTGGATCGTGCGGGCTTGAGATGTTCGTTTTTTAATCAACACCGAGCTTTCAGCCGGAGTTGAGGATAAAATCTCATGGGACTGAAGCGAAGGAACCTCGAGGTGAATATCGATGCGGTCAAGAAGCGGGCCGGAGATCTTGGAGAGATATTTTTGAATCTTTTGCGGCGTGCAGTGGCATTCTTTTTTGGGATCTGTATACCATCCGCAGGGGCAGGGGTTCATCGCGCAGACAAGCATAAATTTGGCAGGGAATTTGATACTTTTGTACGCGCGCGCCACGTGAACCGTGTGATCTTCGAGGGGCTGGCGCAATGCCTCCAAAACATTACGATTAAATTCTGGAAGCTCATCTAAGAAGAGGATCCCGTTGTGGGCCAGGCTGACCTCACCTGGTTTTGGCATGGCGCCACCGCCGACCAGAGAAACGTCCGAAGCAGTGTGATGAGGCGCGCGAAAAGGTCGCAGGCCGAAACTTGTTAGATTGGGGTCGGTGAGTCCAGCCGCGGAATGGATTTTTAACGTTTCCAGGGCTTCTTCGTGTGTAAGATCCGGTAAAATGGTGATAAGGCGTTTGGATAGCATGGTTTTTCCGCTGCCAGGCGGTCCGACGAGAAGGACGTTGTGACCTCCGGCCGCGGCGACCTCTAGGCCGCGCTTGACATGGGTCTGCCCTTTGATTTCACTAAAGTCAATGTCGTATAAAAAACTTTCTTTGTTTAAGCGGTCAGGACTTATTTTTTGTGGTGCAATTAACGAAGGATCTTGGATAAATTGGATTGCTTCTGTTAATGTTTGGCATGGAAAAATATCACCTTTTTCCGCCAGTGCAGCTTCTTTGGCATTTTCAACGGGTAAAACAAGGCGTAAGGGATTTTTTTTATCCAAGGCGCATGCCATGGAAAAAGCGCCTCGGATAGGCTGAATCTTCCCATCCAAAGAGAGTTCGCCGACAAAGGCGTAACCATTTAAAGAGCAAGCAGCTATTTTTCCTGAAGACGCCAAGATGCCTAAGGCAATGGGAAGATCAAATAAAGCGCCCTCTTTTTTGATATTGGCAGGGGAAAGATTGACGGTAATGCGCTGGGAAGGGAACTGGTAGCCGCTGTTGCGGATGGCAGCGCGGACGCGCTCTTTGCTTTCTTTAATCGCATTATCGGGAAGGCCAACAATGGCTATGGAAGGCAAGCCCCTTGCAATGTCTACCTCAACAGTAATTGCAAAGGCGTCAAGATCAACGAGGCAGAAACTTTGGACTTTGGTCAGCATGCTTTATACTAATAAGAATATTAGAGCTGTTTTCAAGAATCAAGGCAAGAGTCAAAAGAGAAAACCGCTTGCATTTCTTATCGTCGCTATTATAATGATAAATTATCATAAGGCTGTTTAAGCGTCAAGATATAAACAAGGAGCTCTTTTGAACACACTTTTTAGTGAACTTTTTGCTAATAAGGTTCTTATTATTACCTTGATTGTCTGGATTGTTGCGCAAAGCATCAAGGTTTCTATTGGCGTTATTCAGGAGAAGAAATTTAACTTTAAGTGGTTTATTGGAACAGGGGGCATGCCCTCCAGCCATGCCGCGGGGGCCACGGCCTTAGCTGTGACTTCGGGGCTTCATCTAGGTTTTGAATCTGTGACTTTCGCATTAGCGGCTGTTTTTGCTCTGGTTACCATGTTTGACGCTCAAGGCGTGCGACGCTCAACGGGTCAACAAGCGCAGATTTTAAACAGAATTTTAGAGGATATTTATTGGCGAGGCAAAGTGGAGTCAGAGCAACTCAAGGAGCTCATTGGGCACACGCCCACACAAGTCTTTGCGGGGTCATTTTTAGGGTTTATTATCGCTATTTTCTTGTATTATCATTTATAGAGAACGTTGACCATATTGTCATAAGGAGAAGACCGTGAATAAGAAAATCATGCTTGTTGTGGGCGCTATCTTGGTAATCTTTTTGATCGTGAAAGGTGTTGTTTTTTTGAAATCAAGGGCAGGCGCGCAGAAAGATGGCGTTGTTCGCGAAAATGCTGCTAGCCTTTATGAGCAGGCACTTGCGCATGAAGCTGCCAACGAGCCTCTGGAAGCTAAAGAACTTTATAAAAAGATTCTTGTGGATTCTTCAGATTTTGACAAGATTGAAGAGGTTCAAAAGAAACTTGAAGCGATCAATACCAAAATAATTTTATCACCCATGGAAAACGCAAGTACGATTATTCATGTGGTGGAAAAGGGTGATTCGTTAGCTAAGATTGCTAAGAAGTACGCGACGACGGTTGCTTTGATCAAGAAAAGTAATAATCTTAAAAGTGACGTGATTCGCCTGGGTCAAAGGATCCGTATTTGGAAAGGCGTGTTTAGTGTTTTTGTGGATAAGTCTCAAAATATTTTAATGCTCAAATCTGATGATGAAATCGTGAAGGTTTATTCGGTTTCCACAGGAGTGAATAATTCCACACCGGTGGGCATATTTAAGATCGTTGTTAAGCAGGTTGATCCTGTTTGGTTTAAGGGTGGTCAGGTCATTCCTCCAGAAAGCGCAGAGAATGTTTTAGGAACGCGTTGGATGGGTTTTGATAATCCTCCCGATTATGGAATCCATGGAACGACCGAACCGCAGAATATTGGAAAGCAAGTTACTGCAGGATGCGTGCGCATGCGCAATGCGGATGTGGAAGAGCTTTATGATTTCCTCCCCGAAGGAACACAAGTGACCATTGTTGATTAGGAAGGTATTTTTATGCCCGTAAAAAAACAAGCCATCCCTATGAGCCGATTAGATTTTGAGAAACCAATCCTTGAGCTTGAGCATAAGATTATTGAACTTAAGACGATTGATTCTAAGAAATATGTCAATATTGGGCCCGAGATTAAAAAGCTTGAGGATAAGCTTGTGAAGCTTCGAGCACAAATTTATGGTAATTTGACCGCGTGGCAGCGTATTCAAATTGCGCGTCATCCAGATCGCCCCTATACGCTTGATTATATCCGCTTGATCGCTGAGGATTTTGTCGAGGTTCACGGGGATCGGCTTTTTGCTGATGATTATGCCTTGGTGGCTGGATTTGCAACGATCGACAAGCAAAAAGTATTTGTCATGGGTCATCAAAAAGGCCGTGACGTGAAGGAAAATGTTATGCGTAATTTTGGCTGTGCGCATCCCGAAGGCTACCGCAAAGCCATGCGCTTGATGAAAATGGCAGAAAAATTTAATCTTCCTGTTGTGATTTTTATTGATACGCCTGGCGCGTATCCTGGGATTGGCGCAGAAGAGCGCGGCCAGGCCCAGGCGATTGCAACCAATTTAATGGAAATGGCTGATGTGGCGATCCCGATTGTCGCTTTTGTGATTGGCGAAGGGGGAAGCGGCGGGGCTTTAGGCATTGGTGTGGCGGATCGCGTGGTGATTTTACAGCATGCGTATTATTCGGTGATTTCTCCGGAAGGATGTGCGTCGATTTTGTGGCGCAATAGCGTGCGCGCTCCTGACGCCGCCAAGGCGTTAAGGATTATGGGAGAAGACCTTCTTGAATTTGGCATTGTTGATGAAATGATCGAGGAGCCCTTAGGCGGCGCCCATCGCGATCCTGAAAGTGTTGCTGCGGCTGTTAAAAAGACCGCGCTCAAGCATATCAAAAAGCTCGTCACGCTTTCCAAAGAAGATTTGCTGGTAGATCGCTACGAACGTTTTCGTAAGATTGGCAGATTTGACGAAAACAAATAAAGATATTGGGAATGAAAAATCAAGATACAAGAAGTAATAATCAATGACGTCTATGCGGTGGCTTGTCATTGGCGCTTGGAATTTGAAATTTTCTTGGTGATTGTATCTTGCCTGCCTGCCGGTAGGCAGGGTAATTTGTTGTTTTAATCTTTCAATTCATCCGCGATGATGCCTACGACTCCACTCAAGCCTGATCTCAAAGACCTTTCCTTTTCTGACCTCAAGCAGTATCTCAATGAAAAAAAGATTCCTCTTTTCCGCGCCCAGCAAATCTTTGATTGGATTTATAAAAAGCATGTTTCAAGCTTTGCGGCCATGACCAATCTTCCTGCAGGGCTCAAAGAGCAGGTAAGCCGCGATTTTTCATTTTCGTGGCCTGAAGTGACGACCAAAAAGATTTCACAAGACGGAACGATTAAATTTTTATTTAAGGTGGGGCAAGGCGAGCATATTGAAACAGTTTTTATCCCAACAAAACAACGAGGCACGATTTGTCTTTCTACGCAGGTGGGTTGCAAATTTCAATGCGCGTTTTGTGCCAGCGGCCTCAATGGCTGGGCCCGTCATTTGTCGTGCGCAGAAATTCTTGATCAAATCCTTTTTGTGAAAAGGGAAGTTTTGCCGCACAAGCTCACGCATATTGTCTTTATGGGCGTCGGAGAGCCGTTGGATAATTATGACAATGTTGTAAAAGCGATTAGATTAATTAACGCTAAGGAAGCCTTAGAAATTGCCGCGCGGCGTATCACGGTTTCTACTTGTGGTTTGATTCCACAAATCAACCTTTTTGCCAAAGAGCCTCTGCAGGTAGAGCTCGCGATTTCCTTGCATGCCGCTCAGGATGCTTTGCGCAGTAAGCTCATGCCTGTTAATCGTACGTATCCTTTGGAAGAATTGATGGCCTGTTGCCGTGCGTATGCGCAAACGACGAACCGCCAGGTTACCTTTGAATATGTTTTGATGAAGGATGTGAATGCGAGCCTTCAAGACGCCCAAAGTTTAGCAAGACTTCTAAAGGGTTTTTTATCCAAGGTTAATTTGATTATTTACAACAAAAATGATTTCCTTGGATTTTTTCCTCCTGCCAAAGATGATGTCATGGCCTTTAAGAATTATCTTGAAGGGCAAGGCGTTCCTGTGACCATTCGCACGCCTCGTGGAAGCGATATCGATGCTGCGTGCGGTCAGTTGCGTTTTAAAAAATAATAATGATGGTGTAGAAAATTATGGCGCGAGGCCGGAGCTTTTAAGCTTGGGGCTCATCGACTGGATGAGCTCAAGGATTTTGGGATTGTTTAAGAGTTCTTTAAATTGGGGATTGGATTGAAGGGCGTTTACGTCCTGATTAGCGACAGCCTGCATGATTTCAGGCTGACTTAACGTTTTCATAATGTCTTGGTCTTCCATGATGGTCTTGGCACCGGAGATAAAATTGGGGTCTGCCATAAGCTGTCCTCGGACTTCTGCAATTTTGTCATCTGTGAGGCCTGTTGGCGGCGAACCTTGAGCAGGGAGCGCGCAATTGGGAGGCTCTGTGCTTGGCGCTGAGATCGCAACGATGTCTTGGTCTTTAATTTGAAGCTGGCCCAAAGAGGATTGGACCGTGTAGACATTGTTCTCAAAAGAAAGAACTTCTCCCATGATCCTTGTTCCGTCTTTGAGCACGATCATGCGTTGTTCTTGCGCAAAAGAGGAAGCCGCGGCAAGACCGAGGATTCCGAATGTTAAGATGAGCGTGTAATATTTCTTTATCATAGTTTAAGTGTAAAACACTTTTTCTGGTTTGGCAAGGAGGATATGCGTGGACAGAGAGGATGGATTTCTTTTAAAAATCCTGAATTTTAATTTCCAAAAATATCTTTAAGAGTATAATAAGCCCTTAGAGCAAGACCTGGAACACGTAAAGGGAAATGTGGCCATGGGAACCATCGAACACCGAAGGCTTTTTCGATCTGAAGTTTTTACCAAGGTCTCTTACGAAACGATTACGCCTCCCTTTATTAAGGGGAGGGCGGTCACCGTGGATGTGAGCTCTATCGGTCTTCACATGATCGGTGCGGAGGTTTTGGCTGTTGGGGCAGAGCTTCTGCTTAAGATTTATTTGGAGAGCCGCAAGACCCCGATTGCGGCCACGGCCAAGGTGGTTTGGCAAAAGGAGTGTATGCATCAGCCAGATCCCAAAAAGGTCTATTATGCCTCGGGCCTCATGCTCCTCGACATGTCTCCCCAAGATGCCGTTGTCACCTCGGATTATATCTTTGATGCCGCCACCAAACATCAGCTATCCTGCGAAAAACAGATCATCAAACAGCTTCAAGACAAGCGCTAAGGTTGTAAATAATCCAAGTGGGCGGAGCCTTTGTTGAATATTGGCTTATAGGGGATTATCTGCTGATGGGGAGAGGCTGTTTGTTTTCTGTTAACTAAAATGACACAAAAGCTAGCACCACAAGCGCAGGAACGAGTGTCATAAGAAGCCAGCCAGCAAATTTATAGAATTCTTTTGGATAATTGTCGTTCCCATTGAGCCATATTTTAAGACTTGATTCGCTGTAAAAAATAAGTAGTAATCCAAGAAAAGCTAATCCATCAGGGGGGAGGGCTCTTCTGAAATGCATAAACTGAAGCCCACTTTTTGATCTAAATATAAATTGAAAGAATGCCCAAAAGATGAATAGAACAAATGCAGCAATTCTTTCTTTTCGTCCTTTATCTGAGAGAATAAGTGGAATAATAAAGCAAGCCAAGAAAGCTAATAAAAATAATATTGATGGTAAGCTTTCCATGTTCACAATTTTCTCCGATTTTTTGGTCGGAAAAAGTGCCGAAGGTGGAGAGTCTTTCTCACCCGGACTGACATTCGTCAATCCTCCTTCGAAACGGGCCGCCCTCGCTTGGACCAGTGGCGCTCGGGTCGGCTTTGACTCCAAGTTCTGGGAAAAAGTGCCGAAGGTGGGAGTCGAACCCACATGCCCGTGAAGACGCCGGTTTTTGAGACCGGTGCGTATACCAGTTCCGCCACTTCGGCATTGAAAGAACAGACGAGGTTTTTTAAATTAATCTTTTCTTCAAAAAGGCGTGACCAGAGCCTTCCTTAAGATATTTTTCAAATTTGATTGTGCGCCCTTGATCCGAAAACGTAATGTATGTTTCTATTCTCCAAGGGGTATACTTTCGTGTATATATAGATTTATCGTTATTATGTTCTTTGAGGCGTCTTTCCAAATTTTGCGTTATGCCAACGTAATGCTTTGAAGGAAAGGTTTTGCTTTTTAAGACATAGACGATATACATGCTACTAAAGGTGCTCTACTACGTCGAATGCCTTGCGTTCGACTTCGAAGAGCATTCTCTTTTGCCTCTAGAAGGTTTTGGTTCATTCTGCGAAGCTCAAGCTTTCTGCTGAGCGAAGCAGAATGGAGCTGGAGGGAGTTGAACCCTCGGCCTCTTGCATGCCATGCAAGCGCTCTCCCAACTGAGCTACAGCCCCGATTTTCCTAATTACTTTATTTAAGCGGAAATCGGGAGCATGTCTCAATTTCCACTAAATGTATAACAGATGAATTGAGTCAGCCCCCAAGCTTCTTTTTCAATAGAGACGCGTCAATATATCATCTGAGGCTATTTTTGTCAAATAAGCGCACCGGATTGGTTGAATGCGCATTGCTTGCGGTGAGATTGTCTTGGCTTTCGCAGGATCGCTCATTTTCCCCAGCGCGGAAACTTCGCTCGGTGTTCGGTTTCGCTCCTTTGCCTAGCAGCATGGCAAAGTCCATGCCCGCGAAACCTGGCTCGTTTTTTTTGGCTTGAAAAAAGATGGAATCGAGCCATTTCACTTTCATCTAAATTGACACTAGGGAAAAGTGAAAAAGACAACGTCCTGCTCAAGACAAGACAATCTCTTCTTCCAGGATTATTTGGGCAACAGTCTTTAATGAACTAGCGGGGCCAGTCGGTTGGTTTGATTGTCAACCTAAAAACATTGCAAGGTTGACAATTGTTGCTTGCGTTTGTATGATAACTGTCTGGTAAGCGTTTATCGATCGTCCTCTACGGTTAATCTTGCGTCATGAAAATATCTATTTTAAATCATCTTAAAAGGAGTAACGGCTTTGTTTCCGGTGAAGAAATAAGCCGTACGCTTAAGGTGAGCCGTACTGCAATCTGGAAGTACATTAAGCAGCTTCGCGATGACGGCTTTGTGATCGAGGCTATTTCGCATCGTGGCTATCGACTTGTGAGCGAGCCAGATAAACTTTTTCCGGATAGTATTCAAGCAGGCCTTAAGACGAATATTTTTGGCAAAAAGATCGTCTATTTTGATTCTGTCGGTTCGACCATGGATATGGCTTCTAAGATGGCCTTGGAGGGCGCCAGCGAGGGGACAGTCGTTTGTGCTGAAAGCCAAACAAAGGGTCGCGGCCGTCTAGGGCGTGACTGGGTTTCCCCTAAGGGCCAGGGAATATATTTTTCAGCGATCTTGCGTCCTGCGATCGCGCTTTCTGAAGCATCAGGATTAACGCTTGTAATCGCGGTGGCGGTATGCGAAGCCATTCGCGCAGCGACGGGTCTACGAGCCATGATCAAATGGCCCAATGATATTTTGTATCAACAGAAAAAAGTTGCCGGTATTTTGACTGAACTGAGCGCGGAAACAGATAGGATTAATTTTATTATTCTCGGTGTCGGCGTTAACGTCTACGGTGCGATGCCGTCTTTCTTAAAAGATGCTGTTTCTCTTGAAAAAGCTGCGCCTCGGATCATCTCGCGTGTTGCGCTTTTTCAGGAAATCTTGCGTCAGATGGAAAAGTATTATGGTCTTTTTCTAAAGGAGGGCCTTGCCGCTGTTGCCGATACCTGGAGATCTTTGTCATCCACACTAAATACGCAGGTGAGGGTTGTGGAATTCAATAAAACAACAGAAGGCCTCGCCGTGGATATCGATAGCCAGGGCGCTCTTCTTATTAAAGAAAAAAATGGTAAGATTGTCCGTAAGGTATCGGGCGACGTCATCCACATACGCGCGAAATAATAACATGAACGATAAGATTTTTTTAAATACAGTATTATCACGATTGCAAGAGCAGAAGCTCAATCGAATCCTTAGATCGGTGGCGGGGCCTCAAGGCGCGCATATTTTCTTTGAAGGTAAAGAGGTTATTAATTTTTGTTCAAATAATTATTTAGGCCTGGCCAACGACCCTGAGCTTATCGACGCGGCCAAGGAAGCCCTGGAGGAAGAAGGCTTGGGCGCGGGTGCCTCAAGGCTTATTTGCGGAAATATGGCCTCGCATGTAAGGCTTGAGAAAAGGATCGCGACGTTTAAGCAAGTTGAAAGCTGCCTTGTTTTTAGCGCCGGGTACATGGCTAATCTTGGTATTCTTTCTGCGTTATGTGATCGGGAAGATATTATTTTTTCTGACAAACTTAACCATGCGTCTATTGTCGACGGGATTTTGTTGAGCCGCGCGCAGTGGAAGCGATATCCGCACAAAGACATGCATGCCCTTGAGGAGATGCTCAAAGAAAGTTTGGGGTACAAGAAGCGCGTTATTGTGACAGATAGCATTTTTAGCATGGACGGGGATGTGGCACCTTTAAGAGAGATTGTGGCTTTGGCCAAGAAATATGAGGCCATGGTGATGATTGATGAGGCGCATAGTTTTGGTGTTCTGGGGAAACAGGGCCGAGGATTAGCAGAAGAGTTGGGCTTAGAAAAAGACATTGATGTTCAGATGGGAACCCTGTCCAAGGCCGCGGGCAGTTTTGGCGCGTATTGCTGTGGATCAAGAGCCTTGATTGATTTTCTGATCAATAAGGCGCGAAGTTTTATTTTTACAACAGCCATGCCGCCGTCGATAGCGGCAGCGTCGATAAGAGCCATGGAGATCATGGAACGAGAGCCGCAGCGAAGAGAAGATCTTCGTCTTAATGCCGCTTTGATGCGCGCAGGACTTCAGAGAAGTGGATTTGATACCATGGGCTCAACAACGCCGATCATTCCTGTTTTGTTGGGTGATGCATCAGTAGCTGTTGCATTCTCGCAGAAACTTTTTGACAAAGGAATCCTGGCCCAAGCGATTAGGCCACCTACGGTTCCTGAAAACACAGCGCGCTTGCGCGTAACCGTGATGGCCACGCATAGCCGTGACGATATTGAAAAGGCCCTGAATGCCTTTCGCGAGGTCAAGAAAGAATTATGCCATACGTAACAACAGAACGAAGGATGAACTGGCATTATGAAGCTTTGGGACAAGGCGAGGCGCTTGTCTTTTTGCATGGATGGGCTGCGAGTAGTAAGGTTTTTGTCCAGCAGGCAGAATATTTTTCGCAGAAATATAAAGTCATTTTGATTGATTTGCCAGGACATGGAAAAACAAGCTGGCAACCTCTTAGCTTCGAGGATATTGCTCAGGAGATCGGTTGCCTTTTGGAGAAAATGAATATTTCTTCGTTGAGTCTTGTTGGGAGCTCCATGGGCGGAGTCATTGCGTTAAGACTTTGTGAGCTTTTCCCTCAAACGATTAAGCGTCTTGTGATGGTAGGTTCTTTGCCTCAATTTTGCCGAAGCCCTGGGGTGCCTTTAGGGCTTGAGAGGGCGCAGTTTGATAAACTTAAAAGCCAGCTTACGTATAAATATCCAACGATCTTGGATATTTTTTTCAGATCGCTTTTTACTATGGAGGAGCGTGCAAGCCCAAGATTTCAGTGGATCCATCAGTTTCGACGAGAAGAATACGTTCCTTCCCGAGAAGCCCTGGTTTATCTTTTAGATATGTTGGGAAAAGAAGATCTGATGCCGATTCTTAAAGACATGAAGGCTCCGGTTTTGTTGATCGCAGGGCAAGAGGATTATATTTGTCCGCCGGATTCGTTAGCGTTTTTAAAGAGGATTTTACCGCGAGGGCGTTTTGAAACGATTGCGCAAGCCGGCCATTTTCCATTTTTGATTAAAGCGATGGAATTTAACCAGGTGGTTGAAGACTTTTTATTGGGGAAGACATGAGCACAGTTAGGATGTCGCAACCCCAGAAAGCTTTTTCAAAGGCGGCTTGTCGTTATGATCGATTTTCAGCCTTGCAAAAAGAAATCGGTCTCGAGCTTCTTTACAGAATTCCGCAGAAGCCTTATCAGCATATTCTCGATATTGGTATGGGAACAGGGTGGCTGACGGAAAAATGCGGTCAACGCTTCCTTGAGGCCAAGACAACAGGGCTTGATTATGCGCCGGGCATGGTTGCCTGCGCTAAGAATCGTAAGATTGATTTTGTTGTGCAGGCGGATGCGCAAGCCTTGCCTTTTCCTAGTGAGGCCTTTGATTTGATTATTTCGAATTGTGTGTATCAATGGATCGAAGATCTCCCAGGGGCTTTTTGTGAAAGTGGTCGCGTTTTAAAGCAGGGAGGCGATTTTTTCTTTACGTGTTTTGGGTCAGCCACATTAAAAGAATTGCGTGAGGCGATTGCGCAAAGTACTTATCATCAGGGCGTAATGCATCATGGACAGGATCTTGCGCAAGAAAGGGTTTGCACTGCTTTAAAAATGGCAGGGCTTAATGAGATTGATATTTGTTCAGAAATACGAATAGAAAAGTTTAATGATTTTTCTTCATTGCTCCATTGGTTAAAAGTGATTGGTGCCAATCGCGTGCAACGTCCGATGTTTGTTGGGCGCGAGCTTTTAGGCCGGGTGAGTGCCTATTATCAGAATCATTTTTCGATAGAGGGTGGCGTGATGGCGAGTTTTGAAATTATTTTTGGAAAGGCAAGGAAGTGAAAATAAAACGCAGGGCGATTTTTATCACAGGAACAGATACCGGTGTTGGCAAGACGGTTGCGACACTTACCCTTGGGCTTTTGCTGCAAGCTAGAGGTGTGAATGTTGGCGTTATGAAACCTGTTCAGTGTGCAGGCGATGACGCATTGTTTCTTAAGAACAGGCTTCATTTGGAAGATGATCTTAAGGAGATCAATCCTTATTTTGCCAAGGAGCCCCTGTCGCCGCATCTTGCGTTTAAGCGACAAAAGACAAAAATTTCTATCGATGGGATTCGTCGCGGCCTTGAAACACTAAGAAGCCGTCATGATGTTGTGTTAGTTGAGGGAGCCGGAGGGCTGTTTGCGCCAATTCACAATGATTATGTGATGGCAGACTTGGCCAGGGATTTAGATTTGGATGTGGTGATTGTGTCGCGATTATCCTTGGGCACCATCAACCATAGCTTGTTAACAATTGCACAGGCGCGTCAGCAGGGCCTTAAGGTTTGCGGAGTACTTTTTAATCAGACGGTGACGGGAACCCAGGGCATTGCAGAACAAACCAATCCAGAAGCTATTAAGAAATGGGGAGGAGTTGAGATTTTAGGGACTCTTCCTTGTTTTAAGAGTTTTGCGCAAGAAAAGATTGTAGCGCAATGCGCTAAAAAGATTGATGTTCAAAAGATTTTGATCTCATCAGCGAGCGCGCAAACACAAAGACTTGCTTACGATGACCATCAATATCTTTGGCATCCCTTTACACAGATGAAGGATTGGCTCCAAGAAGAACCGCTGGTTGTCGAAGAGGCCAAGGGGTGTTGGCTCAAAGATACCAACGGATGTTGGTATATCGATGGTGTTTCAAGTCTTTGGACGAATGTGCACGGTCATCGGCATAGGATGATTGATCAAGCGATTGCCACGCAGCTTCACAAGGTCAGTCACACAACGCTCTTGGGGCTTGCGAATGTTCCATCGATTGCCTTGGCTCGTCGGCTTATAAGTCTTGCGCCGCGAAATTTGAAGAAAGTTTTTTATTCCGACAGCGGCTCGACCGCGGTTGAGATTGCGATTAAGATGGCATATCAATATTGGCAGAATAGGGGCAAAATGAATAAAAAGACGATCATTCATTTTGCCCATTCCTATCACGGTGATACCTTAGGGAGCGTGAGCGTTGGCGGGATTGATCTTTTTCATCATGTTTATCGCGATTTGATTTTTAAAGCTTTGCGGTGGCCTACGCCGTGTCCGAGTGCGTTTGGGGACGAAAAGATATTTGCTAAAGGTTTTTTTAGGGCGATCGATAAGCTCGAAGTTTTCTTAAAGAAAAATCATGCAAAGACCGCAGCCCTTATTGTTGAGCCTATGGTGCAAGGTGCGGCGGGCATGATTGTCTGGCCGCAAGGCGCGCTTAAAAAAATTGCGCGTATTTGTCGACAATATGATGTTATCTTAATTGCTGATGAAGTAGCCACAGGTTTTGGCCGGACAGGCAAGATGTTTGCTTGTTCTCACGAAGGCGTTTCGCCAGACATCATGTGTTTAGCTAAGGGCTTGACTGGAGGGTATCTTCCTTTGGCTGCGACGCTGACAACGCAACGTATTTTTGATGGATTTGTGTTTGATTATCAAGACCAAAAGACGTTTTTCCATGGACATACGTATACCGGAAATCCCTTGGCCTGCGCAGCCGCGATCGCGAGCTTGGATGTTTTCCGCAAAGAACAAACGTTGAAAAAACTTGCGCCTAAGATTAAGTTTTTGCGCGAAAAGCTCGTATCTTTCAAGAGTCTTGCGCATGTGGGAAGTATTCGCCAAAAAGGTTTTATGGTTGGCATAGAGCTTGTGAAGGATAAGCAGCAGAAGATTGCTTATGCTTGGGAAGAGAAGATTGGCGTTAAGGTTTGCCAGCGTATTCGTGCAAGTGGTGTTATTTTAAGACCGCTAGGCAATGTCATTGTCTTGATGCCGCCGCTGTCGATTACCAAGGAAGAACTACAGAAGATTTTGATAGCAACCCAGAAAGCGATCCAAGAAATACCAGAATATGTTTAAACGAAATCAGAATAAGAAAGTTTTTGTAGCCATGAGCGGAGGCGTGGATTCGTCCGTTGCAGCAGCGATTTTGAAATCGCAAGGCTATCAAGTCTTCGGCATGACCATGTGTTTTGATATTCCTTTGGGACCAGGCCAGAGGCCTTCCTGCTGCGGTGCTGATGCGATTCAAGATGCCAGGCATGTTGCGCAGGCTCTTAATATTCCGCATCATGTCCTAAGCTTTGGTCAAGATCTCAACGATTATGTCATAGAGCATTTTATTGATGAATATCGCAAAGGGCGAACGCCCAATCCCTGTGTGCGGTGTAATCAATATATTAAATTTGGAACCTTGCTTAAGAAGATTCGTTTGCTGGGTGGGGATTATCTTGCTACGGGTCATTATGCCAAGATTGCGCGTCGTCCGCTGGATCGGAGATGGGTGTTAAAGAAAAGCGTCCAAGGCTCTAAAGATCAGTCATACTTTTTGTATCAAATGAAAAAAGAACATTTGCCTTATATTTTGTTTCCCTTGGGCGGCTTGGTGAAGAATCAGGTGAGAGATTTAGCTAAGAAATTTGGTTTTCGCAACGCGCAGAAGAAGGAAAGCCAGGATATTTGTTTTGTCACGGGTGGAGATTATAAAGATTTTCTTCAAGAGAGGGCACCAGAGGCCTTAGGGTCGTCGGGCCCTATCAAAGATGATCAGGGTCATCTTTTGGGCGAACATCAGGGCCTGGGTTTTTATACAATTGGCCAGCGTGAGGGGCTTGGGATTGCTGTGGGGCATCCGCTCTATATTTATCACATAGACCACGCAACAAACACGATTTATGTTGGCCCCAAAGATCGTTTGTTGAGCCCAGGACTTTTGGCTAGAGAGATTAACTTTATTTCTCAAGAATTTCCTAAGAAAGCAACAGAGGTTAAAGTCAAAATTCGATATAACCAACCTGAAGTTAAGGCATGCCTTGTACCTAAGCCGGGAAAGAAGATTGAGGTACGTTTTCATAAGCCTCAGCTTTCCGTAACGCCAGGGCAGTCGGTTGTGTTTTATCGCTCCGATATTGTTTTGGGTGGTGGGATTATTGAGCAATCATTAAGCGAAAGCAAAGGCTGAGCTTATCTAAAAACATTAATAGTGTGGGATTCATTTATTTAAAAGAAGATCTCCGGGCCTTAGACTGTTTCTATAACAAAAACCCCAGCCACAATGGCTAGGGTTTTTACCTGATAAGGTGATAGGCCTTAAAAGTGCTTTCGCTATCTCCTACCTCCTGTCTATTTTAAGTATGGCATGCTTTTGGCTAAGATGCAAGGCGCGGAGAGAAAATAGTTATTTTTTTATTCTTGTAGCTTCAATTGACAAGGCTTAGCTTGCATGATAGAAATAAGAAGGTAATTTATTGCGTTGAAACATCTTATGGCAAATAAACTGAAAATCATCATAGGCCTTTTCCTTGTTGTCTGCGCATTTCTTTGCGCGATGGCAGTCTTTTATTTTATTAATCAGAAAACAGCCGATAACTTTAAAGAAAATAATGCCCTTCAGGCGCAGCTTGCTAATTTGATCGCTGAGAAGGGTGAGGCTTTTCTTTCCGATGCTGATCGTGCTCGGGTTAAGCGAGACCGCATTGACCTTGAGGACCTTTTGGCGCGCACGGAGAAAGTTTACGGCGAGCAAGAGCTCAAGCGTAAGGATGGTATTCTTTGGATTGATCGCGCGGCCAAAACGTGTATGGTGACTTTAGGCGCCGCCAATGGCCTTGTGGCCGGTAGTTATCTTGGCGTCTACGACGAGATTGCTGGCCCTAGCGGAACGTCTGTGAGTCAAAAGATTTCTGATGTTGTTGTTGAACAGACCTATGACATTGTTTCGTATGTTAGGCTTGTGGATAAAAGTTATGATGATTTTGTGAGAGATTATTATCGGGTAACCATCAAAGACGCTCTGTAGTACGTATTGCTTAAAAACAACTATGTGGCAAAAATCCCCCTTAGGTCAACTACTTGTTAAAGATAAAATTATCACTGAACAGCAGCTTCATGTTGCCCTAGAAGAGCAGAAGAAGACAAAAGAGCTCTTAGGCGTTGCCCTTGTGCGTTTGGGTTTTGTGGACGAAGAGCTGATTTACCTTCCTATCTTGGCGGCCCAACTCGACGTCAATTTTGTGAACCTCAAGACCGTTGCGATTTCCAAAGAGGCCCTGTCTAAGATTTCCGCCAAGGTTGCAGAGCATTATCAGGTGATGCCCATTGATTACGTTCAAGACATTCTCACTGTCGCGGTCAATCGTCCTTTAGATATCCGTCTCCTGGATGATCTCGCTGTTATTTGCAAGACCAAGATTAAGCCTGTTTTGGCTTCGGCAAAAGATGTGACGGAAGCTATCCGTAAATATTATGGCTTAGGCGCTGATACGATCGATCAGATGATGCAAAAGAATTCCTTTAAGGAGAAGAGGGAAGAAATTGTTTCCACCCCCATCGAGGAGCTTGATTCGGAAGCATCGATCGCGAAATTTATTAGTCAATTGTTGATTGAGGCTCACCAGAAGCAGGCTACGGATATTCATATTGAGCCCTTTGTTGACGAGCTTAAGATTCGCTATCGTATCGATGGGATTCTTTATGACGCCAAGGTGCCGTCGAATATTATCCATTTTAAAGATTCTATTTCTTCGCGTATCAAAGTTATGTCCAACTTGAACATCGCGGAAAAACGACTTCCGCAAGATGGACGTTTTAAATTTCAAGCCACAGCTGTGGATATGGATTTAAGAGTTTCTTTTTTACCTACGCCTTTTGGAGAGAGTATTGTGATCAGGCTTTTGAGCTCTTCAAAGCTTTATCGGATGTCCGACTTGGGGCTTGTTAAAGAGGAAGAAGCGATCTTTAATGATTTGCTTGAAAAGCCTCACGGTATTATTTTTCTCACAGGGCCAACGGGAAGCGGCAAAACAACGACTCTGTATTCGTGCCTTTCGCGCGTCAATACTATTGATAAGAAAATTATTACGATTGAAGACCCCGTGGAGTATCAACTTAAAGGTATTACGCAAATCCAGATCCATCCGCACATTGGACTTACCTTCGCCGCTGGATTGCGTTCGATGTTGCGTCATGATCCTGACATTATGATGGTTGGTGAGGTGCGTGATATGGAAACCGCGCAGATTACGGTGCAAGTTGCGCTGACAGGTCATCTTGTTTTCTCAACGTTGCATACCAATGACGCGGCGTCAGCGGTAGCGCGATTGATGGATATGGGTGTTGAGCCCTATTTGATTTCAAGTTCTGCCTTGTGTTTTATTGCTCAGCGACTTGTTCGCTTGCTTTGCCCTCATTGTAAAGTACCTATACCTATGACCGAGCAGCTATTAAAAGAGTTTCATGTGCATAAAGAAGACCTTAAGGGCCTTGTTGTTTACGAGGCTCAAGGATGTAAGGTGTGTAATGGCACTGGCTATCAGGGCCGACATGGCATTTTTGAATTCCTTGTTGTTAATGAAGAGATCCGCAATCTTATCCTCCAAAAAGCCTCCAACACGCAAATCAGCGTTAAAGCCTGCCAGCAGGGGATGAAAACTCTGCGTCAGTCTGGCTGGGAAAAAATCAAGCAAGGCCTTACGAGTCCTAGCGAAGTGATCCGCGTGACCCAAGAAGAAGATCTCTAGTTTTTTCATCGTTTTTCCTGTCTACGGAGAAGATGTGTGCGGTTGCAAGGCGCAACATTGATTCCCAGATTCATTATTTTGCTTTTGAGTTGTCTTGCATCACTTTTCATCGTATGTTAGAATGACAGCGTTATGGCAAAATTTTTTTATCGCGCTAAAAAAGGTGTGAGCAACATCGTCGAGGATATTGTGGAAGCGGCCAATATTAACGATGCCGTACTTAAAGTGACACAGCAAGGATATGTCCCTTTAGATCTTGAGCCTTTTGAAGAAAAGAGACGTTCTGTTTCGCACCTTAAGAAGCCTTTCTTTCATTTTACATCATCGCCTATTTCTAAAAAGCATGTTGTTGTTTTGACACGTCAACTTTATGATTTAGTTGATGCGGGCATTCCTCTTTTAAGGGCGTTACGCCTTCTGGCCAAGCAGGATAGCCATTCTTCCATGAAAAAGATGATAGAGGATATTGCGAATTTTGTTCAAGACGGGGGATCTTTGTCGCAAGGGTTGGCGCGTTATCCCGCGGTATTTTCTTCGTTGTATATTAATTTAACAAAATCCGGGGAAAGCAGCGGACAGCTCAGTAGCGTTCTGGGGCGGCTCGCGGATTTCTTAGAAAAAGATCAAGAAATTTCTTCTAAGGCCAAGGCTAGCCTGATTTATCCATCGCTTATTTTAAGCGTGGGAGCTGTTACGGTCTTTGTTCTTTTGTCTTTCGTGATCCCTCGGCTGACAGAGATGTTTGATGAACTTTCTCAGCAGCTTCCATGGCCGACCGTTTTTTTAATTGCCGTTAGTCATTTTTTTGCGCAATTTTGGTGGGCTATCCTTTTATTTCTTGGTATAGGAGGGTTTTACTTTTTAAGGCTTCAGCAAACCCCACATGTCAGGATCGTTATTGATCGTTTTAAGCTAAGAATTCCTGTTTTTGGTGAGTTTATTCTAAAACTTGAAATGGTGCGGTTTGCTCAGACGCTAGCCACGCTTTTAGAGGGTGGGGTGAGTATTGTTGAGGCGATCAAGGGCGTCTCGGCGGTCGTTTCCAATCACGCCTTGCGACAAGAAATTGAAAAGGTGGCCCAAGATGTTGCGGCAGGGTCAAGCTTGACGGAGAGTTTAAAAACCGTTTCTTTTTTTTCGACAACCGTGATCAATATGATTTTAGTTGGTGAGGAATCAGGCCACATGGAAAAAGCCTTGCAAAAGATTGCCTCCTCTTATGAGCGCCAGACCGATCAGGTCATCAAGACGATGACCTCTTTGCTTGAGCCCGTGCTGATTGTTTTTATGGGAGCGATCATTGGCTTTATTGTGATCGCGATGTTGCTGCCTATTTTTCAGATGAATCTTACGATCCAATAATGAAAGGAAAGCGATATGAAGAAAGTACGTCAGCTCCACGGATTTACCTTGGTTGAAATTATGCTTGTTGTTATTATTATTGGTGTCTTGGTCGCCATGGTTGTGCCAAATCTTGCGGGACGCGGTGAGCAGGCTCGTCGGGCAGCTGCGTCGGCTGATATTGAGTCCAATTTAGCAACGTCTTTGGATTTGTATGAGTTTGACAATGGTCGTTATCCCACCACCGAGCAGGGTCTTGCGGCCTTATTGGTTGCTCCCACGACGTCTCCGCTGCCTTCAAATTGGAATGGGCCTTATTTGAAAAAAAGAAAAATGCCTAAAGATCCCTGGGGGAAGGAATATCATTATGTATGTCCAGGGCTTAAGAATACCGACGCCTATGACTTGTCATCGTATGGTTCCGATGGGGTTGAAGGTAATGATGATGTGACGAATTGGACTCAAGAGCAAAAACAAACTCCGTGAAACGTGAGCGTTTATTTATTGGGCGAGGTTTTCTTTGCGAGGCCCAAAAGCGTGCTTTTACCATGATCGAGCTTCTTTTGGTTGTAGCTTTGATGGTGGTAATGGCGGGGCTTGCGATCCCCAATTTCTCCAAGCATTTCTCTTCCCTGGGATTTGATCAGACTACGAAGCATGTCAGCTACTTGATGCGTTATGCGCAAAGCCTAGCGATCGTTCATCAGAAAGAATATCAAATTTGTTTTTCTTCCGATTACGCGCAATATTGGCTTGAGGAAGAAAGCTTGCTCCAGGATACGAGCGCTCCTCAACCCGTTTTGAAAAAAGATGCGGGGACGGGGTTTCAAAAAGTTGCTGGAGAGAAAGGAAGGGTCTTTTTTGTTCCCTCGGGTATTAGTGTGGAAGCAGAAAAGACGGCGATCCGTTTTTATCCTGATGGAACGATTGACAGAATGAGAATAATCTTTAAAAGCGCAAATCGAAAAGAGATTGTTGTTTCGACGCAAGAACGTCGGGGGCAAATTGATGTTTTTTCATCAGCAGAGCAAATCCAAAGTCCACAATAGAGCCCGAGGCTCATTTTTGCTGGAGGCCTTGATCGCGGTTTCCATCCTTGCGATCAGCCTTGTTATTATTATTCGTTCTCACATGGTCGCGCTTCAGGCGCAGGTTTTTGCGAAAGATTACGCGCTAGCGACTTTGCTTCTTGAGCGTGAACTAACCGAGGTCATTGAGACGGGTTATTTTGCGAGTGATATCAGTAAGGAAAAGAAGCTTGATAAGCCTTATGAACGTTTTACCTTTTCGTTACATACGGCTCCTGCGGGCAGGGAAGAGGTTTTGGATAAATTAAACGAAGTTGAGTTGACCTTGGCCTGGAAACAGGGAACCAAGCTTCATAAACTTTCTGTTGTGACGTTTGTTTTTGATAAAGAGTAAGGCCTCTATGAAAAGATATGCGAAAACACAATACGCGTTTACATTTGTAGAAACTCTTTTGGGGTTTCTTATTTTTTCTATCGTAGCGCTTGTTTTGTACAGCACGTTCTTTAGTGGGCTTAAGATCCAGCAGCGCTCTCATGATGATACCGCGATGTATCATGAAGTGAAGATGGCCCTGGACATGATGGGGCGCGAGCTTGAGCAGGCCATGGCGTTTGATTTTTCTAAGATGTCGTCGGATCTTAAAGATTTTGAGCCTACAGCGCAGAGCATCTCTTTTCTCATGGCTGATCGCCATGGCGCCATCAAGAGGATCAGCTATTATTTAGAAGATAAGGACAGGGTTCAAATTTTTAAGACATTAATCGGAGAGCATTATCAAAATAATGTTTCCGTTGTTAATGTAAAGCAAGAACAGATTCCGTCGGTCGTTTTGATGCGCAGGGAAGAGCCTTTTGCCGATTTTATCGCCGGCGCCCATACTTCACACGAGCGCCAAGAAGTATTGCTTGATCATGTTGAACCTAAATCATTTCGGTTTCTTTATGCCCTTGGACTCGCGGAAGACAAGACTTCTCTTGCGTGGCAGGAGACCTGGGATAAAGAATATATCCCTGCTTTTATTCGCCTTGAGATGACGCTGATTCCCTCGCAGCCTAAGGAAAAGCCGCTAATGATCAAAAAAGATATCTATATCCCAACAGGATCTTGGGAGGAAACGTCTTCATGAAATTTACAGGGTTTTGTTTGAGGCGTGATAATAAATCTGGCATAATATTGATAGTTGTTCTTTGGGTGTTGGCGATTTTGTCTGTCTTGGCCATCGGGCTTGGCCGCGGCGCACGCATTGATTTAGGCTTGGCCAGGCATGTGGTTGGCAAGCTCAAGGCCGAAGGTTTGGTGCAAGCTGCTGTGACCTATGCGCAGAATCAAATTAGCCTTAAGGCTGATAAAGAAGCAACAAAGCCTTTAGTCGGCGATACCCTTTATCAGTGTGGTTTTTATTTGCCAGAGGGTAAAACCTCAGAAGATCTTTTTAAGAATGTTAGCTTAAAGGATGGTTCTTTTGATATTAGCTATGTCTTGGAGGATCGTTTAGGTAAGAAAGAGATTTGCTATGGGTTTCAGGATGAAGAGCGACGGATCAATGTCAATGGTATCACGAGAGAAAATCAAGGCATTCTCGTCAATCTTTTTCTGCTGCTCAATGTGCCCGAAGAACAAGCAACGGCACTCGCCGGTGAAATTGTATCTTGGAGCTTAGGCCCGGAATCTGTTGGTAGTGGGGCAGGAGAGGGCGATGACATAGGAAAGGTGCAGTCTCTTGAGCATAAGGGGTTGCCGTTTCAAAATATTGAGGAGCTTTTGCTTGTTAAGGGCATGACAGAAGATATTTTTAAAAAGGTTAAGGACTATTTAACTGTTTTTCCACAAGATGGCGCAGGCGTTAATATCAACACTGCGTCGGAGATTGTTTTGAGGGCGCTGTTTCGTTTCGTTGTGGAAAAAGACACCAATTATGAAATGACGGCGGCAGATAATGTGGCTCGGGCAATTCTTTTGTATCGCCAAGGGGATGACGGGCGATCGTGTACCTTCGATGATCGCGTGATCGAGGATGCGAAGATAGGTGAATTTCTTTCGAGTGGGAGCGAACAGTCTATTTATAATGGATTGTCCAATAAAGTACAGAATTCTCAGTATTTTCGCGTGCATATTCAAGGCAGGGATAAACAATATGGTGTTTCTTCCCGGGTGGAAACAGTTATCAACAAGGACAGTATTCTTTTTTGGAAGCGACAATAAATGAAACGCAAAGATCTTCTTATTTTTGAAATCATAGAAAATCAGCTTAGGGTTTTGCGGGCAAAATTCCTCTCGGACCAATCCTTGCATGTTGTGAGTTTCCATGTGTTTCCCTTGGAGCAGCCGCAGCGGGAGAACTTTCCTAAGATATTGTCATCGTTTCTCACTGCCAAGGATAAGCGAAGTCAGGTCATTGCTGTCATTGCGCGCAATCAGGTGATCCTTAAGAACTTTTCTTTTCCTTCGCATTCTAAAGACGAGCTGCGAAAAATGATCACGTTGCAGATGGTGGCCCAGGTTCCCTATGCGCGTGAAGATATTGTTTTTGATTATAATGTCTTGGGCCAAGATTCTCGAGGGTATACCAGTGTTTTAAGCGCTGTTGTTCATAAGGAAGCTATTGATGATCTTTTTAAGATGTTTAAGTCTGCAGGACTTACGATCCACCAACTTGTTTTGAGCTCAAGCAGTATTGTCCGTTGGTTTTATGCGCAACAGCCGCAGCAAATAAAAAATGAGCATGCGATCACGGGTATCTTGAATATTGACCCGGCGCGCAGTGAATTTTGTTTTGCCCGCAAGGGGCAGCTTTTGTATGCGCGAGATATCAAATATGGCCAGCGTGATTTGGGAGCGGATACCCAAGATCTTTTCTTAAAAGACATTCTCCTGACCCTTGAAACATATGCCCGTGACCATGCTAGGGATGTTATTGATCATATGACGATTCTTGCTCCGGTGCAGATTCAGGGTCTTTTGCGTGAGAAGTTTCAGGCGCAGAGAAATATTATTGTGGATTTTGTTGACCCCTATGCGTCGATTACAGACTCTAAGAATGTGTCGATGATGGAGGTTTTGCAAGCAGGGCATTTGTCTCCGGTTGTTTGTCTTGGTGCGGCACAGGAAAGTCATAAAATTTCTTTGAATCTTCTTCCTGAGGACGTGAGGAAAAGCCAAAGGGCAACAGCGCAAAAATGGCAGTTGGCTCAGCTCTTTGTTTTAGTTTTGATTAACGTTGCTTTATTTTTTTCTGTTTCTTTTCGGGCTTTGTATCAAGACCAGGCGCAGCTTAGTGATCTCAAAAAGCAGGTCGTTGAGATGCGGTCGCGTGTTGATGCTATTAATCGCCAGAGTGAAAAGCTTAAGCAAATTCAAGCGCATTTTCAGCCCCAAGGATCCGCGGTGGATATTATTTATCATCTTTATGACATGACTCCTAAGGAAATCTCTTTTCAGCTGTTGTATCTTGATCGTGATAATAATTTGACCATTCAGGGGATCGCGGAAACGCGCTCGAGCGTCAATGATTTCAACCGTAGCTTGACAAAAAATCCTTTGTTTAAAGATGTGAGTCTGCAGTATGCGGCCCAGCGAAGATTTTTTGAGGGTGAGTTGACGGATTTTAAAATAACCGCGGTTGTTAATGACGCCAAGGAGCCCCAATGACGCATCGCTCTTTTTCCAATCGCGAAAAAAGTATTTTTGTCCTTTGCGTCATAATTGTTGGTTTTTACCTTGTCTACTATTTTGGTTATCAGCAGATGAAGGGTGACTTGGTTGCACAGCAAGAGTTGATCCTAGAAGGAAAAAAAGATTTAAGAAAATACAGCCGTATTTTGCGCGAAGAAGAGCCTATCCGTCAAAAGCTGAAAAGTTACGAGGATCTTTTTAAGCAGCAATCCTCCGACGAAGGAGAGAGGACGCGGATTCTTTCTGACATTGAGGCTGTTGCCCAAAAGGCTTCGATCAAGATCACCAACATGGAGCCGGGGCGCATGAAGAAACAGGATTTCTATAATTATTTTTCAGTGAGTGTTCAGACTCAAAGTTCTTTAAAGAAAATCTGTGCGTTTCTCTACGCTTTAGAAGACAAGCCCTATCTTTTTCATATCGATGAAATGAGACTTGAAAAATATTCGATCCAGGCTGAGGAGCTCAAGTGCCAGTTTACGATCAGCCGATCCCTTCTTCCGTAAGATTTTTTTATTGTTTTTCCAAAAATAACCAATTTAGCTTCGTCCTTTGTAGAAGCACAGAGCCTTTCTTCGGGTTTTTTTCAGAAACCTTGTTTCTCCTCTTTTTTAGTTTTCGTTTAAATTATTCCTAATGTTCTTCTTGTTTACGCTTTTTCCGTCGATGAAAGCGCTTTCCCCAAATGCCTCAAACCCCCTTGTTTTCTCTTATATATATTACATACTTTAAGTATAAGAAGTAGTAGTGCAAAACAGGGTAGGGCATATGATAAAGAGTATAAAAACTTATAAGAATTCTCTTTTATACAAAGCCATCATTTTGTGCCTTTTGTTCTCTTTTGGGCTCATGAGCATTGCTCCTCAAGAAGCCTTGTCTCAAACCCTGGCACCAGCTATTAGTAATACCCTCATCCCCTTAAGCCCGGCTTTCACACCTACCCTGGTTCGTGGAATACGTGTCTACCCTGACAATCCCCTGAAGTTCGACTTTATTGTCGATTCTGGTGATTCCGGGCTTCAAGGGGATGAGTTAAAGAGCGAAAGCGAAAAGCTTATCCGCTACTTCCTGGCAAGTCTTACTCTTCCAGAGAATGATCTCTGGGTCAACCTTTCTCCCTATGAAAAAGACCGCATCGTTCCAGCAGAGCTTGGGACTACCGAGATGGGTATTGATATGCTTGCCCAAGACTATCTCTTAAAGCAAATAACTGCCTCTTTAACCAATCCTGATAGTGATCTTGGTAAAGAATTCTGGCAAAAGATTTACAAGCAATCCTATGAGAAATTCGGGACAACGAACGTTCCTGTCGACACCTTTAACAAGGTCTGGATCATGCCCGATAAGGCTGAAGTCTACGTTCAAGAGGATAAGGCCTTTGTCGTTGAATCGCGATTAAAAGTGATGTTAGAACAGGATTACCTCGCGATTCAACAAGCTCATAGCTCATCGCTCATAGCTGATAGCAAAACCAGCGAGCCAAGAGCCAAGAGCCAAGAGCTCGCCTCCCAGATTGTTAGGGAGGTTTTTATCCCTGTCCTTGAGAAAGAAGTCAATGAAGGCAAGAACTTTGCCCAGCTAAGGCAGATCTACAACAGCATTATCTTAAGCTACTGGTATAAGACGAATCTCAAGAACTCAATACTGAATAAGGTGTATGCGGATAAGAGAAAGGTTAAAGGACTAGAAGTCGTGAATAGTGAAAAGTATCTAGTATCTAGCCAAAAAAGCAATGAAGAGTCGTTAGAAAATGGCGAAGAAAAGCACCGGATACTAGATACCAGATACCCTTCACAAACTCAGAATAATTCTTCTCTAGATACTATTCACTCTTCACCAGATACTGTTCAAATCATTTACCAACAATACCTCCAAACCTTTAAAAAAGGCGTTTGCAATATGATGAAGGTCGAGTATGACCCTTACACCAAGAAGAACATCCCCCGGAAATACTTTGCGGGAGGGGTGACGACAGGAGACATAGAGAAGGTTTACAAAGAGACCGGCGCCCCGACCGCTGGCAGCGCACTTATTCGTAATTTTAAGAAAGCTACTTTAATAACGCTTATTTCTTTAATGCTTTTATCAGATCCTGTCCAGGCAAATATGGCAGCTGATGCTAATAAGAAAATGATTGAAGATATCATCGAAATGTTTGAAGAATCTCTTGGTCCAGAGAAGGCAAAAGAAATTGCCTATGATTATGTCAATACAAATCCAGAACTACGAGATAAGCTTCTTGCTGATGCGATCGCCAAGGCTCTTCGACCACCTGACGGGACTATTGATCTTGTTGGCATGCCAGAAGATTTTGAGGATCAAGAAATACCAGCTCCAGGGATCAATCTTGGCCGCTTTTCTTCTTTGGAATTTGATCATAATTCGTTTTCGCAAGATGCACCAAAAATAGAAAGGGATTCACTGAGAGAGGATGCCATGGCAAATGGAGAGATTGTCGATCGTCAAATAATTATGTTGCCAGATGGCAGCAAAGTAACAATTGATTTTCTGCCATATTATTATCCTCCGGGTGGTCGTGTTGGGTCTATTGTAGACGAAAATTATATTGAGTTATATCTCAGCGTATTCTTTGATGATATTGAAAATATTTCTATTGATATGCAGGATCCAAATAGTTTCTTAGGGTCCTTTTTAAATAAAGATTTGTTTTCGTCGAAAGAAGGAAAACTTGCTTTCCTGAAAGAGTGGATACGAACAGTCATGATTTATGAAATAACTAATGTTAATAGAAAAAAAGATCAATTTGAAGATAACAAATTTCCAGATCTTGATAAATTGCTTGATCATTACCGTGTTCCCTATGGTAACCGTTCTTATCAGACTGCTGAAGCATTTGAGGCCTATTTGGCTATGCTAGCATCAAGCCGAGATGCCAAAATGGTTATGGCGCAACTCTTTTTGTCAGAAATGCAAATACGAACTCCAATCCATTATGCGTCCAAGATGATCCTAAGAGAAATATTAGATACCTTAGGGTATAAAAAGTTTGTCTTCGCAAAAGAAAAGGAATTTTCTGAAAATACTGAAGAATCTATTGAGAAAGCATATATCAAGGGAGAGTATTTTCATGATTATGAAATGCTGTCAGAATTTATGCAGTTGCTTAAGGATAGCGAAATTATTCAAGCGGCAAAAGATTTGCATCGGAAAATTTTCAACAAAGAAGCTTACAATATCGACGACTATATTTTTTCATTTATTAAGCAGTATTTTGATGAACAATGGCCTTCCAAAGACCTGTATCCTTTTAATAATGACACCATTAATTATGAAAATCTTTCTGCGAATGAATTTCGAGAAATACTACAAAAGGCAATCAACCAATTTTCTGATGGATTTTGGACCTATAGCCCTTTCAATGAAGAACAAAAACCTGAATTATTTTTAAATATTATCAAGAAATCTCCGGTCCTTGGCCTTCAGAATTTCGGGATTGCTTTCCGCTCACTGAACAGCAATAAAACAAGAAGGGAATTTGCTGATGGGTTGATGCTTATTTTTGAAAATAATCCTGAAATTGTTTCAACATATGCGGTTGATATTGTTGTGAATAATTTAGATTTTTTTATGGATAAAGCATCTGGATTTAACAACAACCTCAAGAAAACACCTGAATACGAGAAAATACCGATTTTCATTTCTTCACTGAGAACCCTCGCTGACTCCAAAGCACCCTTTAGCGACGTGAGCGAAGTGATAAAAGCTGCTTTAAAAAACAAGCATGCTCTCATCGTAGAATATCTAGATACGCAGATTGATTCCAATCAAATTTTAAGGGATGAGAATCATTTTAATATGTTGACCTATGCTGTTTATGAAATAGAGTTATCGCCTAATAAGAAAATGAAATATCTCAAAGTATTGTATGACATTGCAATAAACAAAGTTAATGATTTTGAGCGATTTAAGCACATACGTGCGCTTAGTTCCTTAGTCAGATTGATCGAAGAGGACATGCCTTTGCTGGAAGCAATAGATGGACCATTCATCGAGAATCTTAAGACTTTATTAGCCTCGAAGACTTATCCTGACTACAAGATGATGCGAAAAACCAATGAGGTGAATGTCGCGCTCTACAATCCACTTGACCCTGAATACGTTATATCAAGATTTATAGACGCAGGATACACGAAAAGCACAAAAGATAATTTGATTGTATTAACAAAAACGCTAAATGGGAAAAACGTAACAGTTACCCTTGATCCCACTGGAGACGCAGATAATTATCAAGGTCAGATATTCAAGCTTATGCTTGACCCAAAAATAAATATTATTAGCTACAGCGGTCATGCAGGAATGGGGGCAACTTTGTTGTTTGCTTTATATCAAGCCCCTGATTTAAAAGATAACCTGCAAGCAGGCTCAAAGATAATCGCACTCTTAGCATGCTACAGTGCACAGAATTATTTGACACAAGTTATGCAAAAATATCAATATTCTCATTTTTTTGGAACATTAACGGATTCATATATGCCAGACGATACAGATGCGCTATTAAACTTGCTCGAGGGTTACAGCTTAGAGGAGTCTTGGGAAGAGATCAGTCGGCGCATTTCTGAGCAGGAGCAGGAGGCTTATGGGGGAAGAGTAGAGTATATTTCTCCGAATAATGAGGAACTGTTAGATTATTTAGATTTGGATGGGGATGGTTACCCTGATGGAAAAAATAGAGCGGAAAATATTTATTTAACGCCGTTGTCTGATATTTTTCTACTTGAACAGGAAAATTTTAATTATGAGCCTGGTGGAAACATAGACGAAGAAAGAATTGTTTCTAATAAAGTAGGAATCGTAACTGAGAGAGTAAAACATTTCTTTAGATACAATGATTTGCTAAAGACTTTTTCTGAAAGAATAAACCCTGGAACATTTGAGAGGCCACTGCAGGATCAACAAAATGCATTGTTTGTCGAAGAAAACCGAGTTGCCTTTCAAGACCTTTCCTATGATATGAACGTTAATCTTGGATATCGAAACAAATCAGAAGCAGTATTGATAATGATGAGCTTGTGGGAAGCAAATAAATATTTCTCAGGGGATGATGTTTTTGATCAAGTAAGAGGGCTTCAATTAGTTGCGGAATTTGTAAAATATTTTAATAAAGAGCATTTATTTCCACTTTTTCTGGAGAAATATAAGCTAAAGTATAAGGGTATTACGTTATCGACACTCATAAAGACACTAGATATTTATAAAACAGAAGATCGCATTGAAGCAATAAAAGAAATATTAAAGATTTTTAATTATAAGGAAATATTGAGTGAGGATGAGTTGAAAGATAAGTTGAAAAAAGAGGGATTGCTCTCGGGCTCTGCGGCAACAGGCCAGAATCTAACACCTCAAAAAGATCCTATTTTTAAAGGTGTGTATAATCCTGAAGCTATCCCTCCGGGGGCAACCATTGAAGGTTATGGACGAAAAGTTAATAATAAAATGATTTATTATCCTTTGGCCCTGGGACAGGATTGGCTCTCTCCTGTTCTTTCTGCTATGGTGAACAACACGGATCTTTCTGTTGTTTTTAGAAGATCTCCTAAGGAGGGCCTAGCTCTTAAGGAGGGCAAAAATCCCACGAAAACCGAGGAAGTCTGGATCGTCAAGGCCGTGGCGCCGGGTGAAAAAGGCAAGAAGGCCGTGGCGTCGTCAAGTGCGAGCGTTAATCAAGGTTCAGCAAGCGTGTCGTCGTCGAATATTGTGTTCTTAAGAAATTTAAAACAATTAGAAGGGCGCACTGTTTCTTTTGACGGCAAAGAATATGCATTGAATATTGAGATAGAAGGGGAAAGCGTTAGCATGTACCTCTTTGATGATTTTGGAAGAAGAACTTATCATCCTATTGTTCGCTTGGGGATAGATTCAAGCCACGTAGATTTGGCCATGATTGATATTTTTGAGTTTTCTTTGGGAAGCGTAGCTTTTTCTCATGACCATCCCCGTTATGGCAACGAAAAAAAAGCGATGGAAGCGATTGCGCAAGGAAGAATGGAGGAGGGCTTTGAAGATTTAGAACTCGCCAACTTGAAAGAAAAAGATCCGGATGCCTATATAAAAGAACTTATTAAAAGGCAAAACGCCACATACAATAAGAACGCAATGAATTTATCGGGAAAAGGAGTTGAACAGCAAGTTTTAAAACATATTCAAAGCACTATTCCTCAGAATTCTTTCGCAAGCATTCTTGTGCGTTTGCCGGAGTTTCAAGTCTTTGGGATCCAATCGCCTTATGCAATTTTTTATGATGAAAAAAATGACTTTTATAAAAAGTTAAAAGAAGATAATATTGGGCATTATTTTATTATTGAATATGAGGAAGACCGACCTAGAGCTGAGCTATTTCTGGAAGAAGGAGATTCTGTTTTAACATTAAAAGAGCTGGGAGCACTTCTTATTTTTAAAGATCCTTCTTTTTCAAAGAATTTTGCACGTGCTGGTTGGTACTGGGAAAGGGATGGGGATTTCTTAGAACTCGATGGCTTGGAAGTTATCGAGGAATTAATTAATTATCAAAACGAAGCAAGGGAGCATTATAAGCTTGTCAGCCTGGGGCTTAAAAAGGATGACCTGCTTGGCTTTACTCGGATAGATGAAAACGGTGATCCTATGATTGAGAATTTTGTTTTTCAGATTATTCTTGGCGGCACGGCCTCAGCCCCCGGCATTGCGTCGTTGAATATGGAAGCCGGGATTGACCACGCGACAATAAGAAAACAAGAGAAGAGCTTGGAAGAAAAGGGTAATGTGTTTATCAAATTCCTCGCTTCAGGCGCGCAGTATGGAGGCTTGCACCCGGAATTGGTTAAAACCGTCTTTTTGTCTTTTAGCACAGAGATCGAGCAAGAGCTTCTTAGGATCAAGACAAAGTGGTATCCCAATGATCCTCGGGATGTTTGGGCATTGCTGATGGATCCTCGGGCAACGCTTTTCAAAGATGACTTCAGGAAAAGTGAATTTTTGTATGAGATCCTCAGGGGCCAGTCGTCTAAGATTATCCGATACCCGGATGAATATTTAGCGCTGATCAATAGTGACGAGTTTTTGGGTATGGTTAAAAAGGCTGTAACCCAACATCAGGAGAGCCAAAAGCCCCAAGAAATTCGCATTGGTTTGGTGGGCGCAGGTTACGGGCAGGAGGCTGTGTTCTTTCCACTTTTGGTCCAGAACAAGATCCGAGAGATTTGCCGAACCTTGAACGCGCCTGAATCTACGATCCGTTTGAAGGTCAATGTATATTCCAGAAAAAATAAAATTACAGACAAACTTAAGAAAAACGAGATTCTTTATCCGAAATCTGAGGTCATAAAAGCATTGAAATCGACGTATTTTCTTGCGGCCAAGAATAAAACCAAACCCCTGTACTCGGAGGATGAGATTGAAAGTCAGCTTAAAGGATTTTTACAGTCCCTGCCGGATGATCCCGAGGCCTTACAACGGACTGATATGCTTAATGACATCTTGAGCTTTCACGACGTCGACCTTGTTTTGTTGATCGATGTTCAGGCAAAGTCATTAGAGAAGAACGATATTCTTCTTGTTCATAATGTGTTTCAATATCTTAGGCCGAAGGACACCCCTGAGGAAACTTGGGAAAATAACGTGCATAAAGCATTTGTGTTCCTTGATTCCATTGCCTCACCAGGCGCTGTTATTTCCGTTGTTAACCAGGACAATTGGGATTCTGAAGTCTTTAAGGCGTACGAACAACAATATCGATCTGGCTCCGAATATGAACCGATCATGCCGAAATTTACTCAGAAGATGAAAAATGAATTGTTATTCGAGGGAAGAGAGTCCGCAGAGAAGGCCTTTTTTAGGAAAAAAGGCCTGGCGATGGAAACGGATGGCACCTTAATAGATGCGAACAATGAAAGTACTGGAGGAATCGACTTTAACGCCAAAAATATGAACGTGGAAGTAAGAACAGAAGGGATAAAGGATGGTGAAAAGTTTCAAGTGTCAAGTGTCAAGGAAGGCCAAAACAATCTAACACCTAACACTTTAAACATGACACAATCTGATTCCTCAAATCCTTTCATCCTCAATTCCTCTAGCCCTATTTTTTCTGGCAACTTTGAGGGCCTGTTTCCGGTCATCATCAGCATTACGCCTGTGACAAATTTTTATCATCTTTTAGGATTGTCTCAAGAAGAAAATCCCGAGGCCTTGCCTCAGCCTGTGGCCCAAGGCGAGCGCATCCTAGCCCTCCAACCTGCTGAAGTAAGAACATAGAATTCTTGTGTGGATGCTTTTGTTAGGTATTCTTTAGCTTTGTCTTTGTCCGAAATTTCCCTCTTTCTCCTTGTTTCAGATTTTTAATTTTGTTAATCTATAAGCAGAGCGTTCTCTAGAGAGGGCTCTGCAAAAAATTATATATATAGATATTAATTTAGAAAATATTATCATGAGCTATTATCAAGCACTGCATTGCTATAAAGAACCATTTTCGTTAAGTCCGGATCCGGATTTTCTTTATTATTCGCAAGAGCATGCCACGGTTTTAAAACGCTTGGAGATCGCGGTGCGCCTCAAGAAGGGATTGAGCATTGTCTTAGGCGATGTGGGGGCAGGCAAGACCACGATTTCGCGGGCGTTATTTCAATCCTTTAGCGGGGAGGAAGATAAGTTTATTTTTCATATGATTTTGGATCCAGATTTTAAGAATGAGTATCAGTTTTTAGCACATTTGACCAAGATGTTTGGGGTGAGCCCTTTTTTTCGCTCATCTATGGATCAGCGTCAAGCCATTGAGCAGTATCTTTTTCGCAAGGCTGTGGAAGAAGGCAAGACCGTGGTCTTAGTCATTGATGAAAGTCAAAAGTTGACCCTGCCTTTTATTGAAATTTTGCGAACCCTTCTTAACTATGAAACCAATGAATATAAGCTTTTGCAACTTGTTCTTTTTGGGCAGATGGAATTGCTGCCGCGGATTAAGGATGTGAAAAATTTTATGGATCGCGTGGCCTTAAAATATATTATCAATCCTCTGGATGAACAAGAAACCGCGCAGATGATCCGTTTTCGTTTGGCCATGGCTGGTCTCGACGGACACCGTGAAGTTTTTACCCCTGAAGCGCTTAAGAAAGTCTACGAAGCAACCCAAGGGTATCCACGAAAAATTACGTTGTTGTGCCATAATGCCTTGGAGCGCTTGGTTATGGATGGTTGCGAGACTGTAGGCGGGGATATGATCGAGGCCCTGCTCGATGAAGAAAAAAGGTGGCGTGCCTAATGCGAGAGAATCTTCCGGAAGAAAAGTTGCTTAAGTTGATTCGTACGAAAAAAGGAGAGGAGCAGAATCCTCTTGCGCAGCCGACACCTAAAGCGTCGGAAGGCGTTGATCTTAAATATTTCTTTTTTTTGGTGAATGGGGTCTTAATCCTTGCGGCGCTTGGATTGTTAGGATTTTTAGCCTATCATCTTTTTTTTGTTGTTGACGAAAAGCCATTGGTTATCCCTCAGGAGGTAGCGGTGACTCCTCCAGATGAATTGCTTGAACCTCAAGGGATTGTGGTAGAGAAGAAGCCTTTTGAGTTTTATAGTGAGCAATTTGCTAAGCGTGATTTGTTTACGCGGTCTCTTAAGGAAGTTGCAGCGAGTGCAAGCGTTGACTTGACCAAACGCTACAAGCTTGTGGGGATTGTTTTAGGTGGCGTTCCGGAGGCGATCATTGAAGATCTGACGGCGAAGACTACAAAGTTTGTTCATGAAGGTGATCGTTTGGATGCCGTGGAAGTCAAAAGCATTAAAGAGGGACGGATTGTTTTTCTTCAGGAAGGTCTCGAGATTGAGCTCAAGCAATAGGATATTTGATAAAAATTGGGGATTAAAAGGAATTGTTGCAAAGAGTTTGATATAATAATATTAAACTTTTTGTTTTGCTAATGAAATTAGTAGCAGATTCATTTTCTCGCCAAAGACAGCGAGATAAATTTGCCTGTCAATACAATAATGGCGGGCTCATTGGGACTTCGCTAAAAGACAGCGGAGTAAATTCGCACTTTTAAGTTATGTTCACTAGCGTTCCATAACTTAAGTGCTCATTTAAAGGAGCTATGATGAAGATGAGAAAAAAATTATGGATAAGTTTTTGCGTACTTGGCCTGGTTTTGGGTATGCGGCATGATGTTGCTGCTCAAAAAGCTCCTGGTGTCGTTTCGCAAACTCCTTTAGAGGTTCAGCAAGCCCTTGATGAAATGGAGCGAAGGGATGCTCTGGTCGTGCCTGTTGCTGGTGATGATTTCCCAAGGGAAAATGCTTTTATGGACCCTGAAGGCGGCTTTGCGCAGGATGATCCAGTTGTTGCCGCAGGATCTTCAGAGGGTGAAGTTTTAGCGCAAGGTGTTGTGGAGGGGAGGCCTTCGTTGATTCTTGATGTCCTTGAGCTTAAAGATATGGATATCGGTGATGTTTTGAAACTTATTTCTAAAAAAAGTGGGCTCAACATCATTTCAGGTAAGAATGTTGTTGGCAAGATAACAATTTATTTGAAGAACGTTGATGTGCGCGATGCCTTGCGGATTATCCTTGAGGCGAATAATCTGGCGTATGTTGAAGATAAAGGCATTATCAAGGTTATTCCAGGACAGGAGTTTGAGACTACCTTTGGGTACAAGTTTGGACAAGATCTGACAACCAAGATTATTGAGTTGAAATACGCGAAAGTAGAAGATGTGACGGCGGTGCTTAATCAGCTTAAGGGTCAGGCTGGCAAGATATCTTCCGACGGCATATCAAATACGATTATCCTTATCGATCGCTTAGACAAAGTCCTTTTGATGGAAGATATGATTAAGCGCATGGATATTCCGGTTCTTACCAAGGTGTTTGAGCTTAAATATGCCAAGGCGGAAGACATTACAAAGAACGTAGAAACTCTTTTATCAAAGAATGTTGGCAAGATTGAATTTGATAAACGATCGAATAAGCTTTTTATTACGGATACGTTAGACAAGCTTAAAGAAGTTGCGAAGATGCTTCAGGCCTTTGACCAGCGGCATTCTGAGGTCATGATCGAGGCCAAGATCGTTCAGGTTACATTGAGTGATGACTATAAACTGGGTATTGATTGGGAAGCGATTGTGAGTGATTTTCATAATTTAACGCTGGCTAGTCAATTTCCTGTCTTTCAGTCAGTAGTTGCTGGTCAGGTCGTTGATGACAACAGTGATCGAGGAAAGCTTAAGATTGGAACACTTGCTGCTGATGATTATGAAGTCTTAATTGAAGCATTGGATGTTGTTGGGAAGACCAATGTCTTGTCTAACCCGCGTATTACGGTAATCAACAATGAAGAGGCCAAGATCCTTGTTGGATCAAACGAGCCTTATGTGACATCTCAAACTACAACGAGCTCTTCGGGTCCAGCGACGACAGCTGAAACCATTAATTTTATTGAGGTGGGTGTGAAGCTTTTTGTAACGCCGACGATTCATGGCGATGGCTATATCACAATGAAGATTAGGCCAGAGGTCAGTTCTGCTGCAAATTTCTTACTCACGAGCACGAATAATAAAATTCCTATTGTAGAAACATCTCAGGCTGAAACAATAGTTATGGTTAAGGATAATGCTACGGTTGTAATCGGCGGACTCATTAAGGATGAAGAGAACCATACGGTTAATAAAGTTCCTGTGTTGGGGGATGTGCCTTTCTTGGGTCGTATTTTTCGCAGCGAAACGAGAACCAAAGATAAGACAGAGATCGTGATCTTCTTGACGCCTAAAATTGTGACTGGCGAAAATCCTTCGAAAACAAACAATTCGGCAGAAAGTTCAAAATAGCCTCATGAAAAAGGAGATTAAGGGCAGTTGCCTTTTGAGCGTCATCATTCTTGGTCTTCTTTTTTTGCATGGATGCGCGTCCGTGCCACCCCCCACGCCTTCTTCGCAAGAGCCGGATGTTATTCTTAAAGATCTGTGTGTTCGCTATGGAATTAGTTGCGTTGTGGATACGGTGAGTCAAGTAATTACTCTTGAAAAGCAGGATTTGTGCGCCAAGGCGATTGTCGGTAGCGACATTGTCATGGTGGATAACGATAAGATTAATCTGAGTAGCCCTGTGCGCATGAGTCAGGGTGTTGTTTATATTCCCGCTGATTTTAAAACAAAGGTGATCTCTCCGTTACTTAAGAAAGTTTCCTCGATTAAGGGCGCTTTTTGTATTATGCTTGATGCCGGCCACGGAGGGGATAATTGGGGGGGTGTAGGAGCTCTAGGGACAAAAGAAAAAGATGTTGTTTTAGATATTACTAAGCGACTCAAAAGCTTGCTAGAGGAAAAAGGGATTGATGTTAAGCTGACGCGCGCGGATGATCGATTTCTTTCTTTGGAGCAAAGAGCTGATTTGGCTAATCAAGAACATGTCGATCTTTTTGTTAGTATCCATGCCAATATTGCCCAGAATCGGCAGGCCAAGGGATTTGAAGTTTTCTGTTTACGCCCTCTTGATTTTAAAGAAAGAAAAGAGGTCTTGGATCCCGAGAAGTATCATAAGATGTTTCAAGGATATAAAATGAAACAAAACGATATGCTTCTCAAGAAAACCGTGATCGACATGCTTAGTGATTATAAAAATTATGAATCTAATCGCCTGGCACGCTCGTTAGCTCAAGAAGTTTCTGTTAATATCAATTTACGTAACCGCGGGGACAAGGAAGCAGGTTTTTATGTTTTAAAGTATACTCTTGCTCCGGCGGTTTTGATTGAGGTTGGATTTTTATCTAATCGCAATGAAGAAAAAAATCTTAGGACGCCAAGTTATCGTCAGAAAATTGCTGAGGGTCTTGCGCGGAGTTTGACACGTTATGTGAACACGAGGTAAGACAATGCATAAAAATCATTGTCCCATTGGTGTTTTTGATTCTGGACTTGGAGGCTTGACCGCGGTCAAGGAGTTGATGCGTCAACTGCCTCAAGAGGATATTGTTTATTTTGGGGATACGGCCCGCGTGCCTTATGGCACAAAGTCTAAAGAGGCGATCATTCGTTTTTCGCAAGAGAACGCTGAGTTTTTGATTAAGCATAAGGTTAAAATGATCGTTGTGGCTTGCAATTCTTCATCGAGTTTTGCCTTAGAATATTTGCGCAAAAAATATTCTTTGCCGATTGTGGGCGTGATTGTTCCTGGCGCGTGCAAGGCCGTGCAAATGACCCGCAAGCAGCTTATTGGTGTGATCGCCACTTCAGCAACGATCAATAGCGGGGAGTATGAACGGACCATCAAGGGTATTGATAAAAATATACGAGTTGTGAACACTGCCTGTCCGCTTTTTGTTCCATTAGTTGAGGAAGGGTGGTTTCAAGGCCCTGTAACAGAGGGGGCGGCTAAGATTTATTTGAAGGGTGTGATGCGCGCTAAGGTGGATGTCCTTATTTTAGGGTGTACGCATTATCCATTGCTCAAAAGCGTGATTCAAAAGATTGTTGGCCCCAAAGTTTATTTAGTGGACTCTGCGAAAGAAATTGCGAATAATGTGAAGGAGCTTCTGGGGGTCATGGGCATTGCCAATGTGAAAAGTCATCGTGGGCAGCAAAAATTTTTTGTGAGTGATAAGCCGCAGCATTTTAAAAAACTTGCGAAACGGTTTTTGGGCTGTGATATTAAAAATATTACCAAGGTGTGATCATGTATGAATTGACGGTTAAGGGTGAGTTTGCAGCGTCGCACTCCCTTCGCGATTATGAAGGCAAGTGCAAGAATTTACACGGACATACTTGGCGCGTGGATATTGTTGTTGCTGGTAAGGCGCTTAATAATGTGGGGATGGTGATCGACTTTAAAGAAATCAAAAGCCATCTACACGCGTTTCTTGAAACCCTTGATCATCAGCATTTAAATGATTTGGAACATTTTAAAGTCGTGAATCCAACCTCGGAACAGATTGCCAAGTATCTTTTTGATTGCCTCAAAGAAAAGTTGCACACCGTTAAGGTCAAAAAAGTCACTGTGTGGGAATCGGACAAGTCTGGCGCTTCTTATGACGAAGCCTAAAAATAATAAAGCGGTTGTTTTGCTTTCTGGAGGACTTGATTCAGCGACAACCCTTTACGTTGCTCTCCATCAAGGGTATTGGCCTCTAGCACTTATTTTTGATTATGGGCAACGTCACAGAAAAGAAATCATCCGGGCTAAGGCTATTGCAAAGCGCGCAGGTTGTCCTTGCAAGGTGGTTAAGCTTTCGTTCCCTTGGAAAGGTTCTGCGTTGACCGATCGCGCGATGGATATTGCCCCACACCGGCCTTTTAAGCGTAGGCAAGAAGCAATCCCTTCCACTTATGTCCCCTCGAGAAATATTATCTTTCTAAGTGTTGCTGCTTCCTGGGCGGAGGTCATAGGTGCGCAGGCGATTTTTATCGGTGCTAATGCCATTGATTATTCGGGATATCCGGATTGTCGGCCTAAGTTTTTAAACGCTTTTCAGACCATGCTTTCTCTTGGGACAAAAACAGGTGTCGAGAATAAAAAGATTAAGATTTGCGCGCCACTTTTACGCAAAACAAAACAAGAGATCATTCGCTTAGGCGTAAGCCTCAATGTTCCTTATCGTCTGACATGGTCGTGCTATCAAGGAAAACAAAAGCCCTGTGGTGTTTGCGATAGTTGTCAGTTGCGTCAAAAAGGTTTTGCAGCGCTTAAAATGAAAGATCCGGGTTTGTGATGAGCGCGAGAATTAGTGAAATTTTTAAATCCATTCAAGGCGAAGGAATCTATCTGGGTGTGTCCCAGGTTTTTGTCCGCTTCTTTGGATGCAGCTTAAATTGCAGAATTTGTGATACGCCCCAAGGCAAAGATCTTGCGTATGGTTTTAAAGAATACACGGCGCAAGAACTTTTGAGCCAGGTGTGGTTGTTGTCGCAAGGCATTCATTCGGTGAGCCTTTCGGGTGGCGAGCCTTTAGAGCAAAAAGAATTTTTGAAAAGTTTTTTACTTCTTCTTAAAGGTAAGGGGCTCAAGACTTATTTAGAAACAAACGGGATCTTGGCGGAGTCTCTGCAGGATGTGATTGGCCTGGTTGATATTGTGGCGATGGATATGAAACTTCCAAGCTCGACGGGGGAAAGGGCATTCTGGCCGGAGCATCGCGCTTTTCTTCATATCGCTAAGCAACGAGATGTTTTTGTTAAAGTCGTGATGACGCTTGGGACGCTCTTTGATGATGTTGCGAACGCGGCAAGACTTGCATCAGAGGTGAATCGTGGTATAGTATTTATCCTGCAGCCTAATTTTTTTGAGTCAAGCGCGAAACTGTTAGAGATCTGTCAAGAGGCGCATGGGATTGCAAGAGAATATTTAGATGATGTTCGTATTATTCCGCAGATGCATAAACATTTAGGAATCCGATGATGGGAAAAAGAAAGAAAACATACGAAGGATTGCAAGAAAACGTCCGTACGCTGAAGACCCCTAGCATTGATGTTTGGCGTAATAAATACGCAGATCGTGATTATGTTGTGGATTTAACTACTGATGAGTTTACCTGTATTTGTCCTAAAACAGGTTTGCCGGATTTTGCCACGATTAAGGTGTATTATAAACCTGATCAAAAATGTCTTGAGCTTAAATCATTTAAATATTATTTAATGTTTTATCGGGATATTGGTATTTTTCATGAACATCTGACCAATCGGATTTTAGATGATATTATTAAGGCGTCTAATCCTCGCTGGGTCAAGGTTGAGGTTGCGATGAAACCCCGGGGAGGTATTGAGACGGTGGTGACGGCAGAGTATCCTCAAACAAAACGATGAAAGGTTTTTATGCCAAGAGCTCATGGACGTCGTGCGGATGAACTGAGATCGGTCAAGATCACCAAGCCTTATTTAAAGCATGCGCCAGGCTCATGCTTGATCGAGTTTGGCGAAACTAAGGTTATCTGCAGCGCCATTTTGGAAAATATGGTTCCGCTTTTTTTAAAAGGTACGGGTACGGGTTGGTTGACAGCTGAGTATGGCATGCTTCCCTGTTCTTGCGATCAGCGTGTGGCACGCAATAAGACATCCGGAAGGACTTTTGAGATCCAGCGTTTGATTGGGCGTTCGCTTCGTAGTATTGTTGATTTTTCTGCCATTGGCGAAAGAACGATTAAGATTGATTGCGATGTGATCCAGGCGGATGGAGGCACAAGGACAGCTGCGATCACTGGAAGTTATGTTGCTTTGGTATGCCTTTTGAAACAATGTAAAAAAGAATTGCGATGGCTAGAGCTTCCTTTGAAAGATATTGTCGCGGCGGTTAGCGTTGGGGTTCTTAAAGGTGAGACGTTGCTTGATCTAAACTTTGAAGAAGATTCTAAGGCAGATATGGATATGAACGTTGTCATGCGCGGATGCGGTGATTTTATTGAAGTGCAAGGGACAGCGGAAGGTGTTCCTTTTTCACGCGCCAGAATGAATGCAGCCCTAGATTTAGCAGAAAAGGGAATTGAAGAGCTTTTTGATATTCAAAAGAATGCTTTGGCAGAGTAAAGTGTAGGGAGTTAAGAGGTAATAGGGAAGGCGCCTTTTTCTTCAAAGAAAAAGGCGCCTTATGTTTTTATCTTGAAAGCGTTAGGAAGCTTTAAGAATAAAAGGCCTTTTTAAATCTCGAGATCTTGTTGATACGTATGTACAAAAGGATCCACATAAAGCTCTACGCTTGAAAGGACTTTATTCTTCTCACAGATGCAGATTAAGAGTTTCGTATGTTCAGGGAGCCTGCCGTCGCCGTAGGTGTAAAGATGATAGGAACCATCAATGCTAACTGGTGTTTCCGCAAGAATGTATCCGGGAGGTGTTTGTAGCTGCGCTATTTTTCCAGAAGAAATACATTCGGTATCTCTATTTTCTTTGACCTTGCCAGAAAAAAGAAGTGGCCGTTCACAAAAACTCCAGCTTAAAGGAAGTTGGATCGCGCCTAAATCATAAGCGTTCTGACGAGGCAAGAATACGAATCGTTCAGTTCCAAAAAAGATGGGAAATGGTTTGCCAAAGGAAGATGGTGTCGAGTATGTGCAAATATGCACACCGATATCTTGTCCGCGTAAGGACAAGGGGACTTCTTTTTTGAAATAAAAGTGTCCTGTCGGTCCAGAAAGGGTTTTTCCTAAAGCGAGAAGAGTTTCGCCATTTGGACCACTGGTAACAAACTCAATAACTGCATTCTTAATAGGGGTATTTTCAAAAAAGATATGCCCTGAAATCTCCAGACTGACGTTGAGTTTTTCTAGGGCTGATTGTTTTTCTTGTTTTTGGATGAGCATGGCAATTCACCTCCTTTTTGAGAGCTTTAGGTTAGTCAGTTTACGTTTTTATAAGAGAAGAAGTATAAAAGATAACACCCTTGGGGTAGGTTGCGTTACCACAAAGAAGTGTGGATATCAGTTTTGCAGGCCTGATGGAACAATATGGGAAGATTTTTTAATAAGAAGCGCACGGCCTACCTTTTTGAGAGTGTGATCTTAAAAAGGTTTTGAAAGATCGCTCGTGGCTATTTTAAGTATAGCATCCAGGCGCATGCAAAAACAATGGGTTTTGGCACTTGTGAGAAAGCGTTTTCTTGGAGCAGCCTTCGGAAGCGATTATATCGACGGTAAAAAGTGTTTTGGGGGTTGAAATGTTGGAGAAAATAGTCTAAAACAGGCGGTCTTTTTTAAGAAATAAAGGGGTTTTTGTGGTATAGTAAAATAAATTTGATTTGAAGCAGGGAGGAAAAATGGTTGAACTGTTGGTGGCCACGCGAAATTTAAAGAAATTTAAAGAGATCAAGGACTTATTGGCTGATCTTTGTGTCAAGGTCACATGCCTTGAGGATTATCAGCATATGCCAGAGATCGAGGAAGATGGAAAAACGTTTGCGCAAAACGCTATGAAAAAAGCTGCCACAATTTCATTGTATACCAAGAAACTTGTGATGGGGGAGGATTCTGGGTTGGAAGTTCGCGTCTTAGGAAATCGGCCAGGGGTGTATTCTGCGCGGTTTTCTGGGTTTCAGGCCACGGATAGGAAGAACAATCAAAAGCTTTTGCGTTTGCTCAAAGGTGTACCTTTAAAAAAGAGACAAGCCCGATATCGTTGCTGTGCTGCATTGACTGACGCGCAAGGGATCGTAGGCATGGCCTCAGGCAGTTGCCAGGGGTTGATTGCTCTGCGATCAAAGGGCAAAAATGGGTTTGGCTATGATCCGTTGTTTCTTGTTAAGAGGTTCGGTAAGACTTTTGGTGAATTGGATGCTTCCGTTAAGGCGCAGATGAGCCATAGGGCGCGAGCCCTTAAGAAATTGCGCCAGCTTATTGAAAAATATTTGGCAAGGTGTCGATAATGAAATCTTTTGTTTTTTGAATAACATTCAATGGTTTTGAGGTAACTTTGTATTTTGGTTCTTGAATCGTTCCCGTAACTTTAACCGTTAGGATATCCTCGGCTTGTGCTAAAAAGGCTGCAATGGTTTTCTGAAGCGAGTCAGAGCTTCGGATGACCCCTTCCGCAAATTGCGACACAATATCAAAATCAAGATCTCCTTTAAACGTAACGGCCCCGTTGCAGGTGAGCTCAACTTGATTGCCTTTAATAATAGCATCCTTCACGATGACCTTTTCGTTGACGACAGAAAAGTTGCTTTCGGCGCTGTCGAGGGTAATGTTTTCATGCTCAGGAACAAAGAGCATTTGGGCTAATCCTTTAAAAACATCAAATTGCCAGAGCTTGCCATTTTTTATGGATAGAAATCCTTGACCCTGGCTGAAATTGAGATTGGATAAAGGACCGGTTCCGGCATAGGTCAGGGAGGCTAGGCCGGAGAGGTCTTTGTCCTTGAGGGGGGTGTCTTTTTTCAGGCTTGCGAGATTGACGTCTTTGATATCAACGTTAATTTTGTAAGGCGTCTCCGGGATCGATAAGTCCGATGAGCCTTGCATGGCAAGGACGCCATTATAAAATAGCGATCCTAGTGTGCATTCATTAATAAAACGGTCGCGTTGAACGTATTTGATGGAAAGCTGATTAAACTTGTAATGATAAAAGGAAGCTTCTTTGCTGGTAATGTTGAGGACTAAGGCCCAGTCGCGCCATTGTTGCGGGTTTCCAGCAAATAATCCATCGATCAGGCAAAGGCCTTGAGGTGCGATAGGCAGTAGTTTTTCTTTAAGTTCTGGAAAAAGACTTGATAAGTCTTCGAGCAAGAGCTTTCCTTTCATTTTGATGTTAAATCTTGGCCCTTGCTGTTTCTCTTTAGGATAAAAGATTTCTCCTTGAGCGCTCATATTCGACTCATGATATTGTCCAGTGAGGCTAAGGATCGTGAGTCTTTCCGGAAAGATTTTTGAGGTAAGGTCAATATGTAAATCATCACGTTTAAGCGTCGTTAACAAGTTGTTGAATTGGAGGGTTCCGTTGAGAAGGTAGGGTTTATCCTGGAAGGTGAAGCGCAGATTATTCCAAGAACCCTGGTCAGGAAGAAAGTGTGATGGGTTGAAGCGTTCAATCATGTAGCGAATATCTCCGGAGACGTCAAAGATGCCATCGGCTATGAGCTTTGTTTTAAAGGCAACGTCTTTGAGTGAGGCGGTGCAATCAATGGTGGCGCCCGCGAGCTGTTTTGTTGTACCTCGGTACTTGAGGTCAATTGTAGCGATCCCTTTCGCGTCAAGATTAAGCTCTGGGAGATATTGATTGATTAAGCCTGTCCATGCGCCGAGATTAAGATTTTTGGCGTTAAAAGTTATATTCAAGAAAGGATTCTTAAAGTTTTCAACAACGCCAGACAAGGCCACCGGAGTTTGGTTGACAACGGCGCTTAAGGACTCTACAGATATTTTGTTTGGCTCAAAAGTTGCCTTTCCAGAAATATTGTCAGCGGTTTGTAGGGCGGGAAGGTTGATCGCTTTAGCATCGGTGACTGTGATAGAGACTTTATAGGTAGATTGCGTAACTTCTGTTTTTGGTGACTGAGAACTTAGTGAAATATCAATCAAAGGGTTTCCGGTGACTTGGATGTCGGGCGGTAAGCTGATCCTTGTATTTTGGAGCTTGAGTTGAGATTGGCCTTGGAAGAGGCCATCGGCATAAACAAAGTCCGTTTTGCCTTGCACCTGGGCGGTTATATTTGCCTTGGGGCCAAATTGTCCTGAGAGATTCGGCGCCGTTAACGTTCCTTGTACCGCGATTTTATTGATCATTCTCGAAGCAACAAACGCATAAGAGATATCGGTTGTGATTTTCTTATCTTGTTCTAAAAGGACTTCGCCTTGCTTAAGATCAAGAAGCCCCTGAAGGCGTAGTTCTTCATTGACGATGGTCATGTCATCGAGTTTGAGCACAGGAAGACATGCGATGCTTGTTTTGTCCTCAAGAAGGACCTTGATGGGGTCAAAGATGATTTCGCCTTTGCCGGAGATTTTCCCGCTGCGCCTTGATAAATCTAACGAAGCGATGTTGATCTTTGCCTTTTGTAGAACAAAGCCTGGCAGGATGGCGTAGGCAGCTATTTTTTCGAGATTGACATTCTCAGCACGAAGTTGACATAAAAAGTCTTTGGAGAGAAAATTAAAATTAAGATCGGAGAAAACTTTGAGCGCGCCTTGTTTTTTGGGAAAGATTTTAATAGTGGCTTTGACGCTATCAGGAAGGGCAAGGGACGCATGGATGTTGATATTGTCAATGGTTTCGATCGGATCGGGGGCGATATTTTTATCAAAGATAATCGTTGTTCCGTTGAAAATAGTGAGACCTGTCAGATAAATCTCTAAAGGCGGTTTTTCATTGTTGTTTTGAAAGAGATTCGCGAGGTCCGCAAAATTCCAGGCCCCGGTACGTTCCAGGCTGAGCATCACGATGGGCCGCGTGATCACAATCGATGGTATCATTAATTTTTTTTGCGTCAGAAGCGGTAAATAAAAAATACTGACAGCGATCTCATCGGCGGAGAAGATGTTTCCGGCTTGAGGGGCTATCTCTTGAACAGAGACATTTCTAAAGACAAGACCTTTGAAGGGGGCGTAGTAAAGGCTTGTGATGTTGACGCGGCGATTGAGTTTTTTCGAGGCTTCATGCATAATGAATTCTTTGAGCTTGATAGGCAAGAAAACATTGTTGAGATACACCAAGCCAGCCGTGAGCAGCGCAAGGATGAGGAGGATGATTAAAATGGGTTTTTTATGCATGGCGGCATTATATCGAAATTTGGCGCACTGTACAATACATGCCTTTTCTGGAATTTAATTGAAGGTAGGTATGGGCTTCCATCATTTTTAATGGCAGGAAGGCTCATAGTTGCAACTTTACTTTTCCCGTGATATACTCATGGCTCGTTGTTCCTCATGAAAAGGAAAGACCAGTAAAATCGGGGAGTAGCGCAGCTTGGTTAGCGCGTCTGTTTTGGGAACAGAAGGTCGAGAGTTCAAATCTCTCCTCCCCGACCATTTTTCCTCATGCATAAACTCTCTGCTGTTTTAAGGTCGTTATTTCTTTCCTCGTGGCATCCGTTTGCCTCTTTTGCGGTGATTGGGTTTTTGGTTTACGGCCAAGCGCTCTTTTTCGGCTTTTCTTATCTTGACGATCATGTCTTGATACTCGAGCATCTTGGGGATCTCACAGATTTCTCACGCATGGGACAAATCTTCCAAGCAGATGTTTTTCGTCTTGCGGGGCAATCGGAAAGTTATTATCGGCCGCTTTTAATCCTGTCGTTTATGGTTAATGCTTTTGTGGGAGGGGCCCATCCTTGGGGCTACCATTTTGTCAATATCATGATCCATGTTATTGCTGCAGGCCTTGTCTTTGCATTGCTTCTGCGTATGGGATTTGATCGCGTAAAAGCCTTCTGTTTGTCACTCTTGTTTCTGATCCATCCCGCGTTGACTCAGGCTGTGGCCTGGATTCCTGGACGAAACGATTCTCTACTGGCGGTTTTCATTCTTTCTTCTTTTCTTTTCTTTATTCATTATGTTAAAACGTTTCGTGCTCGAGATTATTGGGGGCATCTTGTTTTTTTTCTTTGCGCGCTTCTGACCAAGGAATCTGCGGTTGTTCTGCCTCTTATGCTGGGTTCTTATTATTTCTTGGTCCAAAAAGAGAAATTTTTAGACTTCCCGCTGAAAGTATCTGTCGGGTGGTTAGGATGTTTTTGTTTTTGGTTTGTTTTAAGAATGAGGGTTATTCACACAGATGCTCTATTGTTGCGGGATGGGATAGCGTCGATCGCTACCAATAGCCCTGCGGTTCTTCTTTATTTGGGAAAGGTTTTTTTTCCATTTAATCTTTGTGTTTTTCCTATTCTTCCTGATTCCCATTTTTGGTATGGCGCCCTATCTGCGATAACTATTGCAGCCCTTATTGTTTTCTCGAAAGAAAAGAATGGCAGGATGCTTTTTTTTGGATTTTTATGGTTTTTTGTTTTTCTGGTGTTTGCCTTAATGCGCTTAGCGCAAAAAGCTGATTCGCCGGATTTCTTAGAACACCGTCTTTATGTGCCTATGATAGGATTAATTTTTGTATTAGCTGAATTAAAACCGTTTTCGTTTTTTGCGTATCGCAAAGTTTTGATGAGGTTTGTTTTCGTAACAGTTTTTTGTGTTTTTCTTGTGATGAATGTAACCTATGTTCAGCATTTTAAGGATCGCGTGCTTTTTTGGCAAAACGCTGTTCACTGTTCGCCTCATTCAGCGTTTGCCCATGGCAACATGGGAGCCATGTATTTCTTGGAAGGTAAGGAGGAGGCCGCCGTTTATGAATATGCTAAGGCTCTCTATTTAAATCCGAAGCAAAAAATGATCTATAATAATTTCGGTCTTATTTTTATGCGACAACAGAAGTGGCGGGAAGCGCAGAAGGCTTTTCTGAAGGAAATTGATATCAATCCTCGCTATGCGGATGCGTATTATAATTTTGGCCTTCTTTGCTATCGCCAGGGAAAGAAAGAACAGGCGCGTCAACTTATGCAGAAAGCTCTTAAGATTAATCCGGATTTTATTAGTGCCTATGAAGCCTTGGCGGTTGATTTTTATCAACAAGGGGATGAGCCTAAAGCCCGCTATTATTTTGAAGAACTTAAAAAGAGAAAAGTTTACGTAAGCAAGGAAATGCTAGACAATCTGGCCCTTTAAATGGTATTATTCTTTTTACGTGTTAGCTTTTAGTGACGACAAAAGAATAAAGAATTTTTATCCGGGGATCAATAGTATTTAGTGAAAGGGGAAGCAAATGAATAAAAAGTTTTTTATTGTTTTGGCCATGAGTTTGATTTTGGCAGGATGCAGCTCTCCAAGCTCTTCGAATCTTTCTGAGGGTGTTTCTACGGAGGCTGTCTCAGCTCCCAATACCCCTGAGGCTTTTCAGCAAAAAGCCATGATGCTTTTGGCTCAAGGACAAGTGCCTGCCGCTATTGAGACCTTGCAGGAATCTATTGACCTTTTTCCGCAGGATCAGAATTCGTACTTTGCGTTAGCTCAAGTTTTTATGAAAATGGGTTCTTTTGATAATGCCATTGCAGTTTGTCAAAAAGCAATCCAAAGCAATCCGGACAATGGCCACATCTATCTTCTTATGGCTGGGTGTTATGATCTCAAGAATGAGCCTCAAAAGGCGAGCGATCTTGTGAAGTTGAGCATGGCTGTTTTTCAGAAACAAAATGACACGAAGAATGCTGAAGCTGCCGCAGCTGTGTTGCAAAAACTGACAACTCAGGTAACAGATCAAGCACAAGCTTTGCAAAAGAACATTAAATAAAAAGGATCGTAATGAGCTGGAACAGGGCGCCAGGTTCTGGCGCCCTTCTTATTTTTGTTTCGTTTAAAAGGTTTACGATTACCTTAAACTAGTGGTATAATTTCTTTCAGTGATTCTTGTGGTGATTGAAATGAGAATTTTAATACAAGAAAGGATGTTATGAAAAGGATAGGCGTGTTAACGATTTTTTGTCTTTTTCTTGGCCTAAGTCTGGCGCATGCTCATCCGCCAGCGTCGATAGATATCAAATACGATCAAGCTGCAAAGCAGATCACAGCGACGATTGATCATCAAGTGAGCAATCCTAAGAAGCATTTTATTGATCATATTATTCTGAAGGCTAATGGAATTGTTTTAGAGACAAAACGGTTTAGTTTCCAGGTAACGGCTCAAAAACAGATCGCTGTTTTCGCTATTCCTGACGCTAAGCCAGGGGACGTTATTGTCCTGGAATCTTATTGCAACAAAGGTGGAAGGTTGAGCCAGCAGATTAGGGTTGAATAATAAAATGTTCTTTATACAAGAAGGTTTTTGAAGATATGAATTTCTCTTTTGTTGCGTCTTCAATTTTCCTGTAAATGAAGTACCAAGGATGCTTGTCCTTGGTATAATGGGAAAGATTTTATTTAGGAAAATGTCCCTTGCTTACAATTACATCTGATTTTTAAATGAGGAAGTTGGAGCAGGGATAGATCTTTTAAGTAAGTCAATTGAGGAAAATGTCCCGTGCCCCGACTCTTCTGGAAAACGGAAAGGTTGTTGGGACAGGGACAAGACTTCTTAAAAATAGATAATAATGTAGCTTGTCCCTGACTCGATTTTCCTGGAAAATGTTTTTAGCGGTAATCGAGACGTGGTTATTTCATCTGTAACAAATTTAGGAAAATGTCCCTTGCTCGCAACATCTCTAGATTTTTAAAGCAGGGAAGTTGGAGCAGGTCCAGATTTCCCTAGAATGAAAACATTAAGGTTATCTGTCCCTGTAGCTCAGTTGGATAGAGCAACAGCCTTCTAAGCTGTGGGTCGGCCGTTCGACTCGGCCCAGGGACGTTTGAATTTAAAAGAAAGGTTTGCTCTCGATGGTTCATGAAGGAAAGTTTGTTAAACTTTAAAGCCTTGCGCTTGGATCGAGAATATAATCTTTGTTAAAATAAAGGATGGAAAACTTATAGTTGCGAAGAATATTGACCAAGGGGTTTTAGCCCAAGGTGGTTTATGAGAAAAATTCTAAGAATGTTGATTATTTTCTTTTTGGCGATTCTTATCCTTTTAACGAGTGCGTATTTTTATTTGCGTTTGAAAGGCAAGGATCTTATTGTCCAAAGAATCGAGCAACAGCTTGGCCGGAAGGTTTCATTTGGTTCTGTTCTTTTTTCTTATCCTTTGACGGTTAAGATTGGTAATTTGAGCGTTGAAGGCTATGGGAGTGCTCAACAAGCCATTTTTTCTTTAAATGTGCCATATTTATTTATAGGAGAAGTTTATTTTTTTAGCATTGAGCTTCTGGACCCTTGGATGATCTCTACAAGAGGCGCCGATGAAAAGATTTCTTGGATTCCCGCATTGGTGCAGCCGCCCCAAACACAAGCGATAGGAGCTGCTGTTACGTCGGCAAAGTCTAAAAAAGCTGGGTTTGCTTTGTTTGCGCGCAAGGTCATTGTTCGCAACGGGACTTTTCAGGTCTTTGAAAGTTTAGGGGACAGCGCAAAACTTGCATTTCAGATAAAAAACATTGATGCTGAGATAGGGCACGTCAGTTTTCCCGTTAGCAAGCCTTTGAAGACAACTCTTGCGCTTAAAGCTCTTGTTTCTGGCTTTGATAGTCGCTTAACAGAGGAAGAATTTTCAATGAATGGATGGGTTGATTTTTATCAAAAGGACATGCTTGTGCAAGCTAAGCTTATTGGGGCCAATGGTCAAGTAGGTTTAAGCGCAGATATGACATCGATAACGAATGATATGACTGTTAAGGGTGTGATGAGTTTTGATTTTAAGGCCAAGACATCTGGGTCTAGTGAGAAGGAGTCAAGGGATGTGGAGAGTTTTCTTCTGCAGGCTTTGCAGTCCAGCGGGGCGAATGTGGATCTGAAATTTCAATTTAAGACGAAGATGGACGACTTTAAGGTGGAAAAAGTTTCATTGTCGGGAGAACTTAACAAGGAGTCGATTGCGAAATGAAGCCAGAGATGTGGCGTGGCGGGGTGACCAAATTTTCTTGAGAGAGTGTTAAGGAAATTTGGTCACCCCGCTACTGTTCTGGAAAAAAAATAGAGGTAATGGTGGATGTAGCTCAGTTTGGTTAGAGCACAAGATTGTGGATCTTGGGGTCGAGGGTTCAAATCCCTTCATCCACCCCAGTAATTATCCTTTCTAGTAAGAGAGGGTCGAGATAGAAGCCTAGATGATATTAAATCATCTGGGCTTTGTGCATCTCCAAACGTTCCACATTGTTAGTCAGTAGTAATGATAGGCATATTTTTTTAAGCTATATTTATGCTACAATCTAATAAATTAATTTATTTGGAAATTATAAGTATTTTATAAAACAAATCATCGTTGCAGAGGACCATCAATGGAAGCAAAAAGATTTGGAACATTTGAAGGCGTTTTTACGCCCACGGTCTTAAGTATTTTGGGCGTGGTCATGTATCTGCGTTTGGGTTGGGTTGTGGGTCAGGTTGGCCTCGCTGGAGCGCTGACCATTGTTGTCATGAGCAATCTGATTACGTTGTGCACCGGGCTTTCGATTGCAAGCATTACGACTAACATTCGAATAGGCACGGGAGGTGCTTATGCGATTATTTCGAAGTCTCTTGGGCTTGAGGTTGGAGGGGCCATTGGGATTCCGCTGTATCTTTGCCAATCCATTTCTGTAGCTTTTTATATTACTGGTTTTAGTGAATGTTGGGTTTCTATTTTTCCTCAACATATTTTTATATTTGTTTCTGTTATCACCTGGTTTGCCTTGCTTATTATTTCATATATTAGTGCAAAATTTGCTTTTCGCCTTCAAATTGTTATTTTGGGTATTATTGCGCTTTCTCTTTTATCTATTTTTTTAGGTAAGAGCACGCTTGATCAACCTATTGCTTTTTGGTATGGCTTGGGGCAGATGAGTTTTTGGAAAGTGTTTGCGATCTTTTTTCCTGCCGTCACGGGTATTTTAGCAGGCGTTAGCATGTCTGGAGAGCTTAAGGAGCCCGAGCGCAGCATTCCTTATGGAACGCTTCTGGCGATTGTGGTTACCTTTGGTGTTTATGTGGCATTGTCGTCTTGGTTTGCGTTTGCTGCCAAGCCGCAAGATTTGGTTGAGAACACGTCGATTATTATTGGCTTGGCGCGATGGCGTTCTTTGGTTATTGCCGGGATTATGGGCGCAACGCTTTCTTCGGCCCTGAGCATGTTTGTGGCATCTCCTAGGACTCTTTTGGCGCTTAGCAAGCAGAGGATTGTTCCATTCTCTTCAGTTTTTAATCGTCTTAATGCTAAGGGTGAGCCTGCCCCAGCCATTCTTTTTACTGCCTTACTTGCGTTGGCAACGATTTCCATGGGAACCCTTAATACCATTGCAGGTATTCTGACTATGTTCTTTCTTATTACGTATGGAACGCTGAATGTCACTGTTTTTATAGAGAAGGTGACTGGGATTGCAAGCTTTCGCCCCACATTCAAGATCCCTGCCGTTGTATCGCTGGTCGGTGGATTTGGTTGTTTATACGCGATGGTTCTTATTAATCAACTTTTTAGCATTATTGCTATAGCTGTCACGGCTATTATTTATATCGTTCTTGTGCGAAAACATATTCAGAGCAATCTTCCTGATGCGCGTAAAGGTATTTTTATTTTTATTGCAGAACAGGCAACTAAGGTTGCTTCGCGACTTCCTTATCATCCCAAGATATGGAAGCCTAATCTTCTTATTCCTGTTAAAGATCCTCGGGATTGGTTAAACATGGTTGATTTTATCAAAGCTATTGTTTCCCCTCGGGGAAGGGTTGTTCTTTTTAATATTATGGATCAAAAGGTTTCTGATCTAGCTACTGAAAAAAAGAAGGTTTCCCAAGGGCTTTTGTCTTTGGCTGCACCGCTTAAGGATGACGATATTTTTATTTCTTCTTTTGTGGTGGATGCAAGTCAATTTGTAGAAGGAGCGACAATTGTGACGCAAACCTTGCTAGGATCGCCTTTACCTCCTAATGTATTGTTTGTTATGCTTGGGATCGATCAAGGTAAAGATCAGAAGATTAAAGATTTTATCTCTCAGGCAAAGGTTTTAGGATTAGGTATTATTATTTTTAGGCTTCATCCAAGAATCGCTTTCGCCAAGAAGCAAGTGATTAATCTCTGGGTTAGAAGGGGGAGTCCTAATATTCATTTGGCTATCTTGATTAGTTTACAGTTAGAAAGAAATTGGGAAGGTCGCTTGCGACTTGTACAAGTTTTCAAAGACGCTGGTGAGAAGTTAGAGGCGCAAATTTATTTTGATAAGCTTAAAAAACTTATGAGGCTACCGCAGGAAACAGAGGTTGCCATCATGTGCGGCTCTTTTGAAGAATCGCTGCTTAAGGCACCTTTGGCTGATATCAATATTTTTGGCGTAACAAAAGAGCTCAATACTTCTTTTATCAGGGAGATTTCTGATAAGATTAATACATCGGTACTTTTTTTAGAAGATTCTCACCAAGAAAACGCTATTGAATAGATTTTTTTTGTAATTTATAGAGAGGAGTACAAAATGATTGCGTTGTTTAGTTTATTAATCATTATTGCTATGTCTGTTGTTGTTGTGCGTATAGGTTCGATTGCCTTAGAGCTTACAGGAATCTCTTCCGACATAGCCTCTTTTCAGGCGCAGTCAGCTTTCTCGGGAGTAGGCTTTACGACGGTTGAGTCCGAAGCTATTGTGACACATCCTGTGCGCAGGCGTATTATTAGAATTCTTATCCTTTTGGGAAGCGCGGGTGTGACAACCGCGATCGCAACGCTTGTCTTGGCATTTGTAGGACAAACCGGTACTAGCATTCTCGCTAAAGGAGGCGTGTTGCTTGCAGGGCTTTTGTCTATCTTTTTGTTTGCTCGCTCAAAGCATATTTATAATGCCATGAAAGTGATTATTACTGGGGCTCTTGAAAAATGGACGACTTTACGTATTTATGATTATGAGCAGCTTTTTGGCTTAGGAGAAGGTTATGCCATTGCAAAAATTACGGTTAGGGAGGATAATCCGTGCAGTGAGAAGTCACTTAAGGACATTAAGGCACAGTTAGGCGAAGTGCTTATTTTGGCTATTTATCGCAAGGTTGATAAAAAAATACAATTTATTGGGGCTCCGCATGGAGATGTCGTTCTTAAGATTGATGATGAATTAATATGCTATGCCAAGGAACAAGCCATTAGCAAGATTTTTTTACCAACAAAATAACAATAGCTTGTTTTTAGGGAGATGGTTCTTTATTCAAGAGTTTTTATGCTGGAGTTTCTTAGTGCAAGCAAGCTTCTAAAGAAAAAATTTTCTTTAGAATGACAAAACTTTTTCAAACAAAGAGAGATTGCCCAGATAATAACGCTATTCACTGGACGAGAGGATTTCTTAGGGCAGATAGTCCTAGGACCCTTGTATGTCGTGTCTCATTGCAGCATAATGAGCTACAATAAGTCTCCGACGGGATAACCTGTCGGAGATTTTTATCTATCGATGTTCTTAGGATTTAGGGCATTATTTCTGTTGCGGAATTCTGTGATATTTTAAGACACGATTTCCGTTGGAAAAAAGAGAACTATAAAGAATAATTTTTTAAGAAATCGTGAAAATCCTCTTGTAGTTCTTGATTCCTAGTTTATGGCATATTTGTTAGTTTTTTAAGATTTTATTTTCTAAAATAAGTATAAACTAAAGGTGAGGACAACAATCAACAGAGAGTAGAATTTTACTTTGCAAGATAAATATCTTATTAACGCATTATTTATTGATAATATTGATTATTATTGGTGAAATAGTTCGAATTTCTTTAAGGAATGATGAGAGGATGTTTTCTCGCAAGGTTTAGGCCTCTCCAGAGCCTTAGTAATATGCCTTTTGACGGGAGAGATAATCCAACGATAGCGCTGATCCGAAATCGGGATCAGCGCTATTTTTTTAAATTTTTGTGTAATGTCATGAGGAGTCAGTATAATACTAATAGAGTATTCTTCTAAAATTTAACAGGAACATAATGCCAAGTAAAAAGCTTCGTATTCTTAAAGTCGCAGTGCGTGACCTGAAAATGCCTTTGATTTATCCTTTTTGGATTGCTTCTGGGAAGCACGATGTCCTTGAGAATGTTTTGTTTGAGATCGAGTGTGAAAACGGAATCAAGGGACTTGGCGAGGCCGCGGTGGCTACGCATATTACCAGCGAGACCGTTACACAAACTCGTGGCAATCTTCAGCGGTTGGCTGACCATCTTATTGGTCAAGATATTGCGGATTATCCTTTATTATCAACATTTGCCGCGAAGCGATTGCAGGGGAATAAGTCAGCCCTTGCCGCTGTGGAAATGGCTTTGCTTGATGCCTATACCCGCAGCCGAGGCTTGCCGCTATGGAAGTTTTTTGGAAAAAGATTGCACCGGATTGTCACCGACATCACGATCGTTATTTCTCAATTGTCTGACACGAAAAACGCAGCTAGAAAATTTTACAGCCAGGGTTTTCGCACGTTTAAAGTTAAAATTGGACGCGATTTCGATGGTGATATTAATCGCGTTTGCGCGATCGCGAAGATCGCGCCACGAGCTAAAATGATATTGGATGCGAATCAGGCTTTTAGCACAAAGCAGGCTTTGGCTTTCTTGCACGAACTTAAGAAGGTGAACATTCATCCCCTCTTGATCGAACAGCCCGTCCCGAAAGCGGACTGGGAAGGCTTGCAGGAGATTACGCGAGAATCGCAGGTCAAGGTTTGCGCGGATGAGAGTATCAGCAGTTTCAAGGAGGCTTTATTTGTTATTCAACGTAAAGCAGTGGACGTGATTAATGTTAAGTTTATGAAAACTGGTATTTTTGAAGCGCAACAAATTGCCAAGTTGGCTGTTAAACATCATGTTGAGTTGATGTTGGGCTCGATGATGGAAAGTCCAATATCTGCTTTAGCCGCGGCCCATTTTGCCGGTGGTAGCGGGTTTTTTAAGTATATTGACCTGGATACACCTTTTTTTATTAAGGGAAATATCTTGAAAAATGCCTATTTGGGTTCTAATGGTATTTATCATCTAGTGAAAATAAAGCAGGGAATAGGGGTTGTTTCTAAAAGGGAGGATTAAAGAGAGAGCGATGAAGAAAGTTTTCGTATTTTTTATGGCATGTTGCTTGGTTGTTGGGTTGAGTGTTCTAGCGTTTGGCGAATTAGCGCTTGATGGACTGCCAGCAAAAGACATTAGGATGGTCAAATCGCTGCTCAAGAAACTTGAACCTTTGATCAAGGCAAGAGAAAAGATGAGCACTCTGGCCACGCTGACCTTTGATGAATTGTATGCTCCTTTAAGTGGTGACGAGGCGCAGTTTTTGAAAGAATTTCAGGAGCTCGACGCCAAAGTGCTGAATGTTAAAATCCCCTTTCGCGGTATGGCCACGGGTGAAGAGCCTTTGATAAAAATTACTGGGCAGAGGATACGCTATATTCATATCCAGAATGGCGATTCCCATGAGATGGGCGTTCAATATTTGCCGCAAGATGTTTATGAAAAATATCAAGACATGATGGCCGCCATGGAAAAAGATATCGGTAAGCGTTTGCTCGTCGAGTCTGGATATCGCTCAAGTGCGTATCAGCTTTATCTTTTTGTGTATTATCTTAAGAATCATGCCTATTCTATTCGAGAGACCGTGAAGTTTGTGGCGCTTCCTGGCTATAGCGAGCATGGTGCGCCGGCGCATCAGGCAATTGATTTTATCAATGAGTTTGGCATCAACGGGGAGTATAATACCAAAGAGTTTGAGGACCTGCCGGAATACCAGTGGCTGTTGGCGCATGCTTCTGAGTTTGGATTTGTTTTATCGTATCCAAAAGCGGATCAAAGCGGTATTACGTATGAGCCGTGGCATTGGCGGCTTGATGCACGCTGAGCATATTGACCTTAGCGCATAATGAGGAGAATGAAAATGAATAAGAGAAAAGGAGCATTTTTCAAGAATTATGCTTTTTCGCTTATTTTGATCGGCTCGATTGTGATTGGTTCGATCACGGGATTGATCTTTAAGGAAAAAGCCGTTATCTTAAAGCCTTTTGGAGACATTTTTCTTAATCTTCTTTTTACGATCGTTGTTCCTCTGGTATTTTTTTCGATTTCATCGGCGGTAGGGTCCATGTCCGATGTCCGGAGATTGGGGAAAATTATATCCTGGATGTTGGTGATCTTTTTGGCCACCAGTTTCGTTTCGTCGCTTCTGATGGTGGTTGCGGTTAAAACTTTTCCTCTAACGCAGGGGATGCAGCTCCAAACACTTTCGAGTTATCATCCACCCGATATCAGCGTGTCGCAGCAAATTGTTAAGGCCTTAACTGTTTCTGATTTTAATGAACTTTTTAGCAAAAAGAATATGTTGGCTCTTATTTTGTTTGCGATGTTTATTGGTTTGGCGGCTTCCTTGTCAGGAGAAAAGGGAAAGCTGTTTGTGCAGTTTCTTCAGGCCTCAAGCGCTGTGATGGAAAAGGCTATGTCGTTTATCATGCTTTACGCGCCGGTTGGTTTGGGCGCGTATTTTGCCTATTTGTTAGGGTCTTTCGGCCCGCAGCTTTTTGGTTCGTATTTTAAGGCTCTTCTTTTATATTATCCAATGGCGATTGGGTATTTTGTGGTGGGATTTTCTTTGTATGCGTATTGTGCTGGGGGGCTTCACGCGATCAAGAAATTTTGGGCGAATATCCTTCCGGTCGCTGTAACGGCTTGGGCCACTGGGAGCAGTATCGCGACGATCCCTGTGAATTTAAAAGCCGCCGAAGACATCGGCACACCAAAAGATATTCGCGAGATCATGATCCCCATCGGTGCTACGACGCACATGGATGGCTCCTGCCTGGCGGCTATTTTGAAGATTGCTTTTTTGTTTGGAATTTTTGGCATGGATTTTTCATCTTTGCACGTTATCCTTTCCGCGATCGGGGTGGCCATGGTCGCTGGCGTTGTCATTGGTGGTATTCCGAGCGGCGGTATGTTGGGAGAGTTGATGATTGTGACCTTGTATGGGTTTCCAATTGAGGCGTTGCCGATGATCACCATGATCGGAACGCTTGTGGATCCACCGGCTACGATGGTCAATGCCGCTGGCGATAATGTGGTGAGCATGGTGATTGCCAGGATTCTTAACGGGAAAGGATGGATGAAGAAAGTCCTATGATTCAAAATCCTCTTTTGATTATTTTGGTCCTTGTCGTAATCGAAGCATTTATTATATTTGTTTCGGAGCGAAGGATTTATAAAAAATACTTTTCGTTCTTTCCGGCAGTATTTTGGATTTATTTCTTGCCTATGCTGTGTTCCTCGCTAGGGTTGCTTCATAACAAGAGTCCTGTTTATTCAGCGATCACAAATTATTTTCTGCCGGCTAGCCTTATTCTTTTACTGATGTGCGTCGATATCAAGGCGATTATGCATCTGGGGCGGACAGCCTTGGGGATGTTTTTGATCGGAAGTTTGGGGATCATGACGGGAACCGTTTTGGTTTTTGCTGTTTTAAAAAGGATTGTCGGGCCGCAATTTTGGGGTGGGTTTGGAGCGCTGGCGGGTTCTTGGACTGGGGGCAGTGCTAATATGATCGCGGTCAAGGAGGCCTTATCAGTGCCAAGCGATGTTTTTTTTCCGATGGTAGTCGTTGATACCGTTGTGCCGTATGTTTGGATGGCCTTCCTTATATTAATGGTAGGATGGCAGAAGCTGTTTGATCCGTGGAATCACGCACGAATGGATCTTTTGACGGAGTTTAATAAGAAGGTTCATTTTACCTTGGTGAAAAGTTTTAACGGATGGCAAATAAAGCAAGTCTTCTTGATTTTAGTTATTGCTGCCGCAGGAAGTGTTTTATCAGGTCTGCTGGCACAGTGTTTACCTGAAATGCCAGGCATTATTTCAACTTATACGTGGACGATCATCCTTGTTTCCTTTTTGGGAATTGGATTATCCTTGACGCGTTGCCGGAATCTCGAGCATGATGGTGCTTCACGGATGGGTGCGGGGATCCTTTATTTTGTGTTGACATCGATTGGCGCAAAAGCTAGCTTAACTAACTTGGGAAGCACTTGTGTTTTGATCTTTGCTGGATTCTGTATTGTTTTTGTCCATGCGGTGTTTATGTTGGTGGGCGCGCGCTTATTGCGCGCGCCCTTATATTTAGCGGCGATTGCCAGTCAGGCCAATATTGGAGGCGTTGCGTCGGCTCCGATGGTGGCTGCTTGTTATCAACCGAGCTTAGCTCCGGTGGGATTGTTGTTAGCGGTGTTAGGCAATATCCTTGGAACTTATTGTGGCATTATAACTGGCCAGTTGTGCCATTGGATCAGATGATGAATCGAAGAAAGTATATTTTAAGTTTCTTAGTTTTTGCAGTCTTCTTGGTTGCGCTTAGCGGGTGCTGTCAAATTTCTCAAAAACGAGAACTCAGGGCTCCGAGCATTTTGCCTTATACAACACGCCAGATGAAAACCGCTGGATTTTGGATTTCGAAGATCGCGGACCCTGACAAAGTCATTCTTACCATGCAGGAAATCAATGCCGTTAATTTGCATACTCAGGATCAAGTGAAGCTGGTTGAAGATATCATGCTGTCTCAGCCATCTATTAAAGGTAAAGAAGTGGCTGCGGTCTTGATGAAGTCTTTAAATTCTATTCGGGCGCGATCGTTATTTGTAGAATCTGGGAACAAGGTAGGTGAGGAGTTCTTTGCTTCTATTGTTCAACAGATGAATTTGGAAGCCATGCCTGATCAAGTTATTGTACGTTATGGCTTGGCAGTTCATTATACCGATCAGCGTGTTTTGCCGACAACGCATGCATTGTATGGTGCAAAAGGTGATGTTGATTTTGATGAATTACAAAATAGCAGTCTTGATATCGGGGAACCAATTCTGATTTTGCACCAAACTCAGGATGGCCAATGGATTTATGGGAAGACGCAGCTCAGTGCGGGTTGGGTTCAGGCGCGTGATGTTGCAATAGCGGATTTTAATGATATAAAGCGCTATGTGGCGCGGGACCGTTTTGTGGTTGTGATTGCGCCTAAGGCTGATATTTTTCTTAACAGGGAACTTACGCAATATTATGATTATGTTCGCATGGGAACTGTTTTGCCGTTATTAAAGGAGGATGGCAATTGCGTTGAGGTGAAGATCCCGACACGAAACCCTGACGGCACATTAGTCGAAGTTTCTGGATACATGAAAAAAGAAGCGATTAATGTCGGATTCTTGCCGTACACGCCAAGGAATATCATCGACCAAGCTTTTAAAATGCTCAATAGCCCTTATGGCTGGGGGGATATGTATGGCGAGCAAGATTGCTCGCGTTTTATCCAGGAAGTTTTTTCAACTGTCGGACTCGTTTTACCAAGAAATTCAAGCCAACAGGCACAAGTCGGCACCTTGGTGGCGGATTTCTCGTATCAAGAAAAGAGCGATGTCAAGCTGGCAGCATTGCAACAAAAGGCAATTCCTGGCATGACGACGCTGTACATGAAAGGCCACATCATGCTTTATTTAGGATCGGTGGAGGGTCGGGCCTATGCTATTCATGCATCGTGGGGTTATCGAGACAAGTGTCCTGAGACAGAAAGCGGCCAAGAATGTCGTCAAGATATTATCCGTGTAATGAACCGTGTTGTCGTGAGTGATTTATCGTTAGGTGAGGGTTCTGCGAAGAAATCGTTGCTTGAACGGTTGTTAATTGTCCGGCGCTTTGATAGTTCAGAAGAGCAATAACTCTTGCTTGGCTTCGCAGCGCAGGCAAGATTTTTGGAAGGAATGATTTTTATGGGGGGGCAAAACTTCTTGATATCAAGAAGTTTTGCCCATATAATAATGCTATTATGTTAGGAGAGGGCTCTTTAGAATGAAGATTTGAAGGGCCCTTGATTTTTCTATTTAAAAATCTTTTAGGAGGTGCTGTATGAAGGCTTATGGCAGGATTTTACTCATGGTAAGTTTTGTTTGTCTTGCTTTTCATTGCCACACAGTTTGGGGTCAGGATCAGAAGACGGAAAGAAAGCAGCAAGAACAGCAGCAATTACAAAAAGAATTTGAGTGGTGGCCAACGGATGCCCAACCCGCTCCTGTTAAAGATGAGGGACGTGGAGGCTATTGGTGGTGGCCGACGCAACCAGGCCAGGCTAAACCCTGGGGCAATCGCGGATATGTTTATGTGTATAAGATAATCTATGACTATCAAGCTCCCGATGAAGAAGTCCTCAATCGGCCAGACATGAGGCCGTCTTTGTTGATCAAAAAGATTGTTAAGAATATTAAGATTTATTTTGATTGCAACAAAGCTGATTTAAGAGAGGATCATATCTCCATTTTGAAGAATGCCGTCAGAACGCTTCAACGCAATCCTGAGGCCGATATTCTTATCACGGGCAATTGTGATGCCCGTGGGTCTGATGAATACAATCTTAAGCTTGGCAAGAAAAGAGGGGAAGTGGTTGAGCAGTTCATGATCGAGCAAGGGATCTCGGAAGACCGCATTAAGATCGTCAGCCGAGGCAAGCTGGATGCTGCGGCGCCCCTTAGCGATCTCGATGGAATGCAGAAGGATCGAAACGCCCAGTTTGTTATTGCAGAAGTTGAGGAGATCATGATCCCTGCTGGGGATATTCCGGAAGAGCCCAATGCGAAAATTATTGAAGAAGGCAAATATGTCGTTGAGCAAGATGAAAAAATTGAATCCGCGCCAAAGGTTTCAACGCGGGAATATATCATCAAGAAAAATGATTCGTTGTGGAAAATTGCCGCAAGGGAAATGGGCAACGGAAACCGCTGGAAATATCTTTATGAGCTAAACAAGGAGAGAATTAAGAATCCAAGTAAGCTTAAGGTTGGGCAAAGCATTACGATTCCTATCGAGTAGGCTTGGCGCGATGATTGTTGCGTTAGATTAAGGAGGGGTTTTTGGGTAGAAGAGCCCCAGGATCCCAGATGTATGCTTTTTAAGGGGGAGCCCTATAGACAGTAGCGCTGATTCTTCATAAGAATCAGCGCTGCTTTTTGTTTTGAGGGGCATGCCGAGATTGGTTAGGCTTCCATTAAATTCATTGAATACGCTGCATTTTAGTGGTATATCTAAGCATGCCTTAACTCTGGTGGATCATGTTTCTTGTATTATAGGAGGTCTCGATGAAAAGAATCTTTATCGTTTCGCTATTCATGTGCTTTATAAGTTGTTTAGGCCCCCTGACGACAAAAGCGCAGGCCTTGGATGTCAATACGCTTTTTACAGCGTTGAAAAATGAACTTGGGGATAAGGTTGTGGCGGCCAGCGATATCAATGCGGCTGAGCAACCGATTAAGAAATTGCTTGGCATGGGAGCAAGCTTAGCCGAGGTCAAGACCGTTTTGCTTGATTTTATTGGTAAGGGATTTAAAGGCAACGATCTTAACAGCTTGGTCAGCTGTGTTAGTGATTTAATGAAAAATAAAGAGGCGATTAAGACCGCTGCTAGTTTTGTTTCTCAGGCTATAGGGCAGGCGAGCGCCATGGGCTTAAAAGGAAAAGACCTGATTGCAAAAGTTCAGGGACTCGTTTCCCAGAAAAAGGTTTCTCAAGATTTATTGGATAAAAAAGGGTTAAGTTCATTTTTCGGTAAATAACAAACAACAAAGGAGGAGCGCATGTCTTTTATCAAAGAATTTAAAGAATTTGCTGTCAAGGGTGATGCCGTGGATATGGCTGTAGGTATCGTGATAGGCGCTTCATTTAGTAAAATCGTTACCTCGCTCGTCGGTGACGTGATCATGCCTCCGATCGGGTTGCTTTTGGGAGGAGTCGATTTTAAAAATTTGAAGGTTGTTCTCAAAGCGGCTGTTGGCGAGGCCCCTGCCGTCACTCTCAACTATGGCGCATTCATTAACACAACGATTGATTTTCTCATCGTGGCATTCTCGATATTTTTAGTGGTGAAGGGTATTAATCATTTAAAAAAGAAACAAGTGGGGTAAGCGGTGTTTTCCTTTATTAATATTCCGGCGCGTATTCTCGCCATTTTGGAGCTTAACATTTCTCCGGCGCAGGTGGCTGGAGGAGTTTGCTTGGGAATGTTTTTAGGGTTTACTCCGTTGAACGGTCCGATGGCGCTTGTGCTTTTTATTTTTTTCTTTCTTTTTAAAGTGAACAGGTTTTCTACGGTAGCGACCCTGCCCCTGTTCAAGTTGCTTTATGTGCTTGGGTTCAGCTCGTTAACTGATCGTATTGGCGGATATCTTTTGATCGATGCAAGCTTTTTGGCCGGGTTTTGGAAATGGGTCACAAGTTTACCGATTTTGGCTCTCCTGGATCTCAATAATACCTTGGTCATTGGAGGCCTGGCCTTGTCTGGGATTCTTTGCCTTCCGGTTTATTTCTTGGTAAGACTTCTCTATATTCATTTCATCGCGCCCCGCTTAAATAAAATTCAAGAATTAAAATTTGTAAAGCGGATCAAGGGATATAAAGTGATCAACACCGTGATCAAAAAGATGGATGTTGTCAGGAGAAAAACGCAATCATGAAGTATCTGAATATCAGAAATATTATCATCGTGCTATTGGTTCTTGCGGTGGTTCATTTTAGCGTGGGGTTGTTGATTAGCCCAAAGCTCGGTAAGCTTATGGTTGAGAAAATGAATCAATATAGCCGGGCAAAGATTTCTGTTGAACGGGTCAATATTTGGCCACTGACATTTTCATTCTTTTTAAAGAACTTAAAAATTTTTGATCCAGAAAGCACAGATAAAAGAATTGCTGAAATAAAGGAAGCCTCTGTTCGCGTAAGTCCACTAGGATTGCTTTCCAAACGGTTAGTTATTGGGGTTAAGATAAAGGGTGCGCAGGTTAACCTACAGGGCGAACCTGATGGAACTTTTAATATTCAGAAACTTGCCGAGCCCAAAACTCCTGGCAAGCCTATTGAGCTGACGGGAATCAGGGAAGGCGTCCTCAAGAATAAGGATTGGTTTGCTAAGGGCTACGATTTGTTGAAAAAGAAGTTTTCTGGCGATGCGCTCAAGAAAGAAAAAGCGCAAGCCATCGAGGCAAAAAAGATTACAAAGACCGTGGATGCTTTGCCGCGAGGGCGTAGGGTTCACTTTAAGTCAAAAGACAGTTATCTCTTGGAAATTAAGAGTTTGGGCATTGCAGACGCTTCCCTTGACTTAAGGAATCAAGATGGCCGTTCTGTACAGATTGAAGATGTTCGAATCGAATTACGGAATGCTGCTTTTGATCCTGAGCTAGGTTTTCGCTTAGGAGTGGCGCAGGCAAAAGGGAAGATTAAAAATGCTGGGGTTGATGCGGGGAGTTTGACGTTTGTGTATAAGAGAGCGTGGAGTGAGAATAATCGTAAGGTCCAATTTAATCTTGGGCTTAAAGAGGTTGATCTGGATGCCGTGCGTTTTATTTATGAAAATTCTTTGCCCATAGAAATAGTTAGGGGAACAACTAGCATGACTTCAGAAACTCTTTTGGATCAGGGCAATATTCATTCTGTTAATCAGATTTCTCTTGGGAGCCACGAGCTAAAACCTAAAGGAGCATCAGGGGCTTCCGATATTTTTATGCCGATGCCTTTACTGTGTGAGGCGCTCAACGGGATCAATCCACTACGCTTGGATTTTACTATTTCTGGCACCGTTGAAAATCCAGAATTTAAAGGATTGATGCGTTCGCTTGCGGAGCTGGTTAAGCCAAGCATGAAAAATCTCGGCGAGGTTATGAAAGGTGAGTTGAAGCGCAAAGGCGTTACGGGGATGCTTGAAGCCGTTTCGGGAAAGAAAGAAGACAAGGCTCAGAGTGTCTCTTCTCAAGAAAAAGAGAAGAACGTGAGCGCGGAAGACGTTGTCAATTCCTTGCAGTCGATCTTTGGTCAGAAGAAATAGGATGTTAGGGTAGTCTTTTTGGAAGCTTAAGGGCCCAGGAGAAAATTTTCTCCTGGGCCCCTTTAAACAACTTTGAACTATTAGAATGAATGTGAAAAGTCTACAGCGGCGCTTAGATTAGCGGCTGTTATTTTTGCGCTTGGAAAAACAATCCTTGCAGTAGACCGGACGGTCGCCGCTGGGTTTGAAAGGAACTTCGCATTCTTTTTTGCATTCTGAACAAGTTGCTTTGTGGAACGTTGTCGGGCGATTGTTGCCGTACCCACTTCTACCACCATCTCTGTCAAAACCCATACTTCCTCCTTGATCTTTGGACCCAACCCGGTTGGACACGAGTACAACCTTCTTGCTAGGTCACTTCGTTATCCTAGATAATACACCAACTTTGTTGAAAGCCAAGATAAATTTTTGATTATCGTTTTTTTAAGGGTTTCGTAGGTTATCAGAAACAAAAAGTTTTTATGATGCAAATTTTGCTCTCTTTTGTGATATTGTCTCAACAAGAGGCGCTTTTTAAGTTGCTTTCTTGAATATTTATGTTAAATTTAGACATATTTTAGGAGAAATACTTTCTATGAATTGCAAGAACGTCTTTTGATTCTTGTGCAGAAAAAGCAAACTCTTGAAGGAGGTTATCGGGATGAAGGCAGGTATTTATTATTTCTCAGGCACTGGCAATTCTCTTGTGGTTGCGCAAGATATCACGCGTGGATTGGGCCAGGCAGCAGAGCTTGTCCCTATGGTCAAGGCTTTAGCTAGAAGCAATCAATCAGATTATGATGTCGTAGGTTTTGTTTATCCTGTCTACATGTTTGGCTTGCCGCGTATCGTTGTTGATTTTCTAAAGAAAATAGAAATAATATCTAACGCTTATGTTTTTAGCGTTGCTACGTTTGGAGGGTTGCAAGGCAGGCCTCATAGCTTGGCCAAAGAGATTTTAGGAAAGCGCGGCATTGATTTGAGCGCAGGGTTTTCAGTCCTGATGCCTGGAAATTATACGCCGCTTTACGGGGCTATTGCCCAACAGGAGCAAGAGGCGATGTTTACGCGGCAAAAAACCAAGACGCAGGAGATTGTTGATTCTGTGCGTGTGAAAAAGAAAGGTTTACTAGAAGAAAAACCTTTTTTGCTTAATTTATTGCTTTATGTCGCGCTTTACAAAGGTGGGTCTTCTCAGATTCCTCTTGCCGCGAAAGGTTTCTGGCTGACCGAAGCTTGTACGCGATGCGGGATGTGCTCTAAGGTTTGTCCAGCTAAAAATATTCAGATGAAAGAGGGAAAGCCTTTATGGCTTGCGCATTGTCAGCATTGTATGGCGTGTTTGCAATGGTGCCCGGTGGAAGCTATTCAATATAAGAAAGCGACTTTAGGTAAGAAGCGGTATCATCATCCGCGCGTTACGGCGCAAGATATCATGAGCCAGAAATAGGAATTTCTTGGTAGGTGTTCTATGAAAAACATTAAGAACCTGACACCACAAAATTTTAAAATTTACGGTAAGATTATTGATTATCCTGGCAGAGAAAAGAAGGGAAGGGTGCGCAATCTTTGGCGTATTGTTCATAGTGAAAGCGCTAAGGTTGGTTGGCGCATCGCGTATCTTGTTTTAAGGGATCGCTCCCTTGGGCGACTGGAGCGTCATCCTCATTCGGATGAAACTTTTGAGCCTGTTCATGGAAAGGCTTTGCTATTTGTTTCATTGACAAAAGATATCAGCAAGGTTCAGTGTTTTTTGTTAGATCGCCCGATTGTTTTGCGTAAAGGGATATGGCACGGATTAATGAGCGTGGATCAAGAAGCGGAGATCAAGATAACAGAGAACAATATTGTTGTTTGTCAATACTGGCCCTTTGGTTTTCGCGTTCAAAGCCTGGCTGATTTTCAAAAATAGTCCAACTTTTTCTTGTCTTGACAGGAGAAAGAAGTAGACTATAATCAAACGAAAAAAAATAGGTGTTTATGCTTAAGAAATATCACATTTTAGACGGTAAGCTCATCGAAAATGGTTTGCATGAAAGCCCGATCCAGGTTTATGTCAATCCGGATAAGGAGGAGAAGAACTTTCTTATCAATACTTTGCAGATCGATGAGCACACCCTTAACTCAGCCTTGGATCCCGACGAGTTAAGTCGTCTTGAGTTCGAATCTAATCATGCTGTCGTAATCATTAAAAGTCCCAAGCGTTATACTGCGGAAGATAATTTTCTTTTTAAAGTTTATTCGCTAGGTCTTTTTCTTTTTGCAGACAAACTCGTTATTGTTTTAAGTGAAGATGGGCTGTTGTTTGATGGCCGTCCGTTTCAGAGGCTTCGCTCCAATTTGGATGTTTTTTTAAAAGTCATTTTTCGTTCTATGCAGCATTTTGAAGGACATCTGAACATTATCCACAAGATTTCCAACGAGCTTGAATCAGAAATCAACCATGCCTTAACCAATAAAGATTTAATTAATATGTTTAATCTTGAAAAAAGCCTTGTTTATTATCTCAAGGCGATCAGCTCTAATAGCAAGGTGATTGAAAAGGTTAAAATAAATGCGGGAAAGCTTGGACTTTCTAATGAAGATATTGAGTTTATTGAAGACATCACGATCGAAACGGCTCAATGTTTTGAAGAGGCGAATACCTATTTGCAGGTTATCTCGAACCTGATGGATGCCTGGGCTTCGATGGTGAGCAATAATATTAATATTCGTATGAAGACACTAACGATTCTTTCAATTTGTATTATGGCGCCTACATTTATCGTAAGTCTTTTTTCTATGAACCTTCCTTTACCTTTGCCGCATCAAACGACGCTACTGCCGTTCTGGATCGTGGCCATTTTTGCTGCTATTTCGGTTGCTGTTATTGTTATTTTCTGGCGTATTAAAAAATGGTAGAAATAGAGAGAAAATAAAAAGAGGGAGAGAACCAATTATTATGCCTACACCGTTAGAAAAATGGGTTGAAGAACAAGCGCGCTTGACCAAGCCAGAAAAGATTTATTGGTGTAATGGCTCCGAAGAAGAGGCGCGTACGCTGATCCAAATTGGCATGCAGGAAGAAAAAATCGAAGGATCGGCTGTTTTTCAAGCTCTCAATCCAACCACGTGGCCTGACGCCTATCTTCATCGCAGTCATCCTACCGATGTTGCGCGCACGGAACACTTGACCTTTGTTTGCCATCCTGATAAAGAAACCGCTGGGCCCAACAATAATTGGATGGCACCTGCCGAAGCTAAGGCATTGATGACCAAGATTTCTGAGGGGTGCATGAAGGGTCGCACGATGTATGTCTTGCCCTATATGATGGGTCACCCTGATTCACCGTATGCTAAGGCCTGTGTCCAGCTGACAGATATTTCCTATGTGGCTGTCAGTATGCGGATCATGACGCGCATGAGTAAAAAGGTGATTGAAAAGATTGGGCGTCGTAAAGATTTCGTTAAAGGTCTTCACTCCGTCGGAGATTTTGATATCAACAAGCGTTTTGTGATGCATTTTCCTGATGAAAATTTTGTCTGGAGCATTGGCTCAGGATATGGAGGCAACGCCCTTTTAGGAAAGAAATGTTTTTCCCTGCGTATCGCAGCGTGTCAGGGATATAAAGAAGGATGGCTCGCAGAACACATGGTCATTTTAGGCATTGAAGATCCCCAAGGCCAGATCACTTATGTGACGGCGGCCTTGCCTTCAGCTTGTGGAAAAACAAACCTTGCTATGCTTCAGGCGACCTTGCCTGGTTATCGCGTGTGGACCTTAGGAGATGACATCGCGTGGCTTAACGTGGGCAAAGATGGACGCCTCTATGCGATCAACCCCGAGACAGGATTTTTTGGCGTGGCTCCGGGAACATCGATGAAAACGAATCCCAATATGATGCGTACGCTACGATCGAATAAGTTTTATCCGACACTTTTTACCAATACGGCGTTTAATACCGAGGTCAATGAACCTTGGTGGGATGGTATTGATGGTCCAGTTCCGCATAATATTATGGATTGGCAGGGTAAGCCATGGAACCCAACCTTAGGAACAAAGGCTGCGCACGCGAATTCACGTTTCACGGTTTCGATTTATAACTGCCCAACTCTTTCTAAGGAGATTGATAATCCTAAAGGTGTTCCCATCTCGGCGATTATTTTAGGTGGTCGACGAACTCAGCGTGTGCCACTCGTAACCGAATCTATGGATTGGCAAAACGGTGTTTTTTTAGGAGCGAGAACAGGCTCTGAAACAACCGCAGCCGCCTTGGGACAAGTGGGTGCTCTTCGACGTGATCCTATGGCCATGATCCCGTTTTGTGGATACAATATGGGAGATTATTTTGGCCATTGGCTCAAAGTTGGGTCGCGCTTAAAACATCCGCCTAAGATCTTTTCTGTTAATTGGTTTAGGGCGAATGAGCAGGGTGAGTATATCTGGCCTGGATTTGGTGAAAATATTCGGGTTTTGAAATGGATTGTCGATCGTGTTAATGATCGCGTAGGTGTTAGGGAGACACCTATTGGTTTTTTACCTCAGGTGAAAGATCTAGATATGACTGGGCTGCATATTCCAGCTGATAAATTGGAGCAACTTTTTTCTGTCGATAAGGCGCAGTGGCAGGATGAAGTGAAAGATATTGAAAAGTTCTTTGCTCAATTTGGCCATCACTTACCTAAGGCGATGGCGGATGAGTGCGCTAAGCTTAAAAAGGCATTTGCCTAGCGATAAAAAGATTGCGCGACCAAGCCCTGCAGGTGCTCAAAAAATCTTCTTAAGATCTGCCTTTGGCTTATTGTAAAATATACAATACCCTTTTCATTTAAAGCATTATTTTCCATTGTTAGCGGGGAAAGTATCTGCGCTCGGAAACTATATGTGTTTAATATTATTCTGTTTTTGACCCAAGGAAGCTAAAAATGATTTCTGTTAATAATGTTTCGTTGCAGTATGGCCAGCGCAAGCTTTTTGCCGGCGTGAACATTGTGTTCTCGTCGGGTAATTGCTATGGGCTTATTGGAGCCAATGGCTCAGGGAAGTCGACATTCTTGAAGATCCTTTCGGGGGAAATTGAAACAACGACCGGCGAGGTCACTGTGGTCAAGGGCAAACGCGTTTCAATTCTAAAACAAGATCAGTTTGCCTTTGATGAGTTTTCTGTTCTGACAACCGTGATCATGGGGCACAAGCGGCTTTACGATATTATGATGGAAAAAGAAGCGCTTTACGCCAAGGCGGATTTTTCTGACGCGGATGGGATGCGCATTGCGGACTTGGACCATGAGTTTTCTGAGCTTAACGGGTGGAACGCCGAGTCTGAGGCCTCACAGCTGTTAAGTCGGCTTGGCATCGGCGAAGACCTTTGTGCGTTGCCGATGAAACAGCTTGAGGCAGGGCAGAAGGTGCGCGTACTTTTAGCGCAGGCGCTGTTTGGCAATCCAGATATTTTACTTTTGGATGAGCCGACCAATCATTTGGATATTGAAACATGTATGTGGCTTGAAGAATTTTTGTGTGATTTTGAAAATACCGCGATCGTCGTCTCCCACGACCGCCATTTTCTCGATAAGGTCTGCACGCATATTGCGGATATTGATTTTGGCAAGATCCAGCTTTATCCCGGCAACTATGCCTTTTGGCAGGAGTCAAGCCAGCTGGCGCTGCGTCAACGCAGCGAGGCCAACAAAAAGATTGAAGAAAAGCGAAAAGAGCTCATGGATTTTATTGCGCGCTTTAGCGCCAATGCGTCAAAGGCCAAGCAGGCCACAAGCCGCAAAAAAAGCCTAGAGAAGCTTACCATTGAAGAAATTCGCCCATCGTCGAGAAAATATCCTTATGTTGGGTTTGACCAAGAGCGCGAAGCGGGCAACGACCTTTTGCATATCAACGGTTTGTCGAAATCCATTGACGGCCAAGTGATGTTTGAGAATTTAAATATGACGATTGAAAAAGGAGACAAGGTTGCTTTTGTGGGCCCCAACGATCTCGCCAAGACTCTGCTTTTCCAGATCCTGATGGAGGAGCTCAAGGCGGATAGCGGAGAGTTTAAGTGGGGTTTCTCGACCCGGCGCGCGTATTATCCTAAGGAGAATCTGAAGTATTTCGATAATGAATTGAATATCATTGATTGGCTCCGCCAGTTTTCGGATAATACGGACGAAAATTTTGTGCGCGGATTCTTAGGTCGTATGCTTTTTTCCGGGGATGAGACTTTTAAGCCTGTCAAGGTTCTCTCCGGCGGGGAAAAGGTGAGGTGTATGCTTGCGCGGATGATGCTTTTACGGGCGAATGTGTTGATCCTCGATGAGCCCACCAATCATTTAGATCTGGAATCGTTAACTGCCCTCAACCGTGGCCTTGAAAAATTTCGCGGTACGATCCTTTTTTCCTCCCACGACCATGAGCTTGTCCAAACCGTAGCCAACCGCATTGTTGAGATCACCCCTAAGGGCTACATTGACCTGGTTGGCACAACCTTTGATGAATATTTAGCTGATGAGAAGACCAGAGAACGGTTAAAAAAGATGTACGCATAAGCGTTACGTGTCGATCAGGGGTGTTATCTTTACCCTTGACGCCTGGAAGAGTTGGCCTATACTGACGGTGCTATCGTTTGCATTCTTAAGCAAAATAATTTTAAAGTTATGAGTATTTAACGAAAGGAAGGCGACATGAGTGAAGAATTGAAGAATGAGGGTGTTCCCGTAATGCCCGAGACCCAAACAGATGTTGTTGCCATGATCAAAAAGATGCAGCAGCAATTAATTGCGCTCGATAAGAAGATCGAGATCTTGATGGGTCGGCCCAGAGAAAGTTCATTTGGGCATAAGCCTTACGCGCGACCATCTGGTTCTTTTAGTCGCCCTTCGTTTCATGGCAGAAGCGATCGTCGTCCGTCTGACAGGGGAGAATATCGTCATGGCGGCCGATCATCTTTTGGCAGCCGCGATTCATTTCGCTCAGGAGAAACGCGGGAAGGTCATTTTAGAGAGCGAGATTCGAGGGAAGGTTCTTCGTTTGAGAAAAAACCGTATAGCAGCGCAAGGTCTTATCATGGCGGTGAGAGATCACGTAGCAGCGATAGGTCTCATGGTGGAGAACCGCGTGCCTTTGCATCCAAAAAGAAGCCATTCTTTCTAAAGCGCAAAGAACGGGAATAGGAAATAGGTAAAGATTTCATAGTCTGAAGGGAGGCCTTTTTAATCGGTTCTTGTTGTTCATTGATACTATTATTAAGAATAGATGCGTGCGAAAAGTTTGCAGTAGGTCAAGACTTTGAAAATCAATCGTTTGGAGATGATCGACCGATCGTTCGCTAGGAAGTGGTTTAAGCATAAGCGAAGTCATTTCCTATGACTGAGGATAAAATGTTTGAAGAAAAGCCGAGACCTTCCGGCTAGGGCCTGCTAACTTTTACTCAAAGCGCGTCATGTTATCTGTGTATTTTCTTGTTAGATGCCTACTGTCACTCAATGTCCACTCAATCGTGGGCATTTTTTTTGTATTAATGCCGTTGGCGTAAGTCTGAGGATTTTCATATTGACAGGAAAATCTTTTTTGCTATTATAAACAGAAATCATTTCTATTTGAGGAGGCGCTATTGGAACAGTATTTAGGGAAGCTAAAAGAAGGTGGTTTTAAGCTCACGCCGCGCAGGCAGGCGATCATTGAGCTTTTTGTTGATGGGAAGACTCATCTGACGCCGGAAGAGGCGTGGGAGGGGCTCAAGAAGCAGTTTGACCGGTGCGGGCTTCCCAGCGTGTACCGCAATCTTGAGAGTTTGGTTGAATGTGGAATATTAACGAGGATCCAGCAGTTTGACCGCAAAAAGCATTACGGGTTATGTTCCGCGCTTCACGGCGATCATCACCATCATCACATCACCTGTATCAAGTGCGGGAAGGTCGATGAGATAAAAGACTGCGCGATTAATGAGGTTAAGAAGATCAAGGGGTATAAAGTCGTGAGTCATTTTATGCAGGTTAACGGGGTATGCGCCGGTTGCTCTAAAGAGTAAAATTTTTTAATTTCTAAATAGAAATGATTTCTACTTAAAATGTGTCAATATTGCGGGAATACTGGATTATGCGGGTTATTTTTTGGCACTGTCATGTTGAAATTAGGGCAATGGATAGTTGCATTATATAAAAGCCTCCGCAAGAAACCAAGAAAGGATCAATCAAATGCTCTTGAAAATAATACATGAATTAAAAGCGCACGCGCCATTTACTTTATTCGGCGCATTAACGGGTATCGTTTTGATGTTTGTTTTCCGCGGCATATCTCATGAAGCGGCTCATAATTTCTTTTACATTTTTCACCCGCTGCATATCTGCTTAAGTGCTATCGTCACCGCTGCTATGTACAAGAGGTATCTTTCCAGCGAGCGCCCTGGGATTAAGCTATTTTTGAAAGTTCTAGTGGTTGGATATGTAGGATCGGTAACTGTTGGAACGTTAAGTGATTCTTTGATCCCGTTCTGGGGCGAATCGTTACTTCATATGCCTCATCGGCATGTTCATATTGGTTTTGTCGAGAAATGGTGGCTGATCAATCCTCTTGCGGTATCGGCCATTGTTTTTGCCTATTTTAAGCCGGTGACAAAATTCCCGCATGCCGGACATGTTCTTGTTAGCACGTGGGCATCGCTTTTTCATATGCTGATGGCCACCGACCATAGCCACAGTATTCCCTATTTGGGTATATTTATTTTCTTGTTTCTAGCGGTGTGGATTCCGTGTTGTTTTAGCGATATTGTTTTTCCTTTGCTGTTTATACGTGACAAGAATGCCGTGATGGCCTGTGGGCATTGCAAATAACGATTGAATTAAGAGAGAAGGAAAGATTGGCATGAGGAAATGTTTAGGTTTTGTAGTTGTGATGCTTTTTTTATTGCAAAGTGTTTTAAGTAATATGGCATTCGCTCAGACATCGGTGTTTGATCTTGGGCAGGGGGTTGTTTCTAAGGAGTGGGATCAAGAAGAAAAGCTGACCATCGAAGAAAAAGAGAAGATCACGCAGAAGACCCTTAAGTCTCACAAGGTGGTTGACTTGGCTGAGATATTGCCCGATGAATTGATCGAGGCATTCATGATCCGCAAAAGCTGTTATGGCAATGAGGTAGGACTACGGGGTTTTACGAAAAGCAATTTACGTTTTACGTTAGATGATGCTTTAATCGAAGGTTCTTGCGGAAGCCGTAAAGACCCGCCGCTTTCACACATTAATATGCTTACGGTTAAAAGTTTAGAGGTTAAACAAGGGCCTTATGACGTCAGTGCTACTGGGACGCTGGGAGTTGATATTAATGTTATTTCAAAAGATACTCAAAAATGAGTGAAAAGATAAAGATAGAGTTGGATATTATGTTTATCTTTTATTTGTTTGCGAAGTAGTTTCTAAAGAATTTCTTTTGAATAATAAGAATAAGGCCGCTACAATTTTTTTAAAGATCGATATTGTTAAATGCCGTAAATCTGCGCAGGTAGGCTAAATGATGAACACCTTACAAACAATCATTACGCAATCGCCTTTTCTGGCAATTGTTATTGTCTTTTGGGCTGGATTTGTTGCGTCTTTGAGTTCTTGCACGCTCGTCAGGATCCCGATTGTTTTTGGATATGTTTCGGGGGCCTCCAACTCCAAGAAGCACTCTTTTTTATTGTCGCTATCTTTGGTCGCAGGCTTGGTTGTTAGTTATACACTGGTAGGAATACTGCTTATCTTTTTAAAGAATTTTGCGTCTCATCTGGTGCAAATGAGCAGGTACACGTATTTGGTGCTTGGAATTCTTTTGCTTGGCTCAGGCTTAGTTTATACTGGCCTTATCCCGACCAAGCATGCGCACGCGCAATGCCACACCAAGAATACGTTTAAAAAGTCTGGGTTTGTTGGCGCCTTTCTTTTTGGCCTGATGTTTGCATTTCTCGAGATGCCGGCTTGTCCTTGCTGCGCATCCGTACTTTTTGTGATCGTTGGCGTTGTGAGCTTGTGTGGTTCATGGGTTTATTCTTTTATTATTTTGTTAAGCTTTGCTCTTGGGCAAGGTTTGCCGATTCTTTTGATCGGGTCTTCGACAAGCTTAACGAAGATCTTGGCGCCTAAGATGGAGAGATTTGAAAAATATATTCAATTTATCGCGGGAACGATTTTGATCCTTATTGCTTCATACTTCTTTATTATCGCATAAAGGTGTTTAATGAAAATACATCATCCTACTTGTAGTTGCGGACACGCTCACAAAATCCAATATCGATTATGGCACAAGTGGTTATTTGTCCTTTATGTTGTCGTCATAAGTTTCATCGCGATGAAGCCGTTGATCATCCGACAGCTTTCTACTCGTGCGTCTTCCTACATGACGTGCGCATTGTATCATGACGCGATACGTATTTATAAGAAGGCGATTCTTTTTGATAGGAAGAATGCTGTTCTCTGGGAAGATCTTGGATATGCGTATCAGGTCAGTGGAGATATCGAAAAGGCTAGCCAGGCTTATCGTGATGCTCTTAGGGCTGATCCTAAAAGTAAAAGTGCTTACCTGAGCTTGGGAGCGATTTTCATGGCGCAAGAGCGATACAGGGAAGCCGTCTTGTGTTTTGAGTCAATACGACTGCTGGGGCCGGAAAACAAAAAAGATTTAGAGGTCAACGTTCTTGCCTATCATCGATCCGCCCTTCAGATGCTAGTTAAGTGTTATGACGTCTTGGGTGAAGACCAGAAGAAAGAAGATGTTTTAAAAGACTTTAGGCGTTATTATCCAGAGAGTAACTTTTAAGTGATCAAGCTGATGGCTAAGGATTTCTTTCTGATGAGAAATAAAATGATCCGTTTTGTGAAATATGTGATCGTCGTGATGGTTGTCTTTTTCTTGGCGAGTAAGAAGCTGCTCCCGGTGCGACCGCTCCCATTTGTCAATTTTACCCGTGCAGCCTTTGCGGAAATTCCTGATGATAAGAAAGTATATTCATTAGACATAAGCAAGCTTGAGAAGATCCAGAACGAGTTGACGCGGGAGGGAGATGATATCACTGGGTTTCCTATTGATATTTTGGCGCTGCATGGCAAGAAAGTAAAAATTACAGGATATCTTTTGATACCTTATGACGCTTATCTTGCTGACGGCAAGTCTCTTGACAGCTTTGCCGTTGGAAAGAATGCTTATGGATGCCCATGCTGTGATTGGGGCAATAGCCCGCCGCCAACGATATTTAATACAGTTTTTGTTAAGACAAAAGAAGGGGAGAAGCTAAGCCCGCCTTTTAAGCCCTTAGTTGAGGTCACGGGAATATTTTCCGCTCACCGAGAATATTTTGTGGACGAGGACGGCGTTAAGCAACTCTCCGGATTGTTTTTCATTCAAGACGCAGAAGCTACGACTAGAAACAAATGGTTCTAGCACTTCTTTAAAGTTGCCTTCCTATCTTGCTTTCAAAATAATTATTGACAAATCCTGCTTGGTGATTATACTTGATAATGAAAATCATTTCCATAAAGGAGAATTCTAATGTCAAGGGGTAATTGTCAGGGACAGGGTTGGTGGCATGGGAAGTTCAGGGGTTGCGGGTATCGGCTCACTCTAGGTCGCGAGGCGATCCTTGATGTTTTGTCTAAAACGGATGATCATTTAAGCGCTGAGGATATCTATATGAAGATCCATCCCAAGCATCCGGGGGTAGGGTTAACAACGATTTATCGCACCTTGGATGTATTATCAAATCTTGGGATGGTTTACAAGCTTGATTTTGGAGACGGGAGAGCCCGTTATGAATTTGCTGAGGGACCTAAGGGTGCGCATCATCATCACCACTTGGTCTGCACGGAATGTGGGAGAGTTGTTGAATATACTGATTTTATAGATGAAGAAATGGAGCTTCTTAAGCAAACTGAGGATGGGCTTTCTAAAAAGTATCATTTTAAGATTACGAATCATCTCATACAGTTTTATGGTTTATGTCAAGAATGTAACGGCAAGAAATAATTAATTTTTTTTTCATTCTTAGTGAAAATGATTTCCAATAAAAAGAAAGGAGACGATTGCAATGCCAAATAAAGACGGAACAGGCCCTATGGGGCAAGGTGCGATGACGGGAAGAGGAAATGGGTATTGTGTTGTACCGCTTAATAGAGAAAATGGTAGGATTTTTGATGGAGGTGGTTTTTATGGCAGAGGTGGAGGGAGGGGAAGGCGTAATTGTTTTTACGCGACTAATCTTCCGGGATGGATGAGGGGTCAAGGAGGCGGGCAGGCGTTTGGCGGCTTTGGAAGAGTAATGTCCAAGGAAGATGAGCTAGCGGCCCTTAAAAATAAAGTTGTTTATCTTAAAGAGGAGCTTGAAGCTGTTCAGGGGCGTGTTCAGGTCTTAGAAAGTAAATAAAAAGAAAGAAAATAGTTATTATAGCGTTTCACTAAAAAAGGAGTTTGTGCTTATGAGAGTCGGAGTCGTACTAGAGGATGAGTCGGGTGTGCAGGGCAATGTTTGTGCACATTTTGGTCAGTGTAAGTTTTTTTTCTTAGCGGATATTGACAAGGAAAAGAAGAAAATTATTAGTACGCGTATTGTGCCTAATACTGTTTCTCACGGGGGAGGCGGATGCGTCGCTGTTGATGAGATATTAAAGCATAAGGTTACTCATGTCATTGCCGGAGGAATGGGTGGTGGCGCTCAGCAGAAGTTTGCGCAAGCAGGCGTGCAGGTGTTTGGTTATTCTGGCAATGTGCAGAAAGCCTTGGATGATTTTATGAATAACACGTTGGGCGGCCTTAATGCGTGTAAAGATCACGGCCATGCCGGAGAATGTCATTAAGCAAAGGAGATGCCAAAATGGAAAATGTAACGGACGCTGTAAATCGAATTCCGCTCATTGGCGAAAAAGCTCCAGCCTTTGAAGCAGATACGACTCAGGGTAAAATTAAGTTTCCTGATGATTATAAAGGAAAATGGGTGATTTTATTTAGCCATCCGGCAGACTTTACCCCGGTGTGCACCACGGAGTTTATGACGTTTGCGGCCATGGAAAAAGAATTTGAAGCTCTCAATTGTAAGCTTATTGGCTTGTCTATTGATAGCCATTATAGCCATATCGCATGGTTAAGAACAATCAAGGAAAAGATTGAATATAAGGGCATGAAGAACGTTGAGATAAAGTTTCCGGTTATCGCGGATGTTAAAATGGATGTTGCTCATAAGTTTGGGATGGTTCAGCCTGCCGCTAGTGATATTAGTCCGGTCCGCGCTGTGTTTTTTATGGATCCGGAGGCTAAGGTCAGGGCGATGGTTTTTTATCCATCATCGATGGGGCGAAATTTTCAGGAAATCAAGCGCATGATCATCGCGATGCAGACTGCGGATACCTATAAAGTGGCGACTCCCGCTGATTGGCAACCCGGCGATGATGTGATTGTGCCACCTCCGGGAAGTTGCGGCATGGCTAAGGATAGGGTTGATAATGCTCAAAAAGAAGGTATTAAATGTCTTGATTGGTTTATGTGCTTAAAGCCGCTTAAGCTTAAGTAATGTGAGGAAGGAAGGGTGTTATGAAAATATGTATTACGTCGGAAGGGAAAACGTTGGATTCCAAGGTCGATCCTCGCTTCGGCCGGTGTCAGTATTTCATTTTTTTTGATATGGATGCCGGTTCTTTTGAAGTTCAAGAGAACACTAGCGCTCAGTTTCAAGGAGGAGCCGGTATTCAATCAGGCCAGTTTGTCGTATCCAAAGGTGTCCAAGCCGTGCTTACGGGAAATGTTGGGCCTAACGCGCATCAGGTGTTATCGGCCGCAGGGATTAGTATAATGACCGGAGTTTCTGGAACGGTAAAAGATGTTATTGCAGCGTATAAAAAAGGAGAACTGAAGGCGGCTTCCGGTCCAAGCGTCGGTTCGCATTTTGGTATGCCCAGCAAGAATAAATAGGAGGTGTAGGATGCCTTATGGTCAAGGTTGTGGAAAAATGAATGGAAATCGTCAGGGTTCTGGGCCTGGGGGAAATTGTGTTTGCCCAAAATGCGGGGAACGCATTTCGCATCAGCAGGGAGTACCTTGTTATGAAGTGAATTGCCCTAAATGTGGGACAAAAATGGTCCGAGAGCAATAACGTGGATAAAGAAATTCTAGAAAATTTTGAGCGATATTTAGAGCGCAAAGCTCTCTATAAAAGTTTTGGCTACGACGTAGATCAGGAGAGGGGATTTGTTCTTGAGCAAGCTAAGCCACTTATGGGGAAGATCCTTGAGGCTGGAACAGGAAAGGGACATTTTGCGCTTGCTTTGGCTAAGGCCGGGTATTCGTTTGTGACTTTTGATATCTCAGCGCAGGAGCAGCATTTCGCAAGATTAAATATCGCGCATTTTGGTTTTGAAAAACAGGTTGACTTTAAAATTGAAAATGGCGAGCACACAAGTTTTATTAGCGGTAGTTTTGATGTTATTTTTTCGGTTAATGTTCTTCATCATCTGCATCATCCTTATATGGTTCTTGATGAGTTCATCCGAATACTTTCTCCAGCTGGAAAAATAGTTTTAGCTGATTTTACTGAAAAAGGATTTCGTATGATGGAAAAGATTCACGCTTCTGAGGGCAATGCCCATGAGGTGGGGAGCGTGGCACTGGATGATGTCAAAAAATATTTTTTAGAAAAACATTTTATTGTCAACGAAGCGCAGACTGATTATCAACGTGTTATTGTTGCCTCCCAAGGAAGTGCTTAGAGCATGATCATTTCAGTGGCAAGCGGAAAAGGCGGTACAGGAAAGACAACGATTGCGGTCAATTTGGCGTTATCTCTTGGCAGCGTTCAATTTCTTGATTGTGATGTTGAAGAGCCTAACGCGCAGATATTCTTGAAAGCGCGTATAACCGGCGATAAGAAAGCCTTTGTTCTTGTGCCTAAGGTCGACGAAGATAAATGCATTTATTGCGGTCAATGTCGCGAGGTTTGCGCTTATAACGCTATTGCTGTTTTGCCTGGAAGTGGCGGGGCAAAGGGAAAGATTCTTGTTTTTCCTTATCTTTGTCACGGATGCGGCGCGTGCAGCTTGTTTTGTCCTCAAGGAGCAATAAAGGAAGTTCACAAGGAGATCGGCCTGATCGAAGTTGGTGATAAAGACGAAATACAGTTTGTCCACGGCCGCCTTAATATCGGCGAGACCATGTCGCCGCCGCTGATCCGACAGGTTAAAGAATATATCAATCCTACAAGGACGGTTATTATTGACGCGCCACCAGGAACATCGTGTCCGGTTATTACAGCCGTGAAGGGAAGTGATTTTTGTATCTTGGTCACGGAGCCGACACCTTTTGGGTTGAACGATCTTATCCTGGCGGTTGAGGTTTTAAAGAAAATAGAGATACCTTTTGGCGTTATTATTAATCGCGCGGACATCGGTGACCATGGTGTTGAACTATATTGTCAAGAAAATAATATTCCGATTTTGATGCGCATCCCTTTTGACCGAGAGATCGCTAAATTATATTCAAACGGTACGCCATTGATCGTCAAAAAACCGGAGTATATCGCGCAGTTTAAAGATATGTTTAATCTGATCACAAAAGGGTTATCGGCATGAGACTTGTTCCCATCGGCGTCATTCACACCCCGTTTAAATGTAAAAAAGAAACGCCTATCCAGCCGTTTAAATCAAAAGCAGTCGGCACTGTTGAAGTCTTTAGCAAGTACGCAGAAGGCTTAAGCGATGTTGAAGGTTTTTCGCATGTGCTGCTGGTTTACCGATTTCATAAGTCAAAAGGATATAAGTTAAAAACGAGGCCATTTCTTGATAAATGTGAGAGAGGTATTTTTTCATGTCGCTATCCTCGCAGGCCAAATCAGATCGGGATCAGTGTTGTTAAATTATTGCGCAGGGATAAGAATATTTTAACCGTTAAGCAAGTCGACATGCTAGACGGGACACCTCTTTTAGATATCAAATCTTACAATCCGCACTTTGATCCTAAAAAGGGGATTAAGGTTGGCTGGTATAAGAATGTCATGAAAGCTATTCCTCACAAGGAGATATAATTTTATGCTTGAAGGTGCCATTTTGTTGGCAAGCGCGATTGTTGCGGGGATTTTAGGCGGACTTCTGGGGATAGGCGGGGCGTGATTATCATGCCAGTCCTGTGTTTTGTCTTTGACGTATCAACACCATTTGCGGCAGGAACAACAGCGCTGGCAGTTTTCTTTACGACCTTAAGCGGCGGATACAAACATATTAGATTAGGGCATGTCGATATAAAATCGTTGGCGCCTATCATGATCGCAGGTGCCATATCGACAGCATTTTTTTCTTATCTGTTTATATTTATGGCTCAGAAACCTATGTGGCTTGATCTGGGAGTAGGATGTATTTTTCTTTTTATCTCTCTTCGTATGGCTTATGAAGGTATCGTTAGAGGTAAAGAAGCGCAAGAGGTAAAGGATCAGTCTATAAAAGGCATGTCCACGGTAAAAATATTTATTGGAATCGTCTCAGGTGTACTTCCAGGCCTTTTTGGTATCGGAACAGGTGCTGTGCTTGTTCCCGCATTTAATTATTGTCTCAAGAGCCCCATTAAGGTGGCTATTGGTTCTTCACTGGCCTGTTTCGCGGTGAACGCTTTGATCAGTTCAGCGTTTAAGTTTTTTCAAGGTTTTGTGTTGTTGGATAAAGCACTTATTCTTTGCGCAGGAACAGTCCTTGGTGCATCTATAGGAGCCAAGCTGAACAAAGGATTTCCTCCATCATTATTGAAACTTTTGTTTGGCTTAGTATTTTTATATGTTTCTTTTAAGTATATTTTTCTTTTTTGGGGAGTGAAGGTTTAATGAAAACGTTGTTAGTCATTAGCGGAAAAGGCGGAACAGGCAAGACCGTTGTTACGGCTTCGTTTGCCGCTTTAGCCAAAAACAAGGTCATGGTCGATTGCGACGTCGACGCGGCAGACTTGCATCTTTTGCTTCATCCTGTGATTAAAGAGCGTCATGCATTTAGAAGCGGCCAAAGCGCGGTCATTGATAATTTACTTTGTAAGAAATGTGGCAAATGCGCGTCAGTGTGCAGATTTGCAGCCATTAAAGCTGATTATACGGTTGAGCATTTTTCCTGCGAGGGGTGCGGACTTTGTCGTCGTGTGTGTCCTCAGGGTGCAATACATATGGAAGAAAATGTTGCCGGGGAGTGGTTTGTCTCGGAGATAAAGCATGGCCCTTTTGTGCATGCCAAGCTTGGTATCGCCCAGGAGAATTCAGGTAAGCTCGTGGCAAAGATCAGACAGGTTGCCAAAGAATTGGCCGAGCAACAAGCCCTTGATTATGTCATTATCGACGGGCCGCCGGGCATAGGATGTCCGGTGATCGCCTCGCTCTCAGGCGTTGATTGCGCTCTGATCGTGACGGAGCCAACGCTTTCGGGCTTGCATGACGCCAAGCGTGTGGTAGAAGTTGCAAAGCATTTTAATATTCCAGCCAAGCTTGTCATCAATAAATATGATTTAAATTTAACAATGACGGGGATGATCGAGGATTTTTGCCGCGAGGGAGGCATCACAGTTATTGGAAAGATTCCTTTTGATAAGACTGTTGTTCAGGCGCTTGTGGCCGGAAAGACGATCGTTGAGTATGCGGGATGCGCCGCTAGCGATGAGGTTCGAAAGATCTGGGAGGCGTTTAGAAATTAGGTATGAATAAAAACATTCAAGGCGACATACATATTTTACGGTATTTTTCTTCCTTTGTTAGCGTGTCGAAGGGCAAGGTCATCAATGTGACGGATCCCAAGATGACGTTTTGTCCTTTGGCGAGCCATCTTTATAAAGGCTTAAGGCATGTTGATGGTGCTGATCAAGGGGCCCTCAAGGGTGAGATCAAGCGCATCATTGAATCAAAAATTAGAGATTTTGGATTTTTTACTTCTCAGAGAAAGCTCCTGCAAGGTGACACGGCTATTCCTTATGGCGCTTCTGAAATGCTCATGTTTGCTTTAAATAAAAAAGCGATCGATGCCGCGGTTGTTGTCTGTGATGGCGCGGGAACGGTCGTCACAGATAATGGCGAGGTTGTGCAGGGAATAGGCGCGCGGATGAACAGCCTTTTATTGACTTCGCCGATCAGAGAAACTATTGATCATTTGAGAAATTTAGGATGTTGTGTCCTTTTTGCGAATGCCTTGATCGATCAAGCTAAAGGAGTTGAGAAAGCCATGAAGGCCGGATATACCAGGATCGCGGTTACTGTTAGCGGGCATGATGTTGATAAATTAAAAAAGATCCGGCAACTGGAATCTTCTAACCACGCGGTGGTTACTATTCTTGTTGTCTGTACCACAGGTATCGCCGAAGCGAAAATTGAACAGATCCAGCAGTATGCGGATGTTGTTTGGAGTTGCGCGTCGTTGGGTATTCGGCAAACGATCGGAGCGGCAGCCGTGTTGCAAATTTCAAAGCAAATCCCTGTTTTTGTGTTGACCCAAAAGGGGATTGATTTTATTGCTTCTTATGCCGATGATGCGACGCCTTTAGGCAACTTAGATCGATATAATCAATATGTAATTTCAAATGAACCCGTTGGTGAGGCAATGAAATTGGGTGGTACGCGCAGTTTCTTACGCGATAAGAAATGACCAGTTTTGTCCAAAGAACATTTTGTCACGGTTTAAATATAAAAGCATAGGAGGTTCACGTGGGGCAGCATAATGAAGAAAGCTTATCGCAGTATCCGCAGGAAGTCATCGATCTTATCCATGATCCCAAATATTTTGGCAGGATGAATGATCCGGTCAGCTCTGCGTATTTAAAGGGGCCTTGCGGGGATGCCATGGAGTTTTATTTGGTTATTGAGAAGGGGACGATCACGGAGATCACGTATTATGCAGATGGCTGTCAGGCGACGATGGCCTGCGCGGCGATGGTCGCAAAACTGGCAGATGGAAAAAGCGTTCATGAGGCCCTTTTCATTTCCGCAGGAGAAATTACTCAGAATCTGAAAGGTTTGCCTGAGGATCATTTGCACTGCTCGATCCTGGCCGTGAGCACGCTCTATCGAGCGATCGCAGATTATTTACTTAGACAATAAGGAGTGTATCCAATGAATGAACAAAATCCTCAGGATCAAGAAAAAAGACTTCAAGAGAAAATGGCCAACATCAAGCATCCTTTGATCGTGATGAGCGGCAAGGGTGGTGTTGGCAAATCAACAGTGGCTGTTAATCTTGCATATGCGCTTTCTCTTTCTGGCAAGACGGTTGCTATTCTAGATATTGATCTGCACGGGCCTAATGTTGCCAAGATGCTTGGGATCGAGAGCCAATCTATTTCGAATTCTGAACTTGGGATTGAACCGGTTGAAGTTAGCAAAAATCTTAAAGCGATTAGCCTTGCGTTGACGGGGTATCATTGCGATCAGCCTATCATTTGGCGAGGGCCCATGAAGGCTGCGATCATCAAGCAATTTCTCAGTGATGTTAACTGGGGAGACTTAGATTATCTGGTTATTGACGCGCCTCCGGGGACAGGGGATGAGCCTTTGAGCGCCTGTCAGCTTATTCCAAATATCAGTGGTATCATTATTGTGACCACGCCGCAAGATGTCGCCGTGCTGGACGCGCGAAAGAGTGTTTTATTTGCTAAAGAAATCAAGATACCGATTGTTGGCATGATTGAAAATATGAGCGGGTTTGTTTGTCCGCATTGTCATGGGGAAACAGATATTTTTAAAAAAGGCGGTGGTAAAAGAGCCGCGGAAGAACTCAATATACCTTTTTTAGGTAGGGTTCCTTTTCAGCCAGAATTTGTTGATTTTGGTGACAAGGGCACGCCGTTTGTTTCGTTTCATCATCAATCAAGATCGGCGGAGGCCTTTGCGGGTATTGTGGAGAAAGTCAAAGAATTTACTGGTGAGAAATAATGACCTTGAGTTTAAGTATATTTGTGGGTTGAATTTTCTTGTTTGTTGTGCTTGAGTAAAGGTTGGATTTGTGGTGATTTTATTTAAAAAGGTTTACGATGAGAACTTATTTAGACTGTATCCCATGTTTAATGAAAGGCGCTCTTGAACAAGCGCGGTTGGCCACCGATGATGAGCGCGTGCATAAAGAAATGATGAATGACGTGGCCGCCTTGGTTCCACAATTTTCCCTTGGCTTGACACCTCCGGAGATGGCGCGTCAGGTCCATCAAATTATTGCCAGGAAAACGGGCTCACAGGATCTTTTTAAGTCGATCAAAGAGCGCAGTAATCGTTGGGCGATGGAACTTTATCCCAGGCTCAAAGAAAAGGTTACGCGATCTAAGGATCGCTTGTTAACAGCTATTGAGATTGCCATTGCGGGGAATGTTATTGATTATGCGATCAAGAACACCCTTAATATTGAAGAAGAGATCCAAAAATTATTTGAAGAAGATTTCGCACAAGGATGTAAGGGACTTTTTGAATACGAAGATTTCAGAAAAGAGCTAGACGCGGCAAAGACAGTTCTTTATTTAGCGGACAATGCCGGGGAGATCGCTTTTGATAAGGTCTTGATCGAAGAATTTCCGTCCGGGAAAAAAGTTTTCTTTGCCGTGAGAGAAAGGCCGGTGATCAACGACGCCCTTAGAGAAGATGCTGTTTTTTGTGGGTTAGATAAAGTCGCGCAAGTTATGTCAAGCGGGGTTGATGCTCCGGGAACTATTTTGAAGTATTGTTCAGAGGAATTTCTAAAGATCTTTAGACAGGTGGATTTGGTTATTAGCAAAGGCCAGGGTAATTACGAGGCGTTAAGCGATGCCCCGAGGGAGGTCTATTTCTTGTTTAAAGTGAAGTGTCCTGTGATTGCTAGGCATTCTGGGGCGAAACTCGGAGATATTGTTTTAAAACGGAGTCGATAAATGATCACTCAAATTTCTTTGTGTTTTCAGCATAAGCGCTTTTTGAAGCAAAGAAGCCATTTCCGTTTTACTAAGGGGCTTAATATGATCATTGGCCCGAATGGTTCTGGAAAAAGTACATTATTAAGGGCCATTGATAAGTGTCGGGAATGCGCGCGTCAGGAGGATGGGCCGACCCATTATCAATATTTTAACGGTGAAACCATGAACCCGCATCGAGCTTATAAATATTTTAAGGGTTTGCCTGGGTCTGTTATTCGGGCGCGGGCTTTATTTTCGTCGCATGGGGAAACGATGCGGGATGTGCTGCAATCCTACAATCCTTTACCGGGAGATTGTTTTATTTTGGATGAACCAGAAAATGGGCATGATCTGGAGTGGGTGATAAAGATCCGCAAGGGCCTTGATGCGCTTGTTGAGGCAGGCTGCCAGGTGATCGTGGCCTCGCATAGCCCTATTTTTTGGAACAAGAGCCATATCATTGAGCTCAAACGAGGTTATTTAAAACATGCCTGTCGGCTGATGAAAGTTTCTCTTTCCAAAGATTGTCGACCTAGGTAAGATGGGCTTCCTAAAGAGCGTCGGGGTTGAGCTAGATAGCTGATCAAGTTATAAAGGAGGAAGCATGAAAATAGGAATTATTATTTCAAGCAATGACGCAGAGACTTGCTGGAATGCTTTGCGTTATGGGAATTTTGCGCTTGGGCAGAAAGATGATGTTAGGGTTTTCTTCATGGGTCAAGGCGTTGAGTATCAAAAAATAAGCACTGAGAAATTTAATACGATTGAACAAGCAGAGAAATTGATGCAGTCTGGGGGCAAGATTTTCGCCTGCGGTAGTTGCATTAAGTCAAGAGCGCAAGAAGGCACAGAAATGTGTCCCATTTCAACGATGAAAGATATGTACGAAATCATAAAAGATAGTGATAAAGTGGTTACTTTTTAGGGAATGAGATGAAGTTAACTTTAATTGCCGAGGGTTCCACAAAATGGCAGCGCTTTATTAAGCGTTGGGGTATTTCTTTTTTGATTGATGACGACGTGCTTTTTGATACCTTTGGAGATGCTAAAGTTTTCTTGGATAATTTGACCCGGATGAAGATCGACACAACAAAGATCCGTCATATTGTTATTTCTCATGACCATTGGGATCACTTGGCGGGGCTGTGGCCATTTTTAGCAAAGCATAAGAATGTGACAGTTTATGTTTGTCCGGGATTTAGTCAAGAGACAAAAGAGCAGATCGCTTCGTTAGGGGTGCGCATCGTCGAGGTTATTGGCCTTTTTGAGATTAAGAGCGGCGTTTATATCATGGGTCCAATAAAGGGTGTTTGCGGCGGTCAGGATATTTATGAACAGGTGATCGTTGTGAAAACAGGGCAAGGGTTGGCAGTTCTTACTGGCTGCGCGCATCCAAGGCTTGAAGTGATTGTTGATGAAGTGAAAAAGTATTTTGACGAATCGGTATTTTTGATCGCGGGTGGTTTTCATCTGAAAGATACGGGTAGGGAAGAGATAAGGCATATTGCTTTGAGGCTTAAAGCGATGGGGGTTCAAAAAGTTGTTCCACTTCATTGTACGGGAAAGATAGCGCAAAGTATTTTTAGAAGAATTTTTAAAGAAGATGCTTATCAGCTCAAAGAGAAGCAAGTTTTTGTTCTTGACAAATAGTAATGATTACTATATGGTAAATTTCATGATACAAGACGTTCAAGCTAAAAGACAAACTTTTCGGGATAAATGTTTTCAATGCGGATTAAAAATGACACCGCAGAGATCAGCGATTTATGATGAACTTTTGAAAGCCCAAGATCATCCTTCCGCCGATGATTTATATAAGCGGGTGCGAAAAGTTCTCCCTAATATTTCTTTCGATACAGTTTATAGAACTTTATTGTCTTTTTCAGAAACCGGAATCGTGAGGCTTGTTGAGGGTTATGGAGAGCTGAAGCGTTTTGATCCAGACATTGACAATCATCATCATTTACATTGTGTACAATGCCAGAAGATCATAGATTTTTGTAATCAATCTTACGACGCTCTTAAAATTCCAACTGAATTTGAGAAAGAGTTTACTGTGCTCAATAAAAGGGTTGTTCTAGAAGGCCTCTGCAAGGAGTGCGCCCGCAAGGGGTAAATTTTTTTTGTTATATCAGTAGTAATAGTTACTATTTAGTAATTTAACATCAATTAAAGGAGGTGGTTGACTGAGAAAATAAAGCGTGATTAGCGGTATGCGGTCGATAATATAAAAATGGATGTTAACCAAAAGGAGGAAATGATCATGTCAAATGACAAGTATAGATCAATAATAAAACTTGATTTTCAGTACGCGCACAGATTTATGAATTATCCAGGAGAGGCAAGCTATCTTCATGGACATTCGGGGTTGCTAACGATCGAGGTGGAGGGAGAGTTAAATAAACATAATTATGCCTACCCCGTAAAGGAGGCCCAAAAATTAGCATGGGAAATAGCTGACAATTTTATGCATGGAACGATCTTCCAAGAAGGGGATCCCTTGCTTGATCTAGTTTTACAAGGGTATGAGAAGGCAGGAATGAAGGGCACAACAAATAGGTTTGGGAAGCCCGCAAAAGCTCTTAACCACGAGCTAGTCAAATCGTTTCCTGAAAGCAGAATATCTGTGAGTAAAGGTCCCTCGACGTGTGAATGGTTCTGCACAGTATTCTATGAGTTATTGAAAGACAAGTTAAATATTAAAAAGGTAGAATTTCGTTCTTCCTCGTTGAACTGTGCATCAAGAGAGTTTAATTAAGAAAAAAGTCCGTAGGGGAGAGCATCCATCGGCTAAGCCGATGGATGCTCTTTGGAGAAGGGCGCTTAGGTCACTTCTTGCACTCTGGAGCAATATTGTTGTTAGCAGGACAATTTTTAAAATAAGAAAAAGATAATTTTGGGGCTGCCCAAAATTATTTTTTGGGCAGCCCTGAGCTATTTTGTAGTATAATCATTTCTATTATCCTATGAGCTTACAAAGCTATCACCCTATTCTTTTAGCTTTAGCCGCTGGCCTTTGCACGTGGGCCGTGACCGCGCTAGGGGCATCCGCTGTTTTTCTTACCAAAGAATTCAATCAAAAAGTTTTAGATGCCATGTTGGGTTTTGCCGCAGGGGTCATGATCGCGGCTTCTTTTTGGTCGTTATTGGCTCCTGCTATTGCTATGTCCGAGGGTGGAAGGATCCCCTCATGGGTACCGGCAGCTTCTGGATTTCTTTTGGGAGTTATTTTCTTAAGATTGATTGATCGCGTGCTTCCGCATGTCCATCTTGGTTTTCCTACTTCAGAGGCTGAAGGGGTCAAGACTTCTTGGCGACGTAGTACTTTGTTGGTTCTTGCTATTACGTTGCACAATATCCCGGAGGGGTTGGCGATCGGCGTTGCGTTTGGTGCTGTGGCTGCTGGTTTTCCGCAAGCAACATTGTCTGGCGCAATTGCTCTGGCCCTAGGGATCGGTATTCAAAATTTTCCTGAAGGATTTGCTATTTCTGTTCCTTTGCGGCGCGAAGGCCTGTCACGGTTAAAAAGCTTTTGGTATGGCCAGCTTTCCGCGGCTGTTGAACCTGTTGCGGCTGTGATCGGCGCGGTAGCAGTGATTATGGCAAAGCCCATATTGCCATATGCCATGGCTTTTGCTGCCGGGGCGATGCTCTTTGTGGTTGTTGAGGAAGTTATTCCAGAGTCCCAGCGAAACGGCCATACAGATCTGGCTACAGGAGGTACCATGTTGGGATTTCTCGTGATGATGATCTTAGATGTGGCCTTAAGCTAAAAGAAAGTGTTCTATGACAAAGGTTGAGAATGTTGGAGAAGTTTACCCGCCTTCGCAGAATCTCACCCCGCCTTTGGCGGGGTAGATGAATGCGAGGGTAATCCGCCGAAGCCAAACGCGAAATCATTTTGGCGAAGGTGGATGCTGCTTCGGCGGGTTCCGCCGAATTTAATGAAGATGGTATGGCCGTTAGACCATAGAGCTTCACATCTGTGAGATTTGTGGTAATATTGATGAGGTTAAAGAGGTTGGGGGTGGTGAACTCGTTTGCTGCCAAAAAGCAATGACGTTAAAGAAAAAATAAAAAAAGGAGGAATACGATGGGAACCAGAGGAAGGCAAATCATTGAAGCGTTGGGGATTAAAATACCTGATTTGATTGTTATGCTTAATAAAGCCTATGCTGATGAATGGTTAGCCTATTATCAGTATTGGGTGGGCGCGAAAGTTGCTGTCGGTATGCCTAAGGAAGCGGTTGTCGCAGAGTTGACCCAGCATGCGGCTGATGAATTGCGTCATGCAGGCATGGTCGCGGATCGCATTATTCAGCTTGGCGGCACAGTATTGCTTGAACCGAAAGATTGGTATGTTCATACCAATTGCGGATATGATAAGCCTAAGAATCCGGATGTTCGCGTGCTTCTTGAGCAAAATATTAAAGGTGAGCAATGTGCGATTAGCGTCTACAAGAAGATTATTGATTACACCAAAGATAAGGATCCTGTGACTTATGATATCGCTCTTCAGATCATGTCCGATGAGATCGAACACGAAGAGGATCTGGAAGCCATTCGTGATGATATCAAGATGATGTTTTCAAAGAGCAAGTAGTTTTCTTCGTTGAAGACAAGATGATATTGTTTTTATTGCCCTGCTGGAAAATTTTCCGGCAGGGCAATTTGTTTTATCTACCGAAGAAAAAAAGATGCCGCGGGCTTTAGTCCGCAAGGCTCCATAAGGATTTTTTGTTGACAGAGCCGATGTCTTTGATAGAATACTTAAAATACCAATCTAGTATTATGGAGGCTTATTATGAAATCATCACATCCTGTCGCTGATAAGATCTTAATGGCTGCTCAGGCTCGCATGATTCGCTTTGGATATCACAAGGTCACCATGGATGAAATCGCTAATGACCTTCGGATGAGTAAGAATACGATTTATGTGCATTTCCCTAGCAAAATCGATATTGCCAAGGGGTTGGTTGCGAGCATCAAGGGCAAGATTAATGATTACCAGCTCAGTGTGGAAAAGACTGAAAAAGATCCTTTAAAAATTATTTCCCTGAATATTCTTTTTTTGCAGCAGGAATTAGCGCCATGGTTTGAGCATTTTTTAAAAGATATTCAGCTTGAGTTGCCAGAATTGTGGCAGGAGTTTGTTGATTTTCGCTGTGAGAAAGTGATGGACTTAGAAAAACTTGTTGCCTTGGGTATCAAGAAAGGAAAATTTCGTTCCATTAATCCCGCTTTAGCGGTTCGCGCGTATTTGGGTGCAGTAAATAATATTATTAATCCAGAGATCTTACAGAAAGAGGGCGTGAGTTTTCAGCAGGCTCTTGAAACTGTTATGGACCTTTGGTCAAGAGGCATTGTTAAATAAAATAGGGAGGGAAGAATGAAGGTACTTTTTTTAACACCACAGCTGGGTTCTTGGGCAACGCACGGGACACATGTTGCGCCGAATCAAATGCACGCACAGTGGGCTGCTTATGCCCGCGCAAAAGGAACCATTGAGCCAGAGGTTTTAGATTGTAAGGCGCTGGGGATCCCTTTTGAAGCGATGCTTGATCAAGTGAAGGTGAAGAATCCTGAGGTAGTTGTTTTAGGCGATATCTTGCATTCGTATGGTGGTTTTGCCGTCCAGAAATATTTTAATGACACAGCGCGCGCTGTGAAAAAGGTCCTTCCTAAAACAAACATTGTTGTTGGCGGCTTGTGGTATTCATTTTTTGGTAAAGAAACGCTTGAGAAGAATTCCGCGATTGATTTTGTTGTCATGGGCGAAGGGGAGCTGACCTTTAATGAACTCATGGGTGCGCTTAATCAAGAAAAGACAGACTTTAGCGCTATCGCGGGGCTATCGTCGAGGCAGAACGGAGCTGTTGTTTTTGGTCCGGTGCGCGATCTTATCAAGAGTTTAGATATATTGCCGTTACCAGCGTATGACCTTTTTCCTATGGATAAATATGTTGGGCATACCTACTGGAAGCCGTTTGCGGAGATCGTGACGTCGCGTGGATGCACGCATGGGTGTACATTTTGTTACGAGTGGAGTGAGCATGATCCCAGGGCCCTTAAGCATTTTCAACTTTGGCGTTGTAAGTCGGCTTTAAAAGTTGTTGATGAGATCGAGCTTTTAGAGAAGAAATGTGGAACCAAGGTCGTGGTGATCCAGGAAGATAATTTTAATCTTAATGGAAAACGTGTTAGAGAATTTTGTGAAGAAAAAATAAAACGTGATCTTAAGATGAAATGGGTAAGCTTAGGATGTGCCAGTGATTGGGTGAGAATGGAGAAGGACATTCCGCTGATGAAGAAGGCGGGGCTGTTCATGGCTGTTTTTGGTATTGAAGTCGCGAGCGATGATGAATTACGCAAGCTTGACAAAGGGATCACCGTTGATCAGATATTTAAGACCATTGAGATCCTTCGACGAAACGATATCGCGATCGTCGGCGACATTATGATCGGTTTTGATTATGATAATGAAGAGATCATCAAGAAGCGCTTTGCCTTTGCTGATCAGGTGGATCCGGATGTGATGTGGGTCGGTTATCTCACGCCGCCACCCGGATCGCCTATTTGGGCAGATGGTATCAAGCGTGGCTGGATTGATCCGGATCATCTTGATATGCTCAAGTGGGATTTTCTTCATCCGGTTGTTCCCACGGAGTTCTTGAGCATTGAGGACTTAGGCCGCCTGGGCGCTTGGGGTATGCGAGAATTTTATTCTAAGCCAGGGCGCATTCAGCGCATTTTAGAAAGTAACTTCGATGAGTTGGCAAAACTATGTTTTAAAGACGTTATGGCCGGCGTCGGCAAATGGGAGGCCGGGGCGGTTAAAGGAGAAAAACATATTTAGTTCTCCGAGAGGTCTGGCAGAATTCAAAATGGAGCCTCACGACTAAAGTTCGTGGTACCTTTCTGTATGTGATCCCGCTTCGCTCTAAAACTTTCGTTTGGGAGCTTCGCAGGATTCATCCGCCTTTCCAGAAAATGGCGAACATCCGCCGAAGCGGCAATGCTGATACCATTTTCGCATTCCTCCATGGGTAAACCCGTGGTATCCTGCGTAGGCGGATGAATATTTTTGATCCCTTGTCTTGACAAGAGTGTTGCTTTGTTGTTTAATGATTTTAAGTAATAAAAAAAGGGGAGGTCGCTCAAGCGGCCTGAGAGTCTTCGTGGTAACGAAGTGACCCGGATAACCTGATCTGGATAATGCCAGCGGAGGGAAAGGAGGCAACAGCTTTTAATCCTCATGCATTGGGCATGAGGATTCTTTATTTTATAAGGGATCATTGAAAGGAGTGTAGTATGCGATTGGATGAAATAACAATTTCAAAAGCCATCATTGAGTCATACAGCAAGAAATTGATCAGCGCGCTGGATGTGGACGTGGCAATTGTTGGTGGAGGCCCAGCTGGAATGGTGTGCGGATATTATTTGGCCAAAGCAGGTAAGCGCGTTGTTTTATTTGAGCGCAAGCTTTCCATCGGCGGCGGCATGTGGGGTGGAGGGATCATGTATAACGAGATTGTGGTCCAGGAATCAGCAAAAAAGATTATGAATGAATTTGGAATTACCACAAGGCCCTATGAGAAGGGGTATTATTTGTCTGATGCGATTGAAAGCGTGTCTACTATTTGCTCTAAAGCTGTCAAAGCTGGCCTTAAGATTTTTAATCTTCTGAGCGCGGAAGATGTCATGATTCGGGGAAAAAAGGTTTGTGGCTTGGTATTAAATTGGACGGCCGTAGAGATGGCCCATTTGCACGTTGATCCCATTACGACGCGGGCAAAATTTATCGTGGATGCGACCGGGCATCCTGCCGAGGTGGCGCGGATCATCGAAAGAAAATCAGGAATTCGGCTTAAGACGCGATCGGGCAAACTCATGGGAGAGCAGTCGATGTGGGCTGATGTTGGTGAAGATACAATCGTTAGGAATTCTAAAGAGGTGTGCTCTGGTTTTTATGTTTGCGGCATGTGTGCCAATGCTGTTTTTGGCGCTCCGCGCATGGGCCCGATCTTTGGTGGGATGTTGTTGTCAGGTGAAAAGGTCGCCAAAGAGCTGATTAAAAAGGTATAGGGTGATCTTTTTTCTCGATAGGGCTGGACGGGCAACCGTCCAGCCCTGTTTTTTAGTATAAAGTTCCGGCATTGAGGCTTTTCTGGAAAACTAACTTAATATAAAAGACATGTCTTTTTTGTTTCTTGACAAGTTGCGCTCTTCATTCTATACTCTATTATGTCAGTAGAGATTATAGGGATTAGGAGAGGAAATGCACATAACATATAAAGGTGATTACGCGCTAAAGGCTGTTTTGGATCTAGCACTCCATTATGATCAGGGGCTAGTTACGATTAGTGAAATCGCAGGGCGTATTGACGCGCCGGTTAAGTTCTTGGAGCAGGTTTTGGCAGATCTTAAAAAAGGTGGTTTTGTGGAAAGCAGGCGAGGCAAAATCGGCGGTTATTTCTTATCCCGGCCTCCTCAAAAAATTATCTTAGGGGAAGTCGTGAGGTTTATGGATGGGGCCATTGAGCCTATTTCTTGTGCCAAGCCAGGCTACTCCCATTGCGCAGATATTCGAAAATGTGTTTTTAAAGGGATTTGGCAGAGAGTTTCCAAGGCCACGTCAGATATTATTGATCATGTTACGTTTGAGGATCTTGTCAATCAGGTTAAGGCGCAGGAGAATGTTTTAGCCTATTCGATCTAAGGAAGGAATTTTAAGAGGTGGCATAAAAAAGAAAGGGTAAAGACAATGAGTAAGATTGACAATCAATTAAAAGTAGAAACCCTTGCGCTGCATGGCGGGCAAGAGGCTGACCCGACCACAGGGTCGCGCGCAGTTCCTATTTATCAAACAACATCTTATCAATTTAAAAGCACGGAGCACGCCGCCAATCTTTTTGGATTAAAGGAATTCGGGAATATTTATACGCGCTTAATGAATCCAACAACCGATGTCTTTGAAAAACGCGTAGCCGCTTTAGATGGCGGGGTGGGCGCGTTGGCTGTCGCGAGCGGTCAATCGGCTATTACGCTTGCACTTTTGAATATCGCACAAGCAGGCGATGAGATCGTTTCTGCGGATAATCTCTATGGTGGCACGTATACGCTTTTTCATTATACGTTTGCACGTTTAGGCATCAAGGTCAAATTTGTGAAGTCAAATGATCTAGACGCTTTTCAGAAGGCGATTACGCCAAAAACAAAAGCGATCTATGCTGAATCTATTGGAAATCCAAAGCTCGATGTGGCTGATCTCGATGGCATTTCGAAGATCGCCCATAAAAATGGCCTCCCTTTTGTTTTGGACAATACGGTGTCGCCGTATTTGTTGCGTCCCATTGATCATGGCGTTGATATTGTTGTTTATTCCGCTACGAAATTTATTGGCGGGCATGGCACAAGTCTGGGCGGGGTTATTGTTGATTCTGGAAAGTTTGACTGGACCAACGGCAAGTTTCCTTTGATCGCTGATCCAGACCCGAGCTATCATGGCATCAATTTTGTTGAAGCGTTAAAGCCGCTTGGTAATATTGCCTATATTATAAAAGCAAGAGTTACCCTTTTGCGCGATCTTGGGCCAGCTGTATCGCCGTTTAATTCGTTTTTATTTTTGCAAGGGCTGGAAACGTTGCATTTAAGGATGCCGCGTCATTCAGAAAACGCGTTAGCGGTTGCGAAGTATCTCAAGAAACATTCTAAGGTGAGTTGGGTCAATTATCCTGGCCTAGACGATAGCCCTGAAAAAGAACGCGTGAAAAAGTATTTACCTAAAGGGGCTGGCGCCATCATAGGCTTTGGCATCAAAGGTGGGCTGGAAGCTGGCAAGACATTTATTAATGCCCTTAAGCTTATTTCTCATCTAGCCAATATTGGCGATGCGAAGAGCTTGGCGATCCATCCAGCGACGACAACGCACCAGCAATTATCTGGCGACGAGCAGCTTGCCACGGGCGTGACTCCTGATTTTATTCGTCTCTCTATCGGTGTTGAGCATGTTGATGATATTATTGGGGATATTGAACAAGCGTTAACGAAAGCATGAGGTTGTTATGACAAAAATATTTTCAGATATCACGAAAACAGTGGGCAACACACCCTTGGTCAAGATCAACCAATTGGCGAAGGATGTTTCGGCTACCATTCTTGCCAAATTAGAATTTTTTAATCCGCTCTCAAGCGTCAAAGACAGGATTGGCGTTGCCATGGTTGAGGATGCGGAAAAGAAAGGATTGCTTAAGAAGGGCACGACGATCATTGAGCCAACGAGCGGGAACACCGGCATCGCGCTGGCCTTTGTCGCGGCGGCCAAAGGTTATAAACTGATCCTTACAATGCCGGAAACAATGAGTGTGGAGCGTCGCCAACTTTTGAAGATTTTAGGCGCTGAACTTGTTTTGACGGAAGGCGCCAAGGGTATGCGGGGAGCGATTGAAAAAGCCGATGAGCTGGCTAAGACAACTCCCAATAGCTTTATTCCTCAGCAATTTAATAATCCAGCCAATCCTGAAATCCACCGCAAAACGACAGCCGAGGAGATTTGGAGAGACACCGACGGTAAGGTTGATATTTTTATTGCGGGTGTTGGAACGGGGGGGACGATCACCGGGGTGGGTGAAGCTTTGAAGAAAAAGAAAGCGTCCATTAAGATCATCGGTGTTGAGCCTAAGGACTCTCCTGTTCTTTCCGGTGGGAAACCCGGTCCTCACAAGATCCAAGGCATTGGGGCAGGGTTTGTGCCGCAAATACTCAATAAAGATATCATTGATGAAGTGATTACCGTCGCCCATGAAGATGCTGGGATCTGTGCGCGGCGTCTCGCCAAGGAAGACGGCATCTTGGTTGGTATTTCTAGTGGAGCTGCGCTTTGGGCTGCGCTCGAAGTAGCAAAACGTCCCGAATCTAAGAAAAAGACGATTGTTGTGATCTTTCCAAGTTGCGGGGAGCGATATCTTTCCACGTGGTTGTTTCAAGATGTAGTATGAGATGGCCTGTTTCTTTTTTTGTTGGACATAAAAAAGGTGTACTAAGGTCATGAAACTATGCATTAAGTTTATTATGTTTTTCGCTGTGATCGCGCTGCTTGTTGGCGCGACAACAGAAATTGTGCATTTTGATAAACAGCAACAGTGTTCTTGCTGCAAAAGCAAATGCCCCCAAGAAAACAATTGCCATGCAGAAGGGAGCGACTGCCTCTGTGCTGGCAAGATCCCAATCCAGGCAGGACTTGTCCAAAGCGGTAGCCTGCCTGAGTCAACCGTTGTCATGAGTTGTTTACAAAAAACAAGCCTGTTGTATTCCTTTCGATTGGCTAGGGATATTTTTCACCCTCCTAAAGTCTAGCGACAAGTCCTAAAATTATTTTGTTCAATATTTTAAAAGGAGAATATTATGAAACAGTTCTTTTTAATATTAAGCATTGTCATGTTCGTCTTTGCTGTTTGCGGACAGTCTTTAGCGGTTGAAAAGTCATGCTGTCTAAAGTCCTCTTGCGCATGCGGAAAAGTAGGTTGCCTTGTTGATGGAAAATGCACTTGCACAGAAAACTGCTGCAAGGCCTGTCCATGCGGATGTACTGAGCAAAAAGCAGAACAAGGTTGCAACTGTCACGCGAAGTAGGTAAAAGACTGAAAGCAGTCTTATCTGGGAGCAGGGAAGTATTCCTGCTCCCAGATTTTTTGTGTTGATTCCAAAAACTGACCCCTGGGGAACCTTTTGCGCATCCCGCGTGTCTAATGAATGTTGAAAAAGGAAAGGAAATATTTCTGAAATAGGTCGATAGAATTTCTTTATTTCTGATAAAATGAAATTACAATCTTGATTTTTAATTTTGAGAAAGTGGCCAATGCAACGATTTTCTATAATATTAGTATTAATAGCTACGCTTATATGTAATGTTTTCTTATGCACAGCTAACGCTGAGGAAGTTTTGACGTGGGAAAATTGTTTATCCGAAGCTGCTAAGAACAATCCTGATTTAATTTCAGCCGGGGAAGATATTAGCCAGGCCCAGGCTCAGAAAGCCATTGCCGCCAGCGGTCTTTTTCCTCAGACGAGCGCTGATCTTGGGGCAACACGGTCGGAAAGAAGCGGTGAAACATCTGATAGCTATTCGTATGGCGTTTCAGGCTCGCAGCTTTTGTTTGACGGATTTCAGACTACGACCAGTGTCAACGCCGCGGCAGAAAATATCAATGCGACAAGACACCAATATCGTTTTACCTCTTCCCAGATAAGATTTTCCCTCCGGAGTGCCTTCGCTCAGCTTTTGTACGCCCAGGAGCTTGTTGTGGTAACCGAGGAAATTGTTAAGATCCGGCGTGATAATCTTATCTTGATCACCTTAAGCTATGAGTCGGGCTTAGAGAATAAGGGAGCGTTGTTAACGGATCAGGCAAATTTGGCAGAGGCTGAGTTTGAACGCGCAAGGGCGCTGCGCAATCTCGAGGTGGCACAACGACAGCTTTTAACAGAAATGGGACGCAGTGAATGGACCCCCATTCGCATCCAAGGTGATTTTACGATCGCGCAAACAAATCTCGAGAAACCCGATTTTTTAAGCATCGCAAAGAATAATCCTTCGCTGCAGCAATGGATAGCCAAAGAAAATGTCGCGGCCCTTGGTATCAAATCTGCGTATGCCAATTTTTTCCCTACGGTCTCAGCTCAGGCAGGTGCTGGAAAAACAGGCCCTCATTTTTTACCAGATCATGATCAATGGAATATTGGGCTTAGCTTAAGCGTGCCCTTATTCGAGGGAGGCCTTAAGGCAGCCCAAGTTGATCAAGCCAAGGCTGTGTTGCGTCAGGCCCAAGCCAAGAAACGAAGTGCCCACAATAGCATTCTGGCCACGCTTGAGCAGGCATGGGCCAGCCTCCAAGATGCGGCCCAAGACGTTGAGGTCCAACAAAAAATACTTCTTGCTGCGCAAGAGCGTTCAAAAATCGCTGAAGCACAATATGGCATTGGTTTTATTTCTTATGATAATTGGACCATCATTGAAGACAATCTTGTCCAATATAAAAAAGCTTATTTAAACGCCCAGCTCAAGGCCTTGATTGCCGAGGCCCAGTGGATCCAGGCGAAAGGAGAAACATTAGAATATGCGCAATAAAATCGTTTTATGGTTTGTGATCATTTTAACCATGGCGGGGGTTATTGCCGTCGCGATGAATAAAATAAAGCAAAAGAAGGTTTCGGGTGAGACCGTCACCGAGATGAGGCCTTCGGTTGGGTCGCTTGAAACATATATTTCTTGCACAGGCACGATTTTGCCTAAGAATCGTCTTGAAGTCAAGCCTCCCGTGAACGGTAGGGTTGAAAACATTTTGGTCAAGGAAGGCGACCAGGTCAAGGTGGGGCAAATCTTAGCTTGGATGAGCTCGACGGAAAGAGCCGCTCTTCTCGATGCGGCCCGCGGCAAGGGAGAAGAAACCCTAAAGTATTGGCAAGAGACATATAAGCCCATTTCTTTAAGCGCGCCCATTGATGGTGATGTCATTGTGGGAACAACCCAGCCGGGACAAACCGTGACGACGGCGGATGCCGTGATTGTCCTCTCGGATCGTTTGATTGTGCGTGCACAAGTGGATGAAGTGGACATTGGCAAAATTATGCCTGATCAACAAGCCATGATTCTTCTTGATGCCTATCCGGATGTCAAAATGATGGCCAAGGTTGACCATGTTTATCACGAGTCCAAGACCGTGAACAATGTCACGATCTACGAGGTTGATCTTCTTCCGGAGGCGATCCCAGCTTTTTTCCGCTCTGGTATGAATACAACCGTTGATTTTATTGAGCAGAGCCGAGAAAATGCCTTGCTTATTCCTTCAGAGGCTATTATTCAGGAAGGTAAGGAGGCCTATGTTTTGGTTAAACAAAAAGACAGCCTCGAGCCTTTAAAGACGCGTGTTTCTTTAGGCATTTCCGATGATAAAGATGTTGAGGTGCTTTCGGGCATCACTCAGGAAGACACCTTGATCGTTAAAACAAAGAAATACAGCATTCCCAAAGATACAACGGGTAAAAATCCGTTTATGCCTAATCGAAGATAATGATCACGCTCAAAAATATTTCTAAGACCTATCCCATGGGCTTGATGCAAGTCAAGGCCCTTCAAAATGTGAGCTTGAAAATTGCTGCGGGGGAGTTTGTGGCCATTATGGGGCCGTCAGGCTCTGGCAAGTCGACCTTGATGCATGTCTTGGGGCTTTTGGATCGGCCTGACCAGGGAGAGTATTTCTTAGGAACGAAGTTGATCAGCAAGCTTTCCGACGACATTTTGTCGGCGATCCGCAATCGTTTGGCAGGCTTTGTGTTTCAGCAGTTTCATCTCCTGCCGCGCATGACGGCCCTTGAAAATGCGGCTCTGCCGTTGATCTATTCTGGAGGCGAACAGGCCAGACAAAGCGCACAAAAACGAATGGAAGATGTCGGCCTTAGCGACCGCATGCAGCATCGGCCTAATGAACTTTCCGGCGGACAGCAGCAGCGCGTCGCCATCGCGCGAGCGCTTGTCAATGACCCACCCATCATTTTTGCCGATGAGCCAACAGGTAATCTGGATTCAAAAAGCAAGGCAGAGATCATTGCCATTTTGAAGGATTTAAACCAAAAAGGTAAAACGATCATCATGGTCACGCATGAGCCAGAGGTCGCTGTGCATGCCAAGCGTGTCATCCGCATGGTCGACGGATGCATTGTTTCCGACGAAAAGGCCAGGCAAGACACGAAAAATGTTAGTGAAGGCCAGCCGGACATCGTGATCGAAGAGGTGTTTTCGCATTCTTCCAAAATCGCCAAGAAAACAAAATTTTTTGATTATCTGCGTCAAGCCGGCGGCTCTATGATCTCACATAAGATGCGTTCTTTTTTATCGATTTTGGGGATTTTGATTGGCGTGGCCGCGGTCATTGCTATGCTGGCTTTAGGGCAGGGCGCCAAACAATCCATTGAAAAACAATTAGCGTCCCTGGGATCTAATCTGCTTATGGTAAGGCCTGGATCGTCTAAGGTTCGCGGTGTGGCGATGGAGGCCGGGGCTGTGACGCGGTTGACAATGCAAGACGTTGCCGCGATCTCTAAAACCATTGATGATGTGAAAAGAGTGAGCGCTTCGGCCAGGGGCAAGGGGCAGCTTGTTTATAAAAATAAAAATTGGAGCACCCAGATCGAGGGTGTGGGCGTGGAGTACGCTGCGATGCGCGCTTCTTTTCCTGAGGTGGGGCGATTTTTTACCGATGAGGATATTCGCGCACGCGCCAAAGTTGCCCTGATCGGGCCGACCGTAGCTAAGGAGCTTTTTGGCAATGAAAATCCTGTGGGCCAAACCATGAAGATCAACCTTCTTAATTTTAAGATCATCGGCGTCCTGCCTTCCAAAGGCGCGAATGCTTTTCGTGACCAAGATGACATTGTCCTGATGCCCATTACGACTGGGATGTACAGGGTGCTTGGCAAACACTATGTTGATTCGGTTTACGTCGAGGTCAAGAGCCCTGCATTAATCGACGCGGCGCAGGAAGCCATTAAAGAGCTCATCATCAAAAGGCATCGCGTTAAAAAAGACGATACATTTGAGATTCGTAATATGGCGGATATCAAGAATGCCCTTGAGACAACCACGAAAACGATGTCATTGCTGCTGGGGTCGATTGCTGCGATCTCCCTTTTGGTCGGGGGGATCGGGATCATGAATATCATGCTTGTGTCGGTCACGGAACGCACGCGCGAAATTGGTTTGCGCAAGGCCATCGGTGCTAATAATAAAGATATTATGGTCCAATTCCTGATCGAAGCGACGCTGATGTCCTTGATCGGTGGTGTTTGCGGCATTTTGCTTGGCATTGGTGTCGCTGAGCTTATTACGCTTTTGGCAGGCTGGGCAGCGAAGATTTCTTTATCGTCGGTTGTCCTTGCCACGGTCTTTTCTTTGGCGGTTGGCATTATTTTTGGGATTTGGCCGGCGAAAAAAGCCTCAGAGCTTAATCCCATCGAAGCCCTGCGATACGAGTAAGGTGCTTTAGGTCCTGACTTTTCCTCAAGAGAAAACCTTTGCCCGTAAAGAGTCTTTTGGTTATAATCGAGCATACCTTTAAAGGAGAGGCGTAAATGGCCCTTCATTCTAAAATCATCGAACGCTATCGCGTTAAATCTAAAGCGGGTATTCATTTGTCCGGGGTAAGCGCCCAAGAGACGAGCGCTTTTCATGGTAGCAAAGAAGAAGCCATGAAAGAGCTTGAGGCTTTTCGTGTTGATCTCGAGGAGCTTCAGGGACTTTTGTACGCCCAGCACAAGCATAAGATCTTGATCGTTTTGCAGGCCATGGATACCGCGGGCAAGGATAGCACCATTCGCATGGTCTTTAAAGGTGTGAATCCCCAGGGCGTGCGTGTTGTGCCCTTTAAGGTACCCAATCAAGAGGAAGCGGATCGGGATTATCTCTGGCGTATCCACAAATACGTTCCCGCCAAGGGAGAGATCGTGATCTTTAATCGTAGTCATTATGAAGATGTCTTGGTTAGCCGCGTGCACAATCTTGTTTCGTTTGCTGAAATAAAAATGCGTTACGCGCAGATTAATCATTTTGAGCAGATGTTAGCCCAGGAGGGGACAACCATTCTGAAATTTTTTCTGCACATTGATAAAGACGAGCAGAAAAAGCGCTTGATGGAGAGGCTTGAGGACCCTAAGAAGCATTGGAAGTTTAACTTAGGCGACTTGGCTGAGAGAAAACTTTGGTCAAAGTATATGTTGGCCTATGAAGATGTGATGAATAATACGAGTACGGACTGGGCACCTTGGCATATCGTTCCGGCGAATAAAAAATGGTATCGCAACCTTGTTGTTGCACGCGTGATCAACGATGCGCTCAAAAAGCTTAAGATGAAATATCCGAAGCAAAAAGAGGATTTAAGTAAAATTAAGATTATATAAATATCCCTACTCGGCTGCTTGGCCGCAGCCTCGCGGGATTAATTCGTGCGGCTGACTTGACGTCGCCCAAAGGCTTCCGTAAGTCAGGCACTCATTTAAGGAGGAAAAGGTGAAAAAATCCATTGGTCCAAACACGATTGTCTTTCCAACACCTGTTTTTATTGTCGGCACCTATGATAAGGAAGGTAAGCCTAACGCTATGGCTGTGGCCTGGGGCGGGATTTGTTGTTCTGTTCCACCCTGTGTGGCGATTTCTCTGCGTGAAGCCACGTATAGCTATGGCAATCTTATGAGCCGCAAGGCCTTTACGATCAGTATTCCGTCGGAGAGATATTTGAAAGAAGCAGATTATCTTGGCATGGTTTCAGGCGCGACCGAGGATAAACTTGCCGCGATGAAGCTCACGGCCGTTAAAAGTGATCTCGTGGACGCCCCTTACATTAAAGAATTTCCACTTGTTTTAGAATGTAGCGTGATCCAAACCGCAAAGATCGGAATGCACACGCAATTTATTGGAGAAATTAAAGATATCAAAGCAGAGGAGGGTGTGCTTAAGGACGCCAAGATCCCTGATATTGAAAAAATAAAACCTTTTAGTTTTAATCCAGCAACACGAACATATTATGGAACGGGAAAGTTTCTCGGCAGCGCCTTTTCGATTGGGAGAAAATAGGGTGCTTTATGAGCAAGTTTAATAGTTATCGTTTACTTGAAAAAGTTAGGGTACAGAAACCCATCGTCCATCATCTCACCAACTGGGTGACGATTTATGATTGCGCCAATATTGTCAAAACGCTTGGCGCATCGCCTGTCATGGCGCATGCCAAGGAAGAGGTCGCTGACATGACAGCGATCGCCTCAAGCTTGGTCTTAAATATTGGAACGCTGACGGTAGAGTTCGTGGAAGCTATGAAATTAGCGGCCAAGGCTGCTAATAGAAAAGGCATTCCGGTTATTTTAGATGTTTGTGGGGCCGGAGCTACGCCGTTACGTGATCAAAAAGTCAAGGAGCTTCTTTCCCAAGGAAAGATCAATATCATGAAAGGCAATGCTTCGGAGATCGCCAGAGTTGCCGGCGAGAGCGTAACAACAAAAGGCGTTGATGCCGGAGATGTCCAAGGTGACATAACCACGATGGCGAAAAGCCTTGCTGCTAAAAAGCGATGCGTTGTGGTTGTGACTGGCAAGGAAGACATTGTGACCGATGGCAAGAAAACGTGCCTCGTGAGAAATGGTGATCCCATGATGACAAATATCGTTGGCACGGGCTGTATGGCGACATCGGCGATCGGCACCTTTGCTGCGGTTGAAAAAGATTTAGTCTTCGCGGCCACAAGTGGTTTAGTGTGTTTTGAGATCGCGGCCGAGTGCGCAGCTAAAACATCCAAAGGCCCCGCGAGTTTTAAGGAAAAGCTTTTTGATTGTCTTTTTGGTTTAGATGAAAAGACCATCAACAAAGCGCAGAAAGTGCACAGCTCTTAAATTGTAAAGAATCTGAAAGAAATAAAGAATGTCTTTAGGAAAAATTTTAATTGTCGAAGATGATAAAAATATTTCTAAGCTTGTAAAATACAACCTAGAAAAAGATGGCTATGAATGCGTCACGAGTATTACCGGCGAGGAAGCCTTTGATGTCTTGGACAAAGAATCCATTGACTTGATCGTCCTTGATATTATGCTGCCAAAAATGGATGGCTTTGAGGTTTGTCGCAGGATCAGGCAAGACAACAAGACCAAGCATATTCCTGTCATTATGCTGACAGCCAAGGGGCAGGAGATCGATCGGATCGTTGGCTTGGAGCTTGGCGCGGATGATTATATGGTCAAACCTTTTAGCCCGCGAGAATTGGCCCTAAGGATTAAGGCGATCTTAAAGCGCGGCAAGGTGCGGGAAATCAAAAAAGATGTGCTGCGGGTCGGCCCTTTGTGCGTTGATATTCCGAAACATGAAGTGACCGTTGATGAAAAGCCCGTTACACTAACGCTCATGGAATTTAAGCTTTTAGCAACCCTTATGGAGCGCGCGGGCCGTGTTCAAACGCGCGATACATTGCTTTCTGATGTTTGGGGCATGGAGGCTGAAATTTATACGCGCACCGTTGATACACATGTTAAGAGGCTTCGAGAAAAATGTGGCAAGGCCGGTAAATTGATCGAGACCGTTGTTGGCCTAGGATACAAATTAAAAGTAGAAGACGATGAAGATTAAGCTTCACTGGAAGATTACCCTCGCCTTTTGTTCTATTGCGGTTATTGCCCTCCTTGCGGGATATTTTTACCTTACAGCTAATCTCAAGGTTTATTTAGAGACGAACCTCAAGAATAATCTTCAGCATCAATTGGTCTTAGGCAAAGATCTTGTCGAAGCCAAAATCGCGATCCAGAATTTTTCTTCTCCCGATACCATTGCGGACGAAATGGGAAAGGCGCTTGATCTTCGTGTTACGATCATCGCTAATGACGGCCAGGTGATTGGTGATAGCGACTTGAACGCTGATGAAATTAGGAAAGTTGAAAATCATAGCGATCGGCCAGAAGTGCAAGATGCCCTGAAGAACGGGTTTGGCGTTAGCAGGCGCTATAGCTACACGATCAAAAAATATATGCTTTATATGGCGGTACCGTTTGGAACAAAAGAAAAAGCTGGTTTATTGCGATTTGCTGTTCCCTTTTCGTATATTGAGGCGCTCCAAGAAAAATTGATAATGACGATCGGGTACACGCTATTGGGTGTTTTCTTGCTGAGCCTTGTCCTTACGGCGTTCATTTCTTTTATTATTTCAAAACCTTTATCCGAAATGGCCTCGATGGCCAAAGCCATGGCGAAAGGGGATTTCTCTAAAAAGCCTTCCCTTTATGCTGCTGATGAAATTGGGGATTTAGCCTCAGCCCTTACGCATATGGCCGAAGAAATCAAGAAGCAAATTGAGACGGTCAAGCAAGAGGGCGCTAAACTTGATGCGGTTTTATCGAGCATGGTGGAAGGGATCATGGTGGTTGATCAAAAAGGTACGATCGCTTTAATGAACCCGTCATTACGAAAGATTTTTTTAGTTGATTTTAATCCTGAAGGACGAAAACCCATTGAGGCGATCCGCCATGCTGCTGTCCAAGAGACGGTGGATAAAATTTTAGAGCACGGCCAAGGCTATATCAGCCAAGAGATCGTGATGACGGATTTAGCCGATCGCACATTGAAAGTGAATGGCGCGCCGATTATGCGCAACGAAAGGCTTGAGGGCGCGGTCTTGGTTTTTCATGATATTTCAGAGTTAAGGCGGCTTGAGAAAATGAAACAGGACTTTGTCGCCAACGTTTCTCATGAACTACGTACGCCGATCTCAAGTATTAAAGGTTACGCGGAAACCTTGCTGGAAGGCGCGCTGGACGATAAAAAACACGCCAAGGATTTTGTTCACATCATTTATGAATCGAGCAATCGTTTGGCGAGCTTGATTAGTGATTTGCTCGATTTAGCAAGAATTGAGTCTGGCAAGATGCAAATGGACTTTTTGGCCATTGAGATCAAGCCGCTTGCGCTGCGCTGTATCGGTGTTCTCAAGAAAGCGATTGATGCAAAATCGCTAAAGGTCTCCTGTCAAATTCCAGATAACTTGCCCAAGGTGCTCGCGGATGACAAGCGCTTATCACAAGTATTTCTTAATTTGCTTGATAACGCTGTTAAATATACGCCCCAAAATGGAACCGTCACGATTTCTGCCCTCACTGAGGGCAACATGATCCAAGTGGATATTGCTGATACCGGCATTGGCATTCCGGCAGAGGATATTCCACGTATTTTTGAACGGTTTTATCGCGTTGATAAAGCTCGTTCTAATGAGCTTGGCGGAACTGGCCTTGGCCTTTCGATTGTCAAGCATATTGTTCTTGCCCACAATGGCCAAGTTTGGCTTCAATCCGATTCCTCACAGGGATCGACCTTTAGTTTTACTCTTCCGCAAGCTTAAAAAAGCCCCTTTCCTTATCTTTTAAGTTCACAAAGAGTTCACATCCTCTCCACCATCCTGTTACGCATCTCTTTTACAATCGGGGCATATGGCAAGACACATCCACACGGCACAATTTTTATAAGGAAAGGAGGTGACACATGGAACCCGAAATCCAAATTCTTTGGACTCAGCATAAGGACATCCTGGGAGGCCAGTTGCGCATACAAGGCGAAAGGCTCAACGAGGTGCTTGCCAACGCCGAGCAAGAGAATCCGGACATTGACTATATTAAAACGTGCCTTAAAGAAATTGAAATGAATTTGCGACGCATTCGTAAAACATGCGTTGATTCTTAAATACATTAACTAAGAGGAGAAGAAGATGAAAAAAATTGTTATGATGGCATTTATTGCTTTGCTGGGCTTGGGCGTCATGGCGCCGCAGGCTAAAGCAGGAGAGGTCGATTTGCTCGTTCAGAAACTTGTTGAAAAAGGTATTCTGACTCCGGGTGAAGGAGCGACCCTGATCACCGAAACAAAAGAGGAAGTTAAGAAACAACTCGCTTCTGGAAAATCAGAAAGCGTACCTTCCTGGGTTCAGAATGTTAAGCTTAAAGGTGATTTTCGCTTTCGCTACCAATACGACCGTCATACAACAACCAAAAATGAAAACCGAGCCAGGATTCGTGCGCGTGTAGGTGTGCAAGCCAAGGTTAATGACAAGATGAAGGTTGGCGTTGGGATTGCGACAGGTAAGTCTAGTGACCCACGTTCAACGAATATTACGCTTGGGCAAGATGGAATCATAAGCGGAACCTCAACTTCCGATTCTAATCCTGGGAGTTTCAAGAACATCATCCTGGACTATGCTTATGGTTCCTATGTTGTCAACAACAATATGACGTTGACTGTCGGTAAGTTTAGCAATCCATTGTGGCGGGTGACAGATCTTTTGTGGGATAGCGATATGAATCCTGAAGGCTTCAATGTTAGTTTAACCCACAAGTTTTCTTCCTCGATGGATTTGTTTATGAACAATCTTTTGTTCGTTCTCGATGAAAATACGTCTAAGGAGGAGCAGAAATATCCTTTGTTAACAGCTATTCAGCCTGGTTTTAGTTATAAAATAAATGATATTTATGGGCTCAAAGGTGCTGTGACTGGTTATTTCTTTAGCAGTGTTGTTGATCGTTATAAGTTTAAAGGTCAATCAACCAATACCCTTATTAATACTAACTACTATAAATACAATTATAACTCCATTAACCCAAGCATGGAGTTAAGCATTAAAGAACCGTTGGGAGGTATTGTTCCTTCTGCAAAGATCTTTGGCGAAGGCGTCCTTAATGTTTCTGAAGACGTAAGCGCTATCGGTGGTTTTGCTGCTGGGGTATCCTTTGGCGCGAGCAAGGTAGAAAATAAAGGTGATTGGCAGGCAAAGCTCATTTATGCCAAGCTTAGTCGTGATGCTTGGATGGATATTTTTCCTGACTCAGACCGTTATAGTGGAAAAACGAATATGAAAAGTTATGAAGCGATCTTTTCCTATGGTTTAGGAAAGAATACATCGCTTGATTTTGATTATTATTATAGCCAAAGCTTGAGCAAGACTGCCAACAGTTCTTCAGGTCCGGCAGGATACAAGCCGTCTCACATGGTTCAAGTTGATTGGAATTTAAAGTTTTAATTTTACGAAAGGATAAATAAGATGAAAAATGTAACTAAGATTCTGTTCATCGGGCTTGCTGTGTTAGGGATCGCGATGCCCGTGTTCGCAGAGAAAATTGTTGTGGAGGGATCGACCACCGTTCTTCCTATTGCTCAAAAAGCCGCGGAAGTCTATATGCAAAAAGATCCCGGTGCGGATATTTCTGTTCGCGGTGGTGGCTCGAGTGTTGGTATTGCTTCTATTATTGATGGAAGCTGTGATATCGCTGATTCATCACGTCCTATCAAGGATACCGAGCTTGAAAAAGCAGCCGCTAACGGCCGCGATATTAAAGCACATGTTGTTGCTATGGATGGGATCGCGGTTGTTCTTCACCCGTCCAATCCTATCAGCGCCATGACCAAATCCCAGGTCAAAGATATTTTTACTGGAAAAGTTTCCAATTGGTCCCAAGTAGGTGGTAGGAATGAGAAGATCGTTGCTATTTCGCGCGATACTTCCAGCGGGACTTTTGAAGCGTTTATGGAGCTTGTTTTAGACAAGCAAAAGGTTCGTCCGGATGCTATTATGCAGGCATCAAATCAGGCAGTCGCAACAACCGTCGCTAGAACACCCAATGCGATCGGATATGTTGGCCTTGGCTTCCTCTCTGATGCTATTAAAGCCGTTACTATCGATGGCGTGATGCCGTCCAAAGAAACGGTTTTAACCGGAACATATAAAATTGGCCGTCCGTTATTCATGTATACCAATGGTGCCCCTAAAGGCCTTGCCAAGGAATTCCTTGATTTCGTTAAAGGCGCAGAGGGTCAAGCATTGGCTGATGAACTCGGATATGTTGGCCTCAAATAAATCCAGCCACGGTAAGGGAGCCCTGAGGTCAAGCTCAGGGCTCCCTTACGGTAAGATTAATGTTTATATGACGTCTTCCTTTCGTATCAAAGAAAAGCTTATTCAAGGCCTGTTTGGGACACTAGCCTTTTCATCGCTCATCTTTCTTGTGGGTATTGTTTTTGTCCTTTTCAAGGAAGGACTTCCCATTTTTCAAGATGTTAAGATCTCTGATTTTCTTTTTGGAAAATTCTGGTATCCGACCTATGACCCTGCTGAATTTGGTATCTTGCCGTTGATCGTTGCTTCTTTTTTTGTTTCGTTAGGGGCTATGTTTGTTTGCGTACCGTTAGGCATAGGCAGTGCCCTTTATATCAATGAGATCGCGAGCCACAAGCAAAAAATGATCCTCAAGCCTTTGATCGAGATCCTCGCAAGTGTTCCCTCTATTATTTATGGTTTTTTTGCCATGGCGATCCTGGCGCCTTTTTTGCAAAAAACGTTCAATATTCCCATTGGCCTTTGCGCGCTTAACGCGAGCATTATCTTAGGGATCATGGCAACGCCGACGGTATGTAGTATCGCTGAAGATGCGTTAAGTTATGTGCCGCGCTCTTTTCGCGAGGCCTCTTTTGCGGTGGGTGCCACACGCTGGCAGACGCTTATTAAAGTTGTTATCCCTGCAGCTGGATCAGGAATTTCAACAGCAATTATTTTAGGCATGAGCCGTGCTATTGGCGAGACCATGACGGTGTTGATGGCAGCAGGTGGAGCGGCGATGATCCCGACATCAGCCTTTGATCCTGTTCGCCCGATGACTGCCGCCATTGCCGCGGAAATGGGAGAAGCGCCCATGGGAGGAGACCACTATCACGCGCTTTTCGCTATTGCCCTTGTTCTTTTTATTGTGACCTTTTTATTTAACATCTTAGCTGAAATCATAAGCCGACGCTTTCGTATCAAGTTAGGATTATCCGGATGAACCAAAATACTGTTCAGAAAATTGGATTTGGCTTTTTATTCTTTTCGGTTATTACTACGATCGCGTTCTTGTTTATTATTGTTTTTTTTATTACAACGCGTGGTATTGGTGTTATTTCCTGGGAATTCTTAACAGCTGGGCCTCGGGATGGCATGACCGCGGGAGGGGTCGCTCCGGCCATTGTCGGGACATTTTATCTGACTCTTGGCGCTATCCTTTTTGCGCTGCCGTTAGGGATTGCGTGCGCGGTCTATCTTTGTGAGTATTCTCCCAAAGGCATTGTTGTTAATATTATTCGTATGAGTATCAATAATTTGGCAGGTGTTCCGTCGGTTGTCTTTGGGCTTTTTGGCTTGGCGGTCTTTGTTAAATTTTTTAAATTTGGCATTTCGATCCTTGCGGGGAGCTTAAGCCTTGGCATCTTAGTTTTGCCCCTTATTATTTCCGCGACGCAAGAAGCGCTTTTGGCGATCCCGCACTCGCTACGTGAAGCCTCGATGGCGCTGGGCGCGACCAAATGGCAAACCATTAAAAAGATCGTTTTACCAGCAGCTGTTCCTGGTATTTTAACGGGAACGATCCTAAGCGTTGGCCGCGTGGCAGGGGAAACCGCGCCGATCTTGTTTACCGCGGCGGCTTTTTATTTGAAAGGGTATCCCAAGTCAATCTTTTCGGAAGTTATGGCGCTTCCATATCATATTTACGCCTTGATGACCGAGGGTGTTTATCCTGAAAAACAAACCGCGATCGCTTATGGATGCAGTTTTATTTTGCTTGTGTTGGTCTTGCTGGTTTCCGGCTTAGCCATTTTTATTCGTCAACGACAGAGGAGTTATGATCATGGATAATTTAGTGATGAAGATGCGGGCTCATGGGGTGGATTTCTTTTATGGAAAAAACCATGCGCTCAAGAACATTAATTTAAATGTTGCGGTGAATAAGGTGACGGCCATCATCGGTCCGTCGGGTTGCGGCAAGTCAACGTTTATCCGTCTTTTAAACCGCATGAATGAAATGGTGCCCAACACAACGCTTACGGGAAAGATCTATTTGGACTGCCTGGATATTTTAAGCCCCTGTATTGATCCTGCCGATGTGCGACGACGTGTTGGCATGGTGTTTCAAAAACCCAATCCCTTTCCCAAGAATATTTTTGAGAATATTAGCTACGGATTGGAAGTCAACGGCATTAAAAATAAACAGCTTATTGAAGAGCGGGTGGTGACCTCGTTAAAACGATCGGCGATTTGGGAAGAAGTCAAAGACCGTCTTCATGACAGCGCCCTGCGCCTTTCTGGCGGACAACAACAGCGGCTTTGCATCGCGCGATGTTTGGCGATCCAGCCAGAGGTGCTTTTGTTCGATGAGCCTTGCGCGAGTCTTGATCCGATCTCCACGCGAAAGATCGAGGAGTTGATCCTGGAATTAAAAAAAGATTATACGATCGTGATCGTGACGCATAATATGCAGCAAGCGGCGCGTATCTCTGATTACACGGGTTTCTTTTTGTTGGGTGATATGATCGAATTTGACAAAACAGATAAAATTTTCAAAGCCCCAAGCGATTCGCGCACTGAAGACTATATCACAGGAAGGTTTGGTTAACATGAAAACAATTCTTTTTGTTTGTATTGAAAATTCGTGCCGCAGCCAAATGGCAGAAGGCTTTGCAAGAAGTCTTGGGGAAGGCCTTTGGCATGCCTATAGCGCGGGATCGCGGCCATCGGGGGTTGTTAATCCAACAGCCGTGATGGTGATGAAAGAAATCGGCATTGATATCACTTCATATGATTCAAAGGGATTTGATGATTTGCCTGTTAAAAAATTTGATCTTGTGGTCACGCTTGGTTGCGGGGATCAATGTCCTTTTGTTCCAGCGGATCAACATATCGACTGGAAGATCCCTGATCCTAAAAATAAAGACCTTGCGTTTTTTCGGGATGTTCGTGATCTTATCAGCCAACATATTAAACAATTAGCAGAAGATATGAAAAAAGGGGATAGCGATGCAACGACATTTTGATGAGGATCTAGCAAAATTAAAGACTGACATTTTGTCCATGGCGGCTTTGGTGGATGCGTCCATTCTCGACGCGGTGGAGGCGCTCAAAGATCTTGACGCTTCAAGGGCCAGGCAGGTTATTGCCAGCGATAGGAGAATTGATGAGATGGAATTGATGATCGAAGAGCATAGCTTAAGTTTGCTCGCGCAGCAACAGCCCATGGCCAATGACCTGCGTTTTATTACCATGGCGATGAATATCACTACAGATCTTGAGCGTATGGCAGATTTGGCGGTGGATATCGCGCAGCGCGTTCTTGAGATGAGCGATAAGCCTCTTTTGAAGCCTTTAATTGATATTCCTCAGCTTGCTACTGTTGCACAGACAATGATCAAAGATGTTATTGAGGCATTTGTTAATCGTGATGAGGCGCTTGCCCGAAAGGTTATTTTATTTGATTCGCAGGCCGACCAATTGCGCAATGCGGTTCAGCGAGAGCTTATCAATGATTATATGATCAAGGATCCCCAGACTGTTTCTAGGGCTGTTCCGCTTTTACTCATCGCGCGCCATTTAGAGCGCATTTGCGATCATGCCACCAATATTGCTGAAGATGTGATCTATATGGTTGGGGCCGAGGTTGTCAAGCATCATCCGGAGCGATTACAAGGCAAAGCTGAGGAGTGATCGCGGCTCGTTTTGTTTTTTCTTGTTTGAAAGGATTTGCTTTTCATCATCCGCCGAGGCCTTTCTCTTTTTTGTAACTTTGCCTTGATAAAGAAAAAGGAAGGTTATAAGATAAGCATAGGGCTAGGGCGAAAAGCGCCAGGTATCAACAAACCAAAACAGGAGGTAGGAGATGGAGAATCTGCAATGGGCCTTTATTGATCCGTCCAGGGTCGTGCTCACACAAATTGGTACTTTTGTGGGTAATCTTTTTCTTGTCATCCTCATCCTCATCACGGGTTGGATGATCGCCAAACTTATTGTTCGGTTTGGGATCATTAAGATCGCGAAACTCTTAAAAATCGATGAACTCTCTAAGCGTATTGAGCTCGAGGACTTATTGGCCAAGGGCGGCGTGAGCTGTTCGCTTTCAGATTTCTTAGGCAGCGTCGGTTATTGGATCACCATCTTGATTACGTTCGTGATTGCCCTGAATGCAGTAGGGTTAACAGTTGCCGCTGAGCTTTTGCAAAGGATCACGCTCTTTATTCCTAACATTATTGTCGCTGTTTTTATTTTGATCCTTGGAATGTTTGTTGCGGTTATCATGAAGAATATTGTTAAGTCCACGGCCACCAACGCGGGCATTTCGCATGCCAATTTTTTGAGTAAGCTTACAGAGATCGTGGTCATGATTTTTGTTATTGCGATGGCGCTTGAACAGGTTCAGGTGGGCGTCAGGATCGTTGAGTTGACGATCAGCATCCTGTTGGCATCTTTGGGCTTAGGCTTTGCGCTAGCCTTTGGGTTGGGCTGCAAGGATATGGTTGGGAAATCAGTGGCAGAGTTCTTAGAGAAATTTAAGAAATAAGGGTTTTTAAAAAGGGAAGTGGTTGTTAACAAGGGCAGGTCATGCGCTGCATGACCTGCCCTTTTCCATTGTGCAATTCTTTTAGCATTGCTTAACCAACATTTTTAAATGCTTTGGTCAACAATTCTTGTGATGGCGCCTTGGTCAGAAGACTCACCATAGGAACGACGATAAAAGGAACGATCATCGCGATTGATGAAGCGATGGGAGAATTTTGTGGTCCAAGCTTAAAGAATAGCCCAATCGCCAAAGCGAGTCCTGTGAGCATTCCTGCTTTCGCTCCCCACAGCGTTGTCCTTTTCCAATATAATCCATAAACATACGGCGCCATAAAGGATCCGGCGACGGCACCCCAAGATAGCGACATGAGGGTGATGATCAGCGAGAAATCATTACGCGCAATAAAATACGAAATGATAATAAAAACACCGCTTAAGAAGCGGATCATCAGAAGCGATTTATCTTTGGATATTTTGGGATTGACGTGGCCTTTATAAAGATCAATGGCCAGGGCTGAGGCAGAAACAAGAATAAGCGAGGATAAGGTTGACATCGATGCAGAAAGAACCAAGAGGACGATTAAGATCATGAGCCCTCTTGGAACATACGTGATTAAAAGATCTGGGATGAGCCGATCAAAATCTGGTTTGCCAGCGAGCGTCAAGGGCGGCGCTTGATAAAAGATGTGTGATAGCGCGCCAACAAAATACGCTGATAGGGTAATGATTAAGGCAAAGATGGTTGTGACGATAGCGGCCTTATAAACAACATCTTCATTCTTGATGGCGTAAAATTTCTGTACCATTTGGGGCAAACCCCAGACACCAAAGGAGGTCATGAAGACAAGTGACCCTAGCATCAAGAGGCTTGGTTGTTTGGCGAGCGGCACATGGAGGGCATATTGTTGCTGGATTAAGCCAAGAATATTTTCAGGGGCGCCGGCTTTGCCGACAAGGACGATCACCATGGCTAAGGCGCCAAAGATCATTAAGATTCCCTGGAAGAAATCTGTGAGCGTGACGGCAAAATAACCGCCTAAAATCAAATAAACACCGGTAATGCAAACGATGATGAGCAAGACTTGGTCGTAGGGCATGTGGAAGGATTTTTCAAAAAGATAGCTTAGGCCTTTAAAAACAGAAGCCGAATAGGGGAGAAGAAAGATAAAAATAATCACGGCGCTGATCATCTTTAAATATTTCCCCTGATAGCGTTCATGCAAGAATTCTGGCATGGTCATGACGTCGAGATTCTGCGTCATGCGGCGCGTGCGTTTGCCCAAGACAAGCCATGCCAACAATGATCCAAAGAAGGCATTGCCCAGGGCAATCCAGAGGACATTAAGCCCAAAACCCCAGCCAAGCTTTCCCGCAAAGCCAATAAACAAAACAGCAGAGAAATAGGTTGTCCCATAGGCAAAGGCGGAGATCCATGGCCCAATTGACCGGTTGCCTAAAAAGAAGTCTCCTACGCTTGATGTGCGGCGCATGCCCCAAATGCCGATGGCAACCATGACCATCAAGAAAAGCCCGAGACCAAATAACATCATCGTCCACTCCTTTGTAAGGGGTTAAAGTTTTGTTGAAGCTTCCTCTATTAAGATATCGATACCGGTGCATGAAAGCAAATACATTTTGATTTTTTAGAAATATTATTGATATTGCAAAATATTGAGCTTATAATTGGACCTTATCCATAGAGAAGAAGAATTTTCTATGGGATGTTTAGGGATTTCAGAAGTTAGAGCTATCCAGGCAAATTATCCTTACGGCAAAGGCAAAACGGAAAAATAACCGAAACCTTGATTGAGTATCGTCAAGGTTTTTTTATTGATCGACGAGGAGTTGCGTTATGTTTTATCCAAAACTTTTTACAACACTTAAAGATTATACGAAAAGTCAATTTGTTGCTGATTTGATCGCTGGGGTAATTGTGGGGATCGTGGCGATTCCCTTGGCTATTGCCTTTGCCATCGCTTCAGGAGTTTCCCCGGAAAAGGGGCTTGTGACCGCGGTTGTTGCAGGATTTTTGATCTCCGCCTTCGGTGGAAGCCGCGTACAAGTGGGTGGACCCACAGGGGCTTTTGTCATCATTGTCTACGGGATCGTTCAGACCCATGGCGTAGATGGCTTGATCGTTGCGACCTTTATGGCTGGCCTCTTTCTTTTGGTCATGGGTTTTGCGCGCTTTGGCGCGATCATCAAATTTGTTCCACATTCTGTGATTGTTGGATTTACCAGCGGCATCGCGGTGATTATTTTTTCTTCCCAGGTCAAAGATTTCTTTGGCTTAAGCGTTGCTGTCCTGCCAGCCGCGTTTTTAGAGAAATGGCATGTTGTCTTTCAAAATATATCCACCACAAATTTTTCAGCGCTTTGTGTGGGACTTTTAAGTATTTTGATCATCGTTATTTGGCCAAAAGTTTCACGTAAGATTCCGGGGGCTTTTGTTGCGATCATTGTGACTTCGATCTTGACAGCATTTTTTAAGCTTCCTGTGGAGACTGTACATTCGCGCTTCGGTGATCTTCCGCATAGCCTTCCCATGCCGCATTTTCCAGCTGTTGACATGAATATGATCCGTCTTTTGTTTCAGCCAGCGTTTACCATCGCGCTCTTAGGCGCTATTGAGTCACTTCTTTCCGCGGTGGTGGCCGATGGTATGATCGGTGGAAAACACCGCTCGAACATGGAGCTTGTGGGGCAGGGCATTGCCAATCTTGGTTCAGCGCTTTTTGGCGGCATACCAGCGACGGGAGCGATTGCGCGCACGGTCACGAATATTAAAAATGGTGGCCGTACGCCGATTGCGGGGATTGTTCATGCCTTAATCATTTTGGTGATCATGTTTCTATTTGGAAAATTTATTGGAAAAGTTCCTCTGGCATGCTTGGCAGGAATCTTGATCGTGGTGGCCTATCATATGAGCGAGTGGCGTTCATTCATTGCTCTTTTGCAAGACTCGGTGGGCGCGAAGGCTGTCTTGCTTACAACTTTTTTTATTACGATCGTGATTGATTTATCTGCCGCAATTGAAGTGGGAGTTGTTTTATCGGCATTTCTTTTTATGAAACGTATGTCCGATGCGACGCATATTAAAATCTTTGCCAAAGAGATCGCTGATGATGAGCGTAACGGGGATCAGCTCTCCAAAATCATTGTTCCATCGGGTGTTCAGGTGTATGAAATCAATGGTCCGTTATTTTTTGGGGCAGCCAATCATTTTGATGAAATTGACCGCGAGGTGAGTGAAAAACCCAAGGTGAGGATCCTACGTTTTCGTGATGTTCCGCTGATCGATGAAACAGGGATGCATGCGTTAAAATCGTTTTATTGGAAGTGTAAGAAAAGTGGCATCGCCTTGATCATCACAGGATTGCACGTGCAACCCCTCAATGATCTTGTGAAAGCAAATCTTTATGACCTGATCGGTGAGGACAATGTCTTTTCAGGCATGAAAGAAGCGCTTGAGCGCGCCAAAGAGATTCTTGAATAATCCTTTCCGTTCTTCTTGTTACAGGGCAAGCCTTTGCGTTCCTTCCCCAAAGGGACTTTCAAAATATCTTGATATTAGAAGCCATTGCACCTATAATTGCTTTGTTTGCTTTTTCTGGCTTGCAGGGCGCAAGCATGCCGAAACCTTTAAAACTCTACGATGACTGTATTCAGAGACAAATCTATCGAGTGCATTTCCAAATCTGATTTAGCACGTTACCAATTCCAACATCTTCAAGAAACCCTTCAGTTTGCCCTGAAGACATCTTTTTATCAGAAACGCTTTAAGAAAAATAAACTGGATGCTCTCTCGAGCATTCAATCCCTTGATGACTTAGAAAAGATTCCCTTTACGGTGAAAGATGATCTGCGGGATTCTTATCCCAAAGGTCTTTTGGCCGTTGACATGAAAGAGGTTGTGCGTATTCATACCTCAAGCGGTACAACAGGCATTCCGACAGTGATTTATCACACGCAAAATGATCTCAATCGATGGACTGAACTTGTGACGCGCTCGCTTGTGGCCTGCGGAGTGAGCAACGAAGATGTTTTCCAGAACATGATGACCTATGGGATGTTTACCGGCGGGCTCGGCCTCCATTACGGAGCCGAGCGTTTGGGGGCCTTGGTTATTCCGTCTAGCTCAGGCAACACGCAACGGCAATTGCAGTTGATGAAGGATTTTCAGACGACCGTGGTGCACGCGACACCGAGTTTTATGTTTCACTTGGCCTCAAAGATCAAGGAGTTTGGATATGCAGTCGAAGACCTTTTCTTGAAAAAAGCTTTTTTAGGCGCGGAACCTTATTCCGAAAACACTCGACGGAAGATCGAAGATTTCTTTAAGATCGATGCCTATAATTCGTATGGCTTAAGTGAGATGAACGGCCCTGGCGTTGCCTTTGAATGTACGTACAAGAACGATATGCATATTTGGGAAGATGCGTATATTGTTGAGATTATCAATCCCGAGACCGGTGAGCGCTTGCCTGATGGCCAAGAAGGGGAGCTTGTTTTGACAACGCTGCGCCGCAGCGCGACCCCACTTTTGCGTTATCGCACGCGCGATCTGACAACGATCTTGACCGAGCCCTGTCCTTGCGGACGCACGCATCGCAGGATTTCACGCATTACTGGACGTACGGATGATATGTTGATCATTAACGGCGTCAATGTCTTTCCGTCGCAGATTGAACAGGTGATTATGAACATTCCTGAGGTTGGCAACAATTATCAGATCTGTCTTTCTCGCGAAGGCGCTTTGGATCGATTGACTGTTAAGGTGGAAATTTATTCTAAATTATTTGCTGGTGATTTGTCCGAACTAGAGAAATTAAAGACTAAAATTCGCGATAGGCTCAAGGCTTCGATCATTATTAATCCCGCGGTGGAGTTGCACGAACCTGAAAGTTTGCCGGCTTTTGAGCTCAAGGCCAAGCGTGTGTTGGATTTAAGAGAAAAGTTATAATATTAATGCAGGGAATCTTGCAAAGATCATTTATGATTTCAGAGATTACAAATCAGGTATCGTTTGTAAGTGACGTTTAATGATCATACCAGGAGGGAATCATGGCTAAACAACTCAATGTTTTTGTGGACAATCGCATTGGGCGCATCAAATCGATTACCGAGGTTCTTTTTAAGGCAGGTATCAATATTCGGGCGATGGCTGTGCAAGATCGAGGGGATTTTGGGTTGGTCAAGCTCATTGTCAATCATCCGGATAAGGCAGTGATCGCCCTTCAAGAAAACAATTTTGCCTGCAAGGAAAAAGATGTGTTGGCGGTTGTGATCAAAGACAAGCCAGGTGGCTTGTTTGAGCTTCTGAAAGTCTTTCCCGAGGACAATGTCAATATTTTGGATGCCTATGGATTTGCCGCGGAAACCATCAAGGGTTCTCTTTTCTTTGTTGAGGTCAAAGATGTGAAGCAGGTTTCAGATTTCTTAGAAACTAAAGGTTTTAAAGTCTTGACCGATGCGGAAGTGTTGGAGATATAATGGAAGGCGAGCTTTATGATTGAAAATATTTCTTCGAAAGATCATTTTGCTAAACACTTGGGCGTGCAGGTCCTTGATCTTAAGGAAAATTATGCCAAGGTTGAGCTTAAGATCCAAAAACACTTCCTTAATAGTATTAACACCACTCACGGTGGTGTTTTGTTTTCGTTGGCCGATTATGCCTTTGCGCTAGCGGCTAATACTAGCGCGGAGATCGGCGTGGGCATCAACGCGAATATTCAATATACCAGGCCTTCGTTCGAAGGTGAGACTATTTCTGCCGAAGCTAAGCTTCTTGCGCGCAGTAAGCGTGTGGGAACCTTTATTGTGACCGTTGTCAATGCTCAACAAGAAGTCCTAGCCCATTTTAGCGCTATGGCTTATTTTAAAACTCCCAAATAACAAAAAAGGAGGAGGCATTATGTTTGGATTCGAGGATCCACAAATTTGGCTCGTGTATTTGCTTTGCATTTTAGCTGCGCTTTTTTCGATTGTTTACGGGGTAACCCATTGGAATAAGGGTGATGAAGATGTTTCGGGGGAAGATAAGAAATGGGTTGAAGGCGAGAAAAAAGTCAGCGACGAATTTTAAGAAAGGAGAATGCGCATGGAAAATATGTTTATGCTCACGTTGATCGTTATTGTTTATCTTTTTGCGATTGGCTATTTAGGCTATTACGGCTATAGCAAAACCAAGAATGCCCTTGATTATCTGGTGGCTGGACGAAGCACACACCCTTTTGTTATGGCGCTTTCCTATGGAGCGACCTTTATCAGCACCTCAGCGATCGTTGGTTTTGGCGGGGCTGCGGGCATGTTTGGATTTGGTCTTTTATGGCTCACATTCTTAAATATTGCCGTTGGGATTATCATTGCCTTTTTGGTTTTTGGAAAAAGAACAAGGAAAATGGGACATAATCTCGACGCGCATACCTTTCCTGAGTTGATCGGCAAACGATTTAATTCGTATTTTATTCAAGGGTTTTCTGGAGCCATAATTTTTATTTTTATGCCCTTATATGCGGCTGCGGTTTTGATCGGGGCAGCACGTTTTATTGAAGCAACGTTCCCCAATTATATTAATTTTAATGTGGCGATCCTGATTTATGCCTTGATCATTTGTGCGTATGTTTTGGCAGGAGGCCTGAAAGGGGTTATGTACACCGATGCCCTTCAGGGTGCGATCATGTTTTTGGGCATGATCACGCTTTTGGTCTTTACCTATATAAAGCTCGGGGGTGTTGTTGCGGCGCATCAAGGGCTAGCAGCCTTAACGCCTCAGGTTCCGCCACCCTTAATTGCGAAAGGGCATTTGGGGTGGGTGCATATGCCAGCCTTGGGTTCAGCCCTCTGGTGGAATCTTGTGTCAACGATTGTTTTAGGGGTGGGCATTGGCGTCTTGGCTCAGCCTCAGCTGGCTTTGCGCTTTATGACGGTCAAGAGCAGTAAAGAGCTTAACCGCGCAGTGGGCGTCGGCGGTCTTTTTATTTTATCTATGACAGGGATCGCGTTTGTTGTGGGAGCACTTTCGAATGTTTATTTCTTCAATCATCCTAGTTTTGGCAAGATTTCTTTGGCTGTTGCGGGAGGCAACATTGATAAGATTATTCCGATTTATATCAATAGCGCTATGCCAACATGGTTTATTTATATTTTTATGCTCACACTTCTTTCTGCGGCCATGTCGACCTCAAGCTCGCAGTTTCATTCGATGGGCGCTGGGATTGGCCGCGATCTTTATGAAAAGGCGATCTTGCGTAGCAAACATTCACAGCATACCATTTTGATCACGCGTCTTGGTATTCTTTTGGGGGTTGTTGTTACGGTGTTTTTAGGTTTTAAGCTTCCCGCAGGCGTTATTGCCGTGGCCACAGCGATTTTCTTTGGATTGTGCGCTAGCGTTTTTTTGCCGACGTATATCGGTGCGCTTTTCTGGAAAGGGATGACTAAAACAGGGGCGATTGCAAGCATGTTGACTGGTTTTCTGGGAAGTGCATTCTGGCTTCTTTTTATTCATGAAAAAGAATCGGCAGCATTAGGTTTGTGTAATCTTCTTTTTAAGAAGCCGACCTTGGCGAGTGCGCCATGGACGGTTGTTGACCCGATCGTGGTGATCTTGCCGATTTCTTTTGTGGTGGCGATTGTCGTCAGTCTTTTTACAAAGAAGTTGTCCGGGGACCATCTTAAGGAATGCTTTAAGCATTTTTAAGGCAGGGTTAGCACGATATTTAGCGGGTATTAAATTTTTTTGGGGGGGGGCTGTTGGGTGAGGCATCACCCAACAGCCCTTTTTGTTGGCTTTGTATCGATGATGAAATTTCTTGCTAAGTCGTTTATTCCTCTTATAATAGATTTTTATTAAAAGAAGAACGTTGTGATCTCGAACAATAATCATTTTTTCATTTCTTTCGTATTTAATATTTTCTAGCAGGAGAAAAAGATGAGCGGACTTTTCGGCGTGGTGTCAAAGGCGGGGGAGAATTGTTCTCAATCTTTATTTTATGGTATTGATTATCATTCGCATCTTGGCACTGAATATGGCGGCGTGGCTGTTTTAGGCAAGGACTTTCAGCGACAAATTCATAGCATTGCTCAGAGTCAGTTTAAATCGAAATTTTTTGAAGACATTCGTAAAATGGATGGGTCCTGTGGCATTGGGGTGATTAGTGATTCAGATGAACAACCGATTTATCTTAATTCGAAGCTTGGGCCGTTTTGTATTGTCACTGCTGGGTTGATTGAAAACAAAGATAAACTTAAAGAATTTTGTTTTACAAAAGATGTCTCTTTTTGCGAGGTGAGTCCGGGGGGAGTCAATGTCACGGAGCTCATCGGCAAGTTGATCAGCTTAGGCGATCATTTTATTGATGGCATTGAAAAGATGTTTGATGTGATTGAAGGCTCGTGTTCCTTTTTGCTTTTGACGCGGGAAGGTGTCTACGCCGTGCGTGATCGCAACGGTTATACTCCGCTGGTGATTGGGGAAAAAGAAAATCAATGGGCGGTTGCCAGTGAAAGCGCATCGCTTTCTAATCTTGGTTTTGAGGTTAAGAAAAGTCTTGAGCCGGGGGAAATTGTTTTGATCACGCCTAAGGGTTTGGTTGTCAGAAAGCCAGGATTATCGAAGAAGCAGATTTGTTCCTTTTTATGGATTTACACAGGATTTCCTGCGTCAAGCTATGAAGGCTTAAATGTCGAAGTTGTCCGTGAGCGTTGCGGCAGGGCCATGGCAAAGAAAGACAAAGATATCGACAGCGATCTTGTTTGTGGTGTTCCTGATTCGGGGATTGCGCATGCCATTGGCTATGCTATGGAGTCGAAGAAGCCGTATCGTCGGCCGCTGGTTAAATATACGCCGGGATATGGGCGTAGCTATACACCGCCGAGCCAAGAAACGAGGGACCTTGTGGCGACCATGAAGCTTGTCGCGGTGAACGATATTATTAAGGGGCAGCGAATTGTGATCTGTGAAGATTCAATTGTGCGGGGGACACAACTCAAGAATTATACGGTAAAGAAGCTTTGGGATGCAGGTGCTAAAGAAATTCATGTCCGACCAGCGTGTCCGCCGTTAATGTTTCCGTGTAAGTTTTGTCTCTCCACGCGCAGCATTCATGAGCTTGCGGCGCGCAAAGCCATCAAGGCTATTGAAGGCAAGGACATTGAAGATGTTTCGCAATATTTGGATCCGACTACAAAGAAACATAAAGAGATGGTGGAGTGGATTGCGCGGGATATTGAGGTGACGACGTTAAGATTTCAAGGGCTTGAGGACATGGTCAAGGCGATTGGTTTGCCACGGGAGAAGTTGTGTCTTTATTGTTGGACAGGGCGTTGTCCTTCACAAAAGGAAGTTGTTAAACGGCAGAAGCCTAAGAAGAAAAGTGGAAAGAAATAAAAGAGGGTGAGATTTTGGAAAAAGGGTGGCCTCGCAATTTGCGGGGCCACCCTTTTTTTCTTGTTCGCTTCTTGAATCCCTTGGTAAATGCCGATATAATGCAGTTGTCTTATGATTCATATTTCGAAAACATTATCCTCTCAAGTTAAGTTGATTCCTAGTTGCGCGACACAGCTCATCGATGCGCTTCAAGGTTTGTCGTTTACCCCTGAAGATCTTTTTAAGATTAAGCTTTCGTTTGAAGAAGCCCTGGCTAATGCGATTGTGCATGGCAACCATTCTCAGCCTGATTTGTCGGTGGAGATTGCCTTGAGAATTAAAGAGGATTCAATTGAGATTGACATTGTCAACCAGGGTGAGGGTTTTGATTTTGGAAAACTTCCGGATCCTACGCGCGTGGAAAATCGTGAAAAGCTCAGTGGACGTGGCTTATTTCTTATCAAAAATAATATGGATCAGGTGTTTTTCTTTGATCAGGGGCGGGGGATCACTATGATCAAGGTTTTTGCGCAAAAGGGTGCTGGCTGTGGACATTAAAATGCATAAAGAAGGTGATATTGTGATTTGTTTTCCTAGTGGTGATATTGATATCGCGCATTCGCCGCAATTGCGCAAAGTCTTTGATGAGATCATTAAGCAGAATGAGAAAAAAGTTGTTGTTGATTTATCAGCAGTCACGTTGATGGATACTGCGGGGTTGGCGACCTTGATTGAAATGTTGCATCGGCTTCAAAAGAGTAATGGCCATTTTAAGTTAAGCAATCTCGATGCGAAGATCAAGGCGATGTTTGATGTCCTCAAGGTGAGCGCATTTTTTGATATCTACGATACGCGGGTAAACGCGATGGGGGCTTTTTAATATGATATCGGCGATCAGTTATTTAGGAAAAGTGTTGATCGAATATTTACGATGGATTCAGGGCGTCGCAGATCTTTTTCTACACACTCTTTATTGGCTTGTCATTGGCCCTTTTTTAGGCAAGGCCGCTCATCGACAAAATATTTTTCAGCAAATGATTTTTGTGGGGCTCAATTCGATCGTTATTGTTTTCTTTGTGGATTTGTTTACGGGTATTGTTTTAGGGATGCAGAGCGCGTATCTTTTGCAGAAGATGGGGGCTGAGCTTTATATTTCTTCGCTTGTCTCGATCTCGTTATGTCGCGAACTCAGTCCTGTTTTGACAGCGCTTGTGGTGGCCGGTCGGGCCGGTTCTGCGATCGCGGCGGAATTAGGGACCATGAAGGTGACCGAACAGATTGAAGCTCTGGAAACCATGGCCATTAATCCTGTGCGGTTTCTGGTCGTACCAAGGTTTTTAGCCCTTTTTGTGATGCTTCCCGCCTTAACAGTGCTCGGGGATTTATCTGGCATCTTTGGAGGATTTCTTGTTGGAACCGGGAGCCTCAATATTAGTCCAGATTTGTATATGCAAATTACCTATAAATATCTTGAGCTCAAAGATATTTATACGGGGCTTTTAAAGGCGGTTGTTTTTGGCATCATCATTGTCCTTGTGTCTTGTTATGAAGGGCTTAACACCAAAGGTGGGGCTGAAGGGGTGGGGCGCGCCACAACCCGTAGTGTTGTGTTTAGTTTTATCTTGATCATCGCGGCGGATTGCGTGATTACGGCAATCTTTTATTTTTTTAATTGATATCAAAAAGGATGGGCAGGCGCTTAAAGCGCCTGCCCCTTGAAACAATATGAGTCCTAAAGAATGTGATCATAAAACGATTATTTCACTTCGTAATGTGACCAAGTTTTTCCAGGGGCACAAAGTGATCGATGATGTTTCACTTGATATCCTCTGTGGAGAGACCTTTGTCATCATGGGATGTTCAGGCTCGGGCAAGAGTACGCTCTTGCGCCACATGACCGGGGCGATCCGTCCAAGTCAAGGAAGTATTTGGATCAAGGGTCAGGATATCGCCAAGATCTCTAACGATGAGCTTGATGAGGTGAGAAAATGTTTTGGCATGTCCTTTCAGTATTCCGCATTGTTAGATTCTCTCACGGTCGAAGAAAATATTGCGCTTCCGCTACATGAGCATACCAAGCTTGCCGATGAGATTATCGAAATTATTATCAAAATGAAATTATCTTTGGTTGGCTTGCGGGGGTTTGAGAAATATTACCCCTCCGAGATCTCCGGCGGCATGCGTAAACGCGTGGGGTTGGCGCGCGCCATTGCCTTGGATCCAGATATTGTTTTTTATGATGAACCGACCTCCGGACTTGATCCCGTTGTCGGTGGCGTGACCGATAAATTAATTAAAGATCTAAGTGCGAAGCTTATGATCACCTCGATTGTGGTGACTCATGATTTGCGCAGTGCTTTTAAGATCGCCGATCGCATGGCCATGATCCACAAGGGAAGGCTTGTTGAGGTGGGTACGGTTGAGGAGATTGAGCGCTCGCAAAATCCTTTTGTGCAGCAGTTTATTAATGGCAACCCGCAAGGGCCCATGGATTTATTTAAAGAACCGTAGTCGCTAGAGCGGCAGAGTATTTTATGAACAAAGAGAGGAACGTTTATGAAAATTAAAAACTGGACCAATGAATTTAAAGTCGGGCTGTTTGTGATCATTTGTCTTCTTGGGCTTTTTTATATGACTTACAGCACAGGCAAACTGGATATCAAGAAGAAAGGTTATTCTGTATACGTTGTTTTTACAGAAACAGCGGGCCTTGGGAAAAAAGCACCTGTGATGCTCAACGGTCTGGAGGTCGGCAAGGTCGAAGAGGTCAAGCCTTTTTACGAGGGCAACAAAACCCTGATTTCTCTTAAGCTCTGGATTGAAGATCAGGCCAAGATCCGCATTGATTCCACATTTTCTATTCAGATGATGGGGTTGATGGGGGAGAAGTATGTTCAAATTACGTCTTCCGAAAATGAACAATTTGTTGCGCCAGAAAGTACGCTCTCGGGCGATCCGTACATCGACTTGTCTGTTCTTGTGACGAATTTAAACAAGACCGTAGAGGAAAATCGAGAGACCTTGAAGAGCGCGATTGCCAATTTCGATAAAGTTCTTGCCAATGCCAATGATGTTGTGGCTGGCAATAAAGACAGCCTGTCGCGCACGATTAAAAATTTTGAAACAACATCTCAGAATTTTGAAGAGTTTAGCGATGATCTCAAGCGTAATCCTTGGAAGTTACTTTTTCGCGCCAAGGAAAAAAAGCGCATGCCCAAAGAAGTGCCATGTGTCAGCAAAGAGCCCTCTTTGCCAGAGACCGTGACGGCCCCGTAAGAGGCCTGTTTCTCCCGTTTCCTAACAAGAAACCCTTTTCGCCCTTTTTTCTTATAGATATTAGTAAATTTTAATAAAAATTTATTCTTACTACTTATTTAGAATCTACTAATAAGTTTTCTAACCCCTTGTGAAACATATAGATAAGATTTCTTTGTAGGAGACTGTAAGCGTAAAAAGAAAGCGCTTTCTTAGGTCCTTTCTAAAGCCCCCTAAAGCATATTTTCTTCATATATACTTTATTATAAGGAGGCTTTTAAAATGGATTGTTTAGGGCGCCTGAGATTACATTTTCTCTTTTATACGTTGAGGCTTATTACAACGGTAATTTTGTGTTTGATGTTCGTGGCGCAGCCTCTTTATGCTCAAAATGTCCTTAATCTTCCTGTGCCTGGCGCTATGGTTTCTGTGAGCCCTGCCTTTGCGCCAACGCTTTTGCTAGGGCTTGAGATCGACCCAAACAATCCTTTCAAATTTCAATTTATTGTCGATCACGGTGATGAACACTTAACTCCTGAGGAGCTTAAAAAAGAATCTGAAAAAGTTATACGCTATTTCTTAGCTGGCTTGGCCGTGCCTGAAGATAAGCTTTGGGTTAATCTTTCGCCATATGAAGGCGACCGCATTGTGGATGATGTCTTTGGCCAGACGGAAATGGGCCGCGATCTTCTGGCTCAGGATTATATGCTTAAGCAAATTACTGCTTCATTGATCTATCCTGAGGATGAGCTAGGGCGAAATTTCTGGAAACGTATTTACCAAAAAGCCTTTGAGGTCTATGGCACGACTACGATCCCGGTGAACACCTTTAACAAGGTGTGGATCGTTCCTGACAAGGCCACGGTTTATGCTCAAGAGAATAAAGCCTTGGTTATTGAAAGCTCAATGAATGTAATGCTGGAAAGCGACTATCTGGCAGAGCAGAAGAATTTTGAAAAGAAGTTAGAAGATAGAGGGGAGAAGGGAGAAAAACTAGAAGCAGTCGGTAGTCGTGAGCATATAGTATCTAGTGAAAAGTCTCTTCTAACTTCTTCTAATCCAACTTCTAACCTCCAATCTCCATCTTCCAATATTTCTACTTCTATCGTCCGCGAAATTGTTGTGCCTGAGCTCATCAAGGAAGTCAATAATGGTAAGAATTTTACGCAACTGCGCCAGATTTACCATTCGCTTATTCTTGCCAATTGGTTTAAGAAAAATCTGCAGAAATCCATTTTCAACAAAGTTTATAGTGATCATAACAAGGTTGGCGGTATTTCCATTGAAGGCAAGGAGGCTGCGAGTCAAATTTATGCGCAATATTTGGCTGCGTACAAAAAAGGCGTTTGTGACGTGATGAAAATTGAATATGATCCGTACATGAAAAAGCATGTCCCACGAAAATATTTTTCCGGTGGGTTTGCGGGGTCCTCGTTGATTGTCAGGATTGTTGGGCGTGAAGCCTATGAAAAAGCGCGTGCTGTTATTGCTAAAAGATGGAACGATGGAAAAAGAATTTTTTATGCTTCTGGTGTTTTCTGGGACAAGCTAGCGGGAGCTGTGGCCGAAACCCTTACTCCAACAACGATACGCAATTCTGCCTTAGCGGCAGTTTTTTCTCTGATAGTCGCTGCGGCTTTCAATCCTGCCTTATCGGCCAACACTATTCCCGAGGGCAAGAAAGTCCTGGATCAATTAAATCTTCCAGGGTATGTGATAAGCAACAACACAGCAAGCGGCTTAGACGGGGAAAACATTTCTCCTTGGGGTGATGGGAATTCTGGGGATGATGGGACGGCGCCGCCAGATTTGGACAGCGACGAAGGCTTTTTTAAAGATATGTCCATCGTTGATCAGCAAAAGCAGACTGTTGCTGGTATTTCTTATAAAAATGTGTCCTACACGCAATATCAGAATGGCCAAAAGGCCAAGGCAACCTTGTATAGCGCTCTTGGGCAGGAGATAGGAGAGCTCACTGTTAGTCAAAGCGGCAATCAAAAAATGTTTGTATTGTCATTAAGAAGCGACTTGGCTAGGAATCTTGGCGTTGGTATTACTGTTGGCCAACTTTCTTTTAATAGCGAGCGTGATTTTGAACTTGGCGTTAGAAATTTACTTCTCGTGGACGATGTTCGTGCTGCATTTGCTAATCATCTCTTAACCATGTTTGATCGCCATCTTAACGATGCCGGCCTTGTCATTAGCCCTGAGCAGCTGGTCGCTGTTTCGCAACAGATTAAAAATATGGATTTTAAGACACAACAAACTGTTTATATACGAGAGAATGCAGCGAGGAACATCATGGAAAGTCCTAATTATTATCATCTTACCATTTTTCAGCCACAAGGAAGTCGCTTGGTTGATGATGGCTTTAGTCTTCATTTTCAAATCATGCTTACACCCCGGAGGCCTCCGATGTTTTCTTTTAGAGCTGTCAAGAGTAATTCTGATGGTACCTACCAAGTGCTTGAATTACAAACGGAGAATTTTTCACAGAAAGTTGCTAATGCCCATAATTTAAGAAATTTTCCTTTTTCCGAGAATGTTTTGGATAAGGTTTTCGGTCGTTTGAGGGATAATTTTAAATGGTATTTTTCGGATGTAAAATTTGAAGATTTTCGTAATGAAGAGGATCGAAAAATCGTCAGCGATATCTGGAAAGCGACTCAGCCGACAGGGTCAAGCAAGGGGGAGCCCCAAGAGGTGAAAGTAGGTGTTAATCCTTCTCTAGGAGTGTTTACCATTCAGCCCCCCTCCGGCTCTAATCCTGAAGAAGCCATTGCCAAAAATGGTTCTGCAACGTTTAAGGTCAGCCTTCCGGGCGATAGTCTTTTTTATAAAGGGGAGACTGTTTGGCTTGGCGATGGTTCAGGGACCATGATCAAGGAGAAACTTCAGGCTTTAGTCAAAGCATTTCAGAAAGTTTGGTCCAGCAATGGCATTAAAAAAGTTTTTATTGGTGATGTTGTTCATAAGACTCCACAAATTGAGGAAACACCCGTCGATGATTTTTTAAGCAAGACGGCTAAGTCTTTGCAAGGCTATGGAGCAACACATATCAAGCAGAATTTTCCAGAAGCATCTGACAGGGCAGGGAAATTTGGTACCGTTGTTTACGTTGGTGATTTCCGTCCAGATTCCCTTGCTGTAGGTATTCAGGATTGGAGTTACGAGGATGTCGAACGAGAGGTTTTTAATCCTTTACTTGAAAAGCTCAAAACGCAGAATCAGCGATTTATTGGTTATTATATTGAAACGCTGAATGTTCAATCTGCTTTTTTGGTTGAGATGATGGAGGCCTATGCAAAGGCCCATCCCAAAAATCCTATCTTCTTTATTATCCGGCACGAAGAGATAAAAGACGAGACAGAGAATGCAAGTGTTGATCGCTTTGCTTCCTTGCTTAGAGATCAGTATGAACAAAGCGAAGCAATTGCCAATGAAATTGTAGGCATTCCGATCGGTGATTTAACGGGATTAGATAGTCTTCAGGTGGCTTTACGGGGCAAAAATGGAGACCTTCTAGCGGTTGTGGATGGGGAAGGAAATCCTTTGGAAAACTACCAATCTAATGACACCATTAGCCCAGAACAGGTAAAAGGAGAAGTGGAGTTTGATGTCGCTAGTGGAAATATTAAAGGTTATTCAATCCCAAAGGGGTCAGAGAATATTGTGGTTAAGGTGATTGGAAAAGAAGAAAAAACTTCTCTTAGGCGATCGCGCAATTTTGATTATTTTCCACTTGTTGATGAAAGTAAAACCATGAAAGGGAGGCGAATTGGGATCGTTCAGGAAACATTCCAGCTCCTTCATGACACCTTGCAGGAGAAAATTATTGGGATGGGAAAGTTTAAGGGTGGGAGTCGACCTGATGTACAAATGTTCAATGGCCGAGCAGATCTAAGAGGATTTTTGAGGCATTTGAGCCCGGAAGGTGGTACAGAGCTTGATGCTAATCTCAGAGCTTTTCTTGATATAGCGATAGCTTATTGTGAGCAACAAGGCAGGCCTCAACGTGGTGATCCTGGTTTTAGAGAGCTTCACGTCCCTGTTCTTACCGATGGGCAGACTTCAGCAAAGAAGACAGGTTTTGATTTTGAGTATATCAAAGAGTTGAAGAGGTACGGCATCGTGATCGATCTTTTAGTTATTGATAATGCAAGTTTTAAGAAGGAAGATTATGTTCTTCGACTTGATAAGATGTTTACAGGGGCCATAGGTCTTTTTGAGCTTGCAGCAGCAACCGGAGGTATTTATGAGAACGGTCTTTCTCAGGCTGATCCAGCGAAAATTTATCAGGGATATATACAGAAATTGGAAGAAAGGCCGTTTTTGGGAAAGATTCCAGAGGGTATTGGGTATGTAGAAATTACTGCTTACGATAAGAAAGGAGGCATTCTTGATCAAGGAATTTATCGTGTGAAGACCCAAGGTGATCTCAAGAAGTTTATGGAGGGGCAACTTAAGAAATCTTTTCAAGAAAAGATAAAACAAGAAGAAAGTAAAATTCTTAGCCCAATAGGGCTTAATGGACAAAGCGGACAAGGGATGATTGATCCCGCAACTGGTCTTCGCCCTGGCGAAACAGCAGATGTTAATATTATTAATCCAGCGACCGACCTTCCTTTTGGCAAGCCGTTGCCTCCTGTCACACTTTTAGATCAGTACGGCAATCCCGCTGAGATTCTTGATCCCTTGGCGAAGGCAGAAAAGATCGCAGCGAAGCTGCAGAAAGATCTTGGACTTGAAGGTGTCTCCAATAAATATTTTGTAGAGTATCTCCTCTCTCTTAGGACAAAGGGCTTAGAAGATTTTGATGTAGCTTCTTTTGATGCAATATCTAAAACGGAGAGGGTTTCGTCTTCTGGTGTAAATAACGAAGGTAATCAGCCCAAGTACGGCGGTATTGATTTTAACGAGGATCAATTTAATTTAAAAACACAAGGTAAGGGCATCGACATGAATATGCCTTTTGATGAAAGCATGCTTCAAGATTTTAATCCCGACATGATCGCGCCGATCATTATCCAAATTGTTCCGATTACCAATCCGCAGATGATTTTAGGACTTTCAGATCAAGACCCTGGCAAGCCAAGTTAGCGTAACAGCAATCTGTCCTACTTTCCCCTTTTTCTCATTTTTCGTTTAAATTATCTGTCTTTTTCCTTTTGTTTGCGCCATTCCCGTCGATGAAAGCGCTTTCCCCAAATGCCCCAAACCCCCTTGTTTTCTCTTATA